>CAXVYS010000024.1:0-1152120 GCA_963422675.2 Bacteroidia bacterium
TTAAATGATACTAATTCATCTTTCAAAACGTTATAAATCAAAAAAGCCATTGTTTTATTTATATTCCCATCACGTGAAATCGTTTCTCCTGTTAGCCTTTATGTTGTTGAGTTTTACTTCCGTTTTATCACAAACCGATACCACTCAACATGCCAAGAAAGATACCTCAGCTTTTAATCCTAAAAAAGAGATTGCTTACGATGGTAAACGCTACCGAGTATATAACAACTGGTTAACGTTTGGCGGAGGAGCAGGCTACAATACCAAGTGGCTGAACGATCAAAAAAACCTGGCAATGGATTTTACATTTCATGTAAAGCAATACTACTTCAGGGCAGGCGCTTTTATGAGTGGAAATGATTTTACTGCTGCCAATAATTATAATTTTCATGCGGGTTTAGGCTTAAGAAAAGAATCCACAAAATATAATTTATCTGCCTTTATCGGTCCTTCTTATTCTTACTTTAAACGCCCGTTAAAGGACAGCGTCGAATTCGGACTTCATTCTATTTTAAATACCGTGTATAACAGGGTTGGTGGTTACGCTTGTATTGAAGCCGTTTATAAGATTAAGTATGACGTCGGTATTGGCGGACAGATCTTTTGCGATTACAATGAAGTTCAAATGGTATATGGGGTACGACTGGTAGCCTATTTTTCCGGTGCCTACCGTGGTATAAAATACGGTTACAAAAAGCCTAAACCTAAAAAGTAAATCATGGAATTTGATTTCATTATTGTAGGGCAAGGCATTGCAGGCTCGGTTTTGTCTGTTTCTTTAATGAAAGAAGGTTACACCGTATGTGTGATTAATAATTCCGATCTATCCTCCTGTTCTTCTGTAGCAGCGGGAATATGGAATCCGGTGGTGTTTAAACGGCTTACCAAAAGCTGGCTGGCCGATGAAGTGGTTCCTGAATTAAATTCATTTTACAGTTACGCTGAAAACATTATTTGATGCTCCGCTTATTCAGCAACGGGCCATTATAAAATCGTTTACCGAAGAACAGGAAAAAACGTTATGGATAAAAAAAGCAGAAAGCGATAATTCATTTTTAGACAAGCACCTTTACAGCGACTTAAAATTATCTGCAAACAGTTATATTCACAGCTACTCCAAAGTATTGCGGGCAGGCAACCTCCATGTCACTTCCTTTTTAGAACACACTAAACATTACCTGGCAGCACATGCCGGTTATCTGAATGAACGTTTCGATTACACACAATTAAAAGATCATACGTCTTTTATAACCTACAAATCGGTATCTGCTAAACATATTATATTTTGTGAAGGTCATTTAATTTCCGCGAACCCTGCTTTTTCTTGGATCCCTATGAAACCGGCCAAAGGCGAGATTATTACCATAGAGTGTGAAGGCCTGGAGCTTAAAAAAGATATTTTAAATAAAGGTATTTTCATCTTACCGCTTTCGGAGAACACCTACAAAGTGGGTGCTACTTACGAATGGGAAAACTTAAATGATACTCCTACCGAAAAAGCAAAAGCTGAACTCACTCATAAACTGGATTCTATTATCAATGTCCCTTATAAAATTATCAAGCATGAAGCCGGCATCAGGCCAGCAGTAACAGACAGAAGACCTGTTGTTGGTAAACATCCTCACTTAAACCATCATTTTGTGTTTAATGGTTTTGGTACTAAAGCAGTTATGCTTGCTCCTTATTTTGCAAATCGCCTGATCTCTTCTATTCGAACCGGCAACACACTTAATCCCGAAGTGGATCCTCTTCGTTTTTATAAAAAATAATTTTTTGGTTTCAGTAAAATCAGCTAATTTGGAGTAACCTTATCATGATACCTAAAAGTTCTAAAATAAAATTGATTGGCAGAAGAGAATATGTGGATTTTCCTCTTTTATCGATCGCACATGTAGAGGCGAAAATAGATACCGGTGCTTATACATCTTCCATTCATTGCAAACATATTGAACAAAAAACCGTGGATCATAAGGAGGTATTGTATTTTAAACTCATAGATGATACACTACACAGCGTGGAAAATTTTACCAGGAAACACATAAAAAATTCTTTTGGAGAAAAAGAAGAACGCTACGTTATAAAAACACTGATAAAGATCGGCAAAAAAAAAATCCATACTACTATTTCCTTAAGTGATCGAGAAAACATGCGCTATCCTGTACTCATTGGGAGACGGCTGTTAAAAGGAAAATTTATAGTAGATGTCAATTTAATTTACACCAACGGCATAACATTAAAACATAAAGCACAAAACAAACTCTTATAATGAGAATAGCTATTTTATCCCGAAACAAAAATTTATACTCTACGAAACGTTTAATAGAAGCGGCAGAACAACGCGGGCATGAAGTAGTTGTATTAGACCATATGAAATGTGTATTGGTAATTGAACAAAGCCGTCCGCATATTTATTATAACGGAAAAGAAGTAACGGATATAAATGCTGTGATTCCCCGTATAGGAGCAAGTGCTACATTTTATGGTTCAGCCGTGGTACGCCAGTTTGAAATGATGAAAATATTTACAGCTGTAGAATCACAAGCATTGGTGCGTTCGAGAGATAAGCTGAGAAGCTTACAGATATTGGCCCGTGCAGGAATCGGTATGCCAAAATCAGCCTTTGCCAATGAGCCAAAAGATATTGAGTCGGTTATTGCCAGTATAGGTGGCGCGCCTTGCGTTGTTAAATTATTAGAGGGCACACAGGGTATAGGTGTTATTTTAGCGGAGAATGATAAAGCGGCAAAATCGGTAATAGAAGCCTTTTTAAAACTGGATGCAAATATGTTGGTTCAGGAATTTATTAAAGAATCGAAAGGTGCTGATATTCGTGTGTTTGTAGTAGACGGGCAAATTGTAGGAGCCATGAAACGACAAGCTAAAGAAGGAGAATTCAGAAGTAATTTACATCGCGGGGGAACTGCTTCTTTAATTCAATTGACGCCCGAAGAAAGAGCTACTGCTATAAAATCGGCAAAAAAATTAGGATTGGGAATAGCCGGAGTTGATCTGTTACAAAGCGACAGAGGCCCATTAGTGATGGAAGTAAATTCATCTCCGGGGCTGGAAGGCATTGAAGGAGCTACCGGTATTGATATAGCCGGAAAAATAATTGAATACGTTGAACGTAACGAATTCAACGCACCTGGACAATAATTATGAAGGATTTCATCATCAACTCACAAACCGTTAGTCCAGGAGAGAATAAACAAATTGTACTAAACTCCTACGAACTTCATACAAAAACGAAAATTGAAATTCCTGTCTTTGTTTTCAGAAGTCATGTGGAAGGTCCTACCATTCTTCTTTCTGCCGGTATGCATGGTGAAGAAACAAACGGAGTAGAGATTATCCGAAAAATAATTACACGTGATGAAATCAAACACCTGAAATGCGGTAGTATCATTGCTATCCCCGTAATCAACAGTGTTTCTTTTCTATTTGGCAGCAGGGATCTTCCTGATGGCAGAGATTTGAACCGTTGCTTTCCGGGTAACAAAAATGGTTCGTTTGGCAGCCGTATTGCCTACGATTTGATGAAACACATTGTGCCACTTATTGATTTTGGAGTTGATTTCCATACAGGTGGCGCTAAAATCAATAACTCTCCTCAACTTCGCTGTGTATTTGAATTTCCGGAGAATATTTCACTGGCCGAAAAATTTTCACCTCCCTTAATTATCGACAGCTCCTACAGGGATGGCACTTTCAGAAAAGAAGCCGCGAAAAAAAATAAACCGATTTTAGTATATGAAGGAGGCGAAAGTATGCGCTTTGATTATACCGCCATTAACGAAGGCGTAAACGGTTGTTTAAGACTCATGCGGAGCTTTGATATGATAGATATTGATATCCCGAATAATCCGGCAGTGAAGATAAAAAAAGATACCTGGATAAGGGCCAATGCCAGCGGGCTGTTTCATATGAATGTATTGAACGGTGCTTATGTAGCCAAAGATGATTTGTTGGGTGTAATCTGCAATCCTTTCGGAGAAATTGAACATAAAATCTTATCTACGTTTGACGGATATATTGTAGGTATCAATAACCAGCCGGTGGTAAACCAGGGTGATGCCTTGATTCATCTTGGCATAGAGTAATTTCCACACATTCCTGCACCTCACCACTTACCGGACCTTTAGGCTTACTGGTACTTAAATTGCTATACCATAATACCAAAAGTATTGTGCGGGTAAAAGGATCAAGTTATTAAATATATGACAGCGGATATGTCAAATAGACTATTAAGTCGCTCTTTGGTGGTGTGTGTGGCCTGGATTTTAATGTTTAATCTGCTAAATGCCCAACAAAAGGATACAAGCCAGGTAAAAGATTCCTTAAAAGTATATAAAAAAATAAAAAAGTTTGCTTACAGGCACAAGCTAACGGCTAAAGCATACGATGCTATTTTTGTAGAGCCCAAGCCTATTGAATATCCGAAGCAACCAGGATCTAAAGAAGAAAAAATCGTAAACCCTTATTTAAAATACCAGGATAAGATTGTCCGGAACATCAACATCAAAGTGTATGATCCGTTTGGTTATAGCGTCGCCGATACTGTACAACGAAAAATAACTTCGCTCGAACGCCTTGGTAACAGGGCACATACAACCACCCGCCAATGGGTTATTTTTAATAAATTACTTTTCAATAAAAATGAACCCGTTAACGCCATAGAGTTAAGTGAAACAGAAAGGGTATTAAGAGAAGCCGCCTATGTAAATGATGTCAATATTTACATTACTCCTTCAGAAAGTAAAGACAGTGTAGATGTGAATGTGGTGGTTCTGGATAAATGGCCTATTACCATTCCTGTTTTAATAACGGATGTTTTTGTAAATGCGAAATTCAGAAATTATAATTTATTTGGCGTAGGACAACGGTTTGAACAATTTGCAGAAATCAGAAGGCCTGAAGCACTTGATTTTTATGGCAGTTATGGTATCGACAATATTGATAATACTTATATTTCATCTTCTTTGTATTATCAAACCAATAAAAATATTACGCAAACGTCTTTATCATTCGATCGCGGTTTTTATTCTCCTTTGGCTAAATGGGCAGGAGGAGCCTATATTTCAAAGGCCTGGTCGTTTTATGACTATAACGATACAGTTGACGGAACTCCCAAAAGAACTAACCTGGATAATATTGCCTACGATTTATGGGCTGCCAAAAGTTTTAAACTCAGTAAGGACAGTAGTTTTTTTAATCAAAGCACAAATTTAATTGTGGGTGCCAGGTATTACGCTAATGAGTACCAAAGAAGACCTTCCTCGTTGATTGACCCGAATAAAACTATTTTAAATTCATACAGTGTTTTAGGAAATGTTGGCCTTGCTGTTCAACAATATTATAAGGATAAATATATTTATCGGTTTGGTGCGAATGAGGATGTTCCCGAAGGCCTTATTATTCAATATACTTATGGCACTTTAAAAATAGAACAGAAAAAGCTCCGTTACTACAGCGGTATAGAGGTAGCAAGGGCCAAGCATCTTAAATTCGGTTACCTGTCTGCAACCTTTTCTTATGGAGTATTTTTTAATCAACAGGTACCCAATGATGTTACTGTAAAATATAACCTTTATTATTTTAGTGATCTCTTAAAAAAAGGCCGTTGGTATTTTCGCCAGTTTATAAAGTACGACCTGGTTCACGGAGAAAATAAAATCTCTAATGATCAAACTTCTTTTACCTCCGATGATTTGTATGGTTTTAACAGCAATGGGCTTTCGGGGAAAACCAAAATGGTACTGAACTCCGAAACCGTTGCTTATCTTCCTTACAATGTTATTGGCTTTAGGTTTGCTCCTGTTATCAGTGCAGGTTTTGGAATGATTGGAAGCCCTGACCATCCTGTTTTACAGAGCAACTTATACCAGGCTTATTCCGTAGGTTTAATGGTGCGTAATGAAAACCTGTTAAGCAGTACATTCCAGGTATCTTTTGGATTGTATCCTTTTTTACCCAATGGTGGAAATTATATTTTCAAATATAATCCTATTGGTAGCTTTACTTTGAGGGTAAGAGCTTTCTCGGTTTCCAAGCCCCAATTCATTACGTACTAAGCATTATGTGGCATTTATTCCACACTCTAATTCCTCACTGTGTTACACTTTTACCACACTTTCGAAAGAACTGTTTTTTCAATTAATTGTATTTCAATGGTTTAATAATACCCTGTTTTTTGGCATTATTTTGCTATATATATAACAGCTCTTAGTACTTAAAAATAAAACATTGTAATAATTTATTACGTTCATAGCGGCAAAGCTGCTATAATTCGGGGGAGTTCAAAAACGTAATAAAGCTATTATACAATGTTCCTAAAGTGGCGATGTTAACACATCGCCATTTTGTTTTTAATAAACTATATGGCCATAAAAAAGCCCCGTTACATGATAGAGTAACGGGGCTTTTTTGAGATGGTTGTTTAATTTATGCAACACCTATTCCGTGGCAGTTCTTGTACTTCTTACCACTACCACAAGGACAAGGATCATTTCTTCCTATTTTTTGTTCAACTCTTATTGGTTGTTGTTTTGGTTTCTGAATTTCAGCTTGTTCCTGCGCTTCTTCTTCGCTTCTGCTTTCTACTAATTTCTCTTTAGGTTTTTGCTGAACAGGCTCTTGTGTGAAACGTGCCTGTTGTAATTGCTGAGTCCCTTCAATTGGTAAACCACCTTTCATTAAAAATGAAATAATGTCTTTACTGGTTTTAGCAATCATTTCCCTGAATAAATTAAATGATTCTAATTTATAGACTACCAAAGGATCTTTTTGTTCTAAGGCTGCATTTTGAACCGATTGTTTCAGATCATCCATTTCTCTTAAATGCTCTTTCCACGAATCATCGATCATAGCCAGAATTACTGTTTTCTCGAACACGGATACCAGTTCTCTTCCTTTTGTATCGTAAGATTTTTTAAGGTTTGCCATTACCTGTATGGTTCTTACACCATCAGTAAAAGGAGTTACAATGTTTTCGAAGTTATTATTCGGGTTTGTATACACATCTTTTACAACAGGGAAAGCCGTTTCAGCTATTTCCTGAGATTTAATACGGTAATGTTGCTCGCTTTTTTCGAATAATTCCTGGATCAGATCATCTTCTTTTTTCGTCCCGAATTCTTTTTCAGTAAATGGTGATTCCATTCCGAAATTTTTCAGGCACTCAAAATTAAAGGCTTCAAAATCCCTGTTTGCATGAAATTCGGCAACAATACTTTCCGATACTTCATAGATCATATTGGCAATATCAATGCTTAAACGATCTCCGTTTAATGCATGGCGACGACGTTTGTAAACAACATCACGCTGAGCATTCATTACATCATCATATTCAATTAAACGCTTACGGGTACCGAAGTGATTTTCTTCTACTTTCTTTTGTGCACGTTCAATAGATTTTGAGATCATGGAATGTTGAATCACTTCTCCTTCTTCCAAGCCCATTCTATCCATTAAACTCGCAATACGCTCGCTACCGAATAAACGCATTAAGTTATCTTCCAAACTCACAAAAAACTGTGAACTTCCCGGATCACCCTGACGACCGGCACGACCACGCAACTGCCTGTCAACACGACGAGACTCATGACGTTCTGTACCAACGATTGCTAAACCTCCTGCTTCTTTAACACCTGCACCTAATTTAATATCGGTACCACGACCAGCCATATTGGTTGCTATGGTAACGGTTCCCGCCTGACCTGCTTCAGCAACAATGTCTGCTTCTTTCTGATGTAATTTGGCATTTAATACATTATGTTTAATGCCGCGTAACTTAAGCATACGACTTAGTAATTCAGAAATATCAACCGTAGTTGTACCAATTAATACAGGTCTTCCAGCCGCTACTAATTTTACGGTTTCTTCAATTACCGCATTATATTTTTCACGTTTGGTTTTATAAACCAAATCTTGTTCATCTTTACGGGAAATAGCCCTGTTGGTTGGAATAACCACCACATCCAATTTATAAATATCCCAAAACTCATTTGCTTCTGTTTCAGCAGTACCAGTCATACCGGCAAGCTTATTATACATACGGAAATAATTTTGTAAAGTGATGGTAGCATACGTTTGTGTAGCTGCTTCGATCTTCACATTTTCTTTCGCCTCTAAAGCCTGGTGTAATCCATCGCTGTAACGGCGGCCTTCCATGATACGACCCGTTTGCTCATCCACAATTTTAATTTGCCCATCCGCAATGACATACTCCTGATCAATTTCAAATAAAGAATACGCTTTTAATAATTGATTTACGGTATGGATACGTTCGCTTTTTACGCTGAAGTCTCTTAATAAGGTTTCTCTAAGTGCAATTTTTTCTTTAGGATCTTCAAAGGTTCGTTTCTCCAATTCTGCAATTTCGTCTCCAACATTAGGAATTACAAAGAAATCGGCATCGTCGCTATTGGATGTAATTAAGTCAATTCCTTTTTCTGTTAAATCAACCGTATTATTTTTTTCATCAATCACAAAAAACAATTCCACATCTATTTTATGCATTTCTTTTTGTTGATCCTGCATGTAATAGTTCTCGGTTTTTTGCTGCAATGCTTTAACTCCCGGTTCACTTAAAAATTTAATTAAAGCCCCGTTTTTAGGTAAAGCTCTGTAAGCACGTAATAATGGTATGCCCGCTTCCTTTTCTTTCCCTTCTGCCACTAAACGCTTAGCTTCGGTTAAACATACCTGTGCATATGCTTTTTGCGCTGCTAATAATTTTTCTACACGTGGTTTAAATTCTGTAAATTCATGTTTATCGCCGGTTGGTGTAGGTCCTGAAATAATTAAAGGAGTACGGGCATCATCAATTAACACTGAATCGACCTCATCCACAATAGCGAAGTTATGTTTACGCTGAACTAAATCAGATACTTCACGCGCCATATTATCACGCAGGTAATCAAAACCAAATTCATTGTTTGTACCATAAGTGATGTCTGCTAAATAAGCTGCGCGACGCTCATCGGTATTAGGTTCGTGCTTATCAATACAATCTACACTTAAACCATGAAATTGAAATAAAGGAGCGTTCCACTCACTATCCCTTTTGGCAAGGTAATTATTTACAGTTACAACGTGTACACCACGACCAGATAAAGCGTTTAAGAAAACCGGTAAGGTAGACACTAAGGTTTTACCTTCACCTGTTGCCATTTCAGATATTTTCCCTTCGTGCAATACAGTACCACCAATAAGCTGTACATCATAATGTACCATATTCCAAACCACTTCGGTACCCGCAGCAATCCACCTGTTTTTCCAGGATGCCTGGTTACCACTTATCGTAATGTTTTTATGCGACTGAGCAATTTGTTTATCAAAGTCATTAGCCGTTACAACCAATTCTTCGTTTTCAGAAAAACGACGGGAAGTATCTTTTAAAATAGCGTAAGCTTCAGGAAGGATCTCATTAAGTACTTCCTCTATTTTTTTGGTATTGCCTTTTTCGATCTCATCAACCTGTTTGTACAGAGCTTCTTTGGTTTCTACATCCAAATCATATTCTTGTTCAACACGTGTTTTAATGGCATTAATCTCAGCCTGCTCAGTTTTAATGGCATCCTGTATTTTTTGTTTTAACGCATCTACTTTTGCACGTAATTCATCGTTTGATAATTTTTGAAGACCCGGATAGATCTCTAAAATTTTGTCTACAATCGGTTGAATGGTTTTAATATCTTTTTCGGATTTTGTGCCGAAAAATTTTTTCAGGAACGTTAACATAATATATTTTAAATTTGAGCTAACGAAAGTACGAAAAATACACGTCGGTAAGTGATAATTTTTACTAAATAATTTATTGATTTCCAGGCACTTTAAATCTCAAAACGCCTATATTGGAAATAATACATCTAATCCTTCAAATATAACGCTTTAGCAGGCGTTACATATAACTACCTCCAGTTATCTTATAAAATGAACCAGTTACAAAAAAGAAATAGGAAACTAATTATAAATTTATACTTTAGTGAGAGAGATGATACAAGAAATATATAAAAAGCTGTTTCATGCGCTACTGTTTTTCTACACTGTGTTTTTTTGTACTGCAGGTTTTTCGCAACAGTACAATTTTAAAAATTACTCGGTAGAAAACGGCCTGCCTTATGTGCAGATTTTTACTATGTTTCAGGATAGTAAAGGCTATTTATGGAGTGGTGGTTATGGTGGGCTAAGTAAATTTAACGGAAAAACATTCAAAAATTATTCTCCAAAAAACGGATTGGCCAATCACTACGTGAATGCCATTATTGAAGATCAGTTTCATTATATTACTGTAGGAACCATTGACGGGTTAAGTGTTATTGATAAGGTAAATAAAACCATCAATAATTATTATGTTAAAGACGGCTTACCTTCCAATTATGTGACCAGCTTTTGCCTCGATCCTCATATTGGCCTATGGACGGGCACTAACAAAGGTTTATGTATATGGGATGGAAAAAAAGTAATACAGGTTCCTTTTTTTAAAAATCACAATATTACCTGCCTGGTATATTCACCCATACATGGGGTGTTGGTAGGAACCAATAAAGGATTGTACAAACAACAACAAAACAGTTTACTATTTGATCAAATTATTAGTTCTATCACTATTACCTGCCTGTCGGAATGCGCTAAGGGGCAAATATACGCAGGTACACATGAGGGCCTGCATTTAATAGACCTGGAAAAAAAGACCAAGGGCGTTTTTCATATCAGCAACGGATTAATTGATGAAGATATTACCAGTGTACTCTGCCAAAAAAACGGAACCATATGGATAGGCTCTAAAACAGGCCTGATCAGCTTTAACGGGAAAGAGTTTGATTATTACAACATTGGCCTGGATAATAACTCCAATCACATCCGCTCTTTATTAACCGATTATGAGGATAATTTATGGATAGGCACTCATAGCGGGCTCTACAAATACAGAGGCAAAGGCTTTACGGTTTATGACAGACAAAATGGATTGGGAGGAGCATTTATTTACCAGATCATTCGCGACAATAAACGCAATTTATGGGTAGGTACAGAAGCCAACGGGGTATACAAATTTTCGGAAGGTTTTTTCAAAAACTATTCTACAAAACAAGGGCTTCTGGGCAACAGGGTTCCCTCTATTATTGCCATGGATGATGGAAGTGTGTGGTTTGGAACAGATAAAGGCATTTCTATTTTAAAAAATGAAGCGTTTCAAAATTTAACGTCAGGTATAAATTTTAAACTGGAGGCTCCTATTAACTGTTTTTATAAAGACAGTAAAAATACCATTTGGGTAGGCGGTAGAAATGGCCTGTGTTCCATGAAGAAAAAAGGAAACAGTTACGAAACTACTTACTATAAACTTCCGGTCATTCTTATTGAAAAAGACGGATATGATGTATGGTCAGTTATTGAAGATGCGCAAGGGGCTATTTGGGCAGGAACTTACCAGGTGGGTCTTTTTAAAATGGAAGGAAATGAATTTAAACAACAAGCCATTTCATCACCTGAACCGGTAAACACAGTACTTGATCTCTGTAAAGACGACCAGGGGAATTTATATGCGGCTACATTAAATGGTGTATTAATGTTTAATTCACAAAAACACAGTTATAAATTTATTTCGGAAAAAGACGGATTAAGCTCTGAACTGGTTTATGCCATTGGTATAACCAAAGATAACCATTATTTATGGGCAGGCACCAACCAGGGAATTAACCAAATTGATATTAAAAAATTACATTACGATATTATAGATATTGTGTCGTACAGTAAAGCCGATGGATTTTCGGGGGTAGAATCGAATACTCATGGGATATACGAAGATGCAGATAGTTCTATTTGGTTTGGAACGGTAAACGGATTAATTAAATATTCACCAAAAGAATTTTTCACAAACGATAATTTATCTAAAACAAATATTACCAATATTAAGCTTTCTTTTAATGATACACTCTTGGCAAATAATTCGGTGTTGCCTTATTCTCTTAACAACATCAGCTTCGATTTTAACGGCATTTGCCTTACAAATCCTGAAAAAGTTTTATACACTTATAAAATGGAAGGTTTTGATAAAACATGGAGCCCGTCCACTGAAATAAATTTTGCCAAATACGATAACTTAACACCTGGAAAATATACGTTTAACGTAAAAAGTTGCAACAATGAAGGAATCTGGAACCTCGAGGCTACTCAGTTTTCTTTTGAAATAAATCCTCCTTTTTATAAAACATGGTGGTTTACACTGGGGAGCCTGATTGTAGTGAGTAGTGCCATTATTCTTATATTCAGATTCCGGTTAAACCAACTGAATAAAAAACAAAAAGAAAAATTTGAACAGGATGTGGAAATATCGAAGGCAGAGCTAAAAGCCCTGAGAGCGCAAATGAATCCACACTTTGTATTTAACTCATTAAACTCCATACAACATTATATTTTAAACAGTAAAAGTGAAGAGGCTGCAAAATACCTTAATAAATTTGCCAAGCTGATCCGTTTAATTTTGAATAATTCTGATAAACCTACAGTAACCATTAATGAAGATCTGGAAGCGCTTATCCTCTACTTGGAACTGGAAAAAATGAGGTTCGACAATAAATTTGAGTACACAATAAAAATTGAGAAAGAGGTGGATGGCGATTATGATGAAATTCCTCCCATGCTTGTACAACCCTATATAGAAAATGCCATTTTACATGGCATTAATCCAAAAGAAGGAAACGGGCATATCACAATTGAAATAAGTTTAATTAACCAATTCATAAAAATTTCTATTATTGATGATGGGATTGGAAGAGACAGGGCAAAGGCCTTACAGAGCCTTCAACCACCACGCGCGCACAAGTCGCTTGGGATGAAAATAACGAAAGACAGGCTAAAGATATTAAACACCATTCATCAATCCAGTTTAAGTGTAAACATTACCGATCTATACAGTCAGGAAAAAAAAGCTATAGGAACACGAGTCGATTTATTTATCCCCTACATAAAATAGTTGTTGGTTTTACGTTTTAAGTTTTTTAATATTATAACCTTAAATACTAATGCTGCCAACCAAAACCAAACGCTTACCATTAATCACTAACACTAAAAACACATGAAAGCATTAATTATTGAAGATGAACAAAAAAGCCGGGAAATGTTGGCTACTCTCATCAAAAAGAATTTTTCTGAAATTAACCTTGTAGGCGAAGGTAAAAACGTAGCAGAAGGTGTTGAATTAATTAAAACTCTGCAACCTGACTTGTTGTTTTTAGATATTAGTATGCCTGACGGGACAGGATTTGATGTTTTGGAAAAAGTACAAGGGTTAAAATTTGATATTATTTTTACTACCGCTACTGATAAACATGCCTTAAAAGCTATAAAATACAGCGCCTGTGATTATTTATTAAAACCAATTGATGTTGATGAACTGAAAGTTGCCGTAGAAAAAGCGTTACAAAAAAAATCAACCAGTTTACCAAGTATGGAGAACCTACAGTTTTTAATACAAAATTTAAAACGGGCTGACGATAACTATAGTAAAATCACTTTGCCTACAGGTAACGCTTATGAAATTGTAAACATAAAAGATATTATAAGATGTGAAGCCGATGGAAGCTACACCAATTTTTTTTTAGTGGGAGGAAAAAAGCTAATGGTATCAGCCAGTTTAAAGCATTACGAAGACTTATTGCCGGTTAATGATTTTATAAGAATACACCACCATCATTTAATAAATATGAACCATGTGATTCGTTTCTTAAAAGTAGATGGCGGATATGCTATTATGAGTGATAACTCTCAGCTTGAAATCAGCCGACGTAAAAAAGATGCATTTTTAGAGCGCTTGAATGCCGTATAGTTTTCAAAACCGATCTATTATTAATACAACAAAAAGGGTCTGCAAAATATTGCAGACCCTTTTTTACGTGTAATCCATTCTATTAGTCAAGAATAATCTTCACTAATTTAATACCATCATTCAACTGCACTTTAAGATAATAAACTCCTCTGCTGAATGAGCTCATATCAATAGTAAGCGCCTTAGGATCTTTACTACTTTCGGTTCTCATAATTTGCCCTAATGTATTCATAACCGATACATCCAGTTTACCATTATTAGAAGTACTTGAAATCGTAAATATGGCATTACTAGGGTTTGGATATACTAATAAATCGTTGGTGGATATAATGGTTTCAATACCTGTGCAGGCATTTACCGTTAATAAAACAGAATTGGTTCCGGTACAGTTTCCGTTAGTTCCTGTTACTGTATACACCGTTGTTGATGCGGGATTTGCAACTACCGCAAAACCGATAGTGCTGCTTAATCCTGTGGCAGGACTCCAGGTATAACTTGTAGCCCCTGTTGCCGTTAAGGTAGAAGAAGAACCTGAACAAATAACACTGGAACTGGATGAAGCTGAAACCGCAGGAGCTGAACCTAAATTAACGGTGAAAGAAACCGGCATACCTGTACAACTTCCATTGCTTCCTGTAACAGTATACACTATAGCAGATGAAGGTGATAAGGTACTCGTAGAGCCTGAACCGCTTGGCAACCATGTGTAAGTAGTAGCACCCGTAACATTAACCACCACAGATGTTCCACTGCAAATAGTTGTATTGGTAACAGATGCAATAAGCGTAGGCGTGGATGCTACATTTACTGTTACATTTTTTGTAGAATTACAGATTCCATTGCTGCCTGTTACCGTATACACAGTCGTTCCTGTTGGAGAAACCACTATTGCCGCAGTTGTAAGAGTGCCTGGCATCCAGGTATAAGTAGTAGCACCGCCTGCTGTTAAGGTAGTGCTTTGTCCTGCACAGATGGTAGCACTGGCCGGAGTAACCGCAACGGTTGGCGTTGTATTTATAGTAATAGTAAACGTTTTAGCTGTACCTGCACAACTTCCATTACTTCCCGTAACCGTATACACCGTAGTAGATGAAGGTGTTAAGGTACTCGTAGAACCTGAACCTGTTGGTAACCAGGTATAAGTTGTAGCACCTGTGAGATTCACCACAACCGGTGTTCCGCTACATACTGTTGTATTGGTAAGAGAGACGGCAACCGTTGGTGTTGTATTTACATTTACTGCTACCGTTTTTGTAGAATTACAGATTCCGTTGCTACCTGTTACCGTATACACAGTCGTTCCTGTTGGAGAAACTGAGATAGATGCTGTTGTAAGAGTGCCTGGCATCCAGGTATAAGTAGTAGCTCCACCCGCAGTTAAGGTAGTACTTTGTCCTGCACACACACTAGCACTGGCCGGAGTAACTGCAATCGTTGGTGTTGTGTTTACAGTAATAGTAAATGTTTTAGCTGTACCTGCGCAACTTCCATTGCTTCCCGTAACCGTATACACCGTAGTAGATGAAGGTGTTAAGGTACTCGTAGAACCTGAACCTGTTGGTAACCAAGTGTAAGTAGTAGCACCTGTGAGATTCACTACAACCGGTGTTCCGCTACATACCGTTGTATTGGTAAGAGAGACGGCAACCGTTGGTGTTGTATTTACATTTACTGCTACCGTTTTTGTAGAATTACAGATTCCGTTGCTACCTGTTACCGTATACACAGTCGTTCCTGTTGGAGAAACTGCTACAGATGCTGTTGTAAGAGTGCCCGGCATCCAGGTATAAGTAGTAGCTCCACTTGCTGTTAACGTCGTCGTTTGTCCTGCACAAACGGTTGCACTGGCCGGAGTAACTGCAACCGTTGGCGTTGTAGTTACATTAACCGTTACTGTTAATAAAGCACTTGTACAACCACCGGTAGTACCGGTTATAGAATAAACAGTAGTTGAAGCGGGTGTTAAAGTAGCAGTAGATCCTGAACCACTTGGTAACCATGTATAAGAACCCGCTCCTGTTAATGTTTCAACAACCGAATTGCCACTACATATAGTAGTATTGGTTACAGAAGCCACCACCGTAGGAGTAGCCATAATGGTAATGGATTTTGTTGCAGTAGTAGTTCCCGAACCGTTAGCTACTGTTAATGTAATTGTTTTTACTCCGGCAGTTGTATAGGTAACCGAAGCATTTTGCGTAGTTGTTGATGAAGGAGTTCCCCCTGGCATTGCCCAGGTCCATGTTGTTGGCGAACCCGTAGATGCATCGGTTAAAGTAATAGGCGTACCTGTGCAACCCGTACTGGCCGAACTAATAGCCGCAATAGGTGAAGCACCGGCAACTCCAGTAATATTAATATTATCCAGGTAAAGATCATCTCCGTAATGCCCTCTGTTAATGAATGAGATCATAACATTAGCTTGTCCTACATATGGTGTGAGATCGATCGAATCTTTTTTCCATTGCGAACCAGCGGTTGGCGTAAACGCTGCTGCCGTATTAGATGAAACAGCTGTAGAAAAAGTAGGCCCACCTTTTAAATAAGCGGAAGTGATACTGGTACCACAATTTGTGGACACTCCTATTTGCAATGAATCATAATTAGGAGTTCCAAATGTGGCTGCATAAGCCCTGTAGAAGGTCATTTTTGCAGAGGTATATCCTGATAAATTTACATAGGTTTTCAACTCATCGCGGAATCCTGCATTATTTGCATCATTGTAATTATCAAAATAAGTGCTTTGTGTACTGGCCTGACCGGCAGTTGTTTTAAGCGTCCATTTTAAACCATCAGCACCTGCATCTACAAGATACCAATTGGTTGGCGCAAAAGTAGCCGATTGAAATCCTTCTACCAATGGCAAAGCGGCCCCGGCTATCACATTTACATAAGCAGTTTGTATGCTTGAGTTTGTGCCGTAGGCATTAGTAGCAGTTAAGGTTACACTATATACGCCTGGTGTATTGTAAGTAACTGTTACATTAGTTTGAGTGGATGTGGAAGGTGTACCGCCCTGAAAATTCCAACTATACGAAACCGTTCCCGAACTTGTTGTAAGATTTGTAAAAGTTACCGTACTACCGGGGCAAATAGTTAAGGGCGTCCCTGCAAAAGAAACTGTTGGCGCTACACTCGCTGTACTTTGTGCACACTGCACGGCCGCCAGTGCATTAATACGGCCCGACCCCAATTTACCTGCAAGCGCTGCCGTTGCGGAGTTAGCTGCTGCAATATTATCTGTAGTACCGGTAATACAATTTCTTACCTGCACTTTGGTCATGCTTGGGTTTACCGACCAAATCAATCCTGCCAAACCTGCTACCAAAGGTGAAGCCATACTGGTACCCTGCATTCCATCATATTTTGCATTGGTACCAAATAAGCTATTTGATAAACCATAGTAGGCATTCATCCCATAAGTATTACACCAGGTAGTACTAATCAAAGGAGTTACATAAGGGCTCGACCATCCTGAAATGGCTTCATTCCCACCGGGAGCAGAAACGTCTACCCAGGTACCATATTCAGAAAAACTTGCTTTGGTATCATCACTATTTGTAGCTGCTACGGCAATACATTCGGTATAAGCCGCAGGATATAGAATTCCGTTGATGTTGGCCATGTCTTCTCCCCCATCTCCATTATTTCCCGCTGCTGCTACTAATACACAACCCTGGTTATATGCCGCGGTAATTACATTTTGTGCAGTAGTAGAAGATCCGTAACCACCCCAACTCATGTTGATGACTTTTGCGGCACCGGTAGTAGAAGCCCATGTTACACCTTCATATCCTGCCGTAAGATTTCCAGTTGCATCCTGAGCAATTTTTACCGCTACAAGGCTTACACTAAATCCTATAGAAGCTGCGCCAATCCCATTATCAGATTGTGCACCTACTAAACCTGCCACATGTGTTCCATGTGACCATTCATAATCGGCAAGTGCAGAGGCACCCGTACCCGGAGGAGATGCCACGTTATCAAGATCTGCAGCATCATACTGTGCTACAATTTTATTGGTAAGATCAGGATGTGCTGTATAAATAGCATTATCAACGATGGCTACTTTAATAGCCGCACTCCCCTTGGTTATATTCCAGGCAGCAGGAGCATTAATTTTGGTTAAAGGCCAGTTAAAATGCATTGTAGCCGAACCGCTGCCGCTTGTTTGTGAATAGATGGGATCGTTGGGCACATAGGATAATTTGTATACCGGCAATTTTTCGGCATACTCAATGATATTCATTTTTTTAAGATCTGCCACCAGATGATCCACCTCAGTAATTTTACTGAAATAAACTTTGTAAGTGCGCAGCAACTTTTCATCTTTAGCCATGTAAAATGATTTGTCGATTCTCGTAATACCGTATTTTGTTAGAATGCTTCCGAGAAATGAAAAGTCTTTAAGGTTTGTTCTCCCCTTGTCGTCCGTCTTTATAACAATTTTTGCCGAGGATTTAACCTGGAAATAAATAATGCCGTCAACAAATTTTTTGTTAATCTTTTGCGAAAACCCTGTAAATACAAGGAAGATAAAAATAGCGGGTAGAAAATTTTTCATATCATTCGAGGTTTGTTTTATAAATATAATAAACATACATCCTGAAATAATTTCTACAATAATAATCCAAAAAAAATTAACAGATTGAAGGCCGTTTGTTAATAAAAAGCGTGAGTACAGCCGGTTGTTAACATAAAAAAGGCCTTGCATAAATTGCAAGGCCTATCTCCATTTACCTTTTATGTTAATTAATCAAGAACCACTTTTATTAGCTTAGTTCCATCATTCATTTGTACTTTCATATAATAGATTCCTTTGCTGAATGCACTCATATCTATTACCAATTCTTTAGCATTTTTACTGCTCTCCGCTTTTACAGTCTGACCTAATGTATTAATAACCAAAACGTCCAGCTTACCTGTATTGAGTATACTTGAAATAGTAAATATGCCGTTACTTGGATTCGGATATACTACTATATCATTATGTGAAGACAAATCCTGAAGGCCTGTGCATATAACTACTGTTACCGCTACAGGATAAGGAGCCGAATTACACGTACTTGTAGTTCCTACAACTGTGTAAGTAGTTGTTGTGGTAGGGCTCACTACATAGGTTGAACTTGCCGAGCCTCCGGGGTTCCATACATAACTTGTAGCTCCGGTGGCCTTTAATAAAATAGTTTGTCCTGAACATATAGTTGTAGACGCAGGAGTAGTAACTAATGTTGGAGTAGCTACTACATTAATAGTTTGTGTAGTCGTACTTGACATAGTTCCACTTGTTGTAGTTAATGTAATTGTTTTAACTCCTGAAGTATTGTAAGTAACGGATGTATTTTGAGACGTTGCTGAAGCAGGAGTTCCTCCCGTCATTGTCCATGCCCATGATGTTGGTGATCCTGAAGAGGCATCAGTTAATGAAACGGCCTGACCAACGCAACCATTGGCTGGAGTAGTCATTGCTGCATTTAACGCGCCCAAAGAACAGGATGATGCCGCCAAAGGAGTCATTAATGGATCTCCACAAGTTCCACCTGCCTGTGCGTTTCTATTCATTACGGCTAAACCACCGCTTAAGTCATCTGCATTAATGGTTCTTTTTGTTTGTCCGTTCGACAAAGCATAGTGCATCAGATCTGAAGAATTAATAACATGCCCCAATTGATGTCCATGACCTAATTCATGAACCGTTACCGATTCAAAATCGTATTGCGAAGCTGTTGCATTGGTTGGGCCATATTGCCATACCAGTGCTCCTGGAGTTGGATCAAATTGAATATCCAATTCATTCACAAACCATTGCATCGAGGTTCCAGACCCACATCCTGAAAAATAACTTCCACACTGTCCTAAAATACCGGTACCTAAACTTCCGTTAAATGTTACAATATTTACTCCGTCATTTGCAGAAGCCACTATTGTAGAAGTTGTAGAGGCTAATGTCCAGTTAATTAATGTAGCACACCTCCATGAATTCATAGAGCGTTCAAAAGCCGCTTTAGCCGCGGTAGTTGTAAAAAATGTGTTGTTATAGGTCCAAACATACCCACCACTACCCTGGCTAACATGTTTTGTATTAAATACATTCCCTGAGTTTGTGACATTAATATGGTCATAAGGAATAGTAAGTGAACTTGCACTATTAGTTCCGTTTACTTTAATAACTCCCGTGCCAGCTCCATCAGGTACTTTAACCTGAATTTGAGTAGCTGTCCAGGATACAATTTCCGAAGCTATAGGAGAAACAGTAGATGCTCCGCCATCATCTGCATTTTTAAATGCTACTAACGAAGGGGTTGCAACAGTACCAAAACCTGTACCGGTAATCGTTAATACCGAAAATGTACCTGCTGTAATAGTTGTTGGCGAAAAGCTTGTAATAGCCGCTACCGCCTGAGATGTGTTACCCGTAATTATTGGTTGTATAAAAGGGTTTACCGGTTTTACCTGCGTGTAATTAGCTCCGGTAAGTTGGTTGATGGTGTTATATAAATCTCCTGAAATATTTACATAGGTATTAAATGGCTCAGTTGCCGTATTAGATAGGATATTGTACTTAATAAATCCCTGAGCACTGGCGTAAGCCTCATATACGGGTTTGCCGAATTGTGCAGGCTGGTTATTTGAATTTAATGTAAATACACCCAAATCACCTATAGATAATTCCAAAGTAGGATGAAATACATGTTTTTTATCTCCAATCGTTCCTCCTTCTGTTATTATTTCTATGTATGGATTGGCTGTATTTTTAAATGTTTTGTAAACATCAATTAAGTTAGAAGTATAAATACGGTTATGCTCCGCATTCCAGAAACAAACCTGGTTAATTACCTTGCCTTCCACAATTAACGCGGATTGTGGTACCCTTTGGTTTAAAGGCACAGGGTACATTAAACATTGAGCCGGTAATTGAACAATAGCAGAAAAAATAACAGCAATTAGTAAAAGTTTTTTCATGTAATTCGAGGTTTGTTTAAGTAAATATAAAAAAGAGAATTGAAAATGTCAATCTAAATAGATAAAAGAGGCCATAAAATTAACATTTTTGGATACAAACAACTTTTTGGGGTATAAACAATATGCTGTTTATTTCTATTATGCTGCCATACATTTTAAACGGGTAAAACAAATAGATTTATAATTACCTAAAATCCTATTTATATGGCAAAAAAAGCAACATCCTCAGGGACCGAAAAAAAAATATTTGTGTTAGACACTTCTGTTATTATATATGACCATACGGCTATAAAGAATTTTCAGGAACATGATGTAGTAATTCCTATTACAGTTTTAGAAGAGTTGGATAATTTTAAAAAAGGGAATGATACCAAAAATTTTGCTGCGAGAGAGTTTACAAGATATGTAGATGTGATGTCGGGTAAAAATTTGTTACAGGACTGGACCCCTATTAATGGCAGAACACACGGGCGTTTTAAAATTGAAATGAATACTTCCGCTAAAACAGATGCCGAGAAAATATTTGGGGAGAAAAAAGCAGATCATAAAATTTTAAATGCAGCGTTGTATACTGCTGAAACAAATCCTACTAAAAAAGTAGTGCTTGTTACTAAAGATATAAACCTGCGTATTAAAGCAAAATCCTTAAACCTGCACGCAGAAGATTATACAACCGGTAAAATTTTAACCATTGATGAGCTGTACACAGGCAACTCGGTAATAGATAAAGCCACGGCAGAAGCGGTTAATGAAATTTATGAGAAAGGTGCCTGCCCGGCAAAAAACATTCTTAAAAAAGAAGAACCACCTGCTAACCATTATTATGTGGTAAAAAATGCTAGTGGCTCTGTACTTACCCGCTACGAAGAGTCGTCCAAAACTTTAAAGAGAGTGGTTAAGACAAGTTGTTATGGAATTATTCCAAAAAATGCCGAACAATCTTTTGCTTTGGATGCGATTATGAATCCTGATATCCGCCTGGTAAGTATACAAGGTGTAGCCGGTACCGGTAAAACATTATTATCGCTGGCAGGAGCTTTGGAACAACGCCGTAACTACCATCAGATTTATCTCGCCCGCCCGATTGTACCATTAAGCAATAAAGATATTGGTTACTTACCGGGAGATGTTACTTCTAAATTAAACCCTTACATGGAACCGCTATGGGATAATTTAAAATTTATCAAAAGTCAGTTCACCGAAAAAGATAAAGAATTAAAGGCTATCAATGAAATGATTGAGAACGAAAAAATTGTGATCTGTCCGTTGGCATTCATTCGTGGACGTAGCTTAAGTAATATGTTCTTTATTGTGGATGAAGCTCAAAACTTAACACCGCATGAAGTAAAAACCATTATTACCCGTGCAGGGGAAAACACAAAAATTATTTTCACCGGAGATATCTATCAAATTGATACCCCTTACCTGGATGCACAAAGTAATGGCCTGAGCTATTTAATTGAAAAAGTAAAAGGTCAGCCTTTATATGCTCACATTACTTTACAAAAAGGTGAAAGAAGTGAATTAGCGAATTTAGCGAACGATCTTTTATAAAAAAGGGGTTGACTAGTCCTAAATAAAAAAGGTTTACCTGATACAGGTAAACCTTTTTTTGTGGTATAAATGCACTTTACATACCCGGTATCATACCGCTCGCTACCTGTTTCATTTCGTTTTCATTTACTTCATTTGCTTTAAACAGAGCCTTGTTAAGGGTTACGATTAACTGCTCTTCCAATTCATCCTTATCTCCATGTTGCAATGCCGGCGCAATCGTCAGCGATTTAATTTCTCTGTTTCCTGTAATGGAAATTTTGATATCGCCACCCGCACCTTCAACAGTAATAAGGGTTGAATCCAATGTCAATTTAATTTCCTCAGCTTTTTGCTTCATTTCCTGAAGCTTGCCCATCATATCTCCAAACTTTCCTAACATACCTGGCCTATTTAAACATTTCTGTAATTTTCCCTAATAAACCTCCTGCTCCGGAACCACCAAGAGAACTCATTATGTTTGATAAATCAAATCCGTTATCGTTTGGGTCGTTTGTTTTACTTACAAATTGCTCCATGACTTTAGGGAGTAAAGAAGAAGCAATTCCTGTTGCCTGTGCATTATCTATCCCGAATTTTTTCATCAGGTCGGTTACAACGTTTGTATGCACTGATGAATTTACAGAAGAGGCATTTGCATTACCACCTTTAAACATATCCATTACTGAACTTATATTCCCGTTTGAAACCTGGGCCTTCAGCGTATCTACAATAGAATTTGTAGTGGTTGAAATAGCTTCATCATTTTTCTCGTTTGGAATAACAGGGTTATTGATAATCGCATCACCCGAGTGTTCCTTTACTAAATTTAATAAATTCTCAAACATGTTATTTATTTTTAGGGTTAATTTTAAGTATCCATTTTATTTAAGAATCCTGTATTCATTAGGTAAATAATTGTTGATACGGTTACCCAAATGTTTTATCCACCCAATTCCAAAACCGTTGTAAGTCATTAAATTCCAACCTTTATTTCCCTGTATGGATTGCAACTCTTTTTTCAAAAATTTAAGCGCTTCTTCCTCTGTGCAATTAATGGCTTCAATTTGTGTTGATCTGTGAATACTCCAGGCAAGATCATGGTTCGGAATAACATCCTGCTTGATAACGCTGCCAATAGTAGTTCCCATTTTTTTCAGATACAAAGATGTGTATTTATTTACAAAGTCAATCGCCGTTTGATTCGTCAACAAATAATCATCTTTAAACTTAACAATTTCACATTTTGCACTGTTATTGATCCATTTTTCAAACACTTCCTTTTCCTTTTGTTTGATGGGAGAAAATGCTTCATACTTATTTTTTCTGGCAGAAGAGTGGTCATCTGCTTTCTCTTTTTTAAATACAGCACAAAAAAATCCTTCAGACTTTGTTTTATCAGGATAGAAGCGGTATCCATATGCTTTATGAATTTCACTGGATGTTTCTACAATGCCCCAGTTTTTTTCTACAGGAATTTTTACTGTTTTTAACCCAAACTCAGTGATGAGCCAATCAGCTATTTCTTCATTTTCAGAGGCAGAGTAAGAACAGGTGGAGTATACTAATGTGCCATCTGGTTTCAAGCTTCCGATAATGTCTGATAAAATCCGTTTTTGTCTTTGCGAACATAAATTTACATTATCCAGGCTCCATTCATCTATAGCATCGTGTTGCTTCCTGAATAGGCCCGAACCACTACAAGGTGCATCCACCAATATCACATCAAATACATTTTCCATTTCTGAAAAAGCCGTTGGATCATTATTGGTTACAACAACATTGCTTGTTCCCCATTTACTTAAATTTTGTGCTAATACATCTGCTCTTTGTTTTGCTACCTCATTCGCCACTAATAAACTCTCTTCATTCAAGAGCGAATTCAAGAGCGTACTTTTTCCACCCGGCGAAGCACACACATCAAATACCGTAAGTATTTCGTTAAAATCGACACATGACTTTAATCCGTGTTCTATAAACATAGAACCAGCCTCCTGCACATAATAACACCCTGCCTGAAACAACATATCATGCGTAAAATTAGGGCGTTCTTCTAAATAGAATCCTTTATCATTCCATGGAACAGGATGGGTTAATTTAAAATTTAAAGGAGTTTGTTTAAATGGATTTATTCTGATACTTGTTGGAGAAACTGTTTGATGCGCTTCTATAAAAGCGGTTTCATCAAAGCCCTGGCAACAGGAAATAGACTGAATAAATGTTTTTGGTAAGTTTAGCATAATAATGTATCAAATGTAAATAAATATTTACTTTTGAAGAGCCTACTTAAATTTTATATTTTAAATTACTTTTGCTGAGTGTTTGAAAAAAAAGAAAAACAAAAAATAACAGATCCGCATCTTGCATTAGTTAAAATGCAAAGCTGGTGTGCCTACCAGGAAAGGGCACAGCAGGATGCCCGCGACAAACTATATGAGCTTGGTTTGTGGCCGGAAGCTGTAGAAAACATCATTTCAAAATTAATTGAAGATAATTTTTTAAATGAAGAACGTTTTGCCATGCAGTTTGCACGTGGAAAATTCAATATTAAAAAGTGGGGTAAAATAAAAATAAAGATGGAACTTAAACAAAAGCGCATTAGCGACTATTGTTTAAAAAAAGCGCTGCAACAAATTGATGAAGAGGAATACATTGCCACTCTAAAAAAATTAATTGTATCCAAACGCAAACTCATCAAAGAAAGCAATCACGTTAAGTTAAAATTCAAATTGATGAGTTATGCTCTATCAAAGGGCTACGAGAAAGATCTGGTGATGGATATTTTAAATACGAAGGAAGAAGATTAACTACATAAATAATTCGCTTGCAATTTTATCGGCCAGTAATTTTCCTTTTTCAGTTAAGGTATAGGTAGTATCTTTAACAACTACTGTTTCATTTTTCACATAGGTTTCTACCTGTTGTAAAAATGCTTTTACGAAATCGTTATTAAAATTTGCTTTCAGGTAATTAAGGTCAACACCCCAAATTGTGCGTAGAGAGGTAAGAATATACTCGTTAAAACGTTCTTTTTCTGTTAACACTTCTCTCTCGAAATAAGAATCCTTTTTTTCTGTAACATGCTTAATATATAAATTATTGTTGGATACATTCCATTGTCTTGAGCTTCCGTCAAAAGAGTGGGCTGATGGGCCAAGCCCCAGATAATGCGCACCTTTCCAGTAATTTGAATTATGAATACTGAAAAAGCCTTCTTTCCCGAAATTAGAAATCTCGTAATGAATAAAATTATTTTTCTCTAAACGGTCTATCATTTCCAGGAACAATTCTGAGCTTTTTTCATCATCAATCGCTGTTTCTTTTTTAGATTTCAAATCATGGCCAAGCTTTGTTTTATCTTCAATGGTTAAATTATAGCTCGAAATATGTTTTACATCCAATGCAATGGCTTTATCCAGTGTTTTTTTCCAGTTAGTTAAATTAGAAAATTTAGAGCCATAAATCAGATCAATGGTAATGTTTTCAAATCCCCTATCCTGGGCGTGTTTTACACTTGATTCACTTTCTTTAGCCGTATGAGCCCGGTTCATCCAGATCAATTCTTCTTCATTAAAACTTTGCAAACCAATACTCAGGCGATTTACCTCCAAGCGTTTTAGTTCTTTGAGTTTTTCATCCGACAGGTCATCCGGATTACACTCCAGCGTTACTTCTGCATTTTTTGATACATTATAAAGTTTATATATCTTTTCAAGAATTAAAAATGTTTCTTTTTCAGACAATAAGCTGGGTGTTCCTCCTCCAAAATAAATCGTTTCAATGGTTTTATCCTGCAAATAATTTAAACGCAGGTCTATCTCCGATAAAATGCTTTTTACCAAAGCTTCTTTATTTTGAAGAGATGTAGAGAAATGGAAATCGCAATAATTGCAAGCCTGCTTGCAAAAAGGAATATGAATATAAATACCGCTCACTAATTTAGAATCAAAGGGATCTTGTTATAGGATGCCAGCTCGGCTATCAATTTTTGAATATGACTGTACGAAATAGATTCCTCGTAAGTTACTTTAAGTTTTTCGGTATACTGGTTACGTTGATTGGTTATATACTGGGCAGCAAAGTAGTAAGCATCAATGGTTAAATCGTTTTCTTTAATAACGATTTGATCGGAAGTAATTTTTTTATAACGTTTGTAGGTTGTAATTACTTTTTCATGTTCTTTTAAACTGAAATATCCAATGATCAGCGCTACAAAAATACCATCTAAGAATTTCTGAAACGGGATCTGCTGATAGGATACTAAGGTATCTTCCAGTATTTTAATCGATTTTAATTTAT
The DNA here is from genome assembly GCA_963422675.2 of Bacteroidia bacterium. Taxonomy (GTDB): domain Bacteria; phylum Bacteroidota; class Bacteroidia; order B-17B0; family Aurantibacillaceae; genus UBA4416. The sequence continues at coordinate 26,624 of CAXVYS010000024.1, forward strand.
CTTTTTCGTCACCGGTTAAAAGAATCGCAGAATAAAAACACCTTACATTAATAAACTTAATGATATGACCATCTTCCCAAATGTCTTTTAACAATATTTCCTCCAGTTTTGTTTTAAGATATATGATACTTTCTTTTACATCTTTTGGAAGGTCTTTATCGTAATCGTCTCTAAACACAAAACCATATGCACTCATGTAATGGTTTACCTGTACAGAAATAGAAAACAACTCGGGAATATTAATGTAGCTTTTCCAGTACTTTAAAAAAGAACTGATGCTATTCATTCTCTTTACTTCATTAATCATTGCCTCTGTATTGGTAGTATTTACATTGTGTTGTAAACGCTGGCCCAATATTTTAAAATACATATCATCTAAATAATGATAACATACAAAGGCATTATTTAAAAAATCTCTTTCTAAATTATCCAGTTCCTGTTGTGTTTCTTTTTTAAAAAAATCGGGGTGACCTAAAAAGCTTAACTCGTAATATTTACCAAAACGTGCTAAAATATTAATGGAGTGCGATTCGTGATTGGTGTACTTATCAAAGAAAGCAAGGTCTTTATTAACCTGTGATTTTGAAATATTTTCTTTTCCTTTAAAAAACAAGTGCTCCCGCAGGTAAGCGTATAAGGAGTTTTTTATTTGCTCAAGTAAAAGGAACTCATCTACTTTTTTGTGGTATTTGTTTGAATCTTTAGATTCTGTTATAAAAGCCTGTTGGGCTAAAAATTTATTGACCTCAACAAGTGTGGTATAATCTTCTATTTTTTCAGCAACATCAGTTAGCCAATCAGCCAAATCATTGGCGGTTTGCTTTTCTCCTTTACCTAAATATTCCTCAATAAGTTGTAAGTTATGTTTTAAGTAATTAGGATAATTCCTGCTCAAAAAAGCACTTAACTTAAAGGTATGATGTGTTAATTGAAGGAATTTTTTACGGGTTTTTTCTTCTGCATCGCCATAAATTAACTTACATAATACATCCGATTCGGGTTGAACCTTTAGTTTTTTAATGGTAGAAACCAGTTTATAGGGTAATTCCGAATTTGTATCCTGTAAATAATCGGCAAACTCTTTATAATGAAAGTCGGAGAGTAAGAGAACTTGTTTTTGAATACTAATCATATTTGCCGTAATATATAACTCCTAAACTTAAAAATAAAGTTTAACAAAACCAAAATATTGGCTCAATGGCTCCGGAGCTATAGTAATTCAAAGTGTTCTTACAAGCTACAACCTACTTAATAACACAAAAATCAACATTAAACTCAAATACTTTGCAAAGCCCAATCAATCGTTTTTTTGTGATGTGCTTTTAAGTATTTGTTGGTTTTAGAGAAATGATAATTTCCAAAAAAAGCTCCTCTCGCCAGTGGTGAAGGGTGCGCTGCATCTAAGATCAGGTGCTTATTTGCATCTATTAACGCAGCCTTAGATTTAGCATAATTACCCCACAATAAAAACACACAATGTTCTTTTTCATCAGAAATCAATTTTATAACGGCATCGGTAAATTGTTCCCAGCCTTTTTTTTGATGGCTCCCCGCTTCGCCTGCTCTTACGGTTAACGTAGCATTTAAAAGCAATACGCCTTGTTTTGCCCATGCTGTAAGATTGCCGTTATTAGGGATTGTAAAGCCTACATCGGTATGAAGTTCTTTAAAAATATTTATGAGGGACGGTGGGGTTCTGATTCCATAATTTACAGAAAAACTAAGTCCATGCGCCTGGTTTAATCCATGATAAGGATCCTGACCTAACACCACCACATTTGTATCTTCGAAAGATGTTAATTTTAACGCATTAAAAACTTCTTCTTCTTTTGGGTAAACAGTAAATTGAGTCCGTTCATTTTTAACAAATGCTGTAAGTTCCTTAAAATAAGGCTTTTTCAGCTCCTCTTCCAGTTTTACGTACCAGGTACTCTTTTCTTTTTGATCATTCATTATAATATGTTGTTAATTATTATTTAGAAATAATTGATGTTTTTCATCTACTTTTTTTTTGCACTTAACGAAATTACTATATATTTGTTACTCCAATATAAAAACGTCAAAATCTATGAAAAAATTAGCTTTATTATCTTCTCTGCTATTTGCTTTATGCTTAACATGTAACTCATGCAAATCGCACGAAAAGTGCCCTGCATATTCTAAAGCTAATGTAAATATTTCGGCAAAAAAATCAGTATAATTCTATGCTTTGGCATCAATTAACTGATATCCATCAGTTATCAGATATTACAGATATTTCAAAACAACAGCCCGGTATTAATCGGGCTGTTGTTATTTTTAAACATAGCACACGGTGTTCTATCAGTTCTATGGCTTTGAGTAGAATAGAATCCAAATGGAAAGAGGATGAATCCATTCAAATGTATTACCTCGATCTCCTTAGCCACAGGGATATTTCTAATGAAATAGCGGCTCTGTTTAATGTAGAGCATGCTTCGCCACAGGTATTGGTAATTAAAAACGGTAAATGTATTTACCATGCCTCTCATAATGGCATTTCCCCTTCAGATATCCTGGAGGCTATTACCACACAAATTCAATAATCTGTTTTAGATCAGGGTGCAGGCTTTTTGCTACAGGACAGGTATGGGCTGCATGCTCGTATATTTTTTTCTCTTTATCCGTATATTCTCCTTTAGGAAACATGATTTTAATGTGGATTTCGCCAATTCTGCGGGGTTCTGCATACATCACTTTCGTAACCTCTGCTGTAGTTCCATCAACTTTAGTAATCCCTTCTTTCATAGCCACTATTCCCATAATAGAAATCATACAACTTGCAAGCGCAGTAGCTACCAAATCCGTTGGCGAAAACATTTCGCCCTTTCCGTGGTTATCTTTTGGAGCATCAGTAAAAATAGTTGTATTGGATTGAATATGAGTGGCCTCAGTTCTCAATTCTCCTAAATAAGTAACTTTACTTGTCATCATATTTTTGTTTTTTTATCAAAGATAATAAAGCAAAGCTTATTCATTAAATAAAAATTAATAGCTACTTTTGTTTATCAATGTTTAAAAGGATCTTATACATTTTAGCTTTCTTCTTTTTTACTACTATGTGTTTTTCACAAAGTAGTGCTCAGGCTGTAGCAAATGGTCAGGATCCTAATGTATTATACCGTAATGAAATGTCTTTTGGCATTTTTGCACACAGTCGTGGTTTTGGATTAAACTTTATGCGTGCAAAACATGTTACAGGCACCCGTAAAAAATTATTCGAAGTACAGGCTTTAAATATGAAGCACCCCAAGGAAGTAAAGGTTTCCAATAACTCCGATAATTCCAAGAAATTTGTATACGGTAAGTTAAATAATATTTTACTGTTTAGAGTGGGTGTAGGATACCAAACAACCATTTTTAAACGGGCTGACAGGAAATCAGTAGAAATAAGAACTTCTTATTATTTAGGTGGTAACCTTACGTTTGCAAAGCCAACCTATGTTTTAATTTACCGCGAAAATATTACCGGAGCCAAATACCAGGAATCAGTAAAATATGACCCCGCCGTGCATACCATTGATAGCATCTCCGGTAAAGGTCCCTTGATAGATGGCTTAGGCCAGTTAAAAGTATATCCGGGTTTATATGCAAAAGTTAATTTGAGTTTTGAGTATGCACCTTATTCTAATAAAGTAAAAGCAATTGAAACAGGAGTAATATTTGATTATTACCCAAAAGCACTGCCTATTATGGCACACAACCCCGCCGAAAATTTTGTTGTAACAGTGTATGTTGGTTTTGTTTTTGGCAAAAAATGGTTTTAAAAATGGAAAGTACTGAAGGAAATATAATAGCGGAAAGACCAAGAAAACCGGATTGGTTAAGAGTAAAATTACCCATTGGAGAAGAGTATCTGAAGGTAAGAAATATTGTAGCTCAGCATAAACTGCATACGATCTGCGAAAGCGGTAACTGCCCTAACATGGGTGAGTGCTGGGGCGCAGGAACAGCTACGTTTATGATATTAGGGAATGTGTGCACACGCTCCTGCGGATTTTGTGCCGTTGCCACAGGGAAACCAAAACCGGCTGATTGGGATGAACCGAAACGCGTAGCTAATTCTGTAAAATTAATGGGTGTAAAACATTGTGTTATTACATCGGTTGACAGGGATGACCTTAAAGATGGCGGTTCTATCATTTGGGCAGAAACCATTAAAGCGATCAGGGAAATTAGTCCTGAAACAAAATTCGAATGTTTAATTCCGGATTTTGCAGGCAAATGGGAAAATTTACAACGCATTATTGATGTAAAACCTGATATCGTATCTCATAATATTGAAACCGTAAGGCGCCTAACCGCGCAAGTACGTATACAAGCTAAATACGATCGTAGTATGGAAGTTTTAAAACGCCTGCATGAAGCAGGTGTAAGAACCAAATGCGGACTCATGGTTGGATTAGGCGAAACGGAAGAAGAAGTTTTAGAAACAATTGATGAACTGGCGGCTGTACATTGTGATGTAATGACCATTGGCCAATACCTGCAACCAACTCCTAAACATTTACCGGTTGCCAGATTTGTGCATCCTGATGAATTTAAAAAATGGGAAGAAATTGCTTTATCCAAAGGATTTAAATATGTGGAAAGTGGTGCTTTAGTGCGTTCTTCGTACCATGCAGAAAAACATGTATTTTAATTTATGAAACCATTAATTTCTATCCTTTTTAAATACGCGATTTTACTTACAACGGTTGTTGTTACACTCTTATTTATTTTTACGCAAAACATCGGCTACAAAGAAATTAAGTACATTTTTGCAGGATTAGCAATAGTGTATATTATTGTTTGTTGTATAGAAGCCGAATTAATTGCTTCCATCTTAAAAGGAACAAAAAAATTCGTTTATATCACTGATGGTTTTATCGCCAAACGCGTATTAAAAATACTTTTCTTTTTATGTTCGGGAGCAATCCTGCTATTTCCTCACAATATTGTAAGGTATATGGCTTTTATTTGTTTTATGATTGCCTTTACCGAACTATTTGTAACACTTTGGAGGCATCTTAGAAAGCTCTGTTTTATTGCATTTGAAGGTGATAGAATCGTATTAGCAACCAATAAAATAATTTCTATTCATGCTTCTTCTATTGTAAAAATAGAAGCGAGGCATGGCATCACGTATTTTGTTTACGACAACGATGAAGCTATTACCCTCCGAACAGATATGATGAAAGAAAAAGAGGAATTTAAAAATTCTTTATCCCAATGGATTAAAGAAAATAACCTTGAAGAAAAAGTAGTGCCCACTACTTAGATCAATATAATTTAAAACATTACCCAACCCTGCCAAAATTTTAATACTGGTAGGGTTTTGTGTTTTATAATGCTACACTTTATAGCAATCATCCACTATAAAATTGCATTATTTTGTACTATATATTTTATAGAGAGTTTGTATTATGATAAAAAAAGAAAGTCTATTAGTAATCCCTGAAGAAATAGTAATGAGTAAGATTTATATTATTCGTAACCAAAAAGTAATGCTGGATAAAGATCTAGCGGAATTATATCAGGTAGAGACCAAAGTTTTAAAACAGGCAGTAAAAAGAAATTTAGACATATTTCCCGGACATTTTATGTTTGAATTAACTGAAATTGAGTTTGAAATTTTGAGGTCACAATTTGTGACCTCAAAAGGCGGAAAGGGTGGAACTCGTTATTTACCAATGGTTTTTACAGAACACGGGGTTTTACAATTATCAAACGTTGTAAGAAGTAATTTAGCAAAACAAATGAGTATAAGAATAATAGAGGTTTTTGTTAAACTGAGACAAACATTAAATGATAACACAGAACTACGTTTAGATATTGAAAAAATAAAAAAGAAACTGGATAATCAGGATAAGAATATGGAAATAGTATTCAGGTATTTAGATGAGCTTATTGAAAAAAAAGAAAACACCAAAGAACGACAGCTGATAGGTTACAAAATGAATGAAAAATAAAAAGGGATGCTATTGCATCCCTTTCGCTAAATTAACTATTAAAATTATTTAGTAACGTACATCACGTCTTTCACTGCTTTTACAGTTTTAGCAACATTAGGCAAAGCTGCATCAATTAATGTTGGAGCATATGGTAAAGGCACATCCGCACTTGTAACCCGTCTTATAGGAGCATCTAAATAATCGAAAGCATCTTTTTGAACACGGAAAGCAATTTCAGATGAAATACTTGCCAATGGCCATGCTTCTTCAACAATTACCAAACGGTTTGTTTTTTTAACCGAATTAATTACAGTATCATAATCAATAGGGCGTACAGTTCTTAAATCAATCACCTCAGCACTAATTCCTTCTTTCTCCAATTCTGCTGCCGCTGCTAAAGCTACTTTCATAATTTTACCAAAAGAAACAATCGTTACATCCGTTCCTTGTTTTTTAATATCGGCTACACCAATAGGAATAACATATTCTCCGTCAGGGATCTCACCTTTATCACCATACATTTGCTCGCTCTCCATAAAAATAACCGGATCGTTATCTCTGATTGCTGCTTTTAGCAAACCTTTTGCATCATATCCATTTGATGGAACAACTACTTTTAAGCCTGGACAATTAGCAAACCAGTTTTCAAAAGCTTGCGAGTGCTGAGAACTTAACATTCCTGCACTTGCAGTTGGTCCTCTAAAAACAATAGGACAATTATATTGACCGCCGCTCATGCTTAAAAATTTAGCTGCCGCATTAATGATCTGATCAATGGCAACTAACGAAAAGTTAAAAGTCATAAATTCAATAATAGGACGTAACCCATTTACAGCAGCCCCTACTCCAATACCTGCAAAACCAAGTTCAGCAATTGGTGTATCAATAACACGTTTCGGACCAAATTCAGCTAACATTCCTTTACTTACTTTGTAAGCTCCGTTATATTCCGCTACTTCTTCCCCCATTAAAAAGATGGTTTCATCCCGGCGCATTTCTTCGTTCATCGCTTCACGCAGCGCTTCTCTAAATTCTACAGTTTTCATATTATATGGATCTTTCTTTAGTTAGATGGTCGTTTTAATGCCCAAATTCCTGCTTTTATGGAAGGAATAGGACTATTTTATTTCACAAGTTCAAATGTATATAAAAGGGCTGTAAAATAAAAAAATAAAAAAAGAAGTAAATCAAAAAAATATGACTATTTTTGTCATGACAAAATAAGGAATAATGTTAAGCTATAAGTTAAAAGAGCTAAGGGTTCAAAAAAAATTTAAAATGCAGGATCTTGCCCGTGAAATGGGTATTGATCAATCCCTTATTAGCAAATTTGAAAGTGGTTTGCGCAGGCCAACCAGGGAGCAGATTGTAAAGCTATCCGACTTGTTAAATGCAAAACCAAACGAATTGATGAATGCCTGGTTATCTGATAAAATATTGGAAAACATAAAAGGATATGCGCATGCAGATGAGGTAATAAACATGGTTCATGATGCCATTGCGGGCTATCAAAAATTACTTGAGAAATCGACGCAGCAGGCTTTACCAAAGCCCCTGATGAAATTATTGAACGATATTGATGGTTTAAAAAATAAAATAGATGCTTTAAAGCCTCTTAATAAAACTCAACTGTTTAAACTAAATGATTATTTTTTTACGGATTACACTTATGAAAGTAATAAAATAGAAGGCAATACACTTACCTTACAGGAAACAGCCATGGTTATTAAAGAAGGCGTTACCATAGGAGGAAAAAGTGTAAGAGAACACCTGGAAGCCATAAACCATAGGGAGGCTATTGATTTTGTCAGCGATCTGGCAACTAATCAGATCTCTTTAAACGAACGAAGTATTAAAGAATTGCATTACCTGGTTTTGAAAGGGATCTTAAATCATGACGCCGGAAAGTACAGATCTTCTGATGTAAGAATTACCGGAAGCAAACACGAGCCACCGGTGTTTTTTGATGTTCCTTTAAAAATGGAAAGCCTCATTGGTTATTACAACAGGCATCAAACAACCCTGCACCCGGTAATCCTGGCTGCAGACATGCACCAGATACTGGTTGGAATTCATCCCTTTATTGATGGGAATGGCCGAACTTCCCGCTTGTTAATGAATCTGATCCTATTAAAAAACGGCTATTATATTGCCAATATTAAGGGGAGTTTAGCCAGTCGTGTTAAATACTACGAAGCTCTTGAAAAAGCTCATGTAAAAGGACAGTTAATGGATTTTCGCACATTAGTTGCAAAAGCCGTAAAACACTCGCTTACAGAGTTTTATGATTTAGTAAAAACAAAATAAAATATTGGGGTTTATCTATTGATTTACCCCCATATTTTTTTAAATTTGCTGACCTTTTAAAAATTCAAAATGTTATAGTACCGTTTCAAACATTCATTTTTACAAACGCAGCTATTTCGTTCAAACAAAAAACACTTAAAAAACAACATATGAAAATATTAGTTCCTATTAGTAACGTTCCTGATACAACTACTAAAATAGCTTTTACCAATGGTGATACTGAATTTAATACCGCCGGTGTTCAATTTATCATTAACCCTTACGACGAGTGGTACGCACTTGTTCGTGCGTTAGAATTGAAAGAAGCAGGCAAAGCAGAAAAAGTAACCATTATCAATGTTGGTTTAACGGATGCTGATGCAACCATCCGTAAAGGTTTTGCTTTAGGTGCTGATGATGGCGTACGTGTTGATGCTGAAGGCCCTGATGCTTATTTTGTGGCTGAACAAATTGCAAAATATGCAAAAGATAACGGTTATGATTTGATTATGGCAGGAAAAGAAACAATCAATTACAATGGTTCTTCTGTTGGAGGTATGATTGCCGGATTTATGGATCTTCCTTTTGTTTCTTTAGCTACTAAATTTGACCTGGAAGGAAACAAAGCAACCATTGAACAGGATGTGGATGGTGGAACTCAGGTAGTAGAATGTGAATTGCCTTTGGTTATTTCCTGTTCTAAAGGAATGGCGGAGCAACGTATTCCTAACATGAAAGGAATTATGAGTGCACGTACCAAACCTTTAACAGTTGTGGCTGCCAACGGTTCCGATAAATTAACTAACATTAAATCCTATACATTATCTGCAGGTCGTACTACCTGTAAAATGATTGATGAAAACAATATGGATGAGTTAGTGAATTTGTTACACACAGAAGCGAAAGTTATCTAAGGAATCGAACCATTGTCTGTTGTCACTTGTCTGATGACAGGACAAAACAGTGGACAAGGAACATCCGATAACAAACAATGAAATTTAAAATATAACATTAAAAATTAAGATACCATGTCAGTATTAGTATATACAGAAATAAATAAAGGAAAAGTAAAAAAAGCATCTTTGGAGGCTGTGAATTATGCTTCTAAAATTGCTGAATTAACAGGATCCAGCGTTACTGCCGTTGCCATTAATGCGGATGCTGCCCAATTGGAAGAAATTGGAAAAGCAGGTGCTAAAAAAATCTTATCTGTAAAAAATGATGCTTTAGCTTCTTTAGACAATATGTTGATTTCTGCAACTGTTGAACAGGCTGCTAAAGCAGAAGGTGCAAAAATTGTTATCTTCTCTTTTGATATTATGGGTAAAGCAATTGCTCCCCGTTTATCTGCGCGTTTAAAAGCAGGTTTAGTAGCCGGTGCGGTAGATTATCCGACCCTTAACGGTTCTAATTTAGAGGTTAAGAAAAACGTATTTTCAGGAAAAGCAACCGCTGTTTATTCTATTAACAGCGATGTGAAAATCATTTCTTTGTTACCAAATTCATTTCCGGTTAAATTAGGAGATAACACTTCTACAGTAGTTGATTTCACTGCTGATTTAAGTGGTGTAAATTCTAAAATAGTAGTGAAAGAAAAAAAATCCAACGATGTTGGTGGGATGATTCCATTACCTGAAGCAGAATTAGTAGTATCTGCCGGTCGTGGAATGAAAGGCCCTGAAAATTGGGGAATGATTGAAGAATTAGCAAAAGAATTAAAAGCAACTACTGCCTGTTCCCGCCCGGTAGCGGATATGCACTGGAGACCACATCATGAGCATGTTGGACAAACAGGTGTGGCTATTCGTCCGAACTTATACATTGCTATTGGTATTTCGGGAGCTATACAACATTTAGCCGGGGTTAATGGTAGCAAAACAATTGTTGTGATTAACAGTGATAAAGAAGCTCCGTTTTTTAAATCAGCGGATTATGGTGTGATAGGTGATGCCTTTACGATCGTTCCAAAGTTAATTGAAGCGGTGAAAAAATTTAAAGCGAACCATAACTAATACTTACTTTTTTTGTATATTAGAATATCTTAAAATGGGAATGAAAAAAGTAAGATTAGAGATCGTTGGCTTATCCTATAGCCAAACACAAAGTGGCGCTTACGCCCTTGTGTTAGGTGAAAGTACCGGTAGCCGTAGATTACCCATCATTATCGGTGGCTTTGAAGCTCAGGCAATTGCTATAGAGTTAGAAAAAATGACGCCTACAAGGCCTTTAACACATGACTTGTTTAAGGCTTTTTCTGAAACATTTTCCATCGAAATAACCGAAATCCTGATTTATAATTTAGTAGAAGGAATATTTTATGCTAAATTAATTTGCACCGATGGAACCAGGGATGTGGAAATAGATGCAAGAACAAGTGATGCTATTGCATTAGCGGTGCGTTTTAACTGCCCTATTTTTACTTACGAATTTATTTTAAAATCGGCAGGCATTGTATTAGATGATGATTCTTTACCTTCTACCGAAAACCCTATGGCAGCAGTAGAAGATATAGTTACACCCGAAGGAGAATATAAATCGAAATCGAGTGAAGAATTAAAAAGCTTATTACAAAATGCACTGGATGATGAACAGTATGAGCTAGCCTCTAAAATAAGAGACGAACTCAATACAAGGAAACAATCTTAAATAAAAAAGCCGTTACGATATCGTAACGGCTTTTTTATTATTCATGTCCCGTCCTGTAAGGTCCTGAAATAAGCTCAGGACGACTAACCAAACGCGTTAGGGATTGAAGTGTAAATCTTTTTTTGTCTGCCCTCAGCAAAAAAAATTGAAACGGAAAGCCCGCCCGAACGCCCAAAAATTATCCCCGCTTCAAAATAATTCTAAAGGTAGTGCCTTTGTTTTCTTCGCTTTGTAACACAAACAACTTGCCATCGTGGTAATTTTCAATGATGCGTTTACTTAATGATAAGCCCAGTCCCCAGCCTCTCTTTTTGGTTGTATAACCCGGCTTAAACACCGATTTATGTTTCGATTTATGAATACCTTTTCCGGTATCTTTTAAATCAATGGAAACTCCTTCAGGTATTTCCATGATGGTTACCCTCAGCTCTCCTTTGCCATCCATAGCATCTACCGCATTCTTACAAATATTTTCAATCACCCATTCAAATAAAGGAACCGATAGTTGAACGTTAATTTCTGTATCAGGAATTTCAACAATGTAATTTACATTTTTTGAGGTGCGTGTTTTTAAATAATCAATTGCTTCTTTCACAATTACACAAACATTTGCGTCATGCAAGGTTGGTTGCGAGCCTATTTTAGAGAAACGATCTGTAATGGTATTTAAACGCATGACATCGCGGTTCATTTCATTTACAATACTCTCATCTGTACCGTTTGCTTTTAAGTATTCTGTCCAGGCCATTAATGAGGATAAGGGCGTACCCAACTGATGCGCCGTTTCTTTGCTCATTCCCACCCACACCTGATCCTGCTCCGCTTTGCGGGCTGTACTAAATAAGACATAAGCAATTAATAAAAACAAACCGATTACTCCAAATTGCACATAGGGGTAATATTTTAGTTGCGCCAGTAAGGTTGACTGCTCATAATAAATATAATTTTTAGACCCTTCACCTAAATCCACTTCAATGGGGAGATTTTGAGATTCCATTGACTGAATTCTTGACTGCAATTTTTCGGGTGTATTAATTTTGAGTGAATCAATATTCCCTGAAGCTAAAATCACTGTTTTGCTCGAATCGGTATAGATCACAGGAACCGCGGCACTGTTAATGGCAACTTCAGAAATAAATGATTTGATTAAACTATCAAACACAATTTTAATATCATTAAACAAACGGCTGTCTTTATGGTAGAGGTAATTTTTTTTGTCCTGATATACATCAATCACAACAGGCTCGTACAATGATTTCATTAACTCTAGTTCCTTTTGTAAAGCTTCCTTATTATTGGCCACAGCCGAATCCAGGTTCCTGCTGGCATTCACATGCCCGTCATTATCGGTAAGGATTACGGGTACGGTTGTATTATCCTGTAATACTTTTAAGACGAATAAAGAAATCTGATCCGACTGGCTGTTTAATTCCTTAGTAGCAAGGGCATACAGCTCTGCTTTTTTACGTTCTTCGGTTTGCAGTTTTTGGAACAGGTCGTTGGTGAATTTTACGAGTTTCGCTTTTCGTTGTACAGCATCTGCCCACAGCTTTACTTTCTCCTTTTCGTCGTTGGCTATTTTTTTAGCCAGTTTGGTGGTATACCATAAAGATGTAAATACAATGACGATGGCTACAATAAACAGGAGCCATTTCCAACGTTGCTTTTTAGTATAGATGTTCATTCTGATACGCTAAAATATAGATGATATAACGCTATTGCAAGCTGGATATTGTTTTAAGTGATTTACCACGGAGGCAATTTTAATGCTGTAATAAAAAAAGCAACACCACGCATATGCATGATTGTGCTTTCTGTATCTCTGTGGTACAACTATTTCTAGCTAATCATATCAAAGCCTGTATAAGGCACTAATACTTTAGGGATTTTAATGCCTGCTTCTGTTTGGTTATTTTCTAATAAAGAAGCCACAATGCGAGGCAATGCCAAGGCACTACCGTTTAAGCTGTGTGCTAATTGTGTTTTTCCATCAGCACCTTTGTAACGGCATTTTAAACGGTTTGTTTGAAACGATTCAAAATTTGATACAGAGCTTACTTCCAGCCAACGGCCTTGCGCTGCACTCCATACTTCCAAATCATATGTTAATGCTGAACCAAAACTCATATCGCCTCCACATAATTTTAAGGTGCGGTATGGTAATTCCAATTCCTGCAATAAACCGGAAACAAACTCACGCATGGTTTCCAAAATTTCGTAAGATTTTTCAGGATGCGCAATTTGTACAATCTCAACTTTATCAAACTGGTGTAAGCGGTTTAAACCACGTACATCTTTTCCGTAACTACCTGCTTCTCTTCTGAAACAAGGTGTATATCCACAATTCCTGATAGGTAAATCACTTTCTTTTAAAATCACATCACGGTACATATTAGTAATAGGCACTTCAGCGGTTGGTATCAAATACAAATCATCCACCTGGCAATGGTACATTTGTCCTTCTTTATCAGGAAGCTGACCTGTACCGTAACCACTATCGGCATTCACTAAAATAGGCGGCTGAACTTCGTTATACCCTGCGCCTGTTGCTTTATCTAAAAAGTAATTAATCAACGCTCTTTGTAAACGTGCTCCTCTTCCTTTATACACCGGAAAACCTGCACCTGTTAACTTAACACCTAATTCAAAATCAATCAGATCATATTTAGTAGTTAACTCCCAATGTGGCTTCGCACCTGCATAAAGCTTGGGAATAGCGCCATGTTCGTTTACCACTTCGTTATCTTCAGGTGTTTTTCCAACAGGTACCGTTAAGTTAGGCAGGTTGGGAACCGTTACCAATAATTTATGAATGTCTTCTTCAATGAATTTTAAAGACTCATCAAATTTTTTCTCACTTAGTTTTAACTCAGCAGTCTTTAATTTTAATGTTTCGGCTTCTTCTTTTTTTCCCGATTTCATTAACTCACCAATTTGTTTCGCAAGGCCATTAGCCTCCGCTTTTACTTCATCGGCCTGGCGTTGCGCCATTTTACGATTATTATCCAACTCAATTACTGAGTTAATAATAGTTTCAGCATCTTTAAAATTTTTGATCGCCAAACGTTTTAAAACGTCTTCTTTATTTTCTCTTATATAACTAAGCTGTAACATAGTGTTTCAATTTAAAAGGGATAAATTTAATTGTAATGTAATAATAAAAAAATTTAACGACATCCAATTCATTATATTTTATTTATGGAGTACGTTAGTAAACCCGTTTGCCCGATAAGTAACAAAAAGAGTGAGCTGTATGGTTTATTAGCTAAAAACACAAAAAGCCCACCGGTATTGCGGAGGGCTTTAAGTTTCGTATTGTGTATCTTATTATGCCTCTACAGGAACAACAGAAACGTAAGATCGATCGTCTTTTTTCTTTTTAAATACTACTTTACCATCAACAAGAGCAAATAAAGTATGGTCTTTTCCCATTCCTACATTTACACCCGGATTGTGTTTTGTACCACGTTGACGAACAATAATGTTCCCTGAGATACAAGCCTGACCACCAAATATTTTAACGCCTAAACGTTTACTATGTGATTCCCTGCCGTTATTTGTGGAGCCCGCCCCTTTCTTATGTGCCATTTTTTATAAAATTTAATGGTTAATGTTTTAATTATTCTTCAGTTTTTTTAGCTGCTTTTTTTGCAGGAGCTTTTTTAGCGGCTGCTTTTTTTGCAGGAGCTTTTTTCTCAGCAACAACTACTTCTTCTCTTACCTTAGGATTTCTTTGGCTTGGAGATAAGAACTCGCGTACTGATTTTTCAGCTTTTAATTCTTCTTTAACGCTTTCACCTTTACCTAATACACCTTGAATTAAGATCTGTGTATAAAGCTGGCGATGGTTATTCCATTTTTGGTAACCTTTACGACGTAATTTTTTGAATACGATAACTTTATCGCCTTTTACGTGCTCAATTACTGTGGCCGCAACTTTTGCGCCATCTACTGTTGGGCTACCGATAGAGATTTTTCCGCCGTTATCGATTAAGAAAACTTTGTCAAATTCTATGTTAGCACCTTCATTAGCATCTAGGCGGTGAACGTAAACTTTATTGCCTCGTTCCACTTTAAATTGTTGCCCTGCTATTTCTACAATTGCATACATGGTGTTAATTTTTAGTTTGTTAATAATTTTAAGGACGGCAAAGATAGGCCTTTTTTTATATCCGCCAAAGAAATAGATTATTTTTTAAGGCTAAAACCTGCTTAGAGAAGGATTCCGCCACTTTTTAACATTTTCAAATGCCTTTTTACAGCCTTTTAGGCCTTGAATTAATCAGCCAGATTCCGCATATAATTACCAAAACAGCCAAAATTTGCATCAGGTTAATGGTTTCATCATCCAACAAACCCCATCCAATAGCTACAATGGGTATTAAATAGGTGCAACTGGCAGCAAATACAGTCCCCGACATCTTAATTAAGGTATTATAAACCACTACCGATGCCGCCGAACCCAGAATAGCCAGGATACTGACATAAAACAAAGAATGTAAAGCATAGGGATGGTTACGGGCATGTTCTACCACATCTGTAAATCCAAATAAATAAATGGCAGCAACCGGGCCAATCAGTGTAAACGACCATGTGGCGGCCTGTATGGAATTAAGTCCCCCTAAATAAGCTTTAATCGCATTCACGCTAATAGCGTAACACAAAGTAGCAATAGCCACCAGTAAACAATACATCACATTTTTAGACGTATCTCCTTCATTGTTTCCTAATAATATTAAGGATATTGCTCCTACAAAGCCTATCAATACACCAACCAGCTGATTACGGTTAATGGTTTGTTTGAAATACATGATGCCTATAACAATGGTAAATAAGGGGGTTAACGCATTAAGCATACCCGTTAAGCTACTGCTGATCTGTGTTTCGGCTTTGGTAAATAGAAAAGCCGGAATTAAATTCCCGAAAACGCCCATTAATAACAAACCCTTCAAATGTTTTTTCAGGTCGATCTTATGGTACTTGATTAACAGTGGCAACATACTTAAAGAGGCTATTGTAATTCGTAAGCCCGCTACTTCACTACTGGAAAAAGCTTTTAAACCCTGTTTCATGAGTATAAACGAACTCCCCCACACCAATGAAAGCACGATTAAAATAAGCCAGGAAAGCGTTCTTTTGTTCATTTAACGTATTATTTCAACGCTAAAGCGTCCAGTTTCATTTGCTTGATCATACTCACCAATCCATTGGCACGCGTAGGAGATAAGTGTTCTGTTAATCCTATTTTATTGATAAAGTTAAGGTCTGCTTTTAAAATATCATCGGGGTTTTGATGTGATAATACACGAATAATGAGTGCCACCATTCCTTTAGTAATAATAGCATCGCTATCGGCTGTATAAATTACTTCCCGGTTTACCTTTTCGGTATGCAGCCAAACCTTACTCTGGCAGCCTTTTATAAGCCTGTCATCGGTTTTATACTCTTCCTTTATCTTTGGCAGACTTTTGCCTAATTCTATTAAATGCTCGTATTTCCCTTCCCAATCATCTCCAAATATCTCAAACTCTTCAATAATCTCGTTTTCTATGTCAGCTATGCTCATAATGCAAATTTAGAGTGTTTTCTCTTTACAAATCCGAAAATTACCCAAATAATTG
Source organism: Bacteroidia bacterium (assembly GCA_963422675.2). GTDB lineage: Bacteria > Bacteroidota > Bacteroidia > B-17B0 > Aurantibacillaceae > UBA4416. Next base: position 43,128 of record CAXVYS010000024.1, read on the forward strand.
CACTTAAATACAAAGTAAAAGTACCGTTAATAACTTTGAACCATAATTATTGTATTTTTGCGCAATATTTATTTGATTAGACGATTGATTTCGACAGACATATGAAGATTGGATTAGATATAATGGGCGGCGACTTTGCCCCGAAAAATTGTTTAGACGGAGCTATTGATGCCCTGGCTACATTACCCTCTGATGTAAGAATGGTATTAATTGGCGATAGCGAACAGGCTAAAGCCTATTTAAAAACCAAAAATATACCGGAAGATAAGTTTGACTTTGTAAACGCCACCGAGGTAATTGAAATGGGAGAACATCCCACAAAAGCGCTTTCGCAAAAACCAAACAGCAGTATCGCTGTTGGCTATAAATTACTTAAGGAAAATGCCATTCAATCGTTTGCCAGTGCCGGTAATACCGGAGCCATGCTGGTAGGCGCTATGTTTTCTGTAAAAGCGGTTCCTGGCGTTATTCGTCCTTGTATTACTTCTATATTACCTAAAATAAACGGCGGTTTTGGAATTATACTGGACGTTGGTACCAATGCCGATTGCAAGCCCGACGTGTTATACCAGTTTGCCATATTAGGTTCTGTATTTGCCAAGGAAGTATATAAAATTGAAAACCCTAAAATTGGCTTATTAAATATTGGAGAAGAACCTGAAAAAGGAAATTTAGTTGCACAGGCCGCTCACGCTTTAATGAAAGACTCCAAAGATTTTAATTTTGTAGGAAATGTGGAAGGAATTGAGGTGTTTGAAGATAAGGCCGACGTTATTGTTTGCGAAGGATTCACCGGTAATGTATTGCTTAAAACAGCAGAAGCTTTTTATTCCTTAAGTAAAAAACGCAATATCAGCGACGAATATTTTGATAAATTTAATTATGAATTATATGGAGGCACCCCTATTTTAGGTGTTAATTCAAACGTGATGATCGCTCACGGAAAGTCCAGCCCACTGGCATTTAAAAACATGATGGTTTTAAGTAAGGACATTGTGGAAGCTAACTTAAACGAAAAAATTAAAAACGTATTTCAATAATGATTAAAGCAGCTATAACTGCCGTTGGTGGCTATGTTCCTGATTTTGTAATGACGAATGATGAATTAGCAAAATTTGTAGACACCAATGATGAATGGATTACCTCTCGTACCGGAATTAAAGAAAGACGTGTATTAAAAGAGCCCGGAAAAGCAACATCAGATATGATGGTATTTGCGGTAGAAGAACTTTTAAAAAAACGTGGCATTACAGCTCTGGATATTGACCTTTTAATTGTTGGTACCATTACCGGCGATTTAATTTTCCCAAGTACTGCAAATATTATCTGCGATAAAATAGGTGCCAAAAACGCCTGGGGCTATGATTTGTCTGCTGCCTGTTCAGGATTTATTTTTGCACTGGCAACAGGTTCTCAATTTATAGAAACCGGGAAATACAAAAAAGTAGTGGTGATTGGTGTGGATAAAATGAGTGCCATCCTAAACTACGAAGACCGTACAACCTGTGTGATCTTTGGTGATGGTGGCGGCGCAGTGCTGCTTGAACCCTCTGAAGACGAAAACGGCATACAGGATTTTATTTTAAAAAGTGATGGCTCGGGCCGTAACTATTTATACCAGGCAGCCGGTGGCTCTTTAATGCCCCCTACTCACGAAACCATTGATAAAAAATTACATTACGTTCATCAGGAAGGACAAACTGTATTTAAACATGCCGTAGTAAATATGGCAGAAGTAAGTGCGGAAATTATGACAAAAAATAATTTAACGGCTGATGATATTGCATGGTTAGCGCCACATCAGGCTAATAAACGCATTTGTGAAGCTACTGCAAACCGTATGGGTTTGAGTACGGATAAAATGATGATGAACATTGAGCGTTACGGTAACACCACAGCAGGAACAATTCCTTTATTATTGTGGGATTACGAAAAACAGCTAAAAAAAGGAGATAACATCATTCTTTCTGCATTTGGCGGAGGCTTTACATGGGGTTCCATTTGGGTTAAATGGGCTTATGATGGGAGTAAGGTGGGGAAATAACTTTTTTCTTACTTAAGATTTATTCTTACTTACTTTTTTCCTTGACGAAAAAAGTAACAAAAAAGACAAGTCAAAACGATTCAAATTTTAAGTTAAGCTTTCGGGGAATTCTGGACGGCATTTTAAAATTTAGAGAAAAAATCAAATAGTATCAAAAGCGAAGGCCAGTGTGGGGATGATTTGGGCTGTTCGCGAAGCGCTTCAAATCATCAGATTGATGCTATGCAGATTTTAGCTAAATTTTAAAGAGCCTTGAATTCTTTGTTACTTTCTGTTTCAAGACAGAAAGTAAATTAGAGAAATCTGCCACAACATGACATTTTTGTCCAATAATTCGATTCAAAATTGTAATATTGTCGGCTCTCAAGCCAATTTTCATATTGGCACATTTTTAGACAAATAGCAAACGTAAATTTAAACTAACAAAAATCACATAATTATGGCAAAAACAAGCATTAACGTAAAACCATTAGCCGATAGGGTATTGGTTGAAGCAGCTCCGGCAGAAACAAAAACAGCAGGTGGATTAATTATCCCTGACACCGCTAAAGAAAAACCTATGAAAGGTAAAGTGTTAGCAGTTGGTAACGGTAAACCGGACGAACCTATGACTGTAAAAGTAGGCGATACTGTATTATATGGTAAATACGCAGGAACTGAAATCCAGGTAGATGGAAAAGACCTGTTAATTATGCGTGAAAGCGATATTTACGCTGTAATCTAAACTAAAAGACAGAAGAGACAAAGAGATTGAAAAGACAAACGAGTCCTGAATCCCTTTAGTCCCTTAGCTCTTTTAAGTCTCTTAAATAAAATATTAAACTTAAATAAACACATAACATGGCAAAAGACATATCATTTAACATCGAAGCCCGCGACGCTTTAAAACGTGGCGTTGATGCATTGGCAAATGCAGTAAAAGTAACTTTAGGTCCAAAAGGACGTAACGTTATCATTGACAAAAAATTTGGTTCACCACAAATCACCAAAGATGGTGTAACGGTAGCGAAAGAAATCGAATTATCGAACCCGGTTGAAAACATGGGTGCGCAGTTATTAAAAGAAGTTGCTTCTAAAACGGCTGATGCAGCAGGTGATGGAACAACTACTGCTACAGTATTAGCTCAGGCTATTGTAACAGGTGGTTTAAAAAACGTAGCGGCAGGTGCAAATCCAATGGATTTGAAACGTGGTATTGATAAAGCAGTTGAAGCGGTTGTTGAGAATTTGAAAAAACAATCTCAAATGGTTGGTAACGACAATAAAAAAATTGAACAAGTTGCTACTATTTCTGCAAACAACGATAGCACTATCGGTAAATTAATTGCTGAAGCCATGGCTAAAGTAAAAAAAGAAGGTGTTATTACCGTTGAAGAAGCTAAAGGAACTGATACTACTGTTGAAGTAGTTGAAGGTATGGAATTCGACAGAGGATATATCTCTCCGTATTTTATTACAGACGTAGATAAAATGGAAGCTGTTTTAGAAAGCCCGTTAATTTTAATTTATGAAAAGAAAATTTCTTCAATGAAAGAATTGTTACCTGTGCTTGAAAAAGCGGTACAAACAGGTAAACCAATTTTAATTATTGCGGAAGATATTGATGGCGAAGCGTTACAAACTTTAGTAGTTAACCGTTTACGTTCAAACTTAAAAATCTGTGCAGTAAAAGCTCCGGGTTTTGGTGACAGAAGAAAAGCAATGTTAGAAGATTTAGCGATCTTAACCGGTGGTGTATTTATCGCAGAAGACAGAGGTTTCTTATTAGAAAACGCTGACTTAACATTCTTAGGAAAAGCAGAAAAAGTAACTGTTGATAAAGACAATACAACGATTGTTGGTGGTGCAGGTAAAAAAGCAGATATCACAGCGCGTGTAAATCAAATCAAAGCACAAATTGAATCAACGACTTCTGATTACGATAAAGAAAAATTACAAGAACGTTTAGCTAAATTAGCTGGTGGCGTTGCGGTACTTTATGTTGGTGCAGCTACTGAAGTTGAAATGAAAGAGAAAAAAGACCGTGTGGACGATGCTTTAGCAGCTACTCGTGCAGCAGTTGAAGAAGGTATTGTACCGGGCGGTGGTGTAGCTTACATCCGTGCTATTGCTTCTTTAGATAAATTAAAAGGCTTAAACGATGATGAGAATACTGGTATTCAAATTGTACGCCGTGCAATTGAAGAACCTTTACGTCAGATTTGTGCTAACTGTGGAATCGAAGGTTCTATTGTTGTACAAAAAGTAAAAGAAGGAAAAGATGATTACGGTTTCAATGCTCGTACTGAGAAATACGAAAACTTATTAAAAGCAGGTGTAATTGATCCTACTAAAGTAAGTCGTATCGCTTTAGAGAACGCAGCATCTGTAGCAGCCATGTTGTTGACTACTGATTGCGTATTAGCTGAGAAAAAAGAAGATGCTCCTGCAATGCCAATGGGTAATCCAGGTATGGGTGGTATGGGCGGAATGATGTAATAATCTTCTCTTAATAATTTATAAAGAACGCTCCGAATTACATCGGGGCGTTTTTTGTTTTATATTTACTTGTCGACTCTAACATCAACAAGCTCGAAAATCTATTGGCTAAAACAAAATATGGACATTGATAAAATTATAAATACTTCGATATCAGAAATGAAAATCGACCCTAAACCTTACATAATGTTCAAAGATTTATCGTCATTCAAAAATCTCGAACCAAGCTCAAACGAATTCAATAAAATTAAATATGCACTAGTTAAATCTGGTCCATTTGAAAAACACGGAGATTCTGCTATTAAGTTTTCAGTGCTAGGTTTTGAAGTTGTAAAAGATTTTGATGGAGATTGGTACAAATACAAGAAATCATTAAAGCCAAAGAAAGACATTTACAAACTAATTTCTGCTATTACGGGGATTCTAAGTCTGATTTTAGTTTATATGAATTTTTCGATTAACAATAAAGCTCTAATTCTTGAAAAAACTATTGAAAATAATAATACCATAATTGATAGTCTACAAACTGAGGCAAAACTAAAAAAAGAATTTACAGATTCAATAATAAAAAGATTATCAACTCATAAAGAGAAATAGGTTTATTTAAACTACTCTGCATTTGCAATGCTGAGTCTCGTCATTGCGAACGAAGTGAAGCAATCTCAAACCTAGTTTGTTTTAAATACTGCGAATGAGATCGCGTCGTGCCTCGCGATGACGGAACGTACTATTATCATATTCTCAACTCCGCTGCTTCCAATAGCTATCAGAATATAATACTACGGAAATAAAACATGAACACTTCTCAACTGTTTATGTCATGCTGAACTTGTTTCAGCATCCCTAATGCAGAAAAATAACAAGAGTGTGAGATCCTGAATCAAGTTCAGGATGACTACACTTAAATACGCTACTGCATACGTTAGTAATAGTGCGGCTGCTTTTGGTAATTCGATGCGAACCGCCATTCCGGGGAGTTTCTGTGGGGCAAATGGAGGTTAGCGAATTGCCTTGTCCCGATAGCCATCGGGATTTTGCTTCTTTTTGTTCAAGCAAAAAGAAAAATAAGAAAGTCGCTTTTGGATACTTTTACAAAAGTATCAGAATACCGTGTATGAGATCGCTTCGTCCCTCGCGATGACGAAACATATTATTAGTGTATTTCCCTCTCTTATTGGTATTATCACTAACAACTGTGAAACTCTGTTATTTTGCTTTGCAAAAGCTCTTTAAAAATTTATCTTTGTTAATAAGCCTTTTGGTAGACACTGTTTTCAAAACTGTAAAACCACTACGCCTCATTTTAAAGCCATGTCAAAAGAGAAAACCATATGAAATACATTTACTTTTTTATAGCATTCTTATTCACGCAATCTGTTTTCGCACAATCAACTCTGCCTGTGATTAAAGCAACGTCTAAACGTGTAACGATTAAGGATGGAGGCTATTTGGATAAAAATGCTTGGACAATTTCTCCGGAAATTAAGCCAGATATTTTCACCGCCGATAGAACCAGAAAAACAAAATGGGTGACGTTTTATACAGACATTGATTCTATAAAAATAAACGTAAAACCGGGAACGACATATAATTTTATCGTCTTGCTGAATGGAAAAGATTCCTGCTATACTCAAATTGCCAGTGCTATTGCTCCGGAGAATACTCTAAAACCGCATCATGCGACACATGATACTATTCCGTTTACACTCACTCAATTTAATGCCATTTGTGTAAAATCCATTATTAACGGAACAGATACATTAAACCTTCACTTCGATGTTGGTTCTTTTGATTTTCGTTTCACGAAGGATGCCATCTTCAAAAAGACAAAATTACTATCAAACCAACCTGATGCTTTGGCCGGTAAAACAAAGCCGGATTATGCTCATCTAAATCCCGTAGTTACTTTACAAATGGGTCATGTAGTGTGGAATGATCCTGTGATTGTGCCTACAGGATTAACGGCACATGATATGGATGGGAGATTTGGCTGGAACCTGTTTGAAGGCAAAGCAGTAGAAATTGATTATGATCATAACCTCTTAATCATTCACTCAAAAATGCCAAAAGCATTGAAAGGCTACGTTAAATCAACGATGGAATTTATTCATTCTTTTGTTTGCATTAAAGGAACCTTTGACATAGAACGTAAAAAATACCTTGGCAACTTTTTACTTGACACCGGCTCAGATCAGGCCATTATTTTAGATAGTGCCTGGGCAGGCAAACAACATTTTCCTAAGAATTTAAAATTGATTAAATCATCTGTACTTCGCGACCCGAGAGGAGTAACCTATGAAACTAAAATAGTGCTTGCGCCACTTCTGAACATCAATCATTTTGAACTTACACATATTCCAACCTATGTGTTAAGCAGCAAAAATCCAGTAGGTTTTGAAATCAATTATTTGGGTAATGATCTTTTAAAGCGATTCAATATGATCCTCGATTTTCAAAATGATTACATATATCTAAAACCAAATAAGTTGATAAATGTAAAATACAGGGAAAACTCCTAGGAAACAGGAAAACCTTTCTTTACAAGAATTTCTACCATAATGGTATAAGTAAAGCATCTTTCATTAACTATTTAACTAAATCAGTTAATAACTCTAAACAAAAAACACAATAGTTGAAAACTATCGCCTAAAGAGCGTGTTAATAAATGTTGGCTTTACAAATTGGTAATATAAGGCATCAATTTATGATTTACCTTTATAGTAACAACCACAAGCCGACATCTAAGCTTAAGCGATGATGGGATACGGTAGATGCCATGGTTCAGATAAGAATACATCGAAAAGCTGCTTTTAAAGTGGCTTTTTGGTTTTAGTAAAGTTCCTTTTACATTTTGTTTTTAAATACCTGCATACCTTAGTAAGGGTGCGGTTGATTATGATCCCGAAAGCCTTCTGGATTTTGTTTCTTTTTGTTCAAGCAAAACGAAAATTAAAAAGTGCTTTTGAATACTTTTGCAAAAGGATCAAGATAGAAGATGTTTAGAACAACATCCCTCCCCACCAGCTGGCGGAGACTCCCTTCAAAGGGAGAATTAGAGTACAACCCTAATCCTCTTTTCCTGCTAACACCACTACAATTTCTCCCTTCACTGTTTTAGCTGTAAAGTGAGCGATGAGCTCGTCAACCGTTCCGCGCGCATTTTCTTCAAACATCTTAGATAGTTCACGTGATACGGAAACTTGTCTGTTACCACTTAAATATTCTTTAAATTCCTCCAATAATTTTACCAATCTAAAAGGCGATTCGTAAAAGATCATCGTCCGTGTTTCTTCTTTTAAAGATAAAAGTTTGGTATGTCTTCCTTTTTTCTGTGGTAAAAATCCATAGAATACAAAGCTATCGCAAGGCAACCCACTGTTCACCAAAGCCGGTACAAAGGCTGTGGCTCCGGGCAATGTTTCAACAGCAACACCATGTTTAATACACTCGCGTACCAATAAAAAACCGGGATCAGAAATAGCAGGCGTGCCTGCATCCGATACCAGGGCTACTGATTTATCAGACGCTATCATTTCCACAATTTGTTCCACAGTACTGTGCTCATTGTGTGCATGGTAGGAACGTAAGGGTTTTTCAATTTGAAAGTGTCGTAAAAGATGAATCGTATTTCGGGTATCTTCTGCTAAAATCAAATCAACTGATTTTAAAACAGTGATCGCCCTGAAAGTCATATCTTCTAAATTACCAATTGGTGTTGGGACTATGTATAGTTTTGGTGTCATGATTTTATTTTTTTAACCACATAGGGACATAGAGCTTATTCTCATATTCTATGTTTTTTGTTTCTAATTTATTAATTATTTTTCTATGTTACCTATGTTTCTATGTGGTGAAGAAATTATTCTTTCAAATCCATTTTTTCATCCCCGTTTTGATAAGGCAGATAGGTGAAAATAAACTGGAACATTTCTTCGGTGGTTTGCATACTTTTTACACCTTCTCCCTGCGTTACCAATTTTGGCGGATGGTTCGGGTTATTAGGGTTTTTATTCGTGTTGTCAAAAGTTCCATAAACGTGAATAGTTGTGCCTTCTGTAATTTTTACGGGATGTTCAAATGTATAATAATACTGCCATTTAAAATCCCATTTATGAATTTTAATTAAAGGAATAGTATCTCCGTTTGGCTTTATGGCAAAGGCCCAAAACGACTTACCTAATAAATGCATATGAGGATTAACAGAGAGAATAGAAATAGCAGCATCCAGGGTTGCTTTGGTATGAAACGTTTGTACTTTATTAGGTTGTAAAATTAATTCAGGTTCAATTTTAGAAACACCAAATGTTCCCAGTTGCGTTTCATAGATTGGCCGTTTTGGTTTCTCTCCATAAAACACATTAATGTAAGAACTATCCAATACATCTTTATTACTTGGCCCGTAATGGATATTCTGCAATAAAATAGCGGATGTTTTATTTACCCTGTAGCCCCCAATTCCATGGGGATATACAGGTGGTGTAAAGCCCGGCAAATAATATACCGTGTTAGGCGTTAATGTTGGGAAAGTACCATCATCATTTAAAATATTCATTTGCCCATAAAGATCTTTATAATCATGGAATTCATCCAACGCATAGGTTAAGCCTTTTTGAATATCTTTTTTCTTTCCCGGTTCATAACGCACCAAATGCCCGTTGATATGATGTGCGAGCTTGCGTTGAGCCGGCACAAATTCAAAGTAACTCACAAAGGTATCCTTCGCCAATTGAAAGGGTAATTTAACGACGAAAAAATGATCAGTTCCGTTACCTTTAATAGGAACGGCCTCTTTAAATTTAATGACCGTATCCGGTTTTCCTAAAGAGGAACCCGTGTAAAATACCGGTGGTACCGGCACTTTCGACACATCTCCTTGTGGAGCTCCATTATTTGCCCATACTTTAATTAATTCAATTTGTTCCTCGGTTAATGTTCTTTCTCCAATAAAGTGTGTGTAATTTTTATCTGCCGGCCATGGTGGCATATAACGGGCTTGAGTTACAAACTTTATTTTATTGGCATTCTTTTTTGCATCATCATAAGTCATTAATTCAAAAGGACCACTCTCCCCTGCCCTGTGGCAAGGTGTACAATTCTTAAAAAGAATAGGGGCAATCTCAACGAAAGTGGGATTGGGATTGATATTAGTTTTGTTTTGCTCACCCTCCGAACAAGAACATAAACAAACCAATAAACTAAAAACCAATATATAACTCCTAGTGAATATCATCTGCTTTTAAAATAAATAGGGTGTCTGTTTTACAAGGTATAACTCTTTGATAAGTAAACCAAGTAAATTTACGATAGCCGTTAATAGGTCCATAGCTTATAACGTACGCATTTTTAGGTGCATTATTCCATTTGTCGAACCAATTTGTTTTATCGAAAAAAACTTTCGATTCATGCTCCAATCCTCCGTTAATCTGCTCGTCCGGGACCTTGTATTCGTTTTTTAAAAAGTCAATGGCTACCCATCGCGTGGCATGACCCAAAAAATAATCCTTAGCTGAAAAAACAGAAAACGAACACAAGATAACAGTAAACAGAAGAAGTAATTTTGTATGATTAAATAATGATTTATAGACGGATGCAATGACAGGAACTATCAAAATAGAAAAAACCATAATGTACCTGTCAAATATAGGGCTTGCTAAAGCCAAAAAAGAATAGTAAAAAAACAGAGAAATAAGTATGACTGTTATCAAGAAATTGGCAAGCCTGAGATACTCCCTTTGCTTTAATAATAATGCATATTCTACCAATATCACTAATAATGAAAACGATCCTAAATAGCTGATCATTTTAATGATAAAAAAAATAAATGAAAAACTATGCTCCTGGTTCAGGCCCAGGATATAGGTATCTAATAGAGTTTCTGGACCTACACCTGTATTATATAAATAATTACCGATGGGAAATTTTTGCATAGACCATACAACAGGAACATATAAGAGCACACTAAACAGTACAACTTTCGGATTCTTAGAAAACTCTTTGTTTTTTATAAATGTGCTAAGTTTAGGAATCAGAATTGGGAACAATACAAACCCGGTGAATGAAATATAATGAATCCATCGTTTGGCAAAATTAACCGCATTATCCAGCAGAGCGTGAGGTTCAAAAAAAGTGGCATTCTTGAAAAACAAATACGAATAGCCATTCAGAGGGCTATTAACATGAAGCCAACACTCAAATGCAAATAAACCTCCCAGCGCACTCAATAATATAAATAATCCGGGAAACAGATTTTTTCTGTTTACAAGAACTTCTGAAATAAAAATACCGATCACAAACGACACCCCCAACTGTCTTATTAAAATGGCCCACACTAAAAAAGCAGAGCTTACAAGCAATAACAAAACGTTTTTAGACAACCTGTATTTCAAATAAAAATATAACCCGATAATAACGCTTGTTATAAATGGCACATCTGTCATAAACGAATTTGATAACGAGACATATAACGGATTTGCCAATACCACTAAGCTCAACAAAAACGAATGAAACGGATGCTTAAGAATAAAATCGTTTAACAAGCGGTAAAAAAATATAACTCCCAACAAAGACCAGATTAATGTGGAGTAATGTAAAATAGTATACGAAAATCCGAAAATACTGACTACTAAATTACCGTATAAAATATGTGCTAACATGGAAGTATAGCCCCAATGCGACGTATCAACCACATGGTTCTCCCGAAAATCCAATACCATATGGGTGTATAGCCACTCATCGTTTAATGGAAAATTTCCAACGGGGTGTATTATTAATTCAATAAGACAAAACAGTAAACCTAATAATCCAAGGTAGAAACCAGGATTGTGTACAAGCTTATTCCTGAACATACACGCGTTTAACTCTTGTAGAAATATTGGTGAGTACTTCATAAGGAATGGTTTCCATAGAGGCAGATAATTTCATCAATTGTTCGTTGGTTTCAAACAGAATTACCTCATCACCTTCTTTACAGGCAATATGTGTTACATCTATCATGCACATATCCATACAAATGTTTCCTATCGTTTTGCAAGCCACCTTATTTATGTAGACTTCGAAATTACCGTTACCCGTTTTTCTGCTCAACCCATCGGCATAGCCAATAGGAATGGTGGCCGTTGTGATTGCTTTATCTGCAACGCCTTTACGACTATAACCAATGGTATCTCCTTTTTTAAGATGCTTTAACTGGGAGATGCGTGTTTTTAAAGTGCTGATATTTTTAAGCTGTTGTTTTTCCAGTTCATTAAACCCAACACCATACATGCCAATGCCTAGGCGTACCATATTATAATGTGCTTCTTTAAAACGGGTGATAGCGCCCGAGTTGCAAATATGTTTTATAGTCGTATAGCCAATAGCCTGTTCAATTTGAGAAGACATCTTTTCAAAAGAGGCAATTTGTTGAGCCGTAAAATCGTCAAAATCCTTACTATCACTGGCTACCAAATGAGAGAACACACTTTTTACTTTTATTGATCTTTCACTTTTCAATAACACGCACAACTCATTTAGTTCCTGTTCGTCGAAACCTAAACGGTGCATACCTGTATCCAATTTAATATGCACGGGGTATTTTTCTGATATGGCTTTGTTTTGCAATGCCTGTAAAAATTCACCAATTACTTTAAAAGAAAACAATTCAGGCTCCAGGTTATGATCGATCATATCATCATAAGAAGATTCCTCCGGGCTCATTACCATAATAGGTAAATGAATTCCTGCTTTTCTTAGCTCCACACCTTCATCAGCGTATGCCACTGCTAAATAATCTACATGGTGATGTTGTATGGTAAACGCTATCTCTGTGCTTCCGCTTCCGTAAGCGGTAGCTTTTACCATACACATGAGCTTTGTATCTTTCTCTAATTGTGAACGGTAGAAATTAATATTATGAATTAAGTTATTGAGGTTTATTTCTAAAACCGTATCGTGGCTTTTTTGTTGAAGCTGTTTACTGATTAACTCGAAACCAAAGCTACGCGCACCTTTTAAAAGAATGATCGCATTATGGAACTGAAGCTCTATATTGGTTTTAGTTTCTTCAATAAAAGCATGTGTGTTCTCAAAAAAATAAGAATGGGCTGTAAATAATTTTTTTTGTGAAGAAATTTCTTTCCCTATTCCTATAAATAAATCAATATGAAACTGGCTCAATAGTTTTGCTACATGCGTATAAAGTTCCCAGCTTAACTTACCGCTTTGTTCAATATCCGATAAAATAACTATTTTTTGTCCACCTCTGTGCTGTTGTTTTAAATGGTGCAGCGCAATTTCAAGCGCATTGATATCTGAATTATAAAAATCGTTGATCAAGACACAATTATTAACCCCAAGCTTTAATTCTAAACGCATTCCAACAGACTGCAGGGCCTGCATCCGTTTTTCAATTTCCGTATTGGAAATGTTTAAATGCAATAAGGTTGCCCAACAGGTAATGGCATTATCCACACTTGCGGTATCAGTAAACGGAATGTTGATTTGAATATCTGCACCCTGGTAACGTGCCGCCACTTTTGTTTTATTACCTGTGATGTCTGTCTCCAGAATTTGTAACGTAGCATCAGATGCCTTCGAAATCAAAAACCATTTTTCGCTGGGTAATAAATGGATATGGGTTTCGTGTAATGAGAGTGCATTGATAATAACGACTTCACTATCGGAAAACAGGTTTAATTTTTCTTTTAATTTCTGCGTAATGTTCTCAAAGCCCTCGTCATGTGCGGAACCCAGAGATGTGAGTATGCCGATGGTTGGATGAATGATTTCCCTTAAGGTTTTCATTTCCCCTACTTCGGAAATACCGGCTTCAAAAATTCCTAAGGTATGTTGTGCCTGTAACTGCCATACCGATAAGGGTACTCCAATTTGTGAATTGAAACTCTTAGGACTTCGTACAATGCTGTAATCTGTTTTTAATAATTGGTATAACCATTCTTTTACAATGGTTTTTCCGTTACTTCCCGTAATACCAATAACAGGAATATGATACTGCCTGCGATGGTGAGCCGCTAATCTTTGAAGTGCTTTTTTGGTATTATCGGTTACCAGAAAACAAATACCTTCTATTCCCAAACAGTTTTCGGGGATATAATTAACCACAAATAGCTTTACCCCTTTTTGAATCAAGGCATAGATATACTGATGGGCATCATTCCGTTCGGTAACCAGAGCAATAAATATGCTGTTGGAAGGCTCTGTCAGCTGGCGACTATCGGTTAAAAGAATCTGATAATCGTGCTCGGTAACATCGCCTTTAATTTCGGCACCAATGATAGTAGCTATGTTCTGAGATTTGTACAAAATAAAAGTGGCTTATTTTTATTACAAAATAAGCCACTTTTAAACTAATTCCCTAATTTTTTAGGGTTTTATAACTATGAGTTCACTAATAATTTAAAGCCTTTACCATGAATATTTACGATCTCAACTTTAGAATCTTCTTTTAAATATTTACGAAGCTTAGCAATATAAACATCCATACTACGGCCGTTGAAATAATTATCATCATGCCAAATGGTTTTTAAAGCAAAGTTTCTGTCTAACACATCATTTTTATGCACGCATAACAAACGCATTAACTGGCTTTCTTTAGTCGTTAATTTTTGTTCGGTTCCATTATGGGATAAGCCCTGAGTTTCGGAATTAAATGTATAATCACCTACCGAAAAATTAACGTCTTCGCTGTTATAAACACGTTGTTTGTTACTTCTGCGTAAAACAGCATTAACCCGTGCCATTAACTCTTCCATACTAAATGGCTTGGTGATATAATCATCAGCACCTGAATTAAAGCCTTCGATGGTGTCTTCTTTCATGCTTTTAGCCGTTAAAAATATGATAGGTACATTTTTATCGGTTACGCGAATCTCTTTCGCTAATGTAAGGCCATCTTTAACGGGCATCATCACATCCAATAATAATAAATCATACTCTTGTTTACAAAATGCATCAAAGCCTTTTTTACCATCGGTAGCTAGTTTTGTATCAAAGCCTTTTGCTTCTAAATACTCCTGTAATAACGCTCCTAAATTCGGATCATCCTCTACCAATAATACTTGTGTTTTTACATTTTCCATAACTGTTTTATTATATTTTATTTAATGTACGATTTTGCAAGGTAAAAGGATTTTGAAAGTACTGCCTTTCCCTATCTCACTCTCTACATGAATTGTGCCATTATGCTTTTCAACTACCGCTTTTACATAACTTAGCCCTAAACCAAAGCCTTTTACATTATGAACATTGCCGGTTGGCACCCTATAGAATTTATCAAAAATCTTTCTCAAATTATCTTTACTAATGCCAATTCCATTATCTTTTATTACAATTTCAATGCCATCGGCCGTATCTTTCGTTGTAATGATAATGTTAGGCTGGTCTTTGGTATACTTTACCGCGTTATCAATTAAATTAAATATAATGTTGGTGAGATGTAATTTATCAGCACTTATAATACAATTGGAAGCCCCTAATTGTTTAGTAATAGAGCCGCCCCGTTGGTCAATTAATAACTGGGTATTTTGAATGGCCTGGTTAATTATTTCATGCACATCAACCTGATTTATTTTAAGCTTAAACTCTCCCTTGTCCAGTATCGATGTTTGCAAAATACTTTCTACTAAAATGCTTAAGCGTTTATTTTCATCGGTAATCATTTTAATGAACCGGTGTTGTTTTTCAGGGGTTTTAGCCACAGAACCATCATTCAGCATTTCGGCCGCTAAGGCAATAGTACTGATAGGTGTTTTAAACTCATGCGTCATATTACTGATGAAATCATTTTTAATGAGCGATAGTTTTTTCTGCCTGGAAATAGTTGCGATGGTATAATAAAAGGCAAAAATAAGAATGGTGATCACAATACCTGACACGGTAAGCATTGCCCACATGGTGTTTAATAAATAATTGGTTTCGTTAGGGAAGTTTACACTTAAGTACTGCGGTGTAACGTACACATTACTCGGTGATAAATTTATTTTGTAATAACAGCCGGTAGAGTCGCAATCTTTTTGAGCATCCTTATAGTTGGCCTTAGAGGTAGAGTTAGCCAGTTGGCTGGAAATAGAATAGACGAAGCGTGTATTGATTCCGGCTGACCTTAACTCCTGATGCAACACGGTATCCAGCATCAACGAATCCACTTTAGGCTTGTAATCTTTATATACATTAATACTGATCAACTCATCGTAAAGATCGTTTACAACTTCGGTACCGGCTTTGAGCAACTCATCCCTTAAGCTTTCTTCATTAGAGGAGGACGAGTTTAAAAGCTCGTACGGTAAAAAGTTTTTCTGGGATTTGATGGAATCACCAATAAACTCTTTTTGTGACATTTTGCTGGTAATTACTCCGGAGGAATCAGTACTCAGTTCTTCAAAAATTCTTACCTGCACATCTTTCCCGGTAGGATTTTTTAAAGTTACCAAACCCGGTTTGGTAATGCGTACCCCTTGCTTTCGTAACTTGATTTTTTTGGCAATTTTATTGGCCGTGGCAATTTTTTCAAGTTTATAGCTGGTTGATTTCAGGGCTTCGATCACAGAATGATCGAATTCTTCCTTTTTTAATTTAATAGAGCTACGGATCCAGTATACCTGAATGGCAATTAAAGCCACTAAAGCCAGGCCAACTAATACAGAAATAATTCCAAGATTGTGTTTATTCATTTGTTATAACAAATGTAGCAAAGTATCTGAGTTTGTATTTGCATGGTTAACTTTTTTTAACTGCGGTGGGATGAACGACGTATGCTGCAAGCCTTCAGAGATGGCATAAGACCTTTACGCAGCCTGTTTTCAGGGTTTTTCCTTCTCCTTATTAAAGCTTTCCAATAAGCTGCTTACCAACGATAAAATTAAGCTGAACCAGAGTGCGGTCCAGAATCCATCCACATAAAAGCCATCGACCAGTTTATGAGCAAATAAGATAATGATGGCGTTGATCACCAATAGAAAAAGGCCTAAGGTAAAAAAGGTAATAGGCAAAGAAACAAGGGTTAGGATGGGTTTTACGATCGTATTTAAAAAGGCTAAAACCACCGCTACCAAGAGTGCCGTCAAAAATTTGTTCAGTTCAGGTGTTTCTGTAACCAAAAACTGATTGTTGCCGATTGTAACGCCTTTTAAAAAATAAGAGGTGATAAGTACTGCGATAGCAGATATAAGTATCTTAAAGAGGAAATTCATGCTGTTTTTCAGGATTTAAAGATACGTAGTTTAGCCTATCTTTTTAGTAAAAAGATAAAAACTGCCCGGTTCTTTCAACAAAAAACCCCGAAAGTAAGTCTTTCGGGGTTTTATTAACTATCTATTTGAAAAAACTAGAAGAATTTACCTCTGTGATCTTCAATCTCGGCTTTGTCTTTTAAAGCATCATATAATTCATAATCTACACGGCCACCGGAAGACTGTTCCATTTCTTTTTGTTTGTTTTTAAAGTCTTTCGGTAAAATGCCCTCCGTTACTGCTGTTACATTTACAATAAAAACACCATTATCACCTTTAACGGCTTTACTTACAGCTCCTGTTTTCATAGCGGTTGCCGTTCCTATTAAAGCATCTTCTCTGCCTATTGCAGCCACATTATAAGTTGCAAAGGTCAAATTGTCTGCTTTTTCAACCATTAAGCTCATTTTAGAAGCAATATCATCAATAGATTTTGAAGCTCCTGCTTTAGTATTGAATTCAGCAATAAACTGATCTGCTTTTTTATCACGGATCGCTTTAATGGTTACTTCCTCTTTTACTTCATCCAAAGGAGCAATTCCTTTTTCTTTAATCCCAACCAGGTTTGCTACAATGTATCTGTCTTTAAATTCAAATACAGGAGATACATTTCCTTTTTTAGATTTGTAGATCCATTTTACAAGGTCTTTTGCTGCATCAAGTCCCGGTAAATTTTTATCACCTTCTTTGATGTTTTCAGCAATACGTTTATTTAATTTTTCAGTTTCAACACCTTTTTCAAATGCCTCACCTGTTTGGTTTTTTCCGGCAAAATCAGTTGCTAATTTATAGTACTCCTGGTTTGTTTCAGAGCTTGGAGCAATTAATTTAGTGATTTGTGCTACTGTGTAAGAATTATGACGTGTTTTAGAAACGTTTAATACTTCGATGATATGGAACCCAAATTGTGTAGGAACTACTGAAATAGTACCAACAGTACCTTCTAAACCTGCATCTTTAAACGGAGCTACAAATCCTTTGTTCTCATCAAACCAACCGTAATCACCTCCTTTATCAATAGATCCCAAATCGTCTGACATGGTTTTTACCAATGTATCAAAAGGTACTTTTTTCTCTTTGATTAAGGTTAATAAACTATCTGCCACACGTTTTGCTGCCACAGGTGAACGTTGTTGCTGTGTTTTAGGATTTTGTAACCCAATTAAAATGTGACGTACTTTAGCTGAATCTGCTACGGATTTTACGTTGGTTAATTTGTAAATTTTAATGAATGTACCTTCTGTATAAGGTCCATAAACAGTTCCTTTAGGTGCATTGTATACGGTAGAATCTGAAATGATCATATTCTTTTTAGTATAACCCGAAATCATTACCTGACCACCTTCACTTTCCTGAGAGATATAAGAAGAATCTTCTTTGGCAGTTCTTGATTTAAATTCATCCACTACACGCATCGCGTCTTTTTGAATAGATTCATAATCTGCTTTGGAAGGTAATACATCAAAAGAAACATACTCTATTTTACGGGTAGTTTCACCTACTTTGTATTCCGATTTATGTTTGTTGTAATAGTTAGAAATCTCTTCGTCACTTACTTTTACAGTAGAATCTGAAACGGTTGCATAACGTTTAATAACGAAGTTTGTATTTACCTGTTTCGTTTGATTCACAAAAGCAGCTTTTGCCTCTGCAGATGTTACATATAAGCCTTTTTTAATTAACAGGTTATATTTTTCGGCTGTACGCAAATCAGAAATCGAGCTTTCTAATTGTTTCCAGAATTTTTCCTGGTCTGCGTTCATTTGCCCAACCCATTGGTTTAATTTTGCAACATCCAAGGATCCATCAGGACGAGCAAACGCTTCGTAAACTTTACCGGTTTGTTGATCCGTTAACTGCTGAACCACATATTGGTGAGGGTGCACTAACATTAAATCAGTTAGTTCATCGTCAGATACGGTGATCCCTAATTTTTTGTATTGTGTTTTAACTACACGGTCGTTAATCATTTGATTCCAAACCTGGTCAATGATCTGCTCTTTTGTTTTCTCATCAATTTGTGCCTGAGGGTTTGATTGTTGAATTTGCATGATTTGCTCATCTACTTTTGTATTAAAAGCAGTGACATCAATTTTATCACCGGCAATTTTTCCAACTAATGTATCACTACCTGCAAAAAGGGCGCTTCCGGATCCTAATAAACTTTCTAAAATGAAAATAACCAGGGCTAAGCCAATAATTCCAACTAAAAGTCCGGTTTTGCTACGAATTTTTTCTAAAACACTCATGTTTGTTATTAATTTAAGGAATGCAAAGATAAAATTATTGCTGAATAACGAAAAATTAATCCAAAATAATTTTAGAGGCTATTTCTTTCGCCTGCAGCCTTATTTCGGGAACCGCTGTACTTTCCCACAGAACTCCTTTTAAGGGTGGGCCAAGGGTGAAGAAACCAGGCCTGAGAATCCCTGTTTTTGGAGCATTTATGCCATAAAACAGTTCATGGCCGGTTATTAATGTGCTATGAATTAACTGTTTAACCAATAAAGAGTCTGCTTTATTAAAATCGGGTTCTGGACCGGTACAATTCAGGATCACACCCGACTTTAAATAGTTTTTTTGGGAAGTAGCATCCGTATATTCTATTTCAAAGCCCTGCGGACTCGTTTCAATATTAAAAATTCTTCCTTTTATAGGTTGCAATTGTTTCTGCGAAATTAATCCGGTAATCGTTTTTATACCGGAAGCTGGCGCACGATGCCTGGCAACTCCCCATTTATGCCTTAGGTGCCTTAAAAATTGTTTTTTATCCTCTATCGAAAAATTAACCCATAAGTGTTGTAAATAAGGCCGCATCGCATCAATAATGCCTTGTGGGTTCTTCCCTGTTTTTACAGCCTGCTTTAGCTCGTGTTTAACGGCGCTAAAAACCTGGGCCAGCGTATAAGCCGTATTGAAATTTAAAAAATCATTTACTCTAGATGTTTCCTCCTCTGTATGGGCTTGTGGCAAATAGCCATGGGGAGAAATAACCTGTATGACTCCTGTATAGTTATTTTCTTTTAATGCCACTACCATATCCACCATCGTTAAACCTGCTCCTATAATGGTTACGGAATTGCTATGCAGTGCCTTTTTTAAAGCGGTACCCTCAAATACATTTTGAAAATAATTTGGGGAAGTGATAAATGCTTTTGCTACAGAGCGGGGATGAGCCGGTAAAAAATTACCTACTGCCAACACAACCTGCTGCACTATATCCAATCCTTTCGCCCGGATGGTATAACCTGTTCCGGCGGGTAATATAGAAACAACCTCTTCGGCTTTGTGAATAATGGTAAGTTGTGGGTTTTCGATTTTTAATGCCTCGTAGGTTTGCTGTATATATTGCCCGTAGAGTTTGCGTGGAACAAAATCGCGGGCAACAAATCCCGTATGTGTTTGCTGTAACCAGTTTACAAAATGATTCGGTTCATCTGTAAATGCAGACATATTTGCTGCTCTTACATTTAGTAAATGGCAATTTTCGGGTGTTGAATATGCCAATCCTCTACAAAAAAGATTTTTACTATCGAACCATATAACGGTTAATGGCCGGCGGCTTTGTTTTAATAAATTTAAAACTACCAATGTTCCGCTGATACCACCACCTATTATACCAACGGCTTTTGTCATTTACGTTGCTGTGGCTGTTTTAAACCTTCCTGGTTTTTACGTTGATGACGGCGTAATAAATACATAATAGATGCTATCACAAACACAAACACAAAATATAAAGCGCTATCGGAATCTTTAGTGATTAAAAAATAAACCGATATACCTGCGCAGCCCAATGCAGTAATGAGCCATACAATCTCTAATATTCTAAAAAACTTATTCATACTTATAATTGATTATCTTCTACTCTTATTGTTCCTGTAATTTCAAGGATTTCATATTGGGTAAAATCCTGGTTTGATTTTAAACCTTTGCCCATAATAATTTCTTTGGCAGTTGTTATTTTCACAAAGGCATCGGAGGTGATCTGTTTTGTGTTTTCATCCCACACCAAATGTTCCGTATTTAATTTTTCTCCTGTCGCATTTACTACTTCTACATTATAACGGGCTTCCATGCGCCTGCTGGTTTCATAATGTACTCCATAATTTGCTTTTAAAGTGGTGCTTTCTTTTCCTTTTTCATTAAAAAAAACAACGAAAAAACCTTTTGGCATAATTGTCATAGGTTCTTTCAGTCCTTTATCATACGTGAGCATTTGAGGGGCTTCGAGCCTGATTTTTAAAGCGGCCGAATCGGTATAAAGCATTGTAATGTCCTTACCTATTCGCGAAGGCATCACGGTTTTTTTTCCTATAGCCATTACTTCATCCCTGTTTGTTTCACAAGAAGAACTCAAAAGCAGTAAAAAAATAATGCCAGACAAAAAACAATTATGTTTTAAGATACGCATGAAAAGATTAATCGTATTTGAATTTTCTGAACCAGCGGTTGTTGAATGTAAAGCCCACAATAATTCTGACATATTCTTCCTGGAGCAAATTGTTTGTAATTGTGCCCAGTTTACCATATTGCGCCGAAATATTTACAACAGCCACATCATCCGAACGGCCAATACCTACAGGCAACCCAAGACCAGCTGTAATAGAATAGTTAGCAATGTTTGTATTTTTAAGATCAAGGTAACCATTGGTATAAGATACTCCCAAACGGTATTGAACTCTTTTATAATATACGTTATAGGCTTGCCTGTTAGGCACATAATTTAAGCCTGCCGATACGCGGTAGCTGTTTTTAAAATCAGAGCTTTTCTCTCCAAAATATTTATAACCACTCCAATTGGTAGTAGCGGCATCCATTAAGAGCATTAAACGCTCTCCTTTTTTTACGGAAAACCCAACCCCCATTTCCAGTGGCAGCTGGATACTTCCATGTACATTTTGTGAGTTTAATACAGTGTCTTTAGGTGCTTCAACACCAAACCCATCTAAAGAATAGTTATAAATTATATTGCCTTGTTTGGCGGAAACACCCGAAGGGATACTTGAGAAGAACCCAACACCAATCTTTATTTTTTCTTTTAAAATTCTTCGGTGCCCTTGTCGCAAAGTATCTTTACCACGGTACTTCACCGAATCAATGGCAAAATGTGTTTGCAGACCTACATTAAAAATAAAATCATTTACCTGGATGGAACGCTGGCGTTTTGCATTATAATAGGTGATAGAACCCGGGTAAATCACATCGGTGGTTTGGTTAATGGTTCCGAATAAATAACTCCCGCTTACCCCTAATGATAATTCTGATAATAATTGTTTCCCTACTTTTACTCTTTTATACTTAGCCAGTCTACCATATTTAACAAGTGTATCACGGTAATCTGAATTATAAAATTTCATTTCCTGGCGGCGGAAAGGCTTTAATCCGGTAGCTATAAAGGCTTTATTCAACCCTCCGTTACCTTGAAATACATAATTCATTTCTCCGATATTGGCTACTTCCTGGGTTGAATTAATTTTATAACCAACAGAACTGTATGGCATGATTCCAAAAGCTGCGCCACCTACTCTTTTTATAGGAAAGCCCAATGAAGCGTATGAAAAATTAAGGTTTTTTTTATTTAAGGTCGTTGAGCCATTGGATATGCGTGTAAACTGTGATTGGCCGCCTAATTCCAGCGTTGTATATCTCAAACCCGATAAACCCGCAGGGTTAGCAACATTAATAAACAACGGAGAGGTAATGGTATCCAGGTGGTAGGCAATAAACGAACCTCCCATAGCACTTGAAGTGGCAAAGGTTGGCAGGTTTAATTCACCTAAACCATAACGTGAATAAGGGCTTGACGTTAAAATTTGCGAATAGGAAAATTTGCCTGCGCACATTCCTGCAAGTAATAAAACGACTGTTTTTAAAAATGATTTATGTTTATTCACTGTAATGAAGTACTGTTTAATATATGATTGAGTCCTTTTAAAACTAAATTTTGGTGGGTAAAGATGCTATTTTTTAATCGTTTTGCCAAGTGTTCGCTATCCCCGCCCGTTATAACGGAAATAAGACCGGGGTATTGTTCTTTATAGGAATGAATAAAACCATCGATCTCAGCAGCAGAACCATTTATAACACCGCTTAAAATAGAATTTTGTGTAGTGGTACCAATAAGATCCCTGTATTCATCATTAAATTCAACGAGCGGTAATTTGCTGGTGAATTGGTGTAATGCTTTAAAACGCATATTTACCCCTGGAGAAATGGCTCCGCCAAGATATTCGTTTGCCGAATTAGTAAAATTATATTTGATACAAGTCCCTGCATCAATTACCAATACGTTAGAATGAGGATAAATCGTAAATGCCCCGATGGACGCTGCAAGCCTGTCTGAGCCTAATGTAGAGGCAGATTGATAGTTGTTTTTTAAAGGAATGGGCGTTTCGGAAGTAAATACGCTTGTTGGAATGAGGGTGTTAAGGCTATTATAAAATACTTCATGGCCACTCACCACACTCCCTGCCATTGCCGATGTTGCCTGTTTTATAAATAAAAGATCCTTAAGTAGTTCATCTGTAGAGTTAAACCATTTAAGTTCAGCTAAAACCTCACCCTTAAACAGGGCGGCTTTAATGCGTGTATTTCCAATATCTAAAACTAAATTCAACCGATATAAAAGTAACCAAATAGTATTTACGTTTTCTTATTTAGGATTTTTTAATATTTCTTTTGTGAATTCAAAATATTCTTTTAATTTTGCTGCCCAATAAAGCTGGTACCTTAGCTCAGATGGTAGAGCAACGGACTGAAAATCCGTGTGTCCCTGGTTCGATCCCTGGAGGTACCACAAAAAACCCTTGCAAATGCAAGGGTTTTTTTATTTCCATTGTATCCAACTTAGTTTGTCAAGTGCTTCTCTTTCCTTGCAGGTTTCAGCCGGTTCTATTGAATCTTAATAAAAAAGCAACTCCAATCATACGATCAGGGTTGCCGATTTATTTATTACTAAAATACGTTATCTCTGCTTTTTAATGCCAGAATTTACTTCTGGTATTATGTCGTCTGAATTTTCTAACCGCCTCTATGTTATTTTTAAGTAATTTATTTTGTTTTAACGATGGTTGCGCTGCTTCATAAGCAGGTATGGATTTAAATGCCATTACCATATCATAATCCATTGCAACTTGTCCTGCATCGAAAGGTACGGTACCATAATTATCTCTAAACCATAAATTCCAGTTTGAACTACCCGGGGTATAAACAAATAAAGTATCTGATGTAGGGAAAGGACCAGGTAACAAAAATGAAGTAAAGGCATCCTGTGCAGGACTATGACAACTCATACAAGAAGACAAAGCCAGATTGGTGTATACTTGGCCAGTGGTAATATCAACCGCTTGTTGTGCAACCGCACCGTCATTCGGGCCACTCAATCTACCACCCCATCCTAATGTTTCTTTACTGTAGGCCGGTGCGCTGGGATTAATTACGGTTTCATATAGAGGAAGGTAAGGAGGAGTAATAGAACTATTTACACCTGGATCGTTACCCCACATAGCGCCCAGTGGTACCATTTTTTCCCACATTGAACCCTTGATATCTTTGTCGTATACAAAAGTGGAATAAACCCATCCTGTTTTTGGAGCCGTTAGGCTATCCTTAACGATGATATCCATTTGAAAAAAGCTAACCGTACGCATTTGATAACCCCGCTTTGGATTCTCCCATGTTGGAATCGTATCATAAATACTAAAAGTTTGTGCCCCTTGCATCACAGGCCAACTTGGATAATTAACGTTTGAAAAAGCAAATTTTACAATAACACTCCCTTCTTTAAATTGTGCCGCATCATTTACCAGATTTACTTTTTGTCCGGTTTTACCCCAAATTTGCCCAACGGTATAGCCCGCTGTTGAATCATATAAAACCAATGCATACCCGGCTTCATCTTCTTTCAATGACTTAAACATATTGGCCGGATTTCCATTACCTAAATAGCTTCCCAGGATAGCCTCTCTTTGCGACCCCATCCATGGCTCCTGAAACCAGCCGTATTTTGCCGCAGTCCATGCTTGATTGTTTGTGAAAAAGGGTAACACATTTGGGGCAACATAACTTTTTAATGCATCCATATAAGCAAATACATTTGAACTGGAGATTGGCTGCCCGTTTAATGCCTGTTGCCAGGAAGGATTAACAACAGGTGTAAATGATGTTGGATAATCGTGGCTGAGTACAAAAAGTGAATCACTGTATTGCTGTGATGACGGTACTGAATCACGATGATTCAAAAATGCTCCGTTCTGTTGTGAAATAGCTAAATTCGTTTTCGCTTCATCATCCTTGGATTTGTTGTTTCCATCGCAGCCATATGCAACAAGAACGATGGCAACCGGTATCATTAAAGCAGCTGAAAGAAAGGGTGTTTTTTTCATAAAGTTTAGAGTTTTGGTTTAACTATTTGTATAATGAATTTCACTAAAAATAGTGTCGTAAATGTATACTAATAAAAAGCAAAAGTGCAACACCAGACTCAAAATCAGGTGTTTCTACCTGCTTCCGTATAGGTATTTTTACCTGTACAAAAACAAGCAACCGGAAAAGTTTGGCTTCGTGCCGGATAGCCTGAATACTTCAACCAGAGCGGAAAATCACTCATTCTGTTTAACTATCACAAGTTTCAAAATTATTTTAGGTATAGGTATCTGTTTTTTTAATTCATACATTTAAGATCTATGAATATCGAAAAAATTGAACTTATAGGGTTGGCATTACAATCTAAAACCACCAATGAAAATGGACAATCAGGTATTGATTGCGGAACCCTTTGGCAAAAATTCGAAAACGAAAAATTTCTTGAAAAAATTCCCGAAAGATTAAGTGATGAGATTATCGCTGTTTATCATCATTATGAAGGTGATCACACAAAACCCTTTTCATATTTTATAGGCTGCAAAGTAGCCCCTGGAACAATAGCTCCTAAAGGGATGGATAGTTTTATGATTATGAATGGAAACTATCTGAAAAAAACAGCGAAAGGAGAAATTCCTTGTTGTATTACGAAAGCCTGGGCTGACATTTGGAATTCAGATCTTGAAAGAGCTTATCAAACTGATTTTGAAGTTTATGATGCAAGAAGCAAAAATTGGGCCGATGGTGAAGTGGATATTTACGTATCAATCTTAAACTAACTACCAGCCTTCTGCTGTGAAATAATAAACCAACCATGAGAGTAAAATTGATGCTTATCTCTTAATACTTAGCTAAGATTACTAAGGGATTTAAGAAGGCAACAACTTATTTTTAAGCATTTAAAATTTCACGATGAGGAATTCAGTTCTTCGGTTTGCCTGGTGTTCTTCTTCTGTACATGGCACAATAAACGCACCTTCGCACTCACACTTATTAATAGGTTTACTTTCACCATAGCCTCTGCCGGTAATACGCGTTGCCTCAATACCTTTAGAAATAATATAACTGGCGGAAGATTTTGCCCGTTTATCCGATAATTTTAAGTTTGCTGCTTTACTACCACGACAATCGGAATGTGATCCTAATTCAATTTTTATAGTTGGATTTTCTTTCATGATCGTAACTATTTTATCTAACTCAATAGCTGATATTGGTTTAATATCCCATTTAGCCAAATCAAAATAAATAGGATCAATTTTAATGGCTTTAGAGATGTCATTCCCTATCTCCATTTTTTGCATCACACAATTTAGCTTTTCGTTTAGGTTAACTATTGTATTTGTATCTAATTCAATTTCATAATTTTGAATTGTAGTAATGTATCCTTCTCTTTCAAATTTTACAGCAAAATTTAATTTATCACCAACTTTTTTATTTCTGATCACATCGTTAAACTCTCCCTTAGCATTGGTTTGATATACTTTTTTATCGTTACTAAATTTTTGCCCCACTGAAACAATAACTCTGTCAATAGGTTTTTCGGTTTTAGCATCAAGAATAGTACCTACTAATTTATACTTTGGATATAAATAAATATCCTTGATATTATCTCCTGCTGCAAGATCTTTAATCTCTACAACTTTATCATAGTATTTACTTCTTTCTCTGGCCCCTAATTTATAAATTAACGAAGGGTTTTTAATCATAAATGTATACCTCCCTGTGTTATCCACTTTAGCAGTATCTATTATAGCTGTATTACTGTTATTAATCAAATAGACAACAGCATTTGGAAGAGCCTCTTTAGTATTATCATCATATACTATACCTGTGAGTTTTGACCCGATGAGTGATTTTTTAGAATTAAAAAAATAAATATCATCTTTACCTTTACCACCCTCTCTATTGGAAGACATATATCCTGTCAATAAATCGCTATTCAAATAAAAACCAAAATCATCCATGTGTGTATTTAAAGGATAGCCTAAATTCTGCGGTTCAAAATATTGATCAAGAGCAATTGGCGTAAAATACAAATCCAACCCTCCTAACCCTGCTCTCCCGTCAGTAGAGAAAAATAAAGTACCATCTTCATGAACATATGGAAACATTTCTCTGCCCTCAGTATTAATAGTTGGCCCCAGATTTTCAGGTTTTTGCCATTTACCATTTTTATTTTCACTCATATATAAATCTGTTTGACCAAATCCACCTGGCATATCTGATACGAAATACAGGCGTTTGCCATCTATTGTAATAGCAGCATGCCCCACAGAGTACTCATCCGAATTATACTCAAAACTTACAGGGTCGCTCCATTTACCGGCTACACTATCGAAAGCGACGATAAACAACTTTAAATTCACGATTTTTTTTGTACTCTGTCCTGTTTTTTTATCAATATAATTACTTCTTGTCAAATACATTACTTTTTCATTAGCAGACAAAACCATTGGTCCATCATGATAAAGCGATGACATTTTTTTGGGGAGTGTTAATATATTATTAAAGTGCGTTGAATCTTTTTTATCAGCCTGCCACAAATCCATAAAATAACTATCGTCCCATGCGAAAGTTTTATTTTTCAGCGCATTATTTTTTCGGTTGGATGAAAAAGTGACAATTTTATTCTTCCTCACAAAAACAGGGGCTAATTCGGAATATTCGGTATTAATCCCCGACACATTGGTAATAGTGTAATTAGTTGAATCGCTTTTTATTTCGGTCAGATAATTAGGATTATCAAAGTGATTACTTGCCACTTTACTTTTCCTGCTTTTTTGCTTTAATTTTTCTATTGCTGCGCTTGCTTCCGTATAATTTTGATTGTATTTTAATACTTGTATATAGTTTAATAAATCTGTTTCGGTTATTGTAGTAGGAAACTTTTGATTCAGTTCACGATAATAAAATTCCGAATTTTTATAATCGGACAAGTTATAATAACATAAAGCCGTCCTTCTTACATTTTCTTCTTTTACATTTTTCTCTTTTACTAAATATTTGTAATAGTCTACCGCTTGTATGTAAGCCAATTGGTTATAAAACCGATCCGCTGTTTTTTGGTTAAGGCTTTGAGCAACACTATTAATAGATAGGATTAGTGTGCAAAACAAGGTTAATTTACTTTTGTATAGTAGTGTCATAAAATTTATAGTATAGTTGGTGATTGGTTGAAGTATTAGAAATAACGGGGTGATTTAAACCCTTTGACACGTGTTCTTAAATCATAACTAATCATAATTTCATGCGAACCTGCGCTACTACAGGACGTGTATCAATATAATTAACAATATAGTTATATGGATATTGCCATGATTGCGGGGAAGGTGTGGAAGAAATTTCAAGGCTGTAGGTTCCCGGAGTTAATGAAAAATTGGGTGTGGTAACGGGGTAGGTAGAATAGGTTTGAGTGAAAATAACACCACCGCTGCCCGTTAATTTAACGGTATAAGGTATGGCATAAAAATTATCAGCATGTATGTTTACCGAACCGGCCGTTTGCAGTTGAAAACGGTACTGATCGTAATCTATAGTATAAGGACAATCGGGCGCTTGTGTTGTGATAAACCCTTCGTAAGTCGTATCTCTTTGAATGTTGTATGACAGTGACGATTCATCAGGCTCATCTATCACTAAATATTCCTCTTCTGTCAATCCCGTTAAATCGGTATGGGTTGTATTTGTTATAAACGTTTCAGAGGATAATGTTGGATAAAATGTTTTTATCTGCGCATCTACAACGTCTACAATACCATCGCCTGTGCCGGTTACATCGTAAGTCCAATCCCCTATTACAGAACCATAATCCAACGATGTTGGTATTGTTTTTTGATTCAATCCAACAATCGTATTTCCTCCAGTTCCATTGCAATTGACATCATCATTGTAAAAATCAGAAAATAACATATCATCCATAACACTATAATCTTCAAGGCCGCCATATAAAAACACTCCCGGATCTCCCGAATAAAAATAACTTCTTCTTAAATCACGCACCGCATCCGATTGCTCGTCTAAAGGAATAAAGGGCGATAATACAAATGTCCCCGTCATATTACTTCCTCCATGTGGCGTTCCCATCATAGCCAGCTTTGCTATATGATGTAATCCATCCGGTTGCCATAAATTAGTGTTTTGTAAATACTGGCGGGTTGCCAAACCACCCATTGAATGAACCAAGATCACTACTTTGTCTTTCCCTGAAACAGCAAGCACATGGGCTATCGCATTTTTTATCGCTATGCCTTGCTTATAAATAGCCGCTTCATTACTTAATACTGAATTGTTTCCGATATTTCCGAAGGCTGTACCGTCGGGGTCTACATTAAAATTTACCAGGTAAAAATCAGCATTCGTAAGTCCGGAAGTAAAATCAATAACGTCCGTTGAATTACTGTATGAATTATCATTATCACTGTCTAAACAAAAATTCATAGTTCCTCCATAACTCCAGCCTTGCGTAATTACATTATTATACAAACTTACCCATGTATCTGAACTTGATGCGATGCCATGTACCATAATTACAGGGTATGGAAAATGTGTGTTTATGACGGTATTAATTGATCTTGATGCTTGTGTGTTTTGCTGTATCGTAGGAATAGCATTGTATTTATAAGTGCTATCTGCTGCTTTTGATTGTACTTCCTGTAGCTGTAATACAATGTTTGCATCATTACTATTGGTGCCTTTTAAATAGGTTGAAGCCTGGCCAAAACTAAATTGAGTAATAAATACAAGAGATAAAACAGAAACAGTTACATGATTAAATTTAGTATACATATTATTCATATCGGATAGGTTTTAATTATTTTTTACTGAGTTGTATTTTATAAATGAGTGCTTAAAAAATCCAAAAGGGTCCTTTCTTTTTTATATCATTCGCAACTAACTTATTTAATGGGGTTCTCTTAATTTTACATTTCTTCTATCTATCTATAGGTAGGCCTGTTAAAGCTTCCACCTAAGGATTTACCATAACCCGGGCTGGTATTAAAACGTAAACACACTTCAACACCACCTCTCGATTTTGAGGCGGATGTTAATTGCGAAATATTTAAATCATAACTTACCCCAAAGGCAAACTTATCATATTGAACTAATAACGAAGGGATGACTGCATCTCCCACACGGTAGTAAGCTCCTAAGGAGATAGCACTTGCTTTTTTAATTCCGGTATAAACCGATTGATCCTGGATAATATATTTAAACATAAAACCGGCATCAATTTCCTGTGAGGGGCCTTGTCTCATATACACAAAACTAGGAACCAACGCTACACCTGCCCCTTTAATTCCAATATCAAAATTGGCATGCGCTACTACTTTCGCAAATTCCTTATCACCTGTTCCTGAAAAAGAATATTTTGGAGCATTATAGTGAAACGCGGAAAAACCAATATCAAATTTTGTTCCGTCCTGTGCGCTGATGTAACGCTCACTTTTAGCATAATGAAAATCCAGGCCTCCAACAAAATCAGCCTGTAAGATGGAACTGTAAGGAACAGCTTCTCCTGAGGCAGTGCTTGCATTGTATTTGTAGCCATCATACTGGCTCTCCCACTTAAGTTTTGTAGGGTCAATCGTTCTGTAATTAAATCCTCCGCCTAAACCGGCAGACAGTTTTCCGAATTGGGATACTTTAACCACGACGTTAAATCCTAAGTTTGCAGCCAAGGTTCCAAGCGACGCATCACCGGCTTTATCTTTAAAGATACTGAACGAGGATCCCACATAGGCTTTCTTTAATTTAAGATGCTTAAGTGCTTTTTCCACACTAATACCATAGGTTTGATAAGGGCTTGCTACACTGGCCCACTGATTTTTAAAATTGGCAATCACCCTTGTATCGTATGCCGTACAGCTTAAGGCAGGATTTAAAATAACGGGGGTTTCATTGAATTGGGAAAAATGCATATCCTGGGCCTTAACAAAAAAAGGACTTAACATCACACTTACAAAAAGTATTTTTTTAGTATTCATTTGCCGTTATTTTTAGCATGTTTTTAATGTGTAATTATCTCAACAAGGTAATATTACCCTTCACGCTAAAAGGTGTATTTGTTCTGGTGACACCATCTACCCTATATACAAAAACACCTGTGTCCATGGGCTTCCCCCTATAGGTTCCGTCCCAACCATTTGTAAGATCTGTTGTTTCAAAAACAAGTTCGCCCCACCTGTTAAATACTTGAAAACTAAATGTGGAAATGCAGGCACCATGTACATTAATATGATCATTTAACCCATCTCCGTTTGGAGAAAATACATTAGGCACAAAAAAATCACCGCAAACATACTCTACATGCACAAATAGGGTATCCTCGTTTTTGCAACCATGTATATCAACACCGGAAACTATGTACATGGTGGTAACATAAGGCGAAGCTGCAATTGTAGCACAGGTTGCACAGCTTAATCCATCAGCGGGGCTCCACAAATAAGTTGATCCGCCATGAGCAGTTATAGTCGTAGTTTGTCCTATATTTAATGTGGCATCTGATAACGCAGAAATAATTGGTAACGCGTAAACCGTTAATGCAACTGTAGGATTATTTATTGAAACACAATTATTTGCCGATGTACCAACGACAGAATACACCGTGTTAGCGACCGGCATTAACGTGTAGTTTAATATACTGGTTAAATTACCGGGCATTAATAAATAACTGCCCGCACCTGATGGTGTTATAATAACCGGACTTCCTATACAAATAGTATTTGTATTTATACTTAATGAAGCTATTGGTATAGGGTAGATAGTAATAGAAGTTGTTTTACTATCGATACATCCGTTTACATCAGTACCTACTAGTGTATAACTTGTAGTAACGGTGGGTGTTCCGTTTACTGTAGCTCCAACCGATGAACTTAAAGTTGCAGAAGGTATCCAACTATACGTAGATGCTCCGTTTGCGGTTAAGGTAGCTGTTTGTTGGCCTAAACAGATAGAGCTACTATTTGCCGTAATAACCGGTAAAGGATTAACTTGTATAGTTGTGGTGATAGTCCCGATACAATTATTAAGATCCGTACCCAATACCGTATACGTTGTAGTTGTTAAAGGATTGCCTGTAACAACTGTAGTTGAAGCAGAGCTTAACCCCGGAGACCAGGTATAAGTAATGGCTCCGTTTGCAGTTAAAGTAGCGGTTTGTTGACCTATACAAATAGTATCGCTCGTGGCTGTAATAACCGGTAAGGCGTTTACCGTTACAATAGTTGTAGTATAATTGGCACAACCATTGGCATTTATACCTCCTACAGAATAAGTAGTTGTAACCAAAGGGTTGGCATTTACTGTAGATCCCATTGTGGCGCTTAATCCTGTTGCCGGTGTCCAGCTATACGTTACCGCACCACTGGCTGTTAACGCTATGGTTTGCTGGCTTATACAAATTGTACCACCTGTAGCTGTAATAATTGGTAAAGGTTTAATCGTTACCTGTGCCGTTACTGTATTCGTGCATCCGTTAGTATTAGTACCTGTTATAGTATATAAAAGAGTAAGCTTTATTATTAACTATTTAATTAATAAAGGCTGCGATGCGAAAGCTATTAAATATAGCGGAAGAAATGATAAAAAAAATGAAGAGACTCAACTAAAAGGTGGTCGCAGAATAGAATACGAAGTTACAAATCCCAAATAAATGAAACTGATAAATAAGGATATCCTATTAGAATACGGATTTACGCAGGACTTAGGCAAGTCAAATAATAATAAAACAATTATGAGCCGTGACAGGGTTGATATTGTTATTAATCACGATCAAACAATCTGTTACTCCAACATGAATATTGATTATCCTATAAAAGACCTGGCTGGCTTAAGAAAATTATATAAAGAATTACGAAACACTGAATTAAAGCCTGTACAAAAATAATTTACTTAGTGTGATCGCTTTTTGTATTCAATAGAATAACCTGAAACCATTTTCACGAAACACATCCTGTTTACGAAGTATAACTCTTGTTCTATTTTAATGGATAGACTATGAAAGCGGGCGTTTGTAAACTATACGTGTTGTTCTTTTTCTCTGTTTATGCGAATCACCTCTGCTAAAGATTTCACGGCACG
Organism: Bacteroidia bacterium; assembly: GCA_963422675.2. Taxonomy (GTDB): domain Bacteria; phylum Bacteroidota; class Bacteroidia; order B-17B0; family Aurantibacillaceae; genus UBA4416. The sequence goes on from CAXVYS010000024.1 coordinate 76,314, forward strand.
GTCATGTTTTTTCACAAACGGATTATCTGTGTCCCACACATAGCCTGCTAATACAGAGCATATTTGTTTTTTAAAGTCTTCGTTAATCTCTTTCGCAAAAAAGATATCATGTAATGTGCCATCATACCAACCCATCACGTAGGTTCTAAAAACATCCACGCCTTTCATTGTTGGATCAACAAATTCTGTTTTCCAGTCTACTTTTTCACCATTTAATTGTTTAATTACCAAATTGGCGGCTCTTTGGCTGGAAGCTGTAGCCAGCGTAACTCCACTTGAAAACATCGGATCCAGAAACTCTGTTACATTCCCTGTTAATACGAAGCCATCTCCAAAAAATTGTTCTGTAGTTACACTCCATCCTTCTAATGTTTTTGGATCAAACATAAATTTCTCATTTCCAAAACGCTCTTTTAAATGAGGTTCAGAATTGATGAGAAAACGTAATTGCTCTTCAGGTGTTTTGTCTGCATGCTCTGCAAAAAACTCAGGGCTACCCACAAAACCTACAGAAGATATTCCTGTAGAAAAAGGAATCACCCAAATCCATGTTTGGGGCTGATGAACCACTACCATGATCCTGTTAGGTTCCTCATATTTTAAACGATTGGGGTCGCTTACATGCGCAAACATTGATTTTCGTGGCGGCAAATTACTTGGCTTATCCAAATTAAATAAACGGGGAATCACACGCCCGTATCCACTGCTATCTACTATAAAACGCGCTTTTATTAAAAACGTATCTCCGTTTTTACCAACCACCGTTGTTGTGGAATCAGACCCCTCAAATTTTATATCTGTAACCGTTGTTTCAAAATCGATCGTTACCCCTTTTCTTTGAACTTCTTCGGCTAATGTATTATCAAATTCTCCTCGTGGAACCTGCCATGTCCAGTTATATCCATCTGTAAATTGTTCGGTAAAATTAAAATCACAAAACTCTTTTCCTCTTACAAACTTAGCTCCGAATTTTTCCTGAAACCCTTTTGCTTTAACGGCATCCAGTAATTCGGCTTCTTCCAACGCTTCCATACATCTTGGCAATAAGCTTTCTCCAATCACAAAACGTGGAAATTTTTCTTTTTCCACCATATGTACCTTGAGGCCGGATTTATGAATAATACTTGCTGCAACAGTTCCCGCAGGACCCGCTCCTATCACAAGAACATCTACATTTTTGGTTTGCATGATCAATTGATTTTAGAATAAGTAAATTTACAGTGTTTTTTTCAGCTTACAACTATTTTAGGCTATTAAACAGGTTAAACCATTGTTTATTTATGATTTCAGGCAGTAAATCTTTCCGGGAAGCGATGTGATAATATTAGAAAATTCGAGCTGTAGCAAGGAAGATGAGGCTCTGCTGATGGGAAGTTTTGTGGCATAACAAATTTCGTCTATATGTAAATGCTCTTTATCCGAAAAAACGTCCACAATGATTTGTTCTTCGGGCGATAAATTCAGAAGTAAAGGAACTTGCGAGGTCTTTTTTTTAGGTTTGATTTCTTCATTCCAGTTCATAATATAAAACAAGTCGGCCGCACTCTCCATTAAGCTTGCCTTATTGGTTTTAATTAATCCATTACACCCTTCGCTTAATTCTTCACCTGCCTTACCGGGAAATGCAAACACATCTTTATTATATGCATTGGCAATGGTAGCCGTAATTAAACTTCCTCCTCCTTTTTTTGATTCAACAACAATTAATGCATCACACATACCGGCAACGATCCTGTTTCTCTTCGGAAAATTTTCACGATCGGGGTTTGTTTCACTTATAAATTCGGTTAATAAACCACCCTGCTGCATCATTTTTTCGGCACATTGTGTATGAACAGATGGGTACACTCTGTCGAGCCCATGCGCCATCACACCAATTGTATTTAAACCATTACCCAAGGATTCTTTATGCGCCAGTACATCAATCCCATAAGCTAATCCGCTTACTACCAAACAGCCTGAATCTTTTAAATCCCTGATTAATTTTTCTGTCATTAATCTGCCATAAGCGGAGGGGGTTCTGGTACCTACTACCGACACAACCTTCGCCGCATTTAGATCAGCAGTCCCCTTATAATACAACATAACGGGACTATCATAACAATTTTTTAAACGTTGCGGATATTTTTTGTCGATAAAAAAAAGTGGTTCAATTCCATGATCGTTTATAAATTGAATTTCTTTTTCTACACGCAATAATACATGTTTATTGTTTACAATAGATTTAGATAAAACAGAACCAATGCCGGGAATTTTTTCCAACGGTAAATTTCTTGTTTTAAAAACCTGCTCTGCACTTCCGCAATAGGCCACTAAATTTTTGGCCAACACATCCCCTATTCCATCTAATAATGTTAAGGCTATTTGATATGTTAATTCGTTGTGCTGCATTTGTATATTAATTGCAAATTGTTACATTGTATTCACAAAAATAAACACATAATGATAAAAACGGTTAAATATATTTTAACAGCAGTCTTTTTTTATTCATGCCAGCTATATTCACAAACAGTAGGTGTTGTTAAAGGAGTTGTTAAAGATAAGGCTAACTCGGAAGGCTTACCGGGTGCTACCGTCATCCTGGATAAAGTAAATGGTGCCAGTGCAGATATTACCGGGAATTTTATCATAAGAATAGCTGAGGGAGTACATACTTTGGAGTGTGATCTTATCGGTTATACAAAAACGTCGCAAACGGTTACTGTAACGGCTAACGATACATTACACATTACTATTTTATTAGAGAATGGTGTCACATCAGGTAAAGCAAATCAGTTACTGGATGAAGTGGTTATTTCTGCCGGAAAGTTCGAGCAAAAATTGTCTGATATTACGGTAAGTATGGAGGTGATAAAGCCTCAGATCATAGAAAACAAAAACACCACTTCCCTGGATATGATCATGAACCAGGTTCCGGGTGTAACGGTTGCCGACGGCCAGGCCAGTATTAGGGGGGGAAGTGGTTTTAGTTACGGCGCCGGAAGCCGGGTATTATTATTAGTCGATGAAATGCCCATGTTGAGTGCCGATGCCAACGACATTAAATGGAATTACCTTCCTTTGGAAAATCTTGAGCAGGTAGAAGTGATCAAAGGAGCTGCCTCCGCTCTATTTGGTTCATCAGCCTTAAATGGTGCCATCAATTTACGCACGGCGTATGCGAAAGATAAACCTGTTACAAAAGTAACCACTTTTTATGGAAGCTATGATGCACCACAAAGGAGTTCTTTGAAATGGTGGAAAGGCACCTCGCAAACTCAAAAGGGCGTTAATTTTTCGCATGCCGAAAAAATAAATAACTGGGATTTAGTAATTGGTGGGCATGTTTACGATGATGATGGATACCGATACCTTGAAAGTGAAAAACGCCAGCGGATAAATGCAAACATCCGGTATAATTTTCAGGGGAAGTTGCGTGGCATGGCAGTTGGGGTAAATACCAATATGATGCAAACAAAAGGAGGCCTGTTTTTTCTCTGGCAAAATGCCGATTCAGCCTACATTCCACAAGGGCACGACATACAACAGTATAATAATAAGCGTTTCAATATTGACCCCTACATCAATTATTTTTTTAGAAAAGGAGGAAAAATAAGTTTAAGAACCCGTTATTTTTTAACGGATAATTCAAACAACAAAGGCCAGGGTGCAAGAGCTGAATTGTATTACAGTGAATTACAATATCAAAAACGTTTCAAAAATAACTTGAACTTAACAACAGGTTTGGTATTAATGGAACAGGTGGTTTTAGGCGATTCGCTGTATGGCAGACACACAGGAATGAATTATGCAGGCTATTTGCAACTGGATAAAAAATTTGGGAAACTCACCACCTCATTGGGTTTAAGAGGTGAATATTATAAAGTAGATACGGCCTTTACCCGCGGATATATCAGTCCTAAAATCAATAACCTTCCCTTTCAACCTGTATTAAGGGCCGGACTAAATTATCAATTATTCAATTTCACTTTTTTACGGGCTTCTTTTGGCCAGGGCTACCGCTTCCCAAGTATTGCCGAAAAATACATCAGCACAAGTGTAAGTGCCTTAAAAATTTACCCTAATTACAATTTACAGCCCGAACGTGGTTGGAGCGCTGAAATAGCCGTAAAACAAGGCTTTGGCATTGGTGGCTTTAAAGGGTTTTTGGATATAGCCGGGTTTTGGACAGAATACCAGAATATGGTGGAATTTGTATTTGATATCTATGGGCCTAAGACAGGTGTTTTTGTAAATGATTTTAAATATGCCGGTTTCAAATCTCAAAACACTGGCAGAGCCCGCATTAATGGGATTGATGTGACATTAATCGGTACAGGCAAAATTGGTCCTGTAAATGTGAGCCTTTTAACGGGCTATACGTTTACGAATCCTATCGATCCAAATTTTAATGCAACCACCGATACGCTTGGCTTACCGGGTTTAAATATTTTAAAATACAGAAACAGGCATTTATTTAAAAATGACATTCAGTTCGATTATAAAAAATTCTCCATTGGCTTTAGTTCCCGCTATTACAGCTTTATGGAAAACATTGACCGGCGTTTTATAACCAGTATCGCACATGAGTATACCACCCCCTCTCTTAACTTTGAAGATCCCCGGTTTTATATTTTGCCGGGATTAAAAGAATACCGCGAAAAACATAATAAAGGCAGTTGGATACATGATTTCCGCGTTTCGTACCAGCTCACTAAAATATTGAAAACTTCCTTTATTGTAAATAATTTATTTAACGTGGAATATTCTGCAAGGCCCGGCGATGTTAGGCCACCGAGATTATTTATGCTGCAGCTGGCGTTTAAGGTATAGAGTGCGTTTTAGCATTTTTTTGCTAAGAATGCCTCTGAAATAATCGTATCTTTACACTCAAAAACCAAATAAATGGAAACCAATTTTAGAAATACAGATTTAAATAACATACAAGGTGCAACGATTGAAAACACACGCTCATTGTTTGCATCTGTATTTACATGGATGTTTATTGCATTAGGCATTACTACTCTATGCTCATTAATTTTTGCTTACAATCCCTCTTTAGGCGCTTTATTACGCTACCAGGATGAAGCTACCGGCAGAACCGGTACGTCTATGTTAGGCTGGGTGTGTATGCTTGCCCCTCTTGGCCTGGTTTTAATCATGAACTTCGCCTTTAATAAATTATCCTTTATCGCTTTAATAGGTATATTCTTCACATTTTCAGCTTTATTTGGGATAAGCCTTAGCTCCATATTTTATGTATATAAACTGGATTCAATTGGTGTAGTATTTGCAAGCACCTGCGCTTTATTTGGTGTAATGGCTGTTGCAGGTTATACCACTAAAACGGATCTTACTAAAATGGGTTCTCTCTTAATAATAGGCCTGATAGGAGTTGTGATTGCTTCCTTAATTAATTTAGTTATGAGAAGCGACTTTATGGGTTATATCATTAGCATTATCAGTGTGGTTATTTTTACAGGATTAACCGCTTATGATGTTCAGAAAATTAAAGAATTATCTCAGCAAAATACCGGTACTTCTGATTTTAAGAAAATTGGTGTGATGGGTGCATTAACCTTGTATCTGGATTTCATTAACTTATTTCTTGCCCTGTTACGTATATTTGGAAAAAGAGATTAAGCCGGATTTTAAAATTGAAAAAGCCTTTGTACTCACATACAAAGGCTTTTTTATTGAATACACAACCTGCTTATTTATTTTTTAACTCAATCCATTTAGACATGTATTTAGTGCTTCCCATGGAATGATGCATTAATATGGAACCTATAAAATTTTTCGCGCGATGTTCTTTTAGTGTAGAGTGTAATGTAGAGAGTTTCTTTAAAAAAGAAGCTTCATGAATGGCATCAGAAAAAAATTGATTCACAATTGTTACTCCATTATGCTGTGCAGCTTTCCATGCTGTTTCGTTACTATATAACTCTACGGCCTGTTCCGCTATCTTCTCTGCATCGTCTGCTATGTATCCATTCCACGGGTATTCTCCATGCATTCCCTCTGCTCCTATTTGGGTAGTTATGCTGGGGGTTCCATACTTCATGGCCTCCACCAACTTTCCTTTTATACCTGCACCAAATCTTAAAGGGGCCAACATTACCCTTGCATTCATCACGACCTCTTTCGAAACAAGAGCTCTTCCTTTCACCAAAAAACCCTGCTTCGGATTATTTAACACCGTTATTTTATCAGGAGCATAGGCGCCGTAAATATGCAATTCGGCTTCCGGCAGTTGTTTCCTGATTAATGGCCAGATCTCTTCCTTTAAAAAAAGAACTGAATTTACGTTTGGTTCATGCAGAAAATTTCCGATGGTTACAAAGTGCTTTCTATTCCCAAATTCAGGCCATTCTTCAATTTCCTGCCTGTTTAGTGGCTTAAGTAAAAAGGGGATATAATGCAACAAGCTATCGTCTATTTTAAAAAATGAATGCAATAAATTCATTTCAAAAGGGGAAATAATTAAAGAAACATCGCAACGGTAAATGCTGGCAATTTCTCTTCTGGCAATATCATTGAGTAAATCGGTTGGTGCAAATGCACGCTTCAGTTTAAAGGCTTCCTGCCTTGCTTTTCTCAGGCAATGCAAATCTTCTGTATCCAAAATTCTTATCGCATCAGGGCATTGTTCTGCTACCCTCCAGCCGTATTTTTCTTCGGTCATAAACCTATCAAATAATACCATTGTGGGTTGCAGCACTTTTAATTGCACATCGCACGATGAGTTATTTAACTCCAGGGGCATAAATTCAATGCCATAACCCGAAAGATCAAAGGAATGATCGGTTGGTTTTGCATCGCAGGCAATCGTAATTCTACAGTTATTTTTTTTAAACAGATCAATCAACTCTATCATCCGGCTTCCTGCAGCAGAGGATGCCGGCTCGGGCCAGACAGTACAAATAATAAGCAGGTGCTGATCTTTAAACATAATCTAATTATAGGGCGAATGTATCGAAAATTCTTAAAATAAGAAGCCCCGTTATATAACGGGGCTTCTTTCTATATGGTTTAATGGTTATAATATTACTCTATTTCGAGTGGAATACCGTTATAAAACCGTTGTATTTTTTACTGTCGTCCTGTAATGTTAATACATAGAAGAACGTTCCATCGGCCAATCCATCTGCTTTCCATTTGTTATCATAGTTAGGAGTATCATATACTTTTCTTCCCCATCTGTCAAAGATAGTTAAGTTTGTATTCGGATGATGTTCCAGATTTTTTATCACAAACATTTCATTTGCATTATCACCGTTAGGCGTAATAATGTTAGGGATAACGATTTCGCAAGGTGGAAGAACAGTTATTACTTCGTAAGCTGCTTTGGTATAACCACAACTATCATTTACATAAACGCCAATATTATACTGGCCCTGATTTTCAGGACTTACAAATGACAAATTAGATGCTGTAGATATAGGGCTGGAGTTACCATCGATAAACCATCCGTATACATAATTCGGATACCCTCCATTTACAACTGAATGAAGAACAAATGGAGTATTAGCACAGGTAGTTGAAGAATCTGTAATAGAAACAGACAGATCGTTGACAAAGTTTGAAACAACCATTGTATCCTTTGTCGCATTGGCACATTGGCCATTTACTGTAAGAACCAGTGTAGTAGTAGAATTTGCATTAGCAGTGTAACTTGAAGAGGTGTTGTTTCCTGTTGCAGGGATATTGCCAGGGAGGGTTGTCCAGGAATAAGTATAAGGTGTTCCTGCATTACCGGGAGTTGCTGAACCAATGCCTGTAGTAATAACATAAGGTTTATCCATACATTTTGTAATATCCTGCAACGGAGCTATTAATAGAGTTGCTTTAGGTAATACATTAACGGTAACGGTTTTAGTATCCGGCAATGACGCAGGACATGGCGAAGATCCTTTTACGATATAAATATTAGCTCCTACTGATGGAGGAGTAACCGTAATACTTGAACTTGTAGAAATTGGCAATGGTGAACCACTTTGCAAATAATACCAGTTATAATAGAGAGTTCCTGAAGAAAATAAATTTATGGGACTTCCTTCACAAATAGTTGTTTGTGTAGGAGTAGCCGTAATACTATTTACCAATGCCGGATAAAGCATTGCTAAAGTTTGAGATGCTACACAACCACCTATTGGATTAGTAACTGATACAGTATACACGATAGGCAAATTATTTGTAGGAGGTGTGACAAAATTAGGAACAATTTTTAAAGAATCATTATTGTAATTATAAGCGATAGTTCCATTTGACGATACTGCTACTGTATAGGATGATGTTGGAGGAGAGTAAGAACAATATCCAATTTTCATATTAGGTAACATATATCCTCCATTTACCATACGGCCACCATACCCATTATCAGGAACCTGAGTTCCACCACACACAGGAGTTGCATCTTCCACATGATACATATTTGCTATGTAAGACATCTGTTTTAATTCGATAGAAACATTTTGAGTATAATTATAAGATGTATTCATTCCAAAGCAAGTTTCGATAATAATATTTGAAACCCCATCCCATAAATAAGATTGAGAAAAATTATGCGTCATCCATCCGGCGGCAACCGGCTGATTACTATTTGCATAAACGGTTTGCATACCGGCGGTAATAAACGACTGGCCAACACCACCCGATACATTTGGCAAATCATTTAAACTAGTACAACCCATTTTAATAGAAAAATTCGGATAATTGGTTATACTCGTATTCAACGCCAATATATTAAACGCTAAACTGGAAATTCTGCCACCCGTTATCCCTGCTGCATTTAAATCTGCTTTTCGCACAAGAAACTGGTGCCTTCCATATGTATAATAATTCCCATAAGTGGTTGGATAACTTGTGGAACCATTTTGAACGAACGGCCCCGAAGCAAATAAATTAACAGGTGTATTACCTGAACATAACGTAGGATCAACACCACATATTGCCGGTGGACCTGATCCAAAGCTTAATGATACTTTTGCCGTATCATTTGGAAAGCACAAAACAGTATTGGTAGTAGTAATTGTAAAATTAGTTTGAATTGGGGTAATGGTAAAAGTATTTATATAAATACAGGCTCCATCGTTAATTGTAGCAGTGTAAGAATCCTGAGCTAAAGGAGTTAACGTTAATGTAACGGCTGAAGTTGTTGTATTCGTTATAATAGCATTAGCACTGTTGTTCACTACATAAGTATAAGGAGCAGGATTTGATGCACTTAAATTCAATACAATTGACCCATTGCTTGAACCTGGGCAAACATTGTTTTGATTGGTTAAATAAGTACTGCCACCCGGTGTTTGCACAAGCGTGTATTGGATAGAATCACGACAACCAAACTGGTTGGTATATGATAAATTATAAATATCTCCGGCTACTGCATTCGTTATATATAATGTGTCATTTGTACCATTTGGCGAAGGAATAGGAGTAACTCCGTAAAACCATTGGTAGTTGGTTCCTCCGGTTTTAGGAATAGACGTAGCGTTGCCACAAAAAGAATGCGACTGTGTAAGGAAAGACGCCGGTGTTATGCCAACCGTTAAACTCGCTGGTGCCTGACCGCAAGCACCGGCTGTTACTACTACACTATAGGTTCCCGGTGCTAAATTTGTGGCAGTTTGTGAGGTACTCACTATAGATCCCGTTGTTGGCCCTGATGTACTGGTCCATTGGTAACTATAGCCAATGCTACTACCACTTGCCTGTACATAAGCCGTTCCTGAAGAACCTCCGGCACAAGAACTCGTTGAATTTAAATTAATAATATTAACGGTTGTAGGAACAATAGATACAGTAGATGTAAGTGTACAGCCTCCCGGTGAGGTCATATGCACAGAATATACCGTTCCGGCACCCGGGCCATTTACAATTAACGTATCATTTGTTGCCCCCGGTATTGGGTTATTAGACGGATCAAACCATTGGTAAGTAATAAACCCTGAAGGAGCCACTAACGTTGCGTAAGTTGAGCCGGTACACATATTTACATACGGCGTTCCTATTCCTCCACATTCTGCATCTACATAAGCATACCCTGCATGCCCACCCAATGTACATCCTCCTACCTCAAAATTAATTGACACATTCGTTCCTGACGGTAGCATTGATAAATCCACAGAATAAAATTGCCATTTTCTATATTTAACAACATCAAAATTCATCTGATAGGCCGATGTCTTTAATGAATCGGCAGGTGAAGATGTTTTAGGATTAAAAGTGTAAGATGTACATCCCGGAAGTATTGCACCCGTGCTTTCATTTCTTATTTCCACTTTAAAATAGGGTGATTCTTCCGGCAAATGACTAGAAGGATCATTTAAAACCACAGCATAACTAAATGTTAGTTGCTTATTTGACGCAGATGTTGTAGTAATATATTTTAAACGGCATGCTCTGTTATTTGCATTACTACTGTTCATACGCACAGATACCGGATCAAAACTAAAAGGACTTACAAAAGGAATTTCAGAAATAGTTTGTGCACCAACCACTTTACAGGCAAGCGAATCATACCCAAATTGAGGTGCTCCCGGCAATACCGGATTTGTTGCAGGAATAGTCATTACTGTGTGGTAATTAGTTGTATTTCCAACTGACACATTATTTCCTGCAGTATTCACAATTATTGAACCAGCTGATGTGTATATTGGATTTCCTCCTGAAGCACCAGTAGATACTGTACCAGATCCACCTGTCCAACCATTAAAGTTATATTGTTCAAAACCCATATTAGGGCAGCCTATACTTTGTGGTTGGTTCGGTTGTATATAAATAACTGTTTCCGAAACATCTGTTGCTCCAGATGATTCATAAGGTGTATGCTTATGGGCTTGTTTTTCCAACGCTTTTTTAGAAGAAAAATCGTTCTTCAAAAATTCCACATAACCTTTTACCTCAGATTCAGGAATCCCTTTTGATCTTGCTTCCTGATAGGCTTTAGCAAGATCAAAAGAACCGTTGACCTGGGTCTTTATTTTATTTGTTTGACCAATACATAAATTGTTTAAAGTGAATAATAAACCCGCTATAATGCCAATCCTACATTTTGTACTAGTCATAATATATCTTTATTTTGAATGAAACACTGTTATAAAACCATTGTATTTTTTACTGTCGTCCTGTAATGTTAATACATAAAAGAACGTTCCATCTGCCAATCCGTCTGCTTTCCATTTGTTATCATAGTTAGGACTATCATACACTTTTCTTCCCCATCTGTCAAAGATAGTTAAGCTTGTATTTGGATGATGTTCCAGATTTTTTATCACAAACATTTCATTTGCATTATCACCGTTAGGGGTAATAATATTAGGAATAACGATTTCACATGGAGGTAATACTGTGATCACTTCATAATCGGCTTTGCTATATCCACAGCTATCGTTCACATACACACCAATGGTGTAATTCCCCTGAACAGCCGGACTAACATATGAGAATACATTTCCTGTTCCTGCCGGATTTGTACTTGGGTCAACAAACCAGGTATAAGAATAACCTGAAGGACCACCGTAACCGCCTGTTGCCAACGCGTGTAAAGCAAAAGGAGTGCCTGCACAGGTTGTTGAACTATCGAGGATAGAAACATTTAAGGTATTAGCGAAATTTTTCACAACCACTGTATCTGATGCAGAAACTGCACACACACCACTTACCATTAATACTAAGGTTGATGTGTTATTGCTGTTAACTGTGTAAGAAGAGGTTGTATTGGTTCCTGGTGCAGGAGTGTTCCCAGGCAATGTTACCCAACTGTAGGTATAAGGAGCACCTGTATTACCCGGAGTAGATGAATTTGCTCCCGTAGTAATTACAAATGGTTTATCCATACATTTTGTCTGATCAACCATAGGTGCAATAACCAGGTTTGCTAAAGGCACTACATTTACGTGTACTGTATAATTTACAGTTGATGTGGTACAATATGCACCGGCAGTTAAAACATAGGTATTAATACCTGCCTGTACCGGTACATGCGTATACGTTGAATTAGTAGTAAGCTGAACAGGTACTCCACCTTGGATATAGCTAATGGTATAACTATCTGCGCTTCCTGCATTTAATACTACCGGGCTTCCGATACATACTGAATTAGTGTTAGCTGCAAAGGACGCATTCACAATTCCTAAGTTATTGTTTACACAAATCACCGTGTCTTTAATACAACCACCAATTGGGTTAGTTACTGTAATTGTATAACATGTAATTGAATTGATGTTTGGTAAATCAATCTTGATTGAATCTTTAGTTGCCGGTATAACTACACCTAATGTAGGTGTAACCGCTACGTTAAACTGACCCGGTACTTGTTGTGCCAAACAGTTTCCGAATTTTACATTAGGTCTTAAGGTAGATGTACTCCCAGCGGTACTAGTACCACATAAAGGCGTTGGATCACTAAATGCGTATGTAACAGAGTTAAAAGCAGTTGTATTGTAATATACAGCGCTACTGTTTGTCCATGGAGATATATCATTACATATATCCACTAAAATATTTGATGCACCGTCCCAGATATAAGGAGTAGTAAAGTTATGAGTATTTAAACCCGGAGTTATTGGCGTATTTGCCTGATATACCTGTGTTAAGCCTGCATTATCAAATGTAGTCGTTAAAGCTGTTGCCGCAGTACATTTTAACTTAATCGTAAAATTAGGATAGTTGGATAAACCTGTTACCGTTGCAATACTAAAAGAAATACTTGATAATTTACCGGCAACAAGCCCTGCAGCAGTTAACTCTGTGGCTCTGAATAAATATTGATGCCTTGTGTTACCCCATAAATTCGCATAAGGTGTTGTAGCAGTACCGGATGTATTTGATGCACCTGTACCTACATTGATACTGTTTGCCACAACACAGGTTGTATTTCCTGGGCCGCAGGCTGCACTACTTGAAACGGCATAATGAAAAGCCATTCTTGCAGTATCCTGAGTTACACAATAAACAGATCCGCCACTTACTGCATTCGTACTGATACTATAGCTTGGGCTTTCGTAAACATTCACGGCAGCTATAGCTGTAGATACACAACCATATTGATTTGTAATAGTTACGCTATAATTACCGGCCGTTACATTGGATGTTTGTGAATTAGGTGTTCCAACAGTTCCTGTTCCCGTCCATGTATAAGTATATGGCGCCTGGTTTCCTGCAGTATAGGTATTATCCGCTACTAAAAGTGTAGAAGAAGCATCCCCATTACAATAAGACAAGAATCCGTTAATAGCTGCCACTGGTACAGGATTAATATTGATATTTCCTGTAATGGTTTTTTTACACTGACCCGATTTTAAGGTTACAAACACAAGCGAATCGGAAGGGATAACGGTTGTATAAGTGGTACTGGCTGTTGTAGAATTATTATTCCACAAATAGCTGTCTGGTACACCTCCATTTACAACCACACTCGCCGAGACCGTTTGGCCGGGACAGGCTCCAATGGTAGGAGTAAGGACAATGGTTCCATTTAAATTATTTACCGCCGATTGATTAATGTAAACGACAAAAGACTGGACGGATGTTTGAACAGGAGTTCCGTTATCAGTCGCAGACATCGTTACGGTATGATAACCTCCAGGAGCTGTATTTCCATCAATCGTCATATAAATATCGGCACTGTTCCCGTAAGAAATATTGGTGTAAGTAAATGAAGCTCCCAAAGTAGCTGCTACAGCTGTAATTGCAACAGTTTGTGTAGGCTCCGGGGCAATAAATGTATTTTTGATATAAAGCGTATCGTTACCACACACCTTTGCTGTATCACAATATCCTACTAAAGTGGATATTGGTTCCTGATTACCACCTATAGGAGGGCAAACATTAAAAAAGAACGTTTTATGACTCAACCAATCCACACCATCACTGTTTCCACCAGGCCCGTCATAAGCAGCACCCGGAATACCATAACGGCCAATTACAAAATAATCAATCCCATTACCTGCATTTGCTCCAACAGTAGCAGGAGTACCAGGTTGAGTTATAGGGAAACCACCGGCTCCTCCGGATGCATCACCGGTTGTCCATTGCATGTTACCATAATAAAAACCAACATTTTTTCCCGGAGGCAATATTGGATCAGCACCATTGGTAATGATCATTTGAAAGCTATTTGTTAAATCTGAATGAGAATTGAAGTACCCGCTGTTTGTCCAGGTAAATACGGCATAAGTTGGGAAAACATCATAGGTGAATGAACCACTCCCTCGGTTATCTAAATCCGACCAAAAAGGAGCGATCATTTTATCATTAGGAGCGGGAAAGCCTACAGAACTAAAAACGGCACTGTTTGTTGGAGGAAATTGAATGTTACCATTCGATGACATGTTTACCTGTGTGTAATTAGTGCCATAAAAACAAAAGTTGAATGGTAAATTGATATATGCTCCATGAGCACTGAAATATGTGTTATCATCCACCGGACCTGGAAAAGTTTGTGTAGTTCCCGGAGTAACAGGATCACAAGGCGTTAACGTTGTAGTTGTTGGTGTAGGGTTATTGAAGGTAGTTTTTTGCATGGAAACAATTTTCCCTTCTTTGTGTGTTACTTCGTAATGCTCTAATTGCCCTTTAGCCTTTAAATCAGCATACTCTTTACTATCAAGCTCCACTTTCCCCTGCATACCGTAAAATGGCTTACCATCGGTAACCTGAATTACTCCATGTTGCTCCAGGTTTTTAGCTGATGAGGGATTAACTGTTCCTGAAGTTGTTGCAGCAGAACTAGATTTTAATCTTTCAATATCCTTAAGTTTCTCAGCCATTTGATTCTGAACATCATTTTTCGTTTGAGAGAACCCAAAAAGAGAATATAATAGGAAAAAAGTTAGTAAAAGTTGTTTCATGTTCAATTATTTTAAACTCAAAGTTAACAAAAAAAATACAGAATCAATTTTTTGCCGTTATTAATTAACCTATTATATACTGTTAAAAAATGTCATTTATTGGATTTCTATTTTTATAATAATTTTTACATACCAGGTTTTAAATTAACTTTGCCTTGCAAAAACCATATGGCCGCAACTAAACTTTCTAAATTTATCAAATACACGTGGCTGGTTATCTGGGCTCCGTTTATCGTCCTTTTTTTCCTTGTCACTCTTATTTCTCTTGAGTTGTTTGTTGATCTGCCAAGCGTTGAGGAACTTCAAAATCCTAAAAGCAATTTAGCAACTGTAATTTACAGTAGCGACATGAAAACCTTAGGTAAATACTATGCGGAAAACAGGGTAAATGTTAAATATTACGAGCTCGATCAGGATTTGGTAAATGCCCTGGTTGCAACAGAAGATGCGCGGTTTAATGAGCACAGCGGTGTAGATGCCAGAGCCATAGGACGTGCAGTGTTTGGAGCATTAACAGGCCATTCGAATAGTGGCGGTGGTAGCACCTTATCGCAGCAATTGGCTAAAATGATGTTCCCCCGGCAAAAGTTAAATAAGCCGAAAATGGTTCTGCAAAAATTGAAAGAATGGGTTATTGCTGCACGTTTAGAAAAGAATTATACAAAAGATGAAATTCTTGCCTTGTACCTAAATAAATTCGATTTTTTAAACCAGGCAGTAGGTGTTAAATCTGCCGCACAAATTTATTTTAACAGAACTCAGGATAGCCTGGAAATTCAACAGGCCGCTATGCTTATTGGCATGGCCAAAAACCCTTCTTTGTTTAACCCCATCAAAAAAGCAGACACCACTCTTCACCGAAGAAATGTGGTTATGATGCAAATGGTAGTTAATGGCTTTTTAACAAAAGAAAAATACGACAGCTTAAAAAAATTACCACTGGGGATTATTTACCATCCAGAAGATCACAATGATGGCCCGGCGCCATATTTCAGAGAATACTTAAGAGAATATTTTTTAAAAACATGGTGTGCAAAGCATATCAATCCTGAAACTAACAAACCTTATAATATTTACAGAGATGGTTTGAAAATTTTCACCACCATTGATTCCCGCATGCAAAAATATGCTGAAGAAGCAGTAAATGAGCATATGACCGATTTGCAAAAACAATTTACCAAGGAATGTAAAACCAAAAAGAATGCTCCCTTTGCATGGAATGTGAATCAACAACAAATTGATAACATCATGATGAGTTCCATGAGAAGAAGTGATCGTTACCGCATGTTAAAAGATTCGGGATTATCAAAAGAGGAAATACTAGCCAATTTCAAGAAGCCTGTGAAGATGACGGTTTACAGCATTCGTGGTGATATTGATACAACGATGTCTCCCTGGGATAGTATCCGCTATTACAAAAGCTTTTTGCATACAGGTTTTATTTCTATTGAACCAAGCACCGGCTATGTAAAGGCATGGGTAGGCGGTGTTAACCATAAGCACTTTAAATTTGATCACGTAAAAGTAGGCCGCAGGCAGGTTGGTTCAACCTTTAAACCATTCGTGTACGCCATGGCCATACAGGAAGGCTACTCGCCATGTTACCAGGTTCCTAATGTGCGAACCTGTATTACCACAGCCGATGGAAAAGAATGGTGTCCGGATAATTCGGATGGAGACAAAGGCACAGGAAAAATGATCACTTTACGAAAAGCATTGGCAGGATCTGTAAATTATGTAACCGCTTTTTTAATGAAACGATTTGGCCCCGATGCCGTTATTAATTTGGTAAGGCGCATGGGTATTACTGCCCCAATTGATGCAGTACCATCTATTTGCCTTGGTACACCCGACATTTCGGTATTTGAAATGGTTGCGGCGAATGCCACATTTGTGAATAAAGGAACCTACATTCAGCCAACATTTATTACACGTATAGAAGATAAAAACGGAAAAGTACTGGAAGAATTTTTTCCTACAACCGATGAAGTATTAAGTGAAGAAAAAGCATATACCATGATCCAGCTTATGCGCGGGGTGGTTGATTATGGTACAGGTGCACGTTTACGTAGCCGGTACAAATTATTTAATGAGATAGCCGGTAAAACAGGAACAACACAATACAATGCCGATGGTTGGTTTATAGGCTTAACTCCTGAATTAGTGGCCGGCGGCTGGACAGGCGGTGAGGAACGAAGCATTCATTTTAATTCAACAAATGAAGGACAGGGAGCGAGTATGGCTTTACCGATCTGGGGTAAATTTTTCCAGAAAGTGTACGCCGATCCACACCTCAAAGTTTCTAAAGGTACATTTCCAAAACCCGCAAATATGGGTGATATAGAACTAGATTGTAGTAAATACGACCAGGAAAACCAGGAAGATTTTCAAAAAGAAGAATTGAACTTTGAAAATTATTAAGAACATTTTTTCGGAAAGTAAAGAAATTGTAATATTCTCAAAAAAGGATTAACGTACTATTTCGTTTATGAATGTTTGGCTTTATGTGCTCAAATTACCAATGAGATTGGGTTTTTAACAATATGCTCAGCGTTGTATCACCCGGTACATTTCAAGGGATAACACGTTACAAAAAAAACAGTTCAGCTGGCGAACTCATGAAACCTGTTTATAGGTTATTGCCATTAAAAACAAATTCTATTACTTAGCAAAAAGATAAAGGCTATTTCCCAATAAATAGTTCATGTTCTGAATAAAAACCGTTATTTTTATCCTAATTAATTATTTCCTATGATAAACAGAGTTGTAAAAAATGCCGAAGAAGCGGTAAAAGATATTACAGATAATATGACCTTATTAGTTGGTGGATTTGGTTTATGCGGAATTCCCGAAAACTGCATTAATTCACTTGTCAAAAAAGGCGTGAAAGGATTAACGTGTATTAGTAACAATGCAGGAGTAGATGATTTTGGATTAGGTTTATTACTACAGACCAAACAAATAAAAAAAATGATCTCGTCGTACGTAGGAGAAAACGCGGAGTTTGAAAGACAAATGCTGAGCGGCGAATTAGAAGTTGAATTAATTCCACAAGGAACATTGGCTACACGTTGTTTAGCAGCGGGCTATGGAATGCCTGTTATTTATACACCTGCAGGAGTTGGCACTGAAGTAGCTATTGGCAAGGAAACCCGCCGGTTTAATTATAACGGTGAGGAAAAAGAATATTTAATGGAGCATGCTTTTGAAGCTGATTTTGCGATTGTAAAAGCATGGAAAGGTGATACTGCAGGGAATTTAATTTTCCGTTCCACGGCACGTAACTTTAATCCGATGATGGCTATGGCCGGAAAAATTACCATTGCGGAGGTAGAAGAATTAGTAGAAGTTGGCCAGTTAGATCCTGACCAGATTCATACACCCGGCATATATGTTCACCGTATTTTCCAGGGAGAAAAATACGAAAAACGTATTGAGCAGGTTACTGTGAGAAAGAAAAACTAATTACTTAAATCATAAATACAAAGAATTTTTAATTGCTTATACTCAACTTATGTTAGATAAAAACGGGATTGCAAAACGCATTGCACGAGAAGTAAAAGACGGAATGTATGTGAATTTAGGAATAGGCATTCCTACACTTGTTGCCAACTTTATTCCAGAGGGTGTAAACGTTGTGCTACAATCGGAGAATGGTATTTTAGGGATGGGGCCATTTCCTTTTGAAGGAGAAGAAGATGCTGATTTAATTAACGCCGGAAAACAAACGGTAACACTTCTCAAAGGTTCTTCTATTTTTGATAGCGCCATGAGCTTTGGAATGATCCGTGCTCAAAAAGTAAATCTTACCATACTTGGTGCGATGGAAGTGAGTGAAAACGGAGACATTGCCAACTGGAAAATCCCCGGTAAAATGGTAAAAGGCATGGGAGGTGCCATGGATCTTGTAGCAAGTGCTAAAAACATTATTGTAGCCATGCAACATGTTAATAAAGCAGGTGAATCGAAATTATTGAAACAATGTTCTTTACCCTTAACCGGCGTACGTTGCGTTAAACGTATTGTAACAGAACTGGCAGCACTGGAAATAATGCCACAAGGAGGCTTTAAATTACTGGAGCGTGCACCCGGAGTTAGTGTAGATGAAATAAAAAATGCCACAGAAGGAAAATTAATCGTTGAAGGTGAAATTCCTGAAATGGTTCTTTAATTTTTTGACCACCTCAGCTTGATCAAAAAACTCAAATATCATTTAGTGGCATTAGTTGTTTTGCAAATTGCATTATGCTTTTTGTACGGCTATCATAAAACATATCATAAACGGCCTTTTTCCATTCACCAATGGAGGCAAACAGATTGTGTTTCTTTTACTAAAAACTATTATGAAGAGGGGATGCATTTTATGCAGCCAAAAATTCACTGGCAGGGAACCATAGAAGGAAAAACCATCAGCGAGTTTCCTTTGATGAACTACACAGTAGCAGTACTTTGGAAGGTATTTGGTGAACATGAATACATTTATCGATTTACGGAACTCATCCTCTACCTCATTGCTATGCTGTTTTTATTTGTGATGATATATACAACGTCCACTTCTTTACTCTACAGTTATTTTGCAACATCTCTTATTACTACATCGCCTTTACTGGCTTACTATTCATTTAGCTTTTTAGCAGACGTACCCGCACTTTCCTTTGCCATCATTTCACTATCTCTGTTTTTTATTTTTTTACAAACAAAAAAACAAAACCTGTTTATTTTCTCTGTATTGATCGGAACCTTAGCAGCACTATTAAAAGCAAGTTCAGTTAGTGTTCTTTTAATTATTGGTATAATTTCATTGGTCAATTTAATTCAGTTTCCACAAAAAATAGCCATCAAAGAAAAACTCTTCAGCCGTAAGTTTTTACCAATTATTACGTTTATTATTTCTCTGGTTATTATTTATACCTGGTATCATTTTGCCTTTATCTATAATCATAAAAACAGTAACGGCGTATTTTTAATGGAAACGCTCCCTATCTGGAAAATGAATGATAAAGTGATTGAAACAGCCAGGCTCCTTTATTCTGTTCAGCTTGCCACGTATTTTAATAAAGGTGTTTTAATGGCGCTCTTTTGTGTTTGTATCTGGTTATTTCTGAATTTAAAATCGCTTCCTTCTTATTTAAAAATTGCATTTATCATATCGGCTGTTTCATTTTTAGCCTTTATCCTTTTATTTTTCCAGGTGTTTAATGTGCACGATTATTATTTAATTAGTACTATGATTTTCCCTGTGGTGATACTGGTATGTTTTGGGAATTATTTAAAAAGCATCTCGTTTAATTTTATGAATAAAAAAATCGTTGCATTTGTCCTTGTAATTTTTAGCATCAATGCCGTTTATTGTGCATCGGTTATACGATTAAGAAATATATCCAACGATACCCTTTGTAAATATTATCCGTTTATTACCAATGAGGAAAAAAACTTTTCAGACTGGTTTCATTATGATTATGATCAAAAGCTTGCCGCTTTTGAAACAATAACTCCTTATTTAAGAAGTATAGGACTAAAAAGAACAGACAAAGTCATTAGCATTCCCGACCCAAGTTTCAATATCACTTTATACCTCATGGATCAAAAAGGCTTTACTGCCACTGCACAATCTTTAAACGCTGATAGTACCAAAATACATGAATACATTCGGTCTGGTGCTCAATACCTGGTAGTGAGCGATACGGCGATGTTACATTTGAATGGAGTGAGAAACTTAAATAAAACAACGGTAGGCCAATACAAAAATGTGTTTGTCTATAAATTAAACTAACTATTAAGCAACAATGGCATTGAATAGCCGTTATGTAATCAAATGGAAATACAACCGTATCCAATGAGTGTTAAAAAACTGGTTTTAAAAAAACTTAGCACGCCCTCCATTGCGGCTATTGTATTCATGTTCCTGTTTTCTGTGTTTACCTTCAAATATTGGGTGTTTTGGACTGATTTCCCCTTTCAGGGAGACGTTGATCAATACTATTCTTATCTGATCGCTGAATTTATTCATCATGATTTCAACTTTCATTTCGATCATCATTTCTGGTTAATTGAAGCTCCAAATGGCAACCTTGTTCCGAAAGTGACCATGGGAATGGCCATTTTATATTTTCCGTTTTTTATCATTGGAAATAATATTGCTTATGTATTTGATTATGATTCTTTGGGCTACAGTGCTCCTTTTTCGTGGTGTGTCCATTTTGGCACCATCATTTATACCTTAATTGGTTTTTGGTATTTGCGAAAAAGTTTATTGTTGTTCTTTACCGAATGGGTTTCTGCCATTACTTTATTATTGGTTTTATTTGCTACTAATTTATTTTATTACACCTTCCGGGAAGGGGAAATGACGCATAGTTATCTCTTTTTTCTGTTTTCTATATTTTTCTACCATACCCTCAAATGGCACTTCACCAAAAAGAACAAACACCTTTATTACCTCGCTTTCACAGCCAGCTTTATTACTCTTATAAGACCTACAGAAATTATTGTACTCCTCATTCCTCTCTTATACCAGGTTACTTCTTTGAAAGCATTACAGGTAAAACTAAAAGAACTGATTGCGTTAAAAGAGAAGTTATTAATCGCAGCATTCTTATTTATTTTACCCCTCATTCCACAATTGATTTTCTGGAAAAAACACACCGGACAATATTTGTTTTTCTCCTATGGAAGCAATGAGCATTTCTTTTTTTTAGATCCTAAAATTTATAGTGTATTATTTGGCTGGCACAAAGGCTGGTTTATTTATACGCCTATTGCCCTCTTTATGATTGCAGGGTTAGTAATGATGTTTTTTAAATGGAAAAAAATGGCAGTGCCCATTACTATTTATTTGGCCTTAAACATTTACCTGGTGAGCAGTTGGTGGGATTGGGGATTTGGCGGGGCATTCGGCATGCGGGCCTTGGTTCAGTGCTTTGCGTTTTTAGCGTTTCCTTTGGCTTATTTTATAAACAGAATCACGCTCATTAAAAAGAAGATATTAAAAATGACAGCAGCCACTCTTTGTTTTTTACTGTTTTCATTTTTTATTTCCTTAAATATTTTTCAAATGTGGCAATTTAAAATATTTTCCATTCACTGGGATGCTATGTCTAAAAAGGCCTATACCTATACATTTTTCAGAACGGAATATACGCAGGCCGAAAGGGATTATTTAGAAACCCTGTTTATTCATCCTGATTATGATGCGATGAGAAAAGGTGAACGAGATGAAAAATAAATACAGAGTAGCCATCATCATACCCTGTTTTAATGAAGAGGATTCGATCCTCTCTCTTTACTCTGAGATAAAGGAAACTTTGTTTTCGGAAGAGGTAGTGGTTACACCCGTATTTATAAATGATTGCTCCAAAGATAATACCAGACAAATTTTCATTGATCACAACATTAATTTTATTGACCTTCCGGTAAACCTTGGTATTGGTGGGGCTGTGCAAACCGGCTACAAATATGCCTTAAGAAATGGTTTTGATATGGCAGTTCAAATGGATGGAGACGGCCAACATCCTCCAAAGGAATTGCAGAAAATTTTAGAGCCTATTATACAACATCAGGCCGATGTTGTGATTGGATCGAGGTACATTACCAAGGAAGGATTTCAATCGTCTACACTGCGAAGGGCCGGCATTAATTATTTTAAATGGTTAAATAAAAAGCTGGTTGGTGTAACGATATTCGATAGTACATCCGGATACAGGGTTTTAAATAAAAAAGCGCTGGAGCTCGTTTCCGAATATTACCCCGACGAATATCCTGAGCCCGAAGCCATTATTTTATATGCTCTTAATCATTTAAAAATTGCGGAAGTACCGGTTACCATGCGTGAAAGGCAAGGTGGGCAATCCTCTATCCGCACCTATAAAACGATTTACTATATGTTTAAAGTTACTTTAGGTACAATCTTTTTGTATATTCGTTTAAAATTTAATGGAAAACGTCATACCATATAGGCTTCAGATTATTGCGATCATTACGGCGCTTAGTTTTATGTTTTTTATTTTCCGGCTTATTGCAAAAGGTAAATTACGCGAAGAATATTCTTTTATCTGGATAACCTGTACAGCCTTATTGCTCCTGTTTTCTTTCTGGAGAAACGGTCTGGATGTTATTGCTAAACTCTTAGGGATTTTTTATGCGCCCTCTCTTATCTTTTTAGGTGCCATATTTGCCATTGTTATTTTTTTGGTACATCTGTCTGTCGTAAACTCCAAGCAACATAAGCAAATTAAAGATTTGGCGCAGGAAATGGCTATCCTTAAAAAGAAACTGGAAGAAGAAGAAAAATCCAAGCAGGAAGCTAACTTAAATTAGCAATCAGCTCTTCACAAATAAATTCAGCAGCTTTTCCATTACCATAAAAATCAGGGTAAACTAAATGTTCATTGGAGGTTAACGTTTTATACGCTTCGATAATCCTGTTTTCATCGGCATCCGCAATAATTGCAGATCCGCACTCCACCAACTCTACCCATTCTGTTTCAGGACGAAGGATCACACAGGGTTTCTTAAAATAAAAAGCCTCTTTTTGTACGCCACCACTGTCTGTCATTACAATAGCACAATTTTTTTCCAGGGAAATCATGTCTAAAAAAGAAACGGGTTCAATCAGCTTAATATGCTTACTCGCCGTTACACGTTGGTATAATTCAGCACTCAGGTTATGTTGTAATAGTTTAGCAGTTCGTGGATGCAAAGGAATAAGAATGTCTCTTTTATCTTCTTCACTTATTTCATATAAGGCTTTAAATAATGCATTCAACCTTAACGGTTCATCTGTATTATTGTTACGATGTATGGTAGCCAGTATGAAATTATTTTTCTCTAAGCTATGTTTCCCTAAAATGGTGCTTTTATCTTCTGCCAGCTTCGAAAAGAACAGGCTGTTATCATACATCACATCGCCACTATGGTATATTTTCGGATTATTGGCATGATAGGGTTTCGCATTATTAATTTTAAACCCTTCGTTCTGTAAATTTATAAAACCGGTTTTAGTAGGCGAAAATAATAATGTAGAAACATGGTCGCACATGATTCGGTTTATCTCTTCCGGCATTGCTTTATTAAAAGATCTTAATCCTGCTTCTATATGTATCACAGGCACCTGTATTTTACTTGCAGCGATAGCACCGGCAAGCGTAGAATTTGTATCTCCATATAATACAATCGCCTGTGGTTTTTCGGATACCAAAATTTCCTCTATCCCCGAAATCATTGCTGCCGTTTGCTTTCCATGAGTTCCGCCACCTGCATTCAAATTATAGTTTGGAAAAGGAATACCCAATTCGGCAAAAAACACCTGACTCATGTTCTCGTCATAATGCTGCCCTGTATGGATAATGATTTCCTGTATGGAATCACTGAAACGGGTTTTGATGGCCCTGCTTAATGCAGCTGCTTTAATAATCTGTGGCCTTGCGCCAATAACTGTAACTATCTTTATCATTTTAAAACTATATCAATCCTTCATCTGCGAAGCTCAGATAATTGTTATCTCCAACAATGAGATGATCCTGCAAAATAATATCCATTAATTTAGACGCTTCCTTTACTTTTTTGGTTAATAAAATATCGTCGTTGCTTGGCTTTAAATTTCCTGAAGGGTGGTTGTGAGCCAGTATAATTCCACTGGCCAAATTTTCTAATGCAGGCTTTAAGATCAATCTCACATCCACTACCGTTCCGCTGATACCGCCTCTGCTAATACATTCTGTTTTTATAATTGTATTGCGCCTGCTCATAAATATGACCCAAAATTCTTCGTAAGGTAAATCGCTTAGCTTCGATTTTAAAACATCGTAGGCTTGTTTTGAAGAAACAATTTTTTGTTTCTCTTCCATCCCCTCTTCTACTCTTCTTCTTCCAATTTCCAAAGCAGCAGCAATGGTTACGGCTTTAGCCTCACCAATCCCTTTAAATTTTTTCAGATCGCTTAACTGAAGTTTCGCAAGATGATTTATGGAATTTTTATTTTCGCCCAAAATCCTTTGTGCTAACTGAACCGCTGTTTCACTTCTGTTACCCGATGATAATAAAATCGCTAATAACTCCGCATCCGAAAGTGCCTGCCGACCTTTAGACACAAGCTTTTCACGCGGCCGATCATCTTCGGCCCACGATTTTATATTCAAATGTTTATATGGGGATTCTTCCAACGTAGTGAAATTAATAAAAATTCCACACTAATATTGAGTAAATCATTTAAACTAAAATTTAATTTATACCTTTAGTCAAATCTATCTTTATGCGCACATTATCCCTCTTGTTTTCTATACTTTGTGTTTCCGCTGGTTTATTTTCTCAACAAAAATTCACTTCCATCAATGGTGCAAAAATAGAATCGTATTCAAACGTTACTGGTCTTCCTTTGCTTGTATCTATTAGTGATTCAAAGAATTTATCTGTTGAGAAATTCTCTGTATGGCTGAACAAAGAATTCCTGCAAGACGACCAGACATCTATTGTATTTACAAAAAAAGAGATTGATCCACTGGGGATGTTTCATTACCGTTTTGAGCAGTATTATCAGAATATTAAGATTGAAAGTTCCATGATTATTGCGCATTGCAATCACAATATTGTTAAATCTTTTAACGGTGATTGGTTTTCTTCCGTTAAACTTTCAAATGGAAAAAGTTTAACAGAAGCACAGGCTTTACAATTTGCTTTAAATAAAGTAAAGGCACAAACGTATAAATGGGAAAATGAGCAGGAAGAAGCTCATATGAAAGCCATGCTTAAAGATCCGTCTTTTACCTATAAACCCATTGGTGAATTGGTTATTGTGCCGGTTATCGACAGTAAACAAAAAACCGTTGTTTTTCTATACGCCTATAAATTTAATATTTATGCTGAAAAGCCACTTTACAGGGCAAATGTATATGTGGATGCTTCTACAGGACAAATTATTAAAGAACAAAATTTAATTTGCACGTCCAATGTTATCGGAACTGCCAATACAAGGTATAGCGGATCGCAAACCATGACTTCGGACAACTATACTACAGGTGGATACAGATTACGTGAAACAGGACGTGGAAATGGGATAGAGACTTATAATTTAAACAATACAACTTCTTACACCAATACAGATTTCACTAATAATTCAAGTACTTGGTCTTCTACCGGAATTGACCAGGTAGCTACAGATGCGCATTGGGGGGCTGAAAAAACATACGATTATTATAATACAACGTTTAACAGAAACAGTATTGATGATAATGGCTTTACGCTTTTAAGCTACGTTCATTATGATACGAATTTTACGAATGCCTTTTGGGACGGGCAGCGGATGACTTATGGCGATGGTGATATATCGTTAGGCTATAAAGAATTTACTGCGTTAGATGTTTGTGGACATGAAATTACTCATGGGCTTGTACAATTTACAGCGCAATTAAGCGGAGGAGAATCGGATGCTCTTAATGAAGGGTTTGCAGATATTTTTGGAACTGCTGTAGAGTGGTATGCAAGACCATTGCTACGTAACTGGTTAATGGGAGAAGATCTTACCACGAATCATGTTCCGTTTAGAAACCTATCAAACCCAAATGCTTTACAACAACCGGATACTTATTTTGGTACGAACTGGGATCCCAATAATGAACCGCATAATAATAACGGCCCTTGTATCTACTGGTATTATTTATTATCTGTAGGTGGTAACGGCGTAAACGACAATAGCCAATCTTACAACATTACCGGCATTAGCATGGCAAAGGCTTCTGCTATTGCTTATCGTGCCCTGAGTATTTATATGACACCTAATACGGATTATGCGAATGTGCGTGCCTTTACAATACAAGCTGCCAAGGATCTTTACGGTTCCTGTTCAAATGAAGCCATTCAAACAACCAATGCCTGGTATGCCGTAGGGGTTGGTTCCTCTTATCTTGCAGGGGCTATCATTCCTGATTTCATAGTAGATGAACCGGTAAAATGTACTGTACCGGCTACGGCTAATTTTATAAATCAAACCAATAGCGGTTCAGCTTACATGTGGTATTTTGGCGATGGAGCAACAAGTACAAGCGCTAATCCGGCACATACCTACACCGCAAGTGGCATCTATTCTGTGAAACTGGTAGCCACATCCTGCACCGGAGCTACTAAAGACAGTATTCTTAAAACATCCTATGTTAATGTGAACACCACTAATCCTTGTACGTATATTATGCCGGCTTCAACAACTACTTACTCATCATGCACCGGAAAATTATATGATGACGGTGGTCAAAATGCGAATTACAACGATAATACCAGTAAAGGAATTAGCATAGCCTTAAATCCGGGAGATTTACTCAGCTTAAAATTTAATGCTTTTGATATGGAATCGGGGTACGACTTTTTATATGTTTACAAGGGTTATGGTTCTACAGGGAGTTTAATCGGTGCTTATTCCGGTAATAACCTCCCCAACAACGGGCTTACCATTGCTACAAATACAAATGTGATCACTATCATACAATCCTCCGATCAGTTTCAGAATATGCCGGGCTTTGAGCTCCAGTGGAATTGCATTTCATCCTCAGTAGGAGTAGAAGAACTAACGGAGGCTAATGAAATAATGATCTATCCGAACCCTGCTGATCAGATGATTAACCTTCATAACATTAAAGAGGTTACACTCATCGAAATTACCAATGCTCTTGGAGAAATTGAGCAATCTGTAAAAGTAAACGGGCTGAATTCAACTACACTCTATACAAACCAGCTTAGTGCAGGAATTTACTTTATAAAACTATACACCACTCAAAGCAGCATCACCAAAAAAATGATAAAACAATAGGAAGAGCTACTGTATCGGAATGATGCAGGAAATTATATCCTGTTAAACATCATTTGTTTTAGTACTTTTACAGGTGCGCACGACAAGGCATCCATGCTAAAAAATTCTCTTCAAATATTAAAGCATAAAGAATTCACCTGGTTTTTGTTTGCCCGCTTTTTCATTACGCTTGCCATTCAAATGCAAATGAGTACTATTTATTTGCAGATCTATTACGAATATTATAGAGGGGATGAGTTGGCATTAGGTTTAATAGGCCTTGCAGAGATTATTCCATTTATATTGGTTTCCTTTTTTTCTGGCCATACGGCGGATGTGATAAGCCGAAGAAAAATTTTAATTTTAGGATGTGCGGCTCTGTTAATTGGTTCCCTGTTTTTATGGGCATTCAGCAGCAATTCATTCTTGTTTTTAAAATTACTGGGTGTAGCAGCCCTCTTTAGTGTTGTGTTGGCTTTTGGAGTGATCAGGGCTTTTTTATCGGCCGCTACGCAGCCATTTATGAGCCAGCTTATCCCCAGAAATTTATATATACAGGCAGCAACATGGAACTCCACAGTTTGGCATACGGGTGCTATATTAGGCCCTGTACTGGCAGGCCTTATTTATGGTTTTAAGAATGGCAAAAATGCGGATTGGTGTTATGCGATTAATTGCTTTTTGTTTCTCCTTGCTATCCTTTTTTATGTATTGATTAAACCTAAAGCGATTCCTCCCAAAGAAAAAAATGAAAGCCTAATGGAAAGTATCAGTTCGGGCTTAAAGTTTGTATACAAAAATAACATGATCTTGAGCGCACTTTCTTTAGATCTGTTTGCTGTACTATTTGGTGGTGCAGTAGCCATTATTCCGGCTTTTACAGATAAAATCCTGCACTTAGGTCCTGAAGCATATGGCTTATTAAGAACAGCACCGGCTATAGGCGCTGTAATTACTTCATTTTTTCTCACCATTAAACAACCCGGGAAAACGGCAGGTTCTAACCTGTTATGGACGGTTGCCGCCTTTGGTGTTTGCACTATTTTATTTGCCTTATGTACCAATTACTGGTTGGCTTTTGCCATGCTTTTATTAACGGGAGCTTTTGATAATGTGAGTGTGGTAGTGCGGCATACTATTTTACAGTTAATGACTCCCGACAATATGCGCGGAAGAGTATCGGCGGTAAATAATATTTTTGTGGGATCGAGTAATGAAATTGGTGCCTTTGAATCGGGTGCTGTTGCAAAGTTGATGGGCCTGGTTCCTTCCATTATTTTTGGAGGTGGGATGACGGTAATTGTTGTGGGGATTGTCAACAAATTAAATCCCGAATTAAAAAAATTAGATCTTTCTAAAATAGAATAATGAGTTATCCTATGAATGATATTAAAGAATTGCTGGAGGAAAAATACCTTCAGTTCAATACAACTGATTTTATTGAAACAGATCCTATTTCTATTCCCCACCAGTTTTCTAAAAAAGAAGATATCGAAATAGCTTCTTTGCTTGTGGCCACGATCGCCTGGGGGCAACGTGTTTCTATTATTAATAACGGAAACAAGCTCATGCGGTTAATGAATCATGAGCCATATGAGTTTATTATGAATTTCTCTAAAAAAGATGCTTTACGGTTTGATGGATTTGTACACAGAACATTTAACGCAACCGATTGTGTGTTCTTTTTAAATTCACTTAAAAACATTTATAAAAAACATAACGGTTTGGAAGCTGCTTTTTCTAAGAATGTTCATCCTTCCGAAAAAGATGTAAAACAGGCTATTAGTCATTTTCGGACTTTATTTTTAGAACCTCAGCATTTAACCCGTACAGAAAAACACGTTTCCAATCCTATGGCCAAGTCCAGTGCCAAGCGCTTGTGTATGTTTCTGCGCTGGATGGTACGTAAAGATAAACGCGGGGTGGATTTCGGTATTTGGAATTCTATTTCTCCTTCGCAACTATGTTTACCACTTGATTTGCATACCGGTAATGTAAGCCGGAAATTAGGTTTATTAACCAGGACTCAAAACGACTGGCAGGCCGTTGAAGAAATCACCTCTGTACTAAGAACATTTGATAAAAAAGATCCGATCAGGTACGATTTTTCTTTATTCGGATTAGGCGCGTTTGAAGGATTTAAATAATGTAGAAAGGGTTTTCACAAACGTAAATCTTTGGCTTATGGTAGGATGAGAATCTATCGCTTTTGAATCCATCGCATCATTTAATCCATTTCCCACTATCATAAAAGCCAATACGAGGAGGATAATAGCAAAACCGGGGATGAATGCCAGGTACGCAGAATCAACCAATACATAACCTCTGTGCGCATTAATCATTTCTCCCCACGATGGTGTAGGAGGCTGTGCTCCAATTCCTAAAAAGCTTAAACCTGCTTCCGTTAAAATAGCGGATGCAAAATTTGATGCGGCAATAACAATAACAGGGCCCATTACATTTGGTAAAATATGTCTCATCACAATTCGCATATCTTTATATCCTAAAGCTCTGCAGGCTTCAATAAATTCTTTTTCACGTAAACTTAGTATTTGTCCACGAATTAAACGTGCTACATCTACCCACATAGTTAAACCCACCGCAATAAAAACCTGTACTATACCCTTCCCCAATACCAACGTAATTGCAATTACCAATAATAATGTAGGGATCGACCATACAACATTTATCAGCCACATAATAGCATCATCTACCCAACCTCTGAAGTAGCCTGCTATTGCTCCTAATAAAATACCTATAATAATAGAAATAATCACAGATATAAATCCAACTGATAATGAAATCCGGGTACCAATAGTTAAGCGGCTCAATAAATCTCTACCCGCAAGATCAGTTCCTAAAAGATACCGTTTTTGTTCTATATGGTTTTTAATAATTTCATTTTGTAACTCTTTTACCGAAAGCTTTAGCTTTTCACCGGTACTAATTTGATAGAACTCTATTTTGTTATGGAGGCTGTCATTTTTAATAGGATAATTTGTATTTACATCGTACACCACATCTGCCAGATTGAAGGGGATCCTTGTTCCATTGTTTGGTGAGTTGCCGGTATATTCTTCAACAATAATATCAAACCCGGAAAAACTGTAAGCATGCATAGGTATCGAAGAGTAATCTTTTATTTCTCCGAACACCATTTTATTGAACCAGTTTTTGGAATGTTCTTTTTCGTTTTTTTGAACCAGCAACATATCTACTTTAAAGCCCGGTTTTTTAATGTGCAGTTCAGGTTTTTGATCGTTGGCAAAGGGTGTAGAATCAGAGGTGATCGTATACCCAAGAATTGATATTGCCGTTGCAAAGATTATTAGAAACAGGCCGAACATGGCCAGCTTATCCCTTTTAAAACGTCTCCAGGTTTGTTTGGAAAGCGATTCGGAACTATAGTCGGTATGTTTCTTTTTAAATAACAATCAATTAATTTTTTTTCCTTTCCAGGTAGGCTTAATAAAAAATGATGTTATTCCAATACTCAGTGCATATATCCAGTAGACACATTCAAAAGGCAGGAACCACCAAATATATTTAAGACGTCCTAAAAAATCTGAAGCTAAAAATAGCAACAAAAAATCAAAAACAAACTTTGCAGCTATAAAAATCGATAAATAAGGAATAATAAATGATTTTTTAAGGATTGCGACTAACAAAGCCATAAAAAGAAGGTTTGCACACACTACAATTAGCGCGGAAAACAAGTTGAGAGCACTTGAATTATACCTTGTTTTGGATGCCCAGCGTAATCTTTGCTTAAATAAAGAAGCAACCGTTGTTTGGGCAGTAGTTTTAACAATTAGCTCTCTTGAAAATAAATAATGTATGGCAGATGTATTTAATTTCTTAAGATCTTCCAGCAAAAAAATATCTTCTCCCGATGTAATATGAGCATGCGAGCTATAGCCATTTACCTGTTGATACGCACTTTTTTTAAACGCAAGGTTTGCACCGTTACACATAAACGGTTTTTGAATTCCGGCGTAGCCCGCAGTAATAGCAGTTAACGCCAGGTTCTCTACAATTTGAAATGCGGTAATTGGTTTTTCGTCTGCTTCAAAATCAACCGGCATCACCAGCATATTAGGCGAATACAGCTTAAAATAATCTGCAATTACGTTAAGCCATGTTGAATACCGGAACACCACATCGGCATCAGAAGTAATAATAACAGGACCTTTGGCAACAGCAATACCGTGTGTGACATTATATTTCTTTCCCCGATGTATTGGTTGTTTTATTACCCGGTATTGAAGGGAAGTTTGTTGCAGCCACCGTTCAGCTATTTCAACGGTTTTATCTTCGGAAGCATCATCTATTAAAATGAGCTCGAAATAAGATTTAGGATACGTTTGTTTTACAAGTTGTTCCAGACATCTCTCAATGTTTTTTTCTTCGTTACGTGCCGAAATAACAATCGACATAAAAAGAGAATTTTCGTTTTGAGAAGAAGGCACATAGCGTTTTAATTTACCAATCCCCACCAGGGCTAATGTAGTAAACGTTCCGTAAGCTACAATTACAAAAGCAAATATGTAAAGCTCAATTAGCACGTGCCGATCTGAAATAAACTTTTTCCTTTAAAATAACAATATACCCTGCCAGGCTTGGAAACACCACATTAATAATCCAAACCCATGTAGAAGCCAATACCACATTTACCGTAACATCGCTTGTATTATTAAATACAAACAAGGCAATTGCAGCTCTTATCGCAGGCTCAATAAAGCTAATCATTGGTACTAAACTGGTAAACATAAAATAGGCTGCAATACTTGCAAAGCTTTGTAAAAATGCACTCTGTGGAGATAGCGCATGGTATATCAAATAAAATTGAAACGTAAATACCAGGTAACGAATGACCGATAAAAATACTAAGCGTGCCATCATTAATTTACTTAACCGAACCGTTTGCGAATCGCTGATATTTTTAAACCATTTGATGAATTTGAGTTTATTTTGTATAAAATCAATATGCGTAATTGCCAGGCAAAAAAACAAAACCATTAGTACACCACCTGCCAGCATCCAATAAACAATAGCAGAGGAAGTGGAATTCTGATTTAATTTATAGGCAATGGCACACATCCCCATAATTACAGTAATAAGCATTTGAAACATTCCGTTTATAAAATGCAGTACTGTTATTACCGGCCTGTTTTCAGGTTTAAAGAAAAATATTTTCGCCAGAAATTCCATTGCTCTGCCGGGTGCAATGTTCCCCACGCATATTCCGGAAAATACCGATTTCATAGCTGTTCCGTATGAAACCCGTTCAATTGTAGAGGTAATCATTTTCCATTTATAGCTCTCAATTCCCCAGTTTACGGGCATTAACAATAGAGTAGCAATAAGTACCAGGTATAATCCAGGCTCGGTGAGCCATACTAAAAACTGTTCTTTAAGTTGTGGAATAGAACTTAAACGCGCGTAAATAATATAAAAACTAATAAGGCCAATAAACAGCTTTATACCGATCGCTAATATCTTTTTTGGTTTAATCAAAACGGACTGAAAATAAAAAATTAAATTTACACAATAATGGCAATTAACGACAGAATAATACTTGGAATTGATCCCGGAACTTTAGTAATGGGCTATGGGCTTTTGCATATCCAAAACAATAAGCTTTCGTTAATTTCCCTGGGCGTTATTCAATTAAGTAAATACGACGAGCACGCCGACCGTTTAAAGAAAATTTTTGAGCGTGTAGTAGGTTTAATCGAAGAATATAAACCCGACGAACTGGCCATTGAAGCGCCCTTTTTTGGTAAAAACGTACAGTCCATGTTAAAGCTTGGAAGAGCTCAAGGTGTAGCCATTGCCGCTGCGTTATCCAAACAGGTACCTATGACAGAATACTCTCCTAAAAAAATTAAAATGAGTGTTACCGGCAATGGAAATGCCTCAAAAGAACAGGTAGCAGCTATGCTAGAAAATCTTTTGGCTTTTAAATATGAATCCAAACTTTTAGATGCAACAGATGCCCTGGCCGCTGCTGTTTGTCACCATTTTCAAAATAAAGGCGTTTCGGGCAATGTCAAAAAATCTTATACCGGTTGGGATACATTTCTAAAAGATAATCCTTCCAGAAAAGCTTAACATACCTTAATATTGGCTGTTTTACACCTCTTTAACGGCTAATCTGCCCTGAATCCTCTCTTTTTTGCTATCCCATGATAGTGATCCCATTTTAATTACATATATTTCGTATTCGATAGTTTTTAACCGAAAATTTAATGAAAACCAAAAGCACTAAACTTACTATTTCAACCGAATTTGAAATGTATGATTCTATAGATGCCTTGCCAACGGAAGATCAGGAATTACTTAAAAAGGCTCAAAAAGCAGTAAAACAAGCGTATGCGCCCTACTCCGATTTTAATGTAGGTGCAGCCATTTTACTTCAAAACGGAAAAATCGTTACAGGCAATAACCAGGAAAATGCGGCCTATCCTTCAGGGCTTTGCGCCGAAAGAGTGGCCTTATTTTATGCGAATGCCAATTACCCGAAAGTAGGTGTAAAAGCAATTGCTGTCACTGTAAAATCGAACCTGCAAATCGTTACTGAACCTGTTACCCCCTGTGGCGCCTGTCGCCAGGTAATTTCCGAATACGAAAATTTATTCGAAAAGCCCATTCGTATTATCATGTCGGGAGAAAAAGGGAAAATACTGGTAACCTCTTCCATCGAAAATTTGTTACCCTTTATGTTCAACAAAAAACATTTAAAATAGAGAAAGCAAACCCTTTTCAATTAAACAAATTCTATTAATTTTGTAACTTATTAATCACGAAATCTATGGCTAAATCAGCTGAAAAAAAGAGCAAATTTTCAAAAGAACAATACCTTAAATGGTATGAGAGCATGTTATTAATGCGCAAGTTCGAAGAAAAAACAGGGCAAGTATACGTGCAACAAAAAATAAAAGGATTTTGCCACTTATATATAGGACAGGAAGCTATTGTAGCCGGAACGGTAAGCGCCACTAAAAAAGAAGATAAACACATTACTGCATACCGCGACCATGCGCACCCAATTGGTTTAGGTTTACACCCAAAATATGTAATGGCCGAAATGTATGCTAAAATTACCGGTTGCAGTAAAGGCAAAGGTGGATCTATGCACATTTTTAGTAAAGAACATAATTTTGTTGGCGGGCATGGTATTGTTGGTGGCCAGATTCCATTAGGGGCTGGTATCGCTTTTGCTGAAAAATATTCGGGTACAGATAACATATGCGTATGTTCGATGGGTGATGGTGCCGTAAGACAAGGGGCATTACATGAAGCCTTTAATATGGCCATGACATGGAAACTGCCTGTTGTGTTTATTGTAGAAAACAATATGTATGCGATGGGAACTTCAGTAGAAAGAACCAGTAATGTACACGAACTATGGAAATTAGGTTTAGCCTATGATATGCCAAGCAAGCCGGTTGACGGATTAAATGTAGAAGCTGTGCACGAAGCCATGGAAGAAGCCGTAGCAAGAGCCCGCAGAGGTGATGGCCCAACATTTTTAGAAATGAAAACATACCGTTACAAAGGTCACTCCATGAGCGATGCGCAAACCTACAGAACGAAAGATGAAGTAAAAGAATACCAGGCACAGGATCCTATTGAAAAGGTATTGAATACTTTAAAAAGCAATAACTGGATCGATGAAAAAGGAATTGAAGACCTGGATGCAAAAATAAAAGCATTAGTGGAAGAGTCGGTTAAGTTTGCTGAAGAAAGCCCTTATCCGGAGCCTGAAGAATTATATAAAGATGTGTATGCGGAACCTAATTATCCATACATAAATGAATAGTTTTTAGTTACCAGGGGTTAGTTTTTAATAATTAATGGAGACAATGGAAACTTATAAAGAAAGCCTTATACAAGGGAAATCATTCCGGTTTTCATTAAAAATAATAACACTTTATAAGCAGCTTTATAAAATTGAAAAGAACCCTCTTTTGTTACAACTTTTGCGCAGTGCTACATCAATAGGAGCAAACGTAAATGAAGCTAGTGCCGGGCAAACAAAGAAAGATTTTATAACCAAAATATCAATCGCTTCTAAAAGAAGCAAGAGAAACAGCTTACTTGGTTAAAATTATTGGAAGAATCAAAATGGTATGATATTAATTTGAAAGAACATATAACAGATTCGTATGAATTAATTAAGATGTTAACTAAAATAGTTAAGACATCACAGGAAAATTTAAAAATGAAAGTGTAATCATTACTAAACACTTGTAACTTAACATTAAAAACTAAAAAACATGGCCGAAGTAGTAAGAATGCCCAAATTAAGTGATACCATGACAGAAGGTGTTATCGCTAAATGGCACAAAAAAGTGGGTGATAAAATAAAAAGCGGAGAGCTGTTAGCAGATATTGAAACAGACAAAGCTACCATGGAATTTGAATCGTTCCAGGATGGGGTTTTATTACACATTGGCGTTCAGGAAAAACAAGCTGTTCCGGTGGATTCGATCATTGCCATATTAGGTAAGGAAGGGGAAGACATTAGCGCCTTATTGAAAGGCGAAAGTGCTTCATCCTCTGATAAAAAGGAAACCGTAACCAAAGAAGCCGATAAAACAGAAGAAAAAAGTTCTGATACAGGATCTGCACCGGCTAAATTACCGGAAGGTGTTGAAATTGTTCGTATGCCAAAACTAAGCGATACCATGACAGAAGGCGTTGTAGCTAAATGGCATAAAAAAGTAGGCGATAAAGTGAAGAGTGGAGAATTGTTAGCTGATATTGAAACGGATAAAGCCACCATGGAATTTGAATCGTTCCAGGATGGAGTTTTAATTCATATTGGTGTAGAAGAAGGTAAAGCAGTGCCTGTTGACAGCATTTTAGCCATTTTAGGAAAAGGTGGTGAAGATGTAGAAGCTATTTTAAAAGCATCAAAAAACAGCCCGGGAGAAAAGAAAGAAACACCGGCTAATAATAAACAGGATGAACAAACATCGACACAAAGCCCTGTAAAATCAAATGATTCTGTTTCCACACCTACTGTTGAAAAATCTTCTGATAGCCGAATAAAAGCTTCGCCACTGGCAAAAGCCTTAGCTAAAGAGAAAGGGATTGATGTGGCAAACGTCAATGGATCGGGCGATAACGGACGTATTACTAAAAAAGATATTGAAAACTTTAATCCGGCACAGGTTAAAACAGCTGCTACAGGTAGCGCAACAACCGTTAGTGTCTTAGGTAAAGAAAGCTATACAGATGAACCGATTTCGCAAATGCGTAAAACCATTGCCCGTCGTTTATTAGAAAGTACCACAAGCGCACCTGTATTTTATTTAACAATAGAAGTAGATATGGATAATGCCATTGCTGCACGTACCGCTATTAACAACTTACCCGATACAAAAGTATCATTCAATGATCTGGTAATCAAAGCAAGTGCTGTGGCCTTACGTAAACATCCAAAAGTAAACAGCAGCTGGAGAGGTGATAAAATCAGGGTAAATCATCACATTCATGTGGGAGTGGCAATAGCCGTTGAAGACGGCTTGTTGGTTCCCGGTGTTCGATTTGCCGATCAGTTATCCTTATCCCAAATTTCGGCAACCGTAAAAGAGTTAAGCAAACGCGCTAAAGATAAAAAATTACAACCTTCCGATTGGGAAGGAAACACCTTTACGGTTTCTAATTTAGGAATGTTTGGTATTAATGAATTTACTTCTATTATCAATACTCCTGAGTCATGCATTCTTTCTGTAGGTGCTATCAACCAGGTTCCTGTTGTAAAAAACAATGCGGTGGTTCCGGGTAACATTATGAAATTAACCATGGCTTGCGATCACAGAACCGTTGATGGAGCAACAGGTGCAGCGTTTTTACAAACTCTAAAAATGTACATAGAAAATCCGGTAACGATACTGGCTTAATTATAACAATCGGACTATAAATTTTAAATAATGGAAGGCACAATCACCTCTACACTAATAAACGGAATAGGTACTATTTCCTTTTTCCACCCACAAAGTAATTCCATGCCAGGAGCACAGTTACGTAACCTGGCAGCGGAAATAGAGAAATTAGGAAAGGACGATAATGTAAAAGTGATTGTTTTAAAAAGCGAAGGTGAGAAAGCATTTTGCGCCGGAGCAAGCTTTGATGAATTAATTTCTATTAAAGATATTGATACAGGTATTAAATTCTTTTCAGGATTTGCGATGGTTATTAATGCCATGCGTAAAGCTCCGAAATTTGTGATTGCCCGCGTTCAGGGTAAAGCCGTGGGTGGTGGCGTTGGTATTGCAGCAAGTGCTGATTATACTTTCGCGGTTGAAGACGCTTCTATTAAATTATCTGAATTAGCTGTAGGTATAGGTCCTTTTGTAGTTGGCCCTGCTGTTGAACGCAAAGTGGGAACTTCCGCATTTTGCCAGCTAACCATTAATGCTACAGAATGGCAAACGGCTCAGTGGGCAAAGGAAAAAGGCCTTTATGCAGAAGTATTTAATACGGCTACCGAAATGGATACCAACATTCAGCAACTGGCTGAAAAATTAGCAGGAAGTAATCCTGAAGCCATGATGATGCTTAAAAAAGTAATGTGGGAAGGAACCGAAAACTGGGATACCTTATTAATTGAACGTGCCGGTATGAGCGGTACTTTAGTCCTTTCTGAATTTACAGTGAATGCCATCAATAAATTCAAGCAAAAAGCTTAATTGATTTTTTTTCAAAAGAAATACTTTATTCTTACTGCCTTGTTAGCCCTTTCTTTAATGGGGTATACGCAGGTAATTAGAGATACAATTACCAGGCAACCAATTTACGAATCAGTGGAAGTAATGCCCGAATTTCCCGGTGGGATTATTGAAATGGAACGGTTTATCCTTAAACATTTAAGGCTCCCGGTATTAAAAGATTCCCCGGTTATTGGGGGCGTTTATACACGGTTTGTAGTGAATGCAGATGGTACGTTATCCGACATTAAAATAGCCAGGGGCAGTGGTAATACAGAGGTTGACGATTCGGTGAAAGCAGTTATTAAACGTATGCCTTTATGGAAACCGGCAATGCTTAAGGGAAAAGCCATAAATTGCTATTATAATTTACCTATATCCTGTATTAAATACAAATGAAAAATATCATTCTGCTTCACGGAGCCATAGGCGCAGCCGATCAATTAGAGCCATTAACTGCTCTTTTGAAAACAACCTGCCATGTATTTACATTTAGTTTTTCGGGCCATGGTAAAACACCCTTTCATACCAATTTTGGGATTGAACAATTTGCATCCGAATTAAAAAAATTTATTGAAGACAATGAGTTAATTCAACCATCTGTTTTTGGTTACAGTATGGGTGGCTATGTAGCACTTTACCTGGAACATATACATCCTGGCTTAATGAAACATATTATCACCCTGGGCTCTAAGTTTGAATGGTCTCCGGAAATTGCTCAGAAAGAAGTGAAAATGCTTGATGCAAAAACCATCGCCGAAAAAGTGCCTAAGTTTGCAGATGAATTAAGGACAAGGCATGGTGGCGATTGGGAAGGATTGCTTCAAAAAACGGCAGGCATGATGTTGAGCCTTGGAACACAACCTCTTTTAAATGACGAAGCTTTAAATGCGATACACACTAAAGTACTTATTGGCCTTGCAGATCATGATACCATGGTAACCTTACATGAAACAGTTGCCGTATTTAAAAAATTAAACAATGCTGGTATGTATATGTTACCGGCTTCCAAACACCCTATTGGAACGGTAAATACTCCCCTACTCGCTAATATTATAGAGGATTTTATTCGTTAAAACGTTCCATTCTCAAAAAACAAAAAACCCATCTGCATTAGCAAATGGGTTTTTAAATTTATCTGATTACTTAATTATTCAGCAATTACTTCAAAATTGATAGTAGCACTGATTTCTTTAAATAAACGAACTTTAGCTGAATAAGTACCTAAAGTTTTGATAGCATCTTCGTTCATTTCAATGTTCTTACGTTCAACTTCGTAACCTGCTTTTTTCAATGCTTCTGCTAATTGGATGTTAGTTACTGAACCGAAAATTTTTCCTGATTCACCAGCTTTAGCTCCAACTTTTACAGTTACATCAGCAAATTTAGCTGCAGTTGCAGTAGCTTCTGTACGTAATTTTTGTTCTTTGAAAGAACTTTGTTTAATTTCTTCGGCTTGCATTTTTTTGTTGCTATCAGTAGCTAACACTGCAACCCCTTGAGGAATTAAAAAGTTACGACCGTAACCGTTTTTTACTTTAACGATGTCGTTTTTATATCCTAACCCTTTAAGGTCTTTTTTTAATATAATTTCCATGTTGTGTTTCCTCCTTTAATTATTTTAAACCATCAGCTAAGTACGGCATTAAAGCAATGTGACGCGCACGTTTAACTGCTTGTGATACCTTACGTTGAAATTTCAATGAAGTTCCGGTTAAACGGCGAGGTAATAATTTACCTTGCTCATTCACGAACTTTAATAAAAAGTCTGCGTCTTTATAATCAATATATTTAATACCTAACTTTTTAAAGCGACAGTATTTTTTCTTTTTAGCCTCAACTGTAGGAGGATTTAAAAAGCGTACTTCATTTTTTGCCATTTTCTAATTTCTTTTTTGGATTAATAATTAAGCCTCTGCTTTTTTAGTTGATTTTGCAGTTTTTGCTTCAGATAATTTACCACGTCTTTTATCAGCCCAAGTAGCTCCGTGTTTCTCTAATGCAATCGTTAAGAAACGTAAAATACGTTCGTCACGTTTGAACTGTAATTCTAATTCAGCGATCTCAGTTCCTTTTCCAGTGTAATCAATTAGGTGATAAAAACCTGTTGTTTTCTTTTGAATTGGGTAAGCCAATTTTTTTAGGCCCCAGTTTTCTCTGTGATTAACTTTCGCTCCCAAATCCGTTAGGATTTTTTCAAACTTTTTTGCGGCCTCCTTTGCCTGATCTTCAGA
Source organism: Bacteroidia bacterium (assembly GCA_963422675.2). GTDB lineage: Bacteria > Bacteroidota > Bacteroidia > B-17B0 > Aurantibacillaceae > UBA4416. Next base: position 116,875 of record CAXVYS010000024.1, read on the forward strand.
CAAAACGGGAGTTAAAATGAAGACCGTCTCATAGCGTTTTTCCATTATTATTTATTTTTAAATTAGGGCTGCAAATATAGGCTAATTATTTGATTTTTAAACTATTTTGCATCATTTTTTAATTTTCTTCAAATTCACTATTTAATTAATAAGCTTACAATCAATCATTTACGTTTTTTAACGGGTCGTAAACAGAACATCTTTTCCTTATATACGTATACTATCAAATGCTGAAACGAGCTAAATGGTGGTATTTTTGAAAGGTAATGAAATTAAAATTGTTGAAAAAATCACTGACACTTTTTACGTATTTAGCTATTATACCAGTATCTTTTGGATGTTATAAACTCATGCAACTATTTATTTCCATCGCGTTTACCTTAAAATTATTTGTGGCTCCGCCCGATAGTAATTTATTGGTGCCCTCTACAGGCAACTCTTATAGTTTAAGAGATGAGGTTATTATTGTCCCTAATAAAGTTACCACTACTAATTCCGACTTCATTTATAATGCCCAGATGTACGAACTGGGATGTGATACACTTTCTAATGTGATCTTCTGGAGAAACATTATGAGACTGAATAAAGATTCGGCCTTACTTAATTTACCAGAAAACAGAAAAGTACTTCAAAAAGTATGCATCCGTAAATGGGATTCTTTAAACCCTGATCAGAAAAATTTCTTTAAGGATAGTTTGAGGTCAGCCTATTGTTTATCTGATTCAGCAAGGATCTTACAAACCAATGGTAAAAGTTTTTTTTATGATTTTGATAAAGCATCCGCCAACTTTCATAAAGGTATTAATGACTTTATAGATAACGGTGTAGACCCTTGGTATGCACAATCAATTTTATTGATCGAGAGTCCTAATAAATTACAGAAATCAAACGCGGGTGCTTACGGTTCTTTTCAGTTAATGAAAGATGTAGCGCGTTTATTTGGATTAAAAGTTAATAAAACTGTTGATGAGCGTGCCGACTTCGACCGATCCGCTTATGCAGCATCAAGCCTTATCAAAAAAATATGCATCCCAAAAACAAAGCAAATTTTAGATTCTTTGGGGATTAAGGATTATAAAGAAACTGATCTGTGGTTCAGGTTACTGGTAATGCACTCTTATCATGCCGGGGCAGGTAATGTAAGAAAAGCATTATTTACCTTTATGCCTACCGAAGGTAATATGGATTTAATTTATACCTTATGGAAAACGGAGACAAAACATTTCAGATCGGCCTCTCAAAATTATTCTCAGTTGGTTTTAGCAGCAATGCTCGAAGTACATGAAAGATATAGCCTTGCACCGTTTCAAGCGAATGCAGGTAGCATGATCGAAAAAAATAAAACAGAAAAAAAAGGTCATTAATTATTTGGCGCTCCGGCATTCAGCCAACATTGAATTTTCTGAATATCCACATCAGGTAATCTTCCCGAAGCAGGCATAAAACCAGGGGTTCCATCAATGACACGGGCTTTAAACGAACCTGAGGAAACTTTGGCGAAAACACCGGCATAGCTTGTAAAATCACCGGTTCCGGTTCCACCAGGAACATGGCAGCCGGGTGTAGCGCAGCTGTTATTAATAATAGCTTGAATAGCCGTACTATACTTTATACTGTCGCAAATAACCGTATTTGTATTTACCGAAGAAACTAATGCGGGGTTTTTGCCTAGATCTTTAGTACATGAATTGAAAAATAAAACAGGGCTTATAGCTAAAATAACGAATACAGTTTTTTTCATAGTTTATGCATGTGGTACAAGTGAGTCAATCCATCCCGATCTGAAGTCAACTCTATAAAATCAAATTTATAAAATTAATAGTAAACTACTAGTTAATAATAATCCTCTGGCTCAGTTTTTTAGTATTTACGTTTAAATTTAACAAATAGATTCCTTTAGCAACAGATGAAGGGATATCCAGTACAAGGTTTTGCTCGCCTGCCGCCTGTTTAATGTTAAAATAAGTTTTAACATTAGTTCCGTTTAACGATGTAAGTTCACATTGTACCTGCGCTTCTTCTGCAAGGGTGTACGCCAGGTTTATCATGTCTGTTGCCGGATTAGGATACACCGTTAAATGCATCTTTACTTCTTTTTCTTCGATACCTACAGGGGTTGATAAAATTAAAGAAGTACTGTATACAAAATCGCCATTACTTCCGTTATTGCCATTTGCTGCTACACCTGCGGCATATATTTTAGCAGTTCCCGCCGTGGCAGGTGCAAGCCATTTAAAAGAAAAGGTTTTAGTATCGGGTGATGCCCCACCACTTAGTTGATGAACAATATTGGTTTTACCGGCAGAAGTTAGTAACTTAGTTTGGGCGCTGTTTAATACCGAAATGGTTCCTGCATTTGCGTTACTGCTATTGAGTATTTCTGTGCCAAAACCAAATAAGGATATCGCTGTTTTGGCAATGGTTACATCCACTGTATAGGTTGTACCCGGAACATATTGATTAGCGGTTATAGACGGTGTAGTAGCTATTGTAATAGTGCCTCCGCCGGTGTTAAGTGCATTGGTAGCATGGCAGTTAAAACAAGTTTGTTCCCCTGGAGAGCCTGTAAAGCCGGCTATGCCATTATTTTGAAGTACAGTAGCCGATGAGAAACAGATCACAAGCAGGAGCAGGGAAATGGATACCAGGGCGGTTCTTTTCATAACAGAAGGTCTAAAATTTATGAGCGTACAATATTATGAATAATACACTCTCCAAAACTGAAATTTTTTTGGAAATTCCTCTTTATTGGATTTTCCTGCTAATTTTAACGAAACAATTTTTCTATGAGAATCTTAATTATTGAAGATGAAAAGTCATTACGTGAAGACGTAGTAGATTATTTATCCGAAAACGGATATAAGTGCGACTTTTCAACAACCGTAAAAAGCAGCTTACAAAAGCTAACGGATACGGTATATAGCTGTGCTCTTATTGATGTTGGTTTACCTGATGGATCGGGGATGGAGATTGTTGAACATATTAAAAAGCAATTCCCGGAAATGGGAGTGATTATTGTAACTGCAAAAAATGCCCTTGAAGATAAACTTACCGGATTGAAGATTGGGGCAGACGATTATTTAACAAAACCTTTTCATTTATCAGAATTAAATGCAAGGCTTTATTCCGTATTGAGAAGGCGAAATTTTGGGGGCAAAAACTCCCTTGTATTTGATGGGTTGGAAATTGATACTACAGAAAAAAAAGTAACAGCCAATCAAAATCAGCTTCAGCTCACCAAAAAAGAATATGATATTTTAGTGTACCTGGCCAGTAATCCTACACACCTTATTACAAAAGAAGCGTTAGCAGATGCCATATGGGGCGATAAAGCAGAAATGGCCTCTTCGTTTGATTTTGTTTATAGCCAGATAAAAAATTTAAAGAAAAAATTAAATGAGGCCGGCTTAAAAGATTATATAAAAGTGGTTTATGGCATGGGCTATAAATTTAAAGACTAGTCTTTTTTGTATCTTTAATGATAAATAATGTCCGGTGAAGCTCCTTACTAAATCCAATATCTACATTTCCATTACTACTACCCTACTCTTTACTCTGGGGGTATTTGTGGTATACCAGGTTATTATTACCAAATTAGACAAGGATGTGGATACCCAACTGGTAGGGGCTAAAAGCAAGATCATTAAAGGCCTCAGAGAAGGGATTCCCCCAAAAGAATTTCTTTCCAATATCGGGCAAAAAATCTACATTAAAGAGATTTATAAGCAAACCATATTTGATAATCAGTTTGTTGAGTATGTTGAGAAAAAGATAGGGGATGCGGAAGAAACCGAACCAAATTCCAAAGTAGTTACCCAAAGGGAATTATTGTTTCAAACCACCATCAACGATAAGGCTTATGAAGTAACGGTTTGTATTTCCTTATCGGAAGGAAAAAAAATGGGGGAATATATTATTGGGGTAGTACTTATTTTTTTAGCGGCCTCCATCTTTTTTCTGTTTTTACTCAATCGTTACATCTCTGCATTTATATGGTCTCCGTTTTATGATACGCTTTCTAAAATTAAAACATGGAATATCAAGAAAAACGAGAATATCGTTTTTAAGCATAACGATATTGATGAATTTCATTTACTGAACGATACCGTAAAAGACCTCACTCAACAAATTCAACTGGATTATTATAACCTGAAAGAATTTACGGAAAACGTATCGCACGAAGCGCAAACTCCTTTATCTATCATCAGCACCAAACTGGAATTGTTATTACAGGAAAATAATTATTCCGAAAAGCAACATGAGCATTTGCTACAGGCTTACAGGGCTACACAACGGATGTATAAGTTAAATGAAGCTCTCATCTTATTAACCCGTATTGAAAACAAACAATTTATTGATAAATCGGAAATCGATCTCACAGAAGCCATTGATGAAAAGCTGGAAGTGCTATCCGATTTTATTGAAGCAAAAAATATTTCTATCCAAAAGGAATACAATAAACTGATTAAAAAGGAAGTTAACTCTGTGTTGCTTACCATCCTTTTAAATAACTTATTTATCAATGCCATTAAATACAACCTTGATGATAATGGGATCATTAAAATAGTGATCGATGAAAATACCTTCTCTATTGAAAATACAAGCCCTATCGGTAAAATTGATAAGCAGTTTATTTTTGAACGGTTCAATAAAACCTCTACTTCCGGGTCGCTGGGAGTGGGTTTATCGCTCATTAAAAAGGTAGTTGATTTCTTTAACTGGCAGGTAACTTATTCTCATAAAGAGGGTATGCATAAATTTAAAATTTATATGTAGTTTCGTTCTTTTAAACGACACATGAATTCTTCCATCTGGCATAGCCTCCCTGAACTTACAAGCATTAATGCCTTAGGCAAAAACACCTTAGGCGATACTATTGGTATTCAATTTACAGAAATCGGTCCTGATTTTTTAGTGGCGACAATGCCCGTGGATGAACGTACCAAACAGCCTTTTGGTTTATTGCATGGCGGGGCAAATGTTGCCCTGGCAGAAACCCTGGGAAGCGTAGCATCCTTACTGGTCGTGAACCAGGAATTGTTTATCGGAGTGGGGGTTGAAATTAATGCCAACCATATTAAAGCAGTGTTATCGGGTAATGTAAAGGGTATTTGTACACCACTCAATATTTCAGGCAGAAACCATGTATGGGATATCAAAATTTACAATGAGGCAGAGGAGCTAACCTGTGTATCGAGATTCACCTGTACCATCGTTCCTAAGAGTAAGTTTGTTTAAGTAAAACTTGCTTTTTTATAGGTAATCCGTCCCTCTCATCAACAAATGTATATACACTAATTTGATTAAAATGGGGCAAACAACATTCATACCCTAAAAGCTGTCGATTATCCCTAAAAAAAGGCGTTTATCTAAAATACAAGGTCAAATTAAATTTTTCTCTTAGTTTAGCGTCCGAATTAAACTAAACCGAACTGACATGAAGAAAATTGTTCTATTTATTGTTGCGTTTTCATTTATATGTAAACCCATTGCCCGAGCCGATGAAGGTATGTGGCTGCCTATGTTATTAGGCGAACAAGTATATGCCGATATGGTAAAAAAAGGGTTGAAAGTGAGTAAAGAACAACTTTACAGCATTAATCAAGCATGTATTAAAGATGCCATTATTATTTTTGGCGGTGGCTGTACCGGAGAAATCGTGAGTAAAGAAGGGTTGATTTTCACAAATCACCATTGCGGCTATAATGCCATTGCAGCAGCAAGTACAGTTGAACATAATTATTTGAAAGATGGTTTTTGGGCAAAAGCAAAAACAGAAGAAATTTATGCTCCGGGAGTACACGCTCAATTTTTAATAAAAATTGTTGATGTTACCGATAAAGTAAATGAAAAAATTAAAAGCATTCCTAATGCTGAATTAACTCAAAAACTACCGGGCATTTTAACAGAAATGGCAGCTAAAGAAACAGAAGGTTCAGCTTACGAAGGCCGTATCTCTTCTATGTTTAAGGCTAACCAGTTTTTATTATTTGTGTATGAACGTTATAAAGATGTTCGTTTAGTAGGCACACCTCCTGAGAGTATTGGGAAATTTGGTGGCGATACAGACAACTGGGAATGGCCACGCCACACGGGAGATTTTTCTATTTTCCGTGTATACACTAACAAAGAAGGAAAAGCATCAGACTATGCGGCTGATAATATTCCTTTAAAATCAAAATATTCTTTGCCTGTTTCTATTAAAGGTGTTAGAGATGGCGATTTCACGATGATATGGGGATACCCCGGTGGAACTAACCGTTATGAAACTTCCTTTGGTGTTAAATTAAAAACAGATATCGAAAATCCTTCACTGGTAAGCTTACGTGATGCACGTTTAAAATATATGCTGGAAGAAATGAAAAAAAGTCCAGCTGTAAAAATTCAATTAGCAGGATATTATGCAGGTGTAGCCAACTACTGGAAATTTTTTGACGGAGAATCAAAACAATTGTTGAAATTTAAAACTTACGAAGAAAAACAGGCTAACGAAGCGGCATTTTTAGTGTGGGCTAAAGGAAAACCTGAATACGAAAACTTATTTAACGAATACCAAAAGATGTATGATGCATGGCGTCCATACGCTAAACAAAGAGTGTATATGACGGAAGGTATTTTTGGTTCTCCTTTAATCGCCTTTGCTTCTTCATTACAAAAACTGGATGTAACGCTTTCTAAAAAAGATGTTAGCAAAGAAGATATTACTAAAGCAGTAGAGGCAGCAAAAACAGCCCGTACAAACTTTATTAAATCGGAAAACATCGTGTCTGATAAAAACATTTTATCCTATGTAACCCAGGCTTACTATAATGATATTGATGCAGCACAACACCCGGCAGGTTTTTACAGTATGGTAAACACTAAATTCGGCGACTTAAAAACCAAAGCTACTTACGATGCATTTTCTAATTATGTATTTAGCAATACAGCATTTTTAGATGACGCGAAATGGGATGCTTTAGTAGCTAATCCTGATACAGCAGTATTACATAAAGATGCCGCTTTTATGATGGCAAATGCTTTTAATACAAACTTCAATACTAAATATGCCAAGTTATATGCTGATTTTACCTCTCAGAATTTTGTATTAGGGAAATCGTATTTAAAAGGGATTTTAGAAATGAATAAAAACAAAAAATTATACCCTGATGCTAACTTCACCATGCGTGTGAGTTACGGAGCAGTGAAATCGTATTCGCCTAGAGATGCTGTAAAATATAGCTATATCTGTACGTTAACCGGTGTGTTAGAAAAATACAAACCGGGAGATTATGAATTTGATGCTCCGGCAAAATTAATTGAATTAGCTAAAGCAAAAGATTTCGGTCAGTATGCTGATCCTATTGCAAAAGATGTAGTAGTATCTTTTATCAGCTCAAACGATATTACCGGTGGTAACTCAGGTTCTCCTGTTATTAATGCGAAAGGTGAATTAATTGGTCTGGCTTTCGACGGTAATTATGAAGCGTTAAGTCACAAAATAGCATTTGATAAAGACCTGAACCGTACGATTAATTTAGATGTCCGTTATTTATTATGGATCGTTGAAAAATTAGGTGGTGCAACCAATATTATCAATGAATTAGATATCAGAAAAATGTAATATTTTTTTCAATGATTGAAAAGGCTTCGCAATGTGTGAAGCCTTTTTTTATGAGCAAAATTGTTGCAGTTCTTAATTAACCCACTAACCAGTTTTTAAAGATCTGTTCCCCGTATTGGGATAACACCGACTCTGGATGAAACTGCACTCCGGAAACAGGATCACTGATGTGTTGTAAGGCCATTATATGCCCCGAAGTATCTACTGCCGTTATTTCTAATGTTTTGGGTAAGGTTTTTTCATCCACAACCCATGAATGATAACGCCCTACTAAAAATTCTTTGGGGCAATTTGCAAACATACCAGTTTGTTGGGTTAATACAGGTAGTGCCTGCCCGTGAATGACTTTTTCCAGGTTTTTTAAAGTGCTACCGTAAAACTCGCCAATGGCCTGCATCCCCAAACATACCCCAAAAATTGATTTTGAAGAATGAAATGCTTTAATAAGTTCAGGCATAATCCCTGCATCCTTTGGTAATCCAGGCCCCGGAGAAAGAACAATTTTATCGTAGTGTTCTATCTCTTTTAAAGAAATTTTATCGTTCCTGAATACGTCAATAGATGCCTCAGAAATTTTTTCCATGAGATGGACTAAATTATAAGTGAAACTATCGTAATTATCCAGTACTAAAATTTTCATGTTATTGCGTGTTTCAAAAATACACATTTAATAAGATCGTTACTATTCAAAAAATAGGCGGGTGCTAAACCATTTCTTTATTTAAATTAGTGTTCGCAATTATGACAAAGCCAGTATGAATATCAATCAGTTTTTAGAAGACTATGGTTACATAACCATTGCGTTAATGGCTCTGTTTGCATTTATTGCCGGTTTTATTGATTCCATTGTTGGCGGCGGCGGACTCATCCAATTACCGGCTTTATTAATTGCCTTCCCTTCTACTCCCCTACCCTTGCTGTTTGGAACAAATAAAATAGCGGCTCTTGCGGGAACTGCCATTTCTGCCATTAAATATGCTAAAAAAGTATCCTTTAATTTTCCACTCCTGGCGGTTATTTCCGCAAGCTGTTTTATCTCTTCTTTTTTTGGCGCAAAGCTTGTCAGCCATCTGGATAGTACCATTTTAAAACCTCTCATTTTAGTCATCCTGATTGTTATTGCCATTTACACTTTTGTAAAAAAGAATTTAGGTTCTACTCAAACCAAAGAACTTTCTCTGAAAAAACAAATGGGCTATGGCGCTTTAATTGGCTTTAGTGTAGGCTTTTATGATGGGTTCTTTGGCCCCGGTACAGGAAGTTTTTTTGTATTAGGCTTCGTAGTTGTTTTAGGGTTTGAATTTGTGAAAGCGTCGGCCTATGCTAAAATTGTAAACTGTATCACAAACATTTCCGCCCTTATCGTCTTTATAAAACAAGGTTTTTTCATTTTACCCTTAGCTATTTTAATGGCTGTATTTAATATCATTGGCAGCTATATTGGTAGCCATTTAGTATTGAGAAAAGGAAATGAATTTGTACGTGTTATTTTCCTGGTTATTGTAAGCTTAATGATCCTGAAGTATGGATATGATATTATGATTGCTTACCTGTAAGATTAAAATTGCTCTCACTCTTCTAACCAGAACAGCCATAAAAAAACACCTGTCAGGCTTTTAAACCCAACAGGTGCATCTTAATTTTTATCGCTCATTTACTAAGCTTCTACTTCCGTTACAATACTTGGGAAGATCCGCACATTGTTGTTTTCTTCTCTACGGAACTGGTACGTATATTTATAATGCGCTTCCAAACCTGATTTATTAGGAAGACCATTGATCATCATAATATTTCTGTTTTTAGCGAAACGTAATAATTCACGTAAGTAATGCGCAGAAATCTGTCCAACCTCATCAATGATACAATGTACTTTAAAGTCGGTACTACCACGGTGTGAAGACTCTTTAATGAAGACATGTAATAAGGTGATATAGATAATGGCTTTCACCAAAATATCAGTTCCTGTACTACCAATACTGTCAATTTTATGAGTCCAACCCGTTTCATTCATCCCTTCTTTAATGTTGAATCGTAATTCAAACAGATCCTGTAAACGAATTTCTTCCTGTTCCTGTTCTTTAATCGAGGTACGTAACTGATCCAATAATTTAACGGCACGTGAGCTGATCTCCTTATTTTTGTGAGTAGCGAAATCCGTATTAAATAATCCTTCGTTATATACCAATCCATTCTCTTCACGGAACTCCTGGATGCGTTTCAATAATTTATATACTTTGTTGTCTGAATCTTCTAAACGTATTTTAATAAATTCAATTAGTTTGGATTCTTCAAATTCTGCTTTTTTGAAATCTTCCGCAATCAATGTAATGATATGCTGAATTTTATCTTTTTGTCCGCTCAGCTCTTTTACTTTAGTAGCAATACTATCCGTTACCAACCCAATTTGCGTCGCTGTTTCTGCAATGGATAATTCAATTTTATTTTCGTTGATGAATGAACGCAGGTTTTGCGCAAAACGTTCGTACTCGCCTTGCGTGGCGTCATTACGAATCATAAAGTTAAAGTGATTATCGATACGGAATTTTCCTGAAAATTCATTTACATACCGCTGAAATGCCCCATACTCTTCATTAAAATGCGAATCATTTTTCAAAAGCTGAGTACACAGATCCATTACACTGTAATTCGTTTTTTTAGGTTCTGCCCTGTCAATAATATCCGCGTATTTATTGAATACCGGCGTTTCCCGGAAATTCTTCGTAAAGTAATTTATCCCGTTATTAAACTCGATTAATTCTTCTTCCAATGTTCGCTTTTGTTTATTCAACTCCATACGACGTACATTGTATTTACGCGCTATTTCTTCCAATTCGGCCGTTAAATCGTTGGCCGATTTTACATACTCTTCTTTCTTCTGAATTAAGTCAGGTAATTTATCAAAGATCTCACGTTTATCTTTCAGGTAATCACTCACTACTTGAGAGTATTGTTCAATTTCTTTTAAGGCTTCCTGCAATTCTTTAATACGCGCATCAATTTTTTTGATCTCTTTGCTATCAACCCCTTTCTCTTTAAAGTTCGATTCTTTTTCATTACTTAAAGAGCTTTCTTTTTCTTCGTATTCCTTAACCTGATTTTTCTTTTCAACTTCCAGCTCGCTGATCTCCGTTTCCTGCCTGTTTTTCAAATCAGCCAAACGTTCATCATTAAAGGCTTTCAGCTTATCTAATTGTGTATTGAAGTCATTAAGAATATTGTTTTTCTTCTTATTTAAGATCGCTAATTCTTCTTCAATTAAATTGATTTTTTGCTTGTTTCCCGTTAAAGATTCTTCTACTTCAGAACTGGCACGTTGTTTCCAGTCTTCAATTTCAAGGATTAGTTTTTTCTCGCGTTTGTCGGCTAACTCTAAAGAATAGTTTAATACTTTAAGGTCTTCTTTTAATTCTCCTAATTGCTTCCCGAATTTATCGGCAGCAACCATTTTCTCTTCGTTATTCGCCGTTTGGAATTGGTTTAATGATTCTTCCAAATCGCGGATAGCAGCTAAACGTTCGTTCTTCTCAAACTGGTATTCTTCAATGGTTTTAGAAACTACATTAACACCATCCAGCTTTAAATTCAGTCCGTAAAATGAAACGCCTTTTTCGTCTGATTTTGTTGGATTTAAATCCGTACGGAACAATAACTCTTCATTAACCACCTTACCAATGGTAGTATGCCAGTCTTTTACATTTTTCTCTAAATAGCCATATAATGCATCGTGCTGAACATTTAATTTTTCTTCAATGGTTTTAATTTCCGTCTTCAAACGGATAATATCGTTATTGGTTTTTTGTATTTGCCCTGATAAAGCTGATTTTAATTTCAGTTCTAAATTTTCCCATTCCTTTTGGTTAGTTTGAACTAAATTCGTTTTGATCGCTCTCTCCGATTTATTCTTGTAGTTAATCGCTCTCAGCTCTGCTAATTCTGTTTCCTGGCCTTTAATTTCATTCTCATAAAAGCGGGTGTTACGAATTACTTTTTCTTCGGCTTTTAACTCATTAAATTCAATTTGTTTGGAGGTTACTTCCGCGTTAAGGTTAACCAACGACTCTTCACGCTTTTGTTTTAATTCAGCATCTTTTTTACTGAATTCATTTTTTTGGAGTAACTGTAATTCGTTATAATGGTTAAAGATTTCACCGGTGCGGGAATTGATCTTGTTGATGTAAGCTGTTTTATCATTCCGCAATTGCTCAATCAATGAAGAGAACTTCATTTCAATGTTCTGTACATTGGAAGTTAAAGATTCATATTCACGACGTGCTATATTAAGGTCAACCTGAAGCTTTTCACGTTCTGCATTTTTCTCAACAGCCTGCTCAATGTTTTTTTCTTTGTACTCTTTTAGTTTTTTATTGGCTTCGCGAATGGTTCTGTCGTAGTAACCAATTTCTTCCCTTACATCTTTTTGTTTTTCTTCAAGGTTCGTTTTTTGTTCTTCGTTCCCTTCAGCTAATCTATCTATCTCTTCTTCTTTTTCTTTCGCTGCTTTTATAACCGTTTCATTCTGAGTTTCTGCGTAACGCAAGCTACTTCCCAGTTTATCAGCCATTTCCATTTGTGCACCTTTCAGCATATGCACCTGGTCATATTTCTTATCAATGAATTCAATTAACTGCTGGGATTCTTTTTTCAGATAGGTTTCAATATCCGAATACTTTTCATTGAACTGACGTAACTGGCGTTCTACCTGTTCTAATTTAATAGAACTGTTTTCTGTAGTAAGTGAGTTCGCGATAAAATCCTTGATAAAACGGCTATCGATGCTGCTTTTAGAGCTTAAGAAAACATTCGTAATCGATTTCGGGATATTCTGGTATTTCTCATTTCCTTTAAGGATATGGAACTTCGTTAATTGTTTATCGGTTTCTGTACCATATAAAACATTACGGTAACGCTCAAAAGTATCAATCTGATTAGAAATAAAGATGCCTCTTTTTTCGAAACCTGCAATCACTTCTTTAATTTTGATAGCCTCATCATTTTCATTAAAGAAATAATCAGGGCTATACGCAGCATCCACAAAACGAAATACCAATTTATTGTGACGGTATACGATTACAAAAAATGGTTTGTCTTCTGTACTGATCTCATAAATTAAATAAGAGTTCTCGTAGCGGAAATAATGTTCTTCGAATGGTTTTTGAGAAGCAGAGATCCCTAAACCACGGCTATTGGCACTGTAAAAAAACAAAATAGCACGTTGTAAAGATGTTTTACCGAAGTTGTTAGTTCCAACAAAACACGTATTTCCACTTAGTTCTATATCCGCATACTTTATGTTTGCAATGTTTATTTGTACAATTCTATTTAATATTCTTACGTTGTTTTCCATGTCCTTTTATTTTTATCGATCTGCGCTAATTCTTTTATATATGCCTTATGTAAAGCATCTGCTATTTATTAATAATCATATAAACTACTATATACTTTTGCTATAGTCTTTGGATCATTCATATTTAATCCTTTAAGATCTGTAGGTTTAGGCACCATAACGTTATACAATCCTATTGCTTTTCTTTTTGCATTTGCCGGGGTAAACTCCTTTACCGTTAGTTTTTCATATCCCAACACCGGCTCATAAAATTCGGGAGGTGCTCCGTTAAATAAGTTTCTCCTGTCTATTAACTGTGCGTAAAAAGAAGGTGATATTTGTCCTGCTACCAGGGCTTTGAATAGTAATTCATTAAGGCGTTCATTTTTTTTATCGTAATCACAATTCAATAAAATACTTCTTGCAATATCACAGGCTCCTTTATCCACTATTTTCATATTAGGAAAACCATACTTTTGAATGTTCGCTAAAAGCGTAGCTCCTGTAATAGAATCCATTTTCATTTTTTCCTTCACCAAACGGTATTTCGATAAATAGTCGGGCAATGTTCTGTTACATTTCGGATTTTTTAAACACGCTACACAAAAATCTGTTGCTGTTTTATATGTACCTGTATTGTATTTTTTATTCGCTTCAAGGGTAGCGTAAAGTTGCCCTTCCCACTCATAATTTCTTCCGGCTTCTTTTGCCGCTTCCCATTTGGCAATATTCTCCGCGTAATCTTTTTTTGTGTTTTTATTATAGAATATTACATCATCTTTCTTTGAGCTATCCACATCATAACCATTCGTAATGGCTTTTTCCAGGTAGTTCAAGGCTTTAAATTCTTCTTTGATCTTTAGAGCACATAAAGCAGCTTTAAAATAGTGTGAGGGATTAATGGCACCAGTATATCCTGTAAAGGCAATATCGTACTTTGCATAGGCCTGTAACAACGAATCGTTTTTATACATTCTTTCTGCCGCAGCAATGTTGGCATGAAAGGCAACAAAATCATCGGAAGCTGTACTGTACTTTGCCTGCGCAAAAAGGCTATTGCTTGTTGCAATAATAATCAGGAGTAATAGTGGTTTTATCATGATATATCTTTTATGGTTAATATTAATTTTTCAGATACAAATGACTAGTTATAAATCAATCCCTGGGCGTCATCCCCGTTTAATCCGCTCTCTTCATATATCGCTACAGAATTAATGATATCCAACAAGTAAGTATATGAATCCAATACTTTATAGGATTCTGTTTTTTCGTCTTCCAATTCCAAAAAAGAATCACGGCTCATTAAATCACAGATCTCACGTACTTTATTATGTAATGTTTCTGAACGGTATAAAGGGATTTTTTGAAGTTTTTGTTTCAAACGCACATTGGCGTTACATTCTTCTGCAATTTCACCCGGACGAAACCTGCTACCAATCCCGATTTTATTATCCATACTCGCAAACAAATCGATGATATCGATGTAACGTTCGAAACGTTCCAGTTTTTTTTCTATCTCGCTGTTTGGTTCATTTAATTTAGAAAAATAAAAAAAGTTATTTCCTCTTTCAATGTTATAACGGATCACGTTGAAGTACGCCTGTAACCTGTCAAAATTTTCAGGATTGTTGATGACGTCATACAAACGGTTCATACCATCTCTGCTCCCATTGCTTGATATAAAAGCACCACGAGCCATAACAGCAAAAATATCATGCGTTTGTTTCGGTAAATTAAAATTATATTCTTCCATTAGTTTTTATTTTTTGAACCACATAAATACATACTCTGTATTGATCGGATTATTCTTTTATTTTAAAATTCATTTAGTTCTCGATACTCCCCTGCGTCGCACTCGAACTGACATTATGAGTTAAACAAATTTTTGATCTTTGTCTCCTCTCTCTTCAATCTATTTCGCTTTCTCTTTTTTCGCTTTTTCCTTAACCGGCAAAATCAATGTATAACCCAAACGCTTTTGTGTTTTCGTTTCGGAATCAATGTAATCGTGGTACTGTAAGCGGTATTTAAAATCGAGCTGTGTCTGGTATTCCATAGCAATTTCAACAAATAAAGACAATCGCTCTTCAAAACTTACATTACCAATAGCTTTCGGGAATTTATATTCTATTAAATATTCAAATAAATTATGCTTGGTTTGTATTAGAAACCGCTCTACTAATTTTTCGGTATCCAATTTTATTTGTTGTTCAAGGCCTTTATCCTTAAAGTTACCTGCCATTTTATCGGCCAGGCCACGCACCATTAAACGGGTAATCTTATACTTTTCAGAAATCCGTTTACACAACACATGTCCATCATCGCTATATAAAAAGTCGATAGGAATTTTTGTTTTAGGGGTTTTATGCCCGTTGTGTTTTAAGGTATTGATGCTTGCAACTATTTCCCTGAAATTGGTTTTAAAATGTAGGGTTCCATGATCTTTTACTTCTTTTAAACGTTGTGCTTTTTTGTAAACATCGAGCTGGAACTGTATTTTATTGATGAAATCCGTAATATCGGTTTGGATCTCAATTAAGAAATCGAGGTTCTCAATTAAACTTGATTTAAGGGCTGATACGATACCAAATAATTCGCTGTCGTTGGTAATCGTAAACAGGTTCCTTGTTTCATCAACAATATCCGTTGTTTTTTTAATGAACTCAATAATGGTATCACGTTTCTCACGGTAATCTTCCAGTTTTTGAAGCTTAATGCGGTAGTTACTTTCGTTTTTGTAAGTATCATCTACATTTTTTTGAAGCTTAATAATTTCCCGTGTTAACGTTGAATTGATCCGCTTCAGGTACTTTTTAATACTTCTTAAAAAGCGCATTTCACGGGCTTCCTGGTAAAAGGAAATGTGGCGCTTGAGCTCATTGATGTAATCGTTGATAAAGCCCGGAGTAACTTCCCCTATCTCCATAAAATCTTCGAACATGGCAACAACGGAGTCGTTCAAACTCACAATGTTTTCATACTCAAATAAAATATCAAGAGAAATGAGTTTTTTATATTGCTCTTCCGTAATATCATCACGCCCCAATAATTCATTCACGGTTATCTGGTCGCGTTGTCCAAATAACAATTCCACTACACCACGGTTGTGATATAAATTTGATAGTAAATCTTTTACATTAACCTGTAAACTCATTAAAATAGTTCTGTTTAACACATAAAAATACAAAGGCTTTAGGGCGTACTAAAGTTGTGTTATTAACAAAAACGGCCGTAATTCACAAAATGAATCCTCTTTTTTTGTAAACTACTGAAAAACAGCTTTTTTACTGTTAATTAGGCGTGGAAAAAGGGATTAAAATGTGTGAAAGTTAATTTTATTTCACCCTCATTAGCGGGAACAGAGGTCAAAACCCCTAAATCGGGTACATTTTCCGGATGATGTCATTTCCGTATAATTTATATCTTTGGTATAGATCAAACTATTCGATACATGAGAACATTTTTATTCATCACCTTATTATTTACTGCTTTTATAACCAGCATATCAGCACAGGAACTAAAACATTGCGGAACAGATGAAGCCATTCAAAAATTATTTATGACACATCCCGAAATGCTACAATCATTTATTGATATGGAAAATGCTTACACTTCGCAGGCAAAAGCCCGTAAAGGGATTCAAAGTGTAACGGTGTACACCATTCCTGTTGTTTTTCATGTGCTTCATCAAAACGGACCTGAGAACATTTCTGATGCCCAGATTGCTGATGCCATTACTATTTTAAATATTGATATGCGAAAATTAAATGCGGATACCAATACTATTATTCCCCGGTTTAAAGGATTGCTTTCCGATATCAGGGTTGAATTCAGGTTGGCTCAGCTTGATCCCAACGGAAACTGTACAAATGGTATTGACCGTATTTATACAAGCAAAACAAATTACGGGGATGATAGCGCTAAAGTAAATCCATGGCCACGTGATAAGTATTTAAACATATGGACAGCAAAGGCCTTACAGCAAGGCTGGGCAGGCTATGCGTATTACCCCTCTGCTGCTACAGGATCGCTATCGGTACATGACGGTTTAATGGTACTAGCCGATTATGTTGGCTCCATTGGCACAAGCAGTGTGAATAAATCACGAACCATTACGCATGAAGTGGGCCATTGGCTTGATTTGGGACATCCATGGAATACAACCATTAACATTTCCATTAATGTTGGTCTGGCTTGTGGCGATGATCTGGTGAATGATACGCCCATCACCAAAGGACATGTTACCTGCCCCGATTTATATACACCCGATTGTATGATAGATACATTTTCTACAGGTATGTTTAATTTTAATGCCGTTACAACTTCTTCCGGAAATTCAGATCCTTCTATACTCCCCTCTGCTTTTGATAGTTTAGCGGTTACACCCTTTTTAGCGACAGGTGTTTCTCCAAATTCGGGCGTAAGCAATGCCTTTTCATTTTCTGATTGGCCAACCGGTGCTGCCAATGGAGAAACCAATTACAGTGCTTTAACGGGAACAGTTAACCCAGCTAAATATTATGAAGTAACACTTGCTCCAAAATTTACGACTTCATCCATGAGTTTATACGGTTTAAAATTTAAGGTGAACCGATCGGCAACAGGTCCCAGGACGTATGCTATCCGCTCAAGTGCAGATGGCTTTACGAGTAATTTAACCGCTACCATTACTCCTGCTAATTCTAATTTAAGTGTAAATGCCGGTAATATTTTCTTTTATAAAACAGATGCTACACTATTGGAAACAGGAAGTACCATTAATGTTTCGGGAGCTTCGTTCACCAATAAAAACATCCCGGTTACGTTTAGAATTTATGCATGGAATGCGGAAGATAACTTAGGAGAATTTACAATAGATGACCTGTCCATTTTAGGATCAACCGGCGTGATTGAGAATATTCAAAACTTTATGGAATATTCCTACTGTACAAATATGTTTACAACCGGGCAAAAAGACCGGATGCGTTTAGCGGTTGAAAGTTCTGTTTCGGGAAGAAATAATTTATGGTCTCCCGCAAACCTTGTTGCAACAGGCATTTCAGGGCCAACCACCACCTGTACACCTGTGCCTGATTTTTCAGCTTCCAGAACACATATCTGTAAAGGAAATGCAATCACCTTTACAAAAAATATTTTAAACGGAACCGAAACAGGCAGGGTATGGACATTTCAGGGAGGTGTTCCCGCCACCTCAACGGCAGCAAATCCAAGTGTGACGTATAGTGCCACCGGAATTTATTCGGTAAGCTTATCCGCTACAAATGCTGCAGGAACCGGTACCGTTACCAAAACACAATACATAAGAGTGGATAACACAACAGCTGATGTTATATATAGTGGTTCGTATATCGAAGGATTTGAAATCCCCACTATATTAGATTATATATGGCAATCGAACGATAATGATAATAACGGCCACAAATGGGCATTTACAGCTAATGCCGGCATTGGAGGCACTAATGCGGCCGGGTTAAATGCGTATCATAATTATGGAGAAGATATTGATGAATTATCAAGTCCTTCTTTTGATCTGACAAACGCACAAAATAAATCCTTCACCTTTAAACTGGCAACGGCTTCTACTACTACCGTTAGTGCAGCTATAAAAGATGAGCTGAAAGTATTATTTTCTACAAGCTGTGGTAGTTCCTGGTTTTTAAGGGCTACCTATCCCGGAACAACCATCGTTAATAATCCGGTAACCACTTCTTCTTTCGTTCCCAATGCATCTACTATATGGACTCAATACTCCTTACCTATCCCGGCGCTCTTTCAAACAAGTAATGTGCGTGTTAAGTTTCAGTATAAATCAAGCTTTGCAAGTAATAATGTATACATCGACGACATCAACCTATCAGAAACCGTTGGCATAAACGAAAACACATCCACTAATTCCGGTTTTATAATCTACCCTAATCCAAGCAATGAAACAGCAACCTTAAGCTATCGCTTGAACTCGGAGGCTACAATAGGTTTACAGATCATAGATGTACTTGGTAAAACAGTTTTTCAGATTTTGCCTGTGGCGCAAGCAAGTGGAGATCATAGTATTTTCATTTCCAAGCGTGAACAAAAACTAAGTAATGGTGTTTATTTTGTGAGATTGGCGATTGACAACAAAGTTCAGACTCAAAAATTAATTATTTCAGAATAAAAATTGCAGATACTAAAAGAAGCTATCTGTTGAAAGACAGGTAGCTTTTTTTGTTATGTGAAAAAAACAAAAAACTCTATGCATTCGTAAGTCCGTCTTAAAAAGATATGTACTTTTATCATCTCCTACCATATAACCTATGTTTACAAAACAAACTCTTCCGTTAAAAAACACCGCTCTTTTTTCAGGATTATTTAACGACTATATCAATGCCGAAGAAACTGTAAAATCATTTTACCATTTCCATATTAATAAGCAAGCCTACCAGGCTTACCTGGAAAAAAACAGATTTGAATCCGTAAACAGGCAGGTTCTTACCAAATCATTAGACCGACAGGCTAAACTAGTGGAGAATACACACCCCGCTACATGGAACAATATCACTTTATTAGAAAACGCTCAAACCTATACAGTTACAACAGGGCATCAGTTATGCCTCTTTACAGGCCCTTTATATTTTATCTATAAAATAGTAAGTACCATTAATTTAGCAAAAACATTAACGGAAAACTTCCCGGGTAAAAACTTTGTACCGGTATATTGGATGGCCAGTGAAGATCATGATTTTGAAGAGATCAATCACATTCATGTATTTGGCAAAAAAGTAGTTTGGAATACAACACAAAAAGGAAGTGTAGGAGAATTTAGTACAGAAGGATTACAGGAAGTGATAGCGGAATTAAAAACGATTTTAGGAGAAAGCGATCATGCACACACAATTATTCAGTTATTTGAACACGCCTATGTAAACCATTCTAATTTAGCTGATGCCACAAGATACCTGGTAAATGAGCTGTTTGGAACCTATGGTTTAATAACACTCGATGGAAACGATAAAGACCTTAAACAATTATTTAAAGAAGAATTTAAAAAAGATATTTTTGAAAACACGTCCTTTACATCGGTAAATAAAAGTATTAATGAACTAAAAGCAAATTATACCGTACAGGTTAATCCGCGTGAAATCAATGCATTTTATAAAGAACATCAATTAAGAGAACGGATTGAAAAAGACGGAGAGAATTATAAAGTAGTAAACACTACTTTGACTTTTTCTAAAAAAGAATTAGAAACCATTATTGATACGACCCCTGAAAAACTCAGCCCTAATGTGGTGTTGAGGCCTTTATACCAACAGCATATACTCCCCAATATTGCCTATGTTGGCGGCCCCGGAGAAATTGCCTATTGGCTGGAATACAAAACCCTGTTTGAAAATTACGGAACTACATTCCCCATTTTAATGCCCCGTAACTTTGTGATGTTTATTGATAAAACTGCTCACAATAAATTACAGAAATTAAATTTAACTACCGAAGATGCGTTTAAAGAAGGCGAAGAATTGATCAAACAATTTATTAAAACACAGCATGATGATATTAATTTAGAAGAAGCTAAACTGCAATTAAATGCTATCTACGCGTCCATATTAGAAACAGTTTCTGCTATTGATAAAACCCTTGCCGGCACTACAGAGGCGGAGAAACAAAAAACAATTAATGGCCTGGTTCATATTGAACAAAAAATAAACCGTTCCCTGAAACAAAAATCGGAAACCGATGTAAACCAGATTTGGACCATTAAAGGAAAATTATTTCCTAATAACACACCCCAGGAACGTTATGATAATTTCAGCATGTATTTTACAAAATATGGCAATGATTTTGTAAAAAGTTTAATGCCACAACTTACCTATGATCTGGTAGATTTTAATTACACCATTTTATTAGAGAATTAACCATTTGAAACAAAATGGTAAAAAAAGTCTTTTTAAAAGCTGAATGGAGAAAACTGCTGATCATTAATTATGAAGTGGAACCTGAAAGCCTTTTGCCTTATTTACCTGCCCACACAGAGCTTGACCTTTACCAGGGGAAATGCCTTGTAAGCATTGTAGGCTTTATGTTTTTAAACACTCGTATTAAAGGCATAAAAGTATTATACCACATTGATTTTGAAGAAGTCAATCTGCGTTTTTACAATACTCATAAAACTCCCGGCGGAACAACAAACCGTGGAACCACCTTCATCAAAGAAATTGTTTCGAAACCTGCCATTACCTTTATTGCCAATTCTCTTTACAAAGAAAACTATGTAACCCTACCAATGGGTAATACCATTGTAGAACATGAACATGATCTGGAAATTGAATACAGATGGCGCTATCATAAAAAAAATAATTTCATTCGCTGTAAAGCCGAAAAGAAATTAAACCTCATGGCTCCCAATAGTATTGAAGAATTTATTACCGAACACTATTGGGGTTACACCAAACTTTCTGCCACACAAACATCCGAATATGCCGTAGAACATCCCCGTTGGGAAACCTACAAGGTTAATGATTTTGAAGTGGACATTGATTTTGAAGCTCTTTACGGAACTAGCTTTGCCTTTCTAAAAGAAAAAACACCCCACTCGGTAATACTGGCGGAAGGGTCTGATGTTTTAGTAAGAAGTGGGAGAAAAATTTAATCGTTTATTCTTCAGTAGAAGCAACCTCTGCTGTTTTTTTTCCTCTCAATGCTCTCCAAAGAGATACTATTTGCTTACGAAAAATAAAGGCCATTAACACATAAGGAACGGCCATTAAATATAAAATACCTTTATTAAGTCCCTTTGCTACTGAGTTTGGCTGATCCATACTGCTTTGTACAGCTGCTTTACACATAGCACATTGTGCTTCTGCAAACTGCGGAATTACAACCAATACTAAAATGAAGAAAAGTATGAAGGAATATTTTTTCATGGTCTAAAATTACACAAAATACTATTTGAAAGCATTAATTTATGGTTAAAATGTAGAATTTTGCTTTACCATCCTTGCGTATGAAATGAAGCAATCTCACGGTTAGGATAGTATGAGATTCCTTCTCCGCCCGCATCACACCTTTAAGTTAACATAATCAATGCCCACATACGGCCTGTTTTCTTATGATCCCGCCTATATGAAAAGAAATCCGGTTCAGTGGTGCAGCGATTCATACTCCAGATATTTTCTTCGGCAATACCGCTTTCCATTGCTACAAATTTATTAGCCGCCAATAAGTCCAAGTGTTTATTTTGCCAGCAATACTCCGGGAATCCATTTGCTTTAAATTCGGCAATTATCTCCTCTCTTACTTCATACTTTGCCATACTAATGCCCTGCCCTATCGCTATTTTTATATGCTGCTTTTCCGCACCCAGCTTAAGCATCTCATCAATCGTATTTTTAATAATTCTGTTCAAAGTCCCCTTCCATCCGCAATGTGCAGCACCAATCACTCCATTTTTTTCATCGTAAAATAAACCCGGATAACAATCTGCGGCACCAACTGCGATGGCCAGTTGTTTGGTATTGGTTACCAAAGCATCGCCTGTTTGCCTTCCAATAGCAGCCTGGCAAACAATATTACTATGAATTTGATTCAAATAAGATACCTGTCCGAAATCAATACTAAGATCGTTTAAGGCCCGTTTCCTATTCTCCGCAATATGTTCAGGGAGATCTTCCGATCCTCCTAAATTTAAACTAAAAAATGGTTCAGGCGAAACACCCCCATGTCTTGTAGAAAACCCATGAACTGTCCTTATATGTGGGGTTTTAATCCAACGCATTTCTTATTTTTTAGAGCATTCTGCCTGTCAACAGGACAAATAGTATGCTATTTTTTCTCTGTTTAACTTAACGAATCATTCGACTGAATTAAGCCGATAATTGCCGTAAAAATAGTAAATTAGCCCTTTAAAAAATTAACTTCATTAATATATATTCTTTTGACATTCAACGACTTCAATTTCGATCAATCATTAATAGACGGACTGCAATCTATGGGTTACAAACAACCCACTCCCATTCAGGAACAAGCCATCCCGGTAATACAGGCTGGTAAGGACCTGATAGCCTGTGCACAAACCGGAACAGGAAAAACTGCTGCTTTTGTTTTACCTGTTTTAGACAAGATCGTTAAAACAAAAAAACATGGCATTAATACGCTTATCATTGCCCCAACGCGTGAACTGGTTTTACAAATAGACCAACAGATAGAAGGAATGGCTTATTTCTGTGGAGTAAGCTCCATTGGTATCTATGGCGGAAATGATGGGATTACCTGGGAACGCCAGGCAAGTGCTTTACGCGAAGGAGTGGATATTGTGATTGCTACACCGGGAAGACTTATCGCTTTGCTACAATCGGGAGATGTAAAATTTGATACCATACAACACTTAATCTTAGATGAAGCAGATCGTATGCTGGACATGGGTTTTGCCGATGATATCAAAACCATTTTAAAATACGTTCCTGAAAAAAGACAAACCGTTATGTTTTCAGCAACCATGGCTCCTAAAATCAGGAAACTGGCCGGACATCTATTAAACGATCCTGAATCCATTAACATTGCTATTTCCAAACCTGCCGCAGGTATTGTACAACAGGCTTATGTGGTATACGATAATCAAAAAGAGAATTTATTGAAAGAGATCCTGAAAAATGAAGATTTTTCTTCTGTAATCATTTTCTCTTCTACCAAAGAA
Source organism: Bacteroidia bacterium (assembly GCA_963422675.2). Taxonomy (GTDB): domain Bacteria; phylum Bacteroidota; class Bacteroidia; order B-17B0; family Aurantibacillaceae; genus UBA4416. Next base: position 140,470 of record CAXVYS010000024.1, read on the forward strand.
AAAGTAAAAGAATTATACCAAACGTTTAAAGCATTAAATTATTCCGTTAAAGGATTTTCTTCTGATTTGGAGCAACCGGAACGTGAAGAGATCATGCGTGATTTTAAAGCAAAACGTTTACGTATTTTAATTGGTACAGATATTTTATCGCGTGGTATTGATGTAGATGGTATTAGCTTAGTGGTTAATTTTGATGCGCCACCTGATCCGGAAGACTACATTCACCGCATTGGCCGTACAGCAAGAGCTGCAAAGGAAGGTGTTGCTATTACTTTTATCAATGAGAAAGATCAGCCCCGTTTTGCACAGATAGAAGCTTTAATGGGTATTGACGTGATTAAAATGCCTATTCCTGAGCAATACGGAAAAGGTCCTGAATATAATCCTGAAGCTGCCAAGAAAAAATTTGACAAGCCTCGTAGCTTTGGCGGAAAACCAAAACCGGGTGGTTCGCATTCCGGAAATAAAAAACCATTTCACCGACCAAAAAAAGCGTAATTATTTACCCAAAATTGTATATTTAAAACTTATAATTAACTATCAAAAACTTTGCGTGATGAGTTATAAACTTAGTACGCTTTGCTATTAGAAACTAAACTCTTATGAATTCTAAAATATCTTTACTAGAACAAAAACAAGCTGAAGCCCTTTTAGGTGGCGGACAAAAACGAATAGATGCTCAACATAAAAAAGGTAAATTAACTGCCCGCGAACGGTTACATTTTTTATTGGATGAAGGAAGCTTTGAAGAAATTGGCATGATGGTAACACATCGCAGTAAAGATTTTGGATTGGAAAAAGAGCAGTATTTGGGGGATGGTGTTGTAACAGGTTATGGCACAGTAAATGGCAGATTAGTATATGTATTTTCTCAGGACTTTACCGTTTTTGGAGGATCTTTATCTGAAACCCATGCCGAAAAAATTTGTAAAGTGATGGACCTTGCCATGAAAAACGGCGCTCCTTTTATTGGTTTAAACGATAGTGGTGGAGCACGTATCCAGGAAGGCGTTGTTTCTTTAGGAGGTTATGCCGATATTTTTTACCGCAACGTAAGGGCGAGTGGCGTTATACCGCAACTATCCGGAATTATGGGGCCATGCGCTGGTGGAGCTGTTTATAGCCCCGCTATTACTGACTTTATCCTGATGGTGGAAAATACAAGCTACATGTTTGTAACCGGACCTAACGTTGTAAAAACCGTAACACATGAGGAAGTAACCTCTGAAGAATTAGGTGGGGCAATGACGCATGCCAGCAAAAGTGGGGTTACCCATTTTGCCTGCGCTAACGAAATTGAGGCCATCAATAACATTAAACAAATATTAAGCTATGTTCCTCAAAACTGTGAGGAAGATGCACCAAGCGTTCCATACGAAACAACGGGCTCTGAATCAAGACCAGAATTAAATACAATTATTCCTGAAAATGCCAATCAGCCTTATGATATCAGGGAAGTGATTGAAAAAGTAATTGACGATAACAGCTTTTTAGAAATTCATAAACACTTTGCAGAAAACATTGTAGTGGGCTTTGCACGTTTAGCAGGTCGCTCTATAGGGATTGTTGCTAACCAACCTGCCGTGTTAGCAGGCGTGTTGGATATTCATTCCTCTACAAAAGCGGCACGTTTTGTTCGTTTCTGCGATTGCTTTAATATTCCTTTATTGGTATTTGAAGATGTTCCGGGCTTTTTACCGGGTACAGATCAGGAATGGAATGCCATTATTACAAACGGTGCAAAATTATTATATGCTTTCAGTGAAGCAACCGTTCCACGTATTACGGTTATTACCCGTAAAGCATACGGAGGTGCATATGATGTAATGAATAGTAAACACATTGGTGCCGATATGAATTACGCGTGGCCAAGTGCTGAAATTGCAGTTATGGGGGCTAAAGGTGCTGCCGAAATCATTTTTAAAAATGAAATTTCAACGGCTGCCAATAAAGAAGAGAAGTGGAAAGAAAAAGAAGCAGAATACCAAACCATGTTTGCAAATCCTTACCGGGCTGCAGAACGTGGATTCATTGATGAAGTAATTAAACCTGAACAAACCCGCGAAAAATTAATTCGTGCGTTTAAAATGTTAGAAAACAAAGCAGACAAATTGCCTAAAAAGAAACACGGGAATATTCCATTGTAAGATGGCATTAATTGAGAGTAAAAAAATCATAGGACAATACTCACCTAATTTCAAACTAAGATGATTGTAAATGCCATATTACTTGTAGTGTCGGGCCTGTTTTGTTTAATAGGTACCATTATCAGCGTTATCTTCACCATCATTTCATTTGCCAATCATAAATCATCGAAGTATGGATGGCTTACGGGCTTTTTAGTTTGCCTGGCAGGACTCATCCTCTGCATTTTTATTTTTGTGAGGAAAGCAGTAAACAAAGTGGAAAATTTCGCGAATACCCTTAACTCCGAAATGACGAGTAGCATGCAGGACTATTCCGATTCGGTGGCATTCACCAGTGAATCTTTCCTGCAATCGAACGAACAGATCCGGTTATTGAAAACCTATTATAAAGATAGTACTTCAGTGCCTGAGCAATTTTATTATTATCTCGGTTTCGAAAACTATTACCGCTTTCCCCTACGCTACCCTTATTCTATCCATTGCAGCCCTTTTAAAGATGCAGGAGAGCTTTATAATGAAATACAGGTAAACCGCTTTGATGAAAATGATAATGGCGAAATACCTACTTCTATTGATAAAATAGACAGGCTGGCTTTTGATCAAAATTACTTATTGATAGATCAGAAAAAAACATCTACGCGTTCTGCTGATTTCACACATCACTATATGTTGTTTTCTTTTGAAACTCAGAAAACGGAAGAAGCCAACTCTGAAAAAGAACTCCTGAAACTGGCAAAGCAGAAAGGCTATAAAGGGTCTGATAAGCTTGTTACCATGGAAACCTACGGGGAATTATTTCAATAACATTTTCAAGTTATAGTTTAGCTATAAACTCAATTAACAGCTTACATACTTCCGAATATTTTGTAAGTGGTAAGGTTTTCTCAACATCATAAATATCATGGTAGGCCTGTATACCTCCCATGGTATAAATAAAAAAGCTCGGCACTCCTTTTTCTGTGAACCAATAGTGATCACTGTTTGCAGCCTTCCCTCTCTGTTTGATCTGTTTCAGATACTTTTTCTCAAGATTGATTTCGTTTAATTTTTCAAACTGTTGTTTAAATACAGACGCATTTACCACCATAATTCCATCATCACCGGTTCCCAACAGATCAAGGTTCGTTAAAAATTTTATGTTTGATAAAGGAAATAAAGGATGCTCCGAATAATATTTAGAACCCAATAACCCTGCCTCTTCTCCGCTAAAGAAAATAAATGCCACAGAATAGTTTGTAGGGTGCGCCTGGTAATACCTGGCAAGATTTAATAAAACACTAACGCCACTCGCATTATCATTTGCTCCCGGAAAATAGGTTTCTTTTCCCATAGTTCCTAAATGATCGTAATGCGCCGTAAAAACAATAAAGCTATCGGGTTGCTGTGTCCCTTTAATGTAACCGCATAGATTGCGGCATTTAAAATCTGCAATAAATTTATTTTCAAAAATAACATCCATTGTTTTTAATGCTTCAGGAAAAGAATCTTTTAATAACTCGATAGTGGTTTGATCGGTTGTTTCCGTTTCAACTGTGTAGGTTAATTTCTTCTTTAGTTTTACCTGTAAAGGAATCTCTCTTTTTCCATCGGTTGCTTTATACGTAACGCTATCCACTTTAAATAATTGGAACCCTTGTTTGGTAGTTTTGGCTGAAGGATAGATCAGATAATGCTTTCCGGGGCTCAGTAATTTTCCATTTAAGGTTACCGACATTTTTCCGGGGAATGTATTCACAGGAAATGTGTACGACTGGGCATATGATTTACCAAATTTTAATAAACCAATTGTCTTGAGTTCTTTCGAAAGATAATCTGCGGCCTTGTTAACCCCATCATTAACATAGCCTCGTCCCGAAAATTCTTTGGAAGTTAATTTTTTGATGACTTGCCGCGCGTAAGCAGTGTCCTGACTGTAAGATAAAAAAGATAAGACGCAAAATAAAGATAAAATACTATGTTTCATGGATAGACTTGAATTTACCGATTCACTTTAAGCAGAGCCACACAGAGACCACTCGTTATTGGTACCAATATTAAGAAAAACGTTTTTGAGTAATTGAATATAATTTTTTTACCATTTCACTTTCCTCATCCCAACCGTAAATAGATTTCAATCCTTTTAAATAAGCCGTTGCTTCTTCCATGCTACTAACCGTATTTAATTGCTCAACCGCAATATGATATTCATTGGCATTTGAAGCAAATAATTCGTTCATCAATCTGAATTTGTCATTAATACTGATACTTAATTTCGGTAATTCCTTATGAGCATCTACCTTTGGAACAGTTCCCACATGTTTGTTTATAACAGGCTCAAGGGGCTTTTCCTGAACAACAGGTATAATCGGTTTTTCTTCGACACTAATTGGTTTTTCGATGATTGTTTCAACAGGTTTTACGTCGATAGGCTTTTCAATCACAGGCTCATGAATCACCTGTACCGGCTTGATATCTTCTTTTATAATTTCCTGAACAAGTAGTGTTTCCTGAACATTCATAATTTTTAAATGCAGGTCTAATTCAGGCGAAACATCCTTTTGCTCTTTTAATACCACATAAGCAGACACTAATTTATTAGCCTTATGAATGGCCAAATGCAGCTGCTCGGCATACTGAGTGCTTGGAGAGGAATATTTTTCGAATTTTTCAATGGCAGCTTTAAGATCTGTCAAAGATGAAGTAACCTGTTTTAATAAAATGTCTGTCTGCATAATTGTGGATAATTATGAATTAAAAATACTGCATTTTATGTATACTTAGTTTATTTTTAACCTTTGTTATCAAGATGTAATAAACATGTTTTTAGAAAACATTAAACATAGTACAGGCCGTAAGGGGTGGATTGAAGTGGTTTGCGGCTCCATGTTTTCAGGTAAAACAGAAGAGCTGATCCGTCGATTAAAACGCGCTCAGTTTGCCAAACAAAAAGTGGAGATCTTTAAACCGCAGTTAGATACGCGTTACCACGAACTACACGTAGTATCGCACCAGGGAAATGAAATCATGAGTACTCCTGTTCCTGCAAGTTCAAACATCCTGTTACTGGCAAATGATGTGGATGTTGTAGGCATTGATGAAGCTCAGTTTTTTGATATGGAACTCGTGAATGTATGTAACCAGTTAGCCGATAGCGGTGTTCGTGTTATTGTGGCAGGCCTGGATATGGATTTTAAAGGACAACCTTTCGGCCCTATGCCTGCGCTATTAGCCGTTGCAGAATATGTTACCAAGGTACATGCCATCTGTATGAACTGTGGAAGCCTTGCTCATATTTCTCACAGAAAAACCAATGAAACCAATTTAGTGGTGTTAGGTGAAACAGACAGCTATGAGCCCTTATGCCGGGATTGCTTTAATGAAGCAAATGCAAAAATAGAATAAGTTACAGTTCAGCTTTAGCAACACCAACCGTTTCTCTGTAAAGTTGTGGTGAAACAGAAGCATTGTTTTTAAAGAACCGGCTGAAATAATGTTCATCATTAAACCCCAGTTCATACGCTATTTGCTTCACCGCTTTAGAAGTAAGGTACAACTCGCGTTTGGCTTCAATAACAATACGTTCGGCGATGAGATCTGTAAGCGTTTTATTAAAATGCGTTTTACTTATTTTAGCCAAAGCGTTTGCCGAAATATTTAATAACCCGGCATAATCACTCGCCGTATGTTTCGTTTTATAATGCTGTTCTATCGCGTCTTTTAAATTTTGAAGAATAAATGGTTCTGTCCCGGTTTCTACAACACTTGCAAACTCAGGGTATTTCTCTATTTTAATACGGGATGCATTGATCAATACAATTTTCAGATAAGAGATCAGTAATTCATATTGTGCCAAAGCGGGATTTTGCATTTCATTTTGCATCTGTTCAATCAAAACACGGAAACTTTGCAAATCCTTTTCACTCAAAGAAACAAAAGGAGGTTTGTAGATATTGTTGAATAAAACTCCGTTACATGACACCTCATGCTGATGCTTATGAATACAGAAAAAATCAGGATGAAAATTAATGACAGTCCCTTCTATCGCTTTCGCACCAGCTAACATAAAAGGTTGATAAGGTGCAAAACAAAGTAAACTGTTCTTCTCAATCCGGTAATCAAAAAAATCCGCTTTCAATTTGGCGGTTCCTTTTGTCACAAAAATCATGGAGTAATAATTCAATCTTTGAACATGATCAAAGTGACAATCATCATTAAAAGAATAAATCTTAAATGCCAGGTTTCCATTTTGCGGATTGATTAATGTAAAAACAGTTTGCGCAGTCATATTACAAATGTATTATTTTAATTTTCGGTCTATTTCATTTATTGATAAGTCGTTAATACTTGCGTAACGTTTTGCCATCAGCCCATCCGGGGCGAACTCCCATAATTCGTTGCCATAGCTCCTGTACCATAAACCCGAACAGTCACGCCATTCATATTCAAAACGTACGGCCATCCTGTTTTCGCGAAAGCCCCATAACTCTTTCTTCAACTTATATTCCAGTTCTTTCTCCCACTTACGTTTTAAAAAGTGTTTCACTTCTTCTCTTCCGTTAATAAACTCCGTTCGGTTTCTCCATTCTGTGTCCTGCGTATAAGCCATACAGATCAATTCAGGATTTTGAGTGTTCCATGCGTCCTCCGCCATTTGAACTTTTTGCAATGCAATTTCCATTGTAAAAGGAGGAATTAGTAATTTTTTGTCCATGATGTGATTTTAATAAAACAGGCAAACCTATTTGGTTTACCTGCTTCTTTGAAAAACTAAATAACAGCTGCTTCAATTAATTCCACTTGCGGAAAATCAACCGTTACGCTTACTGCATTATTAAAATAATTTGTGAAAATATTGATGGCGGTATGTGCAATAATTTCAGCAATTGCTGCATCGGCAAATCCAGCCTCTTTCAGTGCATCCACATCAGAAGCATTAACATGCCCTTTTTTTGCAACCAATGTGCGCGCAAATGTAAGTGCTGCCTGAGTTTTTGAATCTGTTGATTTGCCCTCTTTCGCTGCCTGAATACTATCTGACTTAATCCCTACCAGTTTTTCACCAATAAAACTATGTGCAGCATTACAGTACTCGCATGAATTGGCGTTAGCTACCGTTAACGCAATTTGTTCCCCTAATTTAGCGCCTATGGAGCTTTCTCCCAAGGCACCACTAAAAGATAAATAGCCGTTAAGTACAGCGGGTGAATTCCCCATAGTACGCATCAGATTAGGAACCATCCCTAATTTACTTTGAACCGCATTAAACAGTTCTTTCGATTTTCCTGTTGTAGTATCAGGATCAAGTGCTTTAATTCTTTGCATTGTCTTACGTTTTAAATGGTATGTCATTATTGACCATGCAAAGGTGCAGTAAGTGAGTGTTTTTTTAAATGGATGATTAGGGCTAAGGGATGGACAATTTTTTCGCGAGTACTTTTCTACCCGGTAATAGCTCGCCGTTAGTGGCAATCCCTCAGCTTCACCCAAACCAAAAGAGGGTATTCAATTTTTTTATCCGTTAATAAAACAGATTCTTTGGGAATTTTACAATAGATCCACTGAATACCTTTTTTATCAGTGATGGAAGCATAAGATATAATGTGCGTTTCACCATTCGTATAACCAAACAGGCTCTTCTTTATAAACATTGGGTTCTCCAAAGAATCTTTCGGAACATAATTAATTCCTGAATTTACCTGAAGCGTATACTCCTTTCCGGCTTTTAATTTCGCAGGTAAATTAAAGTCGTAATCCTTACTTATCGGCTTTAATATAGGGGAATAGAAAAAATTAAATCCAAAATTTTCAAGCAACGAATCCCTTTTTATTTTGAAATTAATGATCGTATTCTCTGTCATCGCACAACAAGGATATTTATAAATTGTAAGATCTGAAAAAGGTTTCAGGTCAATAACTCTGCCATTTGTGTATAACACTTTTTCATACCTGTTATTATTCTTGGGGTTGTTGTAGAATAATGTAGGAAAGTTAAGTAAAAATCTTGAAACTTTCCTAACTGCCACATTTTCAGGCAGATCAATTTCATAAAAATTCCGTGGATTCATGGAACCTCCGTAGATTAGCCTATATCAAGGGTTAACAAGGAAATAACATGAAAAAATCTAGCATTCTCAATCAGTTTAATAAGTTATCTTATTCTCAACAGCAGGAATTATTAGAACAGTTAAAACAAACATTATCGGAAAACAGACCAATCTTAAATCATAAGAAGATTGAGAAGTCATGTATCCATTGTGGTAGTAATTTTGTGTATAAACATGGGAAATATAAAAATGGTGGAACTCGTTTTCATTGTCAAGACTGTAAGAAGTCATATAATGAGTTAACCGGGACATCTATTCATTGTATAAAGAAAAAGGAATTGTGGGATAGGTTCATTGGATTAATGTTAGATAGTAAGAGTATAAGACATATTTCAAAGGAATTGGGTATATCTACAAAGACTGTATTTGGGTGGAGACATAAAGTATTATGTTCATTTGATGAGTTGTTTACAAAGGAGTTTAAAGGTTTTGTAGAAACAGACTCTGTTTTATTTCGATTTGACCAAAAGGGTATTAAAAAGGATAAACGTAAGAAAGTTGGGAGGAAAATGAGGGGTGTAAGTAATCAGAAAGTGAATGTATTATTTACGATGGATAGATATAAGACTTATGATTTTAAATTAGTGAAGTTTGGTAAGTTGACTATTAAGAGTGTTAGGGACGTAATTAGTAAGGATAGATTTAACAAGGGTAATGTGATATGTTCTGATCAGGATAATAGTTTAATAAGAGTGTTTAAAGAAATGGGAATGGAACATCATACATTTAAAAGTGGATTGGGGGATCATGGTAGTGGTTTATATCATGTAAATACGTTAAATAATACAGTTGGGTCGATGAAAAAATGGATGTCGTATAACTTTCATTCGGTATCAACGAAGTATTTAGGACATTATTTGAATTGGTTTTCGGTATTACAGATATTGAAGGATAAGAATAAGAAGGAGGATTTGTTTTGGAATTACTTATTACATGATAATAATACGTTTGAGAGAAATAAAGGTATTGACGACAGATATAACCAATTATTATTAGGGTTTAAATAGTTCATTATCAAATCTTCCTGTTCCTGGAAACGGGTCTATAGTCAATATATTTCTCTTTTATTTAGTTAAATAAATCCTTTATTAACTCTTGATATGGGGAACCTCCAACAAGTATAGTAGATTTATAATACGAAAAATAATTTTAAAATTTTACGGGGTTAAAAACTATTATGATAAATATTTAAAACTAAAATGGTCATAAATCTAGTCTATAATCTAATTTTGATTGATTAAAGAAAATTATATGGAAAACTTAATAGGTTTGTTGACAATCTTTTCGGTAAAAGATAGTAATAAAAGGGTGACGTTTTTAAAAACATCTCTTGAACTACTATTTATTCTTTTATATTCTGTTTATCTATACAATTTTTTATTTGGTGAGTTTGATTTAATCAATCCAACCGATTTCCCTAGTTTATATAAGTTTGTAATTGAAGGAAATATTTTTATTTCTATGACGTTGTTTGTGTCGTTGTTTTTAATAGTTCGTTATGGATTTACACATCTTATTATTGGTATTAATTATATCGTTTATGGAATCGTAAAATATATAAGAAGATTTTCCCAAAAGGAATCAATAAGTAAGTTTTTACGGAAAAACCGTATAGGTATTTTACAAATGAAAACTTTAGAGATTTTAGTAAAATTCGATGTTATACGAAATCTAGGAAATAATGTATTTAAACCACATAAATATTATAACACTATTTTAAGTGTTATGAAAGTCTTATATCATGAATCCAAAAATAATTTATTAAAAAGACTACCACACAATGTTTCTTTGATTATTCAATTTTGTATTATTTGTTTTGTATTTATTACTCCGGAAATAAAATACCCTGTTTTATTTAATACTCTTATTTGGGTAATACTTTTTTATGCAATTGCAAATCAATTAGTAATGTTTTTTATCATAAAAATTATTGAGAAAAGGGGTTATGAAGTGATAGAAAAAATGGAAGGTTTTAAGAGATATGATGATAATTATAATCAAGATTCCCTTTCAATTTCAATTAATCCAGACAAACCTATTTTTAATGTATCTCAAAATAAATTGATTGGTCGAGATTCATTTAGTCAAGTATTATTTGAATCTATTAGAAATTATAAGGGAAAGGAATGTTTAGTAATTGGTATTGATGGAGAATGGGGAGAAGGGAAAACATCTTTTGTAAATATGTCTCTTGAAGGGTTTACATACAATTTCACTGATAAAAAATATGTGATGTTTTTTAATCCATGGAATTTCATTACTCCTAATGAATTAACTACACATTTCTTACATGAATTAAACAGGTTTATAAAAAAGATCTTCGGGTATAATTATACAAGAGACTTAGAAGATAAAATATTACTCTATATAAATTATATTACGAATGGTAGTTATGAAATACCAGAGGATATTCTTATTGAAGAAAATGATACAGAAACATTAAAGAAAGAGATTCAAAGAATTTTACGTGAGATAGATTTTAAATTGATTATTGTTATTGATGATTTAGATAGATTAGATGAACTTGAAACAAAACAAGTTTTAAAATTCGTAAAATTAATTGGAGATTTTCCAAATATAATTTACATAATCCCATTTGACAAACAGAGAATAATAAAGGAGTGTGATATTTCGGATGACTATTTAAAGAAGATCATTCAAATAGATATAAAATTACCACCTATTATATCAACAGAGATTTATCAGTTATTAAATCAGAAATTAGAATTATTATTAAATTTAATTCCTAATAATTCTTTTGATGAATATAGGTGGAGTAAGTGTTTTAATAATTCAATACGTTTTTATCTAAAGAATATAAGAGATGTAAATAGATTAATTAACACTCTGAGATTTTACTTATCGAGTGATAGGTGTGTCGATTTGAATATAACCGACTTTGTAATCCTCACTACAATACAGACTTTTGATGGTGATTTATATAATTTCATAGGTACTAATAAGACTTTATTTACTTCGACAAATAATGGTCAAGAATTAAAAGATGTACTAGATAAAAACAAAGAACAATTTATTATAAAGGGAGATTATTATTATAATCTTTTGTCAGAAATATTTACTCAAACATCAAAACTAATAAATCGTACCACGATCTCTGATTCTACATATAGACTTTGGAGAAGGGAAAATAGAATTTGTAGTCATTATTATTTTGATAAATATTTCTTATATCCAATTGACAAAGACAAAATTTTAAGAGGAGAAATGGAAGATATACTAACATCTTCCAAAGATTATTTAGTTTTTAGAAAACACTTACTTCGTATTATCAAAGACGATAACTATAAATTCTTTATCAGTAGAGTTGAAGATTATATAGATAATTCAAATATAGAAGTATCGACTCAGAATATTGTTCGTGGTTTTTTATCAATAGGTCATTTAATTAAAGATAGTATTATACAAACAGGGTTTGGTGTGTTCACCCAAAAAGAAGATACCTTACATATTTTGAGTGAATATTTTAAACATGATGATGATTTATGGGACAAATCATTTTTACAAGAAATATTTAGAAATAAAAAGAATGATGTTCATTCGTTAGTTCGTTTGTTTTTTAAGTTAACTAGATTAAAAGGAATAATTAAAAAAATTGATTCTTACGATACCAAGAATTTTAACTCAAATGAAGTTTTAATTTTCTTACATAACTTAATAGTAAAACGTTTAAGAAAATCATTACCACAAATTTTTAATTCAATGGATTACGTTGATGAAGTTTTATATGAATGGAGAACACTAGATTCAAAAAATGATAAGATTGACGATATGTTAAAAAAATATCACCTTGATATTTCTCGAAAAAATTTCATTTCATTTTTTGATAAACTTCGTAATACTCAATGGATTCGGTATGGTCTTTCTCAAACACATATAAGAGAGATTTATGATATTGATTATATTAAAAATATAGTTGACATAGATTATTTGAAACAGAAATCAGATGAAATAAAAATTATTTTTGAGATTCCAGACTATAACCGAAGTGTAGAAACTATAATAGAAATAAATCAGTTTTCACATAACAAAAATATATTTGATAAGTGTGTGTCCGGGGAAATAGATCCTAAAGATACAAATTGGGGAAATAAATCTTAACTTTATCTTACTAATTCGGACAACTCTATATTCAGAACTTTAGAAATTCGTTTAAGTAATAAAAGTGATACATTAGTTTTACTGAACTCAATTCTACGATAATTCGATTTATCTATATCTAGTGATTCGTAAATGTATTTAGAGGTGAGTTCTTTCTCTTTTTTAATGATCTATATATTGTGAGATTATCAAAGGATGATCAATACTCAATCAAAAAGATTTATATTAGTAATTAAGATTTATAACTCTAAAAAGCACGATTATGTTTACCAAAGGGGATACTGTTTATCTAGTTTCAGATAAGACAAGAAAAAGACCAATGACTTTTTTCCATTATGTTCCAACTGGAATAGGAACTAATTTTTTTGAAACAGAACTAGCCTATTGTACAGGAGGACCAAATAAAAAAAATGTATATGACTCAAGAGATTTAACCCTATAAGTCTTTATTTCTGAGCTTTGCGGTCCCTCCCGCCTCCCTACCACTTTCTGGCCAAGGTTCTACACGAACTAAACGACCATTTACTATGTCAAATCCTTCTGGGATTGGATATTCACTTATTAAGTCTTTTTTATATATTGGAATACCTAAGAAATATACAGTTTTAATATTCGAAAGTATCTTTTTGGATACAATACAATAAACTCTATTTATTTTAATTTTAATCATCATAGAAATTATACAAATAGATTAAAAAAAGTTTAAAAAATCCAGTTAATGACTGGATTTTTTATTTTGTAACATAAATTTCTCATAATTTAATATCCGTTTATTCCTATCTGATATTTGAAAATTAAGTCTATTAATATCTTTATTAAACTTAATCCTCAATTTTGTTATTTTATCTCGTATCTCCTTAATCTCTCTTCTTTCTTTTTTATTCTCTCTTTACTCATACTCTTTTTTAAACTATATATTTTATACAAAAAGAGGTTTTTAAAGACTATGATATATCTCTTAATGAGAATCTAATGAGTTGATATACTCTATTCCAAATCCTTAATCAATTCGGAAACACTAATTTCCAATCCTTTTGAAATCTCACACAAATAAATAAAACTAGGATTTATATTCCCAGATTCCAACCTTTGAATTGATTGTTGGTCTTTATCTATAAGATATCCTAACTCTGCTTGGGACATATTCTTTGACTTCCTTATCTCTTTTATATGTTTACCCAACTTCTTTAGTAGTTTCTCCTTATTCATCCACAAAATCTAGTCTATTTGTAGATCAAAAATCACAACGGATACGTTGTATTTTAAGAATTTTCCTTATTTTTGATATACAAACCATTTAAACCCTAAAAACATGAAAAAAATCCTAACATTAATTTTATTAGTTTCATTGATATCCTGCAAAAAGAAGAAGGTGGAACTAACTACCCCAGAACCAACGTCATCTAAAGTCTCAATTCACTATCAAACTGTCGGATCCACCAATACTATTAGAGTCGAAGGGAAACTTAGATTCAATGATGTAAATGACAATCAAATCTTCTTAAAGGAACTTAGTTTAAATGGTTCTAATAGTAAAGCATCCTTCGACACAACATTTACAACACAGTCTAACGTTGTCTTTGGTGAAGCAGCAATCTATGTGTTCAAGTCCGGATACGATTTAGATACACAATGCGACAACCTACTAACAGTGTCGGTAGACGGAACAGAAGTTTTCAAGTCCCAAACATTTTATATTGGAAATAAATTTAAAGTAAAATAATTATGAAAAATAATTTAACTAAAATGACTTTAGTGTCAAAAGATGTAGTAAGTAAAGTACAGTGTCAAAATTGTGGTTATATGACATCATCACCATTTTCACGAAAGTGTCCTGTAACGAAAGCAAATTGTGTCTGGGGACAAATTTAAAAACAAAAAACCCACTCAAATTTGAGTGGGTTTTTTGTTTACCTTTATTTATATGTATACATCCGAAGTTGTAAAGATAATCCAACAAATTAAATTAGACCATCCTACTTATATAGTAGAGATAATCCCAAACAATGAAATAACAAATTCAAATTGTTGTTTTTATCATCATATTGATGGAAACATGGTTAGTTTAAGAGAGATAGAACAAGAACTAAGACATAAAAACATTGAATATCTCCATTATAACCCAATGCATAAAGATATTGAGATATCAATAATTATTAGAAATAGTTAGTATTTCTTATATGTACCATCCTTTATATCTTTTTCAATACGATTTTTAATTCTTCTACATTCATTGAAATACCAGTTTGGGAAAAGAAATGCATAGGTTTGCCACACTTTCTTTAAGAATGGTTGATACTTACGATTACTCTTATTTTCCTTATAATAAGGAATAAATACTCTTATACGTTCTATAAGATTCATTTCTCTTAATGATTTCATCCTGTACTCATTTGATTTTGTAATCCTTAATAATACTACCGTCTGAATATATCCAAGGATTATCTTTGTTTAGTTCATATATCCTTTTTTCCTCCCTTAAAACTCTTGGAGTTTTAATCTTTCTAAATAAAGGAAAAATATACTTTTTAATAAATCTGAACATATACTTATATCATTTAAACGGTAAATGTTTTTATCCAAATTTCAAGTTTTCAATTTAATATATACCAGTATGAAAAAGATTAAAACATACTTGGACTTCCTATCCGAAAACAAAAAGGAAATTGACAAAAACTCTATTCCTATTGAAATAGAAGATAAGAAAACCGAAAATGACAATGAGTCAGAAGAAGAAAATACTTCTGAAAATCAATAAGTTATAGAAAATTATCAAAAAAACACTAGAAATCTACTCTGGATCAAGTCGTTTTATTTTTTATGACATATTTATATTTAGTATGTCAAAGAAGACCACAACCGTGGAGAAAGATACGATAGTTTCTTACCACACAGACCAGTTTAGTACTTTACTAAACCAAACAAATAAAGATATTCCTAACATTCCGTTTGCTGGAGACACCAGAACCGCGATTGTTAAGATTATCCGAAAGTAAATTTTCATTAACCCAACAAACCCCCTATTTATAGATAGGGGGTTTGTTGTTAGATTTTGAGTGATTTTGATAAAATCCTACATTATTCTACAACAATCCCTTATTCTTTAAATAAACAAGAACCGTTTTAGATTCACTGCCACATTCAATTCCTTCGAAAATAAGGTCCTGATCACTGTCTCCATCCAGATCAATCAGGTGAAAATCTTCGTAGTAATTTCCTTCAATCTGAAAATCGTTACAAAACACATTAGACGAATCTCTCAGAATAGTTGTAACCGATTGTTTTTCTTCTTTCGTAAATGTATTTCGGGAAACAGAGCTCCATTGAATTTTAGCCTTTAGCAATTCGTTGAGATGTTCGATAACAAAGGCCTCCGACGTTTGCGCATAGGATTTTAAGCAATAGAAGAAAGTTATAAAAAGTAGTTTCATCTCCAACGAGTTTCAGGTATTAACTCACAAACACATCCGTAAACTCAAAGGTTTTTCCATTGAACAAACCTTTGTCGCTCAATTTTAATTCCGGGATCACCAACAAGGCCATAAACGATAAGCTCATGTATGGTGCTCTTAATTTACTTCCCAATGCTTTGGCCCTTTGATCGAGTTTAATATAAGCCTCTGCAACTTTTTCGGCCGGTTGGTTGGTCATAATACCGGCAATTGGTAATTCCAATACCAGCGCTTCCTTACCGTTTGCCAAAGAAATACCCCCCTTTGCCTTAATGATCAGGTTAACCGCTTTGCAAATATCTTCATCGTTGGCTCCTACCACTACAATATTATGGCAATCATGTGCCACGCAACTGGCAATGGCTCCTGATCTTAATCCGAAATTTTTTATAAAAGCCACTGCTATGGGGGCGTCAGAATAACGATTCACTACTGCTATTTTTAAAACATCGTTCGTTATGTTTGATTCCGCATACCCATTCACCAAAAGCGCATCCATAAATAATTCATTGGTGATCAATTGTCCTTCCAGGGTTTCAATTACCCTAATGGTTTCGCCTGTCGATTGTAATTTAAAATCTTCCGGCTGTTTTACACTGCAATTAAAATTGTTAACGATAGGCGCGTTAAATGATTCAATAAACGATTTGCCTTTTTCGGCCACCAGGGTTCCCTTAATGTATGTTTTAAGAATCGTGAAATCTTCTAAATTCGTGATCTCAATAAAATCAGCGACATCGCCCGTTTGCAGCAAGCCAACCGGTAAGTTATAATGTTTCACCACATTGTAAGAAGCGGCTCTTAGCACATCAAACAGATGATGTCCTTTTGCTAAAGCTCTTTTCACATGCATATTTATGTGCCCTTCTATCAGGTCATCAGGATGTTTATCATCACAACAAAACATGATCTGATCAGGAAAATGATCCAATAACGGAACGAGTGTTTCAAAATTCTTCGCAGCACTTCCTTCACGGATCATAATTTTTACTCCATGTTTTAATTTTTCTAACGCTTCTTCGTATTTAAAACATTCGTGATCAGTAGTAATCCCTGTATCAAAATAGAGCTTCATCTCATCACCCATTAAACCCGGTGCATGCCCATCAATAGGTTTCCCGTGCTTTACAGCAGATGCTAATTTCCGTAATACTTCTTCGTCTTTAAAAATTACTCCGGGAAAATTCATCATCTCCGCGAGGTAAACAATTTCTTTTCGCGACAAAAGAGCCTCAATATCTTTTGAGTCGATAACAGCACCAGCTGTTTCAAAATTGGTTGCAGGCACACAGGATGGTGCTCCGAAATAAAAATGAAAAGGAACCTGGTTGGCATTATCAATCATATAATCCACACCAGCAACTCCCAAAACGTTAGCTATTTCATGAGGATCTGAAATTGTGCCAACTGTGCCATGTATTACCGCCAGCCTTGCAAATTCAGAAGGAACCAACATACTGCTTTCTACATGAACATGTGCATCCACAAATCCCGGTAAAATATAGGTGCTGCATATTTCCTGTATTCTTTTTATAGAACTGATGTTACCTTGTTCTATAACCACTTCGGCTGCGTAAATCTCTTTAGCAACAACATCAATCAGGTTAGCTTTAATAGTAAATAGCATGGTATTAAAAATGAGATAAAGGGTAAATAATATTATCCTCAATTTCTATTTTCCTATCCTTTAAAAGTTGAAGGTAATGCATTAGAAATTCTTTAAAAGAGGTGAAACCTGTATCATAAGCTCCCGATTTTCCCTCACCTGTATATAGCATATACAATAATTGGCCCTGTATGCCTTTCGCTCCGGGATTCATATCAACACAGATCGAACCATCGAAACTGTCAATGGCTATGGGAAACCATCCATGATCAAACACTTTTTCAATCATTATTTTTTCCTTATAACCACGGCCTTTGAAATCATAATACTCTCCTTTAGTAAAGGTCTCATCTAAGCCCTGTCCCGAATTTTCTTTCCAATACTCAACAAGGTATTCAAACTCGTCGAACATAAAAAAAGACGGGCCTATCTCACACTTTAAATCTTTGTAAATATCAGTGCCGGCAGTGATCTCAAAATCGCAGTTCAGCCAAAATTCAACAAGATCATCAGGAAAGATCAATTCACTTTGTTTTTGGAAATCATCTATTTCCTTTTTTGTCGCATACCTTTTTTTATGCTTCTGAATATGCTCTGGACAAATTTTTTCAAGTTCTGTACGAATGTCTTTAATTAAACGTTTCATGGTTATAATTACTGAGGTATAGAATCCGTTTTGAAATGCACTTATGGTTTGATCCCGAATTTATCAGCGTACTTTTTATACAGATCATTCTGGAAATTAGTCGTCTTAATTCTTCTGCCGTTAATGTAAGCTAATACAATAAGGCTACTTTTCATATCCAGTACATCTCCCACTGATACTACAATAGAGGCAACCTTTCCAACTTCCAGACTTCCTATCAAACTATCCACCCCTAAAATTTTTGCCGTGTTTAAGGTAATACTTTGTATAGCTTGTTCTTTAGTTAGGCCATACGCCGCCGCAGTTCCTGCAAGATACGTAAGGTTACGTGAATTCATGGCTTCCATATCGCCCTGATTTTGCAGGCAAAATAAAATAGAATCTTTTTGTAACAACGAAGGCAGTTTGTAAAGGATATCCATGTCAGCTTCCGGCATTTCTGGTAAATCATGCAAACGGTTTACCATGACGGCTATATGATTCTCTTTTAACAATTGAGTTACTTTATAGCTGTCTTTACCACCTACAATCACAATCTTTTTTATATTAAATTTTTTGGCAAAATTCACCGCTATAATAATGTCTTTCACATAATCCGTATGCAAATACAAATTCTTAGATCCGTTAAAGATCCCCTTCATAGCTTCATAGCGCAGGTTTTTTTCAGCAACAACCGGTGTATTACAATACGATCTGGCATTATCAAAAAAGGTAGTGAGGTCATTGAGCTGTTCATTGAATTTAGTATTCTTATCGCTTGGCAATGGCTCGGCCCACCAGCCATGTTTTTGAACAGAATTAGGAAAATTAACATGTATCCCGTCATCTGCTTTTAACACAGCATCTTCCCAGTTCCAGCCATCGGTAGCCATAACAGAAGAACTTCCACTGATAACGCCATAACGGGGCGTTGATTGCGTATATAAAACACCATTGGCCTTTACGGTTTCTAAAATTTTACTATCTGTATTATAAGCGATTAAGCTTCTGATATGAGGATTATAATCCCCCACTTCCGCATAATCACTGGTTTGTCTTACGGCTTCTGCTTCCTGTAGGCCTAATATACAGTTTGGAGCAATAAACCCCGGGTAAATCTGTTTGCCGGATACGTCAATCGTCGTATCAAATTTACTCAAATCGAGCTTTGCAGTACGGGCATCTGTTACCAGATCTATTTTGCCATCCGTAAAGGCAATATAACTGTTTTCAATAACCTGGCCGTTGCCTATGTGGGCTGTACCATTCATTAACAAAACCCTTTTCTTATTTTGAGCAATTACTGTGGTAGCTAAAACCAACAGTGCAAGAACTAATGTTTTCATCCGTAGATAGTATTGTTTTTTTATGTATCGTCACTCATTTGCCCAGCAGCAGAGGGCTATAACCGGTCTCCCTTCCTATTTCCCCGCCATTTGGCAGATAGATTGTTCCATTTAGAAATACAATTGAAGATAGGTAAATATAACAAAAAATAAAGCATATAGAGGTTCAAAAACCTTAACTTTGCGCATGCCAAAAAAAATCAGGAAAGAAGCTAAACCACATCGTATATTATTGCAAGCCATTGTTGATGCTTTAACCACCATATTTAATGATAATAAATACGCGGATAAAGTTATTGAAAAAACATTAAAGGAAAATCCGAAATTTGGGGGCAGAGACCGACGTTTTATTGCAGAAACTACTTACGATATAGTACGCCGTTACAGGCTGCTTTCTTACCTGGCAGATACCACCAATAATTATTGGGAAATGATGGGTGTCTATTTCATTTTAAAACATATGCCCATGCCCGATGAGCGTGATTTTAAAAACCTCAACGAAAAACAGATCCTGGATAAATTCAAAGCCATAAAAGATGAAAAGATTTTACAGGCTTTTCCCGATTGGTTATGGGATTTAGCAGTAGATGAATTAGGCCGGGAAGAATGGGAAACAGAAGCCAAAGCACTTAACAAACAAGCAGAAGTAGTATTAAGGGTAAACACCTTAAAAACAAAAAAAGAAATTCTTTCGAAACACCTTGCTGAGCAGGAAATTGAAGTGGAACCTTTAGAAGGCTATGATGATGCATTGGTTTTGTTAAACAGGCAAAACCTGTTTCAAAATCAATTATTTAAATTAGGCTTATTCGAATTACAGGATGCCGGATCACAACATATCTCTGAGTTTTTAGGCGTAGAACCTGGCATGCGTGTGATTGATGCCTGCGCCGGTGGTGGAGGAAAAAGCCTTCACATATCCGCCTTAATGCAAAACAAAGGACGTATCATTTCCATGGATGTGGTACAATGGAAATTAGACGAGCTCAAAAAACGTGCCCGCAGAGCTACTTCAAGCAACATTGAACCCCGCTTAATTGAAGGCAGTAAAACCATTAAACGTTTAGAGAACACCGCCGATAGATTATTGCTGGATGTGCCTTGTAGCGGAATGGGTGTGATTAAAAGAAATCCGGATGCCAAGTGGAAATTAAACCTGGAATTTATTGAACGGACAAAAGCCCTTCAACAAAAAATTTTAAGTGAATATTCGATCATGACTAAAAAAGGTGGTCACCTCGTCTACTCCACCTGCAGTATTTTACCAAGTGAAAACAGAAAACAGGTAGATACCTTTTTAGCGAACCACAAAAATTTTGAATTCATAAAAGATCAAACAATTCTGCCAAGCGAAGGCTTCGACGGATTTTATATGGCCCTGATAAAACGCATAAATTAAATTTAAATGATTGCAGAAAAACATGCTGTCCTTGAAACATTTACACATCCCGTATTTACTATCAATAGAATGGATACCGGAATTTTTCATGTGCAAATTGCAGCAGACACCGTACTTGAATTAAAGGATGTTCAAGACCAACACGATTTTTTTAAAAGCCGTTACGATTCCGTAAACAAATTTATAATCCTGGTTGAATCGGGCGAAAATTCGAGCCTCACCAAAGAAGCCCGAGAATATGCTTCCTTACCGGAAACCAATAGCATGACCCTTGGAACAGCTGTTGTTATTAAATCGCTGGCCGAACGGATCATTACTAATTTCATGATCAATGTAGTACAACAACAGGCCATGAAAATACGGATGTTCGATAACCGGGAAAAAGCCATTAAATGGCTCCTTTCATTAAACCAAAACTAATTATTCAATTATGAAAAAACTAATTACTCTGGCGTTGATCATTCTAAGCTCGGCGGGCTTTGCTCAAACAAAAGTGGAAAATGTAGATGCTACCACATTTAAAAAATGGATTGATGAAAAAAAATCCATACTGATAGATTTAAGAACAAACGACGAATTAAACAATAAAGGCTTTATTAAAGGTGCTACACAAATAGACTACTTTGACAAAAATGCCGAGTCGGTTATTTCAAAATTAGATAAGAAACAAACCTATTTAATTTATTGTGCCGGTGGCGGAAGAAGCGGAGAATGCGCCGACCTGATGAAAAAGGAAGGATTTACCCATGTGGTAAATCTTGAAAAAGGTTTTGATGACTGGAAGAAAAAAGGGTTTGAAGTAGAAAGGAAATAATACCCTATTTTCCAAAGGAAGACTTATAACCAACCATAAATACGGCACAACCATTATAAGATCCTTCTTCTAAAGGAGGAATAATGTAATCTACATAAATGTGTCGTGTTTTGGAAACTTCAAACTGAAACTCTTTCTTATCGGCATTTGCATCTTTAGAAGAGAAAAGCATTTTTCTGTTTTTAGATGCTTTATCCTTGTTGTAAATCCTTACTTCCACTTGCTTGGGTAAAGCCTCCATTTCAAAAACAACACGGTATTTTTCGCCGATAAACAACAATACTTCTACTTCTTTTACCGATTCTTTTTTCTTGTATAAAATACGGGTTAGCTCGGAACTATCATATTTATAAGGATTCAACATCTTACTGGCTTTTTCTTTCAAGGTTTTTGCATCGCATAATACATCGCCATTTTGAAATGACATACACACCAATATAATAACTACACTAACTAAGGGCTTTATAATTTTTTTCATATACATCATTTTTTATTAATCAACCATGCTTGTTCTTAATGCCTTCACCGATTCAGAAATTGTTTTAATTTCAGCATCTGTTACGGCCATTGTTGTAAGATCCATTTCTTCATCTTTCTCTAAAGCCGTTTTTACAGCAGCAATCGCGTTAAATTCAGAATTGATCTTTTCAATGGAAGATAATAATGAAGTTATTTCCGGCTCCGAAGACTCATGGCTTTTAAGCGCTTTGATAATAGGTGTAGCCAGCAATAATTCTTCCAGTAAACTTGCCAGAACCTTTTTGTTTTTTTCTTTCAAATAAACCTGTGAAGCAATATAAGTGCTTTCTGTCCAGGCACCGGCAAAAGCAATAACAGCAATGTGTTTTTGTTTATTTTGTTCAAACATCACATCTGTTTTTAATTGCACATTAGATACGATCTTCACAACAGAATCTTCATTGGTAATATTTTTATCAAAGCGGTTGGCCAAGTCACCGCTTTCAAACGCCTGATTAAGTCCTAAAAGAGAACCTGTTTCTTTACACGCTTTTAAATAATCTTTGGATTCAGGATACTTCTTATTAAATAAGCAATACGAAAGGTCGGCGCTATAAATGCCAAAATTAACAGCACTTTTATAATGACTTGTATTATACTTGCTAACGTTTGCTTTGTTGTTAGGCAACGTAGCATCAAAACCGGCTCCCGACTTTTTAAACACATACGCTATCTGTAAAGCAGATGGTAAATTGTAAGATACTTCCTGTTCTTTTTCAGCAACAGCAGGTGTATTATTCAGCGTATCCGCTACTTCTTCGGATGTTTCCCCCTTCGAAGTTTCAGTGCTTTCTTTACAGGAAGTTAGCGTAACTGAGATCGCTAAAACGGAAACGGTTAAAAATTTTAAAGTCATAGTTATATTTATAAATAATAAATATACTATTTTTTATTTATTTAAAATTTCTACCGCTTTTAAAATACATTTATCATTTTCATTGATAATAGGATAGTATGCGTCTTTATCAAACACGTCCCTTCCAATAAATGCCTTTAAATAAGGCTTTAATGGGGTATTTGCTTTCATTTTACTACCCGCATCCAGCCTCAGGTTTTGCTTTTCACAATAATCATAAAACTCATCCAGAATAACGGTGGTTATTTCAAATTGTTTAATGAAATTTTGAGCTGAACCATACAATTTTAATTTAGCCCTGTTTTTATCTGAATACTCAAAGGCAAAGGTATTAACGACGCCTGCGTAAAACAATTTGTTTAAAACAGAATTAGCTTTTGAAGTGTCTAAAGGCACAAACACATCGGGCATAATCCCGCCGCCGCCATATACTGTTTTTCCTTCGGGTGTTTTAAATACCTGTTTCTTATCCAGCTTAATACTATCCGCATTCAGTAATTCACCATGTTGGTACCTGTCAAGCTCTTCGTTATAATATTGTTCTTTATCTTCATTTGCATAAGGTTTTTGGATACATCTGCCGGTGGGCGTATAGTATCTTGCAATGGTTAACCGTATAGCCGATCCATCGGATAGCTGCATTTGATCCTGTACTAATCCTTTTCCATAACTTCTTCTTCCGATAATTGTTCCACGGTCGTTATCCTGTATAGCTCCCGACACAATTTCACTGGCGCTGGCCGATCCTTCATCAATTAAAACAGCCAGTTTGTTATTTTCAAAACTTCCTCTTTCGGTAGCTTTGTAAACTTTTTTAGGGCTTGCTTTTCCTTGTGTATATACTATTTGTAAACCATTCGTTAAAAATTCATCCGATATATCAACAGCTGCATTTAAGTATCCACCGGGGTTACCGCGTAAATCCAGGATCAATTTATTCATCCCTTGTTTACTTAATGCATTAAACGCTTTTAAATATTCTTCGTAAGTAGTGGCTGCAAATTTGCTGATTTTAATATACCCTACGGTTTTATCAATCATGTAATAGGCATCAAGGCTATACAAAGGAATAGCATCACGCACAATTTTAAAATCCAATAACTTAGCGATACCCGACCGTCTTATACTAACGTTTACAGCACTGCCTCTTGGCCCTCTTAATTTGTCAAATACATCTTTATTCGTAATTTCAACTCCGGCTACCAGTTTTCCTTCTATTTTAACCAGTTTATCACCGGCCCTTATCCCTATTTTTTCAGATGGCCCTCCCTGAACAGGGTTTACCACCCGTATCGTATCTTTTATAATATTAAACTCTACGCCAATCCCGTCAAAATTGCCTTCTAAAGGCTCGTTTACCGCATTAAATTCGCTGGCTGGGATGTAACTGGAATGAGGATCAAGGCTTTCCAGTAAAGAAGTAACCGTTTTTTCTACCAGCTCTTTCCGGTTAATCGTATCAACATACTGGTACTGGATATAATCTAACAAACTGTTTATTTTATCGTTGGAAGACGCATTTTGAATTTGCGAAAAAGCCCCTGAATTATTCATTCTCTGGCTTAAAAAATAACCTACCCAAATACCTAAAATCAACACTAAAGACAATATTATCGGTAAAAAAACGTTTTGCTTCCTGGGAGGCGTAGGCTGATCGAAGTCCATAAAATGATGTATATTTGTCTTGTAAAGGTATTTGTTTAACGGATATTGTTAACTAATGTTTAGAAATTTTAGCATATTACTTTTGTGCACGGTGTTGTGCAATACTTCTTGTAAAAAGAAATCTAAAACGGTACAGGACAATATCCCTTATCAAACGGTAAATATTACCCTGTATCCAAACGATCCTTTGTATTTTAAGCTTCAGGCCGTTGGTGGCTGGGTTTATATAAAAGGCGGGGTAAATGGCATTATCGTTTATCGCAAAGCACAAAACAGTGCCGCCGATTTCGTAGCTGTTGAAAGAACCTCTACTTACTACCCCGACGATGCTGCTGCTGCCGTTAAAGTTCAATCGGATAGTTTCACCTTAAAGGATACCATTAGTGGCTCAAAATGGAGAATTATTGACGGAGCCCTGCTCAATGGGCCTGCAACCCTTTCTTTAAGGCTATATAGTACCTTGTACGATAACGGAACCCAATCTTTACTCATCAGAAATTAAGGCATAAAAAAATCTCCCGGAATTCCGGGAGATTTTTTGCTTTTATATTTAAGTAAACGTTTATGCGTTTTCGGGTTTCCCTTTCGCTTGCGATACAACGATGGCCCTTTCATAGTGCTCGGCACCATTTAAAGCGTCAATGGCTTTTTGGCCATCTTCATCGTTAGCCATCTCCACAAAACCAAATCCTCTACTTCGTTTTGTTTCCTTGTCTTTAATAATTCTTACGGAGGTTACCTCTCCATACTGAGAAAAAAGTTCACTTAGTGCCTGTTCTCTAACTTTAAAGCTAATGTTGCTTACAAAAATATTCATAACATAATTTATTTGTTAAAGTAAAATTATAACAAATAAATAAATAAACAAATTTTTTGTTCAAATTTCGGTAAACCTTTTCATTTTACCCATAAATAGGTATATTCAATCTTTAAGAATCGGTTTTTAGAAGACTATTTTTAACAGTTTGAGCTTTTCTTAAATTTTAACCAATTGATAATCAAATGTTTATAATTTCACGAAAATCGCTTTCCTAAAATACTCTTGCCTCCACGCTAATCTCTACATTGGCGTCTTTTGGAAGCCTATCTGCCTGAATAGTAGCCCTTGCCGGAAAATCACCCTTAAAATAGCTGCTATAGATTTCGTTGACGTGTACAAAATTGTTCATATCCGCCAGAAAGATGGTTGTTTTTACAATATTATCATAGGTTAGCCCCGCAGCTTTTAGCACTTCGCCCAGGTACTCCATCACTATTTTTGTTTCGTCCTTAATGTTTGTCTTTATTAATTGTTTGGATTCCAGATCCATAGCAATAGTCCCCGAAACGTATACACTATCGCCAACCTGAATAGCCTGATTATAGGGCCCGATTGGTGCCGGTGCTTTTGTCGTATTAATAATTTTTTTCATATGTAGAGTTTAGTTGTTTTTCAATGGTAACAGGCTTAACCTCCATTCTGCTTTCACAGACATAGTTAATCTGTAAATGTTATGTTAATCTAAACAAAAATAATAAAAAACTTACATATACTCTTAAATAACAAATTTTTAAGCCTCCCTAAAGAAACACCGATTTTTAACTACTTTAGCCTCTTAATGATGTTAAAAGAAGTTTTTAAAACGTACCGCATAAATATCCTTACGCTTCTGCTGCTTTTTTTGGGTTGTGAACTCTTTATTTCTCCTACAGGTAATTTTTCTTTAAACGACGATTGGTCCTATGCTTACTCTGTAAGCCATTTAAACGATACCGGCTCAATTGATCTTGGCTATTGGCCGGCCATGAATTTGTTAGCACATATTCTCTGGGGCGAAGTATTTGTGCATTTTTTTGGATTCTCTCATTTTGTATTACGATGCAGCACTTTATGTTTAAGTGCCTTAACAGTTTTAATATTCTACCAATTACTCTTTCATCTCTTTAAAAATCATTATAAAGCGTTTATTGCTTCACTTTTTCTGTTATTTAATCCGGTCTTTTTTTTATTGTCAAATACATTTATGACGGATGTACCCTTTTTGCTTTCGGTAGTACTCTCGTTTTATTGTGCCGAAAAAATCCTGGTTCAAAAAAAACAGTTTTACATCGTTGTTTTTTCTGCTGTATGTATGTATTCAATCCTGATCAGGCAGTTTGGCCTGGCTCTTCCCCTATCCTTTTTCGCGGCCTCTGTTCTGTTTCTTTACAAAGAAAAAAATAAATGGAAAGCATTAATCATCTGCCTTCTGCCACTCGTTATTTCTGCAATCACGTTTGTTGTATTTGAAAAATGGGCAATGCATTTGTTTCCTCCGGGTTCAACTTATGAGGCAAGCAGTGCTGTATCAAAAAACGGTCAACAATTAATGACCCTGTTTCTTGAAAATATTCCGATTCGTTTTTCGGAAACCATGCTTTACATGGGGTTATTCTTATCTCCCTTCCTGGTTTTAACAGCCATCAAATATATTAATCGCTCGTATCTAAAAGATTACCTTTTTATAACCCCTGTATGTATCATCATCTGTTTTTTTTCTATGCATGAGATTTCAAAATTCCCCATAGGAAATATTCTTTATACTTGTGGCTTAGGTACAGAAACACTTTATGATACTGCTGTTTTAAATATTAACGCCTCGCATTCAAACTCCGACCTGTTTTCTATTATTATTAAAACACTTGCTATTCTGGGTTCTATGAGCCTTTCATTTATTACTTCATTTACTGTATTAAACCTGACTCGCGGGTTTAAGAACAAACAACCGGTTAATTCCTTTAAAGTATTCCTGGTGTTTTTTAGCGTCATTTACTTTATGCTCTTATGTATTTCCAAATCTTTTTTCGACAGGTATACACTTCCTTTGTTTGCGGCTTTATTTATTTTAATGGCGGATCATGTTTCTTCATCAAAAATAAATACAACTATCCTTATGCTCTGCCTATTAACCAGCTCCTGCTTTACCGTACTAGCCACAAACGATTATTTTAACTGGAACAGGGCCCGCTGGAAAATTATTGATACTACTGTAAAACAAGGTGTAAACCCGAAAGACATAAACGGAGGACTGGAATA
Source organism: Bacteroidia bacterium (assembly GCA_963422675.2). Taxonomy (GTDB): domain Bacteria; phylum Bacteroidota; class Bacteroidia; order B-17B0; family Aurantibacillaceae; genus UBA4416. Next base: position 168,156 of record CAXVYS010000024.1, read on the forward strand.
TATTGCAGGCACATTTTATACAGAGCCCTGGTGGGGGCTGTGGACAGGCGAACTTCCCTATATTGTAACCTTTGGGCCGGTAAAAAATTATAAGAAAATCAATTATATTACCTACCAACGCTATATTCCTTTAAAAAGGGATACATTATTCATTTACCACAAATAATAATTGCTCAGGGATTAAGCTGAATGAACAACCCGCTTTTAGTAAAAAAATAAGTTTAGGTTAAAATAAAGTAGCAAAATCAATAGATTTACCAAAATGAAACACAAGCCTTTAATATTAGTTACAAATGATGATGGCATAAGTGCTCCCGGCATTTTGCATTTAGTATCTATTGCTCAAAAATTCGGGGAAGTATTTGTGATCGCACCCGATAAACCTCAATCGGGTATGGGACATGCCATTACTATTAACTCTACCTTAAGGTTACAAAAAACCAAATACCATGAAGGAGTATCTGCTGAATATAGCTGTACCGGTACTCCGGTAGATTGTGTGAAAATGGCTATTACTAAGTTATTGCCCCGTAAACCGGATTTAATTTTATCAGGGATCAACCATGGCAGCAACAGTTCTATCAATGTGATCTATTCAGGCACCATGAGTGCCGCTATCGAAGGTTCTTTAGAAGGAACCTCTTCTATTGGCTTTAGTCTAAGCGATTTTAGCATTGATGCGGATTTTCATCCAACTACCCTGTTTATTGAGAAAATAATTGCTTCTACGCTTAAAGATGAATTACCGAAAGGGGTGTGCTTAAATGTGAATTTCCCAAAATTAAAAGCAGATGAAATTAACGGCGTAAAAATATGCAGACAGGCTCGCGCTAACTGGGTAGAAGATTTTGAAGAAAGACATGATCCTTATGGCAGAGCGTATTACTGGCTTACAGGAAAGTTTGTGAATTTTGAGCCGGAAGCAACCGATACAGATGAATGGGCTTTACAAAACGGATATGTATCCATTGTTCCCATTATGCATGATCTTACAGCACATCAATATATTAATCATTTAAGAAATATGCTGTAATCATGTTAGATAAATTAGATAAAAAGTGGGTAGGTGTTATCGTAGGGATTTTGTTTCCTGCATTTTGCTTTCTGTGCTATTGGCTCTTTTTTTACAGCCAGATTACTTTTCCAGGAAGATTTATTAAATACCTGCAGAATGGTGAAATGCTACAGGAAGTGGCTATTGTATGTGTTGTAACAAATCTTTTGATCTTTTATATCCTACTTAACAAAAAAGCATTTGATCTCGCTAAAGGACTCATCTTTGCTACATTCATGTATGTGCTATTAGTACTTTATATTTCATTACTTTAAAAACAGGCAACCTCACATAAACCAATACTCAATCTCCAATGAAATACTATATTATATCCGGCGAACCATCAGGAGATCTTCATGCTTCCAACATGATGAAAGAATTAGTATTGCTTGACCAGACAATTGAGTTTCGCTTTTGGGGTGGCGACCTGATGGAAGAAGTGGCTCATCAGAAACCGGTGAAACACATTAAAGAGCTTGCTTTCATGGGCTTTGTAGAGGTGGCAAAAAATCTTCGTACTATTTTAAAAAACATTGATTTTTGCAAACAGGATATTTTAAATTATAAGCCTGATGTACTAATTTTAGTGGATTATCCTGGTTTTAATTTACGAATTGCCGATTGGGCCAAGCAACAAAACATAAGGGTACTCTATTATATTTCGCCTACCATATGGGCATGGAAAGAAAACAGGGTTGAAATTGTAAAACGTGCCTGCGAAAAAATGTTTGTGATATTACCCTTTGAAGTTGATGTGTATAAAAAACATGGGTATATGGCCGACTATGTAGGACATCCGTTACTCGATGCTATTGAGCAACAAAAAGCATCTTTACCCGACAGAGAAAAATTTATTAAAGAAAATAACCTTGATAAACGCCCTATTATTGCTGTTTTACCGGGTAGCAGAAAACAGGAAATAGAACGGATGTTTTCGATTATGCTGGATGTGGTGAATGATTTTAAAGACTATCAATTTGTAATTGCAGGAACTACTAATTTACCCAAAGAAGCTTACCAAATGGCTTTGGATAAAAATCTTAAAGTTGTGTTTAATCAAACTTATTCCTTAATGCATAACGCCTATGCCGGTGTTATTAAATCGGGAACCTCTACTTTAGAAAGTGCTCTGTTCAGATTGCCGCAAGTGGTGTGTTATAAGGGCGGAACGGTTTCGTATACCATCGCAAAAATGGTTGTAGGAGGGCGTGTAAAATATATTTCTTTACCGAATTTAATTTTAGATAAACCGGTGGTAAAAGAATTGGTACAAAATGATTTAACGGTAAAGAATTTAAAAGAAGAACTTTCTAAAATTTTAAATGAAGAATTCAGGAAACCGATTCTGGCTGATTACGACACACTTATTAAACTTTTAGGGAACAGTGGGGCTTCTAAAAAAGTAGCCCAATTAATCCATAACCATCTCCATGCATAGCGTTACTCATATATTGATTGCATGTGTACTGTTCTTTGCAGCCAGCCTCACCACCAACGATTTGCCCAAAAGCAGCAAACCGGCACTCAAAAAAACAGCCCACCTCCTACCGGTAAAAAAATACCTGTCGGACGAAGTTGTAAATATTAAAATTTTCTCTCAGTTAAAAATGCAGGCCTTTACTTTTAGTGCTGATGAGGGAGTATATAGTATTTGGGCGAATGGCCAGGAGGTAGCAAACACTTCTAAATTTCCGATTATTAAATTAAGTTACATCAACGATTCAATTGAACTAAAAACCTTTGAAAATATTATTGGAAAATATAAACGCATTAAAATATCGAGTCCGGAAATAACCAAAACATTTCGCTTAAAATTAATTTTACCCGACAGGAAACCCAGGTTTTATCAGGATAACCTGATCATTGATGTTGAAGATGGTAATTTAAAATGTGTCAATGAAATCACTCTGGATAATTACATTTCAGGCGTTGTGCAGGCTGAATCGGGAAGACGCTCTTACCAGGAGTTTTATAAAGTGCAGGCCATACTGGCAAGAACCTTTGCACTCTCTCATTTACAAAAACATGCAGCAGAAGGTTTCAGCTTATGCGACCATACCCATTGCCAGGCTTATTTTGGAAAAACAACCGAGCTGGAAATTATGAAAGCCGTTACCGATACCAAAGGAAAAGTTGTGGTAGATGATAATTTAAATCTGATTGATGCGGCCTTCCATAGCAATAGCGGCGGGCAAACCGTAAACTCTGAAGATGTGTGGGGAAGTAAATTATCTTATTTAAGAAGTGTGAATGATACCTTTAGTACAAAAATGCCTAATGCCCGCTGGGAGCGAAAAATGGCAAAAGAAGACTGGTTATCTTATTTAAAACTAAAACATAATTATCCTGTGCAGGATTCTAATGCACGTTGGCTAGCCATTAATTTTAAGCAGGACTCCCGTAAGCCTTACTTAGAAGCGAATAACGTACGAGTGCCCTTAAAAAATGTACGAACCGATCTGCAATTAAAGTCTACCTTTTTCACCATTATTCCCCAGGGAGATACTTTAGTGTTTAAAGGACGTGGGTTTGGACACGGCGTGGGAATGTGCCAGGAAGGCGCCATGCGCATGGCTAAATTAGGCTACAAGTATACAGACGTGATTAATTTCTATTATCAAAAAACACAGCTGATCGATCTTCACAAACTAAATTTCTTTAAAGAAGAATAGTTATAAGTGTTTCAGTTCTTCTTTCAATTTTTTTGGTAAACCATTGGCGATCAGCTGGTAGCTGTCATCTATCCATTGTTTGATTAATTTCAGGTTTGCTTCTCCATCGCATATCACTGTATTCCAGTGCTGTTTATTCATATGATATCCTGGTAACACACAGGAATATTTTTCTCTTAACTCAATGGCTATTTCCGGATCGCATTTTACATTAAATTGTAGGGGTTGCGAGTGAATACCGGTTAGTAGAAAGACTTTTCCCATTACTTTAAATACGAGGGTTTCGCTATCAAACGGAAATGATTCTTCCACGCCTTTCTTAGCAATACAATAATCTCTTAATTCTTCTAAATTCATGCCTTCAAATATATGTTAAACCTTTGATTCATAATAGCGTCGCGCAAATCGAAATGTTAAAATGGTAATCTAAAAATATTTAGCTGTTAAATCTATATGATTTTGCGGTCAATATTGGAGATTTTTTGTTAACTAAACGTAATTGCTGTATTAAATTTAATATTTTTGTTGGACTAATTAAATTTTAAAATATGTATTTCACATCTATTAAACTCAAAAAGAGTAAATTGCTCTTTACAGTATTGCTCAGCGCCGCTGCCTTTTCAGGTAGTTTGCACGCTCAGCTATCCGGGACCAAAAGTATTCCTGTCGATTACCCTACGTTAGCGGCAGCGGTAGCCGACATCAACTTACAAGGCGTTAATGGACCTCTAGTCATTAACATTCCTGCAGGTTTTACAGAAACAGCTCCGGTTGGAGGTTATTCTTTAACTGCCACAGGAACCTCTGCTAATACGATTATCTTTCAAAAAAGCGGTGCAGGAGCTAATCCTCTATTAACTGCTTATGCAACAGGAGCAGGAACTCCGGGTACTGCTGCTCAGGATGGTGTTTTTCGTTTAATTGGTTCAGATTATGTGACAATAGATGGAATTGATATCAATGACCCTAATGCTGCCAATCCTGCTACAATGGAATTTGGTTATGCTTTATACAAAGCAAGTACATCAAACGGTTGTCAGAATAATACAATTAAAAATTGCGTTATTACATTGAATCGCATTAATAATGCGGCCGGTACAGCACCAATGGTGGATGGATCAGTAGGTATCATAGCAATGAATGCTACATCTGCTGCTGCAACTACGGTTCTAACAGCAACAACTGCTGCGGGATCTAATTCAAATAATAAATTTTATTCTAATACCATACAAAATTGTAATATTGGTATAGCTCTAATAGGATATGCTGCTTCTTCACCATTTACTGCATCAGATAATGGTAACGATATTGGTGGTTTGTCTTCAGCTACAGGAAATACAATTATAAATTTTGGTGGAGGAGCTGTTACAAACGCTTCAGCTGGTATTAGAACATTAGCACAGCAAAATATTAATGTTTCTTATAACACTATTAATAACAATAATGGTTCTGGTGTTAATCATGCAACAACTTTAAGAGGTATTTATATAAATACAGCAACGAGTGCTAATGTTGCGGTAACTAATAATACAATTACAGTTAAAAGTGGTGCTACTACAAGTGCATTAGAAGCAATTGAAAACGTGTCAGGATCAACAGCTGCTTCGAATACAGTTACTATTTCAAACAACGTAATATCAAACTGTACGTATGCTACGTCTACCAGTGGAGCATTTTATGGAATTTATAATAACGGTGCTACGCCCGATTATTTATATATAACTAACAACTTGATATCTGGGTTAACCTTAAATGCTGCTGCAGGATCAGGTGCTGTTAATTTTATTTATAATAGTTCCACTATCAATACTCTTTCAAGTATATCCTCTAATACGATACAAAATATCACAAATCTTAATACTACAGGTACTGTCTATTTTGTATACAACAATTCTTCTACCAATTCATATAACGTTCAAAACAATTTGTTCTCTAATATTTCCAGAACAAATACATTAGCAGGAACGATGTATGGACATTATAATAATGGTGGAGGAAGCGGAACAGTAAATCTTTCTTCCAATACATTTACAACGATAGTTGCCGGTGGCGGTTCAAGTACATTTTATGGACTTCATTCAACGACATCTTCAGCTCAAAATGTGAATTATGCAAATAATATAATGTCTAATATCACCGCAGGTACAGGTGGTATTTATGGTACGTATAATACCTATGGGAACATTGTAAATATGAATAACAACATCATTAACAATTTCACTTCTACAGGTACTATTTACGGATTATATGCCGGATCATTCAGTACAACAAACTGTAATAGCTTTTCTAATACCGTAAATACTTTATATTCTACCGGAGCTACTGCTTCTGTATATGGTATTTACGTAAATGCAAGTAATACAAATGCAATAAGTAATTCTTATAAAAACAAAATATATGATTTACAAAATAACCAGGCTGGTGGCTTTGTATATGGTATTTATGTAAGCGCAGGTACTACTGACAATATATATAACAATATTATTGGCGATTTAAAAACTCCTGCAGCGAATGCTGCTAATCCATTAGCAGGTATATATGTAAACGGTGGAACTAATGTAAATGCTTATTACAATACAGTTTATTTAAATGCGTCAAGTACAGGTGCAGCTTTTGGAAGTTCTGCTATTTATGCTTCTACTACTCCTGTATTAAATTTAAGAAACAATATTTTCATTAATAACTCTACTCCAACTGGTACTGGTATTTCTGCTGCATTTAAAATGAGTTCTGCATCTTTATCTAATTATGCAGCTTCATCAAATAATAACTTGTTCTACGCAGGAACTCCAAGTGCTACCACAGCTATATTTTATGATGGTACAACTGTTCAACAAACCTTAGCTAACTTTAAAACATTGGTTGGCGCAACAAGAGATGTAGCATCTGTAACAGAAAATGTTGTTTTTGCCAGTACAACAGGATCTGCTTCAAATTTTCTTCATATAAATAACGGTACTCCAACGTCTGCTGAAAGTGGCGCTGTTAATATCGCAACATTCACTGATGATTATGACGCTGATATTCGTCAGGGAAATCCAGGATATACAGGCTCAGGTACTTCACCTGATATGGGTGCAGATGAGTTTAGCGGGGTTAGCCCGGCACCTGCAATTAATACAGCATTAGCATCTCCAACAGGAAATCAATGTACTGCAGTTGGACGCACAATCACTACTAATATTACTCCGGGAGCAGCCCCTTTAACATCTGTAGTTTTATCTTATAGCTTTAATGGTGTAGCGCAACCAACAGTTGCAATGACTGGTGGTAATACAACAGCTACTTCAAACTGGACAGGCTCTATGCCAGTTGCTTCTCCTATTAATGCTAACGTTACATGGTTTATAACAACCACTGATGGTTCTTATACCAAAACATTAAATGGTACCTCTTACAAAGACGCACCTTTATTAGGAGTTATTGCAGATGCAACAGTATCTGTGAATCCAGTGTGTGCAGGTTCACCTACTACTTTATCTCCTGTTTTTAGTTCTTCTATATCCATGAACTATGCTCTTCCACCGGCAGTTACTTATCCTACCAGTGATGAAGATTTTGGAGGAATTATTTTTGGCCCATTAGCCAATACAACTACTACAAACTCTTTGATCGGATCTATTGGTACTGCTTCGGGAGTTGCAGGTAGTTATTCTGATTTTACAGCTTTTGGTCCTTATAATTTTACTGCAGGTAATAATTATAACATGACAGTAGGTTCAATTACTACCGGAACATCTTATAGTAATGCCTTTGGAGTATATATCGATTATAACAGAAACGGTGTGTTTTCAGATCCGGGTGAAGCAGTGTATCTTTCTACAGCTACAGTGTCTGGACCTCATACTGAAACCGTTTCTATTACTATTCCTGCTACTGCTAAAAACGGTTTAACCCGTATGAGAGTAATCAGTAATGAAGGTTTAGTTACAGGACCAACCATGGCGGTTGCTTATGGTGAATATGAAGAATATACATTAAATATTTCCAGCGCTGTTAACGGTGGTGGTGCTATTCCAACATTTACAGCATATGCATGGACTGATGGTGTTACTACTGTAGCTACAACCAGTACTACTATTCAATCACCTGTTGCTAATACTACTTATAGTATAATTGCTACGGATGCAAACGGATGTACACTTATATCAACTCCTATATCAGTAACGGTAACTCCTTTACCATCTATTCCAACTGCTGCCAACTCATCACAATGTGGTAATGGTGTATCTGCATCTTCGGTTTCAGGTGGTACTAATTACAACTGGTATGCAACACCTACTTCAACTACTGTTTTACAGTCAGGTTCAAGTACAAACTATACAACATCGATCGGTGCAACAACCAGTTTCTATGTAACATCTGCTGTTGGTGCTTGCGAAAGTCCAAGAGCTACAGTTACTACTACAGTAAGTCAACCTGACGGCGTAACTGCTAACGCAAGTGCATTAAACATTTGCCCATCAGGTTCAGTAACTTTAACAGCTGTTCAAAGTGGTACAGTAAATCCTTATTTATTTACATGGATTGCTGTTCCTTCTGCAGGTAGTGGAATTCCTACATCTGTATCAGGAGCTACAACAAATGTTAGTCCTTCAGTTGTTGGAACTTACATTTACAGTGTAACAGCAACTGATGGTATTTGTACAACTACATCTTCTGTAAGTGTTACTTTAAATAATCCTCCTTCAATTACTGCAACAGCTAATCCTTCAGTTATATGTTCAGGAGCAAACGTTAACTTAAACGCAACAACTCCGATTATTTCTACAGGTTCTCTTACAGTAGGAGCAGGAAGTGGTACTTCCAGTTCAGGTGGATCTCCTTTCTATCACTCATGGGGAGGTGCAAAAGTACAGTATATCTATACTGCTGCTGAATTAACGGCTCAAGGTTTATCTGCAGGAAATATTACAGCTTTAGGCTTAAATGTAACTGCAGTTGGTATCCCTTATGAAGGATTTGCAATTAACGCCGGAACAACTGCTCAATCTGCTTTTGCTACAGCAAATACAATTAATGGTTTAACTCAGGTTTATCTTGGATCAGGTACAAACAACAGTTACCTTCCTACAGTTGGTCTTAATAACTTTACTTTTTCTACTCCAATTAACTGGAACGGAACTGATAACGTAGTTATTTCAATTTGCTGGAGTAATGCTACAACAGGTGGATCATCTTCTACAGTTAAGTGGGATACTTACGGTACTAATGTTGGTATGTATATTTATGCTGACAGTCAAACTCCAAGCACGGTATGTAGTGCAACAACTACAATTCCTGCAAGCGGTGGTAGCTCAACAACAACCGGAAGACCTCAAACATCATTTAACGGACAGATTCAAACAGTTGGAGCTGGTCCATTAGTATGGCAATGGAATCCCGGAGCAATTAATACAAATACAGCGGTTGTAAACCCTGTAAATACCGGAACAGCTCAATCAACTATTGTGTATACGATTAGTGCTTCTAATCCGGTTACTACCTGTTCAAATACGGCTGTAGTTTCTGTATCGGTAAATCCTTTACCTGCTACACCTGTAGCGGTTAACTCAAGCCAATGTGGTTTAGGTATGCCTACAGCATCTGTTAGTGGTGGAACTTCATACAAATGGTATGCTACACCAACTTCAACTACAGTGTTACAAGCAGGAACAAGTGCTACTTTTACAACGGTAATTAATGCAACAACAAACTGGTATGTAACGTCTTATAACGGAACATGCGAAAGTGTAAGAGCTTTACTAACTGCATCGGTAACTATTCCGGATGCTGTAACAGCTACATCAACATCTACAGCGGTTTGTCCTGGTCAGTCTTATACATTAACGGCTACTAAAACAGGAACAGTTAATACTTATAATTATACATGGACAGCAACTCCGGCTGTAGGAAGTGGTATTCCTACTTCTGCAACCGGCGCAACGACAGCTGTTAGCCCTTTAACTGCAGGAACTTATATGTACTTAGTAACAGCAATTGATGGTGTTTGTACAACTACCGCTTCTGTAAATGTTACTTTAAACAATCCTCCATCTATTAGTGCATCTGCTACACCAACTGCAGTTTGTTCAAGTAACAGCGTTACATTAAATGCTTTATCTATAGCTGCTACTTCTTCTACAGCGTCAACAGGTGTTGGTTCAACAACTGGTATAACAGGTGGCCCATACAGACAAGGTGCCGGTAGTGATAACAAAGCTCAGTATTTATTTACTGCTGCTGAATTAACTGCCGCAGGTTTTGCTCCTGGTAATATTACAGCATTAAGCTTTAACGTTACAAGTAACGGTATTGGTTCAATGGGTAACTTTACTATCAGAATGGGTGCTACAACAAGCACGAGTTTAGCAACAACGTATGATGCAGCTCCAGGTGTTGTATTAGGTCCTATTACCTATGTAACTATTGCAGGCTTAAATACTCATACTTTTGCAACACCATTTAACTGGAACGGTACTTCTAATGTAATCGTTCAGGTGTGTCATGATGTTGTAAGCGGTGGAAGTTCAAGTTCAGTTGACTTTGAATCTATCTCTAACAGAGCAATTTATTCTAACGTAGGTGGTGCATGTGCTTTAACTACAGGTAATTCCAATACAACACGTCCTATTATTACATTTGCAGGACAAGTTGGAACAAACGTAACGTCTAGTATGAATTTCGTTTGGAACCCGGGTTCTATCCCAACTTCTACAGCTATTGTAAATCCGATTAATAGTGGAAGTGTTGCTGCAACTCAAATCTATAGTGTTACTGTAACAAATACGTTAACAGGTTGTACTAATTCTACTACGGTAGGTGTTCTTGTGAATCCAATTCCGGTTACACCAACCGCATTTAATTCAACTCAATGCGGTGTTGCTGTTCCAACAGCATCTGTAACAGGTGGTACATCTTATATGTGGTATGCGACTCCTACTTCAACTACAGTGTTGCAGGCAGGAACAAGTCAAACCTACACTTCATCTATCAGTACAACTACCAGTTTTTATGTAACTTCATTTAATGGTAACTGTGAAAGTCCAAGAGCAACAGTAACAGCAAGTGCTACAACACCGGATGCAATAACTGCATCAGTTGGTACAGCATCTATCTGTCCTAATACAACCGTAACATTAACGGCTGCTAAAATAGGTTCAACTAATACTTATGTTTATACATGGACTGCTGCTCCTGTAGCTGGAAGTGGAATCCCTACTTCGGTAGTGGGTACTTCTGTAGTAATTACTCCAACTCTATCTGGTACGTATGTTTATACAGTAACAGGTATTGATGCAGGATGTACTGCAGTTGCAACAACTACTTTATTTACATACTCGGCGTTAACAACACCACCGGTTGCATCTGCTTTACCAAATCCAATTTGTATTGGTTCTAGCGCAACATTATCTGCAACCTTTGGAAATACAACTAATCCGGTTTATGTAGCTCCTCCGGCAGTTACTTATGCAACAAGTGATGAAGACCTTGGTTATATCTCTTTTGGACCATTAGCAAATACAACAACTACCAACTCATTAATTGGTACTATTGGAACAGCTTCTGGTACTGCAGGTGATTACTCTGATTTCACAGCTTTTGGACCATACTCTTACATTAAAGGAAATACATATACTTTAACTGTAGGTTCTATTACTACGGGTACTTCTTATAGTAATGCATTTGGTGTATACATTGATTTTAACAGAAATGGTGTGTTTACGGATGTTGGTGAAGATGTATATATCTCATCATCCACTGTTAGTGGTCCTCATACAGAAACCACAACTGTAACAATACCAGCTTCTGCTTCTACAGGTGTTACAAGAATGAGAGTTATTTCAAACGAAGGTTTAGTTAGCAGCCCAACAACGGCAGTTTATTATGGAGAATATGAAGAGTATACATTAAATCTTCAACCTAATATTACTTATAACTGGACTGATGGTGTATCTTCTATTGGAACTACAAATCCATTAACTGTAACTCCGGTAAGTAATACAACTTATAGCTTTACTGCAAATGATGGGAATGGATGTACAATTAACTCTACTGCCGTTACTGTTACAGTAAATCCATTACCAATAGTAAATGCTACACCTTCAAGTACAACTTCTTGTGCTGCAAGTAGTGTATCATTAACAGCAAGTGGTGCTACTACTTATAGCTGGATGCCTGCAGGTGGAACTGCAACTACTGCAGTTGTTAGTCCTACTACAAGCACTATTTACACAGTTACAGGTACATCATTAGGATGTAGCTCTACTAACACAGTAAGTATCAGCGTTACACCTACACCTACGGTAACTGCTTCGGCATCACCAACCGTAATTTGTGCAGGTGCTACAGTGAGCTTAACTGCAGCAGGTGCTACAAACTATACATGGACACCAATTAGTATTATGACTGCATCTACAACAGCTACACCAACGTTATCTACTACTTATAGTGTTACAGGTGAAGCTTTAGGATGTACAACTACTAAAACAGTAACTGTTACTGTAAATCATGTTCCTACATTAACTGTAAGTCCGTCTACAACCCTATGTACTACAGGTACTTCTGCTACATTAACTGCTACAGGAACATCTACTGCATATGTATGGAGTAACGGGGCTGCAACTGCATCTACTGTGGTTACGCCAACTGTTAATACATCTTACAGTGTTACAGGTACAAACAGCTGTGGTACGTCAACTGCAACTACAATGGTTTCTGTATCTAAAACTCCAACAGTGTCTGCGGTTTCTTCTGCAACCTTAATATGTGCTAATAATTCAGCTGTATTAACTGCAACAGGATCGGCATCTACTTACTCATGGAGTACAGGTGCTACTACTACAAGTATTTCTGTAACACCTACAGTAACGACAACGTATACTGTAACCGGAACTAACTTCTGTGGTGTGGCTACAGCTACTGTTATTCAAAATGTATCTCCTTGTACAGGTATTAACGAAGTGTTTACATCAAGCGATGTTTACATCTATCCTAACCCTGCTAACGACTACATTAATATTTCAATCTCTTCTTACTTAGCATCAAACAACACAAGTGTTGAGATCACAGATGCCTTAGGTAAATTAGTAATGAAAGAATCATTAAATACTGATATAACTACTATCAAACTTAGTAAACTGGAAGATGGCGTTTATTTCTTCAAAGTAATGAGTAATAACCAAATGGTTAAAATTGGTAAAGTTGTTAAACAGTAATTAGTTTTATAACCCCTAGTAAAGGCTACCTGCTAACGCAGGTAGCCTTTTTTTATGTCTTTGAACCAGATTAAAACCAATAATATATCTGTCAAACTCTTATCTTTGACGCAAAATTTCCAGTATGAAAAACGAGGTATCAGCTCAATTATTTGAAAAAGCAAAATCATATTTTCCCGGTGGTGTAAACTCTCCTGTACGTGCCTTTAGAAGCGTAGGCGGAACACCCGTATTTATTGAAAAAGGAAAAGGATCTCATATCTGGGATGCGGATGGAAATGAATATATTGACTATTGCGCAAGCTGGGGGCCATTAATTTTAGGGCATGCCAATGATACTGTATTAAATGCCGTGGAAAAAACCATGCGTAACGGGACTTCTTTTGGAGCACCTACCCGATTAGAAAATGAACTGGCTGAACTGATCCTTACCAATAATACGTATATAGAAAAAATACGTTTTGTAAGTAGCGGAACAGAAGCAGTAATGAGTGCTATTCGCCTGGCAAGAGGATTTACCGGGCGAAATAAGATCTTAAAATTTGAAGGCTGTTACCATGGCCATTCCGATTCTCTTTTAGTAAAAGCGGGTTCGGGATTAGTGACTTTTGGAAACACGTCTTCTGCCGGTGTACCGGAAAGTTTTGTAAAAGAAACCATTGTTGTTCCATTGAACAGTAAAGAGGCCGTAGAACAAGCATTTAATCAATTTAAAGATGAAATTGCCTGCATCATCATAGAACCTATTCCAGCAAATAATGGATTATTATTACAGGAAAAAAGTTACCTGCAATTTTTAAGAGACATTTGTACAAAAAACAAAACACTTTTATTGTTTGATGAAGTGATTAGTGGATTCAGAGTTGGTTTTTGCGGTGCTGCAGGATATTACGACATTAAGCCCGATATTATTACTTATGGGAAAATTATTGGTGGCGGCTTTCCTGTAGGTGCTTATGGAGCAAGCAAGGAAATTATGTCATCGATTTCTCCGGAAGGAAATGTTTACCAGGCCGGTACACTCAGTGGTAACCCTGTAGCCATGACAGCAGGAATTGCTCAATTAAAAGAATGTTTAAAGCCCGATTTTTATAAAGAACTCGAAACGAAAACACAACGTTTAATTACAGGTTTATCAAAAAACAAAAAACACCATTTTAAAATATTCAGCATTGGCTCCATTTTTTGGTTAGCCTTTACAGATAAAACATCCATTGCCTGTGCAGAAGATATTGATGCCGACAGTATGAAACATTTTAAAACCTTGTACCATTCTCTCCTGGAAAACGGGGTGTATTCAGGGCCTTCCGGTTACGAAGTAGGCTTTATGAGTGAGGCGCATACTCTGGAAGATATTGATAAAACAATTAAGGCTTTTGAAATTGCCTTTGAAGCATTGTAGCTATCTATTTTAACAAAAAAAAAAGCTACATAAATTTAAGTAGCTTTTTTGTTGAGTATGAATTCAAAAAATCTATTTCTTCAGTACCGGTAAAATAATGCCGGAAGCATTCGCTGCATTGTGGTATAATTTAATATCACTCTTAATAAAATCCTTATCATCACAATGATAAATATCAATAAACTGCTGTGGATTCCGATCTCCCAGAGGAAACCAGGTACTTTGTACCTGTATCATTAAACGGTGCCCTTTTTGAAAAGTGTGCGCAATATCCGGCAAATCAAATTTAACGGTTGTTATTTTATTGGGCTCAAATGCTTCAGGTTTTTCAAAACTGTTTCTAAACCTTCCCCGCATAATTTCTGCACGTACCAGCATTTCGTAGCCATCCATTAAATACTCTTTACCGTTTCCATTACCATATACCAAAGTATCGTATTCAAACCCATCGGGAAATACATCAATTATTTTCACTACAAAATCAGCGTCTGTTGTTGAGATGGCTACTTTCAAATCGGCTGTTAAGGTTCCTGCAAGTGTCAGGTCATTTTCTAAAATATCTGTTTTAAAGGTAATCACATCCGTTCTTCTGCTTGCAAAACGCTGATCATCTGTCATGTATTCCCGTGTTCTGTAATCTAATATGTCTTCCGTGTAAGGAACAGGTTTTGCCGGATCGCTTGTGTAACCTGTAAATCCATCGGTGGATTTTGGTTTTTCAAAGGACATAGCTGCATGATCATTAAAATAAACTGGTGTGGGCACTACTTCTTTTGGAGGCCATGTCGAAAGGCTTTTCCAGTTGTTTTCTCCCGTAAAGAAAATAGAAGCTTCCGCTAATTTATCTAAACTACCTTTCCCTTTTAAATGGTAATTAAAAAAAGGAATTTCAATATTATCCTGAAAATATTTCGAGGTTTTACTTCCAAAACGAACATTCCCTAAATAGTCGCCATCACCTTTTGACCATCCTCCATGAAACCAGGGGCCCATCACGATTTTATTATTTGTAGCCGGACTTTGTTTTTCAATTGCCTCATACAATCTCCAGGCACCAAAGCAGTCTTCCGCATCAAACAATCCGCCTACCGTTAGCATGGCAGGTTTTATGTTTTTACACCCTACGCGGGCGTCACGCTCTTTCCACCAGGCATCATAATTAGGATGATTCATCAGATCTTTCCAAAACAAAATACTGTCACCCATAAGTTTTGTGAAATTTTTCAAAGCCCCGGTTTCCAAATAAAATTTGTACTTATCTTCTGTGTAATAATTAAATTCTTTAGGACCAATCATGGTTGGTTTAGGATGCGGCTGACCGAAGCCCGAATAAAAATTAAATGCATCTCCTATCATAAATACGCCGTTATGATGAAAATCGTCTCCTAAAAACCATTCTGTTACAGGTGCCTGGGGGCTTACCGCTTTAATAGCCGGGTGCCCGCTCAGGGCTGCCATTGTAGAATAAAAGCCTGGATAAGAGGTTCCGAATACACCAACATTTCCATTATTATTTGGAATATTTTTAACTAACCAATCAACAGCATCGTACGTATCACTTGCTTCGTCAATATCTGTTTTCTTTTTCTTATTTGGATTGAAGGGTCGTACATCCATAAATGTTCCTTCACTCATCCAACGGCCACGAACATCCTGTATCACTATAATATATCCTTCTTTTAAGTATTCTTTCCAATGAAACATATATAAGCGAGGTTGAATCTTATCTTCTCCATAAGGCGCGCAAGAGTATGGTGTACGGATCATTAAAAAGGGATGTTTCTCTTTGGTATCTTTTGGAGCATATACCGCTGTAAACAATTTCATACCATCCCGCATGGTAATGCTATATTCTTTTTTTATGTAATTATCTTTTACCCATTGCTCATTAACCGTTTGAGAATTAAGACTTATGGAGACGATTATCAATAAACTTAAAAAAGCTTTTTTCATAGACAGATATAATTAGTTTTTTCTTTTAAATGAATGACATTAAATGTAAAGATGTATCGCAAGAAATGCAATTTATT
Organism: Bacteroidia bacterium; assembly: GCA_963422675.2. GTDB lineage: Bacteria > Bacteroidota > Bacteroidia > B-17B0 > Aurantibacillaceae > UBA4416. The sequence goes on from CAXVYS010000024.1 coordinate 184,511, forward strand.
TATTAAAATAATAGAAAAGCCAGGAGAATATAGGTATACAGCATAAAATTATCATTGATAAACATTATATTTATAATACTAAAAACTATGACTATGAAAAAAATATCATTATTACTCCTGTTATTTTGCTCCTCTCTGTTGTTTTCTCAAACCAAAACAGCAGATGATATTATCGGAACTTATATGACCGATAAAAATGAGGGGATGGTGGAGATTTCTAAAAAAGATTCCAGGTACTACGGCAAGCTCGTATGGACCAAAACACCCGGTAAACTGGATGAACATAATCCCAATGCTAAACAAAAAACAGAAAAACTTGCCGGAAAAGAGATTTTAAAAGATTTCACGTATGATGATGGAACCTGGGAAAACGGCACTATTTACGATCCGAAAAACGGAAAAACGTATAGCTGTAAAATTACACGGGATGAAAAAGGAAATTTGAATGTAAGAGGATTTCTGGGAGTTTCTTTACTAGGCCGAACAACCCTTTGGATTAAAGTGAAATAAATTTTTGAATAAACTAAAAAGGCTTTACAAATTGTAAAGCCTTTCTCATAATTATTCTGTTAGAAATTAGTAGTTCAACAATTCTTCAATTGCCAGTTCTACTTTGTCTGCGTTAGGCAACATCGTTTTTTCCAGAGTTGAATTTAATGGAATAGCCGGTAAGTTTTCGGCTCCAACCACTTTTACAGGCGCATCTAAATGTTTAAAGCATGCCTGTGATATACGGGAAGCAATACTTTGCGCAAAGCCATTAAATACAGGCTCTTCTGTTAATACCATACATTTACCATGTTTATTGGCACTTGCAAACATTGTTTCCTCATCCACAGGGGCTATCGTTCTCAAATCAATAATTTCAACTTGCCCTTCGAATTTTTTCGCGGCACTCTTTGCCCAATATACGCCCATGCCGTAGGTAATAACGGTTAACGATCTGCCTTTAGTAATATTTTCTGCAGAAGCTTCTTGTACAATTCTCGCTTTACCAAACGGAATCACATAATCCTCATCAGGTTCAATGGTTTTAGCATCTTCGGTGCCTTTTATTTTACTCCAGTATAAGCCTTTATGTTCCAACATCACAACAGGGTTAGGATCATAATATGCTGCTTTCATTAAACCTTTTAAATCCGCACCGGTACTTGGGTACGCAATTTTAATTCCTTTAATGTTTGCTAAAACGCTTTCCACAGAGCTGGAATGATAAGGGCCACCACTACCGTAAGCACCAATAGGCACACGAATAATGCAGCTCACCGGCCATTTACCATTACTTAAATAACAGGAACGGCTAACCTCTGTAAACAACTGGTTAAGGCCGGGCCAGATATAATCTGCAAACTGAACTTCTACAATTGGTTTTAAACCAACGGCACTCATCCCAACAGTACTGCCAATAATAAATGCTTCCTGAATAGGCGTATTAAATACACGATCGTCCCCAAATTTTTGAGCTAAAGTAGCGGCTTCTCTAAACACACCACCCAAACGCTTCCCTACATCCTGCCCATACAATAAGCACTCAGGATGTTTTTCCATTAATTCACGAATAGCAAACAAGGCACTGTCTACCATAACGGTTCGCTCCTTGCCGCTTGGTTCGCGGTTTCCTTTTTCTTCTGTAACCGGAGTCGGTGCAAAATCATGTAAAAATAAATCTTCCGGACGGGGATCTTCTTCCAATAACGCTTTTTGATATTCAGACTCTACAAATACAACTGCTTCGTCTTCTATTTTTTTAATTTCTGAGGCGTCAACACCTGCAATAATTAATTGGTTTCTTAAACGGGGTAAAGGATCTCTTTTAGCGGCATCCTCAAGATCATGTCTGTACCACTCTTTACGAACACCGGATGTATGGTGGTTTAACAAAGGTACCTTGGCATGAATCAACATTGGCCTGCGCTCTTTGCGAATAATTTCGAGACACTCGTTAACTGTATTATAGGATGTAATAAAATCTGTTCCATCAATCGTACGGGTTTCCAATCCTTTAAAACCACGGGCATACTCTGTGATATCCTGTGAACGGATCTCACTGGCATGTGCAGAAATGTCCCATTCATTATCCTGAACCAAATATAAAATCGGTAATTTTTTGAGTACGGCCATTTGGAATGCTTCCGCTACTTCTCCTTCTGTGCAGCTTGCATCTCCTAAAGAACACACAGATACCGGATTTTTTCCGGCGAAATCTTGTTGTAAATTATTTAATTCCAGGTACTGTAGGCCCATCGCAATACCGGTTGTAGGAATCGCCTGCATCCCTGTAGCACTACTCTGGTGAGGGATTTTAGGCATATCGTCACGGCGTAGGCTTGGATGTGAATAATAAGTTCTTCCTCCTGAAAATGGATCGTTACGTTTTGCAAGTAATTGAAGCATGAGCTCAAACGGAGTAATACCAATCGCTAACAAAATACTATCGTCGCGGTAATACGGACTTACAAAATCCTGCGGCAATAACTGCAAGCCTAATGCAAGCTGAATAGCCTCATGGCCACGGGATGTAGCATGTACGTATTTAGCAGTAATTTCTTTATTAGCTTCATATAACTCTGCCATGCTCTTGGCAGTGTACATTAACGTATATGCTTTTTTAAGAGTATCGACAGAGATTTTTGTTTTCACTGATGCGGGATCTAAAGTTGTAGTAGCCATGTAAAAAATATATTCTTAAAGAGTACTAAATATATGGATTTTACTCCGGTTCAGCCAAAGGAATCGTCAGAAAAAACAGGCTATAGGTCTAATTTTTCAGGAAAATTTCACACTTTATTCCTAAATCTATAATTCCAGACCGGCATTTAAAGCTTCGCTTAAAATAGAGAATCCTTCAACGCCAATTGACAAACGAACCAGGGAATTTGTAATTCCCCTAATACATCTGTCTTCTTCCGGAATAACAGAATGGGTCATACTCGCAGGATGCTCAATATAACTGATGACGGATCCTAAACTCACCGCTAATTCCATAGGAGTATCGGGGCGCGCAAAATAATTCATCAATTTTACACCTGCATCAAATCCTCCTTTTACTTCAAAAGAAATCATCCCACCACCATTGCGCATTTGCTTTTTACAAATTTCATAATGCGGATGACTTGGTAATCCAGGGTACCAGACTTTTTCAATTTTAGGATGATTTTGCAAATATTCTGCTACCTGTAAAGCGGTTTTGCATTGGTGTTCCATGCGAACTCCCATTTCCTGTATCGTTAAACTATTTAACCAGCTATCGAATGGCGAAGGCGTTGGGCCAAAATCTTTATAAACAGGATAAACTTCTTTACTGAAAAACTCATAAGGCCCCATTGCTGCACCCGCAATAGAGGTTGAATGTCCGCTTACATATTTGGTTAAGGAATGAATCACCACATCTGCCCCTAAACGAAAGGGTTGTTGTAAATAAGGAGAACAAAATGTATTGTCCACTATTAACATGGCTTCGTGAGCTTCGGTGTGTTTTGAGATGGCTTCGATATCACATAATTGTAAGGTGGGATTATCGGGAGTTTCAATTAAAACAGCACATATATGAGGATGGGCATTTAATGTATCTCTGATGTTATCAGGATTTGTAGCATCTACAAAATAAATATCAATCCCGAACCGTTTTTGTAAAAACCGCATCAGCGAATCGGTACAACCGTATACATTCCCAACAATAATTCCATCGCCCGGCTGAACAAATCCCATAATAACCGTTGAAATAGCAGCCATCCCGGATGCAAAAACCAGGGAAGCAATGGTAGGTGTTTTTTCGTCGGATACTAAAGCATTGTCAATTATATGCTGGCACTCTAACTGAAACAATACCTTTTCCAGATACTCTGTATTCGGGTTTCCCAAACGTGTATAGATACGGGCAAAGGGCTTTTCTCCCGATGGAGAATTTCCAATAAAACGGGAAGCTCCGTCTGCGACATCTTTAAATTTGAAGGTTGATTTTTGATGAATGTTAGGTAATCCTGTGCCTGCACATATTGCATTAAATTTATCGGCATTTAATTGCTTTTCTGTGGCTGCAGCATATTTATGCTTACGGTTTATCCACTCGTTCCACCAGTAAAATCGACCTTTCATGATTTGTTTTTTTATAAATTTCAGCTAATATACATGAATTTATAACTAGCGTAATGTCTTTTCGTACAAAAGAAATTATTTAATCAAAACACCTTTTTTATTGATCACAGGAATGGTAATGAAATTATCAGATACAATTGTTTCGGGTAAAAAGATAAATTTTTTATCGAGTAACTGATTATCCAGGGTAAAACTTACCCAATATTCATTACTTAAACCAAACACTTCTTTAGTGATCGGTTCAATTTGAATGTAATCGTGTGGTTTAATTTCTTCAAAGAAATGACGCAAGGTGCTTGTTTTTTTATGCTCTTCATTGATAACCCCATAACCGGTTGATGTCACCAACACATTTAAAATAGAGCTTGTTTTTAAATTGATCAGGTAAACGGCATATTCATCAAGCCCTTCAATTTCCTGCACAACCGCTACAGCTACACCTTCTACTTCCGGAAAAACGATATCTTTCATCATGGTACATTCCTATTTAACCACATGCTGCGCAAAGTTCTTACGCAGAGAGCGGAGATTTTATTCTAAATTAATTTGATCAGAAAATTTTCTTTTTTGCCTTTGCTAACTAATAAATATTTTTCTGAATTAAAGTCTGATAAGCTTAATTGAGTAGCAACATCACTTACTTTGTTTTTATTAAGACTCACCGCATTTCCCTGAACCATTTTACGTGCTTCTGTTTTACTGGGGAAAATGGAAGCTTTATCTACTAACAGATCTACTAAATTAATTCCGGCAGAAACCTCTTCTTTTTTAATTTCGAAGGTATCAATGCCTCCCAGTAATTTTTCAAACTCATTGTTATCCAATTTAGAAACATCTTCAGCTTTGGCTTTGAATAAAAATTCGGCAGTGGTAATTGCTTCTTTAACTGCATTGGCAGAATGAACTCTTTCGGTGATCTCATTCCCTAACGCCTTTTGTAAATGGCGTTCATGGGGAGCTGCAGCGTGTTTTATTTCCAGCTCTTCTATTTCCTGTTTCGATAAAAGCGTAAAAATGCGGATATATGATTTAGCATCATCATCACTTACATTTAACCAAAACTGGTGAAATTTGTAGGGTGATGTTTTTTGTGGATCTAACCAGATATTTCCTCCTTCTGATTTTCCGAATTTAGTGCCGTCTGATTTTTTGATCAGTTGAGTGGTTAGTGCAAAAGCTTCACCGCTTGCTTTACGCCTGATAAATTCGGTACCGGTGGTAATATTTCCCCATTGATCGCTGCCTCCCATTTGAAGCATGCAATTTTTTTCTTTCCACAAATAGTAAAAATCATAACCCTGGATAAGCTGGTAACTAAATTCTGTGAAAGACATCCCTGTATCTCCATTGATGCGGTTCTTTACAGAATCCTTTGCCATCATGTAGTTCACGGTAATGTGTTTACCGGCATCACGGATAAAATCTAAAAAGGAATAGTTTTTAAACCAATCGTAATTATTAACCAGTTCTGCTCCGTTAGCAGATGTATTAAACTCTAAAAATTTACTTAGTTGTTGTTTGATCCCCTCTACATTTTTATCGAGTGTATCGCTATCCAATAAATTACGTTCTGCTGATTTCCCGCTGGGATCCCCTACCATGCCGGTAGCACCGCCAACGAGGGCTAACGGTTTGTGACCTGCCATCTGAAAACGAACCAAGGTCATGATCTGAGCTAAACTCCCAACATGTAAACTATCTGCGGTTGGATCAAAACCAATATAACCGGTTGTAACGCCTTTAGCTAATTGCTCTTCGGTTCCCGGCATCATGTCGTGCAAAATACCACGCCATTTTAACTCTTCTATAAAATTTGTTATCATCGTAAAAACTGAGCATCAAAAATAGAAATAATTATGGATTTGTCCCGCAGTTTTCGCAGAATTCAGCGGGTAAAAGCTTCTTTACATCGCTGTAAAAGGCCTATGATTTAAGAAAATCGCTATTAACGCCGATATCTTTGGTACAGCTTCCAGATTAAGCGTATGGCCCGCATTCGCAATCACTTCAAATTTTGCACCGGGAATAGCCTTTGCTACCTCATTTGCCAGGTGTACCGGCAACAATAAGTCTTTTTCTCCCTGTATCACAAGAGTTGGTGTCGTTATTTTTTTTAGCTCGGGTCTGTAATCGGGACGTTCTTTTGTAGCACGCATCAATTTAAACAGCGATTGTTTATCGTCCTGGGCTTCCTGACGCATTTGTTTCATCAGGTCGATCGGCATTAAGGGATTAGAGAAATAACCTTCGCTTAATACCGTTGGCAACATAATATCCAACATTAAATTATACCCTCCAAACTCCAAGGCACGCCACCACGAAAGCTCAATGGCTTCGTAGTAAGGCGTTTTATTAGCAAAGGTTGCCATTAAAATTAATTTCGAGAGTCGCTGCGGGTAATTCACCGCAAAATGCTGGGCAACCATACTACCATACGAAAGCCCTGCTATGATTGGCTTTTGCAGATTTAAATGATCCAATACAGATAACACATCTTTGGCATGCGTATCAAAATTTCTCCATTCTCCTGTTTTATCACTTTTTCCCTGAAAGATAAAATCTATTAAAATAATTTTATAGTCACTTTTAAAATACGGTGTGGTTAAAGCCCATGCAGCAGTGGCTTGAGACAATCCATTTAAAAACACAATGGTTTGTGAAGATTGTTCATTTCCATGAACCTCATAATAGATATTTAAATCGTCGGTGGTTTTACAAAACATCTATCAAAGATAGATAATTTATATAAGTTTAAACCGCTAAACTATTTAGAGATACCTTAACGCTGCTCCTTTATCCGTAACGGTTAGCTCTGCTTCTACCCCAAAATACAAAGCCAGATTTTCATCAATATGGCCAGCAGGGAAATTAAAACACACAGGGTAATGGTATTCTTTTACAGCATCTAAAATTATTTCTTCAGCAGTTTTCCCAAAAGGAACCAGGTTATCTTTCATATCCGACATCCCACCGATGATAAGCCCTGCAAGGTTTTTCAGCTTATCCGATAATTTTAACTGCATCATCATTCTATCAATATGATAGAGGTATTCATCCAGGTCTTCCAGGAATAAAATCCGATGATCTGTTTTTATATCGTGTGCAGTTCCTGAGAGCGAATAAATTAAAGACAAGTTTCCTCCCACTACTTTCGCAGTTGTTTTACCTTTCCTGTTGTTTGGATTAAAGTCTGTTTCAATAATCGGTAATTCACCAAACAACGCCTGCATCATGGTTTTTGTGGCTTGTTCATGCTTATGAAAATTAATGGGCATGGTTGAATGCAACGTTGCTATTTCCAGGTTATATGCCACATGATGCAAAACAGTAATATCGCTATACCCTGCAAGCCATTTAGGGTGTTTTAAAAAGCGGGTAAAATCTATTTCCGAAAGTACTCTCACGGTTCCGTAACCACCCCTCGCAAAAAAAACTGCTTTAATTTTCTCATCATCTAAAGCCCATTGCAGGTCTTCTGCACGTTGCTCATCGGTACCGGCATACTGATCACACATCTCAAACAGATGCTTCCCTAATAAAACACTAAGGCCATAACTTTGTAAAAAAGCTACAGCCTTAGTTAGTTCTTCGTTACTTATTTTACGGGCTGTGGCTATAATAGCCACAGTGTCCCCTTTTTGTAAATAAGCAGGTACAGTCATATTATTTTTTCTTGTTCTTTTTACTCTTTTTGATTATTTTCTTCTCTACTTTCTTCGCCAATTTAGGCTTGGATTTAGCCGCTTTTTTACTTTTCTTCTCCTTTGATTTTGCAGGTTTTACTGCTTTTAGCGTTTTTTTCTTTTGAGGTTTAAGTGCCTTTTCTTTTTTTGCCCGCTCCGTTTTTATTTTTTTTGCAGCAGCTTCTTTTTTCACTTTTTCGGCTGTGGCTTTAGCGGCTTTTTTATTATGGTATTCGATGTTTTTTAATTGCTCTTTGTACTTCGCAAACATTGGCTCACCTTCTACATGAATGTGATACCAAAGCTCTCCGCTCTTGATCCTGTAAAGGTTCATTTCGGCAATCCCATATTTCTCCGCTAATTTTTTAAACGTTAGTTTACGTTTAGGATCCCACAATTCTTTTTTAAGCTGGGTTACTTTTTTCTCGTTTAATTTTTTGGCATTTGAGCCGGTATGCACTTTACGTGCTATAGCCTCCATTACGAGGGGACTTTTTTTATTATGCTCACTTTGTTCAATTTGTGAAACCCATTTTAAATTCGAAAAATGGTTGTTTGTTTTATCATGATCAAGGTGAATCACGCGGATGCATTTTGGATTCCGTTTTTTCAAAAACATTTCCGCCACCGCATTATGGATAAAGAGTGCTTTATGCTTACTATTACTGTTTATGGAAATAAGAGGGAATCCACCGTTTAAATGCGGCTTTAAGATCAACTTATCATTCATATCTTTATCATAAGAGGCTAGCCTTCCGTGATTGGAAACCGCATAATTTCTATTAGTGGTTCCTTTTAAGGACGTGATCTGTTTCCAGGTTTCTTTGTCGTTACTTGCCATAAAATTTGAGTTTAATGAATAAAAGTTTAACTATCTTTACACAATTTTACAACATTTTTTTTATTTAAGCATCAATATGTCAGCTACTTATAAACGTACACTTGTTACTTCTGCCTTACCTTATGCCAATGGTCCGGTACACATTGGCCACTTAGCCGGTTGTTATTTACCGTCGGATATATTTGTAAGATACAAAAGAAGCAAAGGAGAGGATATCCTGTTTATCTGCGGAAGCGATGAACATGGCGTTCCTATTACCATTAAAGCAAAAAAAGAAGGCATTACCCCACAGGATGTTGTAAATAAGTACCATAAAATGATGGGCGATTCCTTTAAAGAATTTGGTATTTCCTTTGACGTGTATTCCCGTACCTCCAATAAAATTCACCACCAAACGGCTTCCGATTTTTTCAGAACCCTCTACGATAAAGGCGTGTTTACCGAAGAAATTACCGAACAATATTATGATGCAGAAGCCAAACAGTTTCTTGCAGACCGTTATATTGTGGGAACCTGTCCTAATTGTGCTAACCCGAATGCCTATGGCGACCAATGTGAAAGATGCGGAAGTACATTAAATGCGACCGATTTAATTGATCCTAAATCCACCTTAAGTGGAAGCAAACCTGTATTAAAAGAAACCAAAAACTGGTTTTTACCTTTAGATAAATTACAACCTAAAATTCAGGCTTATTTAAATGAGCATAAAGACTGGAAAACAAATGTAACGGGCCAATGTAAGAGCTGGCTGGATAGTGGCGATGGCTTACAACCCCGTGCCATGACACGTGATTTGGACTGGGGTGTACCCGTGCCTGTAAAAGATGCGGAAGGTAAAGTGCTGTATGTATGGTTTGACGCACCTATTGGCTATATTTCGGCTACCAAAGAATTACGCCCAAATGATTGGGAATTATACTGGAAAAATAAAGATACCCGTTTGATCCATTTTATTGGAAAAGACAATATTGTATTTCATTGCATTATTTTCCCTGCCATGCTCATGGAGCACGGTGATTTTATACTGGCGGATAATGTGCCGGCAAATGAATTCTTAAATTTAGAAGGCGATAAAATTTCTACCTCCCGTAACTGGGCTGTGTGGCTGCACGAATACCTCATCGATTTTAAAGACAAGCAAGACGTACTCCGTTATATGCTATGTTCCAATGCCCCTGAAACAAAGGATAATGATTTTACCTGGGCCGATTTTCAAACCAAAAATAACAGTGAACTGGTAGCCATTTTAGGCAATTTTGTAAACCGTACGCTCGTGTTAACACACAAATACTATAACGGCAAAGTACCTGCAGCCGAAACATTTACCAAGGAAGATTTGTTGATCCTTGAACAAATGGCCGGATTCCCTGATAGAATAGCTTCTTCACTCGAAGATTTTAAATTCAGAGAAGCCTTAAGCGAAATGATGGCTTTAGCCCGTTTGGGAAATAAATATTTAGCAGATACAGAGCCCTGGAAGCTTATTAAAACCGATGAACATCGTGTAAAAACCATTATGTATATTGCCCTGCAAATTACCTGCAACCTGGCTATAGTAAGCGAACCGTTTTTACCATTTACATCAGCAAAATTATTTGCGATGCTCAATATGCCTGTATTAAAATGGCATGCGGCAAAGCAAACATCCAATATGGCAGCGGGACATCAGATTAACAAAGACGAATTACTGTTTGCCAAAATTGAAGATGAAGAAATAAAAACGCAAATAGACAAATTGGAATTAAGTAAAAAAAATAACATCGTTACCGTAATTCCTCCTGCCCGCCCTGAAACAAGTTTTGATGATTTCAGTAAAATGGATATCCGCACCGGAACTATTTTAGAAGCAGAACGTGTTCCTAAAACAGACAAGCTTTTAAAACTGAAAATAGATGTGGGTATTGATACACGTACAGTTGTTAGTGGGATTGCCGAATGGTATAAGCCGGAAGATGTTATAGGGCAACGCGTAAGTGTATTGGTGAATTTAGCACCTCGTAAAATAAAGGGCATTGAAAGCCAGGGAATGATTTTAATGGCGTCGAACAGTGCAGGGGAACTTAGTTTTATTAATTCTACAAAACCTGATTTTAACAATGGCTCAGAAATTAAATAGAATGACGGATCAGGCTGAGCAGCTTGCCGTACCAAAGGCAGGAAGCAATTACCAGGTTTTGTATAATGGTAAAACCAACCGTTTTACCGGAACAGTTCTGTTTATTCTATGTTTGTTTATTAGCTCAGTAGTAATTTCGCAGGAAGAAGAAGGCGTAAAACCCCCTAAAATAAAAGACTTTAATAACGACAGTACCTTTAATCATTTCGCCGGCTATCGTGATGATGTTGCCAAAGCACAGATCATTGCTTTAAAAAACGGGGGAGCCTTATTGGTTCGGTTAAAAACAAATTTAAACACGATCACTAAATTAAAAGCTGCCGGAAAGGTTGACCTGGCAACACAAATAGAGCGTGAAACTTTTTTAGCCAATAAAGCCATCGTAAGAGGATTCACCAGTCAATTCAAATTTTGTCCCGTTTACTTCTTTTATTCTAACTACTCTGATTCCGTTAAACATAAAAACACAGCAGGTATTTTTTTAGATACCAATCTAACCGTTAATCCTTCCATTGTCTGTTCAGCCGGTTTTTACCTGATCGCTGAACAAAACGATGTCTATTCTTCTTCCATCGGCCTCGTTACAGAAGAGCAGGCAGCTAAAGCTATAGAGAAAGGCACTCCTTTTAAAGCGGGAGCTATCGTTATCAAAAACAGGTATTACATTCAGCTTCACGAACCCTTTCCTTATTTTGAAAAGGGGTATAAACTAAAGTTATACTGGAAATACGTTAAGAGCTTTAATGACAGGCTACAGGTATTTTATGCCAAAAGCAGAGGCTATGAAGTTAAACCGGAAATAAAACAGTTTGTGTATTAAAATTCGGCAATTACGGATTGAGATCCCTTTACCACATCACCGATTTTCACTTTCAATTTAGCATCAAGTGGTAAATACAAATCCACACGGGAACCAAATTTAATAAATCCCATTTCTCCACATTGAGTTGCTTTATCGCCTTCTTTGCTGTACATCACAATACGTCGTGCTAAAGCGCCGGCAACTTGTCTGAATAAAACAGACTTGCCATTAGCAGGATGTTTTACAACGATGCTAGTACGTTCATTTTCGGTGCTTGCTTTGGGTAAAGACGCCACTAAAAATTTACCGGCATGGTACTTTGCATAAGTTACCTCTCCGCCAATAGGATAGCGGTTTACGTGAACGTTAATAGGCGACATAAAAATAGAAACCTGGATGCGTTTATCTTTAAAATATTCGTTCTCTTCCGTTTCTTCAATTACCACTACTTTACCATCGGCAGGAGCAATGATCTCATTTTCACTGATGGTATGGTCCCTGGTTGGGTGACGAAAAAACTGAATTACCACTACCAATAAAAATCCGGAAAGCAAATAAGCGAACCAGTGTGCAATAGCGAATTCGGAAAATAATAACTGGGCAATAGAAATAATAATTGCACTAAAAATAACAGTAACTAATAATGTTGGTATACCTTCTTTATGAAATTTCATGGAGTGTTTTTTCTTTTAAAAACAAAAATAGATTTATTGGTGGTTAATTCCAATTAAAAATCAGAAAACTGATGTAGAAATTAATTAGCCGGTTGATCGTCGGGCCAGTGTTTGGATTGTTGCCTGGAAAATCTTAAGCCCAACATAATTTCGTGAGTCGCATTGGCATACTTTCTTAAACCGGTTGTGGTAAAATCATAGGAATAACCAATCATCAAATAATTTTTATACATAAATCCAATTAATGCTGTAAACGCATCGTTGTGTCTGTAGCCGGCTCCAAGCCATATTTGTTCCTGATAGATACACCGTAAGCCTACATCTACTTTTACAGGCGCAGGATTAGCATATTTTACAAGGAAAGAAGGCTCCAGTTTAAAATCATCGCCCAATTTAAATTTATACGCACCATTTACCATAAAGTGTGTGACCAAAGTTCCCTTATTATCTCCGTTTTTATATAAATGGATCGGACTTTGGTATAACTGCGGCGCACTAAAACCAAGATACCAGGTATCGTTATGCACCATAACCCCCGCACCAAAATCGGGAAGTGTTTTAGTTTGATACTGAATTAATAAATTATTATCTCCTTCATCATGCAACACTAATTTATGCCCATCGATCCCCCATTGCTGTATCCCTCCACTTATCCCAAATGAAAGACGTGTTTTGCCCGTAAGTTTAACATGATAGGCATAAGAAAGGCTTATCCCCACTCGTCTTGTAGGTCCTACAATATCCGTATATACCTGCGCACCTAAACCCATGTTTCTTTTTTTAAACGGTGCATGCACCGTTAGCATATAAGTACGTGGCGCATCGGTTATTCCAACCCATTGGTAACGGTTATTGGAACGTACATCCGCATAATCATTTTTACCTGCTACTGCCGGGTTAATGGCCAGGTCGTTTAGCATGTACTGCGTGTACTGTGGCAATTGTTGTGCGTTTACAGTATAAACTGTAAGCATTACAAAAAGTATGTATATAATTTTTTTCATTGTCTATCTGAATATCGTTAATGGCCCTGTATATGCATTCGGGAAAGAAGGGTGGTTAAGTCTGATCACATAATAATACGTCCCTACAGGTAAATTTTTTCCTTTGTACTGCCCGTTAAACGGAATAGGATATCCTTTGGAATAGAACAACTGCTCACCCCAACGGTTATATACTTCTACTTCATTATCAGGGAAAAGATAAATCAGATCCAGTTGCCATACATCATTTTTTCCGTCACCGTTAGGAGAGAACCCGTTAGGTATTTTTATTTCAGGATATACAAATACTGTTACCGTATCAGAATTAGTACAACCATTTACATCCACAATACTTACCGTATAAATTGTTGTAATAGTTGTTGAACTGGTAGGATTAGAAATGGTAGGATTATCCAACCCCAAGGCCGGTAACCAGCTAATAGTGCTTCCTGCAGGAGCCGTTGGATTACCACCTATAGTAGCTGTAGTGAAAATAGGAATATCTACAAAAGGGCCAGCGTCAACAAGTGGCAGAGGGTTAGACGTTACAACAATGGTATCGCTATCCACACATGCTCCATTGGTAGCAACCAATACATAAGTATTTGTTCCTGTTGCCGGAGTAACAGTAACTGTTAAGGAATTAGAAACAGGTGTATTAGCAGGTAGTTCAAACCATTGATAAGTAATGCCACCACTTGAATTTGATCCGTTTAACTGAAGGGATCCATTCTGACAAAATGTTGTATCGTTCCCTGCCAGTGCATTTACCGTAATAGCAGGAGTAATAACAAACACGGTATCTTTTCTACAACCGGTTCCGTTACCATCTATCATAGATACCGTATAAGTACCCGGAAGAACATTGTTTAAATCCTGCGTTGTAACACCACCCGGTGTCCAGCTATAAGTATACAAAGGTGTTCCACCGGTTACCGTTAAATCTACAGATCCATCTGTTGTTGTATTACAACTTGCATTAACAACGTTACCGGTTAATCCTATAACTGTTGGATTTATTAAGGTATAGGTTTGTATAGCAGAACATCCATTCGCATCTACCACATTTATCGAATAATTTCCTGCACATAAACTATTGGTAGTTGCTCCGTTCACCGAACCGGGCGTCCATGTAAACACATAAGGTAAAGCACCTCCAACAGGTATAGCGGTTAATGAACCGTTGCAATCGTTGTGGCATTTAGGGTCATCCGAATCGGGCGCACTAAAAATAATAGGCGATGCATTACTGATAGAAAAATTCTGCACGGCCTTACATCCTGCTGCATCTGTTACCTGCACCGAATAAGCCCCGGCACATAAGTTAGTAATAGTAGGCGTTGTAGCACTATTCGACCAGGCAATGGTATAAGCCGGAATACCTCCGTTAATAGTTAAACCAATATTACCATCGCATACTCCTGCGCAGGCAAGGTCTTTTTTGGTAAAGGTAACAACAGGTCCGTTAATAGAACCCATAGAATACACTTGTGTTTTAGAGCAACCCAAACCATCGGTTACCGTTAATGTATAACTACCCGGAGCAAGGTTTGTAAGTGTAGCCGTATTCCCCGCAGGTAACCAGGCATAAGTATAAGTTCCTGTGCCACCCGATACATTTACAGTAATAGAACCTGTATTGGAAGAGCAGGAAGATTGTGTTAACTGTGAGGTAATGGTTAAAGAAGACGTTGCATTGATGACAACACTAGCCGTTCGCGAACAACCATTCGCATCTATCATATTACAAAAATAGGTTCCTGCACAAAGGTTGGTTTGTGTTTGAGACGAAGAATTATTATGTACCCAGTTATAGGTAATAGGAGCTACACCGCCAATAGCAGTTACGGTAATGCTTCCATCGCAAACACCTGCACAACTTACATCGGCCTGCGTTACGTTATGACTTGCTATTCCTGAAGTACTATTGATTACTACATTTGTATTCGATACACATCCATTTCCATCGGTGATTTGAACCATGTAAACACCTCCGCATAACCCGTTAACATTGGTACCGGTTTGTCCGTTACTCCATACCAAAGAATACGTTGGCGTACCACCAACCGGCGAAACAGAAACAGCTCCGTTACACTGATCACAACCCGGCTGAGAAATAACAGGCGTAAATGTTACCTGGGATGGCGATGTAATTGTTGCCGGAACTGCATTAAAACATCCATTGGCATCTGTTATAATTACCGAATACGTTCCATTACACAATCCAACGGCCTGTGTGCCCGGCTGACCCAAAGGATCGGTCCAGTTATAGGAATATGGCGGCAAGCCCCCAGCAACCGTAGTAGCCAGAGCTGTTCCATTACAGTTTTGAAAACAATTATTATTCGTTGTAAATATTGAACTGGTAATGGTTGTTAAAGAAAGTACATTGTAATTTGCCGTGAAAGTACAGTTCTTACTATCCGTAATTGTAACCGAATAAGCACCGGGGCAAAGGCTTGAAATACTTGATGTGGAAGCTGCCGTACTCCAGTTATAAATATATCCGCCGTTTCCACCACTTGGATTTAAAGCAATAGAACCATTACAATTTCCAAAACACACCGCACTGTTTAATACTTCGTTATCATCTATCGTTTGAGGCTGAGCAATGGTAACCGGTTGAAATAATACACAATTATTAGCGTCTGTTATTTTTGAGGTATACGTTCCTGCGCATAATCCTGAAACCGTACTTCCTGCTGCCACAGGGCTAACCCAGGCTATAGCATAAGGCGATGTACCACCCACTGGATTTGATATCGTAGCGGCACCGTTACACTGCCCGTTACACGCCACATCTGTAAAAGTAACCGTTGCTGATGAAGGACCGTTAGAATTACTCAAAGCAATTGCAAGCGTTGCTGTACAAGCACTTGCATCTGTAACTACTACTGTATATATCCCCGCTCCTATCCCTGTTACTACCGAAAAAGTAGATTGCGCTGCCGTAATTGGTGGAAGCCAGTTATACGTATAATTAGGATTCCCTACAGATACCGCAGCGCTAATTGACCCGTTATTTGTACCACAGGATGCAGGCGTTACTGCCGGATTAAGAACAAGAGCTGACGGTGGCACCAGTGTTACAGATTGAGTACTCTGGCAAAGGTTTGCATCCGTAACAACTACGGTATAATTCCCGGCACACAGCCCCATAACCGTTTGATTGGTATTAGCCGGAGCAGTCCATAAATAGGTAAAAGGACCTGTTCCACCAATTGGATTAGCAGTTACTATTCCTGAACAACCAGCACCACACAATGGATTGGTAAAAGATGTATTTGCAATAAGAGAAGGAGGATTAACCAAAGTTGCCAAACCAACACCTGTACATAGATTGTTATCTGTAACTGTTACCGTATAACTTCCCGCACATAACCCGGTAGGATTTGGCGACGAGCCCCCTGCTGCTAACCAGCTGTAAGAATAGAGTGGCGTACCACCGGTAACCGATGTGGTAATACTTCCGTTACAGACTGCATTACATAAAGGATTGCTAACTGTAGTTGTAACTACAATAGGTAATGGTTGGGTTATAGTAAACGAGTTTACGCTTTTACAATTATTAGCATCGCTAACAGTACCATTATAGGTTCCGGTACATAAGCCCGCGGCAATTTGTGTAAGTGTTACAGGGCCTGTATTGTATGAATAACTATAAGGGCCTATACCACCCGATGGAGTTAAGGTTGCCGAACCGTTACATTGTCCGTTACATAAATTATTAATAGTAGTAACTGTTGCTGTAAGAAGTGTAGGCTCGCCGATACTAACGGTTCCGGAAATAGTACAACCATTGGCATCAGCTGCTGTAACGGTATATATTCCAGCACATAAATTAATAATGGTATCAATATTTGCACCTGAAGGAGTCCACGTATAACTATATGGGGTAGTACCATTACCAACAATCGCTTTTACACCACCTGTGCATCCACCATGACACAACGCGTCTTTTTTATTAAAGCTTAAGGTTAATGGCGCTGGCTGCGAAACAACAAACGTATTGGTAACAGAACATAAATTAGCATCGGAGATCGTAACTGAATAATTATTGGCACATAAATTTACAGGGTCCTGTACATTGCCACCGGCCGGCGACCAGACATAAGTATAAGGCCCCGTGCCACCTGTAGGCGTTAAATTAATAGATGCCGTACACGCCCCATTACAAGTAGCGTTAGCAACAACTCCTGATGAGGAAACTTTTGCGGGTTGTATAATATTTACCATTTGATTGGTAACACATAAATTGGCATCTGTAACCGTTGCTACATAATTTCCCACACATAAACCAGCAACCACCGTATTGGTAGATGGGATTGCCGGCCAATTTACCGAAAAAGGCCCGGTTCCTGTAAGCGTAAGGGTTGCAGCACCTGTACAGGAACCGAAACAAGTAATAGAGCTTGAATTAACAGTTACCGTTGGGCCGGCAGGATCACTCAAGGTTGTGGTGAAAGACTGGAGGCAGTTGTTGGCATCTTTTATCGTTAACACATATGTTCCGTCTCCTAAATTTACTAATGGATTGGTAGATGGGCCGGGTGTCCATGTAAATGTATAAGGGCCTACTCCACCGGAAGTAGCAAATAAAATAGAGCCATCATTTGCAGGGCAGGTAGAAGGATTGGTTAATGTAAACGTCGCTGTTAATGAACTGGCTTGTGTAATAGTGATTACCTGTGTTTGTGAGCAATTATTGGCATCTGAAGCAGTTACTGTATATGTATTAGGGCAAAGGCCTCCAACGTTAGCAGTGGTAAAATTTCCGGGTTGCCATAAGTAAGTAATGGCTCCTGTACCACCTGATGCATTAGCGCTTCCTGTTCCGTTACAGGCGCCGTTACAGGTCACATCTGTTTTAGTCACATTCAATACCAGCAATGGCGGATTAACAAATGTGATCTGGTCGGTGTTGGTACAGCCATTAGCGTCTGATGCAACCACGGTGTAGGTTCCCGGACAGAGTCCAATCGCTGTTTGAGTATTTTGAAGAGTTGGTGTCCATGTATACGTATAGGTTCCAGGCCCGGTACCACCCGACGCATTCGCTGTTGCCATACCTGTGCAACCACCCGTACAAGCAAGTGTATTTCCATTGGAAGTTACTAAAACAGCAATTGTTTGAGAAATATTAACCGTTTCGGTAGCAACACACCCACTTGCATCAGTTACCGTTAAGGTATAAATACCAATGCAAAGATTGCTTGCGTTTTGGGTATTTTGCCCGTTAGACCATGAATAGGTATACCCCGGGGTTCCTCCATTTCCATTACCTGTTGCTGAGCCAATACATACATTACAACTGGATAGAATGTTACTAATAGAAGCCGTAAGCACAGTTGGTTGAGATACATTAGCTGCTGCAAAAGCAACACAGCCTTTGCTATCTGTTACAGTAGCAATATAATTTCCTACGCATAAGCCTGTGGCTACCTGCGTGTTTTGTGTAGGTAAAGAGTTCCAGCTATATGAATACCCGGGCGTTCCTCCCGTTGGTAAAACAGATATCATCCCGTTACATGCTCCTGCACAACTCACCGTTCCACTTACAGGAGTTAAAGTAAGAGCAGGAGGTGTAATAATAGCCACCGTTTGTGTTTTTATACATCCGAAAAAATCATGTACTGTAACGGTATAACTCCCGGCGCATAAATTAGAACTTACACTCCCTACATCTCCATTATTCCAGTTAAATGTATAGTTAGGTGTTCCCCCACTTGCCGCTGCTGTTGCAACACCCGTACACTGCGCATTACAATTAGGATTTACAGGTGTAATCGCAACCGTCATATCAGGCGGAGAAGTAATATTTACTGTAGCTGTAGCCTGGCATCCAAAAAAATCGGTTACGGTAGAACTATATACACCGGCACATTGATTGGTCAGAACTGCAGAGTTACTTCCATTACTCCAGGTAAATGTATAAGCAGGCGTTCCTCCATTTACAACAGTTGATATAGATGCATTACACTGATTGAAACAATTAATGGGTGTTGAATTCAGAGACAGGAGAATAGGATTTGGCTGTGTTAAATTGATGGTTTGAGAAATCGTACACCCTGAATTATCTTTTACGGATAAGGTGTATGATCCTGCACAAAGGCCATTAAACGGGGGATTTCCAACGATAGGTGCTCCAACAGATGGTTGCAAAGTATATGTATACGGGATTGTACCTCCCGACGCTACTGCATTTACAGAGCCGTTACATAACCCGTTACAACTAGGCATTACTGTAGTAACATTTACAGTAATAGCCGTAGGCTGTGTAATAGATATAGTTCGTGTAATAGTACACGTATTAGAATCCGTTACTTTAAGCGTGTAAGTTCCTACACATAAATTAGTAATAGCCGGTGTGCCTTGCCCTGTAGGGTTTCCAGGAGACCAGCTATACGTATAAGGGCCTGTTCCACCGCTCATATTACCGGTAGCCGTTCCATCGCATGCTCCGTTACAGGATATACTCGTTCCCGTAACAGCTAATGTTGTAGCTGATGGCTGTGTAATAGTTACCGTGTTTGTATAAGTACAACC
This sequence comes from Bacteroidia bacterium, assembly GCA_963422675.2. GTDB lineage: Bacteria > Bacteroidota > Bacteroidia > B-17B0 > Aurantibacillaceae > UBA4416. Next base: position 204,251 of record CAXVYS010000024.1, read on the forward strand.
CAACGCATCTGTAATCGTATACGTATAAGCGCCTGCACATAAATTAACAGCCGTTGAAACGGAAGATACAGAAGGCGTCCATGAATACGTAAAATTAGGCGTTCCTCCGCCGGTATTCAAATTAACTGACCCATTACAAACAGCATTACATAATATGTTTGATTGAGTTGGGCTGGCCGTTAATGTTGGCGGTGATAAGATATCAACGGTTATTGTTTTTATACAATTCACATTATTTGTTACCGTAACTGTATAATTTCCTGCACATAAGCCTGATGCCGATGATGCCGCTCCACCGCTTGGCGCCCATGAATAACTAAAAGCCCCAATACCTCCTGTTGCTGTAACAGAAGCTGTTCCGTTACAATTGGCGCCACAATTCAAATTCGTTTTAGTAACTGTAAGTGTAATAGCAGGTGGTTGTGTAATGTTAGCCGAATAAGTAGCAGTACATGTTTTAGAATCGGTAACTGTCATCGTAACCACACCCGGGCATAAATTACCAATGGTAGTAGTTGAAGATGTAGATGGCGTAGATACTGCAGAAACCCATGAATAGTTATACGGTGCTGTTCCTCCGGTAGGTGCAACCGTTGCCGATCCGTTACAGGTACCATTACAGGTTATACTGCTGCTTGAACCATTTGCTACCAAAGGAGCAGGCTGACTTAAAGTTGTTGAAAAAGTATTGACACAACCATTGGCATTAGTAGCCATCACGGTGTAAGTATTTGCACAGATATTTTTTAAAGTATCACGGGTAACAATATTTACGTGGTTTATATTTGGTGGATTCCAGTTTAACGTTAAAGGAGCCGTTCCGGAAATAATATTTGCCCTGATCTGACCATTGCATAAGCCATTACAGGTTGGTTGTGTAAATGAAAAAAACATTAAGGTTGGTGTAGGATCAATGATTCCCACGTTAACCACATTTTGTTCGCCAAGAGCATTTTCAATTAAAACGGCATATTGCGTTCCACAACCACAAAGAGTATTTACTGTATAAACAGGGCCGGCAAAAGCCAGTTCTACAGGAGGTAAATTCTGGCACGGACCGGCAGGACCCGCATTTAACCACTGAATGATGTATGGTGGATTAGAACATCCTGCAAGATTAATGGTTGCTGTACCGTTACATAAACCCGGACAGGTTGGGTTTGAAGACCCTGTTAGTGTTGGGTTACAGGCCTGGGGTATTGGAGGTGTAACCGATAAATTCGAATTGGATAAAGCGGTGATCTGCGAAGCGGATAAATTAGTTCCAGGAACAATAAGCCTGTTGAGTGTATTGTTGATTCCTTGTAAGTTGGAATTATTAAGGGAAAAAGCAGTTTTTGCGTTTAATGTCGTGTTATTTAAAGAGACATTGGCGTTTAGCAAATAGAGTTCCTTCGAATTGATGATAGAGTTTTTGAGACTGTAATTCCCTGATAGGGTTACTTTCGATTGGCTATAAATCACACCTAATTCAAGCGGATCGTTTGCCGTAATTTTTATTTCGTTTTTAAAAATGGTATGAGAAAAATTATAAACTGTAGGACGATGTGGCGTTAATAAAATCTTCCCGTTAAAATCAAGATCAAAGTGTGCATTTAACGTCACAAAGGAATTGATTTTAAGATCAACCGTAGGACTGCCGATTAGTTTGATTTTATAATTTTGGTTGGTCGACTGAATCGAACCTATTTCCACATTTTGAGTAGAATGAATAACAATATCAGCGTTAGTAGAATTATCATCAAATATGACATTGGAAAAGCTATTTGGAACTGTTCCTACAGGTGTTCCTCCGGAAATAGCCGACCAGTGATTAACATCATTCCAATAACCGGAGCCTCCCACCCAATAAAGGGTTTGAGCTTTTAACATAAAGGACAAGGACAGTATACTTAACAGTAATAGTTTTCTCAACATAACAATTTTTAACTTTTACGAAAATAATCCCGTTTGGGTTTCTAAAACTACAAAAAATAAGCCAGTATTAACAATTTGACTGTGTGAAATCGCTATTTAAGCTATTAAAATGCATATTTGCACTAAACAAAAATCAGAATTGATTTAATGAAAGAAAACGATCTTAAAAATTCATGGGAAACCCTCTCTTCCGAATTAGTATACGAATCGGCATGGATCGCCGTTCATAAACACCAAACGATTAACCCTGCAGGTAATCCGGCGGTATACAGTGTGGTAAATTTTAAAAATCTGGCGATTGGTATTTTACCCTTAAGTAACGATGGTTATACCTGGCTGGTAGGCCAGTGGCGTTATCCCTTAAATTCCTATAGTTGGGAAATTCCGGAAGGTGGCGGCCCGCATGGGGAAGAACCTATTGAAACAGCTAAAAGAGAACTAAAAGAAGAAACCGGAATTGTTGCGCAGAAATTTGAAGAAATTATGCAATTGCATTTAAGTAATTCTGCAACCGATGAACACGCTCATGTATTTTTAGCAACGGGACTTAGTTTTGAAGAGGCCGAACCGGAAGAAACGGAAGATTTGAAAGTAAAAAAAGTAACTATCAGCGAAGCCTTTAACATGGTTTTAAAGGGCGAGATAACCGATGCGATAAGCGTTGCAGCGATTATGAAAGTAAACTATCTGTTGGAGAAAGGGTTGATCAAATTATAATTTGATCTTATTGAATTTATAGTGACCTGCTCTTAACTACTACCAACCCCCTATTTCCCAGGTGCCTTGCGAACGCATTACCTGTTCAATAATATCCCGCGCGCATCCTTCACCACCATTGCGGTTTGAAATGTACATGCAAATGTCCTTTATTTCGTGGGCTGCATTAAACGGACAGGTAGCAATACCAACCCGTTTCATCACTTCATAGTCAGGGAGGTCATCTCCCATATAGAGAATCTCTTCTTCTTTTAAATCAAATTCGTTGATGTAATCTTTATAGCATTGCAGCTTATCGTGCTGTGATAAAAAAATATCTGTTATCCCTAAATTTTCGAGGGCTTTTTTTACTGCCTGACTGTTTCCTCCGGAGATGATCGTGATCCTGTAACCCTTTTTAACCGCCAGTTGTAAGGCATATCCATCTTTCGAATTCATGTTTCGTACAAACTCTCCATTCTCCATTAAAAAAACCTGGCCATTGGTTAACACACCATCTACATCTAACAAAATTGTTTTTATACGGGTAAGTTTTTGCTTGAAATTTTCCACAAATCGAATTTTAATATTGTTGTTTTATAATTAAGTCGGATAATAATTTATAAACGGCGGTTAACTGTTTATCTGATTTTAAGAGCTGTAAATGTTTTTTCATCACCACGGTGTCTTTTCTCATTGCAGGACCTGTTTGCGCCTGCTTAGGAGTAAGTTTGTCCAGCTTCAAAAATGTTTCTTTCATTAATGGCTTTAGCAAAGCGGTGTCTTTTTTACTTAAATGAGTTTCTATAAAATCAAAAGCAGCAGCACACAAAGCGTTAGTAAAATTGCAGGCAAACACTGCAGATAAATGCAACTTTAAACGTGTAACAGAATCCACTGCTTTTACGGTATCTGAAACGGAAGACGCAATGCCTTTTAATAAGTTTAACGATGTGGTTGTACTTGCCTCTATAAGAATTGGCGTGGTTTTCCAGTCGATAACCGAACCGGCCGAAAAAGTTTGTAAAGGATAATACACTCCTGTTTGTTTTGATACATTTTTGAGCACAGACAGATCCATACTTCCGGATGTATGAAGCACCATTCCTTGTAACTTTAATGCAGAAAGGTTTTTAGCAACCTCCGGCAACGCGTCATCTTTCACACAAACCAGGTATAGGTGGGCCTGTGTATTTATTTTCTGATACTCTTTAATGAGCTCACAGGCATTATCTTCTGCGAAAGCTATAGCAGACTTCGACCAGCGATGGTTAAAGATTTGAATTAGTTGAAGGGCAGGGTTACTTTTAAAAGAGCGGGCCAAATGATGAGCAAGATTGCCGGCGCCTATGATCACAATATGTAGTGGCTTCTTCAATGTGCTTTGTTCTTGTTAGTTAAGATTTAACACTATGACTGATCTTGTTTACCCTTCTTCTTTCTAAAATAGCAATAAATGTTCCAATGACCATTACGATACAGCCCAACCACAGCGCATTGATATAAGGAAACATATATGCTTCCAATACTACAAATTCTTTTGCGTTATTTACTTTTTCGCTCATTTGTATTTCTATACTTCCTTCATTTGGATTGATTTTCCAGAAAATAAATTTTAATCCCAGTTCATTCACTTCAAACTGATCGGGCATTACCATATTGTTTCTCACAACATATTTTGGTGTAGCCCTGTATACTTTTCCGTTTACATCGGTTGCCTTTAAAACGGCTGTAACTACCAGTAAACTGTCGCTTTTAGAGAACTGCTCTTCGGTTAAATTAGTAGTGATACTATCAATTAAAATAATGGCATTGCCGGAAAAAATAGTATCCCCCATATGGCCGATAAAGTTTGTTGGCTCTTTATAGGCATTTTTATTTTTAGGCGAATCGTCTGATAAATCAGCGTAAGTGATGTGTGTATAGATATCGTTATTGAAAAAATGCTTGGTATCAGGATTAGACGCTTTACCCATGCGTGGGTTATCCTGTACCATCGGGCTTAGTTCAAACGCTCTTACGGCTTCTCCTTTTTCGTTTCTGCGTAAATCTCCTTTTTCATTTCTTTCAAAATAATCCATATGAAAAAACACATCAATTCCCACACGTTCTTTTCCTTTGTAGGTTACCATGTATTTGCCCAATGGCAAAGTATCTCCTTTAGTAAGCAGTAAACTTTTTTGTGCATTAAACCCTTCACCCAAACCTTCCACACTTTTTTTGGATGTGTTTTGAGAAATGGTTTGTTTTTTGGACGTAGAGATTAATGCTCCGATTAAAACCAGGGCAAAACCAATATGCGCAATGGATGACCCTGCATGACGAATTTTTCCTTTTAGCACCCTGATAGCATATTCTGCATTAGCAAACACCGCAAACAATCCGGAAATAAATAACAGCGCGTACGAAATTAAATTCCATTTATTAAGAGCGCTTGCTGCAGAATAATCTTTATAGAGATACAGAGGAATTGTACAGGTTAATCCGAAAACAATAGCCAGTATTAACGACACGCGAAACTGTTTAAAAAACAATTTTGGATCTGTTTTTTTGTATTTGAAAAATTGAGTAACCGCTACTAATAACAAAATAACAATGGCAAATGGTACCTGCCAGATATTATATTCTGCAATTTTTATTGGCGCTTTATTCAGGTTAAATAATTTATTTAACACCGGAATGGATGTAAAATAAGTAATAACCAATGCCGATAACATTAATACCAGGGAACCCACAAACATCCAAAACTCCCGTGAATAAAGACTTTCCTCTTCTTCTTCTTTAGGAAAAAATTTGATATAAGAGAAAATGGTAATAACTGTACTTGCTCCTAACCAACACAACAATAGTTCTTTTTTGTGACCATAAAAAATGGAGACTGTTAAAATAACAATGGAACACATGATATAAGATACCCGAATTAATTTATCGTGAATGAGCAATGCCACACACAGAAAAATAAAGGTAATAACGTAAATCACCAATTGACCCTGCATACCCAAATCTGTAAATGCGTGAACAGAGCTGTTTCCTAAAATGCCGCTCCTGGTAAGGAATGTAGAATATAATACTAATAAGAAAGATGCGATGGCCAATAGGTGAGTCATAAACAAAGAACCGCCTTTATTTTTATTGATGATCATCACGTGGCCTGCGCCAACAATAACAATCCATGGAACGAGAGAAGAATTCTCTACCGGATCCCAGGCCCAGAAACCACCAAAACTCAAAGCTTCGTAAGCCCATGCACCGCCCATTAAAATCCCTGTTCCCAGGATCATGATACTGAAAAAGGTCCAGGTCAATGCAGGTTTTTGCCATCCTGTGAAATCCCGTTTCCATAAACCTGCCAAAGCAAAAGTGAAAGGTGGCAGTGTAGATGCAAAACCTAAAAATAAAGTAGGAGGATGGATCGTCATCCAGTAATTCATCAATAAGGGATTTAATCCACGACCATCAAGTTTTGCCAGATATTCGGGGTTTTGAACAAACGGTAAATTCGCAAATTCAGGATTTTCTCTCAACAAAATAAACGGATTGGTTCCCAACGTAAAGTCACCTAACGTTATGCCCAATAACATACTCGCTAAAAACACCTGCACTAAAGAGAATATTGCCATGGTTGGCGCTTCCCACTTACTGTCCATAGTACGGCGGAGTATATTTCCCAGCACCACATTCCAAAAAGTCCATAATAAAAAGCTTCCCTCCTGCCCTTCCCAAAAGCAAGACATGATGTATTGCATGGGCATGGAATTATTACTATGCTGCCATACATATGAATACTCATACATATGATTAAACAACATATAAAATAAAGTGCCTGCAATACCAATAACCGCAAAGCTATGAACAGAAAAACTGATGCGTGCAAATTTTTTCCACTCAGAGGTTAGTTCTTCTTTTGAATAAAAATAATATGCTACAGTAGAAACTAATGCAGCTATTAAAGACAGAAACACAAAAGCGTTTCCTAATGTACCAATCCATAAATGTTCGCCGATGTATGTTATTTTTTCCAAAATTTATGTGAGATAGAATGATGAGTGATTAATTACGAACCTGTGGATATGCTTCTTTTAGATTGTACTTTGCAAGCCTGTAAGAGCTCATAATATGGTTAAACCTGTGGCTTACCGTTATTATATTTGCTAGGGCATTTCATTAAAATATCATTTGCATGAAATTCCTGCCCCTGCATTTTTCCAATCAAAACAATTTGCTCTGATTTTTCCATGTCTTGCGGCACACTCTTGTGAAGAACAACTCTTTTTTCCACGCCTTTGTTATCCGTCATTAAAAACGAACATTCGTCAGCATTCACCTTAGGATCGTATTGTACCGGAATGGTTTTATTTAATTTACCTACAACGTGGTATTCGGTATCCGGATTTTTTGATGCTTCCGAAAAATCAGAATAAGAAGCATTACTTTGGAGAGAGGTAAAAATAACTCCAATAGCAACGGCTATCACAATTATTCCTACAATGTGTAATTTTTTCATTTTAATGTGTTGTTAGGTTATTTCACCTTGTTTTCTATTTTTCTTAATTTAATATCAATATAAATCAGGTAAGCGATCAGGCAGATAAAAATGATGGCTAATACAGCAATCACAACATATATTTTTCCTTCACTTCTGAAGGCATCTGCCATTTTTGGCTCAGCTGCAATCTCTAACGTTTTTACCGTCGTATCTTTTAATAAAGGTTTAGTGTCAATTATTTCCTGAGCGTTTGAAACGAACAGGTGAAGGCATAAAAACAGGGTGTATACTAATTTATTCATTGTTGGAAGTATAGTTTAAAATGGCGATTCGTTTTTTAATATCCAGGATCCAGAGGCTTAATAATATCCATCCAATAATAGCGGGATAAAAAACCGTTCGCATATTACTATCCAGGTCATATTTACCAAATGCAGGATTACCGCCATTTCCGGGATGTAAGGAATCGGTTAACCTTGGCAGGATCATAATAAATACGAACATCATTACAAAGGCAAAAATATTATATACCGCCGAAATTCGGGCGCGTTTTAATTCATCGGTGATAGAACTTCTTAAAATAAAATAAGCCAAGTAAATTAATACGGCTATGGCAACACCGTTTAGTTTAGGGTCTTCAAATGTCCACCAGGTTCCCCAGGTAAATTTTGCCCACATACAACCTGTGAGCAAACCGGGAATACTTAAAAACAAGCCAACCTGTGCCGCCTGATCGCTTACAATATCGGATGTAACATCATTTTTATATAGATGCCTGATGGCGTATACTACCGAATAACCCATTTGAAACAACATGGCAAACCAGATAGGCACATGGTAATACACATTTCTGATAGTTTCATAAAGGATATCTAATTTTGGAACAGGGTTTAACATACCCCATACTAACGTATAAAGAATGATCAATGCTGCCAGTATTTTCCACCATTTTATCATATCCGTTTTATTCTTTCCAAAGGTAATTAAATAATAATGTAGCCAATGCTACTACTACAAAATTTAGCATGATTAAAATCAGCAGGTATTTATAGCTTACAGACCAGGCCAAACCATCGATCGCATGTTTGCTGAGCTTTATCGAAACCAGCATTAAAGGCATTAAAACCGGGAAACTTAAAATGGCCATTAGGCTGATATTATTGTTGGCTTTTGAGGCAATAGCACTCATTAAACTCAGTACTCCCGAAAAGGCAGATGAACTGAATAAAAGGGTTAATAAAAACATCCCCATATCCTGCACCATACCTCCTACAAACCATGAATAAAAAAAGAAGGTGAGCAGGCTCAATACAGCCATGAGCAACATATTATAAATTACTTTACTTAAAATAAACTGGCGTGGGTGATAATATAAATAATTGTATAATCCTTTCCCTTTTGTTTCCTGTGTAAAGCTTTTGCTTGAAACGTTTACAGCAATAAACATGAAGATGACCCAAAACAGGGCATTCCAAACAATGGGATGAATAATTTTTTTGAAACACAAAGCTGAAATAAAAACTGTTGCCACGATATAAACCAAAATTCCGGCAAGTGTCGACTTCTGCCGGAATTCTAAAAGAAATTCTTTTTTGATAAGTGCCGATAGTAGTTGAGTAGTCATTTGAGGCGCAAATTTACGCTCTATATCTCAAAAATCACAATTTTACACTTTATTTGAAGGGCAATGCCTCTCAAAGCGCTTTTCATGCCTTTTACAGCATTAAATTGGCTATATTATGCCTATTTAGAGGGATTTTTGGTAAATTTGTACCGGATATAAACTATAGCGAAAGTGTATACGTATATCAGGAAGAATATTAATATTTCCTAAAATGAAAAAATTACTCACTTTATTATTTCTAGTCATGGCTACCTTTTCTCTTTTTTCCTTTTTAACTCCTAAAGGAAAACCTACTTCTTCTGTGTATTCTTTTAAGGTAACTACGATTGATGGAAAGGAATTTGATTTTGCTTCTCTTAAAGGTAAAAAAATACTGATCGTGAATACCGCCAGCAAGTGCGGTTTTACACCACAATTTGAACAACTGGAGGCTTTGTACGAAAAATATAAAGACAAGAATTTTGCCATTGTTGGTTTCCCTTGTAACCAATTCGGGAACCAGGATCCGGGCTCCAGCACTGATATCAAATCGTTTTGCACCCGTAATTATGGTGTAACGTTTCCTATGATGGAAAAAGTGGATGTAAAGGGTGAACACGCTGCAGCCATTTACCAGTGGCTTACTTCCAAAGAAAAAAACGGTGTAGAAGGCAGTTCTGTGAAATGGAATTTTCAAAAATACATGATTGATGAGAACGGTTTTTTAGTAGGCCATGTGGCTTCTTTTAAAAGCCCCGACTGCAAAAAAATAGTTAACTGGATCGAAAAACAGTAATGGATTAAATGAGATAGAATGAATTTATCTCAGCACAGTTGTTGCATTTGCCTGAATAGTGGGCATAATTAAAATATCATTAATATTTACATGTGCAGGCCGTGAAGCTATCCAGTAGATGGTTTCAGCAATATCTTCAGGTTTTAGAGGAACAATGTTTTCATATACTTTTTTAGCCCGCTCTTCATCGCCATCAAACCTTACGATGCTGAATTCTGTTTCCACCATTCCGGGGTTAACGGCTGATACTTTAATGTGGTGAGGCAATAAATCAATTCTCATCCCTTTGTTTAAGGCGTCTACTGCATGTTTGGTGGCACAATACACATTTCCGTTAGCGTATACTTCTTTGCCGGCAATAGAACCAATATTGATAATATGCCCTTTTTTTTGAGGGATCATCAGCTGAGAAACATATTTGGAAACATACAACAATCCTTTAATATTGGTATCGATCATTTGTTCCCAATGAGCAATTTGTCCGTCCTGGATAGGGCCTAAACCGGCCGCCAAGCCTGCATTATTTACTAAAACATCAATCTGTTTAAACCCATCGGGCAACGTGTTGATCGCTTTTTTAACATCCGACTCATTTCTCACATCAAAACATAAGGTAAGCACCTTTACGGCATATTCTTTTTCGATCTCCTGCTTTAATTGCTGTAATCTTTCTTCACGGCGACCGGTAATAATAAGGTCAAATGCGTGTCTGGCAAATTCCAATGCGGTTGATTTACCTATACCTGACGTGGCTCCTGTAATGAATGCGATCATACTGTTTTGTTAAAAATGGGTGGTGACTAGTAACAATTTTGTTTTAAAACTCTTTTAAAAGAGTCAAAAATAATTCCGCAAAATTAAGTATATTTATGCAACTCTTTTAAAGAGAAATAAAATTAGTGTATAATCATTAACTGTACCTTGAATGGTGTAGTTTTTAAATATAGAAGTAGATATGTCTTGTACAAGTTGCTCTACGGGGCAGGATAATAGCAATGGCATTCCGAAGGGATGTAACAACAACGGATCGTGCGGTACGGGTGGTGGATGTAATAAACTGAGTGTGTTCGACTGGTTAGCTAATATGAGCTTACCCGAAGGACAAGCTCCCTGTGATGTTTTAGAGATACGGTTTAAAAACTCGCGGAAAGAGTTTTTCAGAAACGTTAATAGTTTATCGTTAAATGTAGGTGATGTTGTGGCAGTGGAGTCTTCTCCCGGTCATGATATTGGCGTTGTTTCCATTACAGGAGAGTTGGTAAAGCTCCAGTTGAAAAAGAAAAATGTAAACTACGATAGCGAAGAGATTAAAAAAGTTTACAGAAAAGCCAAACAGCAGGATATTGATAAATGGCGCGAAGCGCAAAGCCTGGAGGTAGAAACCATGTACAAAGCGCGTACACTGGCTCTTAAGCTTGGTCTGCAAATGAAAATAAGTGATGTAGAATACCAGGGCGATAAAAGCAAAGCGGTATTTTATTACACAGCCAACGGACGGGTAGATTTCAGGGAATTAATTAAAGTACTGGCCGAAGAGTTTAAAGTACGAATTGAAATGCGCCAGATTGGTGCAAGACAGGAAGCTGCAAGACTTGGAGCTATTGGATCATGTGGACGTGAACTATGCTGTTCAACCTGGTTAAACGATTTTAGAACCGTTACAACTTCTGCGGCACGCTACCAGCAATTATCGCTCAATCCTTTAAAATTAGCGGGACAATGCGGTAAATTAAAATGTTGCCTGAATTACGAATTAGATAGTTACATGGATGCGCTGAAAGAGTTTCCGGAAATAGATAACCGAAAATTAGCCACCGAAAAAGGATACGCGTTTCATCAAAAGACCGATATTTTTAAACGCATTATCTGGTGGTCGTATACGAGCGAGCCGGATGTATTTCATGCACTTTCAATCGAAAGAACCAAAGAGATTTTTAAGATGAATGCGGAAAACATAAAGCCTGCAGATCTTTTAGAGCCTAAACAGTTTAAAGAACTAAATGAGGTAAAACACCCAGATTATGAAAACGTGGTTGGCCAGGATTCCTTAACCCGTTTCGATAATCGTAAAAAACCTCAGCATAACAATAAATCGAAGAACAACAATCAAAAAAAACAGCATGCTAATCCTAAAACGGCAGCAAGCGCTGAAGCTTCGGCAACAGGTACTATAGTTCCTCAAAATCAGCCGCCAAAAAAACAAGGGCCGCCACAACACAAACCCCCGGGAACTACCCAGGCAAAACCTCAGCAGCACACACAAAACAAGCCGCAAAATCCTCAGCATACTAAAAACCTGAAACAACCGCCTCAAAAAAATGCGGCACAAAACCCAAATCCTAAACCACAGAACCCGCAACATAAAAAGCCTGTACATAATCACAAGCCAAAACCAAGAAATGACAACAGTGATAAAGCATAATTTTTTAAAAATAACGGTCTGCGTACTGCTGAGCACTTTATTTTTTTCATGCAATCGGAATGTCGTATTCAGTGAGTATAAAAAACTTCCTGAAGAAGGCTGGAGAACAGAAAATAAATTAACATACGATGTAACCATCGATGATAACAGTAAGTACCATAACGTGTTTTTAACGGTGAGGCATGCGGATGCTTACCCGTACAGTAACCTGTATGTTTTTTTAACCACCACTTACCCTGACGGAAAAACATCGTTGGATACTCTTGAATGTGTGTTGGCCAATCAAAAAGGAGAATGGCAGGGCGATGGTGCCGGGGACTTATGGGACAATAAAATACCTTTGAAACAAAATGTAAAATTTCCTCAAAACGGAATATATCACTTTACGTTCGAACAGGGCATGAGAACAAATCCACTTCCTTTGATCCTTGATTTTGGAATGGTAATAGAAAAAGTAAAATAGGTTGTTTTAAAAATCAATTTTAAAACAACCTATTTATTTGTTCTTAATCATAATTTCCTAAAAGTACAATGTTGAGTTCAAATTTTGGTTTTCTCCTATCTTTTTCCTTGATGAAAAAGAAACAAAAAATCAAGACAATTCGCCAACTGTAATTCCATTCTCGCTCAAAAAGCCTACCCATTACCTCCAAAAGAATTACAGTTCGCTCCGAATTGTCAAAGCAGCCGCACCATTACCAATGTATGCGACAATATAAACAGAGTATCCATCCTATATTGTTTTAATTTACAACTAGCTGTATCCTCTTATACCTTACTCTTATTTTTACGGTTAAAATTATAACTCAATCCAATACTTAACCTTCCCGCACTTTTTAAATCGCCTTTATCTACTTTTTCCATAACGGTAAATTGCCAGGAAGTATTTAATGAAAATGATTTATAGTAAATATCGAATCCGGGCCCAAGTAACAAGGTATTTACAGCGGTAGACGTTTGTAACGCTTCTTTCACCTGCAAGCCTTTGGTGTACTCATAATTGAGCTGCGCAGAAGGATAAAACAGAAATGACCGGTACCTGATCTTGTAAAATACAGATAAGAAATCGGTAGTGCTGTTATGTACTCTTTCATGATATATGTTTTCACCATTCAGTTTATAATTACCATTTATATTAACGCCTACTTTTTCATGCATAATGATGTAATTAAAATAGGCAAATGCATCTATACTGCCTGTACCCGGCTGCATTTCAAAAGGGAGACGATCGCTGTGCTGATCATGTGCATAAAAATTCCCTGTGGGTAATTTAATGCCTATTCCTAAAACTAATTTTTGTTTTATCGCATGTTCTTCATTTGGCAAAATAACATGAAAGCCAGCATTTACCGAAACATCACCAAAGCCTGTGTGGTGCTCGTACACGTCATTTGTTTTGGTTTTATTATCGAGCACCGGCACAAACACATTGAGTTCAATACGTTTGTGTACAAAGTATTTAAACCGGAGTTCAAATACTTTATAGGATTCAAAATCCTTACTCGAATAAATCTTAGAACGTTGAGCAACGGTATCGTGCTGGGCATGCGCTATCCTATAAGCATTAGCCGGAAAGAAATGACTTTGATCCTGGTAGTCTCTATAGCCGTTAAAGACCCTGTACCTGTGCAAAAATGAAATACTATTGCGGTTGTTATAAGGAGTGACTCCCATAAAATTTCCACAAATATCACAGGCCAGTGAAGCATAACTCACACTTAAAAAACAACAGAAAGCCAATAGCTTTGTTTTTCTCATAACCATTTAGTTAAAGTATAAAGCAGGATGGCTTTATATACCATCCTGTTTTAAATCTATTGATCGTTATGAATGTGTTCTACACTAAACATATCCGCATAATTATCCCCGATTTTTTTCGCATCGCTACCCGGCATATGCACGGTATTCAGCGTGCTAAAGTCAATGGCATTAGGCGTTTGAAACCATTCTAAAATATCGCTTTTCAAATGAATTTTAGGTGTAATCGCACTGGTTACTTTTGCTACATTCCCGTTAAACGATGGAGACACAATTTTAAGCACTGAGTTGGCTCCACTAAATCCACCTACGTGAATAGTTAGTTTATTAGCCGTTGCTGTTGATTGCGGAGAGATACCTTCCATTTTTGCCATAATGTATCCTGAATTCCAGCTCCAGAACATTCCTTTGGCAGGATCAAGATCTCCACTCTGAGCTCCTGAAACATTCTTAGTGCTGTCTACTCCTATCATAAACTCAATGGATTTATAATCGGAATAAGGAACATGAGGGATTTCAACGATGGTAGAAAGAGGATCAGAGTAATCAATCAGGTGATAACTGTTTGGTTCTGCCCATACTGTATTATCACTTTTCGTGATCTTAATATTACTGATGTAATATTTACACAGTGTAATATTAAAGGTATTCCCTGCCTGGTTGGTATAGGTAGCTGTTGTTAATATCAGGTCAGAATCTCCCACCATCCCTTCAAACTCTATTTGCAGGCTCCCGGTAGGAGTTGCCGGGGTGGTTACCGGAGGTGCGGCTGCTTCCGGCCCAGGGCTTTTTTTATCTTTTTTACAGTTTGACAACGCCATTACACATAGTAACAGCGCAATCCATTTATAGATCGTGTTCATTTAAAATAGGGTTTTAATTTCCATGCTGTTCACTCCTTCTTAGTATTAAGAGGGCATGCGAACGATTCATGAAGTGAATAATTTACATTAATTTCTTTTGTCTGACTTTTCAATTGCCTTTGTATACTTGCGTATTAAACGGTATTCGTTTAACAGGTAAGCGGTTAAAGACAAGAAAATAACGATCGCTATTTTCATCTTAGTTAATTTTATGTATGTGTAAAATAATCGTTACAACACTTATTAGCTATGAGCATACCCAATAAGTCATTTATAAAATTAAACGGTAGGTGGGTGAAATACTGAAACCAGAGCCCGATTGGGGCGGATGTTTAGGTAGTTGAACATCATAACCTGTAGGATTGATGTTTGAAGGGGTGAGAACGACATGGAGCCGGAAAACAATTCTGATTTTTCTGTTTTATCTTTTAAAGAAGAGGGAAAACCCGCCGGGTTGTTTTCTTCTTTTTTCATTTCTTTATCCAGATAACATTTTGCTTTACAACAGCTCCCCACTTTATCTTTGTTAATACATACGGTTTTAGCAAGTTCTTGTTGACGGTATTTGAAGTTAAAGTAAATCACACTTTTAGCGGTACACTGCCAGCTTAAGCTTAGCAATAAGAGTGTGGAGAAAAATATTTGAAATGGTTTTTTCAAATTCCGGACTTTAACTGCGGCCAAAATTACAACTTATACCGTAAGCATCCTAAAAAAGTAAAAAAATGATCTATCGGGCTATTTTAGTAAGCCTAAAAAGAGGTATCGACAGAGAAATTTTCCGGATTTTTTCCAATTTTAGTCGCATAAAAATCCATGATCTCTTTCATATCTGCCATAAAATTTCCTGTAGGGTAAATAATTTTATCGATCCCACATTCCCGCTTACTGTAATCCATAAAGCCCAAGGCAATAGGTACCTTAGCTTTGAGGGCCACATAATAAAATCCGGTACGCCATTTTTCCACTTTTGAGCGGGTTCCTTCAGGAGCAATCAATAACAAAATATCTTTGTGGGTTTCAAACAGCTCAGCCATGGCTTCTACCGTACCTTTTTTGCTGCCATCAGGTTTTTTTGAACGGTCAATTGGCAATGCACCAAGGTTATGCATTAAGCGTTTAACCGGAAATTTCATCCATTCTTTTTTAATGATAAAACGGAGTTTGAGTTTCATGAGCTTTATGGCGCCCATACCATACATAAAATCCCAATTACTGGTGTGAGGTGCGCCAATGATCACACACCTCTTTATTTCTTCCGGTAGAAAATGGGTTATCTTCCAACCTCCTAATTTGAATAGCCAGGTAAACATCTTTCTATAATGCGTAAATATTACTTACATCAATTATAGCAATAATTGTGCATGTTTAATAATGTATTGGTCTAATACCTGATGTGTATGTCGGATCAATTTAACTGTTCCCACAACATATCCTTTAGTTTCGGGATGTTGTACCCGGATTGTGATGAAATAAACAGGTAAGGAATTTTAAATTTCCCTTTCATTCTTTTCTTCAGATCTTTATCCAGCTCTTCAATTAATTCGTCATCGATGGTATCGCATTGCGAAATCGCTAACAAGCGTTGTTTATCCAATAATTCCGGATTGTACTGTTTTAGCTCGTTTAGCAGAATCTTATATTCTTCATAGATGTTATTACTCTGGCAACTTACCATAAATAACAAACTGGAATTACGTTCAATGTGTCTTAAAAACCGCACGCCTAATCCTTTGCCATCACTGGCCCCTTCTATAATTCCGGGAATATCCGCTACAACAAAACTTTTATAATCCCTGTAAGGTACAATGCCTAAATTGGGTGTTAAGGTTGTAAAAGGATAGTTGGCGATTTCAGGTTTTGCTGCGGAAATAACCGAAAGTAAGGTTGATTTTCCTGCATTTGGCAAACCTACCAGGCCAACATCGGCCAACACTTTTAATTCAAGTACTTTCCATTCCAGTTTACCATCTTCGCCGGGCTGGGAGTAGCGTGGCGTTTGGTTCGTAGAAGATTTAAAATGAGCATTTCCTAAACCGCCTCTTCCACCGGGTAATAAAATAACTTCCTGGCCATCTTCAGTAATCTCACAAATAAACTCATCTGTTTCTACATCTCTTGCGATTGTTCCTAAAGGAACATCCAGGATCTGGTCTTCCCCTTCCTTACCCGATTTATGCGAAGAGCCTCCGCTACCACCGGGTTCGGCAATAATATGTTTTCTGTATTTTAAGTGGATGAGTGTCCAGAATTGCTTATTTCCTCTCAAAATAATGTGACCACCTCTTCCTCCATCACCACCATCGGGGCCCCCGAAAGCAGTTAAAATATCACGGTGTAAATGGGTAGAGCCTGAGCCACCCTTACCGCTTCTACAACAAATTTTTACGTAGTCAACAAAATTAGTATCCACTTTAATTAGGTTTAAGATGAAAGACATAAGACCAAAATCGTACGCCTTTCATCTTGTGTCAATAAATTATTTTTTCTTTTTAGCTGCTTTTTTAGGGGCAGCTTTTTTCGCAACTTTCTTCACCGCTTTTTTTACCGGTGCTTTCACTGCTGCTTTTTTAATCACTTTTTTAGGGGCAACTTTTTTGATTGCTTTTTTAGCTGCCTTTTTTACCGGTGCTTTTGAAACAATTTTTTTAACTACTTTTTTGATCGCCTTCTTGGCCACAACTGGTCGTGCTGTTTTTTTAGCCACTTTCTTAACTGCTTTGGTCACCTTTTTTACCGGTGCTTTCACGGCTGCTTTTTTAACTACTTTTTTAGGAGCAACTTTTTTTACAACCTTCTTCACCACTTTTTTAACAGGAGCTTTCGCCGCTGCTTTTTTAATCACTTTTTTAGGAGCAACAGGTCGTGAAGTTTTAGCAGCCTTCTTCACTGCTTTTTTTACCGGCGCTTTTGTTACTGTTTTTTTAACAGGAGCCGCTTTCTTAGCAGGTGCAATCTTCTTAGCAGGAACTGCTTTTTTCGCAGGAGCTTTTGCTACTGCCTTTTTAACCACTTTTTTCTTAGCAACTACCGGAGTTGCTTTTTTAACTTCTTCCTCTTTTTTATCTGTATGAAAAAAGTTATTTACTTTTTCTTTAATGGTAGCAATAATTCCTTTCGGTTTTTCTGTATCCTCTTCTACCGGTTTTTCTTCTTTTCTTACTTCATCCATATCTTTCTGAAGTTCGGGAGAGATCTCAGTCGCTTCTTCAAAATCGTTTACGGTTAAGTCTAAGTGTTCAATATCATTTTCCAGCATCGTTAATTCGATTTCTGCGTTTACAAAAACGATACGGTCTACTAATTCATTAAAAATAGATTCCACTGAGCCTATTCCATTAATAGAATGAAATTTGGATTGTTCGGAATAGTATTTTTTTAGAGGTAATGTTTTGTTATTGTATTCATTTACACGGTTTGTGATGATGGTTTCATCCTGATCGTCCGGCCTTCCTGTATCTTTCCCTCTTAACAATAAACGTTTTACCAATTCGTCGTTACTTACTTCTAACGCTAACATCGCGCTGATAGCTGTTCCTTTTTTCTGTAGCAAATCGTCTAATGCCACAGCTTGTGCCTGTGTACGTGGAAACCCGTCAAAAATAAATCCTTTAGCATTCGGGTTAGCATCCAGTTTCGATTCTATCATTCCAATAACGATATCGTCATTTACCAAATCGCCACGGTCCATAATTTGTTTTGCTTCCATTCCAAGGGCTGTTCCATTGGTAATTTCACTGCGTAAAATATCACCGGTAGATAAATGTACCAGGCCGTATTTATCGATTAGTTTTTGAGATTGTGTCCCTTTTCCTGCGCCCGGAGGGCCAAATAAAACGATGTTTAACATGATATAAGTTATTGGTTAGGTTTGGTTATTAGTTTAATTATTATAAAAATTCAGATGCGTTGTTGTTCAATTTTTCTATTTAGCCAATACAAAAACGTCTTTCATGTTTCTTCCAAGCCCATCGTAATCGAGGCCGTAGCCTACTACAAATTCATTTGGAATTTCCATGCCCACATAATCCACCACAATATCTTTTTTATAAGCTTCCGGTTTCAATAAGAACGAAGCAATTTTAATTTGTTTTACTTCCTTTTTGGTTAAAAGGGCTACAAGCTTTTCGAGGGTAATGCCTGTATCTACAATATCTTCAATAACTACAACGGTTCTACCTTTTATTTCTTCGGTTAAGCCGATCATTTCGGTAACAGTTCCAGTACTGCTTGTACCATGGTAGGAAGCCAGTTTAATAAAAGAAATTTCGCAGGGAATGGTGATTTCTTTTAAAAGATCGGCAGCAAACATAAAAGACCCGTTTAATACAACCAAAAATAAAGGCATTTCGTTCACCAGATCTGCATTTATTTTATGAGACATTTGTTTTACACTTTCTAAAATTTTATCAGAGGTGATATAAGGTACAAATGTTTTATCCTTTAGGGTTACGCGCTGCATTAAACTGTTTTATATTATTCACAAATATAGCAACAATTTAACTTTTTGTCTATGTTTAAATAATAAAAAGAAGACGGTGACATAAATTTGTTCTACATTTGCATCCCTTGAAAAACGAAGCAAAATATTTACATCTTAAAGAAACAATCAGTCTTGCTATTCCTTTAATTTTAACACAAATCGGGCATATCATTACCGGGATTGTAGATAATATTTTTTTGGGGAAACTTGGCAAAACCGAACAGGCTGCCGGGATCTTATCCAATAACCTTTTTGTAATATTATTGGTGTTTAGCATTGGCATGAGTTATGTGCTAACCCCTGCTATTACTGAGGCTCACGTTAACCATAACGAAAAAGAAAAGGCTTCTTTATTCAAAAATGCCCTGTTCCTGAATTTTGCAACCAGTATTCTCCTGTTTCTTATCCTGTTTTTCTGTTCCGGTATTCTCAGGCATATGCAACAACCCGAAGATGTGGTTGCTTTGGCAATTCCCTTTTTTGATGTACTTATTTTTTCTATTATTCCGGTATCTCTGTTTTTTGTCTGCAAGCAATATACAGAAGGCTTAAGTAACACCAGGGCTGCCATGTATATCAGTGTGGCCGGCAATGTGATCAATATTGTTTTAAATTATTGTTTAATCTACGGTAAGGCCGGACTTCCGGAAATGGGCTATATGGGCTCCTGCTGGGCCACCTTTATGGCAAGGGTATTTATGGGAATTGGTTTCCTTATTTTTATTTTCCGTCATAAAAGTATTAACTCCTTTGCTACGCATTACAAGGAAGCAAAACTCAATGCCCTGCATTTCTGGCAATTATTAAAAGATGGTGTGGCATCAGCCCTGCAATTTACTTTTGAAGTAGCTGCTTTTGCAATAGCCGGCTTAATGGCGGGTGTATTTGGTAAGGAGCAGCTTGATGGCCATGGTATTGCCCTGAGCTTAGCGGCTTTTACTTATATGTTTGCAAGCGGCATTGGTAGTGCTTCTACCATTAGGGTTGGTAAATATTATAATATAAACGACCTTAATAATGTAAATCTTGCCATTAAAACATCTTATAAGGTGGTTATTGTTACGATGAGTTTTATGGCCTTATTGTTTATTTTATTACATACGGTATTGCCTGTTATTTTTACCGATGATACCGAAATTATTCATATTGCCTCTGTATTACTTTTGTTTGCCGCTTTTTTCCAGTTATTTGATGGCACACAGGTTACAGCCATTGGTACTTTACGAGGGCTCGAAGACTATAAATTTCCTACCTATGTGGCCTTTGTAGGTTACTGGGTGTTGGCCCTGCCATTGAGTTATGTATTTGCTTTTACCCGTAATTATAAGGTGTATGGGGTATGGCTTGGCCTGAGTATTGGCCTTGGATTTGTGGCAGTGTCGCTTTACTTAAGAATTAAATACTTAATGAAAGCTAAAATGCTTATACTATCACAAAATAGGAACTAGCCAGCAAAAACAAGCCTAACGCAGCTAACAGCCCGTTAATGGTAAGGTGTTTATTTACATTGTATATAAAAAAGCCCATTCCTAACGCAAAGAAACACAGGGTAACTTTAGCGTAAGAATTTACACTCCAAAAGGGTCGTTCGTCGTAAGCTAATTTTACTTTTAAGATTCTTCCAAATAAAAAATCCTTCCCGATGTATATTTCCTGATTTGGCTGTGGGAGGTCAAAAAGGGCATTGGTTTTCACCAGGATTTCTTCCCCCGAGGTGGTTGTAATTTTAAGTTCGGCGATGGATCTGCGATGATTATCCGGATTCATGCCTCCGTAAGTCGTTTTAATAGTGGAAATATAAGCTGTATCCCAGTAATTCAACATAAAAATACTAATGAGGCAATACGTTAAAATACTTACTAAAAAAATATTGACGCGGTTAGTGAGCTTATAAAAAAAACTCGCTTTAAATTTCTCTATTTTTTGAGTCTGCTTTAATTTTTTTAACTCAATAAAATAATACAACTCCGATGGAGATAAGGGGATACGTGGTTTTCTCCGGGGTTGTTCTTCTGCCATTAGATATTGATTTTTTTCTCAAGGAGGTAATTATTTCTATCGCCCGAATTGCGAAGAATTAATTCACCTATAAAACCTGCCAGAAACAGCATAGTTCCCAATACCATCGATGTTAACGCAATATAAAACGATGGCCGTTCGGTTAGCAACCTGGCTGCTTTATGAATAATAAATGCGTGGTAAAATTTATCAGCTCCCAGGTAAATCGTAGAAAACAATCCTACAATAAACATCAGTGTTCCTATTAATCCGAAAAAGTGCATAGGACGCTTCCCGAACTTAGAAAGAAAAGTGATGGTTAACAGATCCAGGAACCCGTTAATAAAGCGTTCCCAGCCAAATTTGCTCACGCCGTATTTTCTTGCCTGGTGCTGTACTACTTTCTCTCCTATATTATAAAAACCTGCGTTTTTAGCTAAAACTGGGATAAAACGGTGCATTTCGCCATAGATCTCTATGCTTTTTACCACATCTTTTCTATAGGCTTTTAAGCCACAGTTCATATCATGCAACTTAATTCCGGAAATTTTACGATTGGTCCAGTTATATAATTTTGATGGAATATTTTTAGTAAGCGCGTTATCAAATCGTTTTTGTTTCCATCCGCTTACCAGATCAAAATTTTGCTCAGTAATCATTCTGTAAAGTTCAGGGATCTCATCGGGAGAATCCTGAAGATCGGCATCCATTGTAATAATCACATCACCCTGAGCTGCTCCGAAACCCACATGCAAACCCGGAGATTTGCCATAATTTCTGCGGAATTTAATCGCTTTTATATAATGGTTATGCGCAGCTAATGATTCTATAACCTGCCATGATTTATCTTTACTGCCATCATCAATGAACAAGATCTCGTAAGAAAATCCGTTCTCATCCATAACACGCTTAATCCACTCATGAAGTTCGGTTAGCGATTCTTCTTCATTAAATAATGGAATAACAATAGAAATATTCATACACTGGTTTTATAAATGGGCTTTAATATAGCCAACGTACAAATTTTATCAAAATTATGCGAAATAGCTAAGTTTCTATAAAAAAACTCTATAAAATTAAGCCTGCTTTGCCATAAAACCAAACAGAAAACAAACTTATCTATATGAATTATGAAATAAATTATATATTTTTGCGGCGGGTAAGTCTTTCACGACCAGCTCCTGTCAAATCCCCCAGGTTGGGAACAAAGCAAGGGTAGATGGTTGAGCGGTGCGATGAAAGTAGCTTACCCTTTTTTTGTGCCCATTTGTGAGGGATTACAACCTCAACAACCGGCGGCTGTTACTTAGGCAGCAAGGTTACATACTCCCATTTTTTAAGGTATTGCCCGACATGGTGTTTATAATAACCCGGTATACATATATATACTGCCCTCCCGATTTTCCTTTTACCTTTCCATCTCACCCGGGGTTATTGTTATCACTGGCAAATTCTATTTTATAATTTGTACCGATATCAGGTTTTGATTTTATGTGGTAGAAAAAAAATAAAGAACGGTCCGGTTATTTTCTGTGACCATCATTTCTCCGTTACCTGTTTACGAAAGTTGTTTCGCCAATTATTCTTTAATTTTTGATTGCTTATACCCATAAGTGTTTCGTAAGAAAGCAAAAAGACTGAGTGAAACAGCTGTTATTTTTAGTGAGATTTTTTTTATTGTATTCTAAGTAAACATTACTCATTCTTTAAATTGATTTAGATGATTTATAATTAATTCTATTTTCAAAAAACTGCTCGTTACATCGCACTTATTAGTTGTAGCGAAAGGCTAAAGTCCTTTTTTATATTTTTGAAATTAAAAAAAACTATGATGAAAAAATTATTTCTCTTTACTCTTTTGTTACCTGCAAGTATCTCATTTGCGCAACAATCTAAAACCGCTCAAAGCAATAATATTGCTGTTCAGCAACCACAAGGTCATACGTATACTCAAAGCGGACCATTAAAAAATATGATGTTGCCAATTACTGCAACAACCTTAACTTCCTGTATGTCGGTTGATTTACCAACTCCTACTACATGGACTTTGGTTAACTACACGAGTGGTACAGGCGGCTCTAATGGCTTTGCAAATGGTGTAAATGGTGACGATGATATGGAAAAGGCACGTTACTTTGATGCATCCACGACAGCTTATACAAGGTTAAACCAGGTTTATGTAGGGTTTGGTATAGCATACAGTGCTCCTGCTTATACCAACACTCCCGTAAATATGAAAATTTACGACGGTACATCCGGAACTCCGGGGACTCTATTGGGTACAGCTGCCATTACCGTAGGTGAAATCATGGGCGATGTTACAGCAAACCGTTATTCTTCTTTTATATTTAACGGAGGAATTGCCTTACCGGCTTCTAAAAAATTCTTCGCCAGTGTGGATGTATCCAACCTCACCTGGAATTTTTTACCAAAAGATTCGTTAAGTATTGTAAGTAATGTAAACGGACAAACTAACCCAACTGATACCTGGGAAAAGTGGAGTGACGCTTCGTGGCATAAGTACATGAGTGCCAATTCTTACAGCTTAAATATTTCTCTTCTGATTCATCCGTTTTTAAGTACAGCTCCTATACAGGCTTCTATCACTCCTTCCAGCTCATCGATTTGCTCAGGAAAAAGTATTACTTATAATTCTGCAGGCTCAACAACCGGCGGAGTAAATTTATGGGGGTTTACAGCAGCGGCTACAGCTACAGCATCCGGTAATCCTGCAAGTTTTACTTATCCAACTGCCGGTACTTATACTACTACTTTGGTTATAACAGATGCCTGTAATGCTGTTGCATATACCCAACAAACCGTAAGCGTTATACCAAGCCCTACAGTAACAGCCTCTGCTTCTTCCAGTTTAATTTGCTCAGGTGCTGCGGTTACCTTTAACGGTGGCGGTGCAAGTACCTATGCATGGACAGGTGGCGTAACCAATGGTGTGGCATTTAATCCAACAGGTACTACTACCTATACTGTAACCGGTGCTGCAGCTAATACCTGTACCAATACAGCAATGGTGACGGTAAGTGTTAATACAACGCCTACCGTAGGTGGAACTGCTGCTTCTAATAATTTTTGTGCAGGTGGGAGCACTACATTAAATGGGAGTGGTGCAAGTACCTATACCTGGACGGGTGGTGTAACCAATGGTGTGGCATTTAATCCAACGGGTACTACTACTTATACTGTAATGGGTGCTACCAATAACTGTACTAATTCGGCGCAGGTTACCGTTACCGTTTTACCATTACCTACTGTAACAGGAAATGCTTCTGCAGCAAGTGTGTGTGCAGGAGTACAAACAACGTTGAATGGAAGCGGTTCAAGTACTTATACATGGACAGGCGGTGTAACAAACGGTGTGGCATTTACGCCTTCGACTTCCGGTACTTATACGGTAACAGGAACCGCTGTAAATGGTTGTACGAATTCGGCGGTAGCTTCGGTTACTGTAAATGCTTTACCTTCTGTTACGGCTAATGCAACTTCTACCAATGTATGTTCAGGCGGGCAAGCAACCTTAAGTGGTGGTGGTGCTAGTACGTATACATGGACGGGTGGTGTAACAAACGGTGTGGCATTTACGCCTTCGGCTTCCGGCACTTATACGGTAACCGGTACTTCGGCTACGTCATGTACCAATACAGCTGTTATTACCGTTTCGGTTGTTTCCGCTCCGGTTATTTCAGCCACTGCTTCTAACCCTGTTATTTGTAATGGTTCTACTACTACATTAAATGGTGGTGGTGCAAGTACGTATACATGGACGGGCGGTGTTACCGATGGTGTTCCTTTTTCTCCAACATCAACCGGCAGTTATACTGTATCGGCCAGTGCTCCCGGCTGCCCAGGAACTTATACTGCTGCGGTTACGGTTTCGGTTAATCCATTACCTGTAGTAACTGCCAACACATCCACCAATGTTGTATGTGCAGGAATTCCTGTAACGTTAACTGCTGCGGGTGCAACTACTTATACGTGGACGAGCGGTGTAACAAATGGTGTGGCATTTATTCCTACTATCACTAATACCTATACTGTATCGGCCAGTTCAAGCAATTGTCTGGGAACATTTACTGCTGCTGCTACAGTTACTGTAAATCCTTCCCCGACTCTTACAGCTGTTTCAAGTACAAGTATGCTTTGCAGTGGAAATAGTGCAACGTTAACTATTAGCGGAACAGCTACTTCTTATTCATTAAATAATGTAACTATCCCTGCCACTGCTGTTGTATCTCCTACCACCACCACTACTTATACAGTAACAGGTGTGAATGCCAGCGGTTGTTCTAAAACAACTACTGTAACACAAAATGTGACAGTATGTACAGGTATTGATACACATGAAACGGAAGCGGATATCCTTGTAGCATATCCAAATCCAAGTAATGGTTCATTTAACTTAAAAGCTACTAAAGAGCAATGGGTTATTATTACAAATGAATTAGGGCAAACTTTGAGAACCATTCATTTAACATCTGCTTCCAATTTTGAAGCTCCTGTTAATGGTTTCGCTAGTGGGATCTATTTTGTTATAACGGAAACTTCTAAACATAAATTAGTAGTGACTCACTAATTCATTTATATTACATGTAAAAGGCTATCTGCTGGTGAGCAGATAGCCTTTTTTTATAAGATTTAATTTAAAGAAGCGGCAAAAAACAACTGTGCTATTACTTACGTACACGGTACTCTAATCTCTTTGTTTTCTCTCCTTTTTTTGTTTCAGCCTTATGATCGGCTCTGCTTTCTTTTTTGTGTTGACCAACATGTTTTTCCCTTTTTGCTGCCCTCTTTTCTGCCTTCCTCTCCGCCTTATGTTCTCTTTCTACCTTTTTATGCTCTTTTTTTGGAGCATTTTGTGCTTTTAGAGTAGCCACATTGGCTGCTAATACCAAGCCTATAACAGTTCCGATAATCTTTTTCATATGAGTAGATTTATTGTTTAACTTTTAAAACGGGACCAGACCAGATATTGAATTTGTACTATTCTATCATTTCTTATTTACTTAAATATAAATTACGTTCGCTGTAGATATTTTGGAAGTATTCATCCTGAAGGCTATCGATAAAGTAAATGGCTTCACCTGTTGATTTCATTTCAGGACCAAGTTCTTTTTGAATCTCCGGAAATTTCTCATAACTGAATACCGGAATTTTAATCGCGTATCCTTTTTTCTTTGGTGCAAATGTAAAATCTTTTACTTTAGCTCCCAACATCACCTTGGTAGCATAATTCACATAAGGTTCATCGTAAGCCTTGGCAATAAAAGGTACTGTGCGGGAAGCACGCGGATTGGCTTCGATGATATAAACGATCTCATCTTTAATGGCGAACTGGATATTTAACAGACCTACCGTTTTAAGCGCTACTGCAATGGTTTTTGTATGTTGCTCCATTTGCTTTAACACGTTATCCGATAAATCAAATGTAGGAAGTACCGCGTAACTATCTCCGCTATGAATCCCTGCAGGTTCAATATGTTCCATCATTCCAATAATGTAAACATCTTCTCCATCACAAATAGCATCTGCTTCCGCTTCAATGGCATTTTGTAAAAAATGATCCAGCAACACTTTGTTATCCGGAAGGTCATTCAATAATTTCACCACGTGTTGTTCCAACTCTTCTTCGTTGATCACAATCTTCATGCTTTGTCCACCCAACACATAACTAGGACGAACCAATAAAGGAAACCCTAATTCTTTTGATAAAGTAATGGCTTCTTCAGCATCATTGATCACACCAAATTTAGGATAAGGAATATTATTTTCTTTTAACAGATTTGAGAAAGATCCCCTGTCTTCGGCCAGATCCAATGATTTGAAATCTGTTCCGATAATTTTTATTCCGTAGCGCTCTAATTTTTCTGCCAGTTTTAAAGCGGTTTGTCCGCCAAGCTGAACAATAACACCTTCGGGCTTTTCATGTAAAATAATATCGTAAATGTGTTCCCAGAAAACAGGCTCGAAATATAATTTATCGGCTGTGCTAAAATCCGTACTAACGGTTTCGGGGTTGCAGTTGATCATAATGGTTTCGTATCCCATTTCTTTGGCTGCCAACACACCGTGCACACAACTGTAATCGAACTCAATCCCCTGCCCGATACGGTTAGGGCCGCTTCCTAAAATAATCACTTTCTTTTTATCAGAACGGATACTTTCATTCTCATCTTCAAAAGTTGAATAATAATAAGGTGTTTTCGCTTCAAATTCGGCAGCACAGGTATCTACCATTTTAAATACCCGGTTAATATTAAACTCTTTCCGTTTATTGTATACTTCACTTTCCAGGCAACTCACCAAATGTGCGATCTGCCTGTCTGCGTAACCCATTTGTTTGGCTTCGTACAATAAATCTTTCGGAAGATCCGTCAAACGGTGTTTAGAAATTTCATTTTCCAGGGCGATCATTTGTTCGATTTGCTCAAGGAACCACATATCAATGCGGGTTAATTTCTGTATGGTTTTGATAGAGATTCCCAATTTCATGGCATCATAAATCATAAACAAACGATTCCAGCTCGGACGTTCAAGCCCTGCCAATAATTCCGCCTGGTTGGTGTTTTCTTTGCCATCAGCTCCCAAACCGTTACGTTTAATTTCCAGCGATTGACACGCTTTTTGAAGTGCTTCCTGAAAAGAACGGCCAATAGCCATAACTTCTCCAACCGATTTCATCTGGAAACCTAATTCGCGGTTACAACCTTTAAATTTATCAAAGTTCCAACGGGGTATTTTTACGATCACGTAATCCAATGTCGGCTCGAAATAAGCAGACGTGAGTTTGGTGATTTGATTTTGTAATTCATCCAAGGTATATCCAATGGCTAATTTGCTGGCAATGCGGGCAATCGGGTAACCGGTAGCTTTACTTGCCAAAGCCGATGAACGTGATACCCGTGGGTTAATTTCAATGGCAATAATATCTTCTTTATCATCATCGCTCACGGCAAACTGTACATTACAACCGCCTGAAAAGTTACCAATACTGCGCATCATTTTAATGGCCATGGTACGCATTTTCTGATAAGTGCTATCACTTAAGGTTTGCGCAGGAGCCACGGTAATACTATCACCGGTGTGCACACCCATTGGATCAAAGTTTTCGATGGAGCAGATAATAGCTACATTATCACTTTTATCACGCAACAATTCCAACTCATATTCTTTCCAGCCTAACACTGCTTTGTCAATTAACACTTCGTGTATGGGAGATGTTTGTAAACCTCTGTTTAATAAGGCATCGTAGTCTTCTTTTTTATACACTACCGAACCACCGCTACCACCAAGGGTAAACGAAGGACGGATCACCAATGGAAATCCAAAGTCCTGTGCGATGGATTTACCTTCTAAAAATGATTTGGCTATTTTACTTGGTGCCATAGCCACACCAATTTCATTCATACGGATACGGAACAGATCGCGGTCTTCAGTAACTTTAATGGCATCGATATCAACACCAATCATTCTTACATTGTACTTTTTCCAGATTCCCAGATCATCGCATTTTAACGCAAGGTTCAATGCTGTTTGGCCGCCCATCGTAGGCAATACAGCGTCTATCTGACGTTCTTCAAGAATCTTGATAATAGATTTTACTTCTAAAGGTAACAGGTAAATATGATCTGCTGTTACTTTATCAGTCATAATCGTTGCAGGGTTAGAGTTAATTAATGTAACTTCTATTCCTTCTTCACGAAGACTTTTAGCGGATTGTGAACCTGAGTAATCGAACTCGCATGCCTGGCCAATAACAATGGGACCGGAACCAATAATTAAAACGGATTTTATAGATGTGTCTTTCATTTTCTTAAGTTGAAAGTTTGTGAGTTAAGAACGTTGAGAAAGTTTTGAAAGTTGGTCTTTAAAGGTAGAACTCAATCTATTTTCTTCTCCTTTTAACTTTTAAACTTTCCAAACCGTCAGTAAAAAACAAACTTGGTAAAGATACGGGTTTGTTAGAATTAACCGCTATAAGATTTTAACATTTAATTAATACTTTAGCATTTATTCTAAATTTTGTAAGTTTGAATGATGCATTTCTCCAAACACCTCGTTTTTTCGATTGTTTTAACAACTTGTTCCCTTTTTGCCAAAGCACAGGATGAAGAGTATACTATGCCAAAGCCCCCAAGAGATTATGACAAGGATCCTGCTAAAAATGCCGTATATATTGAGTTAGGGGGTAACGGGGGTTTCTTCTCCTTTAATTATGAGCGGACTTACTATTACAGGGAAAAGTTTAAAATGAGTGCGCGTGGCGGGTTTGCTCCCAATTTTAACGGTATATATATAGAACAGGTGTATTTGATTGAAAATAATTTTATTTTATTTAAAAATCCCCATCACCTGGAGTTTGGCGTAGGTGTTACCATGCAGAGGCGGTATAATGAAAGGCCCAACTCCCCGGATCATTATTTTTGGGAAAACTTACTGTTTAGTGCCTGGCGTTGTGGGTACCGCTATCAAAAGCAGGATGAAGGTTTCTTTTTAAAAGCCGGAATCACTCCTGTTATAATGAGTCATGATGCTGTGGGCTTTCACCCCGGTTACTTTCAGCTGTGGGGTGGTGCAGCTGTAGGGATGAGTTTTTAATTCTTCTTTACAGAAATTATAAACAGATCTCCTATTCTGTTAAAAGGCCAGTGTGTGCTTGTAGCGAATTCCATCTTTTTAAGAAGTTCAAATACTTTAGGGTGTTTAGCCGGAAAGTAATGATTAAATGTAGGAGGCAAAAAACAACCCAGTGATCTTAATTTTTCTACCTTGTAATTAGTTCCGAATGCCCTTTTGATACGGTTTGGAGAATAATAATAAGTATCAAAATAATGTCCTTCCAAATGTGATTTGAGGCCTTTGGTAGTTAAACGCCTGAAGGCAAATTTATATTTTCCTTTAAAAATAGTGGCCCATTCCCATAAACATACCGGAGCAATAAATACCAAATGAGCCATGCCACCGGGTTTTAAGTGTGCATCTATTTGTTTGATTACCGATTCAATGTCTTCTGCACAATTTAAACCACCAAAATTCGAAAAGATATGATCAAACAAGTGATCGGTTTTCAATGTTATCTTATTGAACGAACATTTTTCGTAGCTGAGATTGTTGATAGTGTTCTCTTTCAATTTTAATTGCAACTGTTGCAACATCCCTTCCGAATTATCGGTTGCATGAACCGTTAAGCCCTGGCCGGCAAAGAATACAGCATCCAAGCCAGTACCACAATTTAACTCGAGCATGCTTTGGCCCGGCAAAGCAAACTCCATCACCTGGTTTCTGGAAATAGTGCGATACACTACTTCCATAGGATTGGTGTTCGTAATGGTATCAAACATTGGTGATTGTGCACTAAAGGCATCGCTTACCGAATGCTCCTGCTCCTTAATATAACTCATGTTTTAATTGTGGCTCTATCCCATTTAGTTTTTTACGCTGCATGATGGATTGCATTTGTGTTTTTATTAATCGCAGACGCTGTTTTAATTGCTGATGGCCGTTTGCAGCAAGACTTTGCTTTATTTTTTGAATTTTATACTTGAAATGAATGTATCGTTGCAACTCCTTATAAAATTCTTTTTTATAGGTATTACTAAACATCAGATCCAGGTCATCGCTATCTGTCCAGTTGCTTTTTAATTTTAACTGATCTTTTACTTTATCATAAAATACAGTTCCGGGTAAAGGGTAAGATACTGAAATACCGATATCGTCAGGGAGCAGGTCTTCCACCATTTTAATGGTTTGTTGTATATCCTCAATCGTTTCTGCCAAATACCCCAGTTGCAAAAATAAAGCAACATGGATATGGTATTTTTTTAAAAGCTGGGTTGCTTCATAAATCTGTTCCACTTTAGTGCCTTTATCCATGGCATCCAGTATTCTCTGAGACCCGCTTTCTGCGCCCATCCATACCGTTTTACATCCGCTGTTTGCTAAATGCTGTATGTTATCTTCTTCTAATAACAGATCGGCACGGCTTTGAATTTTATATTCAATTTTTACCTGTTCCTTTTTAATATAATATTCAAAATCTTTTAGCCATCCTGGCTTTAATCCAAAAATATCATCGGCAAACCAAATATGGGTGAACCCGAATTGCTGCTGCCATTTTTTAATTTCAAGTACTATGTTTTCGGGACTGTGTGTATTATAACGGTTACCGTATATAGGTTTAGCACACCAGTTACATTTATAAGGGCAACCACGGGTAGTTACAAAATTAAGTGAAAAATAGCCGTGGTTTTCGAGCCACATGTTTTTGTACGGTGTTATATCTGCCAAATCCCATGCGGGTGGTGGCAACGTATCAAGGTCCTTAATAACAGGGCGTTTACCGGTAGTTTTAATCGTTAATGTTCCATCACCGAAAGATTCTTCAGCATATGCTATACCCGGAATAAGATTGATGGGCGTGTTATTTTTAAAGGCGTTGCATAATTCCAAAACAGTTTGCTCTGCTTCACCAATGGCAATAGCGTTGGCTCCATGCTGTAAGTAATCTTCAAAATGATCAGCCGCATCGGAACTTGAGGTAATAACCCGACATCCTTTTGATGCCGCATAGGTTTGCATTTCAAAACAGGCTTCACGCATATTGGTTAAGCACATTTTGGTTAAGTAGTTAAACCCATCATCATAACTGATAAAAATATCAGGTTGGTAGCTATCAATTGTCCCAAAAATATCTTTTGCCGAATCACAAAACATGGTATCAAACAACTTTACGTCGTAACCCTGTTCACGCAAATATGCCATGGCATAAAGCGTTCCCAAAGGTGGATACGGCATAGCGGTTTTGTACTGCTTGGCATCAAATTTCAAAAAATAACTATGTGTGAATAAAACTTTCAATTTCTTAATACAATTATTCCTCTTTTTTAAGGGACATTAAATATAAATAATAATCTTCGGAACTGATCAGGGCTCCTGTATGAATGGCGATCTCTCTTATTTCGCAACTTTTATTCACCTTTATCGATGCACTGTTAAGAGGCTCTCTCATTACCAGAATACCAGTATCTAAGTGCATGGTTTTTAAATCGTGTATGCTTTCTGCAATAAAATCCTGGGCAGCAAAATTTTTAGCGGTAATAACGTATGTAAAGGATGCCGCTATTTTACTTTGAGGATAATACACCTGCTTATTAGCGTATGCACTTAATGCCGGCCCTGAGCCCAGATCCTGTACCAATAAAGGGTATTTTTCGAGATGCGCTGATTGTAAACTCAAGGCCGCATATTTTGCGTTTGAAAAATGCCTGTTAAACACAATGCCCATTACCGGTATGGACACGAGAAACTGAACGAGGATAACAAATTTGAAAACTATTTTGGGAAATTTTTCAAGTCTATACTCCAGCATATATAACCATACACAAATAATGAGCATTACATAAGCATAACCCCAGTACCTGATGCCAACAGAAATGGGTGCCATATACAGAAATGCGGCGATGAGAACTATAGGCGTAAAAAATAATAACAGAATGAGCTTATCCCGTTTAAACATAAACAGCAAACTCACTATTAGGCCCCCGCTTAAGAGATAGCAAGTTATCCGGTTAAAGTTGAAAATAATATTTGAGTTCCAAAAACTATCCAGTCTGAAATCGGGAATATTGATAAGTCCCCTGCACATAAAGGCCAGCGTTTTTCCTATCCTATCCAGCGAAAAAAAACCTGCCGGATCCAGGTTTTTATAAGTACTGATATGCTGTGTACTTGGTATAACCTGTATACAACTTAAAAGAATTCCTATTCCAAATAAAAAACAGGCAAGTAATAACACCATTCTATTCTCTGTTTTAAAGCGTTTGCATGTACTGTAAATGAATAAAGCAATAGCTACAAAGAGCGAAAAAAAGTGAGTATTACCAGCTAATGCAAGAACAAAAGCGATGAGTAGCAAGGGCTTTTTCCTGGTATATAAAACCAAAGCAACAAAAATAAGACAGATACCCAGTCCATAATTTTTAGCGATGATATTGTATTCGTATAAAAAGAAATAGCCAAAGGTGATCAACACATTTTCAAGCCTGCTAAAAGGCGAGTACCTGTTTATTAAGAATACACAAATTACAGCAATGGCACTGTGTAATAGTTGTGTTGACAGTACTCCAGGAAAAAAATACTGGTAGTAAAACAACAAGGCATTCCATAATAGGGGATGCCCGCCCTGTGACGCATTTTTAATCAATTCCCGAAAGGAACCGGAATCACGCGGTAATAAATAATGATACGCTTCGTCCATCCATATTTCGTGATGGAGAACAAGAGCAAAGCTTAAGACCAGAAAAAGGAAGGTAATTAATAACGCAAAACGATTATGTGTTAACTGTTTCAATAAAAACGATTTTGTTTAATATGATCTGCTGCGGGCATTCAGGTTTAAATAACATACGCATTTTACACAGGTCGGATTTGTTTGTGTATTCAAATTCTTTCTGTAATCCATACTTTCTTTGCTGTTCAAAATATCGGTTAAAGAATTTTCTTTTATCGATCCTAAGGCATCATGAAAAAAGCAGGGACGAACTGTTCCATCGGCTTCTATTACCGCCGATACCCATGGAGCATTACACGCCTTATCCGGAAAGCTTTCCAGGCCATACTGTGCAGCATAATACTGATAAATTTTTCGAATCTTTTGTGGTGATTCTGCTATGAATTTAGAATTAAAATCGTTCTCAAAATTTGCAATTAACGTATCAATCATTGCATTAAGCTGAGGAAGATCTTCTTTGTGAATCAATACATCTTCCTGTTTTTCCTGTGTCCACACGGTTTCCCTGTTAAAAGCCTGGCTGCTGACATCAGCCGGTAAAAAACTAATGGAATCCAATCCTATCTCTTTTGCTGCCAGGATAATTTTATCCCAATGCTTAAAATTGATGCGATGGATAACACATCTTGCTGATACCGGGAAACCAGGCTTCAAACTCTTTAAGGTTTGCACACCTTCTTTCAGTGAGGTAAAAGCTCCTTTGATATTCCGTATTTCGTCGTGCAACATTTCGTCACCATCTAAAGACACGATGACATCTTCCACATGTTTCAATATATTCTCTGCATGGTGTTGCAGGGTTAATCCTGTAGAGAGCAAGGAAATCTTAATGTCCTTCTGTTTTAAGATCTCACAAAATTTAAAAAAGTTCTTATTTAATAAGGCTTCTCCACCCGACATCACTACTCTTTTAGTATCCAGTTCTTTTAATGAATCCAGAATTTTTTCGACATCCTGTTCGGTAAGCTGCTTTGCATTTTTATTTCCTTTCCAGATGTCGCACATCACACACCTGCAATTGCAAGCACTATGTGGCATCAGGATCACAATAGGCAACACACTGATTTTATGAGTGTATTGCGTACGATAACGTTTAAGGGTATGTAGAAGACTTTGCTTATGCACTCATTAATTTTTTTAAGTGAATTTTATATTTAACTGACTTTCGTATTCCTTTTGTTTCAATTCCCATTTATGCAATACCATATTCTGAAATCCTTTGGTGTGTCGCTTACATACATTTTTTCTCGACCTGAATTGTAATTCGAAATCTTCGTTATTCATTTCAGGATATTTTTTCCGCCAATGCCTTAAGGTTAAACTCAGTAAAAAATCGTCGAGTAATTTTCCTAGTATTCCGCTTAACATAAACTCAGTACAGGCTTTCATCGCCGTTGAAGGCGTACCCACACAGTTCTCATCAGGTAAAACAACCTTATTAGGGAACCTGTTTCTGTACCAATTGTTTTTTTGCAAAATAGTTTTGTATACAGGGTAGTTTACTGTTGGAATCAGGTAAGCCAGCTCTGTACCCGTAAATACGTTATTATCCGGAATAGCTAAATTATCGGAAGAAATAAAATAATTGACGCACCAATATTTCTTTTTATGCTTTGGTAATAATTTAAATTTAAGGATCAGGAGTGTTCTGCAAATCCATAACCTGCCCGGTTTTGTGATAATGAAAAAATCGATGTCTCCGTTTTCATCATAGTATTTTTTAGATAAGCCTCCCGATAAACAAATGCCTTCTACAAAAGGAAACGACGCAATTTTTTTACTGTAATGATATGCCGTAGGCATAATTTCATGTGCTCCTTTATTACCGTTTATTCTTTTGGTTATCGACTCCCTGTTGTTTTTAATGCTTAAAATAAATTCCTGTACTTTAAATAAAACGCCTAAGGACAAAAGTGTTTCGAGCTCTGTATGAAATGCAGGTTCAGAAATGGAAATGGCAGAGTTTTCATACAGTTCAGCCACAGTAAGTGGATACTCGAAAATATCAAAGTACAATACCGCTTTAATAATTTCCAGTTGGTTTTTTGTATAAATATGTTGTTGTTCTGCTATCACCCTCTTTATAAATTATTTAATTGGAAGATATAACTTCTTTCAAATTTTATCAATCGCTCTTCTTCTAATACAAATTTAAGATCATAGTTTAAGGCCATGTTCTTTATTCTTTCAATTTCTGCATTTTCCGCCAATATCATGTAAACTTTTGTAGTTGCTTTCATGTAATGTTTAAGTCCCGAAAATAATTTCACAAAATACTCTCCGTTTTCTCCGCAATACCATGCCAACTGCGTATCCATGTTTACTTTTTTAAAATAATAGGGCGGATTAATTGCAATGATATCATAGTGCTTTTCGGGAAGTTTATCAAATACATCACTTTGTATAAGAGTAACATTCTCCATGTTCTTTTCAAAATTCAGTTTAAAGTTAATCGTTGTGTTTTCAATAGCCTTAGGGTCGATATCCAAAGCGGTGACAATCGCATTCTTTTTAAACGCCAGTAAACTCAATATTCCCGAACCACATCCAATTTCTAAAAATGTTTTTGTGCTTAACTCTTTTCTATTTAAAAACTCATAAAAATACGTTGAACTAAAAAATAGTTTTGGGTGAAACACTTCCTTAAACACCTTTAATTTAAAACGGTCGAACGTAATGTTTGAATCCGTTTTTATATACTGCGTTACAATCGGTTTATAAATGTATTTATAATATAAATAATAAAATCCTTTCATTAAAACCCTTCTTTTTCCGGTTGCCTGTATTTCCATAGAACCTGCATCAGTCGTATTTCTTTAGGGAACATATACACCTGGGCATAATACCTCCACGAACCCATTAATTTTAAAAAAAACACTTTTGCTTTAGTAAGCTTAATATCCGAAACCGTAGGATAGCAGGCATTTAATACTGTTTCAAAATTCCTGATTTTATCAATCATATATGGCTTGATCCAGGGCGTTAACGGATTTTTTCTAAGATCGAAGTTTTCCCAGGCCGGACTGATCCAATCTTCCAACGTTTCAGGAAATTTAAAGCCACTCTTTAAAACCTGTTGGTACATATCAGATCCCTCTGTTGGTACAGGGCTATAGGTATAAATAATAATTTCTGTTTTAGGGTTGATCGCTTTTACTTTTTTGATGAACTTAATATCATCGTCTATTTGCTTGTTCACCTGCTCTTCTGTATCACCGGGTGTGGCAAGTACAAAAGAATACTCAGGAATAATATCAAATTTTTTAAGGCGTTCGGCAAACTTCAGGATCTGGGCAGCGGATTGGGTTCCCCCTTTATCCATCTTTTTAAGAACCTCATCATTTCCGGTTTCAGCTCCAAAGAAAATCATTTTACAACCCGATTCACGAAGCAATGCCAGGGATTCATCTTTATACTTATCCATCGTATCAATGCGCGCTTCGCCCCACCAGATCATGTTCTCCTTTTTTATCAGGTTTGAAAACTCCACAACCCGTTTTTCAGATACAAAGAAATTATTATCGTGAAACTCTATCGCATCTGCATGATGTTTCTCTTTTAAGCGTTTGATATCATTATAAATGCCAAGAGCTGATTTACCTTTCCAACGGGCATTATAAATGGGCACTACGGCGCAAAACGAGCAGGTAAAAGGGCAACCAAAGCTACTGTGATAAGCGATGGTTCGTTTTCCCAGGTAGGTTTTTCCCAGGTATTTGGTGAGAGGATACAGTTTATCTAAAGCATCGTATGGTAAATCGGGCAATTTATCGAGGTCTAATAATTCTTCTTTCGCCGTTTTAATATAGTTCCCCTCTTTTTTAATGATGAGATTTTTAATCGTATCTACTTCCTGTCCGCTTTCAATAGCTGCCAGTAATTTTGGAAACGTATTATCTCCGGGGCCGTTAACGATGTAATCCACATAACCGGAATCGAGTATGACTTTATATTGATTGGAAGCGAAATAACCTCCCCAGATCGTTTTTACGGAGGGGTATTGCTCCCTGATGATTTTTGCATAAGGGATAGCCTGTTTCAGTTGAGGGCCGGGCATTACTGTGCATCCGAAATAGCTATACTCACCTGTAGCCAGGTAGGCATTGATCTTTTGCCAGGGATCCGTTTCCAGATTCCCGTCAACAATTACCCATTTATGAGTAGAGTTGATGCTCGCAGCTACCTGTAATACGCTATTCGGTATACGGGGTTTGTGGTTTGCTGCGCGTGGATTAAAAAGTATTACTCCGGTATGTGTCAATTAGTACAGATTGTAGTGTGAATATAATAATTATTTAGTTTGACTAAACCGTTCTTTTTTATTTATTTTTAAATCGCTTTATCATGAACACTAATTATTTTAATAAGGTACGAACAAAACTAAATAAAAAACTTAGGGAACAGTTTTTTGATGCGACTTATGCCCTCTTCAATAGTATTCCTAAAAGCGCTACAAATGCCAGGGGCCTTGTTATATTGGTATACCATGGTATTTGCGAAACACAACCCTACCGGTTTAACTCCCGTTTTATTACTGCCAAACAGTTTGAAGATCATTTGAAATTAATTAAAAAAATATATCATCCTGTTTCCATGCAGGATGTTATCCATAACAATTTGTCTCATGAAAAATTAAATGTATTGATCACTTTTGACGATGGCCTGAAAAACAATTACACTTACGCATTTCCTCTCCTCAAACAGTACCATATCCCCGCCGTATTTTTTGCTACAGGTCTTGCCTCTACCGATCTTCCTTATCTGTTTAATGATCTTACAGATGTACTACCAATAAAGGTAAATAAGCCTGTTACCATTTATGAAAAAGTATATGCCCGAAAAAAAATATTTTTAAACTATAGGCTAATCAACCAACAACATGAGGGTTTAGCTCAAACTCATCACTCTTCATCCTACGCAGATCGTAATGCTATTTTAAACGAATTGTTAAGTTATGTTCCTTTATCAGTCATTGAATCCTATAAGGTGTATTATGAATTGATGGCTGAAAAAGAGTTGAAAGAGATCAGTAATGATCCCGCATACGAAATAGCCTGCCATGGATTTTACCATACGGATTTAAGTTGCATAACAGAACATGATTTAGAGAACGAGTTAAAAAAATCGATCGGTTATTTACATGCCGTTACGGGTAAACCGGTTAATGCCATTGCTTTCCCTTATGGCAACTACAACCAACAGGTTATAAATGCTTGTGAGTCCCATCAATTGAATTACCTTTTTGGTACAGAAAAAATCTTTCCGGTTACTTCCGGCAAAAAGATATACGAACGGTTTACCATAAATCCTTTTGTATCTGCTATTAACCAAATGTATTACATTGCTAAACATAACTATGAGTAATTACAGCATTTCACGATTAGATTCGCAGAACTTAAAGCATTTGTATACTTTATTTGCAGAAGTGTATCGCAAAAAATGTAAAGCCAATTATTTTGAGGTAAAATACAATACCGGTTATACAGGAGCCGAATTCATTGGGTATCTGGCTTTTAATGAAGACTATCAACCGGTGGCTTATTACGGGGTTGTTCCAACTTTGGTTTCCGTTACCAAAAAGAAAGTTCTCGCGGCACAATCGTGCGATACGATGACACACCCGAACTACAGGAACAAAGGCCTGTTTACGGATCTTGCCAAACGAACATTTGAACTGGCAAAACAACAGGGGATTCATTTTATTTTCGGTTTCCCCAATCAAAATTCTTACCCGGGGTTTATTCAGAAACTTGGTTTCACCCATACTGAAACTATGAACCGATATAACATCCGCTTTTCCAATACTATTTTTAAATTTATTTATAGAAAGACAGGGCTTATCAAATTAAAAAAAACCAGCTCTTTTATTTTAAATCCTTTACTAAATGAAGGCTTCGATGGTGTTGTATATAATAAAGACTATATTAAACATAAAACCTACGGTTCAAATGCCATTATAAAAAAAGGGAATCATTCGTTTTGGGTAACCCTAACAAATAATGGCTGGGTAGGAACGATTGATCCTTTAAGCAAAGAGTCGGTTCAAAGTCTAATCCCTATTCTTGAAAGCCTGGTGAATACGCCTTCCCTTACATTTATGGTATCGCCCGACACAGCCATGGATAAAGCTTTAACGAAGAACTATAAACCGGAGCCCGGATTTGCGATTATTACAAAAAACCTGACGAATACCTATTCTTTGGACAACCTGAAATTTCAGTTTAGTGATATTGATATTTTTTAAATCATGAAGCAGGCAAAGTCTTTATCAAAAAAATATGTGTTTCATGTGGTGAATTTTCACAGCATTCAAAAAACCGAAAACGAGTTTCTCCGGCTAAGGCACTCTATAGATTCCAAATTATTTGATCAGCTTTCAGATGATTGTCATGTAAGCTTTTTGAAACTAAAAGATAAAGGGTGTACGACCGCTGATTCTGAAAACAACGAACAATTTTTTAATGGCAAAAATGCGTTCTTCCATTTGCCGTTTAAATTATGCAGGTATATTAAAAAAGAAAAACCCGATATCTTATTTATTCATGGTTTTGTGTTTCCTATTCAGTTGCTACTATTAGAGTTTTTTATGCCGAAAAAAGCCAAACTCATTGTACAACACCATGCTGAAAAACCTTACCAACACCCTGTTAAACGCTGGTTTCAAAAAATTGCCTATTCGCGTGCGGATGCTTATGTATTTGCATCGAAAGAATTAGCGTTACCCTATTTAAACTCTGCTATCATCACAGACGAAAAAAAGATACATGAAGTGATGGAGGGGTCTTCTTTATTCCATCCGCAACATAAACAGGAAGCAAAAACAAGGCTAGATATAAAAGAAGAGATTGTGTTTTTATGGGTTGGCAGGCTCGATCCAAACAAAGATCCGTTAACGGTTTTAAAGGCATTTCAAAAATTTAAAGCGGCCGGAAATCATTTCAAATTATATATGATTTACGGTACCAACGAGCTTGAAGAAACTAGTAAAGCCTATATAAATGCGCATCGCTTACATGATGCTATTGAACTTATTGGAGAAGTGCAATATGCCGAATTAGAGAACTGGTATAATGCTGCAGATTATTTTATTGCAGCCTCGCATTACGAAGGCAGCGGCATTGCTTTATGCGAAGCCATGGCCTGTGGGTGCATTCCGGTAGTAACACATATTGCTTCATTTACAAAAATGACGGAACAGGGCCAATATGGATTACTTTTTGAGCCGGGCGATGCTCATGGACTTTTTAAGAAACTACTCTTACTAAGCACTCTCAACAAAGAGGAAATGCGTCAAAAAATTCTGAAACATTTTAAAGAGGAGCTTTCCTTACCGGCTATCGGCAAAAAAATGGGAACAATTGCAACATCACTTTTGCAAAAGTAAATTAACTATTCCCTGCACTGACCGATCCATGGTATTAAATATAACCCGCTTATACGAAGCATTTGCAAGGGATAAGGTTTCAAGAAGTTTTTTCTTCAACTCATCCCGTTCATTGGAAATGTATAAATTTTCTGTTTTATGGTGAGATAGAGGACAGGTACTGATTACTTTACACCCGCTGTATAATGCCTCCATTAATACCGTTGAATTTCCTTCATAATTGGAAGTATGCAAAAACACCTTGCTTGAGTTCATGAGCGATAATGTTTCCGCATGTGTTTTCGGACCTAATAATTTTACGTTATCCTCCAGGTTATACATTTTAATAAGTGCTTCCAGGATTCTTTGCTCTTCTCCGCCACCTGCAATTTCGGCCTTAACATTTGGCATTGCTTTCTTTACCTCAACAATTAACTCAATAAATAAACTGTAATTTTTGAGAGGAATTAAAGAGCCCGCACCAAAAATATCAATCCGTCGTTCTTTTAAATTCAACTCCGGAAATATCGATTCTGTGATGCCATTTTCAAAGACATGTTGTGGGGCAATTGCATGGTTTTTATAAAATTCATCTTTCAAAAAATCGCTCATGGCCATTAATTGCTCTGCTTTTGGCTTAATACGTGAAACATATCTATTAGATGCTTTTGCATCCTGGCCTATGATCCAGATCAAATGGTTTAAATGGTGTTTTTTAGCGATCCTGTCAGCAACCAGTGCACACTCGGTAACCCATAAACTTACCAAGCCACTAACCCGGTGTTGGGCAACTATTTTTTTTAAGGCTCTGTATGCTCTCATCCAGATAATCAACCGAAAAATTTTGGATCTGTTTTTTCCTCCAAGGGCAATTACATCAATGCCGTTCCAACGGTATTCTTTTCTTTCGAAAGGATACTGAAAGGCAACGATTACTAATTTGTTCTCCGGGAATTTATTCTTTACCGATAGTGCAAACTGTTGAAAAGCCGGTAAACAGGAAGTATCCGCTTCGTCTTTTGGAAAACCCGGTGTTACTAATATGACGACAGGCTTATTCAATTATGTTTAACGCTAGCGGATTTAAATTAGTTTAAAATGATTTTATCATTATTAATGGCTCCAATAACTTTTCCATTTAAGGTTTTACCAATAAAAGGAGTGTTCCTGGATTTTGAAATAATATCTTTTTCTGTAAACGTAGTTTTACCGTTAAAGGTAAATAACGTCAGATTTGCTTTTTGATTTTCTTTGATCACTTCTGCTTCCAGGCCCAGAATATGGCGTGGATTCTCGGCTAAACATTCTGCTAATTTCTCCGGAGTAATTTTTGAAACTCCGGTTACAAGGCAATTAAACGCCGTTTGAAGTCCAACTATTCCACTATCTGCCAGGTCAAATTCTAAGTCTTTGCTTTCAATGTCCTGAGGATAATGATCGCTCACCACTACATCTATAATACCATTTTCGAGTGCTTTGCGTAAGGCATTTACATCGTCCTTTGTTCTTAAAGGAGGGTTAATTTTATAATTTGTATCGAAAGTTTCCAGTTCTGTTTCATCCAATAATAAATGATGAGCTGTTACTCCACAAGTCACATTTAACCCATTGGCTTTTGCTTTTTTAATCAGATCAATGCTCCCTTTTGTGCTGATTGTTGGGAAATGTATTTTACCTCCGGTGTAATCCAATATCTGTAAATTGCGTTGGGTCATTAATTCTTCTGCTAAGGCCGGGATACCTTTTAAACCAAGCTTTGTAGACACCACTCCTTCATTCATCTGCCCTCCCTGCGAAATGGTTTTATCATCGGCATGCGTAATAATAAAGCTATTAATGTTTTGAGCATACTGTAAGGCTCTTAAAATTAATCCTGCATCTTTAATCGGTTTTTTATGATCGCTAAACGCAACAGCTCCTGCTAATTGCATATCATACATTTCACTCAGGTCTTTCCCTTCCTGATCATGGCTGATGGTTCCAATAGGAAATACATTTACCAGGTTATCTTTTGCACGGTTTACAACATATTCTATCTGTGCTTTATTATGCAGCGGAGGGTTAGTACCACTCATCACACACACTCCGGTAAAACCACCTTTGGCAGCAGTTCTTAAACCGTTATCCAGTGTTTCCTTATGTTCATTCCCCGGATCACAAAAATTCACCTGCATATCCAACCAACCCAAAGAAACGTGTAAGCCTTCCGCTTCTACGGTTTTAATGCCTTTTTCAGGGTTAATTATTTTTTTGATCTGTGTAATGATCCCTTTTTCAATTAAAATATCTACCGTTTTCCCATGGTGTGGGCTCGCAATGTTTACAACAGTGGCTTGTTTAATGAGTATGTTCATGTTTTATTTTTTAAATGCAAAGTTTGCAAAGATTTTTTCGCAAAGTTAGCGGAGTATTTATGTTAATTAATAGTCTTTATCCTTGCATGCACCTTGTGCTCTTTGCAATTATCTACTTAAATAGCCTTATAATTAAAATTTCAGCAGCTAAAAATACCAAAGCTAAAATTAAAAATAATTTCCATAATTTTTTCCCATCGTTAACTTCCTGTAACGTGGCAGTTAATTTTTTTTCGTCAGGCTCAATGATATGAACGTTTCTAAGGCCTGTTTCGTCTATTTGCTTTTGAAGCTGCTCACGGTTATAAAAATTCATATCCGATTCTCTCCGGTCGTAATTAAAGGCCAGTCCTTTTATAATATCTGTATTATCTATTACATTGTATTGACCCGCTGAAGTAATTTGATTTTGAGTAAATAAACTCGTTGCATTGTTTACCAGGCGGTGTTCAGGAATAACATCGGTTGTTTTTTCTACATTAACAATGTGTAAGGGCTTATCCGAAAAATTAGCTGAGTTGGCTAAAACAATAGCCTCATTAGTTGCAGTTTTATAATAAACCGGCGACGGCTTTAAACTTAAGATAGCCATTTTAATAAGCGTTGGCACAAATAAAGCATGTTTGATAAAGTTCGAAGAAACCTCGTCGGAAGCTACGGAAAATAAATATATTTTACCTGTACCCATGGTGTATTGCGCTAAAAACGGATTTCCATTTTGAAGCATAATCACCGGTTGTGAGCTGCTCCTGGTA
Source organism: Bacteroidia bacterium (assembly GCA_963422675.2). GTDB lineage: Bacteria > Bacteroidota > Bacteroidia > B-17B0 > Aurantibacillaceae > UBA4416. Next base: position 248,049 of record CAXVYS010000024.1, read on the forward strand.
GTTTGGTTAAACCGGTAATGTTCATATACTTTAGGAAGATCCATCCTCTGATCTATTTTTTCGAAAACACCTTCGTATAGGCCCTGTTCAAAATTAATGGTTTGAGTTTTAGTATTTGCTGTATCAAGGCTAATGATTTCAGGCAACTGCAAATTTTTAAAAGCTGTGTTATATGTAACTACATCTGCTTTTCTTGCCGGGAAAATAACCAGGCTGCCACCATTATTTACAAATTTTTGAAGCTCCGAAGCCAGACCGCTTGTAATGGCGCTCAGCTCATTCATCACAATCAGGTTTAATTTAGAAAACAATCCGTAATCAATCGCCGCTTCACTATTTTCTGTGAATACAAACAAACTGTCATTTTGCATGAGAGACCTGAAATTCCCAGCTGTTCTGCTTTCCTTACCATTAATCACCAATGCGTTAATAATTGTTTGAGCATTGAAACTAAAATAAAAATTATCGTCATACGTCATCGGGTAATCTTCAATTTTTAATGTCCCCCTGTTAATGCCTTTTTCCTTTACCGTAAATGAAATGCTCACCTCTTTCTTACTTTCAGCACCGGCATTAAAGGAGTTTAAAGAAACCTGCTTATCATTTATAAATAATTTAAGTGTGCCGTTTTCAATGTCTTTATTACTTTTATTAATAATGTGGGCATGAATGATTTGTTGCGTGCCAAATTGTTGTACCGGTGTTTCAAACCATACACTATCAATATAAACGTTGTTTACTTCCGAAGAAACAATGGGAATCAGGTTTATCAATACCGTCGTATCAATACCTGATTTAGAAATAGCGGAAACATTTTTTTGAAAATCACTTAACAGGAAAATCCGTTTATTTTTAGAACCGTTATTCTGTAAAAAATCCTGCTGACGATTAATCACGTCTTTCATGTTCCTCGTAGCCGACGATATTTTAACATCATTCAGTTGCTCTACAAATTCTTCCTTGCTCAAAAAGCGTTGGTGCCTTCCTTCAAAATCATTGGTTAGCAATTGAAATTTATCGCTCGCATTAAAAGAGTTGGCAATCTCTGCGGCATAATTCTTTGCATTTTCAAGGAGAGTCCCATTCTTATTCGTACTTTCCATACTAAAGGAATTGTCGACATAGATACTGATGGCTTTTTCCCCTTGTTGTGTTTTTGTTTTACCCGGAATAAAAGGTTGTGCAAAGGCAAGTACCAAACAGGTAATAGCCAATATCCGCATGGCCAGGATCAGCCATTCTTTTAATTTGGATTTACTATCACTTTCCTGCTTCAGCTCTTTCAAAAACTGAACATTGGTAAAATAAACTTTTTTATATTTTCTGAAATTGAAAAGATGAATAATAATAGGAATGGCTATAGCAGACAGTCCGATTAAAAATGTAGGAAACAAAAAATTCATCAACTGTAAAAATAAGAAAATCTTCTGTTTTTTTGATTAATTAAATTCAAATTCAGAATAAACTAAATTCAGGTAACAATTACTGTTTTTGACCTATACGAATAGTATTCCCTGCTGTCATACTAAAGGAAGGTCAAAATTTTCTTTGCAAGAAATTAAAACAACTGCGAATGCGATATAAAGAAGAAGTTTAGTCATAAGCATAAAGTGTTTCAAATATACATATACCCCACTCTGTGTAAAATATATTCGTTTTCCCACATATTTTTGATCCAACCCCTCTTTTTGACTATTATTTTTTAAAAAAGTGTACTTTTTTTCTTGCACCCCCCCTTTTTTTGACATATTTTTGCGGAATAATTCAAAATTTCACCATCAACCCCTATAAAAACCTTCAAAAATGACTACAAGACGAATTTTAGCCCTGCAAGACGTTGTAAAACGTGTACCTGTTGAGTTTAATAAAACCGACAAACAAGTGTCGAAATATTATGGCTCCAACGTGTTTGGTTTAGATGCCATGCGCGAATTCTTATCTGAAGAAGCCTTTAACAGCATTCAAAACTCCATGCACCAGGGAACTATTGTAGAACGTAAAATGGCCGACCAGGTAGCGTCCTGCATGAAAGCATGGGCACAAAGTAAAGGGGTAACTCATTTCACACACTGGTTTCAACCCTTATCGGGTGCTACTGCCGAAAAGCATGATGGCTTTTTTGAGCCTATTGAAGGTGGAAGAGCTATTGAACGTTTCAGCGGAAATGCTTTAGTACAACAGGAACCGGATGCCTCTTCTTTTCCAAACGGAGGAATTCGTAATACCTTTGAAGCACGTGGTTATACTGCCTGGGATCCAACCTCTCCGGCATTTATCTGGGGAGAGACATTATGTATTCCTACCATTTTTATTTCTTATACTGGCGAATCACTGGATTTTAAAACGCCTTTACTAAAATCGTTACATGCCCTGGATAAGGCTGCTACTGATGTTTGCCAGTACTTTGATAAAAACGTCACTAAAGTTGTGGCAACCTTAGGTTGGGAGCAGGAATATTTTTTAGTGGATTCTGCCTTATATAATATCCGTTACGATCTTCAGCAAACGGGCCGTACCTTATTCGGTCATTCTCCTGCTAAAGGTCAGCAATTAGAAGATCACTACTGGGGATCTATTCCTGAAAGAGTTTCTGCGTATATGCGCGATTTCGAATACGAAGCCCATTTATTAGGCATTCCGGTTCGTACACGCCATAACGAAGTTGCTCCTGCACAGTTTGAGTGTGCTCCCGTTTTTGAAGAAACAAACTTAGCGGTAGACCATAATTTATTATTAATGGATGTAATGGAAAAAGTGGCGATTCGTCATAATTTCCGTGTACTGATGCATGAAAAACCATATGCAGGTGTTAATGGAAGTGGTAAACACAACAACTGGAGTTTAGCCACCAACACCGGAAAAAACTTATTATCACCGGGAAAAACACCTAAAACAAATTTACAGTTCTTAACCTTCTTTGTAAACACCGTAAAAGCAGTATACGAACATGCTGATTTATTACGCGCATCTATTGCTTCTGCCAATAACGACCACCGCTTAGGTGCTAACGAAGCGCCTCCGGCAATCATGTCTGTGTTTTTAGGCGAGCAATTATCAAAAGTACTGGATGAATTAGAGAAATCAGTTCACAATGGTAAAATGAGCCCGGAAGAAAAAACAGCTTTAAAAATGAACATTGGCCGTATTCCTGATATTTTATTGGATAATACAGACCGTAATAGAACATCGCCTTTTGCTTTCACCGGAAATAAATTTGAGTTCAGAGCCGTTGGTTCTTCTGCTAACTGCGGTGGACCAATGACTGTGCTTAACGCCATCATGGCTGAGCAATTAGTTACTTTCAAAAAAGATGTGGATACATTGATGTCTAAAAAAGTAGAAAAAGATGAAGCTATTTTCCAGACTTTGAAAAAATACATTATTGAAAGTAAAAAAATCCGTTTCGAAGGAAATGGCTATGGCGATGCCTGGAAAGCAGAAGCGAAAAAACGTGGTTTAAATAATATCTCTACTACACCGGGTGCTTTGGAAGCCATGATCTCTAAAAAATCGCTAGCGATGTATGAGTCACAGGGAATTTTAAATCACCGCGAACAGGAAGCCCGTTACGAGATCAGCCTGGAAACTTACACCAAAAAAATTCAGATCGAATCGCGAATCATTGCCGATATGGTAAATAATCAAATTATTCCTGCTGCTTTGAATTACCAAAAAAACCTGGTAGACAGCGTACGCGGCATGAAAGAGATTATGAGTGCTGCAGAGTTTAAAACTGTTGCTAAAAGCCAGCTGGAGTTAATTAAAGAAATTTCGGAAAGAGTAACGTTGATTAAAACGGAAGCGGATCAAATGACAGAAGAACGTAAAAAAGCAAACAATTTAGACAGTGCAAAAAAACAAGCACATGCTTATTGCGAAAAAGTAAAACCTTATTTTGAAACCATGCGTTACAATGTGGATAAGCTTGAAAACATTGTGGACGACAGCACATGGCCTTTACCTAAATACAGAGAGATGTTATACTTAAGATAGTAGTTCTCCCCATTTAGTTCTTATTAAAAAGCCTCAATAGTATGATCTCTTGAGGCTTTTTTATGATCTCGCCCCCGGAGCATTTCCCTGAAAAATACATTTGACAGAGCATGTACGACAGCCTCCCATAAAACATTAAAATAGCCAATAATTTCTACGGAATGCCTTAAAAATCGATTTAGCATTACGATTTTATAGACGAAATATGATGTATTTTTAGACACGTCTGGTTAAATAGTTGTTTAAAATTTTTGATTCTTTAAAAAAATACTATAAATTAGCGACTTACAAAGTTTAAATCACTATGAAGAACTTAAAAAAACTAGCATTAACAACAACCGCAATTATTGCATTTGCATTTTCAATAAGCGCGCAGAAGAACTTTTTAAAGGATGCGGATGTTGCTTACAACAATCATCAATATTTTAACGCCATTGAGCTTTACAAACAAGCTTATGTGAAAGAGAAAAAAGCGGCCGTTAAAACTAAAATTTTATTTAAAACAGGAAGCTCTTACCATGAGATCAATGATTTAAAAGGTGCTGAAACGTACTATAGCAAAGCTATTAAGGCAAAATATCCTGATCCGATTGTTTATTTAAAATTGGCAGATGCTTTAAAAGCACAGTCAAAATATGAAGAAGCGATTGTTGAATACAATAACTACAAGAAAGAAATGCCTTCTGATCCTCGTGGAGAAACAGGTGTAAAATCATGTGAATTGGCAAAACAATGGAAAGACGCTAAAAATACTCCTGAAACACGTATCAAAGTTGACAACATGGCTTTGATCAATTCAAAAGAAGCTGATTTCAGTCCTGCTTACGCTGATAAAAAATACAACACGTTAATCTTTACTTCTACCCGCCAGGGTTCTACAGGTGGTATCGACGTGATCAACGGTCAAAATCACTCTGATTTATATGAAACTAAATTAGATAAAAACGGTAAATGGAGTACTCCAACGATTTTAGCTACGACTATTGCTTCAAAAATGAACGAAGGTGGTGCATATGTTTCTAAAAAAGGAGACATGATGTTTATGACCCGTTGCCCTGAAGCAAAAAACAAACAATTGAAGTGTCAGATCTATATGTGTAAAAAACAAGGGCCGTCTTGGGCTGAGCCTGAATTATTACCATTCAATATTGATTCTATTGCTTTCCGTCACCCTGCATTATCTGCTGATGGAAACACCTTATATTTCGATTCTAAATTACCGGGCGGTTACGGTGGAACTGATATCTGGATGAGTTCTTACGATAAAAAAGGTAAAACATGGGGACAACCTGTAAACTTAGGGCCAAGTGTTAATACTGCAGGTGCTGAAGGTTTTCCTTATATATCTGATGACGATAAAACATTATATTTCTCTTCTAATACTCACTTAGGAATGGGTGGTTTGGATATTTTTAAAGCTGAGAAAGATGCAAGCGGTAAATTTACTAAAGCTCCTGAAAACCTTAAATACCCAATGAATTCACCTGGTGATGATTTCGGGATCGTATATGAAGGTAAAAAGGTAAAAGGGTATTTCTCTTCAAACCGCGACGGTGGTAAAGGTGGAGATGATCTTTGGTCGTTTGTATTACCTCCTTTAATTTTCAACTTAACCGGTACTGTAGTAAGTTCTGAAAACAATGAGCCAGTGCAAAATGCATTGATCCATTTAAAAGGTTCAAGCGGCGATATGTTTGAATTCAAAACATTAGCTGACGGTAAATACAACTTCAAATTAAAAGAAAATACTTCTTATGAAGTAACTGTAGCTACTGATAAAAATACAGTTTCTCAATCTTTCAAATTAGGTTTCTTAGCTAATAAAGACATGGGTAAATTAAGTTCAGTAGGAGAAAATGAATCGAAAGATTTCATTAAAGATTTCGCTTTAACACCTGTTAAAGCTGAGATTCGTTTCCCGGCTGTACAGTATGACTTAGGTAAAGCAACGTTACGTAAAGAATCAGAAGATTCCCTGAACTTCTTATACCAAACGTTAATTGACAATCCAACGATTATCATTGAATTACAAGCGCATACAGATAGCCGTGGTTCTGATGTGAAAAATCAAAAATTATCAGAAGACCGTGCTAAATCTTGTGTTGTTTACTTAAATGAAGTGAAAAAAATTCCTTTAGCCCGTTTACAATCCAAAGGTTGGGGTGAGAAAAAACTATTGGTTAAAGATGATGTAATTGCTAAAGCAAAAACAAAAGAAGAAAAAGAAGCTTTACACCAAAAAAACCGTCGTACAGTATTCCGTATTGTAAGTTGGGATTACCAGGATCCAAATGCTCCTAAATCTGACAAACCACTCTTTAAACCACAAGTATCCGGTGAAGAGAATTCAGAAGAAGTACAAGACAACGATGTAAAATAAATTTTTAAAAACCCTCCGCTAACAAACGGAGGGTTTTTTGTTTTACTCAATTTATGTTAATGGTAAACAGTGTATTCTTAAATAATGTAATTTTGTATCAATAAAAACTAGAAATCGTGCGCGATATTATTTGGACAGTTATATTGGTTTGGTTAGTATGGAAAATAATAGATGCCTTTAAAGGAGTGTCTAACATGCAGGCTCAGAGAGTTAATACCCAAAAACAACCTTACCGTCGGAAAGAGGGTGAAGTTAAAATAGAATCTACAGAAACGAGTCATAAACCTCACTTTAAACCTGAGGATGGTGAATATGTAGATTATGAAGAAATAAAATAATGAAATTCAAAAAGTGCTGCCTTTTGTTTGTTTACATGGTAACTCCTTACCTTGTATTTTCGCAGGAAAACACTCCTATGCCGGCTCAGCAGCCCTTAAATAACCAAACTGCTCCCAAAGACTTTAACACCTTTAAAGAACGGATCTATGTTGGAGGAAACGTAGGTGCCTGGCTGGGAAGTTCTACCTATATTAATTTATCACCATTAGTTGGGTTTAAAATCACCAAAGAATTCTCCATGGGGGTTGGCGGAACCTACAACTATTTAAGTGAAAATTACGGCGGACAAAAATACGTATCAACGGTATACGGAAGCAATGTGTTTGGGCGATATATGATTACAGAAAACTTTTTTGCCCAAGCCGAATGGGATAGGTTAAGTGTACTCGACTATAGATCTCCTTTTTTAAATCAACGCGCCTGGGTAGATAATTTATTAATTGGTGGTGGTTATAGGCAGCTCTTTACAGATAACGCCAGTTTTGTAGCGATGATCTTTTACAACGTTAATCAAACACCCCTATCTCCTTACACAAACCCTATTATCCAAATTGGGTTTAACATCAATTTATAACTAGTCCCAAAGCGTCCATTTGGTAGGGTTATACTCTAACTGCTTTAATTTAAAATCGCGTATGGTATAGGCTGTATGCTGATACTTCCAGATAAAAAAGTTCAGTCCCATTCCTTTATGCTTCCAGTTAACATTATCTACTCCCACAAAATATTCGAGGTAGGCTGTTTGAACACGTTTAGTACTATCATAATAATCGTGTAATCCGGTTGTTTTAAAAAATACAGCTTCTGCATCTTTTTCTGAAACAGAAGCGCACAGCCTTTCCTTATCCACCTTGTTTCCCGATGCGGTTGAATAAGAAATCTCCGCTAACACATATTGTCCCAGTTTAAAATCCGTTTTTTGTAAGGGAAGGTTTATATGAAAGGGAAATTCATCATCCATCGTATCAAGCGGGAAACTTATACTATCCTGATAAAATGTAAGAGGCTTGTTCTTATTGGTATACATAGTTACATCGCTGTTTAAAAGAGTACGGGTACTTACTAAAGAGGCGTCTGAATTACTAAATACCTGCTTCGAAAACACCATGGTGTTTCTGAAATAATCTTCGCGGTGCGAAACCAGGTAAGGGAAATATTCTTTTACCAGGGCAATGTCCTCTGCTCCACAGCCTCCCAACACAATATAGTTTTCAGACAACTGCTTAAGATACTGCCTGAATAAGGCAGGCTTTAACAACACACTGTCCTTTAAAGAAAGGTACTTTAAACGGGTGTTGTATTTTTTTTCGTACACATACACAAAAAAATCTTCTGTTTTATATATGGCGGCAACATTGGTGGTTCCATACTGCTTTTGAAGGTCAAGGGTGGTTTTCACCTGCGATTCAAAATCCTGGATATGAACTTTTGAAAAAATATGTTTCTTGAAAACAGACTGGAAACAAAGCATAATAGCTATAAAGCCGCAAAATACGTACACTTTTTTAAGACTCAGAAACTCCACGAAAGAGCACAGTAATATAATTAAACACAAGCCACAAAATAACAGTACCGAATATTGTAATACCGGGTTTTTAAAAACGGAGTAAAGATGGATGATTAAATAATTGATAAGAAAGATCCAAAATAAAAACACCTGTTTTTTTGTGATGGGTATAAGCTTAAATACAGAACTGAAGCATAACATAAAAAGCCCCAATACAATTAACTTAGCACTTATGCCACAGCCAAATAATGCTTTTACAAAATAGTAGATTTCTGTGTTACGAGGTGGCGTAAGCCAACCACCAGCAGAGGCACCAATGCCCCCAACAGAGAACTGGTAAAGCGTAATGGATAAATGAGGTAAATAGAGTAGTACGGTTACAGCGCAGGATAAAAGATACCATTTTAACCTGTTTTTAGGAATATAAAACAAGCCCAGTAAGGCTACAGAAAAAGCAAACAAGCAACTGATATGTTGGTTATACGCACACAGTAAACAGGATAGGGAAAACAAGACGTACTCCTTTAAACTTACTTTTTCATGAAACATTATTTTAAATACATACAGTAAAACCATCAGGGAAAACAAGATACCTGTGATATACATGCGTGCATAGGAACTGTACACTAAAAAAATAAAAGACAATGAAACCACTACAGATGCCGTTAATGCTACTTTTTTACTGAAAAACGTCAAACAAAAGCGATAGATTAAGCCAATACTTAAAACGCCACAGAGCAAAAAAGGAATTTTTATGGCAATTTCGCTATAACCAAAGAGATGAACCCAATAGTATAGAAATACCTGAATAAGAGCAGGATGCGTATCCCCTACCTTAACACCATAGGTAATTTCATCCGATAAATTAGTGAAAACCGTGCGGCTCAACCCACTTAACTCGTCATGACTGAATTGATACTGGCCAATGGGAATAAACCGAAAGGCTATTCCTAAAAAAAGAATGATCAGGAACATCCAGTGTTCTTTAATGTTTTTAAGAATAGTCATAATTTATAATGCTAATTTAAAAATAATTATCATTTTTGCAGTTCTTAATTATGTAACCATAATTAGGGAATTAACTCAAGTGTTTGTTCCGGTTGTTATCGGAAAGTATACAAACAAATGGCTTTGCCCAGGTGTTGGAATGGTATACAAGTACGCTTGAGGTGCGTATGTCGTAAGACGTGGGAGTTCGAATCTCCTCCTGGGTACTAAAGCCTCTCAGAAATGAGGGGCTTTTTTTTTAAAAGCCGCAGGATTGCGAATCCTGCGGAGCGGGAGGATACGTAAAATTTCAGAAGCGATACCTATAAGTCTAGTAAATATACAAAAAAGCCATTCAAATTAAATGGCTTATAAAAATAGGGTTTTAGTTTTCGAGAACTTAAATATTCTGTTCAACAAAAATTTCTTCTTCCATTACATAGTATAGTTTAATCAGAAAGTACAACATAATTCCTAATGATAGGCTTAAGGTAAGTTGCTTAAAAAAAACAGGGAGATTAAAGTTTATTAAAACAATTGGAATAATTGCACCACATATTAATAATAAAAATAAAGTTTTATACATAAACTGTATGACTATAGGCATTTTTTCTTGAAATGATAATTGAACCTTTGTCAATTTAGGTAATATTTCCAACGATACTTGAGAGCCAAGTTCTCCGATAAGTGAAGCGCCAAATTTAATATTTTTATACCTTTCCTTATCAATTTTACTACTGAGATTTTTAATAGCAATTTGAGTGTCTTCTGGTATTGAGTCAAAATTGAATTGACCTAAATAAGCTTGGTATTTATCTACAAATGTACTACACATTACTCCCCCACATTCATATTTTGTCCATTTTAGTAATTGTTCTATTGGATATATTTCATCACTATCGTATGCGTCATATAGCATCCTTTCATAAAGACCACTTGGAAGAAAACTTTTCATTTCAAGATATACTTGCTTTTTTAATTCACCAAACTTTTCATCCTTAATAAATTCTCGTGCTTGTTGAGTTATTTCAACATCAATAAATGTAATGTCTCTTACGTCATAAAATGTAATGCCAGGATATGTCTTTTCTATATGGTCTCTCAAACCCTTTTGCCAAAACAGATAATCAGATGAAAGTAAATGAATTACTTTTCTGAAACAATTTAGTTTTCTTGACAATTGTATTAATTGCGGTTTTAATTGTAGTTTCTCTTGTCTTAGTTGAATTATTTTTGATGCAAGGAAGGCTATAACAATACCAGCAAATATTGATGTGATTTGAACAATGTAATCCATTGATTTATCAAGTGCTTCAAATTTCTTACTACCAGATAAATTTGTACTTACTAAAAAAACAAATAATATTGAACCGATAGATAAGCTTAAGATTAAAGGAACGTTCTTATTTGTTTTCATCATTAGTCAGTGTTTTTCGTTTCGGAATTTCGGAATTATCAAACAAATTGAGCCTAAGATGTATAAAATTATTTGGATAGTTAAAAACAACTTAGCTTGGTATTCTACCGTTGTTCGTTCACTTAATATATTCCCATATAATTTCCAATTTTCAAGTGCAGCTTCTATGTTAACTTTAGTACTTGCGTTAGATGTATTAGAACTAGAATGTGTATACATATCAGTTATAACATTCCATATATTATCTAACTTTTCGTGAATTTGATAATCTTGCTGGTCTTTTGCTAAATCAGAAATATCCTGTTGAAATGCCTGCCAACCGAATGACAACAATAATAATATTAAACCAATACCTTCGATTTTTGAATTGTTTATTTTCATATTTATATAATTATAAGATTGAACATACATATAATTTAAATTGCTTTTTACTTTCCAAGAGCGTCTTTGATTTTGTCAATAGAAGTTGCTAATATATTTGGGTTAATTTCAGAGTCATTGTTATTGTAACCTGAATGTTGGTGTGAGAAAATAGCATTTGTTGCTTGCATAAGAATTTGTTCTTTTGTGTTAGGAGATAATTTTTCATTATCTAAAAGTTCAACAGATGCAAAAAGTGACATTGCTTTGTGTTGATTTATGGTGTAATTATGTTTTTGCGTTTTATAGTTTTTTGCACAAAAAACAATTGCATATATTGATAATGACACAAGTAACGATTTTAAGACTAAAAAGCTGATAAATTCAAACGTAAGTGTCATATTGAGAAAGTCTTTATTCATAGTACTTTTCGACAATGCTTCTGAAATTTTCATAAAATGAAAATTATCACTACATAAAAAAGCAAATAATAGACATAGAAATAGTATGAATGAAATCCCTGAACCAACAAGCCAATATTTTGATAAGCTATTTAATTTTCCTGATTCTTGTTGGAAATTTAAACTTTTACCAACTAAATTTAATTGCAAGATGGTTTTTTCAAATTCACTTATCTTATCTGTTAAATCAACTTTTAATTTTTCAACTATACCCGCATCGTCTTTCAATTTTAAAAAAAGTTTACTGTACTGTTCTGAAATTTGTAATTGATGGTTATTTATATAAGCTTGTAGTTTGTCAACGAAGAGATTATTGTCTATAATCGGTTCTAGTAAAAATTTATGGTTTGTAACTTGGATTGTCGCAGGTAAGGGAGTTGGTTTTGTATCGTGAACTTCAAATTCGACAATATGAAAACCATCATTTTTAGTGTTATACTTGCCATGTAGTCTAATGTATCTAGCTTTTATATTTTTTGCAAACTCGAAAACTTGCCAACCATTAAAACCATGTTCAATTGTATTATAATATGTATCCCATGTTTCATTGTCATTAGATATAGATAATGAATAGTAATATTGTCGACTGTCTTTGTCCCATAGTAAAATACGAATTGTATGTAATGTAATTACTTTTTCTAAGTCAAGAGTATAAGTTGCAGGGTAGGTTGCATCAGCAAAGCCCTTCTCTCCGGTATATCCAGTTACTTGCCCATTTGTAGCCTCTTCAGGACGAGCCCATTCAGATTCTAATGGTTTTCTATTTAGAGCTTTATTTCCCATACTTATTCTCTTGTTATATTAGCTAATTTAGTGCTTTTTGTGGAATTAATTCCTCTATAAAATATACGTATATTAAATAATATATTAATATTTATTACAGAATAAAAAGCTGAACTAATGAGGTAAGTAATTTGAGAAAATGGTAACTATTAACAAACATTAGAAACAATACTATGACAGAAGCAGAATTTATAAAAGCGATAATAGACTTATATCAAAACTCACGATTGACAACCTATACAGTGGACAACATTCAACGCTGTAAAAACAGGACTGTATCGGGCTTTTCAGAAGACTTATTAGCATTATGCATTTCTAAATATACTAATAAAGAAAATAAAATCCTTATTGAATCAGAAATTTCTATTTTAATAGACAATAAGAAAAAGAAAATATGTCCAGATGTTTCCATTTCCAATGGTCAAACAATTGGGCAATTGTGGGATATAAAAATGGATCTTGGTCGTCAAAGAGAACCCTTTATAAAATTCTGTAATGACAAAAGCGAATTAGTAACCAAACTAAAAAATAATTCTGCTAAAATAAATAGAGATGATTTCATTTTTTCTTCTAATTTAACTTTTAATATTGTTGTCGTTAGCGACAGGAATAGCTCAAAAGTAAAATAAATATTGATGCTACAAAAGACATCGAAAATGTCAATGTCTTTTTTTTGACAACCAAAATACACCCAAATAGTAAAACTATCTCATCAAACAAATTAGCTGACGCTATAGAAACAACAGGAGCATATAATGAACTCACGCAGACAATAAAAAACGGCTGGTAACATACGGTTTTTTCAATTTAAGCGGAAGTATAAAATTTTATATTATTCATTATTTGAAATTTTAGAAACAGAAAATAAGAGGTTCGGAGTTGATATGTTTTCGTTTGTGATTCATATTGTTAAAATCCATCTTTCATAGAACTTATAACGCATATATTGTACCGCATGAAATTAGTATACTATTAATCAAATAAAATCATGAAAAAACAAATCTTATTACTTGTAATTGTATTTTTTGGAATTAATAACTTACAAGCTCAACACAAAAAAAAGGACGGTACTCCAGACATGAGGTGTTCTGAAAATAAAACGCAGACGAGTACAAATAGTAATTCGAATACAAACTCGAATACTGTACATATTGACTCTTACCAAAAGGCAGATCGTACTGCTGTTAAAGAACACGACAGAACTGCCCCAAACAATACTAATCATGACAACTGGAGTACTTCACCAAATGTAAATCCAGAAACTGGCGAAAAAGGCACAAAAAAACCTGATTAATAATTATTCAGTTACAAACTTTACCATTCTTTAATCTGCGGACACCTAAGCATAGTGTACCTTTTTGTCCGCTGCAATTGTTAAAATTCATCTCTCTTAAAGTTTGTACCGATATATTGTACCGCATTAAATACCAATTAAATACAATCTATTTCGAGGTATTTTAGTTTATCTATTATCGTTAAAATTTTATTCAAAAAGTTTGGAAGTTGTATGCTTCCGTATACATTCCTATCTCTCAAAACGGAGAGGTTTTTCTTTCTCAAAATGATTTGTGAAGGGCTCGTCACTGAGTGCACTTCACATCAAGGGTACACCACGCAGAAGGCCAGCTAATTTTAGCCGGCCTTCTCTCCATTTTTATTCTTTATATGTCTTCTCTTTATTTTCCTGAGGCAAACGATGAAGTTCTTCTGCTTCAAGCCGCACTCAGATCTGAATACCTGCGTTTTTTCATTTAAGCAACAGGGCGCAAGGCGTTACCTATCTTAAAGAAAGCAACCGCGTTTTTTAATTGTTCGGCCTGAGCACTTAATTCTTCTGATCCTGCAGCCATTTCTTCAGACGATGCGGCATTTTGCTGCACTACCTGATTTAATTGCTGAATAGCGTTGTTTACCTGGCCGGCTCCGGAGTTCTGCTCCATACTGGATGCTGAAATTTCCTGGACAAGGTCAGCTGTTTTTTGAACATTAGGAACTACATTCTTTAACAGATCACCCGCTTTTTGTGCGATATCAACACTTACTTTTGATACCTCGTCTATTTCTGCCGCAGCCAATTGGCTTCTTTCGGCAAGCTTACGAACTTCTGCCGCTACAACAGCGAAACCTTTTCCGTGCTCCCCTGCCCTTGCAGCTTCTACTGCTGCGTTGAGCGCCAGTAAGTTGGTTTGTCTTGCAATTTCTCCAATGATAGATATTCTATTAACAATGGTCTTCATGGAGTCAACGGTTTTTTCAACAGAATCATTGCCTTCACGAATATCCCTGGCAGCCATGCCGGCGATTTTCTCTGTTTCTTTTGAGTTGTTTGCGTTCTGTTGTATGTTGGCGGATATTTCTTCAATGGAAGAAGATACTTCCTCAATGGAACTTGCCTGCTCTGTTGCTCCCTCTGAAATTTGCTGGGCGGTCATGGTCATTTCGTGACTCGCTACCGAAATATTTTCTGCTCCGGTTACAATAACACCTATAGATTCTCTCAGTCGTTTAATCATTTCTTTGGTACTCAATAAAGCCTGACCTACCTCGTCTTTAGATTCGGATTCAATATTAATCGTTAAATCTCCTTCAGAAACTGATTTTAGAGTATTTGACAAAATAAGGATTGGTTTAGAAATGGAATTCGAGATCAATACTCCAAACAGCATGGATAAAATAATAGCAAAAACGAGAAGTGTGATCATCACTTTAATCGTTGAACTGGATACTTTACTGTTTTCGTCTGATGTGTTTTTAGCTTTATCAATGCTCCATTTAACCAGGACGTCGAGCGTGGACTGGGCGTTTTGGTTGACTTTAAATAATCTGCCTCTTATCAGTGCAATTGCTCCTTCTTTATCTCCCGAATTAATTAATTTTTCAAACTCTATCAATCCATCAAAGTATTCTTTCTTGTCGATCCGAAATCCCTCAATATTTTCTTTATTCGTTCCATCAACAAGTGAGGATTCATATTTTTGAAGCTCTTTGTCGATTGATTGATCTAAATCCAATATCTTGTCGAAATACTCCCTGGCTTTTTCCGGGGTTTCTGATAATAAAATATCTCTTACATTAACCCTTACACGCTGAAACTCAGTAGCCATTTTAACGCAACTGCTCAGTGGAACTGTGCACTTCTCATACAGGCTAACACCCGCTGATTCAATTTTTAATAAACTATCGATAGCGTAACAACCAATAAAGGCTGTTATGATAGCTACTACTGAAAAACTGAGCAATAGCTTTTTCCTTAATTTTAAATTTTTGAACATGTATTTGATGAATTAATTACTATTAAAAAACGTGTTTTTGTCATCCGGCAAAAGAAATGAAGAATAAAAAAAAACTGGTAAGGTTTAAATTGATTTTTACTAGTGCTTTTCCATTAGGGGCGAATGGGATTTAAAAGAAACAGACTATGAAATAATAACTTTAAATAAAAAAGAGTTTACATATAAAGTTGACAAAGAACCAGAAATAAGAACATTTCATTTGAAGAAAATATAATGACAGAACCAACAACAAAGTAGTTGGTTATTAAAAACAAAACATCATAGGGTTTTTTAAGAAAGAAAGGTCGCTTAAGGAAATTTAGTTGCCTTTTTTTAAGGCTATCAGAACATGCGTAAGAATTCAGAGGCCTCCCCTTTTTTAGAAAAAGCGCTTGAGATTGCCAAGTTTGATATGGGAATGTATGAGGTTGTTGACACCTTTTTAGCGGTTGACGAAAATCTTTAACTATAATTTTAATGGTAAATCAATCTCATTAAAAAATTACATTTCTAGATAGCGTACTAAAAATTTATTTATTTTATTTTGGCTGTGCTGCTTTTATGGCAAGCACGTATTTATACACCGCGTCTTTTTGCTCATCAGATATCTTTGCTTTTTGAGCCATATCATCCATAATGTCTTTCCATTGTGCTACATCATGTCGGTAGATATTTTTAGCACGATGGCAGTTGGTACATGCTCCTTCTGTATAAATGGCATGGCCTTTCGTTAACTGGTCTAATGTCACATCTTTGTATTGTACCTGAATGGCAGTTAACTCTTCATTTCCGGGGGCATAAATGCCATTTGAAGGTTTTGCCATCACTAAAAAGGGAGCGGTGGTGGTAGCTGTTGTAGTTGCCGAAACCGGAGCCGAAGAGGTTGTTGAAGAAGCCGTTGATGTTGTACTCTTTTTAGAAGTGTTGCATGCTGCAATAATGATAGCCACAATAGCTACTAAAGTTATACCGGTTGTTTTCATGTTCTCCATAATTTAGATTCTAATATACTATAAATTAGCTTTTTCTAGGTCTGCCAGACTCTCTTTTTAAGGTCTTTTAACTATTGATCTGATAAGCCACACTAAAATTTTTCGGTCGTTATGCGATTAACATCGTGACTTAGCAGCCACCTGCCTTACAAACACTAAATTCAAATTCCTGTTTCACCTTTATCCCTTTCGAAGTTTCTGCCGGTCTCCATCTTGGCATTTTACGAATGACTTCCAGTAATAATTTATCCGTTTCCAAATCTCCGAAGGTTTGGGTTATTCCGGCATTGATTATTTCACCTCCTTCATTAACCGTAAATAGTATGATTAACTGTTGAGGCTGTTTAACTATTGTTCCGGAAATTTTATCAATGCCGTTTTTCTTTAAATAGTTCATGAGTTGTTGATGCCCACCAACAAATTCAGCTTCAACTTCCGGAACTATCGTCATTGAAGCATGCATTCTGTTATTTTCTACCATATCGGTTACGGGGACCTTATAGGTGTATTCAACATTTATAACAATATCGGTAGCCAGGTCAACCGTATTTAAAATATTTTTTTGCTCTGCACTTAGAGTATCATTTTTACTTACCGCTTTCATGGCTTTGCCGTTGCAGGTTGCCAAAATTTCTACTGAAGTATAACCGGTGATCCAATTTACCGGATAACTGGAAATAACGTCCTTTATAAATTTGGCTGAACGGAACGCTTCTTTTTTAACTGGACGCGTGTATCTTCCTCGAACGTTATAACCTAACTCCTGAGAAAACCCTGGAATAGAAAAGAGCACTAAAAGTAAAATTGCTAAACTATTTTTCATCTGTCGTTCTTTTATTGAAGTTGGTTGTTTTACATTTCGGGTTTTAGCTTTTTTGTTGGTATAGCTTCGCATCTAGCAACCACCACCCCCTCCAACAGGAATACTAAATTCCTGCTTAACTTTTATACCCTTTGAGTTTTCCGCAGGCTTCCATTTTGGCATATTATACATGGCATCCAATAATAGTTTACTTGCTTGTGGATCTGTAGGTGTACTGAATATCTTTACATCCATTACACTTCCCTGTTCGTTAACTGTAAATTTTATAATTCCCTGCAGAATAGTTTCGGAAGTGCTTTTTTCAGGAATTTTATTATTGACATTTTTCGTTAAATACTCTGTCATTTTCTTAAAACCTCCGGGGTATTCTGCTTCTTTCGCCGGAACTATAGTAATGGCTAATTCTCCTTTGATGATCTTACTATCAGCATTTTCGATTAAACCATTTTTGTATTTGAACTTTATTTTCAGGTGGATATCAGTCCCCAAATCAGCAGCACTCAACATGTTTTTTTGTTCTGCTGTCAGTTTATCATTTACACTTTTAGAGGCTACAACTTTACCATTAACCATTGCCGAAATTTCTATAGAAACATACTCTACTAGTTTCATATAATCGTTTGCATTAGGGTAACTGTAATTATATCCCTTAACGTAATCTATACCCATCCTGTGATCGAGGTCAATGCGTTCGTTATACGGAATGAGGAGGTTACGCCATAAATCAGGTGTAATATCATTAATTGAAATGATTTCATTTAATTTTTCTTTTTTAATAGCCGGGCTTGTTCTACCGAAGTATTCATAGATAGGAAATAAAGATTGGTAATACATATATTTGACAGAGGGGTCGAATCGTACTGAAGTTTGAGAAAACCCTGCTATCCCAATAACTAAAAAAGCTATTGTTAAGGTGACCTGTTTGCTGTATTCGTGGATCTTTGCTTTCATGGTTTCTAATTTTAAATGGTATAACAAAGGTAGCCTCAATTTAAAACGCATGATGTTATTGAGTAGTTATTGGGGTGTTAACGACTTGTTAACGCAGGTGATATACCATCAAAAAATAACTAATTTTGATAATCAATGAAACCAATCCGAACCAACTTGTTTATACTCATTTCTTCCATTGCATTAGTGGTTGTATTAATCATTCAGGTGAATTGGTTATTGGATACAGCGCAGATAAAAGAAGAACTCTTTAACGAAAAGGCAAACATGGTTCTTGCAAGAACAACCGATGCCCTTCTTTCCGATAAAGACACCTATAGAAAAATTGGAGCTTGCATTAAACCCGATAGTGCCCCCGGATCAAACACGAAATTAGGAAAGAATGAAATCCATAAAATAGATTCGTTGTTTAATCATTATATGAATTTTTACAACTTTCATGTCAACTATACTTTTGTAGTTGTAAAACCGAATCCGGTTATAACAAACACAGAAAGCGACTTTTCAAATCTCTATTCCGAACAACAAGGTTGCTATAAAAAAGGTTTATACGAAATATCCAATAAAAATGGATGGGAATTAAAACTGCTCTTCCCCGGAAAAAAACAGTTCATTATGGAGGAGATGGGAGTTTTGTTTATCACTTCTGTGGTACTGATACTTGTTGTACTTATTCTGTTTTGGCGAACCATTCTATCACTGTTGAAAGAAAAAAAAATATCAGAACACACCACCGATTTTTTGAATAATATGACCCATGAATTTAAAACCCCTTTAACCAACATTGCTTTAGCAGGAAGGATGATTATAAAGGATTCGGTTATTAAACAGGAAGATAAAATAAAGCATTACTCAGGAATCATTCTCGAAGAAAATGAGAAATTAAGGCTCCAGGTTGAACAGGTGTTAAGTATGACTGCATTGGAAAGAGGTGAAATTCCTTTACAAAAAACAGAATTGGATTTTCATCAGTTAATTCATGAGTGCATAAAATGTATCAGCATTCAGATTGAAAGCAACCAGGGACATTTAAGCTTAAACCTTGATGCTGATCAATTCGTTATCATGGGAGATAAAACACATTTAACGAATGCCTTGTCTAACCTTATCGACAATGCTATCAAGTACTCTACGAAGAACCCTGAAGTGTCTATTCAAACATCCAATAGTGGTCAAAATTTAATTGTGGTTGTTTCTGATAAAGGCATTGGTATAGAAAAGAAATATCAGAAGAAAGTCTTCGAAAATTTTTTCAGGGTTCCTACCGGAGATATTCACGATGTAAAGGGATTTGGTCTTGGTTTAGCGTACGTAAAAAAAATTATTGAATTGCACGAAGGAACTATTGAACTTTGGAGCGATCCCGACAGCTATCGGGAAGGAAAGGGAACAACATTTACTATTACATTACCCCATGTTTAAAGAACGACTCGACATATTGCTTGCGGAGGATGATCTTAATTTAGGAGTTCTTTTGGTGGATTACCTGGAAACAGAAGGGTTTGATGTAAAACTTTGCAAAGACGGGGAGATAGCGTTAAAAGCCTTTCAGAGTCATTCATTTCATCTGTGCTTATTGGATGTGATGATGCCGAAAATGGATGGTTTTTCCCTTGCAAAAGAGATCAGAAAAAAAGATAAAAAAATACCTATCATTTTTATTACTGCAAAATCTTTAAAAGAAGATAAATTAAAAGGCTATGATTTGGGTGCTGATGATTATATCACGAAACCATTTGATGAAGAGGAGTTGCTTTGGAAAATCAAAGCGGTTATTCGCAGAATTCCTGAAAACAATACTGAACGGAAGGTTGAAATTATTTCCATAGGAAACTATCTGTTTGATTTTAATAATCAATCTTTAACTATAGGGGATAAAACAAAACGCATCACAGAAAAGGAATGCGAGATCCTTAACTACTTATCCACCCATCGGAATAACGTTATTAAACGGGAAGACATGCTAAAAGAGCTATGGGGGGAAAACGATTACTTTCTCGGCAGGAGCCTGGATGTGTTTATTACGAAAATCCGCAAATACCTGAAGGAAGATCCACATTTAAGTATTGAAAATGTATTTAGAGTCGGGTTTATTTTTAATGTACCTGTAAAATAGCTGCAGGGTAAATCCGTTATTTTATTTCGAACCAATTAAACTTACACTCAATAATTTTAAAGAAGCTTCCAGTTTTCCTATCCTTTCATTGTTATCTTCTTTTAAAGCACAATTATCCCGGTGCATTTGTTCTACTTGTATTTTCAGTGCCGCATTCTCTTTCTTCAATGCTTCCATTTGCTTGCTCAACTCCTGCGTAGCTGAAATATTTAAAGTGCCGAGCGCTTCATAATCCACTACACGGAAATCATTTACTTCTTCGCCATATATAAATATGTTTTCTCCTTCTTTCAAATTCAGATTTTCTCCTTTAAGCAACAGTGTTTTGTTATCCGGCATTGTCACAACATCCATATCAAAATTTCCGGCGTTGGTAATGACTCTTATTTTTTTTGCGTCGTTATTTATGCTCAGTGATTTCTTAAAATTTAATTTATAATCACCATTCACTTTTTCAATCGTGTTGGCTTGTTGATAGATATTAGGAATAAAACCAATTGATAAACTCACCGCTTGTGAATAGACTTGTTCCAACTCCTGGGCAATTACTTTTTTAAAAGGTTTGTTCCTCCATAAAATGGAATCTTTCATTTCATAATTGGTAATTTTTATTTGATTAAGAGTTGCCAGATCATTTGCCGAATTACTTATACTTTTTATGTTTTTTATTCTTAGGTCTGATTGAGCATCAAATTCAGGGCAAATAACACGTCCTGAAAACCGTGCGCTATAAGGAATTACTCCGCTAGAACCGGCTATATAACCTGTAGTACCCGAGGCGTTTAAATAGCCGTACCCGGAGATGGAGGTAGAAAGGGTGGTTTGAACATCCAGTGGATAGGCAGGAGAAAATGTACCGATGCCCACATAACCACCAGCTGGTTCTAATATTAACGGAATAGAAGTATTAGAAGTATAATCCCTTACCTGGAAGCCAAAGCCATAAGGTGAAGCTGTACTCGCGAATATTTCCATAGCACCATTGCTCGCCTGTAAACTGGCTAATCCACCACGATTGGTTAATGCCGGGGTTGTAACGCTGCCCACTATATGCAACTGAGACAAAGGATTGTTAGTGCCAATCCCCACATATCCTGCATTGGTTATTCTCATTCTTTCATTGAAATAAGGTGTCGTACTTTTACCTGTTGAAAATATAATAGATTTAGTATTGTTGGCATTGGCTACGTACAAATCCTGTCCACTGCCCAAAAAGCTGACATCATTGGCACCTCCTATATTATACGTTGTAGGATAATTAAAATTAGAATTATTAATTCCTACCCAGGCAAATCCGGAAGTCGCAGATCCGTTATCTGCGGTAGATGAGTAACCACTTTGAGCCTGGCTCCCGGTACTGTTATTCTGAACATTGAACTGCAAATAATCATTGATCGTACCTGTTGCATTAATCACTGTATTAACCGTAGTAGTTCCTGCAGCTACATCCAATTTGGATGCTGGTGTTGATGTGCCAATGCCTACATATCCCACATTGGTTA
Source organism: Bacteroidia bacterium (assembly GCA_963422675.2). GTDB lineage: Bacteria > Bacteroidota > Bacteroidia > B-17B0 > Aurantibacillaceae > UBA4416. The sequence goes on from CAXVYS010000024.1 coordinate 269,932, forward strand.
TTCTCATTCTCTCATTGAAATAAGGCGTGGTGCTTTTACCCGTTGAAAATATAATAGATTTAGTATTGTTAGCATTAGCCACATGCAAATCCTGTCCACTACCCAAAAAACTGACATCATTGCCCCCTCCTATATTATACGTCGTAGGAAAATTAAAATTAGAATTATTAATCCCTACCCAGGCAAACCCGGAAGTAGCGGATCCGTTATCTGCCGTAGATGAGTAACCGCTTTGAGCCTGGCTCCCCGTACTGTTATTCTGAACATTGAACTGCAAATAATCATTGATCGTACCTGTTGCATTAATCACAGTATTAACCGTAGTGGTTAATGCAGCTACATCCAATTTGGATGCCGGTGAAGTGATGCCGATACCTAAATTACCGAGAGTAGATAATCGCATCTTCTCCGTACCATTAGTGATAAAGGGAAAATCATAATTATCATTCGTTCCTATGTTACTGATAGCACCGTTTAAATTTCCTCCTGTAAGCCATGAATTTCCATTACCGGACGCAAGCCGTACCCAGGCGCTTCCTGTATTGTAATAATAACCGGGCGTTACTGCTGTAGCTCCAGCTCCGGCGGTTGCTGTATTGTATACTGACATACCTGCTACGTGGGCACTCAAAGGTGAGGCACTGGAAGTACTTGATAGGGTTATGCGGGGAAGCAATAATCCTTTACTGCTCCCACTAATTTCCAACATAGCATCTGCATTAGGCGCTGTGTTAGAACCAATATTCATTTGTGCCTTATTAACCAAAGTTAAAGCTACCAAAAGTAAAGTGATCAGATTCTTCGTTGTCATAAAAGTTAATTTTAATGGTTAGTCATTTGAACTATTTAGTACTTAATTTGTCTTTAGTATTTTAAACGTTTTTGGTTTCTCATCCGTCGTCTTGATAACGAGGTAATAAATCCCTTCTGATTCGTTGCTTATATCAATTTTACTAACCGCTTCATTTAAAGTACATGTTCTTACTAATCGTCCCATGGAGTCGTAAAGGTTACCTGAAAGGGATTGATGGTGGCCGGTATTGATGGTTAAACTACCGGAAGTAACGGTAGGATAAACCTTAATACTATTTTCAAGGCATACTATATCAGCTGAAATAATATCTGAATAAGTCACTGAGCCATCCAGATCAACCATTTTTAACCGATAGTAAAGCATTTCTTCCGTCTCCGGATTGTGTTGATAAGAGTAAATTGAATTATTGCCCTTTGCCATTTCTTTAGTTAATAAACTGAAATGAATGGCGTCAGAACTATATTGTAATTCATAATAACTAAAATTAGTTTCTGTTGCTACCCTCCACATCAAAGACACTGAACAGTTACTGACTGATGCCCCAAATCCGGTGAGCGTTATAGGCAGAGGAGAATTGCTGGAAATACTACCTATTGTAAAAGGACTCCACGCAGTGAGAGCATTACTCGTAACAGAACCGGCAGCAACGGTTCCTACACCTGTTGTTCCCTCATTTAACCATTGGGCTCCCGGTAAATGCGCAACCCTTAAATCTGTTGGAGAGCCTATTCCCTGATTATTGTAGGCGTCCCAAAAAACAGTCACGACTCCTGTAGCAGTTGATACCGGAGCAATGTTCCAGTATTCGAGGTGGTTATAATATTGAAGCGCTACCGGGTCGGTACCTGTTGTTCCAAAAGGAGCTACACCGGCATCGGCTGGAAAATATTTAACAACCATACCTGTTGTGTTTACTGTTGGGTTTACCATTACTTGTTGATACATCGCTGCATCTCCAACGGGGTAAGTAAATGCCCCTGTTCCCAATTTGCGAACATATCCGTTTACATGGCTAGTATTGCTGGTTCCGGAAGGTAAGGCGGGTGAGGTAAATTCAACAGGTTCGGTTGAGCCAACTGGTGTTGTAACTAAACCAGATGTAAAGAGGGCGGTATTATTTACACTAAGGCATTTATTAACAGCTATTCCTGAGGCATTATTAAATGTAACATTGGTCGTATAAAAAACAGCACTTCCTCCCGATGACTGAGCGGAGCTTCCTGCAAATAATAAAGTGCCTCCATCATACGCTGTAGTTCCGGAGTTGGTACTATTCCCGGTAATGTAAAAATTTCCTCCGGCCGCGTTTACAAATGTGCCGGCATTATTTAAATTGGTAGAGCAGTAAGCATTTCCCTTATTATAAACGGTACCTGAAATATAATTTTGTGAAAAGGAAATACAGGAACATCCTATTATAAAACTTATTATACTATAGTTTTTTAATTTCTTCATGGGGTCTTCATTAATTCAACTAAATAATTTAAAATTGAATCCAATCTGATTTTGTTATTTATATTAAGGACATCGTGCAGAGTATTATTCTACAATCGCAAAAACTATAACTAATTACATCAGTTATAAACAGAGTAACACACTAAAAAAATGCTTGTATAACCAGGGGGGTCTTATCTAAGCCGATTTCTCGAAAAGAATTATTATCACAAATATAACCATTTACCAGAAGAAACATCTTATTACTTTGGAAAGCATTTCAACGTAATTTAAAATATAGATACACCATTTAAAATCACGTATATAGGTATTTATTAGAAAAATAAATTCACCTATCAATCACTCATTAAGCAGGTTGAAAAAATAACATAATAGATATAAATCAAGTGTAGGTAACAACTACGAACGTGTTTTCTGATATAAACGCGTCGCTTAAAAAGGCACATTTTAAATAAAAATCTTAACTTCACTTATATAAAACAGTCTATCATGCAAAAAAACATTCTTTTAGCCATTATTTTTTCTGTCTTTACCGGCGCCATGGTAAAAGGGCAAATAAGCCGTTGTGAATGGAAACTAACGTCAAAAAAAATAAACGACTGTGAATATAATTTAATATTCACTGTAACTATGGAAAAAGGATGGCACACTTTTTCAATTGTTAAAATTAAAGATGCCGACGGAGAAGTTTTTCCAACAGAGATTATTTTTAAACCTAATAAAGACTATACTCTTGTTGGGAATCTAACAGAAACTACACCAACTCCTGAATATGATAAGACCATAAAGAAAACAGTTTTGCTGCATTATAATAAAGTAGTCTTTACACAAAGAATTAAATTAAATTCTGCCACTAAAGTAAAAATAAGTGGCACCTACGAAAACCAGGTATGCAAAGAGGTATGTGAAAAACCTCCTTATGATAAATTTGATTTTGATCTACAAGGAACAACAACCTGTTCAAAATAAAAAATTGTTTTTGTATTAAAGATTATTGCCAGTTAAGATAACCGGAAAGTCCACTAAGGAAACTTGGTGGCTTTTTGCTTAATTACCCTGTAACTAAATAGGAATTAGTCGTTATAAGGGGCAAGTATATAAATAATTATAATTTCCACCTTGTCCCCCAGGCATCATATAATGACGATTAAGACTTGTATTTTATGTTTAGTGTTTTTTCAATTTGCAGAAGCTCAAAATTTAATTCCAGATTCCAGTTTTGAAAATAACAAATTTGTGCCTATGGATTTTTCTGCTGTAAATGCATCCTATTCCTGGAGCATCCCCAGCTGGGGAACTTCAGATCTGTTTTGCAAATGTGATAGGAAAACCAAAGAGTCTTCCGGAAAAATATATTCACAGGTTGATGTCCCTCAAAACTTAATGGGCTATCAAAGTCCACATTCCGGAACCTGTTATGCCGGTGTATTCGTTTTTTCACATGGAGATTACAGGGAGTATTTGCAAACACCACTTAAAGAACCTTTAGAAAAAAACAAAACCTATCTTTTCACGATGTATATAAGCCTGGCAGATTACTCACGTACTTCCATTGACCAGTTGGGTATTTGTTTTTTGAAACATAAAGCAAGCTATACTTCTTCAGACGCGATCACTGATCTGAATCCTGTTTATATAAACATTGAACATGAGATTGGAAACGATATAAAAAACTGGCACCGGGTAACTGTTACCTATACATCCCAAGGTGGAGAGTCATACCTGTTATTTGGTAGTTTCGAAATCAATAAAATTAAGAAAACAAAATTAAAGGCTCCGAAAGAAATAAAATCACGTATAAACCAGAGTACAGAGCGTGATGCTTATTATTTTATTGATGATGTGAGCCTGGTTGAAACGCTTTCAAATGAACCTCCTGATAGTAGTTCGAAATTTGAACCGGAATCCATTGACAAAATTTCCCCGGGGACCTCGTTTGTTTTAAAACATGTTTTATTTCAAACCAATAAAACACTCCTACTACCTTCATCCTATGCTGAATTAGATTTAATTGTAGCGTATTTAAAAAAAAATCCACATATCCAAGTTGAAATTGCCGGACATACGGATAATTCAGGAAATGAAAAAACAAATGAAAAGCTATCGACAGGAAGAGCCAAAACTGTTTCAGACTATTTGATTACAAAAAGTATTGACGAAACAAGAATAGCTTATAAAGGTTATGGAAGCTTAAAACCTATTGCATCGAATACTACAGAAGAAGGCCGACAACAAAACAGAAGGGTTGAATTTATTATACTCAAAAAATAAGCTACTTTAATCCTATGAGTAAACCCTATCATTTTATCTTGTTATTTTATGAGACGAGTGGGTGGAAATTATTCTATCTGTTAGTTAGTGGCAGTCATTTTCCGTCAAAAATCAATACATTTTACGTTATCCATTTTAACTAAATCAACGTATATTTGTGTTGAAGTTAATACACTTCTTTTTAACTATAGTTCTTTAATTGCCCGGATGGTGGAATTGGTATACACGTACGTCTCAGAAGCGTATGCCTTACAGCTTGCGAGTTCGAGTCTCGCTTCGGGCACAAAAGCCCCTCAGAAATGAGGGGCTTTTTTTATAGTGTTCCCTAAAGTAACTGAATTGTTCTCGAAAAAATGTGAGGTACTCCTTTCGATTTTTTACCTTATACTGTTTTTTGAAATAGTTGAACAGGTTCCCCCCAACGTGTTTCGCTGTTATTTTCAGGGTTAAGATCAGGGCAAGCTTCTGATGGCAGACGCATTTTTTTTGCAACATTACATCCGCAAAGGTCGCATGCTTTTTTTCCTGTTCTATGGCCTATTGTATTCTTTAGCGCAGAAGAAGGTATCATTTTTTGCAACGCGCTTTTGGGTTCCCGCAAATTAGGGCATGCCATGCATGCATTTTCTCTGCGTTCAAGCACAACAGGATTAACCATTGTAAACCCTGTTTTACTCCATTTGAGAAGTGCTACAGCGGCTTTACCTATTAGCTCTACATTGGAGTGTTCTTTATCACCTACCCTTTCGTGTATAGGATTCTGCAGTAAATGAGCCAATAGTTCAGGCGATTCTTTACTAAGCAAAAGGTTGCGGGCATAATTTTCATTCAGCAAGGCAGCCTTCAGAACCTCTTCTGAAACAGGCTCGTCGAGGTCAAGTATTTCTGCAAACTGACTGCATTGCTCCTGCAATGTAGTGTCAACCATATTTATATCAGTGATTGTTTTCATGTTTCTTCGTTTTAAATAGAGTGTTTAATTAAATACAACAACTCATTTACAAACAGTTAACCGGATTAACCGGTTAACTGTTGTAGTGGTTTTTTAGCTTACTCGCCTTTAAATGTAATGCTTGATTTTTTAGGATCAAGCGGTGCTCCATCACCGGCTGTTACATTTTTAACGGTAACGTTATAATTAACGTTCGTTGCAAAATCAGCAATGATCTGCACATGTAATCCGTCGGTTTGTTGAACCTGTACCGAACTGATTTGAGCAGCAGGATCAAACGCATAGTTAGCCGGTTTCTGTGCAGATTCCTGATCTACTACCCGGTTAAACGTAAGAATAACATACGGTTTTTTATCCACAGTTATCCCGGTTTCTGCTCCTGTGATTTCAAGCAGTTGAACAGGTGGTTTTGCGCATGGCGGTAATTCTCCTCCGAGTTGTGCAAACATTAATGTACGGATACGGCAATCAATGGAAGGATCTTCCTGTGGCTTTAACGGATTACCTCCCCGATCTTCGGGTGCAATATATCCCCAGAGTTGTGTCATTTGCGCAATCGCTTTATCATCGATTCCATAAACATTAAAGCTCCAAGCCATAGGCATTACCAGACCCATACCATAATAATCTGCTTCTATCGTAGGCAGAGGATGAGGTCCTTTGTAATCCTTAAGATTCATTAATCGTGCGATACAATGTGCAATAATAAAGGCTTGTCCTTCAATGTAAAGACCATCCAGTCTTACCAATCCTCCGGAGATCACTACATTTTTTACTCCATAAGCATTAAAGGCATATGCATTCGGGCTGATATCATCCCAATCCAGGTAGAAATTAAAATCCGGAAAAAATCCTTTATACAATTGAAAAAGATAATTGATACCACTAATGCCTGACTTGTTACCGAACGGGCGGAAATGAGCATCCGGATTACCAACGATATCAATCGCTTGCGTGGTGGTAATAAACCTCGATGCATCTGCAGGAATATAAGAAGATGTTTCAGAAAAAAGGTTGAAGTGTTTTGGAAGAGTGATGGATTTACTTTTTGCTTTTTTAACCCCATATACACCACGAGCCATGTTCAGGCTTTTGTTTTTAGTGTGGTATTCATCTGAACCAATCATAGGCCCGGCTTCAAACATATCACCTAAACCTTGTGGATTTATTTGAAGTTGAAAATCGCCGATCACTATACCGTTTGCATTTAGTAAATGTCCATTAACATCCGGACTGGTTGATTTATTGATGGTAATATGATGTACTCCACCCTGCCAGTTACCGATTTTTACACTTTGGATAGGAATGGCAGAACCATCCACACTTACCAGTAAATCAATATCCGGAACCAAAGTTCCTGCCTGTTTCATTTTTCCTGTTGATAGTAACATCAATTGATCCTGTGTAGCTATCAATCCTAAATCACCATCGCAATAAATAAAAACCATGGTTGAAGCGATACCGCTTGTTGGAGAAGAAGGTGGTGTCCCCTGGCTAAAACTTACCGTTTCAGGAGTCCATTCAAATGAAATTTTCCCTTTGGCAACCTGCATACTGGCTCCCATTACCAAATCTCCTACAACAATTTTTTCAATCGCATTCATCCCCGATGGGATAGCGATAGGCGTTCCGTAAGCAAGGCAAGAGCAGCAACAGTAACAAGGACGGGATTTATATTTACCTCCTGAATCGACAATAAAGGTTACAAGATCATTAATGTCAGCAAAAACATGTTCGTCACATTTTACGGCATTGTATTCATTAGGTGCACATTTACTCGGATCATACGCTTCACTATAAGCGAATGGTGAATAATAAATTCCGGCTTGCGAGCAAAAAACATGAATTGGTCCACTTTCCTGCGCATCGAGGCAGTGATAAGATGAAGCAGTTCCCAGGGCGTTAGGGCAGGGGCCATTTCCTGCCGCCACTATTGAATTATAACAGACTGTTGGATCGAATCCCATAATATTTTGTTTTAAAGTGTTTAAATAAATAATTGATTTGTTTAAAAATGCTTGTAATAGATGAGTGATTAATTTTTTTAGTTACCTCCTTTCTTGTATTAAATATTGAAACCTAAAACCTGTTTGTAAAATGCAGGTTATTTATCCTTCATGTTATTGAGTGCATACTCATTTGGTCCAACGCTCATCGCTTTATTTTTGCTATGATACTCTGTACTGCTTATTCCATACCCTTTTTCAAGATAATCGCCCAAATCAGACTGATTCATCTGGATTGAAAAATCACCGATTACAAAACCGTTTGCATTCAATAAATGATCATTGATATCTCCACTATAGGATGTATTGATTGAAATGTGGTGTATCGCACCAAACCATTCTGCCGCTTTGATCCTTTCTACTTTTGCAGAGCTCCCGTCAGCAGCCATTAACAGGTCGCCAGGAATCATCGTTGAAGCCTGTTTCAATTTTCCTGTTGACATCAGGATCAACTGATCTTCCGTAACGACGAGGCTTACTTTATTCCCACAGTAAATAAAAATCATTGTAGGAGCATCCTCTGTTTCAGAATCAACAGGTGGTGTTCCCTGGCTAAACATCACCGTTGCAGGAGTCCATGACATTGAAATATTACCATTCCCTGATATCATATTGCCTTTCATGACCTCATCACCTACCACCATTTTTTCACTGGAGTTCATCCCTGTTGGAGCAGCCATGGGGAGACTCGATAACATACAGGAACAACAGCAATAGCAATTACGACCTTTATAATCCGGATTGGTGTTCAAAAAATTGATCAGGTCTTCTATCGTATTAAAAACACGCTCATCGCATTTTACCGGATCGTATTCATTGGGAGAACACTTCGTAGCATTATATGCTTCTACATATTGGTAAGGCGTATAAAGATTTCCGCTCTCCCAGCAAAAACTATGGATCACCGGGTTCATTTCTCCGGGGCAACATCCACCGAATTGGGGGCTCCCAGAGTCATTTGGGCATGGCGGTAAGCCTGCTGTTTTTAATGCATCGTAGCATTTTGTTGGATCATATCCTTGCATAGTCTTATCTTTTAAGGGTTTAAAATGTATGTTGTTATTCTTTTTTTGTGTTAATTCTTTTTTAGTTAGAAAGCGTCTGCCTGATAAACCACTACCAGAGCCATGTTAAGAAACTGTTCGGGGTCAAGGGCTTTGTTTACAGGATCGCTGTTAAGAAGCACAGTAGGTGTTTTATTAATGTTGAATGAAAACTGCCACACCGTATCCGATGCATCACCGCTTATTCCTGTTGGAACAATTTCACCGAAGTTGTCGGTTATTGCTATTGGCTGTATTGTTCCCGTTCCAATTGTAAGACTGATAAATTCATTCCCTTTTCCTCCATTTACAACTGCTCCGTTCAATGCTTCTATCTGTACCATTACACTATTGATTCGGATGTTCTTTAACGTGGTAAGCAAATAATCGTCCGTCACTTTAAACGTGATGGTTTGAAAACCTGCTACCGGTGGTGTAGCAAACATCCGGAACCATGCATTGGCATACGTTTGATTCATGTCCATGCATTTGGCTTTCAGATTTTGGTATTGCGTATAGGCGCTTTGCGTGTAAAGTGATTTTACTTTTCCGGCAAATACATTTCCTCCATCCAGAGCGGTGTATTGTACTTTCACAATGACATCAGAGATACTATCGAAATTGATCCGGTTTGTATCAGGCGGAAGGTTAAACGTCCATCCCGAAACAGCCCCTGTTCCTTCGAAAGGAAGATAGCGCTCATCGTTGAAGTCAAGTTGGAACAACCCTGAATCATTTATCCCACGGGAAACAGCAATCTGTTGGTTAGGCATCCAATTGCTGCGTAATACATCCGCCGGTGGAGTTGGCGGTGCTGTACCTCCCGGGTTGGAGCTTGTGTTATAAATAAGATAGTTAACTGGCGAAACATTCATACTATCTGCTTTCAGTAAAACAGAGTTTGAACCCTGAGATAATGTGGCATTCAGATTTTGATAAGGCCCTATAACTGCCGGCAAAGAAACAGATACTGTTTTAATTTTACGACAATAGTGCCCCGGGAAATCAAAGTCAAAAAGACGTTCGCTCAGTGTGAAGTTCAACACACCCTGGTTTCCGGCATCGTGACCCCATTTAAATTTTAAAAATTCCTGTGGAAATAATTGTCGCAATGAAATGGTTTTTTCTATTTCAAGACGGCGGGAATTTTTGTTGCGGTAAGCATCTTCCATTTGCTGAATAGAAAGCAACAGGCCTTCACCGGATAATAATCCTTTTCTAAGACTATCCCAATAGCTATAACTGATAAATGTATCGCTGTTATCCAACTCATACTGGTAGGCTGTTTGTGCTGATAACGCTGTGGTCACAGCAAGTTGGTAAGTGTTATAATACAGGGATGATACACGGCCAATCATCCATTGATACAATTCCTGGTTAGTAAATTTACTGCGTAAAAATGCATCTACATTACCTGCCTGCTCAATGCTTTTTAAATGAACAACAAGGTCCTGCTGGTTATAAACAAGCTGCGCTTGTGCACCGGTAATTTGTTGAGTAATCTGTAGAATATCAAACTGTGCTGTTTGTTGTTGTAAATTCCATTCTTCCTTTCGTCTGTCATATTGTGCCATGGTGGAAAGTACCGCTGCACTTTGATTGATAATAGCCGCAACACTATCACTGATTTGTGCACCTGCGTTTATTGCATCACCAAATTGCATACCTCCGTCGGCAAATCCAAAAATATTCGGAGCCAGGTAACCACCTATGGAAATACCTCTTATACCTATTGACATTACCTGTGGCGGAATGGATTCGGCAGAGAGTAATAAGCCTACAGACTCATTTATATTAAGCCCTGTGTTTATAAGATTGGTATAATACGTTTGCCTGTTCTGTGCGCTTTGCAAAGACTCATTTAAAGAATTGATCGTGTCTGTTTGTACTTCAATCTCTTTTTGTTTCATCAATGTCATCATATTCAACAACGCAACCTGTTGCGATGAGTTGAGCAATGACAATCCTTCTGCATCATTTTTTTCAAGTGCCGATAAAAGCGAATTTCCTAATTGAATGACGGCATTAGTAAGTGTGTAAGCACGTGAAAGTACAGACAGGAAGCGATAATAAGGAACGGCCGGCTGAAACAAACTCTGCGCATTAAGAACACCATTGCTTGCTGCAGCTGCTTTAACCAACTGCATGGGATTCAACGGCGGATCAAATAAAGGAAGCGGTTGTGCCTGCCCATTGATATTAAGACAATGACGGATTTTATATAAGCGATCTTCTACTTTATCCCAATACGCCATAAACTGGTCATTTTCCGGCACACAGAAATATACGTCCAGGTCGTTATATGCTATTCCCGATTGACCAATATTTTGATTAATGCTGCTACCGGCTGAGCTTTCCATATCTATTAGAAACTGTGGAATCTCGCCACCGGCATAATGTTTCTGGATGTCGGCAAAAGAAGACGTAGGCTGAGTAACGCATGGCCCCAGGTTCTCCGGACGAGGACCCAATAAATCGTACGCATATACATAAAGCATCGTTGCCGTGGTAATTGTTTCCCAGGTATATTGTGTAAACTCCATATCACCCCATGCCAACAGGTTATCAATGTATTGCATCACCAGATTTTTTTCGTACGCTCCTATACGAAGTCGTGCAATGGCATCCGGATCAAAAGGATCATCATTGTAAATTTTTATCTGTACCGGATTTTGAAGTTCTTCTGTAAGCGACTCAATCGTATGATTTCTGAAAGGTTTAAATTGCCAGTAACGTCCGAGTGGATTTGCCAGGTAACTATTCTGTAACATATTCTGCATTTCACGGGCCGTTCTCAGATTTATTCCATTGGGATCAACCGATAAATTAAGCCCAAGCACCGAGGCAATTTGCGGAACAGTTGCAAGGTTACCGGTAGACGTTATTGCACCCGATAAAATATATCCTGCTGTTGTAAGTGCTGTAAAGTATTGTTCAGACAGTGTTTTGGTAATGTCTCTATTAATAAATGAATCCGCATTAACACTAAACGGTGGCAATGTGGGATTAAAAATATACTGGTACCATGATTCCGCGTCATTGAACTGGCGATTGTTTTTAAGTTGTGCTGCTATGAGTGTTGGCGCATAATAAAACAGTTCCCAATAATAATAACCGTACGGGCCACTGAATGCAACCTGATTATCATAAAATGCTTCGGGTGAAGCCACCTGGAATCCGGGATTAAAATCACCGAAACAATGCCCCACATTAACAGGAGCCATTTGGGCACTTAGCTGAAGTACGCCATCAATTCCCTGAGCAAACAACCGTTTATTGAGATCTTGCACAGCTCCGGTAGTTAACCGTGTGGAAGTAAACTGCATGTTATTATAGTTCAGGTTTATATCCACAGTGGTAGTTACATATTGCAAACTCGTTTTTCCTGAGGAGATTAAAATATTCAATACCCATTGAGCCTGCTGTAAAGTGATCTGTAATATTCCGACAATCATATCCGGAGTTACATTTTGAGCAAGAGTAATATTAACAATGCCGTTTACATCAATTAATTTTATAGCGTTTACCTGCAAGCCATTAAAGATCACAATTGACTCGGCCGAATCAATCGCAAGCCCCGCATTTATAAATGAACTCTTTCCAACCCAACCGAATGCCGTGGAAATCTGCATGGCATCTGTAATTTCAGGAATTCCTGTGGTTTCAATTAGAAACGTACCGGACGGATGAAAGAATAAAAAGGAACAAGGTGCATTACGCACAGGTAGTGTAGCAATACCGGCGCCCTGAGGAGTTGCCAGCAAAACAGGAGACCCATAATAAATCTGAAACAGAATATCCAATACATAACGGCATTTGCGTTTATCTGTAATTTGAAGAATTGTTTCAATAAGGTCTTCCGTATATCCCTTAATATTGGAGGTAACAGTGCCATCTGCATTAATTGTGTTGGAAAGCTTCAGGTAACTAAAATAGTTTGCCGAATCCGTGGAGCTAATCCCAATGGCTGTTGAAGTAAAAGATTGTGCAGTAGCAATGGATGGGCTCTGAGCAAAAAGACTACCGGGATGCATTCCTCCTGTATAATTATTGCTGATGGTATTTTGCGGAGTCGAAAACAAAACCAATGCACCACTGAGAGGATCAAACCCCGCCTGAAAAGCAGGTGCTGTATTAGGGCCAAACACATCATTGGCCGGATAGATGAATTCATCCTGATTAATTAGCCATGAAGAATTGAGCATATCATCTATTACAGTTGACTCCATAAACCTCACCTGCCCGTTTACATTTGCACCTATTGCCGCATTAATATCAAAAACCGCATTGGCAACCGTTGCTTCAAATGATGTAATATCACTATTGTTTACCACAGTCATATTAGGTGTTGGCAACTGAGCATCACCGGAGTTAACTGCATAAAGCGGTCCGTAATCTACTATCAATTTTTCACCACTTAATCTTCCTGCTACAGGGTCAGAGAAATTACCAGACGAAACAGGTGTTACCTGTACCTTATGCCAGTAAGGATCATTCAGATTATAAAACCCGGAAGAGGTGAAGGGGATATTTAAATTTGCCGCGATGCTTACATTAATTACCTGATCGCTGATAAGTGCCTGCGGAGGACTCCAGTTCCCACTAAAATCGATAAAGGAATATTTTATAGAAGCTTTGGTAATAGTGCACTTGGCATTGGCAGCAGCACCTACCGAAGGATCATTTTCCTGCACGGAGGAAAGTTCTACCCAAAAAATAAAAAGCCGGTTAAATGCATAAACAGGTGTAATGTATGGCGACGGAATCGTTACGCCAATTTCATTCCATTCGGACCAAATGCTGCCCGACTGCCTGCTGATGTAATAATATTTAGCAGGATCTGTTTGCGTTTTTGCAAAAAGAAAAAGTGTATCTGCTGCTCCAAGGTTAGGATCATGCACGGTGTATTGGCAGGATTCTACCATTTGTAACTTTGCAAGATTACTGAAAGCATCAAGGTATTTTTTATATACCTGGTCTACATTTCCCTTATTTACCTCAACCTGCGATAAATCATTTTCCAACTGTTTAAACAGTTTTGTTTTTGTTTTTCGTAAAGAAGGATCCAGGTAATTTTCGGGATATAAAAACACTTCCCTGTTTGCTTCCCATATCCTGTAGTTAAGTAACCACACCCACCAGCTTTCAGGAATATCATCTGTACTGATTGTTACGTTTTGTTCCAGATTTAACCGGCAGCGTTGAAGATAAAGTTGTGCGGAATTAAGCGCCTGGCGTATGTAAGAAACCTGGCTGCAACCACTCATGTCCACATCAATCAGTAAGAACTCATATAAATTACGGGAGGTTGTAATATCCTGGTACTGTATTCCTAATTGCCATAAACAAAAAGCTTCCAAAACATCGCGTTGTTGTTCTAATAGGGGGCCATTGTATTTTTGAAAAATAGTGCTCCACATATTTTCACCGAAGTATGCGCGTAAAGCACCCGTAAGCGCATTCGCCCGATCAGAATAAGTTTTCCAGTTATCGGCGGTTGCTGCAGGAAGTAATTGCAAATCACAAATTGATTTGAGAAAGTACATATCAATTCCTAATTGCTGACCCGTTTCAAAACAGTTATTTACTTCATAAATCTGACCCACTGTTTGACACATTTTATCTTTACCAAACAGGTTATCACATACGAAGATACATTGTGCCGGTTGCCATCCTGTCAAAGCGCACAAGGCCTTCATGTCATCCGGCACAATTTTGTTTGAAGATGCAAGAGCAAGAAAATGAATAAACTGATTTTTAGTATCCTGAAAATCTGAAACAAGTTGTTTCATTTTCCAAATGTTATGCAGGTTAGAAAGTAATAATGGTTCAAAATTAAAAATGGCTGTACTGCTCCCTAAATAGGCAACCGGGTAGAGGTAAATATTATCCAGTTCTTCAGGACTCAGAAAAAGACGACGGGACATCAGCAGGTGTTGTGAGAACATGAAAATAAAATTCTGCATGTTCGGTCCGTTCTCACCATTGTCCACCATATACAATTCAAGAACAGAATTTATATTTTGAATACCTGCAATACCGGAAATCATCACTGCCGTTAATTCGGGATTGCAATTAAAAAAGCCGGCGAGTGAGCTACACATAAATTGCTGCTGATCTGTAAACAGCTGATTAAACTTTTTCTGTGTATCGTTTAACTGATCTGTGGTGGGTGCTATAACCGTACCATCAGGCAAAGTAAGCTGTGTTATTTTTACTTTTTGAGCATCGGTGAGCTGTTGAAGAATAACTCCTTTTGAATCAACGAAATTATTAGTAGGATCTGTAAAGTAATTGAAGAAAGCCTCCGATACATCGGCCGTAATTGCATTTGAAACAAATGTAATTTTTGTAACCAGTAACGGCTGTACCGATAAAAGAAATGATTTAAGATAGGAAACCAGCGAGTCGGTTGTATAACCTGTGTTTACATAAAGGCTTGTGGTTCCGTTAAGAATATAATCCAGTTCATATACATTAAAACCGGCCTCTTTCATCCAGATGACAGCGTCTGCAATTTCTTTAATGCTTGCAGGATTAAGTAAACTATTTCCCTGCTTATTAAGTAGCCTTAGCAGTATCAGGTAATCGCTTACAGCAATGCCCAATTGACCAGGCAACAATACATGGCGGTATAAAATGGAAAGGTTACTCAGACCCAGAGAAATTAAAGTAGCTCCGGGAAAAAACAAAGAAGCGATAGCCGTTAGTTCATCATTTGTTGCCTGTATGCCGGAAAGAATTCTTTTTCCATAGGTAAGTGAATCCGCATCCACATCTAATTTAGTACCCTGCACCTGCGAAGTATACAAGGTATGATCTACTATCCAGTTAGCACTCTTATCCCAATAGGAAGGGTTATTGAACACGGCATTTTTATTGGCACCTGAAATAATGGTTTCAGGGTGATAATAAGCCAGGTTAGCGCCGTTACGGATCAATGCAGGAACATTGAAAATAGTATCGAACAACGCGACGGAATTATCGTCGTCGCTCATCCCCCTGGTTTTAATATCAAACCAACAGGAAGAAAGTATAACGGGAGAAATGTTGAGTCGTTCGGCAAGTTGTTTTATTTCAGCTAGGTCAATCATCAGTTGATCGTTAATAGCTGTATAACCAAGCGATGTCATTATCCAATCGAGCGTTGAATAATCCCATCCTATTGATTTCGCTAAACGTGCAAACCTTCCAATTCTATCGAGCGTATCATGTGTAAGGTTTGTCACCTGCTCATAAGGATTTTTCGGATCGGTTTCGTTTGTGCTGATATCCATAAACGTATTTCCCGGCTCACCCTGATTAATATAAAGTCCATGCGCCAGCATCATGGCTTGCGATGTCCCGGTCTGTTGCCCGTTCCATGCCGTTTGTTCCCATTCACTGTTATATCCTTTCATCCATTTTCCTGTAAAGGACGAACGATCGGCAGTGAGTGTAAATTGAAAACTACCTACATTATCAGGTGGATCCTGACTTGATTCGGACCATGTACCTGTAATAATATTATTATTGAGAGTTCCTTGAAGTTTTCCATAATGGGAATCATATGTACCAACAACAGAATTTCCGTAAAAAATGAGAACCAGTTTTGTCCCAAACGATGGACTAGGTATGTAAGTATATATAACGCCATTCCGCTCTTCTGATGAGAGGTCTTGTCTTAATAAAGAAAGGAATGTGGAACGATCTAATGCGGTTTGTGCCAGCATTGCTTTCAGATGATCCAATCCACCATTATCCTGATCGTTTATAGTAACCCCGTAAGCCGCGGATAATGATGCAGACGTAACAGAGGAAGTTGTTACAAATTTATATCTTTCGTAAGAGAGGTTAAGTGTTTCTACAGATTTCCCGAGCGGTGCTTTATTTTGTGGATCAAATGCCTGAATAACAGAACTGAGCGTTATTCCAAATTGTTGTAGTAATCCCCGTACTTCATTCAAAGGTAAATTATAGGGTGTATTAAAAGGGAATACTGAATTCGCCAGTACCTGCCAAACTACAGGGTTGCTTTTCGGATGTTGTTGCAACAGGATATTAATCACTGTATTTTCCAGTACTTCATTTACAATTTGTAAGTACGGAACCATGGTGGTGGTATTGCCACAGGTTAATTCCATCTCCCACAAATCGGGGCGCCTGGCCTGCAATGTTAATGCTGCAGGAATACCAGCGTTTGGCACTGTAACCGCTTTATCAATGATGCGCATGAGATCCACAAAATAGGCCGCAGGTCCAAAAATAGAACGGCACTCGCTGCAGGAACAAAAATCGAGGCTACCAAAAATCTCCTGGTAATTTGACAGCGACTCGAAATAAGTGGGTACTCCATCACTCACATGATTTACCGCCATACCACGAAAATAGGGTGCCGCCGAAACGCTGTGTACATTGGCAAGCATGTGCATCGTTTGATCTTTTACCAGCAAGGCTTTATTGTAGATCAATGTTGCCATAGAAGCACCATCACCTGTTTTACCGAATTTTGATTGGTATGTTTTTACAAAGGTGGTTTTGCTCATCGCGGTTAACTGCTGCGCGGAACCAATATCATTATTATATAATATAAGTGCTGTCGCTGCATCCGGTGTTATTCGCCTCAGACGTTGCCATTTACGTAAAGTACTAAGGCGATCGGCCACTGCCGGCGCGTCCATTCCCAGTGATTTTACGGTTTCTGCATCTAACAGGTTAACAGAAAGCACATCAAAATCAGGATGTGTTGTGTAAAATTTCGCCAACGTTGCAGGTATAACGGTTAAAGGGCTTGCGCTACTTTTCATGTTGTTTAATGTCTAATGTTTATTTAAATCATATTTTGTAAAAAGCTTTCTTTCTCCTGGTATTATTAATCAAGACGGTCATGTTCAGGACTAGAGTGCAAAGTTTGAAACGGATTCAGTTGAATACCGACATGACGGGCGCCTATTCCTAAATGCAGTAGAAACGGATGAAGACTCAAGCTGCCGGGAGTAGGTACGCCTGCTCTGAATAACGCATCTGAAGCATGTCCAACGCAACTATTGGTAAGCCCCGAATAGCTTAACGGATTTCCTACAGAGTCCAATCCGTTTCTCAAATTTTCTGAAATACTGAATAATGTATCTCTGTTTACATTATACAGAGGAATAATCCATCCTGCATCCGTTCCATGATAGTTGTTCCATACCCTTCCGCCAATTACTTTTGTCAAATCAGAAATTTGTCCTGTAACAGGTTGATTTTTATTGAAAAAACCTTTCACAGGACCCACTGATACATTTATTCCATCAGCCTTGTTAACAAGAGCAGAATGGCCAATTAAATCAGGGTTTCCATTTAAGCCGTCTTTAAGATCAAATTCCGTCACCAGATCAACATTTGTTCCACTAAAACCGGCCCTTAGATCCGTTGTATTAGCTGTTGCACCGACAATGAGGGAAAGATTTGTCATAGTAGAATTACCTTGTTTAAGTGGGTAGGTCAGTGTGCCTTGTGACCAGTTATAAGAAAGTGCCCCAAAGCTTGTTGTCTTATCTACAGCACCGCCACTGGCTTGTGAAAGTGCAACCGAAGTAACGGTTGAAGTAACTGCCATGGAAATGGTTTGCGCCATTGGTATTGCTGAGGACGCAATCAGTCCTCCAACTTGACCTGTAGTAGCACCTAATACTCCGCCTCCAACGGTTGCCGCCGCTAATTGCCATCCTGAGTACCCCTGAGAGGAAGCAACCTGGTAGCTGGTATATGCAGTAACCGCGGCGCCGATGATCATTGGCACTAAAAACCAACGACCATCCACGTCCACACCGGTAACCGGATTATTTTTTACAAAGGTGTATAAATTAAGTCCGTCTACAGGCCCCGTGGGATCAGGGTTCAACCACCTTCCAAGCCAGGAAATATAATACCTTGCCCCGTAATAATATAAGCCTGTCGTATCATCACATTCTTTACCGGAATATCTGTAGTCTTTTAATTTTACTTCTTGTTGGCTACTCCCTGCAATAATAGCTGTGCCTCCAAAAGGAAAATATTCTTCGTAACTGATAATCTGCGCGTTTACATCCATCTCCAGTGAAACAGAACCCAGACTATCATCCATCTGAAAGCGAAGACTTCTCGTTCCCGACTGATCCACTTCGCGTTTGGCCGCATCCAAAAGCCAATATAGCATAGTAGTTAAACAGTTGGATCCGTCCATCACTCTAAGGCTTTCCCTGTTCAACAAAATAGTGTCGCCGGATGAAGAAATGGTTTTTATTTTTTTTATTTCAAAATTTCCCAGGTATATTTTCTCGTGTACTTCCTTTACACTACCACCATTGGTAGAACGCTCAGAAACTTTTCTCGCCCGCGTTCCATCTGCTTTATAGTTGTAATAATCTGCATCATCTTCCTGGCCAGGTCGTTGAATAATACCCGTACCGCTAAGCCGGTTTTGGTAATCCCAGTAAAGTGCTACAGAACCGTTAAGTTGCAACGATTGTTGATTTCCTGCGGTATCATATGCGAAATCAATTAAGCGGTTGTTGCTTTCAAATGGCAGTGTACTTTGAGTCCAGGGTAAAGTAGAAACGCCCACATGTCTTTTACTTATAAGGTTTCCACCGTCATCGTAACTATAATACTCTGTATATTTTTCAAGTTTTGTTTCATCATTCACATCAGGCGGGCAAAGATCCCCGTATATGCTCTGCTTGAATCCGTTGACATATGTATTTGAATTGATGCCGGGATGCTGTCTTCCGTCTGCCTGAAGCAATTGATAAATGGCATTGTAAGTGTAATCCGATAGAGGGTCTACCTGTTGGTTGTTACAAAAAACAGTTTGTGCACTCTTGTCACGTTTACGTGTAATATTTCCAACCGGGTCGTAGAAATAGTGAATGTTCTGTAAAATAGGTTTTACAGGATCGGGGCGCGTGCTGTATAAATTATTAAGTCGTTGAGTTGTATCTTCATAAAAATAATTTGTTGTTACACCATTGGCATATTGAATAAGGGTTCGCTGCGCATTTGCATTATAGTCGATACGATTCACCAATGCCTGCTGTGTTTGATCCTGGTAAGTAAGCGAAACGGTTTTAAGCAGGCCGGCCAGGTTATATGTATTCGTTGTTATAGTAAGATCAGGAGTGGTTTGTGTGACAACGCGTTTTAATGCATCAAACGTATTGTTAACGGTGTATATTTCCGGTTCCATTGGTACGGTTAAAGGATCCGTCCAATCGATTGTTGTTTTATAATTCGTAGTCATTTGCGTAACAACAGAAAGCACCGTGCCCTGCAAACCGTATGAAGAATAATGCGTAATTCCCGATTGGTCGCTATGCTTGCACACCTGCCCTCGTAAATTTTGTTGATTAGCATTTGGAATCCTTTCACCGTAAACTATTTTCTCAACCATACAATCCCATAAGATGCTTCCACTGGAATCCATTGCTTTCACCTGTGTTTGCAAAGGCCTTTGTAATCCGTCATAGGTAAGGATTGTATTAAAGTTGCGGGCGTTCCATGACTGAAAGGTGTTACCAAACATATTATTAAAAAACCTACTTGTTCCTGCATCAACACTATCAGTATACCATGGTGTTTTTTCGCCCATGGCATACAAATAATTAAAGTTATAATAGGCGGTTCCTTTTGTAAGATTGGATTGGTATAAGCGTGCGTCAATCGATTGCAAGGTTCTGCCCAGTATATCGGTTTTAATATAAGAGGTCAATGGCTTATCAACCAAATTTTGAATAGCGAGGAAAGGGCTGCCGGTATTGTCTTTTACACTTACACCCGGTGTTTTATAAAACAGGGAGGCTTTATCCAAAGCATCTTTTTCATCCTTTTGCTCCTGGGTTGGATTAGTAGGATAATTCGCCATAAAGCTGATATAATAGGCAGAGTCATTCACTGTATCATCCGTATCCGACAAGATTTCTTCCCATGGTGTAAATTCCGATGTTGAGAAAAATCCCTTCGGTGTATCCATGCGAATCACTCTCAGTAACGGATCATAATGTGTAACGGTTGGCGGTGGAACCAGTTTTTCATTTACGATTTCATCCTGTGTTTCGTAATAAGGTGTATTGCTAAAATAAGGAAGATATACTTCGCAGGCTTTCTCTTTATTATTATAAACGGTTCGGCCGGAAACCAACCAGCGCGTATCTGTTAGCGCGGTAACAACCTTATGATGGTCTGTGTAAATCAAATTACCCTCTGCATCACGTATGATGGCAAGACCAGGATCTACCTGCTGTTTTTTCTCAATACTCTGCCCCGAACCATTTGAGTATTCTATGGATGTTTGGCAGGAGAAAGTACTTTTTCCAACGGGGAGATAATAGTAGTTTTCTCTTACCAATGTAATAGCATTTACCGGTTGGATAGTTCCACTTTCGCGCGCTTTAGAATAAACATTGAGATCATAAAAAAAATAGCTGGCAGCTCCTTGTAAATAATATTCAGAATTAGTGAGTACGTCGTCAAAATTTATAGGAAGACCTTCTGATGTCAATTCTCTTACTATATATTCCGCGGGTTCACTATTGTATTCATAAAGCGTCATGCCACCCATAGCAACACCATTTTCTTTTCCAAATAAAGAACTAACAATTACCTGACCCAACCCATCGAACAGAACCTCGCTGATATTTCCGTTGATGTCTGTCATCTGATAAGGCTTCATTGCCTGGTAATCCATAATGGCTGTTATCACATTACTGGTAGATGCATCAATGTATTGCGTAGTACCTGTTGCATTTAAATAATAAGCATCGTAATTAACCGTTGTTTTCTGATAAAGGGAACCCGACGGATCTGCGAAAGAATTCTCTGTCATATTTGGCATATAAAAACAATCCGTCGTTTCAAAATAATATTGAACGAGTCCGTTGTTGTGCCAGTAACCGGTATCCGTATTAAGAAAATAACCTCCGTCGTTTTGTATACTCTCATTCGTAAGCTTAGTCCCAAAAACCTGCGCAATGTTTTCTTCGGTAAAACAGGCGTTCGACCGGTGATGTACCAATGCCCGTTCTGAAATAAATCCTGCCAAAAGAAAATTACTTTGGTCATCATTCCAATAGAAAGATTGCGACCAACTCAACTGTTGCATTTGCAGTGTACCGGGAGTAACGGTGCCAAGGTATGGCACAATAGAGCCGAATGCTGCAGATCCCTGACTATTCATCTCATCGTAAGAAAAATAAGTGTCTCCCGCAGGTAACGTCAGTCCCAATAATTCAAAACTTTGTTGATCATAAGGAATGCCTCTGTAGCGGTATGGCAGATCATCCGCCGTATCGATATATAACGTTTTGCTCGCTGTTGCTTTCAGCGATTGCTGTTCAGGGTAAACGATCACATCAGATGATGAATTTGACCGCCTGCTTAAAAATACGCCGCATGATTTTATTGTTTTCCCACTGAGTAAATCCACTTCCAGTACAAACTCCTGTTTCACTTGTGGATCATCAGGGTTACGTTCATAATTGTAAGAAATGCTTTCTCTCGGGTTCACTAAAAAAACACCACGATCGCCGGGGCTTGCCTCTTTTAATAATACAACTTCGTAATTGGATGCTTCTACGGTATAAGGATTGGAAGATACCTTGGTTTGATCATCAGCATATACTTCCGTGCGCATTACTGTGCCTTTCAAAGCAACATAGGCTTGCCTGAATGTTTCTTCATTTCCTGTTAAAATTTCGGGGGCAAATACATTTTCCGGAAAATTTAACGCTACGGTATCTTTGTTGAAATATTCTGCTTTGTATTGTGTGCTTATTTCATTCCTCTCTTTAAAAGCACCGGTGCAATACCATGTTTTTGTATAAACGGGCGGTACATATAATTCCTCATTTATTCTTGTTGATGGAAATTGTGGATTACTCTGACTCTGCTCATATTGCTGAAACGTTTCACTGTCCCACGATTCAACAAAACCGAATCCGCGAAATTCTCTTTCGATAGGGTCATAGTAGCCATCATGGTATTTAAAGCGGCTTACTGATCTTGAATTGGAAATTTTATCTATCACAATGGTTTCTTCTACCACCTGCACCGGGAAACGTAGTTTGGTAACCCATGGGCGACCGGCTGCTTTATCGGCGAGTGCAAATTTTGTAGAGCTGCAATATCCGGTTTGTGTAATAGTACCAAGGTTATTATCGATTTCACACAACAGATAAGGCTTCATTATTTTTTGAAGAGTTCCATTTTCTGAAACAGTTTCTCCAACAAAATTGTAATAGTAATGGCGGGGTAACGGAGCTATTTTAGTAAAAACAAGACAGCTGGTACCATTGCCCAGAATGTCTGCAAAGCTGATGCTGTCCAGGTTCCCGAATTCTTCCGGAAGAATGATTTGAATAGGATCGGAAAAAGAATTTCCATTTTGATTTATAAAAATATCAACCCGGTTTGAGTAAGCATATACCATATCAGCCGTTCCGGATCCATCGATATCTGCGAAATAAAAACGGGAGTTATCAAATACCTCATCAAATACGGGTGCACCTGCCAGTGTTATTTTTTTAGAAAAATTTCCATATCCCAAATTTGGCCAACACTCTACCAACCCACTTTTTACTCTTACACGGTGCGATAAACCATCACCAAAAATATTGACAAATGTTACCAGCTCTTCCGGATCGCCACTTGATTTTAAAGGGAAGTCAAGCGGTTTTTGTGTTCGCTTACCAGCACTAAATCCGGATTTCCCTTTTGAATAATAGGTCAGTAAATCCTGCTCACCGACCAAAACAAAATCTGTTTTTCCATTGGCATCCAAATCTGTCATTTCAGTTTCCGGATCAAGTACCAGCGGGTAGGTTTGAAAGGCCTGGAAATTATCCCAGTTACCTTTATCGGTGTATTGATAAAAACCTGATTGAGAGGTGTTGCTTACCAGCAATTCCAGTTGGCCGTTTCCATCAATATCTGTAAGAGAAACTTCTCCGCTACCAAGATCTTTATTCAAAGGAAACGTATTGCAGTTTTCTCCCGCAAGATAATTTCCATCCCCCATAGGTTCAAAGTACATGGTGGAAGCCGTGTTGCTTAACAGGAATCCTGGTAAACCATCGCCATTCAAATCTACAGGCAAAAAGGCTGAAGGCCCAAGATAGCCCGGCAAGCCCGAATCATTTGCATTTAAGGTATTAAATTGCGGCGCTTTAGATGGATTAAATGCTGAATACGTTAATTGTAATGCCGGCAGTTGTTGTTCGTTATAACTTCCGTCCGCTTTTTTTCTGTAGCCTGATGAAACCACTACATTTAACATCGACATCGTTGATACCTGTATGGGATCATACTGTTGCAGGTTGTTATATTGAAGGGCTACCCGTTTAACCAGGCAGGGCAAACCAAGTTCTTTTGTAAACTTATGAAACAACAGTACATTCCGGCACAGGCGGTAGGTACGGATTTCGAAGGCACTTACATAAGAGGAATAAGAGTCGGGCCGACAAGCCCATGTTCTTACCGGTTGATATGGATTTGAATTTGGTTGGTCTAATCCCGATAATTCGTATTCACCGTAATCAAATACTACTTCAAATGCGAATTGCTCAATGTTGTTTTCATCTAAAAAATTTCCGTAGTTAATAGAAGTAAGGTACCTGTTTGCAGTAACCAACCTGTTTACTTCAAATATCTCTACCGGAACATTATCTGAATTTTCTTCTGCATACGTGTAATTAATTTTGTTGCCTTTCGCATCTATCGTTTGAACCGGTAACCATTTAAAAATTTGCTGATCGTTTGCCGGATTTGAGATACAGGAATTTTTATCAGTGCCATAGCTGGTAGTAATATTTTCACTGGTAATAATTTTCCAATAAGAAATACCGGTTGAAATGTTGAACCACCGTTCAATTTTAGCAAACAAGCCTTCTACACGGGGAGCATAAGAAAACACCAAATACCCTGTTACAGTATCCGTTTTTTTTAGGAGCGTTAACTCCCCTGCCCCTTCGAGAATGTACACCTCAGAGCCCATATATTCGGGAGTTCCATGGCCGGTTCTTATACTAATACCTGAAACAGAAAGAGAAAATCCCATTCCGAATTCGCTATTGCCGGAACCTGAATTATAATTCAACGTAAGTTGTGGTTCGAGTCCCCTCGCTGCCGTAACAGGTAAAGGGACCGAAAAATTTCCGGTACCCGAAAAAAGATTGGGTTGAAAAGTATCGCCGAGTCCGGTAATAGCACCGCCACCTTTTGGAAGTGAAATATCCTGTACCGAAATTTTGGTTGATTCAGATGTATTTATACTTGATTCGGCCACGTTGAAATAGTTTATGTGTCTTACAAATCAAAGATGTTGCTTATTTTACGCAGGAATAAGAGCATAAATACCTAATTTTATAATCAGGCATTTATAACTGGTTTTCAGGAAAAGTTCCTTTAATTCCAGAGAAACACTGTAGGCGGTAATAGCTCATTTATACCAGAAATGAGAGAATGCCCCAAGGCCGGATGGCCTTTTCAAAAGGATTCCGAAAGGGTATTGGCTTTAAAATTTATAGATATGTTTGATAAGGAGGATAAACGTCCTGATCATGAATAACCGACGTGACTGATCACCGGTATGTATTAAAAAATTATTCCCGTGTTAATGCAAAGGCAACCAAGCCTACAACATTTCGTGAACCGGTTTTTTGAAGCAAATTATTTCTATGTCCGTTAACTGTTTTAGGACTAATAAATAAATCTTCGGCTATTTCATCCGTTGTTTTTTGTTTACAAATAAGAAGCAGAATTTCTTCTTCCCGCTTAGTTAAGACGATGTTATTAATTTTATTACCAGCTACTTTAACGCTGCTTTTTTTATGTGCATTATTCTGAATCGCATTTAGGGTTCTTTCATTGATATAAATACCCCGTGCATGAACTGTAGCAATAGCATCGTATACTTCCTGCGGGCTACTGTCTTTTACTAAATACCCATGAGCGCCCATTTTAATGACTTTCGCGATAAAATGATCTTCTTCATAAACAGATAGAATAAGTATTTTCATTTCCGGAAAAGCATCTTTCAGTGCATTTGTAACATCCAGCCCACTAAATTCTTTTTTTCCTTCCGGGGGCAATGACAGATCTACCAACATAACATCCGGAATCTCTGTACTTTCTTTGAGTTTTTGAATTACAGAATACCCGTCGGAAGATTCAAACATAACATCAATATCAGTCCATTCGGAAAGAATCGCTTTTATTCCTTTTCTGAATAAAAACTGATCTTCTACCAAACCTACTTTTATTTTATCAGAGCATCCTTTTTCAACTTCCGCTTGAAGCTTATTTTTTTGCTCACTCCATGTATGATCATTATCAGGCTTCATGTTTTATACTATTTACTAAGTTAATCATTATTCCGTGTCTTGAATGTCCTGTATCCTTATTAGAGCATAGAATCCTCCCGTTTCATTATTTCCGATCTTAAGCGTTCCTCCTATCGATACGGTTCTTGCTTCGATGCTCTTATGCCCCATACCAAATTTCTCAAAATTATCCGATAACCCTATCCCATCATCTGTATAAAGGAGTACTAATTGATTATCCTTACATCGAATCGTTAACCGGATTTGTTTTGCCTGAGCATGTTTAATGGTATTGTTAATCAACTCCAGGCAAATTCTGTATAAGCCCAATTTCTGAGCCCAGGATAATTGATTTACCTCATCATCGCAATCAATTTGAATATGAATTTTGTTAGAACTGTTTACCATCGAAGCAAGATTCTGTAAGGTATCCTGCAAGCCAAACATTTGTAGGTTTTGTGGCATCAATTCATGACTGATTCTTCGGACTGAGCTAATAGATGTTTCAATGAGCGACCGGATATTTTGCAAAGCTAAAACAGATTCTGCAATACTTTTTGTAGTTTGATTTTCCAATGCCAATATGTGCATTCTGGCAATTGAAAGGGCAGCTCCTAATTCGTCATGGATATCAGCGGCAATGCGCTTTCTTTCTTCTTCCTGAACTAATATGCTGGATTTTAATAATTCCTGTTGATGTGTTGTGACTAATTCCTCCTGGGCTAATTTTTGACGGTATAGGTTTTTGCGAAACTGTTGTATTAGCAACACCACACCTATAGCAATAATAAACATGATGCCTACTAAGGGGAGCAACGTTGCCAGAAAATTTAATTTTTCGGTCGTTTCCATAAACCAATAAAAAAGAATGTGTACATCACTACAGAGAAAAACGAATGAAGAACCCAGGTATAGCGGTTAAACTCTGCAGAAAAAAATTTATTAAAATAACCACTGAAATAAAAAATCAAAAGGTTTGACGAATAATAAATAAATATTCCTGAATTTATCCAGTTTACACTCGCTATTACTGCCTTTCTTTCTACTTTTACCGCTTCGTTCAATAAAAGAATATAAGTGGTTAACGAAAATATGATTAATAAAACCGATTCTAATGTTAACGCATAGGAATTAAATGTATAAACGGATTGAATGAACAACGAGTTTATAATGGTGAGGATTAAAAAAAGAATCGCGAGAGAATAAATTAATGTACCACTGATAAATCCTTCCAGTACCTTTTTATAAAAAACGGCCAGCATCAGAAAACCAATGCCTACATAAAGATGTAGTAAAGGCATATTATTTTTACTGTTAAACCAAAACATCAGCGAAGCAAATTGTATCAGGTACGACAGAAAAAGAAAACAGGAAAATACCTTTAGAATAGAGGTCTGCTTATGGAATGTAATTAAAGCATAACAACTCGTTATGAAAATCGGTAAATGAGATAAAATGATAATATATTTCGAGAAATTATTCATTTCCTTTTGGTGTATAAAGGGGGCTGGTTTGATCACACGTCATCGGACAGGGTGCATTTAAATCCAAAACATAAGGACCCATCTCATCTTTCAATATAACATCCTTACCTGCATTTTTTGGGACTGCGTCAAGATCAGCACCCTCAACCGGAGTTAAATATAATTTGAAGTTATTTGCAGAATCTAACCCCAGATAAGCACGGGCATATTTATATTTACACATAGAAGAATCCGAAACTGGTACTCCCAAAACTTCCAGTAAATCTTCCGAATGAATTGTATAGGCTCTTACCGGAACCGTTTGAAACGTTTTTAAACAAAGTTCATCATAACGGTGAATATTATTTTGAGCTGTTTGCAAAGGAACGCGAACTGATGATTTAAGCGCATTTAAAGGGGGGATTCCTTTTGTTGGTTGTTCATGGTTTTTACCTTCATTCTTGGCATTATTGTTACACGATACCATTGCCATTAAACAAATTGCAGCTGCACTTTTTAAAATTGTTTTTTTCATGTTTTAAAATTATTTTTTTAATTTATTGTTCGATTAAATAACCAGGATCTAATATTTATTTCAAAGATATCAGTTAATGCCTAAAAGTAAATATAATTTTCTTTCAAAACATACTGTACCAAAACCAATATTTAATACGGCTCATAACCTAAGTGTTTAAGGCGGGTTATCGTTAAAACTGGCTCGTACATAAGGGTTAAAGCCTCTAAATGGGTGAACTAAAAATAAAATTACTGAATAGCAGAAAACCAAAAGCACGTAAAATTACGTGCTTTTGGTTTTAGAGAACCTGAATAGGATTGGTTAATTTTATTCTGTAAAAAATAAAACATTCTTAATATTAATATTTTGTAGTCTTCTAATAACATTATGTGGATTCTTTACATTAATGTTGACTAACCTTAAATCAGGAGAATTACTCTTTAGTTCAGGCTTATCAGTTGTTAATCTACTCGGGCTCATCATGCTAGTTAAAAACAGTACTTTGATAAAAACAATTTACTTTAATTTTATTTCATTATTTATAGCAATAACTATTATTGGGTCTCTGTTTAAAATCATGCATTGGCCAGGTAGTACAACTTTATTAATTGTTGGACTTTCGGGGATTGCTATTATTTATACTCTAAGATTTCTAAAAAAATCAATAAAAGAGTTATTGGATATCATGAAATGGGGTTGGGTTATTACTACAACTATTACTTCACTGAGTGTTTCTATGCATTGGCTTCCCAAACAAAGTACCTATATCCCAAACTTAATCATGTTGGGGGTAACACTATATTTTGGATCAATGTGTTTGAAAAACAAAGAACTATTGGAAAACTAGGTTATAGCTATCCGAATTCCAGCTGAGAATTAAATAGCCTATATATTCACTTTCAGTTTTCTTACCTGTATAGTGTGCGCACTAAAATAACCTAAAGCTCCCTGTATATTATTAACAGGATTGGTAGGAGCTGCAGAGTTTTGACTGATCGTTTGTGAAAGGGTAGAAAAGTATTTATAAACGTACTCGTCAATACATTGCATTTCTATTTTTACGGAATCTCCTTTTTGTATTTTATCATCCCCTCCTGAAAATATGCTCATGTTTATGAGGTTCCCATCATTTAAATCATCATTGTTTACGAATAATTCTTTTACATACTTATTATTAATGTACATCACATGCCTATAGTAATTCTTTACTCCGGCCGGATCCAGGAATACGGCATTGGCTATTTTCGTTGTATCTTTTAATTGTGTAAAATTTTCAACATACAATGTATCGAAGTTTACAGGTGCAGGCAT
The DNA here is from genome assembly GCA_963422675.2 of Bacteroidia bacterium. Taxonomy (GTDB): domain Bacteria; phylum Bacteroidota; class Bacteroidia; order B-17B0; family Aurantibacillaceae; genus UBA4416. The sequence goes on from CAXVYS010000024.1 coordinate 299,079, forward strand.
GATGCTTGAAGCGTTGAATGTTTCGTTATTTATTTTAATGGATAAAAAATACGTGCGACCGGGAACACCCGTTATACCTGATGTATTATAATAACCTGGCGATACTTCTGTTAATATAGTTGCATTTCCCGCATTATCGGAAATAGTAATCACTGCTCCCGAAACACCCGGAAAAGTATTATCATCGCTAAAGTTTTTTGTCCGGGTGATTTTTACAAGATTAGGTCCTATTCCATTTGTGATATCCGCTTCAATAACATATTTAGGAGAAGCAGAATTCAAATCAACGTTAATAACCTTCCGGCATGCGCCCATTAAAAAGAGAAGTATGAGTCCTGAGATGATATAGAGTATTCTTTTCATGGCTACTGTTTATTTGAATTTGAAATTGTATGATATAGAGGGAACGATCCTGAATAAAGAGGTTTGTACAGCTTCTGTTCTTGAAGGGTCATTTTCATTTTGTCGGAAATTAATCACATAAGCATTTTGCCTGGCATATACATTGTAGATGCTGAATGCTAACTCAGAAGTAAATCTTTTTCTTTCTTTCATTTTCCAGGTAAGTCCTATATCCAGGCGGTGGTTAGCCGGCATTCGGTAGCCATTACGCTCTGTATAATAAAATGCCACCTGTCCTGCAACTTCATATTTTCCACTTGGAAACGTAACAGCATTCCCTGTATTATAGATCCATGTTGCAGAAAAATTGAGTTTTTTGTTGATTTCATAAATTCCCACAATTGAAATATCATGTGTACGATCCTGCTTGGCAACATACCATTTATCGTTATTGATTCCATCGATTTGTTTTTCGGTACGCGATAATGTATAGCCAACCCATCCGGTAAATTTTCCAAATTTCTTTTTCAGGAAAAATTCTATACCGTAAGCGCGGCCACGGCCAAACAGCAATTCTTTTTCCACCACTTCGCTACTCGTAGGATCAGCACCATCTCTGTAGTCAATTTGGTTTTTCATCCATTTATAATATCCCTCCACACTAAATTCAACTTTGTTATTAAACAGATTCCGAAAATAACCGATTGACACCTGGTCACTGATTTCCGGTTTAATAATATTAGAGTTCGGCACCCATTTGTCTGTAGGGCTTCCTGCGGTGGAGTTTGAGATCAAATGCATATTCTGTGTGTTTCGTGCATATGAAACTTTCACAGAGGATTTGGTATTGAGTTGAAAGCTTGCCGACAACCGCGGTTCTACATTAAAGTATGTCTTCACAATTTTTCCGGTGGCATAAGACGTTGTATCAATCACCTGTTGTTTGCTATTTAATGTATAGAAATCTCCTTTACCCATTACATTGAATGATGAAAGTCTTAAACCATAAATGATATTTAACTTTTCTCCGGCTTTCCAGGTATTAGACGCGAAGATGGCATTTTCCCATGAATATCTTTTTTGTAATGAACGCGGATTGATCTCGGAGCTCGAACCTGATACTTTTATTTCGCCGGGCGTTACAGTATGATACGTTGAGTTAAACCCAAAGCGAACAGAATTACGGGGATTAGGAAAATACTGAAATTCCTGCTTTAGTGTCCAGTCCTGGATCCTGGAAAGAATACTGATATCATTTCCTCCGAACTTAAGATTGATCTTATAACTGTAATTACTGAATATAGCAGAAGTGTTGGAAAAGAATTTGTTACTGATCACATGATTCCAACGCAAGGTACCGGTTGAATTTCCCCAGTCAATGCCAAACAAATCCTTTAACCCCAATTTATCACGCCCAAAATAACCGGACAGGTACAACCTGTTTTTATCGTTGATAATGTAATTCCCTTTTGCATTCAAATCATAAAAGTAAAGGGTATTCTTACTAAAGCGGCTATCTCCGGAAGCATGTAAAATAGCATCAGCATAAGTTCTCCGGCCTGAAATTAAAAAAGAAGATTTTCCTTTTTGTATAGGGCCTTCTATGTTAAGCCGTGAAGCAATGATTCCTATTCCACCACTCACCGCAAATTTTTCGTTGTTCCCGTCATTCATTTTAATATCTAAAACCGATGATAGTCTTCCGCCATATTGAGCCGGCATCCCTGCTTTGTAAATAGTAGCATCTTTCACCGCATCCGAATTAAAGGTTGAAAAAAATCCCAGTAAATGAGAGGCATTATATACCAACGCCTCATCCAACAAAATCAAATTTTGATCGGCAGCGCCTCCGCGCACATAAAAGCCGGCATTTCCTTCCCCCGAAGATTTAATCCCCGGCAACAGTTGAATCGATTTTAAGATATCCCGCTCTCCCATTAATACAGGAATCTTGTTGATTTCTTTCATGTCCAGTTTTTCAACTCCTGCCTGGGCGTTGGTAATTTTATCATCCTCTTTAACAGCTGACACACTTACCTCTTCCAACTCCTGAGAATTGTCCTCCATCGCCATATCTATTTTCAGACTCTTATCCAGCGTCACAGATTTATTTTGCGGCTTATAACCAATATATTCAAATAAGAGAGTATAACTACCAGCTGGAAGTGTTAAAGAGTAAAAGCCATATTCATTGGCGGCAGTTCCTGTTCCTTTTTGTTCAACTACTTTTATCGTAGCGCCAATGAGCATTTCACCATTTTTTTTGTCTCTAATGGTTCCACTTACAGTAAATTTATTCTGTCCAAAAGCATGATACCCTATGAGAAGGGCAATAATAACCAGTTTTGATTTAAGCATATAGTATCGGGTTTAATCAGTTACATCATCAACCTATGGATTGGTTCTGTAATAATTCGTGCCAAAGCTAAAAAGACACGAGATGAATTCGGGGGAATTTATACGAACTGCCCTGGATTTTATACTTAACTGCAAATAGAACTGCTTTTAAAAACAGTAATATCAAAAATTGGTTAACGGCTAATGAGTTTTTTAATCACATATTCATCAAAAAAATGATTTCTGTAATTATTTCCAATTGTAATTTCATGATTGTTGATTAACAAGGAATTGTTATCAAATGAAGAGATGTGGTGGATGTTTACAATATATGATTTACTGATTCGGGCAAATATTTGTGCAGGGAGCTGGCCATGGATCGTTTTAATATTCATGGCTGTAATTATTTTTTGACCTGCCGTATGAATCACCACATAATCTTTAAGGCCTTCTATAAATAAAATATCATTAAAAATGATTTTAAAATATTTCCTTTCAGATTTAATAAAAATGTAATCGGTTGTAATGGATTCAATATCCCCCTTGTTGTTTTCGGTAACCAATAATTTGTGGTAAGAAAAAGCTTTATCAATGGCTTTCTGAAAACGTTCTGCATGCAATGGTTTCACCAGGTAATCGATGGCATCTAATTCGTAGCCTTGCAGAGCATATTCGGCATACGCCGTAATAAAAATCAGTAACGTTTTTTCGGGCAATGATTTGGCAAATTCGATCCCGTTCATACCCGGCATATTAATGTCCAGAAATATCAGATCAATTTTGGTATTTGATAAAAAATCCCTGGCAGACAGTGCATTATTAAAACTTTCTTCCAAAAATAATCCTCTTGTGTTTTCTACCAAAAGCTGAATCCCTTCTCTGGCAAGGGGTTCGTCGTCAATTATAATGCATTTCATAACGGAATACTTAAGGTTACAAGATACGAATTTGTTTGCTCGGTGATGCGTAAGGTATACGTTTCGGGATATAGAAGTTGTAAACGGCGTTGAATATTGGTCAATCCTATACCTCCTATTTGATTACTTCCCGTTTGCAGATTAACCGATTTGGAATTAATGCATTCAAAGGTTAATTGATTATCTGTTATTTTAAAATCAATTTGTACGAACGAATTGTTGAACGAATCAACGCTGTGCTTAACGGCATTTTCTACAAAGGGTATAAAAAGAAAAGGAGGAATCGATTTTCTTGAAGGATCGCCCGTAATATTGATCTCAAAAGAAAAATCATCTTTACGGATCTTCTCGATATTCAGAAAATTTTCTATAAAAGAAATATCAGAACTCAGCATAATGTAATCTTGCGTACTGTCGTAAAGCTGATAACGCAACAAATCGGATAATTTCAAGATGATATCAGACGCTTTTTCCGGATTTTTTCGGGTAAGAGTATGAATATTATTAAGTGTATTGAAAAGAAAATGAGGATTGATCTGGCTTTTAAGATGGCTGAGCTCAGAGCGAAGGCGTTGTTTCTCCAACTCAATAATACGATAGCTATCAATGATCCAGCGTTGAAATAATTTTATGGCCGTGGACGCAGCAATGACAATACAAAACATAAAAATAAAACTAAAGGCGTCTCTTACAACATCCTGGGTTTCTTCTTTTGGAATAATAAGATAAGGTGCAAGTGTTTTTTCAATAAAAATGGAAAGGAAAAAGAAAAAAACTAAAATGAGAAGTACAAAGAATAAGTATAGAATGTACTTGGCTTTGAATAACAATTTAGGGGTGAGCACATACATGTTGAAGTATAATAAAAATGAGAAAAAAATAAGAAAAATAACTTTTACATATTCATCCACATTACCTGTATGCTCCGGCTTACCGCCCGAAAAAATAAACAGGATAAAGGAAATAAAGAACAAGTGCCTGGCAAGGCGCCACTTTGGATTTACCAAAAATCTCAGAAATAAATTTTCATTAATGTCGCTCAGATTATGTTGTGTGGTCATTTGTTAAAACAAAGGCTTTGAAATAGAACATGTTGCCGATACGATCTCACAACCGGCTTTGCCTGCAAAGTTACCCGACCCAATGTATTAATCAAAATATATTATACCAAATGGCTTCTCTTTTATACAAAAAATCGGTCTGTTACATAAACGCTAATAATTAACCATCATTTTTTCCGTCAACACTTTTGTACTTGAGGTAATGGTGAATATATACAGGCCATTTGTTTTTGCATCAATGGTGAAATTTTCTACATAATACTGGCTTGTAGGGATTATGGTTCGTTCTTCTATCAGGCGACCAATAGCATCCGTGATCTTAACGTCAATGGTTTCATTTTCAAAATTAACCAGTTTTAAATTAAAGTAGCCATTCCCGGGGTTAGGATAAAGACTCATTTCTTTTTCCATAGAACTCGCACAGTCCTTAAAAATAATATCTGAATACTTATACGCACCGGAATAATCCGTTTGTTTTAACCGGTAATAAACATCCGGTTCAGGCAAATTAATTACCTGACTATAAAATTGGGTTGTGGTTGAATTGCCCGCGGCATTTGTTTCCCCCAGTGTTTTCCAGTTAATTGCATCCGCACTTCCTTCCACATGAAAGTACCGGTTATTTTTTTCTGTTGCTGTAGCCCATTCAAAGGTCTTCGACTTATTTTCTCCACAGGATATTTTAAAATAGAGTAATTCAATCGGTAAACTAAAGCCTTGATTAACCAACGTCCATGATCTAAAAAAATCACCCGAAGCAATGGTACCTGATGAAACCGTGTTAGCGGCAGTATTAGCCGTACCGTATGGCCCAAGCCAGTCACCCCAATCATTTAGCGTTGAGTTGAAACGTTGAGCAAACAAACTTGATTCTGAAATAGAGTTCCCCGCAGCTGCCCACTCTGCATCTAAATAGGTAAAATTAATGCGGGCAACCGGCTTCGTAGAATATCCCTGGGCATCAACGATCCAAAACCGATCCACCACATGTGCCGAATTATTTGTGCCACCGGTGATGCTTCCTATATTGGTAACCCCGGATGGCAGATAGGTACTATTATCCCAGGTGGCCCCTCCGTACGTAGAAAACAAAACACTTCCACTCCCAATGCCTGTTGTTAAAACAGACACACTCAACGGTATTTTGTTGCCGGGTGATTTAGTAAATGGTACCGTGTAAGTACCTGTATTGGTTCCTACAACCCATTTTACCCTGTTGTATTCGCTTTCTGTAACAATGTTTCCGCCGGTTCCTGTTGTAGTAATAGCATTACTGTTACTATTATTCACAATTAAATAAATACTATTCCTGAATACAATGTACCCATCATTATTTATGATCACCCTGCTTTGGGCATTCAACATTTTTTCAGAGAACAGAATTAATATCAGTACTAATATATATTTCATTCCTCTCTATTGTTAGCTTCTCCCTTATCTAATATTACGGTATCCATTAATGGATACTTTGTCATCTTTGTATCATCAATATTTACTATAAAAAACATATAAAGTTCTACAGCGTTTTTTTAATCTCTTCTTATAAAAATTTCACTTCCACTCTCCTGTTTATCTTATTCTCTTCTTCGCTACATTTCTTTGCGTTCTTGCAATTATTTAATAATTTTGATTCTCCGTATCCCTTTGGTACTAAGCTTTCTGCACTAACACCTTTACTAATTAAATAATTATAACAGGAATTTGCCCGTTGCTCCGATAATTTCAAATTATCTTTATCATTACCAACAGCATCGGTATGGGCACTTAATTCGATTTTCGCTTCCGGTCTTTCTTTCAGGAACTGATAAATATTATCGAGAATCACAAACGATTCTTCCCTGATAGTTGCTTTCCCGAAATCAAAATAAATATTATCAATCTTCACAATATTGTTCTTTTTAACAGTAGGAGCCATTTTTAAAGGACTTAACTTTGACACTACTTCTTTTCTCGAAGGTTTCGCATTCGATTCTAAAGGCGGTACTGTAAATTCCTGGTTATCATAGTCCGGTGTATTAAAAACGATACTGTATGTTTTTTCTCCATCTACTACAAATTTCCACACCTTTGTTTTACCTGTATTCATAGTTTGAACAAGCATTTTACCACCATCCTCGCCATGCAAATACAAGTCTACTTTAACATCATCAATAATATGCGATGTAATCTGATCGATCACACTTCCCTGTAACGTATCTAAAAAAACTTTTCTTTTAAAATAATAAATCTTGTCTCCACCATGATCACCTTCTCTGTTACTCGCAAAATACCCCTCTTTCTCATTTCCATTGAACAACATAGAAAAATCATCTTTACTCGAATTAAAAGGAATACCCATATTTCTGATATTAACGATTTTACCATTAACCATATCTCCCACCTGGATATCTAATCCGCCAAAACCGGTTTTTCCGCGTGTAGAATAATAAAAATGGTTGTTTTCAACTTTCGGATACAAATCATCTTCACTTGTATTGATCTCAGCCCCCAGATTTTCAGGAGCACTAAAAATGGTATCATTAATAAGGCTTGCTTTATAAAGATCATAACCTCCATAACCGGATGGCATATTTGATGAAAAATAAATAGTTTTCCCATCCTTGCTAATACAAGGAAATATGCAACTATACTCTACATTATTAAAACTCAAAACCCGGCCTTCACTCCAAACACCATTATTATTAACGGATTTATAGATATACATATTGGAGACGCCGTTTTTAGAAATAGAGTACCTGCTTATTTTTTTGGGGTTGTAAACCGTTGCATCCGACGAGTTTTTACTATAGTATAAAACCTGCCCGTCAGGCCTGATACATGGCCCCGCTTCATAATAAGCGGATTTTAAATCTCCGGTGATCTTAACAGGAACTGCAAAATTAACAGAGTCTGTTTTTTTAACATAAGCTAAATTATAGTAAACTGTTTTATCCTCATAATTTTTAGAAATTGGTGCTGATATCATAAACCCTGAATTGTAACTATCCATTCCCATATGCTTCCCTCCTGTTTCAATAGAAGTAATTCCCAGATAATATTTAGAAACAACATCCTGATTCTTTTTTGCCCAATTACAATCCGCTTCAAAAGACTCTGCAAACAAATCATCTTTACCGGCTTTTTTGCAATACTGTTTATAAATGGCTACTGCTTTATCATACTCTTTATTGTTTTTAAGAAGGTAAGCATATTCCAAGGCATTTTCCGCAGGATTGTCTGTAGCAAACTCATTCGCTTTCGTGTACCATATTAAGGCATTTTTATAGTCGACAAGGGAGCGGTAACATTTTGATATTTGCTGTGTTATATACACTTTTTTAGCATCGTTTGCTTTATACGCATCCAGGTAAAAAGCAACAGCCTCTTTGTATTTATACAAATTAAAATTTTCGTCTCCCATTTTCAGAGAGTAATTACCGGTATTTTTTTTAGCCGGAGCTGTTCCGTCGGGCTGCGAATAAACAGCTAAAGAACTTAAAAAAAATAAAACAGGTATTATATAAGATCGTATGTTCATAAACTTGGGTGTTTTAAAATAGATAGTCAAAAATTAAAATCTCGGAACTAATGCTCTAATGGATTTTTTGTTGGTAACACGGTTAAATATTAACATGATTTCGTGGCTCCCCGAATTATATTTTCCTAAATCTGAAAAACCATAATCGTACGAATAACCCACTTTAAACATAGGCGTTAACTGGTAATTTACTAAGCCAACAATATCCTTACTGGTTCTATAGGAAACCCCTACTCCGAATTTTTCGGAAAAAATAAACTGCAAATTCAAATCGGCCTGCAAGGGCGATCCACTTACTTCTTTCACTAAAGTAGAAGCTCCTAATTGTGTGCTTTTACTAATCGTAAATAAATATCCCGCCTGTAAATAATAATGTAAAACATCCACATTAAACTTTGTTTCTCCTTTTCCATTCGACACAATTTTATTCTCCAATAAATTGGGAACTGCTATTCCTGCATAAAATTTTCCGGAGGTTAAGTACATCCCGTATTTAAAATTTGGTAACAGCGAAGTCGTGTTCTTCCCAAAAGAAGGATCTGTATTATCGTTCACATACAACTTACTATAATTGCTTTTCAAAACATCCAGTGTAGCACCTAAACCCAACAATAAACTTGTGGACGAATTTAAGTTGGCTTTGTATGCATAGCCCAGAGAAATTTCACTATTGTCTGTAGCTCCAATTTTATCATGCATCACCATGAGCCCCAGTGTGTGCCTCGCCGCCTTAAATGGTAAATTCAGGTTTAACCCCTGGCTTGTTGGTGCTCCATCCAACCCCACCCACTGGCTTCGATGAAATAGTGCTGCATTAACGGTTTCCTGATTACCAATAGCAGCCACATTTACAAACGCATGGTGTAGCATATACTGGCTCATGCCAAATTTATTTTGCGCACCGAGTTTGCCGGCTATCGCCACACTTAGTAAAATATAAACGGATACTCTCATAATATATAGATTTAATTAAGTTTAAATTAAGTTAGAGCCTGTTAACAACCTTTACATTTTAACAAAAACCAGAACAGGCTCCAACAGTGATTCATATTTATTTTCTCTGCAATTCTAAATACCCTTTCATAGGCTTACTATCTTTATCTAATTTCAACAGGTAGAAATAAGTTCCATCTATTAACTCGGTTCCGCTAACAACGAGGCCTTTCCCTTTATGCTTGCCATCCCAATCGTTCAAATAGGGCTTAGCAAAAAACACTTCATCTCCCCAACGGTTAAAAATCAAGAGTTCATTTTCAGGATAATACCCTAAATCTTTTATTTCAAACAAATCGTTCTTCCCGTCTCCATTAGGAGAAAACCCTTGCGGCACAATAATTACAATTTCTCTGTTTACACGTATTATTAATTTTGCGGTTGAACAAATGGTAGTACACGTTGCATCACAAATACTATAACTTAATGTATCCATTCCTGTATAATCCGTATTTGGCAAATAAGAAATCAATCCATTACTTCCCACCACGGCAACACCATGTCTTGGCGGCATAACAATAGATACCGTATTTGCGCTTCCTATATCATTGGATGAAACAACTGTACTCACACTTTGATTGATGGATGTACTTGCACTATCATTTTGCGCCAATACACTGCCCTGGGTAATAACGGTTACTTTCACACTGTCCTTCGCCACACAACTGTTAGTTCCCGTAATGGTAACTGTATAATAAGCTGTATTGGTTGGTGTAACAACTGTTGTTGCGGTATTTGCTCCATTACTCCAGTTATAGGTTCCACCGCCGGTAGCAGTTAAATTGACCTGATCTCCTATACAGGTTGTAACATCATTTCCGGCATTTGCATTAGGGTTGGCATTAACTACAATACTGGCGGTTATGGATGTGGCACTGTTACTTGTACAAGCTGTTAGGGCATCCGTTCCTGTAACCGTATAAATAGTGGTAACAGAAGGGCTCACTGTAAAACTGCTACCCGTGAGTGCTCCGGGATTTAGTGTATAAGTAGTAGCGCCACTCGGGATGATGATCGTATTTTTTCCACTGCAAAGAGTCACACTGCCTGCACTTACTAATGCTAAAGTAGGAGTTGCTTTTACAGTGATCGTTACCGTAACTGCTGAAACACTATTACTACCGCAGGAAGTAATACCATTAGTTCCTGTTATGGTATAAATAGTGTTTGCAAGCGGGCTCACCACAAAATTACTACCTGTTAAACTTCCGGGATTTAAGGTATAGGAACTGGCTCCGTTTGGAGTAATAGTATAACTTGTCCCACTACAAACAGTAGTACTATTAGATCCTACTATGGTAACCGTTGGCGAAGCATTCACTGTAACATTAACTGTTACAGGTGTTGCACTGTTATTACTACATGAAGTTAATATATCTGTTCCTGTTACGGTATAAATTGTGCTTGTCCCCGGACTCACTGTAAAGCTTGTCCCCGTTAAGCTACCCGGGTTTAGAGTATAGGTAGTGGCACCACTTGGTGTAATAGTAGTACTTGCTCCACTACAGATGGTTGCACTTGTGCCGCTTACCAACCCAACGGTGGGTGATGCATTAACTGTTACACTAACGGTTACAGGAGTTATGTTTGAATTTGTACAACTTGTTACCGCATCTATTCCCGTTACGGTATAAATGATACTGGCACCGGGAGTTACCGTAAAACCTGTTCCTGTCAATCCTCCCGGATTTAGGGTATAGGTAGTAGCTCCGCTCGGGGTAATGGTGGCGCCTGTTCCACTACAGATAGTAGTGCTTGAAGCACTTACCAAGCCAACCGTTGGGCTTGCTTTTACGGTAACGCTTGCCAATGCAGAACTTCCGCTATTGCTGACACACGCCGTTGTTACATCTGTTCCTGTAATGGTATAAATAATGGTGGTAAGAGGGCTCACTGTAAAACTACTACCTGTTAAGGCACCTGGATTTAAAGTATACGTACTTGCTCCGTTTGGGGTGATGGTTGTATTGGTTCCACTACATATTGTTGTACTCGAAGCACTCACCAAACCAACGGTAGGTGATGCATTTACCATTACACTAACGGTTACCGGAGTTGTGCTTAAACTTACACAGCCTGTTATAGAATTGGTACCTGTTATCGTATAAATGGTAGTAGTGCCTGGGCTTACCGTAAAACTTGTTCCCGTTAAGGCGCCAGGATTTAAGGTATAAGTAGTGGCACCGTTTGGGGTGATAGTCGTATTAGTTCCGCTACAGATAGTCGTACTAGAAGCGCTTACCAAACCAACCGTTGGAGATGCCTGCACGGTTACATTTACAGTACTCGATCCACCAGTTGTACTGATACAACCAGTTGAAGTATTGGAACCGGTTATAGTATAAATGGTATTAGCAGTAGGACTTACCGTAAAGCTCGTTCCGGTTAAGGCACCGGGATTTAAGGTATAAGTGCTTGCTCCGTTTGGAGTGATGGTTGTATTGGTTCCACTACAGATAGTCGTACTTGAAGCACTTACCAAACCAACCGTTGGTGTAGCATTTACCGTTACATTAACGGTTACCGGAGTTGTGCTTAAACTTACACAACCCGTTATAGAATTGGTACCTGTTACTGTATAAATAGTAGTGGCAACGGGGCTTACCGTAAAACTTGTTCCCGTTAAGGCGCCAGGATTTAAGGTATAAGTACTTGCTCCATTTGGTGTGATGGTTGTATTGGTTCCGCTACAGATGGTCGTGCTTGAAGCACTTACCAAACCAACCGTTGGAGATGCCTGCACGGTTACATTTACAGTGCTCGATCCACCTGCTGTACTGATACAACCTGTTGAAGCATTTGAGCCGGTTATGGTATAAATGGTATTAGCAGTAGGACTTACCGTAAAACTTGTTCCGGTTAGGCCCCCGGGGTTTAAGGTATAGGTACTTGCTCCATTGGGAGTAATAGTGGTATTCGTTCCACTACAGATAGTGGTGCTTGAAGCGCTTACCAAACCAACCGTTGGAGATGTCTGCACGGTTACGTTTACAGTGCTCGATCCACCTGCTGTACTGATACAACCTGTTGAAGCATTGGAGCCGGTTATGGTATAAATGGTATTAGCAGTAGGACTTACCGTAAAACCCGTTCCCGTTAAGGCGCCTGGATTTAAAGTATAAGTGCTTGCACCGTTTGGTGTAATAATAGTATTGGATCCGCTACAGATAGTCGCACTTGAAGCACTTACCAAACCAACCGTTGGTGTGGCATTTACCGTTACCGTATAACTTGCCGGAGCACTCACACAATTGTTGACATCTGTTCCTGTAGTCTGATAAATAGTAGTAACCGTTGGGCTGGCAGATACTGCTGAACCTGTTGGTGTATTTAAACTTAATGCCGGGCTCCATGTATAAGTTGATGCACCGGTGGAAGTTAAATTTAAGCTGCTGCCGGAACAAATCGTTGAGCTGGATACACTTCCTATAGCCACTACAGGTGTAGGATTAACGGTAATTGTAATAGCTGTACGTGAAGGGCTTACTCCGCATACCGATACCTGTTCGGCATAATAAATGGTATTGGTACTGAGTGTAGGAGTCGTATACACTGTTCCTGTAGCAATAGCTGTTCCCCCTGTAGCTGCCGTGTACCAGTTAATGGTTCCTGTAGCAGTAGCTGTTAAATTAGTAGTGTTCCCATTACAAATAAGCTGATTACCGGCTGTTGTTATATTTACAGGCAACGCCGAAATACAGGAACGCGTTAACGTCCATGGTGAAAAAGCAGATTGACCAATAATGAATCCTGTATTTCCAATACCACTTGTTACTCCCGGTTTCCCCACACCTACTGCCGCATCCCAGCTTGCTCCGTTCCAATGTTGTGCTCTTAATGTGTCTGATGGTTGTAACGTTGTATTTTCTATTCCCCTATAACTAAATAGCAGATCTGCCGTAACAGCAGCCGAAGTATGTATATCCCAAAAACGATCAACTGCTTTGTTAACAGAATCAGTGGCTCCTAACATATTGCTTACTGCCGCCACATTACTGACGCCGGGATGTGGTAAATTTTGTGCCGTGGTACTCCAGGTTGATAAACTAATATTGGAACTACCGGCTGTAGTTTTACTAAAAGTAAAGGGTATATAATCCGCCGCATTGCCTCCCACTCCAAATGGAAATACATAATTTCCGGTGGTGGTACCCGCTGTCCACTTTATAAAATTATACTGCCCTTCACTATGGATATGCCCCGCTCCATTACGTACAATCCCCAGGGTACTGCTTTGTGCTACTACCAATGTAATACTATTGGTAGTGTTTCCGCCCTTCATGGTTATATAAGCGCCGTTAATGATTAATGAATTATTTTGTGAGGAAATTTTGTGCGGCAAAATAATTACAGTTGCAAGAAGCCATATATAAAAGGCCCGGAGATAATTTAATGGATACGTCATAATCGTTATTTTAATATTTAATTTAATGTTGATAGCAATTCTTTTAATTGATGAACGGTTTCTGGTTTAGCCAGTATTTTTTTATTCTTGTCTAATAAGATCATTGTAGGAGTTGCGTAAACGTTATATTTTTTTGCTACCTCCGATTTCCATCCTTTTAATTCCGAAAAATTTAAAAACTGGTACAAATTCTTTTCCTTTACGTAGGCTTGCCAGGGCTCACTTTCATTGTCTAACGACACGGCCACTGTAGTAAAACCGGAGCCTTCTTTGGCACTGTTTTTTTGCTTATACTCACTTATCAGTTCTTTCACTACCGGTATCGTTTCTGTACAATGTGGACACCAGGTAGCCCAAAAAATTAACAGCGTGTACTTACTTTCTATACCCGACAACCATAACCTGTCTTTTTCCAATTCAAAATCAGGAGCAACATTTCCTATTTGCACCTTACGCAATACATTTACTTTATCGAGCCATTGAGTAAAGGCAGCGCTTTGTGTTTGCCCGCAATCTCCCGCCTGTGGCTTGGAAAAAGCATCATATACTTCTAAAAAGGCATTATCCAAATGCTCCTTTTTAAATTTTTTAAGTACATAATTAAAACTAAATTCAAAATTAATTCTGCTGCTTTTGCTGTGACTCAAAAATTCGATGGCTGCCATGCTCTGCAATTGCTCACTCTTTGTAACCTGCGCATAAGCATTTGCATGATTGGTTTTCAATTTCAAATACTCTTCTATTTTTTCAGGTAAAATAATGCTGCGTATGTAAAAGCTATCTGATGGATTAAAATAATCAAAATAATGAACGGCAAGGATGCTATCACGCCAATAGTCAGGCTGTTTCCAATCGGGCACTACCGGCTGATAATATGCCTTAGCAATTTTTAAAGCCATGCTTTCTTTGCTCATCTCCTGTTTCTTTATAAAGGCATCCATACCGGCATAACGCTTTGCGTATTCCTGTTCTATCGTTCCATGAAAAGGATCCGTTAAAGGATACAAACGCATTACCTGCTTTAAAAAATAATCAGCAACGTTAAGTTGTTGTTGCAATTCCTGAAATTTATAAAACAGTTTATTTTCAGCAGATTGAATAACCTGTAGGCTATCCATTGCAATATTAACCCGGGCATTTTCATGATAAATTGTTTTTACCTCAACAAGTTTCCCATCACATAAAACATAAAACCATTGATTGTTTTTTAAACTTACCTTATACAATCCTGTAGCCTGAGGCTCTTGAAAGCTTGTCATGCGAAGCATAGTTAAAATACTTTTTTTACTACTTATAGTAAAACGCCCTTCACCATCCGTTCTCAATGTATCCACCAAACACAAAGTATCCCCGTGCGCCCTATACACATATACAGCTTCATTAGCATAATCCTTAATATGACCACGCACAAGTATCTTTGACTCTTGTGTGTAGCCACATAAGCCATGTAGCAGTATAAAAATATATAAGATCCTTTTTTTCATTTAAACTATTCTTCCCATGTATTAATCCTGTAAACAACGTACTGAAAAACCACTCGACTTAGGACCGGAAGGCGCAAAACGACCCGATTGAATATTTCCAGTTCCTAAACGTCTGTACCATCCATTAGTAGATTGATCGGTTGCCGCCCAAAAATTAGTATTCATCGCGATATTCGAGAAAAAGGCTCCTCCGGCAGCATAATAACCTGCAGGTAATGCTGCAAAACCACTGGTATTTGTGCCATCCCAGGGAGGCGTATTACTGGCAGAAGCTTTTAATTTACTTCCTGTATTCGTTCCTCTGTAAGCCGTTAATGTTTGAAAATCAATTAAGCTAACAGTACCTGTAGGTGCCACTGTACTTTCCAAACAAAATTCATAACGGCTCCATTCCAGGTCGGTTGGTATATGAAACCCTGCAGGACAAATACCTTGAACACCACTGCTGCCACAAGGATCACAATTAACAGAACCAGCATAACTCATCATTTCATCCCATTGGTATAAGCCTCCATAAGTTGTACAATTAGCAGGCAAATCATTATAACAATATTTTTCAACGATACTATTATTTGCCGACGCTGTCCCTGAATTAATCATCGTTCCAACATCCAAATTAAAAGCTGCCCATACCTGGGTGCCACAAGCTGCTATAACAGGTGTGGAGCATCCAAGTACCACACTACTAATTGTATTTGAATTGGCACCGGTGCCACACGCACTGGTAGCCCTCACTCTATAATAATAAGTTATTCCACAGGTTAAACCATTTACAGTACCTGATGTAACATTACCTACATTTAATCCATTATACCCACCCACGAAACTTGCAAAGGTTGAAGAAGTTGATACATCCAATAAATAAGCCGTAGCTCCGGTGGTTGCATTCCAGTTTGTAATAAAAGAATTTGTCCCTACTGATGTTGCTGCAATAGCCGTTAGTGTACCAGGAGTAGTACAACCAATACAACCAAAAATTCCCCATATACCTGCTGCTTGATTCCAGGCTTCAAAACATTGGGTGGTGGTATTGTATATTAATAACGATTCAGGTATAGGTCCTGTTATGCTATTTCGTTCGGCTGTGGTCATTCGTGGAAGCAATAATCCCATTTTATTGCTACTGGTACTAACATCTACATCTAATATAGCTTTAGCATTAGGTAATATCCCTGTTGCGTTTATACCAATGTTTTGGGCATTTAAATGTTCTGATCCTATGCAAACATAAATGCCGGCTAAACAACTTATAGTCTTTAATACATTCTCTAGTTTCATATCGCTGCTATTTTAAAGAATTAATTTTGAAGGCAGCGTACCGAATTTCCATAAGTCTTTTGGTAATTGTACCGATCTACCGAACCAAAGCCTTGTACCAATATCCTGTTATATGCTGAAATCGCATCGAACTCAGTAGACGACCAATAAGAAGCCGCATTTCCCAAATCCAGGAATCCCGGATAAGAAGCACCGGAAGGCAAGGCATTAAAACCACTGGCATTTGTCCCATCCCAGGGTGGCGTATTACCGGAGGTTGCTTTAAGCTTATAGCCTACGTTTGTTCCTCTCGAAAAAATTCCGGTTTGAAAGGTGCTTAAGCTGGTTCCGCCAACAGGAGCAATGGTACTTTCTATGCAAAACTCATGATGGCTCCATTCCCAATCAGAGGGGATATGAAATCCCGCCGGGCATATTCCTTGTTGACCACCTGTGCCACAGGGATCGCAATTGATGCTTGGATTATAGGCCATGGCTTCATCCCATTGATACAAACCACCATAGATAGTACAATTAGCAGGCAAGTTATTGTAACAGTATTTTTCAACGATGCTGTTATTGGTTTGTGTTGTACCACCGGTTATCATGGTACCTACATCTAAATTAGCCGCGGCCCATACCAGTGTGCCACATGTAACAGACGAAGGGGCACCTGCACTACACGTCGTAGTAGTTACGGTAATGGTACCTGAACTTGCACTTGTACCACAGGCATTAGTAGCACGTACCCGATAGTAATAAGTAGTTGCACAGGTTAAACTGCTAACAGCAGCTGTTGTGTTATTTCCTAAATTCAAGTTATTGTAACCACTCACAAAAGTTGCAAAAGTAGGGGAAGTAGATACGTCTAATAAGTAAGCTGCAGCTCCTGTAACAACACTCCAGTTTGCAGATAAAGAATTGGTGGTTGTATTTGTTGCCGCCAATGCACTGGGAGCTACAGGCAAGGTACAGCCAATGCAACCAAAGGCTACCCAGGCACCTGTTGTTTGGTTCCATGCTTCAAAACATTGAGTAGTTGTATTATAAATCAATAACGATTCGGGGATCGGAGCTGTAATGGTATTACGTTCAACGGTTGTTAAACGTGGCACAAGTAAGCCTCCTTTAGGAGTCATCCCGGCTGCATCAATGTCGAGCATTGCCTTAGGATTTGGCGCCGCTCCTGTAGCATTAATTCCAAAGTTTTGCGCCGGAACCAACTCTGTTACACCCTGTAACAGAAGTAACATTAAACAGGTTAAGAGTGATTGGATTTTCATAGTTTCGGTGTTATCTGATGATTTAAATTTGTGATGGAGTTCTATTTAGCATAATGTTTTTCACTTAAACTCGCCCTGTGTTTTATATATCTTATGGATATTTCAAATGCTCCTCTCCGGGAAGACGCAGCAGCGAGTTTAGAAGTATTAATGTCGTAACTGATGCCAAGCACATAACTTTTCATTTCATATTGCATCACTGCAATAACAGCGTCCCTGTTACGATACAGCAATCCAATATTAAATACATTACTGATTACATAACCCGTAATCCGCGATTCGTTTTTAGGAGCTATACTAAATAAGCAACCCATTACCAATTCCTGTTGTTTACCTTGTACCTGATAATATACTTTTGGCAACAGGGTTACATTTGAATTATTAATTCCAATATGTGCCTGCAAATACACCAACATACGGGCAGGCAATTTATTTAATGTGTTGTTGTAAAAATTGACATTTGATGAATTAAGATGAAAACCCGACACTCCTATATTAAATATGCGCAGGGTATTGGTGGTGCCATTTTTTCCTCCTTTTTTAAAGGTATAATTCAATCCGGTAGCTACATCTAAAAAGCGGATGGTTTGCAAATTACTTAAGTGCTCGCCCGAAGCCAGCGTTGCATTATAGGATTTACCGTCATATTGCTGCCCCCATTGAAAGGAATTTGTTTGCAGTGATTTTTGATTGTAATTAAGTTTTATACCCGCACTTATTAAACTATGCTTACTTAATTTGACGCAATAGGCTAAATTAAATCCTGATTGTAAACTTACAAAGGAAGCATCCCCTGATTTATCGTAATAGCAATCCAGGCCTAAACCCAGGTTTCCTTTTTTATTGTTTTTACCTGTTTTACCGGAAATGGAAATACCATAACTTGTAAAAGGTTGTGCAACAGCCTTCCATTGTGTTCTGTTAATAATCCCAATATCCAAATCATTTTCAACAGCGGCATTAGCAGGATTAATTAAAACAGGTGTAACAAAAAATTGGGAAAAATGCATATCCTGAGCTCCTGCAAGGAAACTTAAGAATAAACATAGTGTTACAAGTATTTTCATGTTTTTAATACCTCATGAGCATTTTCTCCGGAATGCTCTTTATTTTAAAATAGTAATATTTCCTTTTTTAGTAATGTTTTTACCGCCGGTTAATGTTGCTGCCAATTGATACACAAATACACCCGAATTAAGATTCTCTCCTTTAAAATTTCCATCCCAGGTCTTTGATTGATTTGTTGTTTCAAATACCAACTCTCCCCATCTGTCATAAATTCGTAAAACCAATTCTTCTATACAATTGCCGTATACTTTTAACTCATCATTATATCCGTCGTTATTAGGTGAGAATGCATTAGGGACAAACACATCACCGCATTTTATTAAAATATCTATGCAGGCTTTGCCTTTACAGCCGTTTGCATTTACTACCTCAACACAATACGTGATATCGTTTAAAGGTGTTGCTATCACACTATTACAGGTAGTACAGTTTAAAAACGAAGAGGGTGTCCACACAAATGCATTGCCTGAACCGGCCGTTATACTTACTGTTTCTCCTTCATAAATTTGGGTAGCAGACGCCTGAACGGATGCATTAAAAACAGGGGATGTTTTAATATCAAGTGTATACGTTGCATTACAGTTGTTAGCATCTGTAACCGTTAACGTATAAATATTCGCACATAAATTTGTGACATTTTTTTGGCTTTGGTTAATTGGCAACCAGTTATACTGATAGGCTCCTGTTCCTCCTAAAACTGATGCGTTTGCTACGCCGTTACACAAGCCACAGGAGGTGTTGGTAACACTGGTAGAAGCCAGCAACGCTGTTGGTTGAGATATGGTATAGGTTTTTACAACCGCACAGGATGGGCCTGCCGTTAGAGTAGCCGTAAAAACACCTGCCGGTAAATTCGTGGCTGAATACGTTGTTGAAACAGACGGTAACCAACTAAAAGTAGTTGCTCCTGTAGCATTTATTGTAATACTGCCATTATTTAACCCGTTACAGGTTACGCCCGAAACAGTGCTATTGATAACAACCGGATAATTTACCACTGTAACAGAACCTGTTCCATTTGCTATGCAATTATTAGTAGTTGTACCAACCACGCTATAAGTTGAGGATGAACCAGGACTAACGGTTATCGTATTTAGGTTAGCACCGGTGCTCCATGTATACGTGTTAGCTCCTAAAACAGATAACACCGCCGATTGCCCTGCACAAATCGTTGGTGAATTTACTGCCAAAGTAGGTGAAGCAATAATCGTTACTGAAACAGTAGCGGGAGTAGAAGCATTGGAACAACTGTTACTATTTACGGCTAACACTGTGTAGGTTGTATTTACAGTAGGATTGGCAACTACTACCGAACCACTCCATGTACTTAAGGTTGCGCCTGGTGCCCATGTATAAGAGTTAGCCCCGGTAGCCGTTAGGGTAGAATTGCTTCCGCTGCATATACTGCCTGGCGTAGCCGTTAACGTAAGCGTTAAGGAGGTGAAATAACTCTCATCTACTAATGTCCATGAACGATAAAAATCGGCAGGGGTAACGGCTATACCCGAAACCGTATTTTGAGTCGCATTAGCAGTGCCATATAATTTAGCCGGGCTCTCCCAAAGGTTAGTCGCACTATTAAAGCGCTCTGCTTTTAAGTTCACTTCATTAATGGTATTGGTACCACCAATTTCGTTTACAGCATCATTATAGCCAATCGTAATTTGAGGTGTTGGCTTCGTTGTATAAGCTTGTGCATCCATTATCCAAAAACGATCGGTGGCAGATAAGCCGTGATTATTACCACAGGTATTACTCATATTTGTTACACCAAGCGGATAACTCGTATTATCATCCGCTATAGTTTCATAAGTAGAAAACATAATATTTCCCGAGGTTCCTACACCGGCTGTTGTAATAGTCATACTCAGCGGTATTTTTACATTTGTAGAAGTAGTAAATGGTACCGAATAACTCCCTGTGTTTGTTCCTATATTCCATTTCACGCGGTTGGTCTCACTTTCTGATACAATGTTACCAGCTGTTAAAGTGGTAATTGCATTAGCGTTCGGATTATCAACTACAAAAAAACCACCTCCCTTTATTACCATATAAGGATTATTATTAATTACAAAACGTGGTTGGGCTCGAAGCCCGACGCTTAGCATTAACATAAACAGAAGTAAGTAATAAAAAACAGTTTTCATAAAATGTAAATCAATAAGATGTATATATCATTTTTATTATTTATAAAATACATTAATCACACGTTTCCGATTTTAAACCTGTTATGGAGGTAAAAATTACAATAGACGTATAAGGGTGTTTGTTGGGTTTTAAAATTATTGGATGCTATGGCAGTGTTGTTTCTTCTATTTCAAAAACATAATAGATAGAATTTGTGTCCTTTGTCAGTAGCGCTGTTTCAGGGTTAAACAAATCGGCGGATAATTTTTGTCCACTTTCATAACACTTGTTGACTAAGTTATTGCAACAAGCCATGTTATAAGAACCGCTATTAACCAACACACGTTTTACCAACCACGTTTTATGTTTTGGCACTTCAAGTGTACTACCGGCGTAAAGTGTTTTGGTAATTTGAGTTACCTTTTTTAAGCTATCGCTTGTAGAAGCACTTAAGAGGTAATTACAACATAACAGGCACCAAATAGCTATTAACTTTACTGACATCATTAGCTATTATGGCACAATGTTAAACTCTATCCCGTTTATTTGCATTTGAGTTGAAGAAGCAGATGAAATCACCGTACCTGCTTTAAACCATAATGGAAATGGCCAATTGCTAGTATAATTAACAGTGGCTGTACCAAAATAAATATATGGGCCGGCTATTATTTTTCCTAAATCGCTCAGGCCCGCGGCAGTACCAAATCTAAGCTCATCGTTTCCACTCACTACTACACTCATTGCTCCTTCCAGTTTAAATACTTTACCAACAGGTACTGTATAGGCTGTAGCCATATTTTGGTTAATGACCTGGTTAAACTGTAAGTTACCCTGAGCATGGGTTTTTAAAGAAAATGTTAAGAATAAAGCAAATGCTATAAGACTTGTAATGAAGAGGCGTGATGTTTTCATATGTTTATATTTTACTGGATTTTGTTTATGTATAGGTTATTTAATAAAATGTTATTTATATCCGGCTTTAAAAGCCATCACAGGTATAGCAAGGTCCATTCGTTGTACCTGATGTTGAAGAGCTATTTTGCAAGCCTACCCATTTAGTACCATCGAAATACCAAAACCCGAGCGAACCACCTGTCATAGCAGCGTTGGTATTATAAACCAATAAACTGGTAGCAGGTGAGGGGATGGTTACAACATCTGTAGTACTTAACAAAGCAATGCGGGTTATTAATACCCCTTTGTTATTTCCGGGCGCGGCATCCACATCTAATAGGGCCGAAGCTGCCGGCAAAGCACCGGTAGTATTAATACCTATGTTTTGAGCTATACCCTGTTCATGCGCTAAAAATGCAGAGAAACAAACTGCAATAAAACGTATTCTTTTGTTTTTTAAGAGTTTAGTTGTTTTCATATTTGGATTTTTATTGTTTTTCATTTGACCTCATTTAATAACCGGCATTCACTAGGTTTAATCCGTTTTTATTAAGTATAATTTATTAAAACAAGCTTCGTAAATAAATTATATTATGCAATAATACAAATTATACTTAATAACAAATGTTAAATAATAAATATTATTATACATTTAACTAATTTAAATTGACTAATGCCTTTTAATTGTAGTTCAACTTCTCTTTCAGGCCTTACTTACCTCGTGCAAATGACCATTTTCTTTATCTCATCCCTACAAGCGTCCCTTTTTTAGGTTTTTATCTTCTTCTAAACAAGTTCTTTATGTTTAAAGATAAACCACTAAAAATCAATCCGCTAAAAGTGCACTAAATGCTACAACCCCACATCTCCTTAATATTATATTACTATTATCCGTAAATTAAAAATGAGATCGGTATTCATAAACCATTTTAAATTAGCTGTTTAAAACAAACCTACAAATTAAAATTAACATAATTAACACATAATCATTATTTTAACATTAATAAATAATTATAATTATCAAAATACTAATTTTAATGAGTGAATGGGGATTTGCAAAACTGAAAAGGTAGCCGATATCTCGTGGCAGTAAATTCCAGGGATCAGGGAGGTGGGGTTGGGCCGCGTATGCAGAAAGAGGCCATTATTTAAAAAGAATATCCTGTTCTACCGGCAGCTATAGTAAGAAACAGGTTTTTCAACCGATAGAGTCAGGCACTATTGTTTCTTTTAACTGTTTATTCTATTAGGAAGATTGAAATTATAAAATCCGTTGTTAAATGAATTTTATTCCGGCAACAAGCACATCATCCTTCTGCGCTAAGTTACCCTGCCATTTAGTTAAATGATCCAGTAACGCTGTTCTTTGGCTTTCGCAATCCATTAAATGAATATCCAATAACAATTGCTTAAACCCTTTCGACATCATTTTTTTTCCTTCGGGTCCGCCTTTTTGATCCATATATCCATCTGTAAAAAGATAGAGCATATCTCCAGGCATAATTTCCATTTCCAACTCTTTAAACACCGTATTTTTATCGTAGCCTAAAGATATTTTTGTGGATGATACAACCAACAGCTCTTTATTCCTGATAACATACAGATCGTTTTTTGCCCCTACCATCCTCAGTTGTTTTGTGGCTTTATGAAAAGCACAAATACACAGGTCCATCCCATCAATTGTATCGGCTTGCGTTTCATTTTCAAGCTTTACAATAAGCTTCGCATTAATGTTTGCCAGGTTTTCTGATAAGGTGGCTTTTGAATTATACAAAAATTCGTTATCCAATAAATCATTTGCGAGCGTACTCATGAGTGCTCCCGGCACACCATGCCCTGTACAATCAATCACGGCAAAATAAATAACCTCCTCGGTATAATAGCTCCAATAAAAATCGCCGCTCACAACATCTTTTGGTAAGTTCAAAATAAAATGCCGGGCAATTGTTTGGTCTGTAAAAAAAGTTCGCGGTAAAAGGGCTTGTTGTATCCGATGCGCGTAGCTGATACTATCCGAAATGTGTTGGTTCTTTTTTTCTACCAATGCTTTCTGTGCCTGAATAATTACTTTTTGTTTCCTGGTAATTCTTAAAGAGCGGGTTACAATAATAGTAATCACACTCACTAACACCAAACTAATAACAATCAATAAAATAAGGTTTTTCTGAGCCCGAATCTCTGCCCGTTTAATGATCTTATCTTTATTAAGCAATGCAATTTCTTTATCCTTATTCTTGATTTCCAATTGCTTCTTAGTAATTTTATCCTGCTGTACCTTGATGCGGTATTCTTTTACCTGATTCTCTATACTCAATTGTTCAATTTCCTCAATGGATTTTTCTTTTTGCTGAATCAGAGAACTTATTTCATTGGCCTGTCTGGTTTTTTCATCAAGCAATTGCTGGTTTTGTAATTGCACTGATTCCGATGGACTTTTCGTTTGATTCTTTTTGATGATCTCTATGTTTTTTTGTACAATATCCGCCTCACCTGTTAAATTATTCTCTTTAGCAACGGTATGTGCTTTATTCATGTATTCCATGGCATGGCTATAATCTCCCCCATTGGAATAGGAAGTCCCAATCCTGGTGATCATATTCACCATTTGTTTGGATTGTTTTAGTTCCTCATAAAATTTAAGTGCTTTTTTATATTCAGTAATCGAAAGCTCAAATTTCTTTTGAGTAAAAAAGAGATCGCCTATTTCAGCATTTACATTTGCTGTGCCTCTTTTATCTTTAGCCAACTCATAATTTTTTACTGATTTTTTAAGCGCGTCAATGGCTTCGGGATTTCTGTTTTCTTTTATATAAGTTTTACCAAGCTTATCCCATAAATATCCGGCCATTTTATACTCTTCGTTTCCTTCAAAAAAAGGAATAGATTTTTGATAATTCAAAACAGCACTTTTATAATTCTTTTGCTCATCAAAACCCAGGGCTAAATTCATTAATGCATAGGCTTCTTCGGTAGTATTATGGGTTTGTTTTGCTAAACTCAAGGCTTGCTCTGCAAACTGTATACTTTTTGTGGCAGAACCAGCCAGATAAGCTTCCGATAACTGGTTTAATACTTCCGGCTGATTTTCTTCCGTTGCATTTTTGAGTTTTTCCTCCAGCTCCTTTATGGATTGGGAATAGGAATAAGTAAAGAAAAAAAGAAAAGAAATCAATAGAGATACGCGGTACATCATTTTTAATACTTTTAGGATTAATACATCTATTCATCATGAAAAAGCGCTTAATTTTAACAGCCTGAGTTATATTGGAGTAGCGATACTATTCATCAAAACAGATAATTTTTTTGTCAAATCTACATAAAATTCACTAAAAAAACTTAATTTTAGATGTATCCTAGGATTAAAATTAATTTTATTTTGTATTTTTACTAACTATTAAAAGCACTTAACACAAATGTCTGAAGAACCAACTATAAGTTCACGATTAGGGAAATTTATTGAATCCATGGATTTTAGCCAAAATGAATTTGCTAAATCGGTGGGGATTTCAAGTCCTTTGATTTCCCAAATGCTTAATAAAAATTCCAATTTCGGCATTGATACGTTAAAAAAAATCATTGATGCTTTCCCTCAACTCAGTACCGAATGGCTTATTAAAGGGGAAGGCAATATGGTTTTATCAAATAATCCAAACGATACACTGCCCCGGGAAACAAGCGTTAAAATTCCAATTATTCAAAATCAAAAATATTTTGATTACGTGAATGATATTATTGACATAGAGATTAAAGATTTTCCGGAAATGGTGCTGCCAAGTCATGAATTTTTTAATCCAAAAACCGGCTCATTTCAAGTCAATTTCGACAACATGATGCCCTCTCTTTACCTGAATGATTATGTGATTGCCGAGCTATGTCCTAACTGGAAACATAACTTATATGAAGGTCAGATCTATGTTATAGCAACTAAAAATGGAGTCTTTTTTAAGCGGTTTAAAGAGTACCGGACCTCTGAACTTGTTTTCGAAAACGATAATCTGTTGTATGAAAACGATACCTTTTATAGTAATGAGATAAAAGAAATCTGGACGGCAAAAAGCAAGCTGAGTTTTTATCTGAAAAAACAAAAAGACACGATTCAAAATATCGAAAATCTATCGGGGCTACTAAAATCCATTCAAACCAACATTTCTTCTTCCAGTTTAACGCTGCCTGAAAATCACCAGGCCAGATTTAAAAATTATTTCTCTTCGCTTTTTTCAAACTTAAAGCTTCAGAAAATTGCCATCGTTTACTACGGCCAGTTTTCTTCAAAAATCGTTCAGGCATTAAAGGAGCGGATTAAAGAAAACATTAATATCCATTTCAAAAGTAATATTAAAACAAAGAAACGTATCTACAACCTGTGTATTGATGCCTTTCCTAGAATGTATGATCCGAACGAAGATACCGAAGCGTTTTTTAGTTTAATAGCAAACGAATCAGCCACTCATATTGCCTTTGGCAGTGTACATGAAAAAGAATTTGCAACAATCCTCATTCAGGAATTGGAACAACTCAAATCAAAAAGCAGAGAAGAACAATTCATCTTTTTTAAAAAAATACTGAACAAAGAAACACATAACAAAAAAGATAGTTCTGCGCTAAGCCTTATTACCATGGTTTTGCAATCAGAAAATTCTTTTGAAACGTTTATCGAAGAGGTCGATAATAATCAAACACTCTTTATATTAAAAATAAAACTGAATGGTTTATAACCCTTTAATCATGCAAAAAAGCACTCTGTTATATTCCTACAGTGGGTTAATAAATCCGGTAATTAAGCGCAAAATAATTATGGATTTTAGAGTAGCTGTTAAAGAAGATATTCAATCGGTTGATAAACAAAAGAAAAGTGTATATATTCTGCAGGAAGCGATTAGTAATGTTTTAAATTATTATACGGATATAAATTTTACAGAAACAAAAAATACAAGCGCCCATTGTACTTCATTTATAGATAACGAAACGATAAAACTAGAGTTTGTAAGTGTGATTTTAAATAATGATATTCCTTCTCTTGAAAAAAAAATAAATAACCTGAATTGCATCCGGTTCGAAAATTTAAAAGAAGAACTGGCGTTAAACTTAAATAAACCAATTAGCAACGACAGGGGCGCCAACATTGGTCTTATAACGATTTTACTTAAATCTAACAATAAGTTAAAATACGAATTTACAAAAATTGATACTTTTACAAGTAAGTTTACTCTCACAGTTCTAATACAATAAATAAACACGTAAATTAATTCTCTATGAATACTATTGAAATTGAAGCTACAGAAAGTACCCCAAAAATACTTTTCGATCATTTGAATTACAAGTTTGAATTTATTGGTGAGGCTAGTCCGGAAGATGCTAAACATTTTTTTAAACCTTTATTCGCGTGGATGGATGATTTTTATAATTATATTTATTATGCAAACTCTCAAAATAAATCCATTAACAACCGACCCATTAATTTTGTAGTTCATGTCGATTATATTACGTCTTCTTCTTTAAAATGCCTGTATGATATCCTGAAAAAAATAGCAAGGCTAAAGGAGCTTGCTCCTGAAACTCAAATTACCTGGCTTTTTGATAAAGGCGATGAGGACATGAAAGAAAATGGTGAAGAATTTGCTACTATGTTAGAAATTCCTTTTGTTATTCAGGAAGCTAACTAATAGTGTAACCTATATTATTGGAGTAACTTTTAAAAGCCTTTCATAACTGAAAGGCTTTTATGCGATTTATCTCCGGCTCCCGGTTTTTTAAAAAAATTTAATAATCCCACTCGTTAAGACAATATACTAAGTCTCTTGAACGTTATATGTCCATAAATATAAAAAAACCTTATGAAAAAAATAATAGCATTAGCATTTGGCCTGGCAATCATTAGTACTGCCTGCAAAAAGGAGTATAATTGTTCTTGTTCGGTTGGCTTTGGTGGACAATCCTACATAAAAGGAACGGTAAAAGCATCTACAAAAAGCAAAGCTACTTCGTCCTGCAAATCAAAGGCGGCGAGCGATGAATATTGTGTGGCACAATAATTTAAAAGCTCTGTTTGTTAAACTAATTATTCATTTAGGGGCTTGTAACTCTTCTATCTATTCCTTCGAAAACCTTGCGATGCAAGGTTTTCTTTTTTGGCTAAAAGGTAGCCAATAGCTTTTTTGGTTTTTCTCAGACCTCTTTTAATAAAACTATCTGTTATGTTGAAAAAAACAACTATTTTAGTATCAGAATGTGTTTTCTTCTATCCCCCTCCCCTTACTTAATATAAGGAAACTATGAAAGCAAGAGACTTAATTATTGCTAACAAAGAGCTTGCTTTTCAAAACGAAGAGAAGGAAAAACGCGCCGCAGAATTAATCATTGCTAACAAAGAATTAATTTTTCAAAACGAGGAAAAAGAAAAACGAGCTGCAGAATTAATCATTGCCAACGAAGAATTAATCTTCCAAAACGAAGAAAAAGAAAAACGAGCTGCAGAATTAATTATCGCTAACGAAGAGCTTGCTTTTCAAAGCGAAGAGAAGGAAAATCGAGCAGCAGAGCTAATTGTAGCCAATACAGAACTTGCTTTTCAAAGCGAAGAAAAAGAAAATCGAGCAGCAGAACTGATCATTGCTAACAAAGAATTAATTTTTCAAAACGAGGAAAAAGAAAAACGAGCCGCAGAGCTAATCATTGCCAATATAGAACTTGCTTTTCAAAATGAAGAAAAAGAAAATCGGGCAGCTGAGCTAATTATTGCCAACAAGGAATTGGTTTTCCAAAATGAAGAAAAAGAAAAACGTGCGGCTGAGCTAATTGTTGCAAACACAGAACTCGCTTTCCAAAATGAGGAAAAGGAAAAACGAGCCGCAGAGCTAATCATTGCCAACGAAGAACTGGTTTTTCAAAATGAAGAAAAAGAAAATCGGGCTTCAGAATTGATCATTGCTAATAAAGAACTGGTTTTTCAAAACGAAGAAAAAGAAAATCGGGCAGCAGAATTAATCATTGCCAACAAAGAACTCGCGTTCCAAAGTGAAGAAAAAGAAAAA
Organism: Bacteroidia bacterium; assembly: GCA_963422675.2. Taxonomy (GTDB): domain Bacteria; phylum Bacteroidota; class Bacteroidia; order B-17B0; family Aurantibacillaceae; genus UBA4416. The sequence continues at coordinate 327,795 of CAXVYS010000024.1, forward strand.
CGAGCCGCAGAGCTAATCATTGCCAACAAAGAACTCGCGTTCCAAAGTGAAGAAAAAGGAAAACGAGCCGCAGAGCTAATCATTGCCAACAAAGAACTCGCGTTCCAAAGTGAAGAAAAAGGAAAACGAGCCGCAGAGCTAATCATTGCTAACAAGGAGCTCGAATCATTTAACTTAATATCCAGTCATGATTTACAGGAACCTTTAAGAAAAATACAAACCTTTATCGGTCTTATTATGGCTGATGAACTACAAACCTTATCCCAAAAGAGCCAGGAATCTTTTATCCGTGTTAAAGATGCAGCCGGTCGTGTAAGGGCTCTTATTGACGATATTGTTTTATATTCAAGTACAATCTCCGCCGAAAGGAACTTTGAAAACACCAGCCTCAACCCAATTATGGATGAAGTTATAAAAGACTTAACAGAAACAATTACTGAAAAAGGTGCGATCATTGAAGTAGGTGAAATGGGCGAAGCCTCTATCATTCCTTTACAGTTTCATCAGCTATTATACAATCTTACGGGCAATGCGCTCAAATTTTCAAATCCTGAAACACCCCCCCACATTATCATAAAAAGTCGAAAGATAACGTCCGACAATAATAATGATTCTCTGGTTTTACCAAATAAAGACTATTGCCACATTACTATTACAGACAACGGCATAGGCTTTGAGCCACAATATAAAGATCGCATCTTTGAAGTATTTCAACAATTAAATGGTAAAACGCAATATGGTGGTACAGGGATCGGGTTAGCTATTGTAAAAAAAATAGTGGGAAACCATCATGGTATTATCACAGCAACGAGTGAGTTAAATAAAGGATCTACGTTCGACATTTATATTCCAACAAATGCATAAGTACGTGACGTTAAAGTATGATAAGATATTTTACGCTGATCCATTTTTCTTACATCCTTATGGTTAAATGCCAAAATTCATGTGGGTTAAGCCGGATATCGTTATTTTTGAAAAATAAATTAAGATTTGCTTTAGATTTATTTAAGATATTTGTACAAAACCTTATCCTTTATTACGAGGCTATTTAGAATAAAATACAATCCCCAAGAGAAAATGCTCAAACAGGTATTTTAACCTACACTATTACATGAAAAATAAGGCCTTACTCATTGTTCTCACATTACTTTTTTATATCACTGAATTAAAGGCGCAACATCATGAAACTAAGGGGAATGGAAAAATAACCGGAACCATTATTGATTCTTTATCCGGACAGGCGCTGGAATATGCTACCATTGGCCTTATTGCTACCGAAACAAATAAAGCCATAGATGGTTCTGCCTCTGATGATAAAGGGACATTTACACTTGAAGAAGTTCCCTCCGGAAATTATAAACTACAAATTTATTTTATAGGCTATAAAACACTTTTTATAAATAACATTACTATAAGCGCCGAACATTCAACGCTTGCGCTGGAAAATATAAAGCTCTCCACTATTCAGAGTACACTCCGGGAAGTGGAAGTAACGGCAGAAAGAAGCCTGATCGAAAACAAAATTGACAAATTAGTTTACAATGTAGATAAAGACCTTACTTCACAGGGAGGCGTTGCAAGTGATGTGTTAAAGAAAGTGCCAATGGTATCGGTTGATGTGAACGGGAATGTTGAATTACAGGGAAACGCTAACATCCGGTTCCTTATCAATGGCAAGCCTTCCAGTGTTTTTGGAAATAATTTATCGGATGTTCTACAGTCTATTCCTGTCAGCCAGATCCAGAGTATTGAAGTAATTACCAGCCCTGGAGCGAAGTATGATGCAGAAGGTACCGGTGGTATTATTAATATCATCTTAAAAAAAGTAACTGCCCAGGGAGTTAATGGAAACCTCTCTTTATCTGCAGGAACCCGCCTCGAAAACGGTTCTCTCAACCTGAGTGTCCGTAAAGGTAAATTCGGAGTAAATGCTTTTGGAAGTGGAAATGCCCAACTCCTTTCTACAACCCTTAATAAGATGAATCGTCAATCGCTCGATCCTTCATCCAATGAATCAACCACCTTGTTACAGGATGGAAAAAGTAATTTTAGCAGAAGCGGTTACCAAACGGGGTTAAGCTTTGATTGGGAATTATCTCCTAAAGACAATCTCAGCGGAGGCCTTAGTTATAATTACTTTGCAAATAACACTAAAGGGTATACTACCCGCGAAACTATTTCAAAAGACAGTAATGGCAATACCTTAGCTGATGTGAGTAACTTAATTGGTGCTACAAGTAATTTTAATTCTCAGTCATACGATTGGAACCTTAATTACAAGCATAAATTTAAAAAGGAAGATCAGGAACTTGATATTTTATACAGTGCCTCTGATGGCGCTAATTACTCTTATTACCTGCAAACACAAAGTTATCTATCTCCTGATGTAATCTACAATGGTTCGAATGGAAAAAACCCGGGCCGTGATAAACAAACCAATATCTCTCTTAATTACGTTCAACCGGTTAATAAGCATATCCTTATGGAAGCAGGTGCTAAAACTGTATTGAATCAGCTAAACAGCAAGTCGGATGTGTTTTTATTAAATACAACTACCGATAATTACGACTATAATACAAGCCGTTCTAATACCATTAATTATAACCGGAATGTGTATGCTGCATATGTATCTTCAACCTTTAAATTAAAGTTTCTTGATATAAAAGCGGGGGCAAGGTATGAGTATACCGAAACTCAGGCAAACTATTCTAATGCCGGTAAAGTAAACGTAACGCCTTATTTTTCTTTTGTTCCTTCAGCCGTTGTTTCTCATACTTTTAAAAACAATAACCTGCTTAAGCTAAGCTATACCCATCGCATCCAACGGCCCGACTATCGTGATCTGAATCCCTTTATAAATGCCAGTGATCCCAAAAATTTCACCTCAGGAAATCCCAATTTAAAACCTGAGTTTTCTGATAAGATCGAGTTAGGATACAATGCTTTTTTAAAGAAAGGAGCCACATTAAATGTTTCTCTCTTCTCTCAGTTTAACCGACAGGATATTCAGCAGTATACAGTGTTCTACCCTACCTATACACTGGGGGATTCTGTAAATACAAATATTACCCTCACAACCCGTGAAAATATAGGTTCAGAAAATAATTTTGGACTCAATGTTTTTGCTTCTGTTCCTGTAACATCCAATATCAGCTTACGCTGTAATGCTTCCGCTTTTCAACGCTATATTATTAACAGCATCGACCCCGGGATGAATATCAGTGGCTTTAATTACAGAATCAACTTAAATGCATCCTATCAAATAACTAATACCCTGAGTGTAGAGTTATTTGGTAATTTTAATTCTCCACGAATCAATGCGCAAGGTAAAATGCCTTCCTTTACAACCTATAATTTTGCCTTACGCAAACAATTTTTAAACAAAAAAGCAAGCCTTGCCATTACTGCCACAAATCCTTTCAATAAGTATGTGAATCAAAAAAGTGATCTTACGGGATCTAATTTTACATCCATAACGGTAAGGCAACTTCCCTACAGATCGTTTGGAATTAACTTTACTTATAAATTCGGTAAGCTCGAATTTAAAAAAGATAAGGTGATAGAAGATACAAACTTAACAAATCCGCAGGGTGCAGGGAATTAATGACACCAGGTATCAAATGTGTTATTTATTTCTGTTATTTTAAAATAGTTACGTGCCCTACATAACTATGTTCTTTATGAAAAATATCTTTTAGCTCAACTTTCCATATATAAACATCTTCTTTTACTTTTTCTGTATGGTTTTTATGAGTGGCATCCCAACCGGCAGCAGCATCATGTGTTTGGTAGATGAGTTCTCCCCATCTGTCAAAAACAGTCATTTTAAATGTAGATACGTCCCAACCTGTACCTATTGGTAAAAAAGTATCATTCAATGTGTTATTGTTGGGTGTAAAACAATTTGGCGCATAAAAGGTAAATTCAGGACGTATCACAATAAGTTTGGTTACAGTATCTATACATCCTCCGGTGTTTGACGCGATAAGTGTTACCGAATACGTTCCGGTATCAGGAAAGGTTTTGGTAATAGAGTTTCCATACGTTACCGGAGTTGGATAATCCCATTGAATACTTGTATAATTACTGGAAGAATTTGTAAACACAAACGTGGAATTATATTCTGTACTCTCAAATCCAATATCAGAAACAAAATCAGCATGCGGTTTTGCAATAACCGTAATCCCTGATATATCAGCCAGTTTGTAGGAACAGTTATTAGTTGTAACAATGTTTAATGTCCCGTTATAATTACCTCCGTTAGTGAAACAAATGGTAGGGCTTGCAGAAGCACTTACCTCTCCGTTTGTAAAATTCCAATTCCAGGAAGCAATAACACCTGATTTAATAAGTGTTGAATCGTAATAATGGATACATAGAGGTGCGCACCCTGAAACAGGAGGGAAATTTTTGATAGTGGGTTTAATGCTAACTGAAACCGTCATTGTTTTTGTTGCAGCCGTGCAGCCATCGCTTACATTAACGGTAAACTGTTTTGGTGTAGTAGCTGTAAAGGTGACAGAGCTTGTTGTTTCATTCGTTGGTAACCAAATGTATTGATAATTACCACTACCACCTGTAGCACTCGTGGTTAAAGTAACCGCTGCTCCGCCACAAACTATCATACTATTTATAACGGTTAACGAAACAGAAGGAGCTATTGATATAGCAATAACAGTGGGTGCACTTGTGCAACCGGCACTGTTTGTAGCTATTGCCGTATAAGTTGTAGAAGTTACAGGAGATACAACAACAGTGTTTGCGTTATTATTCATTGGTTGCCAATTGATCGTATACGTTGGGGAACCACTCACCGATGCGGTTAACGAAGCGGATTGTCCGATACAAATTGTTTGATCGGCTGATGCTGTTATGAAGAGTTGCGGGGGTTGAGTAACAGAAGCAACATCCGTTTTTGAACAATTATTGGCATCGGTTATGGTAACAGAATAAGTCCCTGCACCAAGGCCTGTAACTATAGAATTGGTTGATGCCGAAGGTTGCCAATGGTAGGCATAACTACCCACACCACCACTTGCTGTTGCTGATACCGAGCCTGTTGTTTGTCCGTAACAGGTTACATTACCTCCAGTTGCAGTAACAATCAATGGTAACGGTTGAGTGATAGTTACTGTAGCTGTTTTAGCACATCCTTTCGCATCCGTTACCGTAACACTGTAATTGCCGGTTGATAAGTTTGAAGGAGTTACGGCGTTAGTTCCTCCACCAGGAAGCCAGTTATAAATATAACCTGAATTGCCTCCACTGGCTGTAACAGATGCCGTTCCGTTAGACAGGCCGCTGCACGTTATATTACTTGCTGAAATAACTGTTGTTAAACTAGTAGGCTCGGTCATTAAAATGGTATGCGTGGTGATGCAATTATTAAGATCGGTAACAGTTAAACTATAGGTAGTTGGCGAAAGTGAATTTATAGTAGTACCTGATCCACCTCCCGGAGACCAACTATAGGTATATCCCGGGGTGCCGCCATTCGCGATTGCCGAAGCCATTCCATTCGCTGATCCGTTACAGGTAACAGGTGTTCCACTCAAAACAGTTGTTAAAGGAGTTGTTGGCTGAGAAATGTATACACTGAATGTTCCCGTACAACCAATAGCATCCGTCGCAATTAAATTATAATTACCTGCCGGTAAATTAGAGGCATTTAAACCGGTTCCACCCGAAGGCGACCAACTATAAGATAATGCACCTGTACCTCCTGTGACTGTTGCAGCAGCTATTCCGGTATTTCCACCATAACATAAAATGTTTGTATGAGTAATGGCAACCGTTGGCCCGTTGCTCGACGTCAGATTGGCTGTAACGGTACTCACACAGGCATTATTATCTGTAATACTAATTGCATAAACACCGGTTCCCAAAGAATTAGCCGAACTTCCTGAACTCACGTTTGGTGACCAGGCATACGAATAATTAGGAGTACCACCGCTTGTTGTTAAACTTACCGAACCAATACTATTCCCACACGGTGTGTTAGTTACACTTACAGATACATTTAAGGTTGATGGTTGTGTAATAGTTACCGAAGCATTTGTTTGGCAGTTATTTGCATCTTTTACAATAACGCTGTATGAGCCTGCAACTAAATTAGACGTACTAGCCGATGTTCCTCCGGAGGGAGTCCAACTGTAAGTGTATCCCGATATTCCACCACCTGCTGTAACCGAAGCGGCTCCTGTGTTTCCGGCATTACATAGTACATTAGTAAAAAGTGGTGCCGCCGTTAATGCTGCAGGTTGCAGGATAGTTACCGTAGATGTTTTTTTACACCCTAAAGCATCCTGTATCGTTAAAGTATAATTACCTGCCGTTAAATTTGTTCCGGTTAAACTATTCCCTCCTGTTGGCGACCATGAATAGGTATAGGGTGTGGTTCCATTACTCACTGTTGACGTAGCGCTACCATTATTTCCACCAAAGCAGGTTACAGATGTTGTAGCCGTCATTGAGCTGTTCATAATTGAAACCGTATGAGTTATTATTCCCGGGGGGTTACAGGGGCCGCCGGTTTGTGTGAGACTAATGGTGTAAACACCTGATGCAGAAAATGTATGCAAAGGATTAACAGCCGATGAAGTATTAGAAGCCCCCGATCCCGGATCTCCAAAATTCCAGGCGAGAGTAGTTGACGCCGGATTTGGACAGGCTGGAAGAATACTTGTAAAATTAATTGAGTTCGGTGTAGCCGCACATGCTAGTGAAAAGTCAGGAGCATTTTGTAATCCCTCCTGAATTAGAATATCATCAAAAGCCAAACCATCATAATAATTGCAGGTAGACCCCGCACCAAATGTAAACCTGAATTTCACATTTGGTTGACCTGCCAAACCAACTAAACAATGTTTGGATACCAACCAACTCATAGAACCCGAACCTAATTGACAACCGGCACCGGTAGCATTTGCATTGCCTGTTCCTGTTGCTGCAGCAGGATAATGATTACCGCCCCAGCCTTGCTTTGAAGGATCTAAAGAAATTAACTGACTAATCGAATTAGTATTGTACCAGTTATCATTCATGCAATCTACAGGATCACCAACAGCACCCACTCTTACCCAGGTTGTACCACCATTGAGTGAATATTGTAAATTACCACCATCCCATTTTTTTTCGGTTTCCCAAAATAATTTAAAAGAGATCCAGGGATAAGCCAGCGAAGAAAAATTAAACGTGGGGCTTACTACATAAGAAACTTCATTATAATTATATCCAACTCCTGTTAATGTTAGTCCTCCATTGATCCAGCATTTTGTACCACCACCTGCACCGGTTATAATTGGTTTGGCCGGTGTACCATACGTCCAGTCGGATAATATTCCTCCCGGAATCCAACCGCCCTGTCCGGCTTCAAAATTTTCGAAATAAGGAAATGTAGAAATTTGTGCAGCGGAAGAAAAAACAAGAAAACACCATAAAGCGAGCCAACCTTTTTTAAGATTTAAATTACCCGATAGACGCTTTGTTTCCATTTTAAAAAATATACAATGTATGATTCTTTAAAGTGGTTAAAGAGGTATTGCTTTACAACTAAAACAATTCTTTTAGGGTGTTCACTTTTCTTATGTGGCAAATGTAGGCTAAATAATGTACATAATAAAACAAAATCACATGACTATTTTGTTATTAAAACATCAATAAACATTGGGTTTTTTGTTAAAATTGAATCCTACAAACTATTTACAAAATATCTTTAGAATTGCTTTAGAATTGGAAATTAAATTATTGCGTTCCAACTTAAAAAGAAGGTTTATTAAGCGTGTTTTTAAAGCTTTTAAGTATTATTTTTTAAAATAATACCTGTTGTTCGTTTGGATATTTTTAATGTATCTATTTGCAAATAGATGGAAACAAGAATAGAAACAATTGCCGAAAAAAACCTGGTTGGCAAACATGCTACCATGTCCTTAACCAATAATACAACCTTTGAGTTATGGTGAGACCTCATTTTGAAATCCTGGGAGAAAAACACAAAGGAAATGATCCGGCTTTAGAAGAAGAAATATGAATCCCCATTAAACCTAAAGAATACTACTTGCATACAACGGAAGTGATATTTTAATAGGCTTTAGTGTTTATAAAAATAGTAAATTTGATTTTCTGAAATGCTTAGTGTTTCTCTATAATTAAATTCTGATGGCATCACAAAAACCCTCTTTAAGAACTGTAAATGTAACGCGCTATATTCAGCCGTTGCGCGAAGGTGGCTCACTCCCCGCATTAGCTGAGGCCGACGATGATTTTAAATATGTTTTAAAATTTAAAGGTAACGGACATGGCGTAAAAGCGTTAATAGCCGAATTAATTGGTGGAGAAATTGCCCGTGCTTTAGGTTTAAAAATTCCGGAATTGGTTTTCGCCAACCTTGATGAAGCATTTGGAAGAACAGAAGGAGACGAAGAAATTCAAGACCTCCTGAAAGGAAGTAAGGGCTTAAATTTAGCATTGCATTTTTTATCAGGAGCCATCACATTTGATCCGGTTGTAACCCTTGTAGATCCAAAACTGGCTTCACAAATTGTATGGTTGGATGCTTATATCACCAACATTGACCGTACATTCAGAAATACCAATATGCTGATCTGGAATAAACAGTTATGGTTAATCGATCATGGCGCATGTCTGTCCTTTCAGCATTCCTGGACTAATATTGAAACTCACGCCAAAAGTCCTTTTGCATTTATAAAAGAACACGTTTTATTACCCCAGGCAGGCTTATTAGCGGAAACAAATTCTGAATACAAAAAAGTACTGACCGAAGAAACTATCAGAGCTATTGTAGAACTTATTCCTGATGAGTGGCTACAATGGAGAGATACCGAAGAAAGCCCTGAAGCATTAAGAGAAACCTATTTTCAATTTTTGGTTACCCGATTGAATCATTCCGAAATCTTTACAAAAGAAGCGCAAAATGCAAGAGAAACACTTATATGAGTATGCCGTGATCCGCATTTTACCAATGGTAGAGCGGGAAGAATTCCTCAATGTAGGTATTATTCTTTTTTGCAAACAAGCAAAATTCATCAGGGTACATTTTATGTTGAATGAAGAAAAACTTCGTTTGTTTTCTAAAGACCTTGATCTGCAACAGGTTCAATTGAATTTACAATCGTTTGAAAAAATAGCGAATGGTGCCGAAAAATGCGGGCCTATTGCACAAATGGATATAGCTTCCCGTTTTCGTTGGTTAACCGCTGTACGCAGTTCTGTCGTTCAAACATCCAGGCCTCATCCGGGTTTATGTAACAATTTGGAACAAACAGCAAAACGGTTATTTGAAGAACTCGTTTTGTAAATACGGTATTTTAAGATTGACTACTCTAACCCCTTTTAAAGTGTGTCGCAATAACCCCTTCGTATTGTCGTGTTTACACATATGTTGAACGCAATTCTTTTTATTACTTCGTTAATATCATTTAAACGCAACAAATGAAACAATTCTTATTAATATTCAGAGGTGATTATTCCGCTATTTCTAAAACAACTTCTAAAGAAATGGAAGAAAGAAATGAACGGTGGATGAATTGGATAGATAGCATCGCAGCGAAACATAAACTGGCCGAAGGAGGCAACCACCTTAAAACAAGCGGTAAAGTGTTAAAACCAAACGGAGAAATTTTCGACGGACCATTTACAGAAGTTAAACAAACCATGATGGGTTATATCATTGTAAAATCTTCTTCTTATGATGAAGCCATTAAATTAGCAAAAGCATGCCCCATATTAGCCGGTAAAGATACTTCTTTGGAAATAAGAGAAATTGCTTCTCTATAAAAGTTAAAAGCGTGCTCTCACCCATTAGGTTTCACTTTTTTTTATATCTTCCATTTTCGTAACTAACGTGTTTATGGTTGTAAATAAAAAAACAAAGACCTTTTATATCACAAAAACCCGCAATACAATGGGGGTTTTAAAATCTGCCATGGCTTATGTGTCAAACCATGCAGCTACTTTGTTTTTCGGAATAGGGATTTTGGCTTTGCCTTTTATTTTGTTTTCTATCTCTGCATCCATTAGCCTTACAGATAGTATAAACTCCTTCGATCGCATATTGTACTACAAAGAAAAGCTTGATAAAAATGCTTTCATCCTTTTTATCCTTACATTTTTGATATATGCCATTGGCCTTGCTATCTATAATCTTGCCATTAATAAACACCTTGTACTAACAGATGTTGCTGATGATCCAAAAGAAAAAGCTTCAATTGCCAATTTAAGGAAAGGATTTACGGGCGAACTTAAACACTCTGCCGGAAATTTTTCGATTTTTTTTATCGGCTACTTTATTGTAAGGCAATTTTTATTCTATATTTTTAGCCTGCTCGATAATTATCAACCCGGTTATGACACGAATTCAGACGCCATTATTTTCTATTACCTAGAACAGATTTTTAAATATGTTCCTATACTCATTATAGTACCCTTATCTTTTTATATGTTATTTGCCTCCTTATTTATATGTTACCGCGATAACACCGATACAACTATAGCGGTTAAAAAAGTATGGGAAATTACACGAACAAAACTTAAAAAGACCTGGCTTACTACTTCATTTATTTTGGTGATTGCTCTTTTTTTATTCAGTGGGTTAGACAGAGTTTTTTATTTTATCAGCATTTTTAGCTATAGTACTCATTTGTACTTTGCCTTATACATTTTAAAAACCGCGCTTTCCTTTATCATTATAGCCTACTTGCAAATTGCTAATGTTGTTTTATTTGGCAGCCTGGAAGATGAGAAAGAAGGCATTTATTTGAAACGTAAAATAGATGAGATATAAAAAAACCTCATACATGATGTATGAGGTTTTTCATTGCCTGAATTTATAACCTTATTTAGGCATTAATACAGTGTTCACTACATGAATAACACCATTACTTTGATTCACATCTTTAATGGTAACCATAGAAGTACCACCTTTTTCATCTGTTAAGATCAGGTTATTGCCTTTCATCGAAGCTATTAATATACCTCCTGCAACTGTTTTCAATTCAGCTTTACCATTTCCTTTTTTAATTAACGCGGCAATATCCGATGCATTTAATTTCCCTGAAACAACATGGTAAGTTAAAATCCCTGTTAAGGTTACTTTGTTTTCGGGTTTTACTAAAGTTTCAACAGTCCCTTTTGGTAATTTATCAAAAGCTTCATTTGTTGGAGCAAATACAGTAAAAGGGCCGGCACTTTGTAAGGTTTCAACCAGGCCTGCTGCTTTAACAGCTGCAACTAACGTTGTATGGTCTTTTGAGTTTACTGCGTTTTCAACAATATTCTTGGAAGGATACATTGCTGCACCGCCAACCATAACTGTTTTTTCATTAGAATCCATTTTTGCTTGTGCGAAAGCACCCTGAGACAATAACGTTATACACGCTAATACTGCCATTTTTGTAATCATTTTCATAATGTAGTTTTTTATAATTTCTATCATATACGGTAGCTTTTATTCCCTGGATTTAATTTTTAAAAAAATAATACATTTTATTTAAAAGCTACTGCAAAATCAATACTCTCCCGATACCATCTCCAATAAGAACATCCATAAAACAAAAAACCATCATCCGTACAGATGATAGTTCTCTAAAAACATAATCGATAATTATTGTAAAACCCCATTTAAAAGAGGCTTCCATTGATGATTGGAAGGGTTAACAAGATCGAGCATTGTAGAAAATTTGTTTCTAAGTTTACTGAAAGGAGAAACGGTTTTATGGCCAAATACTTTTCTGGTTTCCACTTCCAGGGCACTCACAATACAGCCTGATCGGGTTATCATAAAAATACAGGTTACCCCCGAATTTGAATCGGCCTGGTCATTCGATAAAAAGGGATCTCTTATTTGCCTCGTATTAAATCCAAAGTCTTCTGTATCTTTTAATAAATTTTTCTCATGTATAAAGTTTTCTATTCTATACCATATATATGCATGCTGTGTATCAGAAGCAGGAGCATGAAATCTTACCTTTATTAAATTACCGGGTTGGGGTGTTGAAGCACTCAATAAATTCCCCTCTCCGTCCGTTAATTGAAATTCGGCCGGAGATTTTTCGGAAAAAAGTGTCCAGTTATTAATATCATTCAACCTTTTTTTGGCGTTTTCAAATAAAACCATTGCCTCATGCCTGGTTGGAGCCTCTATCTTTTTTGTCACATCTTTGTTAACGACGCTGCTATAGCTCGTCTCAGGCTGTATAAATGAATATTGCGTTACCATGTAATTCGATTTTTAGTTAACACTACTTCCCGGTGTAATCCAAGTTTAGTACCACGTTTTGTTCTTTAACTTTTTTTTAGATGTAAATTCAAACACATCTCCTGTTTCGTAAGTATATAATAGTAAAGTTTACTACTATAACACCAAAAAGGCAAATGGATACTTTAAAATCAAACAAATTGTGTAGTCCTTGTTATTTGGGGCTTAATAATCATGTTTTATCAATTAAATTGATGAGAAAAAAAATAGTTCAACACTTTAAGCATCTGACATCAAATATGCCCTCTTTCCTGATACGGGATAATCCTAAAAATTATCATATTAAAAGCTTATAAACCATTGGCTAAGTGTTGAAACAATTACCTGGAATCAATTTTTTTGATGATCATCATCTTATGTTTAGATTTCAAATCCCTGATTTCTGCGCGTTCTTCTCTTTTAATATCTTTTTTGTCAGCTACAAATTTTCGTTCCTCCAACATATATCCGTTTCCTTCGCATAAAATATGCACCCGTAAATTTTCAATACATAAGGCCTCATCATCTTCCGCATAGGCAATATTCGTATGCTCTACCGTTTTACCATCAATAATGATTACCATTCCTGAACCGATACAGTAAGCCTCCCGGCCTTTTTTAATGATCAGCGCCGTATTTTCACTCAATCCTATCCCAACACAGGTAGGATTCATGATGATGGCATGCGCCAAACGTCCAAACCGACCTCTGCTTGTAAAATGCGTATCCACAATACATCCGTCTAAAAATCCAAGGCCCGAACTGATCTTTATATTTCCTTTTAAAAGAGTTTCTGTGTTTTCTCCTTCATACATCATTAATACAGGAGCAGCCATTGCTCCGGCACTGGTGCCGGCAACAATAAAGTCGGGGTCCGATAAATATTTTTCTTTCACGGTTTCTAAAATATCTGTATTACCGAGAATGGTAGATAAACGAAACTGGTCACCTCCGCTAAACAATACGGCATGCGATTTTTTTATTCTTTCTATAAAAATAGGATTATGGGAATCAGGGTGATTTCCAATACTCATAAAATCAACATTCTTAAAGCCTATGTTAAGAAATGCCTGTTTGTAAATTTTGTTTACTTCAAAAGGTTCGGAGGAAGCTGTCGTGATAATTTCAATTCCTCCTTTTTGCTTTGATGTTGGTATTAACTCACTCAATATTTCGAGTCGTTTAATATGCCTTAACATCTCATGTTCATCACTTGCTATTCTATTCCCTTTGTCTTCGGCTCCGCCAATAATAATAAGCTTGCCTTTTGGAAGTCTGGAAATCATATCGATAGTTTAAGTGAGTTTATATAAAAGAGTGCCTGATACAATTAGTGTTGTTTGAAGTATAGCTGTAGACTAATTTCTACACATTTTATACAATAATCATGGCACCTTAAAACAAGATAACCCGGTGCTCACTCTAAAAATTTTCTTAGTTCTGCTTCTATACGTTTACAGCTTAGGAGCATAGGCTTATCATCTATATTTAGCGTAATAACTGAATTCTCTATAATATATCCTCCCTTAATATTACCTAATGGTGTAGGTATATGAAATGAACCGCTATTGCTATCCCCTATCAATTTTCCCTTCACTTTCGTAATCCCCTCTTTTGCCTGTTGAACAAGTTCTTCAGCACTACCCGAAAATTCTATACTAAAATTACAGCCTGCCATATTCTCTATTATTTATAACTACTTGTTTGTTTCCCAAACACCCTAAAACTAAAATCAGCCAAATTTTGTTTTACCAAAACCCGTTTCAAAAAATGGCATTTGTTTTATACTCAATTGAACTAAGGGTACAAATTTTAATGCCGCTGGCATGGGGTCATAAAAGGAGTATCAGATTCTATTGGGGATTATAATCGACAATTTAATTGAAAAAGAGGCGCCTCATAGTTTAAATTACCCATTAAACAGGTGATTACAAAGGAATTGGATTTGATATTAACATTTCACAAAATAACGTCGGTTAAATTTTAAATTCAAAAAACTATGAAAATCAAAGATCACTTCATTCATCCCGAAGATTCTGTCAATTTGGTTTATTGGACAAAAAAATGGGATATATCTCTACGCCAGTTGCAGGATGCGATCCTTTATACCGGTAGTTTAAATTCTATTGATATTAAGCACTACCTCAGGAAAGATATGTGGTATTACTTTCCTGTAACCGGACTGTTAAATCTCTTCAAAACCAAATTCAATTCTATTAATTAATGATTCAAACAATATTTAATCCTCTATCAATCCACCTCATTATAAACCACTATTAAACACATATCATGACACTTACAAAAACATTAAACACCGCTCTATTATGCTTGGGATTAACGGTTGCTGTTACTTCCTGTTCAAATGAAAACAAAGACTCTAAAGAGCTTGCTGATGAAATGAACGACGAAAAATTTGATGAAGATGAAGAAAAAACCGCAGACAAATTAGTTCATGCCTATTCAGCAAACTTATTTGAAATTAAAGCTGCTGAAAATGCTTCGCTCAATGCCACTACCGAGGAGGTAAAAAAATTAAGTGAGATGCTCATGGAAGCACACACTAAAATGAATACAGATATTAAAGCTCTTGCTATTAAAAAACAGATCTCATTACCTTCTGATCTTACAGAAGAACAAAGAAAAGAATTGGAAAAGCTATCTGAAAAAATAGGATTTGATTATGACAAAGCGTTTACCGAACAAATGAAATATAAACATGAAGAGGCTTTAAGGTTTTATGAAAAAACTGCCGACAAATGTGATGATGCAGAGATAAAAAGCTGGGCTGCTGCTGAAGTTCCGGAAGTACGTTCACATTTAGATATGGTATTAATTACTGAAAATAGTATTAAGGATAAAAAATAAATTTCTCTATGCACGTATTAATCCTACGGCACTTATTTATAGGATAAACCCCGAATTATGGAAGACACTGTTACTCAAAAAACAGGATTAAAAAGATTTTACCAGTTTTTATTGGTATTAGGGTTAACCCCTGTACTGCTATATGCTGTGTGGTGCGGCTGCAATATCAGAAAGTACTCACACAAAAGAGCCGAGATCAGAAAAGACTATAGTGAGTTAAATAACATTAAGTATGGCCTGTTATCCGTTGACACCTGGAAAACAAACATCTTTGAGATTGTAGATACACAGATCGAGGAATTTGATTTCAGTAACCAACAAGAAGATACACTTAAAAAAGAGCTCAATAAAATTCTGGGTGCTTTAGTTACTAAAGCAGAGTCTATGATAAACAAAAAGCAAACAACTTTTAAAGGCAAGATTACAAAGTTCGCCGTTAAGAATTTTATAGATGTAGATGCCTATAAGAGCAAAGTTCCTGAGTTTAGTCAGCTTATTATTGATGAATTAAAAAAACCAGGCAGTAAGGAGCGTTTACGGTTTTTGGCACAAAACAAATTAAAAGAATTTGCAGCTACAACACATGATAGTATTAATAATACGATAAAACTACAAGCTCTTTTAAATCAATACCATGTTGCAACTATTAAAGAGTTTAATGAAAAAGCAGAAAAGAAAATAGATTATCTCCAGGAAAAAACATATTTGGATACATTTATTCTGATTGGCTGCTTAACGCTTGTCTTACTTCTTTGGATTGTATTCCGCAACAGGCGAAATATGTATACCCCTTTGTTTACAATGTCAGTACTATTAGCTTTGGTTGTATTAGCGATAGGCTTAACCGCTCCCATGATTGAAATTGACGCCCGCATTAAGGAACTCAATTTTGAAATGATAGGGAAGCATATGGTATTTAATGACCAGGTTATCTTTTATCAAAGCAAAAGTATTTTGGATGTAGTGCATATATTGATAACCGCCGGAAAACCCGATTCCATATTTGTAGGTATTTTAATTCTCATGTTCAGCGTACTGTTTCCTGTTACAAAATTGCTTTGTACAAAAATTTACCTATTAGGAAATGATAAATGGAAAAAAAATAAATTTCTTTATTTCTTTGCATTTAAATCCGGGAAATGGTCAATGGCCGATGTGATGGTTGTAGCCATCTTTATGGCGTATATTGGTTTTAAAGGAATTCTCGATAACCAGATGAAACATTTGAATATGAAGACTCAATCCCTTGCTACTATTGCTACCAATGAAACATCATTACAACCCGGCTTTATTTTATTTATAGCCTACGTCATCTTCGGATTAATATTAGCGGTGATCCTTAAAAAAATCACGTCTGATGTCCCAATAGGAAGCCGGTTAAAATACTATGCGAAACGACTCCAGATAAATAAACTTTTTATGAAAAAACAAAAACAACAGCCTGATACTAATTCACTTTAAGGATGTTGTTCGTTTATAAGTTCAACAATGGCCTGAACTTTAATTGGTTTTATAAGGTAGTGAATATTGTAACGATTACCTGTTCTTGGTGAATCAGGATTTGCACTGATTTTTATAATATGAAGATGCTCATTTATTTCTAAAATTTCGTCCGTCTTTTCCCAACCTAATCCGTCAGGTAAATTGTTATCTATAATAAGCCACTGCGGATTTATTATTTTAATAGCTTCTATTCCGGATTTTAACGTGTGGAAATAAGTAACGTCATATCCTTGTGAAATGAGCAGATTTGATAACAAAAAACACAAATCGGGTTCGTCATCTATAATTAATATTTTTAGCGCCCCTGAAACCATTGCCTGAGTATAAATATCTACATTATAAAAATATAATCCACAATTTTTTACTAAAAAATGTAAAATAATTCGAACGGATGATGGCATCATTTTATAATTAACAATAGCAGACAATATAAAGACATAACCATTTAAAACTTAAGATCATGACAACAGGTGCAAAAACAATTTTAGGCCTCTTAGCCGTAGGTGCAGCAGGCGTAGCAATAGGTATGTTATTGGCTCCCGAAAAAGGGGCAGACATGCGTAAATCAATTAAAGATTCCATTGGAGATTTAAGTGACAAGTTAACTGATTTTCTTTCTGACGGAAAAGAAAAGTTAGCAGATGTTTCTGATGATTTAAGACAACACGCTAATGGAATTAAGAAAGAAGTTAAAGCTGGTATAGATACTACTAAACAAGCTTTATCGTAATTTTTTGAAATTGTATTCCGGTACCTAAATCCACGGTACCGGAATATTTTTAATGATCCAATATTATTATATTATGGAAAAAGTAGGCGAAATCGTTGGAGATCTGTATACCAACACAAATGAATATATTAATTTACAGACTAAGTCTTTTAAATTAGAAATATATGAGCGTGTTACAAATGTGATTGCCGGTGGTATCAGCGGGGGATTTATTGCAGTGTTTGGTTTATTTTCATTTCTATTCATAAATTTCGGTTTAGCTTATTACCTGAGCGATGTATTGAACTCAAGAACCCTTGGGTTTCTTAGTGTAGGTGGATTTTATTTTATTGTATTAGGTATTTACTTATTATTAAAAGATAAGATTGCTAAAAACAAACTCAAAAATATGATCCTTTTACAAGTGAGTAAAACCATGAATGATTATGACGCCATGCTAAAAGAACAAGAAATCGTTCATGCACAGGTTGCCAAGTCTGCCGATCTTCTTAAAGAAAATATTGAAGAGTTAAAACAAAGAGCAGACGTTGTAAAAGAAGATATCAGAAAACTGAAAGGTAATTTTATTGCAGAAGAGGGCTCACCTGTAGGGCCAAAAGTACCAAGGATACTCATAACCGGTGCAGTAGATTTCATTATGAAAAAGGTTATTCTGAAAAACTCAGGATTTATCGTCAGAAATTTATTACCTGTAGTAGCCAATACTCTTTTAACCTCGAAAGTATTTCACGAAGAGAAAAAAACGAGTTTACTTGAAAATTTAAAATTGAAATTGTCTAAATTTCTCTAGCACTTTCTATCGCTAAAGATCTGAACGTGTTAACCAGCTCCATAAGGTCCTTGTAATTAGAGGGCTTAACAAAAAAATCATTTACTCCCAAATCCTTACATTTATTTTTTTCTGTGTCATTACTGGTAGTAGAAAAAATAATCGTTGTAAAATCCTTAAAGTAATCTTTACACGATAATTCTCTAATGGCTTCTTTGCCGTTTTTTTTTGGCATATTCAAATCTACCACTAACAGGGAAGGAAGTTTCTTAATAGTACCATTATCAAATTCCCTGAAATGGTTCAGGAGGTCTATTCCATTAGCCACAAATACCAGATCAATATCACAACTGATTTCCATGAAAGCCGACCTTAGTAAAAACTGATCGTCCTCATCATCTTCCGCTATTAATATATAATCTTTGTTCATGAATAGTTTAAGTAAAGGTACAAAAAATAATTTTTACTTATCTAAATTACGGAGGCATTTATGTGGAAAATAATATACATGAAAAACACGCATCAGCAGAGGGTTTCCATTGAATATCAAGTGTTTAAAAGGATGTAATGATTTTTGACCATGAATTTTTGCTGGCACTTTTTTTTATAATAAGTAGTTATAATCATAAACCTAAAATCTATAAAAATGAAAAAATCCGTTATTGCCATCATGGCATTATTTACTTTAAGTATAGCATCTTGTAAAAAAGATTACAAATGCGAGTGTGAAAAAACAAGAACAAGTGGCTCATCAACTTTAACAACAGCCGATGGTGATTATACCTTTAAAGATACACGTGCACGTGCTGAGTCACGTTGTAACGACCAGGAAGGTACAGGCTCAGATGCACTTGGAAGTTACACAAGAGATTGCCAGATTAAATAACTTTTATCCTATTTAATTATAAAAAAGCTTCAACGGATTCGTTGAAGCTTTTTTATGATCCCAATGATTATCAGATCATCTTTTCTGAGCGTGTTCTACTTTCCGGGCGTGGTTATGTTCCGCTTCATCAATAGAATGTGTGGAATGTAAACTTTTTTCTTTAGCGGACAGCCTCGCAAGCTTTACATAATATTCTTTTAGTAATTCTATCTCATCAGCGGTTAAGTCCTCAATATCTATTAACCGGTTACTGGCTAATTTATTACAGGCAATCAGTTCATTTAATTTGAGGTGAAGTGCTTTCGTGTCTTTATTCTGAGATTGTTGAATAACAAATACCATTAAGAAGGTGATAATGGTAGTACTCGTGTTAATGACCAGTTGCCAGGTATCAGAAAAATTAAAAAATGGTCCTGTTACACCCCATATAATAATAACTAAAAAAGCGCCTATAAAAGCGGTAGAGCTCCCCGTAGCGGCTGTTACCCTGGAAGAAAATTTATCAAATAATTTTTTCATTTGCTTAATGTTATAATAATAAAACTGTCGGTTAATAAGTTGAATGTATAAAGATACTAATAGATTTAGATTTGCTTATATACTAAAAAAGTATTCCGAAAATTGATCGACTGTTCATGAAACCGGGAAGCTACCATCAAAAATATTACAGATGTTTTCATTTCAAATGAATCGTTCCAATTCATAAAATAATAAAAAAGGAATAACTAAAAAAAGTGCTGCATCTTAAAGCGTTATCCGCCATAAAACCTCCAGCACTTTTATTTATTGAAATAGAAAGTTATTTATGCACTTTTCAAATTCTGTCTCCTCTGATAATTCTTATCAATATGGCTATTACAGCAAGTACTAAAAGAATATGGATCATTTTACCAAGGCTAAATACAAATGCCCCAAGTACCCAGCCTATTACAAGAATTACAGCAATGATATATAATAAATTATTCATACGCGTTTACTAAAAATTTAAAGAGAAATGTGCGATTTTTTCTTCAGGAACTGGTATAGCATCCAATTGGTTTTTTGCTGCTCTCCAATATATCTTGTTATGATATCAGCTGTTACAACATCTTCCAGATCATCAGCGATCCTAACTATGTCGTTTTCAATAACCGTTAGTTCCGTGAGGTCCTCTATCATTCCTTTAACACAGGCTGTTTGGTCACCAGTTACTTTTTTCTCTTTGATTTTCGAAGATTCAATCATTTCCGAAGCAAATAAGATAGGAACACCTCCTAAGGTAAGAATCCGTTCTGCAACCTCGTCAATTTTTTCAGTAGCGTCATTATATGCAATTTCAAATACCTTATGAAGCTCGAAAAAATTCTCCCCCTTAATCATCCAATGAGATGACCTGGTGTTAAAATAAGCTACCTGGTATGCCGCTAAAAGATCATTCAGTCTATTCGTCAGCTTTTCAATTGTTGATTTATTTTTCATAATTACGTTTTTATTTTAATTATCAAAACCTGATGCCGAGCTACAACCCCTTCAAATTATACAATTAGAGCCCATGTTAAATGATCTGTAGATAAAACTCTACATTTTTACTATATTAGATTTTTATTATATTTTACGAATCAAATCCAACGATTCTTTCTGATTTTGTACCCATCAAACGAAGCAGGAACAATAATTGGTATTAAAGCAACAACATTATGGGATCAGAAGAAGTTATTAATAAATATATCTATGCGTTTTTTATATTACTACTGGGTATTTTTATTTTCGTAGGACTACAGGAGTTTTTAAATGCTTTCTTAGGCTCAGTGGTTTTTTATGCTCTGTTTAAAAATTTCATGTATTATTTAACCAGGAGAAAAAAACTTAAAAAATCTCTTTCTGCGGTAATCATCATTATTATTTCATTTGTAATTGTTGTATTACCGGTATCTGTGTTGGTGATCATGCTTTTAAATAAAGCCAGCGATCTATCGGATCACCCTGAAATTTTTGCGGGCTATATTGATAAATTTACCTTAAGACTCAAGGAACTTCCTTTTGATGTTTCTGCCGATACCATGGGTTCTAAAGTGAAAACGTATATAGCCGAAAATTTAGGGGGTGTACTGAGCTCTTCTTTTAATGCCATCGGAAGCATTTTAATGATGTATTTCTTCCTTTACTTCTTATTGGTAAATACAAATACGATGGAAGCCCGAATCGTTCACTTTCTTCCATTTAAAAAATCCAAGATCTTATTATTTGGGAAAGAATTAGTTGACCAAACCTATAGTAATGCGATCGGAGTGCCATTGGTTTCAGTTGCTCAGGGCGTGTTCGCTTATATCTGTTACCGCATTGCAGGGGTAAATGATGCCGGCTTATGGGCCATCCTTACGGGGTTTGCCTCTATCATCCCACTGGTTGGCACTGCCATTATCTGGTTGCCGATAACTTTGTTTTTATTAGCGGATAATTATGTGTGGCAGGGATTATTTGTAGGGATCTATTGTATCGTAGTATTAAGTAATATTGATAACCTGGTGCGAATGGTAGTGTCAAAACGGGTTGGAGATGTGCATCCTGTTATTACTGTTTTAGGTGTTATAATAGGTTTGAAGTTCTTTGGCTTACCGGGCCTTGTATTCGGGCCATTACTAATTTCTTATTTTATTATTTTATTAAAGCTTTACTATATTGCCTACGCCAATAAAACTATTACCGTAACAGATCAACAAACCAAAGCGGAGAATAATGTGGTAAAATTATTACTTAAAAAACTTGGCTTCCTGAATCCGATGGATACAGGCCGTAAACCAAACCCTTAATTTGAAAATTGTCCTTTACATACTTGTATTATTGATCATGAGCTCCGCTGCTTTTTCTCAGAAAAAATACAGCAAAAAACAGTTTAAGCTCGACTCTCTTCATATTGTAAGGATAAAATTGGCCAGACCACAGGTACGGTTGGATAATAAGATCACATTTTATGATGGCGATTCCTACACGATTAACGGGTTTGATATAGGAGCTATCTTCAAAGAAAAATTCAGGCTCACATTGGGTTATTATTCGCTTTCCGATGAATTAAGTGATTATTCGAGTGATAAAAAACATACTTATCTCGACAGGCATTTAAGGTTGCAATATGTAAGTATTAATACAGAATATGTTTTTTTAAACAAACGCTTTGTATCTCTGGGTGTTCCCATAGAGTTTGGCTTTGGAGAAAACCGTTTAAGGTATAAAACAGATTATAGGGAAATTCACTCTAAAACATTAAGAGGATTTGTATCCCTGATAGATTTTGGATTGTCCGGTACGTTTAAACCGATTCGGTGGATTGGGATAAGGGGCGTAATAGGCTATAGAAAAACTATTATAAATGATATTGAAGGGTTTAAATTCGATGGTATTTTTATTTCGTTTGGGATCCCCATAAATCTTTGGGAAATAAGTAAAGATGTAAAGATGTTTCAGTTGAAGAAAAAATACAAACGTCTTGGAAATCCATTGGAGGCTGCGGTTGATCTCATCAGTGACTAACGTTTCAAAATTAAAAAAGAACAGTTCCCCGTTCTTTTCCTTGAAGATTAAACCCAATACCTGAGTGCCAAATAGGTAATGATACCCATAATAGCAAACGTTGTAAAGAAGACCGCCATAAATACATTCACACCAAATTCTGCAATCAGGTAACGAATGGGTTGATGAACCGTTTGATCTATAATCGTTAAGACCCTATGCCATGCCCCTTTTTCATTGCGGATATAATCCCGTGCCCCATGTTTCATCG
Organism: Bacteroidia bacterium; assembly: GCA_963422675.2. Taxonomy (GTDB): domain Bacteria; phylum Bacteroidota; class Bacteroidia; order B-17B0; family Aurantibacillaceae; genus UBA4416. Next base: position 350,558 of record CAXVYS010000024.1, read on the forward strand.
CATCAACAGCCAGTGCTACATCCTCATCGGAAGATAAGATCACTACTTCCGTATGAGGATCTTTTTCCTTGATCTTTTGAAGCATATCAACACCTGCAATTCCATTGTGAGAAGATTCCTGTAAATAATCATCCACTACCACTATATCAACCTGCCCATTAATCATTCTCAGGCAACTGCGACTCGTAAAAAACAGTGATATATTTAATTTATCGCCAAACCTTTTCTTAAGATATTTCCTGAGCTTTCCTGCTACCATAACGTCATCATTCAAAATGAAAACGTTTAAAGTTTGATGTTCCATAATCGTCTTTTTTAAAGGTTACTAATACTATTATAAATGTTGTTTAAAACACATTATTTTTTAGATCGTATAATCGCTACAATGATATATCTTCCTGAAAGAGTTCTTCAAGCCATAACGCATCGAAACATTACCGTTTGAAAAATATATCATTAAAGTTTTCATAAAAGCCTATATAAGATGTTTCAAGTTTGATTCCATTCTGATACTCCCATTATAGGTCATTCTTATGCCTTATTAGTTAGGGTTGAGTATTTATTTCCCCAATACCTCCTTTAAGTCATTTACAATACTATAAAATTCATATACTATCCCTGTTTATTGTAGAAAAACAGTATCATTTCAACAAAAAATGCATCCGTTAGTGGACGGATGCATTTTACAATTAGCAGTAAGTTGTGTAATCGATAGTTAAGCTGCTTTTCTAAAATTTTTACTTGGAATATTAAGTTCTTCTCTATATTTAGCAACCGTTCTGCGGGCAATAGAGTATTTTTTCTGGATGAGCTGTTTAGCAATTTCTTCGTCACTCAATGGGTTTGTTTTATCTTCTGCAGATACACACTCCATTAATATTTTTTTCACTTCGTTAGTACTTACAATTTCACCGGTAGTTGTACTCAATCCTTCAGCAAACAAGCCTTTCATTAAAATAGTTCCATAAATCGTTTGAATGTATTTGCTGTTTACAATACGGGATATTGTTGAAATATCCGAATTGATTTCTTCCGCGATATTTTTTAAGATCAACGGTTTCAAATCAGATTCTTCTCCCGTGATAAAGTATTTTTTTTGATGTCTTACAATTGCTTTTGCAACGGTTACCATCGTTTTTTCTCTCTGCTGTAACGCATCTATAAACCATTTGGCATTTTCAATTTTACTTTTGATAAAGCCCGAAGCTTCCCGCATGCTCTTATCTTTTGATTTCGAATAGGATTGAAGCATTTCCACATATTCTTCACTTATTTTTAAAGGAGGATGTTTAGCCGAATTTAAAAATAACTCTACATTATCCCCCGTTACCGACACTGAAAAATCAGGTTCTATGGTAATGGCTTTACTCCCGCTTTCTTTAGAAGATCCGGCAGGAGCAGGGTTTAATTTTTTTATTTCTGATAAAGCATCTTTAAATTCTTCCTCATCAATACCTAACGCTTTTTTAATTGCTTCAAACCCTTTAGACGTTAATAGATCCATATGCTTTTCAAGAATAGCTATTGCCGTGTAAGTATCTTTTGTTTTTTCATGTTTATATTTCAATTGGGTCAGTAAACATTCCTGTAAATTTTTACATCCGATGCCAATCGGCTCCAACGTTTTAATTTTACTTAAAACATCCTCCAGCTCTTCTTCGGTTACAAATGTATTTTGCACAAAAGATAATTCATCTGAAATATCACTGATGGTTCTTCTTAAATAACCGTCATTATCAAGAGTATTGATCAAGTAAGAACCAATTTCTTTTTCTTTATCCGTTATTGGCAACAACCTTAACTGCTCTATTAGAGGCTCTGTAAAATCGTGACTCTCCAAAAATACCTGTTCTCTTTTTTCATCTTCTCCGGCATAATTATTTGATTCATATTTATAATCATCTAAAGAATCTCTGTCCATATAATCGGTATAATCGTAATCCTCACCTAATTTACCTTCCGATATTTTATCTTCTGTTTCACTATTAGCGGTATCTGTATCGTTTGAGTTGTCTGATTCATCTGCAGGTATTTCATCCGTATCGTATTCCAAAGCAGGATTAATAGCCATCTCTGCCGCTATACATTGCTCTAAAGCTATAGTAGGCAACGACAGCATATTGAATAACTGAATTTGCTGAGAAGTAAGTTTTTGAGTTTGCTTTTGAGTTTGTGATTGGATAATTGCCATAACCTTGAATTTTTTATAGTGCTTAGAACTGTTTAACATTGAAAACCACACAGGAAATAAATCCTGTGTGGTTTATTTCTTTATTTTCGTTTAAGTAGTGTGCCTCCCGCTATAAGCGTAATAAGAAACAACACGATAAAAATAAAGAATAATATTTTTGCTATCCCGGCAGCTCCGGCTGCAATTCCGGTGAAGCCAAATAGTGCTGCTACTATAGCAACTACTAAAAAGATTAAAGTCCAGCGTAACATAATGTTTTTGTTTTAGTTTAATAAATACTCATCATATACAATATGCCTTTGAAACAATAGTGCCGCATTTTTTAGAGGAATAAAAAACTGGAAATCAATTCATTACGAATTCAATTCCTAATGCGTCCCGGAAGATTTAGGGGAATTTTTTCTACACTTAAGCAGTTATCGGGAAAAACAGGACAATACTCAAACCATCCGGAAGATTACTCTTCGCCATTATCCAGCCATCATGGTTCAACATAATACGTTTACAGAAACTTAAGCCCATTCCCGTTTGGGAGCCACTACTTATTGTATTTTCCAGTTCTATTTTTTGAAACAGTTCAAATATCTTTTTGTAATACTGTTTATCCAAACCTATTCCATTATCACTGATGGTTACGGTATAATACTTTTTATAATTCAGCTCTTCCAAATCATAGTTTTTAGCTAGGTTCTCTTCGCCAAAAATGCGAATGGAAAGTTTTCTTTCGGGATGTTTAAACCGAATGCTATTATTGATAATATTGGTAAATAACATGTTTAACTGGTGCGAATTGGCATTCACTTTATACAACCGGCTAACCTCCAAATCAAGCTGATCCTTCCAGTTTAATTCTATTGCCAGGTTCTCAAGTAAATCATTAAGATCGATACTTTCTTTAACGATATCCTCCGATAAAATATCATAATAATTTACGATGTTATTATTTATTTCCTGTTGATGATTATAAATTTGTTTTATCCTGTTGATCTGAGCGTAAAGATGCTCACTGTCGTTATCCTTAATGTATTGCAGCCTGTCAATAAGCATTTGTACCTTTCTCATAGGCTCCTGCAAATTATGAGTACTGGCCAGGGTGAGCTTCTTTACCTCATTATTAAGTATATGAAGCTTATGTATTTTATCCTCCAGATTAAACCGGTGTATTTCACTCTTATTAAAAAAAGTAATAATAGCTATTGCGGCTACACAACACACGGCAAAAGAAATAATAAGAGATGCAAAACTACTGGTTTTACTCTCCTTATTGTTTTTCTCTTTAAACACATGTCGTTCAATCAGTAAGTAGGATTCATTTTGTTTTATACTTCCAATAATCTGCCTGATCCTATTCATGTAAATATTACTTTCATGAAAATGGTTTAAAGTAAGAGAATCATTAATTGATGTGGAGAGATTACTCTTTAAAAATTTAAGCTGAATGTTTATGATATTTTTTAAAGTGTCCAGATTCTGCTGTTGAACGTGGTCGTCATAAGTAAGGTAATCAAGCTCCAAAAATATTTTAGGAAGATCTTTTAATTCTTTGAGGTAATTCTCTAAAAAAATAGGTTCCTGGGTTAGCAAAAATCCACGTTGCCCGGTTTCCGCATTTAACAAATTCTGTTCCAGCTTATTAGTTTGTATAATTACCTGGTAGGAATTGTCAACACGCTTGTTGTACTTCTCTAAGGCATTTAATTTGCTTAAATAGAAAAACGATATGCCTAATAAAACAAATAAAGCCAAACAAATGCAAAAATAAATTAGCAGGCGTTTTTTTTTCATATTTTTACAATAATGCTACAAAGCATAAAGTTAAAATAAAAACATATATATGAACAATATTTTAGTAATTGATGATGATACGGATATTTGCCTGTTATTGAACAGGTATCTTTCTAAGAATGGATTTAAGGTTACTACAGCCCACACCGGAAAGGCCGCATTAGAAAGTATTCTAAATCAAGTGCCTGATATTGTTTTATGTGATTTTAGATTGGACGATATGAATGGAAGTGATTTGTTGGAAAAAATCAAACAGATTAATGCAAACATCCCGGTGATTATTATGACAGGTTACAGTGATGTGAGAACAGCCGTAAACATCATGAAATCAGGTGCTTTCGATTATGTTACCAAACCATTGTTACCTGAAGAAATTCTTCATACCTTAAAAAGAGCCTTACAGGAAAACACATCAGACAGCTCATCGGCCGAAGGTCCCGTTAAAGAAACAGTAACTGAAACCGATACAAAAAAACCCAAGAAATATAAAAGTAAATATGTGTTTGGTAAAAGTGATATTTTTCGGGTTATCCTTGAACAAATACAATTAGTTGCTCCTACAAATTTCAGTGTGATTATTTACGGTGAAAGTGGCAGTGGTAAAGAATCTGTTGCCAACGAAATCCATAATAACAGCACAAGAGCACACAAACCCTTTGTTGCTATTGATTGCGGAGCCCTTTCAAAAGAACTGGCAAGCAGTGAACTCTTCGGACACGAAAAAGGATCTTTCACAGGAGCCATTAATCAAAAAACAGGTAGTTTCGAATTAGCTAATGGGGGTACCATTTTTTTGGATGAGATCTCCAATTTGTCTTACGATATCCAAATGGCTTTATTAAGGGTTGTACAGGAGCGAAAAATGCGTCGTGTAGGGGGTGTAAAAGATATTGAACTGGATGTAAGGATTATTGTAGCAAGTAACGAACGCCTGTCGGAATCTGCCAGGAAAGGCAAGTTCAGAGAAGATCTCTATCACCGTTTCAATGAATTTAGCATAGAAGTACCTCCTTTAAGAAACCGGAAAGAAGATATTATGATGTTTGCAGAAGTGTTTCTCGAAAAAACCAATGGAGAATTAAATAAATCCGTAAAAGGGTTTTCCGACGAGGTGGTACGCATTTTTAATCAGTATTCTTGGCCCGGAAATTTGCGTGAGTTAAATAATGTGGTAAAACGCTCTACTCTTTTAACTCTGGGCGATTTTGTAGGAGTTTCAGCTTTACCATTTGAAATTACTCATTACGATAAATTAAACTTTGAACAGGAATCAACTGCAGACGTTAAACATAACACACATGTAACAACAGAAGTCCAAAAAAAAACACTGCCTTTAAATGATCAGGGAATGAAGCATGCCTCTATTGATGCGGAGTTTGAACTGATTGTTGAGGCGCTTAAAAAATGTAATTACAATAAAAGTAAAGCTGCTCAGCTATTAAATATCGACAGGAAAACACTTTACAATAAAATGAAACAATACAAAGAATTTAACGGCGAGCTTTAAAATGTATCAAAACAACTTATCTGTAGAAAAATTTGCTCATATATTTCCACATATGGAAAATATTCTACAGTTTGGTGCCTATTGTTTTAATGTGGAGAATAATGATACGCAATGGAGCCATGGCATGTACGAAATACTTGGAGTTGACCATTCCTCTGCTGTTAGCGGCCTCAATCTATTTGCCAAATACATACATCCTGAAGAAATAGAATCTGTTACCGATGAAATAAGGAACTCATTAGAACTCAAACAACCTTACCGGCTGGAGTTTTCCATTACCAACGAGCAAGGAATCTTCAAAAGAATTTATGCTGAAAATTTCATCAAGTTTAATGACAACGGAGATGTAATTGAGTATTGTGGAATTGTAAAAGATATCACCGAAACCTATCGGTTTAAAAAAGCACTGGAACAAAAAATTGAACAGCTTGATAAATCCAATAATAACCTGCAGGAGTTTGTATATGTTGCCTCACATGATCTTCAGGAGCCTTTAAGGAAGATCTCTACATTTACCGAGCGGCTCGATCATAAGTTTTCAGGACAATTAAACGATGAAGGAAAAAATTATATCCATCGCATCACCTCTTCCTGTTCTAATATGCAAATACTATTGGAAGATCTTCTGGATTTTTCCAGGCTTACGTTTGATGAGAAAAAATTTGAATCGGTTAACCTCCAAAGTTGTATCGATAGTGTGTTAAATGACCTTGAATTAAAAATAGAAGAGTCTAAAACAATTATAGAATGCTCCGAATCGCCCAGTATAGAAGCTTACCCTTCACAACTCCGGCAATTATTTTCAAACCTCATCAACAATGCAATTAAATTCAAGAGAGATTCTGTTTCTCCTGTTATTAAAATAGTTTGTAACAATATCAACCATCAGGAGTATCCAAACCTCCCGCTTTTGGAAGATAAAAAATATATTAAAATTGTATTGGAAGATAATGGAATTGGTTTCGATGAAGAATTCTCTGAACGTATTTTCAAAATTTTTCAAAGATTACATGGTAAAGCTGAATATAAAGGATCGGGTGTTGGATTAGCCATCTGTAAAAAAATAGTGGACAACCATCATGGATTTATTTTCGCAAACAGTACTCCAAATGTAGGCTCCTGCTTTACGATCATACTCCCCCAAACCCAGTCATAACTATATGGTATCAGATTTAAAAATATTAATTATTGATGATGATGAAGACGATTTTTTTATCACCTCTCAATACCTCGAAGCGATAGATGCCTTTAATGTAAATTGCAGTTGGAGCTATAATATCAATGACGCTCAAAAAAAACTGGCTTCAAATACCTACGATATTTATTTTTTAGATTACCGCTTGGGCGCTAAAACAGGGCTGGAACTATTAAAGGAAGCCATTAACAATGGTTGTTATAAACCCATTATTTTACTTACCGGAAAAGGAACTCTTGAAATTGATAAACTGGCTATAGAAAACGGAGCCTATGATTATTTAATTAAAAGCGATCTTACCTCAGAAAAACTGGAACGCTGCCTTCGTTACGCATACGAACGCTACAAAAGCTTTAAACTCATTAATGATAATGAAAAAAAATTCAGGTTAATTTTTGAAAATGCGTTAAGCTTTATTTTTACTTGCGATCCTTTATTACATTTCAGCGATGCAAATCCGGCTTCCGAATATTTATTGGGCTATATGCCGCATGAACTGAAAGATCAATCGTTTCTAAGTATTGTAGCCGAATCGGATAAATACAATTTTAAAAAACTACTGATTAATAAAAAAAGCATTCATAACTACAATATTAAATTGCTCACCAAACATGGTGAAATAAAAACAGGAAATTTGTCGCTTAATTATTTCGAGAGCGATAATGAATCTTCTTATTGGCAGGGGATTCTTTACGACGAAACCATGCGTGTACAGGCGGAACAGGCAAAATTACAATCTGAAAAGCTCGAGGCTACTTACAGGCTCGTTCGCACATTGGCTCACGAAATCAGGAATCCTTTAACCAATATAGGCCTGTCGCTGGAAGGCTTTATAGAAAAAGGGATTCAGGATACTCAAAAACCTTACGTGGATATTATTAAACGTGGTGCAAAACGGATTAACGATATTATTACTGAACTTTTACAATCGAGTAAAGCCATTGATATAAAGCCTGAATTAGTTGATTTGAATGCGTTATTAAGAGAGGTTATTTCTATCGCACAGGACAGCATTGATCTCAAAAAAATAAAAACAAATATTTCTCTTTTAAATTTTCCAGTAGTGAGAACCCTGGATAAGGAAAAATTTAAAATTGCTATTCTTAACTTAGTAGTGAATGCTATAGAAGCCATGGGGCAGGAAGATAGTTTACTCACCATTCATCTTAATCAAACCCTGGAACACACTATTATTTTAATTAAAGATAACGGCTCAGGCATTAAGGAAGAAGACCTTAAAATGCTGTTTGAACCTTACTTTACGACTAAAAAAACAGGGATGGGTTTAGGGCTGGTTTCCACACTTAACATCATCAAATCTCACAAGGCAAATATTGAAGTAGACTCTAAAGTAGGGAGTGGAACTGCCTTTAAGATTACTTTCCCTAATTAATCCTGAGGATATTGTTCCACAATTTCTGCTGAATGTATTCTATCCGGCTTACTTTTTTATGGCATTTTAATTGAAAAGTTATGATTGTATAGACAATCATAATTAAACGACGGAAGTCATGGAATACTCAGAAAACAATATCAATTTAACACTCTTATTAAATGATCTGGTTAAAATAAACAATGATCGGTATGAAGGATACCGCAAAGTAGAACAACAAGCGAAAGGAAATACTAACCTACAATCTATTTTTAAAGATAAATCGCAACAAAGTTTAGCGTTTACTGTCGAATTAAAACAACATATCAAATCATTGGGTCACGATTATAATAACGATACCACATTTGCCGGAAAGGTTTTTAGGGTCTGGATGGATATTAAAAATACATTTAAACCTAATAACACCACTTCTATTTTAGATAGCTGTGAATTTGGTGAAGATGCTGCTATTAAAGCTTATGACAGTGCTCTGAGATCGGACACTGAAATATCGGCTGAAATAAGACAACATATTTTAGAGCAGCAAACTGCTATTAAAAAATCCTACGATCTTATTAAAAGATACAAGGATCTGAATCTGAATTTATCTAAGTATAATAAAGGTCTTACATAAGGGCGACAGCTTATCAGCAATTCCTGGAAGTAAATATTAAAGAGGCTTATGGCCTTGGATCTTTAGAAATCGGTTAAATTAAACTGGTTTCAAAGATAATAGACATCCCACTGGTCTATTTATGAATGAAAACGTGTTCCCGACGGGGAGCACGTTTTTTATTGAGTTAAATAGCCGCAAAAGAAGGTTTCACTAAGTCAAAAAGCCGTCTTACCAAGTATGGCTTTTTATCTCCGGTGTGCCACTGTAGTTTTGAGTAATCAAATCAGAAAACATGAAACTATCAGAAACAAAAAAACAAAACACTGCCGCTTATAAAAACATACTAGCCGGAATTTTTATCATACACTCAGGACTCCTATATGAAGCCAAAGCGCAAAACCTTATGAATGGTGGCCTTGGCCCTCACCCTAATTTAGGTAATGTACTTGATAACACTATCGCTCTCAATAACAGTCATCCAAATTTAAATAATGTTTCTGTAAATATTGCCAGAGTCACAGCTCCTCCTATCATTGATAACTCACATCCAAACATTGGCAATCCTCCCGCAATTATTAATAATGGGCCCGGTAGGATTGTAGCTGCAAACGTTATTCAAAAAGCTCAACCAAAGCAGGTTAAAAAAGTAGTAGCTGCCACTACAAAAAAACCGGCTCCTGTTTATAAGCCCGGAATCACAAAACCAGGGCCTGCTGCTAAACCAGCAAATAAAACAGTTGCCCTCAATCATAACCCAAAGCCAACTGCACCGAAAAAAATCAAACCAAAGCCAACTCCCACGCCTGTAGCTGTTACATTCAATAATACGTTTATAGAACCTCAACTACCGGTTAGCTTATCTAATATAAGCGCAAATCAAAATATGGCCGACAATAATTCATTGGTATCAAATACATTTGAAAACATAACCTCAAATTCACCACAGCAGATGGATAACAATAATTCTCCTGTTCTTAAAACCGTTGAAAAGTCAGTTAGAATGGCGGCTGTAGCATCCGGTAGCTCGAAAAAATCATCCCGGGCTATTTCTAAATCGAAGCATAATACTCTGACCCATTTTCGCTATGTAACCAATAAAAAAATTGCGAGACTCTTTGCTAAAAACAAAAGAAATAAAATTGATCCGGCCAGATGTTTTGTATGGAAATAAAAAATTGTTGGTATGTCAACTTATTTCAAGACGCGGCACACATCATAAAAAAAGTCTTTCCGAATTGGAAAGACTTTTTATTTAAATAGCTATAGAATAAATCTATGTTAAACTTGCTCCAATTAATTCTCTGTTTAAGCGGGCAATGTTTTCAAGGCTGATCTCTTTAGGACATTCTGCTTCACAAGCTCCTGTATTTGTACAGTTACCAAATCCTTCTTCATCCATTTGCTGAACCATTTTCAATACACGCTCTTTGCGTTCTACCTGTCCTTGTGGTAATAAGGCCAATTGAGAAACTTTTGCAGAAACGAATAACATGGCCGAGCCATTTTTACAAGCCGCTACGCAAGCACCACAACCAATACAAGCTGCTGCAGAAAATGCTTCATCAGCAGATGTTTTTGGAATTAAAATATTATTGGCATCCTGTGCATTACCTGTATTTACAGACACATAACCACCACTTGCAATAATTCTGTCAAATGCACCTCTATCAACCGCTAAATCCTTAATTACAGGAAAAGCAGCGCTACGCCATGGTTCAACAATAATAGTATCTCCATTTTTAAATGAACGCATGTGTAACTGACAAGTTGTTACGGCATGTTTTGGTCCATGCGGACGACCATTAATATACATGCTGCACATACCACAAATTCCTTCACGGCAATCGTGATCAAAAGCAATGGCTTCTTTATTTTCATGAATTAACTTTTCATTCAATACATCAAACATCTCTAAAAAAGACATGTCTGTTGAAATACCTGTTAACTGGTGCGTTTCAAAGCTTCCTTTAGCTTTACTGTTTTTTTGTCTCCACACTTTAAGTGTCAGATTCAATTCTTGTCCGTGTCCTGATCCCATTTTATTTAGTTATTAGTGATTAGGCATTAGGCATTAGGGCCTTATGCTAAACAGTTTGTATTAATTTAATCTTTTGTTGAATGCCTTTAATTAATCCTTGTAAAATTTTACTTACTTCTTCAATATTTTTCGAAATAGTTTTAAAATCTGTATCGTTGATGTAGCCTAAGTTTTTAGAAATTTCTAAAAGTGTTTCTGTTTCCATCAAAGAACCCCTGGAGATTCGCAGAAATTGTAAATAGTTTTTAGATGATTCTCTACCCCAACCTTCAGCTATATTTGCAGGAATGGAAACGCTTGCTCTGTTTAATTGCGAAACGATTCCAAATTTTTCTTCCTGAGGAAAAGATTTAGTAAGAGAATAGATAGCCGTTACCAATGCAACAGATTTTTGCCATGCTATTAAATCCTTATATGAATTAATTTTCTCCACTTACTATTCGCTATTCCCTAATTACTTATAACTTCTTTGAGCGATTTTAATATTCTCGTAAACTAATTCTTCTTTATTTAATTCCCAGTTGCTAACCCCTTTATATTCCCATGCAGCTACATAAGCAAAGTTTACGTCATCACGTTTCGCTTCGCCTTCTTCGGTTTGGTGTTCTTCGCGGAAATGGCCACCGCAACTTTCTTCACGGTGCAAGGCATCTTTACACATTAACTCACCTAACTCAATAAAATCAGCTACGCGGCCCGCTTTTTCCAAATCAGGATTAAATTCATTTGCTTCACCTAATACACGCACATCACTCCAAAATTCTTTACGCAAAGCCTGTATTTCTGCAATCGCTTCTGTTAAGCCTTGTTTGTTACGAGCCATACCACATTTATCCCACATAATCAACCCTAAACGTTTATGGAAACTTTCCACAGATTTAGTTCCTTTAATGGTTAAGAATTTATTGATCAACTCATTTTGTTCAGTTAATGCTTTTTCAAATTCAGGATGATTTGTTTTTAATTTATCGATAGAATCTGCCTTATCTTTTTCAGCACTCATACGAGACACCTCATCCGATAAATAAACTCCTAATGTATAAGGGATCACAAAATAACCATCTGCTAAGCCCTGCATTAATGCAGAAGCACCTAAACGGTTAGCGCCATGGTCAGAGAAATTTGCCTCTCCCAAAGCGTATAAGCCAGGTACAGTAGTCATTAAGTTATAATCTACCCATAAGCCGCCCATCGTGTAGTGAACTGCCGGATAAATACGCATGGGTACTTCGTAAGGATTTTCCCCGGTAATTTGTTGATACATATCAAACAGGTTACCGTATTTTTCTTTTACTACTTCTTTCCCTAAACGAACAATTTCTTCCTGACTTGCATTATGAATATTACGTTTAGCGACTTCTGTTTTTCCGTAACGGATGGTGTTGAAAGCAAAATCAAGGTATACCGCTTTTTTAGAAGTACCTACTCCGAAACCTGCGTCACAACGTTCTTTAGCAGCACGCGATGCCACGTCACGAGGTACTAAATTACCAAATGCAGGGTAACGACGCTCTAAATAATAATCTCTTTCTTCTTCCGGAATATCTGTTGGTTTACGGTTGTCATCTTTCTTTTTAGGAACCCAGATACGTCCATCGTTACGTAACGATTCTGACATCAGGGTTAATTTAGACTGGTGATCGCCAGATACCGGGATACAAGTAGGGTGAATTTGAGTGTAACAAGGGTTACCAAAAAAAGCACCTTTTTTATGAGCTTTCCAGGCAGCAGTTACATTACTTCCCATGGCATTGGTAGATAAGTAAAATACGTTTCCGTAACCACCTGTACACAATAACACAGCGTGTCCAAAATGTTTTTCCATTTCACCTGTAATTAAATTACGGGCAATAATTCCACGGGTAATGCCATCAATCGTTACCACATCCAACATTTCGTGGCGTGCGCATAGTTCCACATTACCTGAACCAACCTGGCGTTGTAAGGCTGAATAAGCTCCTAATAATAATTGTTGTCCTGTTTGACCCGCAGCATAAAACGTACGTTGTACCTGGGTTCCACCAAACGAACGGTTACTTAATAAGCCACCATACTCACGTGCTAAAGGCACACCTTGTGCCACACATTGGTCAATAATACTGGAAGATACTTCAGCAAGACGGTGAACGTTAGCTTCACGTGCTCTGTAATCTCCTCCTTTAATCGTATCGTAAAATAAACGGTAAGTGGAGTCACCGTCATTTTGGTAATTTTTTGCAGCGTTAATTCCACCCTGTGCAGCAATAGAGTGTGCACGACGTGGAGAATCCTGGAAACAAAATACTTTTACTTTATATCCCATTTCAGCTAAAGTAGCTGCTGCAGAAGCACCGGCTAATCCTGAACCAATTACTAAAACTTCTAAACTACGTTTATTGGCAGGGTTAACGAGATGAACGGTTGAACGGTATTTAGACCATTTTTGGTCAATGGTTCCTTCGGGAATTTTTGAATTTAATTTTGGTGAGCTTGCCATATTCAATAATGTTGAATGATAAATTAAAAAGTAAATTATTTAATAACGCCTACATACATCAGTATTGGCATTAATGCAAAAATGAAAGGGATAAGGATTGAAAAACCGATACCCACATTTTTAATAAGTGGTGTATATTTTTTATGGTTTAACCCTAATGTTTGAAATGCCGATTGAAACCCGTGTAATAAGTGATAAGCCAAAGAAATCATCGCTAATACGTACACAATGATAACCCAAAGCATTTTAAACGTTTCCTGCATTACAGCATATAAATTCTCATGTCCGTTAGCATCTTCGCCCGGTAAACCTGTAAAACGTGATTTTACCCAGAAATGCATTAAGTGAATGATTAAGAACATTAACAATAAGGTTCCTAATAAACCCATGGAACGGCTGTACCATGATGAGTTTGCAGCTCCATCGATTTTAGCATATCCAACAGGACGTGCTTTCTTGTTTTCAAGCGTTAAAATCAGGGCCTGAATAATGTGAAGGATCAATCCTGCAAATAAAACCAGCTCTCCGGCTCTGATTAGCCAGTTGTGAGCCATAAAATTTGCTCCTGTATTAAAAGTTAAACCTCCATCATTAAAAAAGATAAGGCTATTGATAAAGCAGTGTACTACTAAAAAGGAGATAAGGAATAAACCTGTAAGACCCATTACAACTTTTTTTCCGATCGATGATTTTAAGAATCCTTTACTCATAAGAGAAATAATATTAATTTTTACTTGGCAAATGTATCATTGAGACGGCTTTAAAACAACATTTTTTAATAGTTTTATTTTGTGAATAGCGGTATTTAGCCCAATTAGGCTTGTGTTTAGAGCAATTTGGGCTTATTTGGAATAGTTCTAAATTTAAAAGCTCTTTTTTCGGTTTAAATCAGGCTCTGTTTAATTACCAATGAGTACAAAAGCTCCCCAGTAATATGGATTGGGATACTTTTGTTTAATGTGCAACTGAGCTTTTCTTAAAGCGCTGCGTTTCGTATTTGATGTGCCTGTTTCGAGGTAATTTTTATAAAATTCTGTCATTAATTCCTGTGTGGCATCATCATCCACTACCCATAAACTCATTACAATGGATTTTGCCCCGGCAGTTAAAAATGCCCGCTGTAAGCCATATACGCCCTGTCCGTTGACAAGATCGCCCAAACCCGTTTCGCAGGCTGATAGGGTAACTAATTCGGTATTCTGAAGGTTCAATAAAGAGGCTTCGTAGGCCGTTAAAATTCCATCTTCCTGCTGCCCAATGAGGGTATCCTTTATAGCGGAAGCTCCGGCCATGATTAGGCCTGAACGCAGTAAAGGATTTTGGCGAGCCTGCTCGGTTGAAAAGCCAAGGGTTTTTTCATCGCTGGAATTGTCGTCGGGTAAAAAGAATCCATGTGTGGCAATATGTAAAATGGTAGGGCTGTTTAATTTTTTGATCTCCTCTTCTGTAGCATGCTCCACCAAAAACAAATCTGCTTTCCAGCCTTTTGATTTTAGTAAAGCGGTAATCTCCTCTGTTTCCTTTTTTGTTCCCGGAAGTTCCGGAAGCTCAGTGAACACAGCTCTTGAAGCTAGCACCTGCCCCGTTTTTACTTGTTTGGTAAACGATTTTAACTCATAATCGGGAAACCCAAACAGAGTTGCATTGTGTGCAACAACAGAGGTCTGATCATTTTTAAGAAGATCTTTTAAACTGTTGAGTTGTGTGATCTCTGTATTCTCCAGCAAATAGGTATTTGTTTTAGGATTCAGTAAAGTATACAGGTTGAGTTTTTGATATACTCCGTCTCCCGAAAAATAAATAGTGGAAATACCTGTAGTATATTTCTCTAACGCTTTATAAAACCGGTTATAGGATAATTTATCTTTCAGCGTATCTTCAATGGAACGCTTATAATGGCCGATAAACAAGGTATCGAAAAAAGCGCAACTATCCAGAGTTACCAATTTTGGTGCAGCATAATTTTTCCCGATAAGTAAAGCAGCATAATTGACCTGAGGTTTATTATCATTGCCCACTAAAGAAGTTCTGATCACTTCTATGGCCAGGTCTTTTTGACTTAACTGGTTTTTTATCTGAGCAAAAGGATGAGTTGCTTCATGGGCTTTTTTAAAGATGGCGGAAGATTGGTTCAATTGTTTTTCAAGTGTATTCTTCCATGCTTCTTCTGCCTCCAGGTCAACCTTATTTTGAGCCAATTCGTTGGCAGAATATTTATACAATTCCTGCAGATATTTTTTTTGCTGCAACCAATCGCTGAACATGTTTTTTATAACCGTATCATTACTCGCCAGAATAACTTTATTGATGTTCCGCGATTCATCCAATAATAGCGATTTATCCAATAAGCGCACGTTCAGCAGAGTTTTAAATAAACTGTCATTCTTAAACGCCGGGTCTTTTTTTACAAGGTCTATAACAAAGGCATAAAATACTTCGAAACGATCGGATAATACATAGTAGAAATTGGTTCTTTCCTCTTCACTCATGGAAATAAAATTATCTTCTATTATTTTTTTATACCCATGCATGGCTTCCTGGTAATAACGAATTGCCTCATTGGTGCTATTTTGCAGTGCATATACATTAGCAAGACTATATTGCATATCTATATAATTGAAATCCTTTGCGCCAAAATTGGTTTTAAAAACAGAGGCGGCTTCGTTGTATGTAGTTATCGCCGCTTTATAATTTTTAAGTTCGCATTCAATAGCCCCTTTGCCACTTAGGTACATGCCATATTTATCGGTTCCTTTTGCCCCGCTCTTTTCCATTAATGCGAGGGAGCTTTCTTTATAGGCCAATGCCTTTACATAATCTTTTTTTCTGGCATATAGAGTCGATAAATTGCTCAGGCAGTTCGCATACCGTTGGTTGTTTTCTCCCAGCCTGGCTTTATATATTTTTTCACATTGCAATAAAGCCGTTTCCGCTTCAGCTAAATAATTAAACTGCATTTGCAGCAATGCCAGGTTGGTGAGGGCATTAGCGTAATACTCATGGTTTTCTCCACTGGTATATTTTCGTATTTCTACCGATTGTTCAATACAAGAAATGGCAGACTTATAGTTACCCATTAAACGGTAAAGATCTCCCAGATTATTTAAGGGATTTGCAAACTCAACAGTATTTTGATAATTAACTGCTTTATAATACTCGATACTTTTTAAAAAACATTTTTCGGCCTGCGAATAATCACTCTTTGCTTTATACAACAAGCCCATATTATTTAAGAGAGATGCCAACTCATCCTTGGTAATTTTGCTGCATTGTTTTTCCAGTCGGAAAGCCTCTAGATATAAGGGTTCAGCCGCGGCATATTCCCCCATCATACGGTAACATTCGGCCACATTGTTGGTAATCGTGGCAACATTAACCGTATCTGTTGCATGGTATTGTTGGTTTGTATATAAAGCCTGCAAAAAGAATTTAGAGGCTTCCTTATAATCTCCCTGCCCCTGAAAAATCCGTGCTTTATTATTCAAGCAGATCAGATAGTGAATGTCCTGTTCTCCCTTAAGCGTTTTAAAATAGTACAGAAGTGCATCATTCATGGGGATAGCAGCAGCATAATCGCCCATATCAATTTTCATTTCAACATATTCCTTATAAAACAGGGTGTATTCTAAACTCGATTGCCCCAGGAATTTAGACATTAACGGCAGAGATACTAAGTAATACTGTTCCGCTTTTTCATAATAACCGGCTACACCCGATGCATAGGCCAGGTTATATAAGTAATATCCATAATCAAAACTGGTATCTGCTTTAACAGAATATACCTGGTTAACTGCCCGGGAATAACAATAAATAGAACTATCGAAATTATTTTGGTTGAAGTAATAATTCCCAAAACCGTTATTGATCTCTGCATACCAAATGGGGTCTTTCAGCAATTCCGAAAGGTGACTTTTCATTAACAGGGTTCCTGTTTCATATACTTTTTCGGAATTGCCCTGTTCCTGAAACCCTTTGTAATTGCTGCAAAGCTGTTTATAGGATTGGGAATAGGTAAACTGAGCTAAAAGAAAAAAACTGCAGATAAAAAAAATCTTATACATGCTTTTTTATTTATATAGAAACCCCAATGATACACACATCATCAATTTGTTCGTAGCCCGAACGCCATTCTTCAAAAAATGTATTGATGGCTTCTTTTTGTGAAGGCATTGGTTTTTCGTAATTATCGAGTAATAATTTACGGAACGAATTGTACTTTAATTTTTTTCCTCCTGGCCCTCCAAACTGGTCTACAAAGCCATCAGAGAAAATATAGATTTTATCATTAGGTAATAAATTAATATGGTGGTTGGTGAATTCGTAATCTTCCACACCAACAAAATTACCGATAGGGTGCTTATCTCCGCGGGTTTTAATCACGGCTCCTTCTCTTACAATAAATAAAGGACTAAAGGCACCTGCAAATTCAAGGGTATTGTTTTCAAGGTCAATGGAACAAATAGCAATATCCATTCCATCCCGAATCTTGGAGTCTTCTACTTTTTGACGAAGCGTATCGCTGATGTTTTTATTTAAATGGGTTAATATTTCCGAAGGCTTGGTATAATTATATTCATTAACGATCTGGTTTAATCCGTTAAATCCAATAATACTCATAAAGGCTCCGGGAACCCCATGGCCGGTACAATCTACTACTGCAAATAAAATTTTATTCCCTTTTTTCTCGATCCAGTAAAAATCACCGCTCACAATATCTTTTGGTTTGTATAAAATAAACGCATCTTTTAATAAGGTGGTTACAGTTTCTTCCGAAGGCAAAAATGCCTCCTGGATCCGTTTTGCATACTTAATACTATCGGTAATATGCTTGTTTGTTTCCTCTATAATTTCTTTTTGTTTTACTACTTCCTTGGTACGTTCCTCTACCTTATCTTCCAGGTTCTCCACTAAATTGGCATTCTCCAAGGCAATGGCCGTATAAGTGCCAAGTGTTTTTAAAATATTCATATGTAAAGGCTTATAAGCATCTTTCCCGAAACTTTGTACGGTAATTACGCCTACTACCCTCTCCCCTATCATCATTGGGCAAAACAACAACGAGTTTGGCATATCGCCCGATGGTACAACAATTTTATTGGTGTATTTCTGATATTCATTCAGGGTATCGTTGATAAATATTTCTTTTCTGTGTTTAACACACCATACAGAAAAATTATCTTCATTATCCATGGAAATAGTTAAAGGCTCCAGTAACTCCCCATTTTCTATTTCGTATTTATATTCTATTTCATTCGTTTTAGCATGATAAATCCTTACGCCAAAACAATCGGCATTCATTAATTTACTGATATTTTCGTGCAGGTTACCAAATATAGAATTGAAATTAATATTGGAAATAATGTGTTGACCGATCTCGCTTAATAAACGGGTGTTTTCATGCGATTTTTCAATTTCTTCCTTTTGCTTGATCACCTCTTTGGTTCTTTCTTTTACCCTGTCTTCAAGCCCTTTGTACAGGTTAGCGTTTTCGATAGCGCTACCCACATATACCGAAAGGCTTCTTAAAATATCGAGGTGATGGTCTTTATAAATATGTTTTTCGAAACTCTGTACGGTAATCACACCAATGGTTTTTCCTTTGGATACCAGGGGCAAATAAATCATGGACTCTGGATCTTCCCCTTCTATAGCAGTATAGGTGTTTTGTACATACTGGCTGTACTCTGTTTCCCAATCATTAATAATAAATTCCCTGCAATGCAGAAAACATAAGGTAGCTGTTTTTTCGTCCTGAAGATTGAAAGCAAAATCCGAAAGTTTTTTTCCTTTTTCCATAGAGCCTGAAAAAAACAGGTCATTCTTTTCAGGGCGGTGGATAGCAATTCCAAAAACAGTTGCATCCATTAAAGCATTAATGCGCTCATATACTTTAGAAATAATTTCATCAACCGACAACGTTGAAACAATTTCTTTTCCTATTTCACTAAGGAGCTTTGTGTTCTTGAAATTCTTTTCAATTTGCTCTTTTTGTGCAACAACTTCCGTGGTTCTTTCATTTACTTTTTCTTCGAGGTGTTCTACCAGGTTTGCATTCTCTAAGGCAATAGCTGTATAGGTTCCCAACGTTTTTAATACATCCATATGAAATGGAACGTAAGCATTTTTTTCGAAACTCTGCACGGTTATAACGCCGGTTACTTTATCGCCTAATGTTAAGGGACAAAACAATAAAGAACTGGGCATTTCACCTAAAGGCACCACAATTTTTTTGGTATACCTTTGGTATTCGTTAAGATTATCGTTAATGAAGATCTCTTTATTATGTGTGACGCACCAAACAGAGTAATTATCAAGATCATCCATGGAAACAATAAGGGGCGGTCTTAATTCCCCTTTTTCCATCGAATATTTATACTCAATCTCTCTCTTGTCTTTGTGATACAGGCGTACACTAAAGCAATCGGCATTCATCAGTTTCCCAACGCTTTCATGAAGTTTCTGAAAAATAGAATCGAAATCGACATCTGAAATAATTTGCTGGCCAATAACATTGAGCATCCGCGTTGTTTCCTGTGCCTTTTCCAGTTGCACTTTTTGCTGTGTTACTTCTTTGGTTCTCTCCTTTACTCTTTCTTCCAGTTTTTCGTAAAGGGTTGCATTTTCAATAGCTATGGCGCAGTACACTGCTAAGTTTTTAACGAGGTTTACTTCGTATTCATCAAAGGCATTTTTATTAAAGCTTTGAACGGTTAGTACGCCTAGTTTTTTATCGTTGATTTTTAACAGCAAATAAATGATAGATTGTACCGGCTGCCCCATAACAGGCTCCTGTAACTTTTGAATATATTTTCCGGCTTCTGCTTCGTAATCATTAATAACGATATCCATTTCTTTATGAAAGCAAACCGTTGCCAGGCGGTTGGTATCCGTAAGTTGATAGCCTGATGAAGCCAACACCACTCCTTTTTCTATATAACCCGGAAAAATCAGTTCCTTTCCATCATCCGATACCACGCCAATTCCAAAACCTTCGGCATCCATGATATCATTAATGATCTCATACACCTTTTTGTTAATGGCTTCTACCGATAGTAAAGAGGTAATGGTTTTTCCCAATTCACTTAAGATAACCAGGTCGTTGGATAATACTTCGAGTTGCTTGTTTTTTTGACTCAGCAGTTCTTTCTCTTTTTCCATTTGAGAAATGCTCACCTGCATTTCTATTCCCTTTAACCTCTGTTTATTTTTTTCGCTGAAAAATTCCTCTTTTAAGGTATAGTAATTTTTAAAGTGTTCTATAAATTTTGCCGTATTGGCTTGTTTTTCATAAAGCCTTGCCAACGATTCGTGTGTTTTGTATAAAACTTCTTTTGTATTGGTTTCCTGCGAAATAAGCAGCGCTTTATTTAAATGTAACACAGCATAATCGAGGCGGTTCATTTTCAGGTACAGATCTCCCAACTGAAAATTGGTTTCCGCAATACCCGATCTGAAATTCAATTCTTTTCTTATTCCTAAACATTCGTGCAATTGCTTCTCCGCATTTACCAGATCATTAGCGGCCAGGTATATTTTTGCCAACCCTTCCATGGCATAAGCTTCTACATGCTTCGACCCTACCGAACGCGATACTTCCAATGCCCGCTTTTTAAACTCAACCGATCGTTTAATGTCTTCCAGATTAAAATACGCTGACCCCAGGCCGTCTAAAATCCTTGCCAGGAGGTGTTTATCGCTTTGTTTCTCCGCAAGCTCTAATCCTCTTAAAAGTGCTTCTATTGCCTTTTCGTTATCTCCTGATGTATAATAAACCGACCCTATGCCGTTTAAGGCGTTTGCCTGTGCCAACAGATCTTTACTTTGCACTGCTTTATGAAGCATTTCGTGAGAATACTTCAAAGCATTATCATAATCTGCTAAATAATAGTAAGCACAAAATATATGGTATAAAGCGTGGGCTTCAAATTTTCTATCTTCAAATTTCTCAAATAAAGAGATGGAATGAAAAAGATCTTTTAAGGCATTGTCGTAATTTCCCAACCATACGAGGCATGATCCTTTACAGGCTAACGCTTTTGCCCTTTCCTTCTCATTTACTCCTTCAGCTAAAATAGCTAATGCATTGTCTGCCAGCTCAACTCCTGATTGGGGATTGCTTCTGCACACTTCAAACGATTGATTTATAAGCCTTTCTGTTTGAAAAGCATCAATCTTATCTTTATTCTCAGTATCAGGCATTTATTTCGGGGGGTGTATGAAAAGGTTAATTTATAAAAATTTAACCTGAAAAGCAAAAATATCACTCTATCGTGTTTTTATGGTGTTTAATCGTATAAATCAGCCAATTTATGTAAATTAGTACAAACTAATTGAAAGAAATCGGTTCGGGAGGAACACGATCTAAAACACATGTATTGACAATCTACTTAAAAACACGATGGCTAAAACCGGAGAAGATACTTCTTACGTATATGGTAGGGAGAAGATTAATTCACGTTGCTTTATGGTATATTTTTTACGGCTACTTTTTACAGGCATATTCATTTTTATGTGTTATGGGGTTATTTCTATGTCATTGGAAAGCAACCTGTTTAAAGAAATGGGATGGCTTATGCTTCCGATTTACTCAGGCAATATTGCCATCTGTGTGTGCATTTTGATTCCATTATTCCGGTTAAAGAAAAACGATAACCTTCATCATGTATTTATCAAAATATCTTCAAATTTATGAGCCAGTATATTTCAATTCCCTTAATTGCATGGGCAGCTGTTGCCTTTATCATGATCCTTGTTTTTGTGTGGGCACTCCGCATTAAAAACTATGGTGTGGTTGATGTATTTTGGGCATTCAATTTTTTAGTGATTGCTGTAATTACCTGGTACTTAGCTGATGGAAACAGCGAGCGGAAAAATTTGGTATGTGGCCTGGCGGGTTTGTGGAGTTTAAGACTGGGATTTTATTTATCCAAAAGGGTATTAGGTCATTTAGAGGAAGAGGAAGGCCGTTATAAGCAATTGCGGTTGGAATGGAACACACCAAAGTTTTTTATCTTTTTCCAGATGCAGGCTTTATCAAACGTTTTTTTATGTATTCCGTTTTTTATCATTGCCCTGAATAAAACCGGTGGCATTTCGGTAGTAGAATGCATTGGAGCTATCCTCTTTTTCGTGTGCATTTGTGGTGAAGGCCTGGCAGACTGGCAGTTGCAGCAATTTAAAAAAGACGTTGCCAATAAAGGGAAGGTGTGTGAATATGGTTTTTGGAACTATTCAAGACATCCTAATTATTTTTTTCAACTCTCTCTCTGGATATCTGTCTTGATATTTGCTTTGCCAAGCCCTTATGGTTGGCTAGCTGTGTTATGTCCTATCTCCATTGGGTACCTTATTTTTAAAGTAACCGGCATTCCTATGACGGAAGAACAAGCCTTGAGAAGCAAAGGAGAAGCCTATAAAGAATACCAACGCACAACGAGCGTATTTATTCCATGGTTTAAGAAACAATAACAGAGAGAAAATGGAACGCGTGTTACGAACCTATTCTTCCGTTTTACATTTATAAAAATATGTGGTACAATTCATTACTTGAAAAAAATAAAATCCCTGATGCGCTCATCCGTAGGGGGATCCGTAAACTATTGAAACAACGTTTACAGGACGAGCATAAAGGAAATGTGGAAGCTCAACAGGCTCACTTCATGAAACTGATTGACGAGTTAAAAGCAACGCCCACTATTGCCATTAATACTCATGAAGCCAATGAGCAGCATTACGAAGTACCCACCGAATTTTATAAATACTGCCTGGGAAAACATTTAAAATACAGCAGTGGTTATTGGAATGCCGGTGTAACAGATATTGATACATCCGAAAAAGATATGCTCGAAATAACCTGCCAGCGTGCTGAATTACAGGATGGGCAACAGGTTTTGGAATTAGGCTGTGGCTGGGGTTCCCTGTCGCTTTTTATGGCTGCAAAATATCCTAAAAGCACTTTTACGGTACTTTCTAATTCACGTACTCAGAAATTATATATTAATGAACAGGCAGCGTTACGCGGCATCAGTAACCTAACCGTTATCACCAATAATATTAATGATTTTAAATCAGACCAAACATTTGACCGGGTTGTTTCCGTTGAAATGTTTGAACACATGCGCAACTATCAAAAACTGATGTATTTGGTGTCAACTTTACTAAAGGCAGATGGCAAGGTATTCGTACATATTTTCACTCATAAGGAAGTAGCTTATAAATTTGAGGTTGTTGATGAATCAGACTGGATGAGTAAATACTTTTTCACAGGTGGTATTATGCCAAGCGATGACCTCCTGCTCTATTTTAATGAGCACGTATGTATTGATAAACACTGGCATGTAAACGGCATGCATTACAGCAAAACATCGGAGGCCTGGTTAAACAATATGGATAAACACAAGGCCCAGATCCTGCCTTTGTTTGAGAAAACCTATGGGAAAGAAAATGCTCTTAAATGGTGGGTATACTGGCGCTTGTTCTACATGGCCTGTGCCGAATTGTGGGGCTACAACCGGGGGGAAGAATGGATTGTGAGTCATTATTTATTCAAGAAAAATGGTAAGTAATAGTATATATCCCCTTTTGCCATTGAACGTTTTATCAATTCAGTAACCACACATCCATGCAGAAATTAGCAATTATAGGAACAGGAATAGCTGGTATGGGCTGCGCACATTTATTGCAGCATACATTTGATATAAGCCTCTTTGAAAAAAATAATTACGTAGGTGGTCATACAAATACGGTAACCGTTAATGAAGAAGGAAAGGACGTTTATATGGATACAGGATTTATGGTGTTTAACTTCCATACCTACCCTCACCTTTGCAAGTTATTTGATGAGATCAAGGCACCGATCAAAAAAACGGACATGTCGTTTAGTGTACAATACACGCCTACAGGCCTTGAATATTGCGGCTCCGGATTAAACGGTTTATTTGCTCAACGCAAAAACATATTCAATATCGGTTATATAAAAATGCTGATGGAAATAACACGCTTCAATAAAATAAGTCTGGAGATTCTCGATATACCGGACTATGAACATTATTCCCTAAAAGAATTTATTACAGCATTTCAATTTAGCGAAGAGATGTTGGTGAAGTATTTAATTCCTATGAGCTCTGCCGTGTGGAGTACACCTATGGATAAAATGCTTGATTTCCCTGCCCTCACACTGATCCGTTTTTTTAAGAACCATGGATTCCTGGGATTGAATACACAACACCAATGGTATACCTTACACAATGGAAGCCAGGCATACAGAGAACTTTTAATTAAACCCTTTAAAGATCGAATCCGTTTAAATAATGCCGCTGTAAAAGTTACCCGGTTAGAAAACGGAAAGGCCCGGGTAACATTAGCAGATGGCACACAGGAAGAATTTGATAAAATGATTTTTGCCTCTCATGCCAATGAAACCTTAAGTCTGCTGGCGCAGCCAACACCCGATGAACAACGTTTGTTATCTGTTTTTAATTACGAAACAAACAAGGCTACTGTTCATACAGATGAATCGGTAATGCCCAAAAACAAACGTACCTGGAGCAGCTGGAACTACCGTATAGAAAAACGAAACGGGCAATATGTGCCCTCAACCATTTACTGGATGAATCAGTTACAGGGCGTTTCAAACAAGAAAAATTATTTCGTTTCCATCAATGCAATTCCCGAAAGTATTCATCCATCTCAATTAATTAAAGAAATAAAATATGAACATCCGTTATTTGATGTGCCCGCCATTAAAGCACAAAATGAATTACATTTACTAAACAAAACCGGTCCACTCTATTTTTGTGGAAGCTACTTTAAATATGGCTTTCATGAAGATGCTTATAAAAGTGCGGTTGACTTATGTGACGTACTAAAAATGAAGGATGTTTAAATAGTAAATAACCATGAACTCTTCTCTTTATAAAGCTACTGTTATGCATCACAGGCTTGCTCCAAAAAAGCATCGCTTTTATTATAACGTCTTTATGTTTTATATCGACCTCGATGAAATAGATCTCCTAAAAAAGAAGTTCCTGTTTTTTAGTCATAATCGCTTTAATTTTTTTAGTTTCAGGGATAAAGAACATTTACAATTACCGATAGATAAGCCCGACACAAGCAAAAGCACTAAACAACATATAACAACTTATTTAAAGGAAAATGGTATAGATGCCTCCGGTTGTAGAATCATGTTACTTACTAATCTGAATATCCTGGGTTATAATTTTAATCCCGTTTCTTTTTATTTTGTATACGACGGAAATAACCGACCTGTATGCAGCGTAGCAGAAATAGGTAATACCTTTGGCGAAATGAAACCTTATCTTTTAACGAAAGAACAGTTAACTAAAAATAAATTTCACCTCAATACAACCAAGTACTTTTACGTATCCCCCTTCTTTAACCACGATGCCAATTTCGATTTTAACCTGGTTATTCCTGATGATGTCTTAAACCTTCGTATTGATACATTTCATAAAGAAGAGCGTGTGTTTATCAGTACCCTAATAGGTTCTAAGAAACCGCTGAGCAACCTGAATCTCCTGTGGTATAGCATCCGTTTTCCTTTTTTAACGCTTAAAATAATAACGTTAATACATTGGAATGCTTTGCTGATATGGAGGAAGAAAATCCCTTATCATAAAAAAGAGGACGACTTAAATCTGCAACAGGGAGTTTATCGTAAGTATAAAAGCAATTAGAAAATAAATTATATATTCGTCATATAAAATGTCTACATCTGTCAGCATCACCAGCACAAGAGAGAGCTTTTATCAAAAACTGATCATTGGCTTACTATCTAAAATGCCCTTAGGTAGAATGATCATTACCCTCCCCAACAGCTCCGAAATATCCATTGGTAATGGCCAGGGAATTTCATGCGACATGACCATTAAAAATCCTGCGTTTTTTAAACGCTGTGTATTGTACGGCGACATTGGTTTTGGCGAATCTTATGTAGACGGTGATTGGGATACTGGTAACATTACCAACGTGATCAAATGGTTTTTACTAAATGTAGATCATGCTCCATCCGTATCGGGAAGCAAAGTCAATTCGTTTATATTAAATTTTTTAAAGAGTTTCAATAAAATTTACCATTCTAAAAGAGCCAACAGCATTACCGGTTCCCGCAAAAATATCGCAGAACATTACGATCTCAATAATGAATTTTTTGCCTTGTTTTTAGATCCAACCATGACGTATTCTTCTGCTTATTATAAAGCCGAGGATATGACTTTGCAACAGGCACAGTTAGCAAAATACGAACGGCTTTGCCAGCAACTAAATTTACAACCAACCGACCACGTGCTTGAAATAGGCAGCGGCTGGGGAGGCAATGCCATTTATATGGCAAAAAATTATGGTTGTAAAGTAACTACTCTAACCATTTCCGAAGAGCAATATAAACTAGCGACAGAACGCATTGAAAAAGAAAACCTGGCGGACAAAATTACGGTGCTTATTAAAGACTACCGGTTAATGGAAGGTCAGTTTGATAAAATCGTATCTATTGAAATGCTTGAAGCTGTTGGCGCTGAATTTTACAAAGAGTATTTTAAGCAATGCAGTAACCTGCTCAAACAGGATGGCATTTTTGCCATACAAACCATTACCTGCCCCGATTCCCGTTTCGAAAGTTTGAAAAATGGTGTCGACTGGATCCAAAAACATGTGTTCCCCGGATCACTCATCCCCTCAGTAGCTGCTATTAATCAAGCGATAAACAGTACGAGTGATCTCACATTGGTTGACCTGAAAGATATTGGTTTACATTATGCTCATACCTTAAACATCTGGTATAAAAACTTCAATGATAATTTATCGGAAGTCAAAAAAATAGGGTTTGATGACTATTTTATTCGTAAATGGAATTACTACCTGTGCTATTGCGAAGCTGCTTTTGCCATGCGCAACCTTTACGTGATGCAGTTGGTGTATTCAAGACCTAATAATACTGGGATGTAAACAGGATGGAAGGTATACTTCAACAGTCTTCTCTTCCATTTACTGCTTCTCTTCTTTAAATCTTAAAAAGATGAGAGACGCTAAAAAGCAAAGTACAAATCCAAGAATGCCATTTAAGCGTATCCCAAAATCATTTCCTATATCTTTTCCATAAATTAAAAACATCGAGAAGAGAGCAATACCAAAGGTTTGAGCAATTTTCACAAAAAAGTAACGCACAGCAAAGTAAATTGCCTCTTTATTTTCAAGCGTTTCCTTACTGTCTTCTTCAATAATTTCTGCAAGAATTGCGTTAGGTAAAATATTGAGAGAAGCTAATGGAATAGATGCCAAGGCAATGAGGATATAGATTTGGATGGTTGGATCCATCGGGAATTTTCCTAAAAAGTAAATCCCTAAAAAAATAATAGAAAGTAATGCCAACGAAAATACAATAATGATTTTTTTACCGATTTTTTTTGCAAGGTAATTAACCACCGGGTAAAAAATAAATGATACCAGTACCATCGTAATCATTAGCTTATTTCCTAATGATTCAGGAAGTTTCAACAATACCGTAATAAAATACAATAAGCCCGAAGTGATAATGGTAACGGCGATAAAGTAAGAGAAATCGGCCACGATAAACAGTAAAAAGTTTTTGTTTCCTAAAGTGTGCTTCAATGCTTTTTTTAAAGAGATCGCATGAGGAGATGCTTTACAATATTTTTTCTCATCAATAGCCAATACCGTTATTAATAAAGCAACAGCACCCAATAAAGCCAAAGCCACCACAGCGTATTGAAGTGCTTCCAATCTCAACTGAAGCTGAAAAGAATCCTGGATTACATTGGCAAGGTTAAAAACATTGGAGGCTATCCCGATTCCAAAAACGTAACCAACCGATTGCCACGTCGCCAGTTTCACTTTATCTTCTGAGGTTGGCGCCAGTTCAGGTAATAACGCATTGTAAGGAATAATATAAGTAGTAGAGGAAACATAAAACCCAATCAGCATACACGTTAACCAAATTACATTTAAACTTGATTCGTGTTGCTGTAAGGGAAAAAAAATAAGGCAACAAAACAGTAAACTTGGAATAATAGCTTTCTTCATTAAGGGAATCCGTCTTCCTTTTGGATTGGTACTTTTATCGCTTACCTGGGCAATATAGGGGTCGTATAAAGCGTCTATTAACCGGCCACTGGCTGTAATAATGGCTATACTATTAAAGATGCCAAAAATAGCTATTTGCGCAATTAAATTTGGCAAACCACTATCTTTTGGCGGTACATATAAATAAACGAGAATAACGCTGATCAGGTTAATCATAATGCTCCAACCCATCATACCAAACGCATAAGAGATCTGTTTTAAAAGCGGAAGTTTTTGGTTTAGCATGTGTTAAAAATACTCATTAGTGAATGTAAAGTTGTAGATAATTTTCCCCGATTTTAAATTTTTTTAACGAAGTAAATAGTCCTGCCTGTCTTTTTACAACTTAATTTTGATCTTAGTTAAAGATCTGGTCTGGTATAAAATTGTATTAAATTAATTAAACTCAATTTTTATGAAAACTTCTTCGATTCAAACCATCCAAAATGTTACTCCTGAAGAATTTAAAAAAAACTATTTAATCCCTCAAAAACCTGTCGTTATAAAAGGTCTTGCCGATAAATATCCGGCTGGTAAAAAATGGACCATCGACTACATTAAAGACCTTTGCGGCTCGGTAATGGTAGATGTGTTTGATAACAGTAACAGCAACAAAGGATCGGCGTTTACAAATCCTGATCTTAAAATGCCTTTCGGGGAATATGTAAACACCATTATTGAAAACAAACCTACTACCCTCAGGATGTTTTTATTTAATATGTTTAAATCCAAACCCGAATTAAGAAAAGATTTTCCCTGCCCTGAAATTTTCAAAGGAGTTTTGGGAAGAATCGGGTATATGTTTTTTGGAGCAAAAGACATCAAAGTACGGATTCACCAGGACATTGACATGTCAAACGTATTACTCACTCAATTTTACGGACGTAAAAAAGTAGTACTCGTCTCCCCTAAATATTCTGACTTGCTATACCGCTTACCTTATAATACGCACTCTTTAATAGACCTTGATCACCCTGACTATGAAAAATATCCCGGATTAAAATACATTGAAACACAGGAATGCATTTTAGAACATGGCGATTCTTTGTACATGCCAAGCGGGTACTGGCATTTTATTACTTATGTGGAAGGTGGTTTTTCGGTTAGTTACAGAAAAATGGCTCATAGTTTAAAAGCTAAAATGGGTGGTTTTGTAAACCTGGCCATTTATATGCCTTTTGATAAACTGATGAATAAATTGCAGGGAGAAAAATGGGTACTTAAAAAAGAAATTATGGCACAACATAAAGCAAACCTGGCTATTGCCAAAATTCAGGAAAAATATCAACCCATTAAATTTAACCTTCCTCACGAAGAAAAAACCCATATGGCTGCTTAGTCGCGAAAGATAAATTGTGCAGGTAGATTTAGTTAGAAAACGATCGAAAATTATTGTTATTTTTATTCTACACCATGCACATCATTAAAGACTATATCATAAAGGGCTCGAAAGAGAAACCTTTGTTAGTGGACGTTTTTTATAAAAAAGATGGGAAGCCCAAACCTGTTATTATTTTTTCTCACGGTTTTAAAGGGTTTAAAGACTGGGGGCACTTTAACCTCATTGCCAAAACGTTTGCTGAAGCCGGTTTTGTATTTGTGAAATTTAATTTTTCCTACAATGGCACTACCGTTGAAAACCCTTTGGAATTTGGCGATCTGGAGGCCTTTGGAAATAATAATTACCTTATTGAACTGGACGACCTGAAAGGGATGATGGATTGGGTACTCAGCTACGAGGCTGTTTCATCTGAAATTGATAAAGACCAGCTCTATCTTTTAGGCCATAGCCGTGGCGGCGGAATTAGTGTATTAAAAGCGGCGGAAGATATACGTGTAAAAAAATTATGTACCTGGGCGGCGGTAAGTGATTTTGTAAACCGCAACAAACAACGCACTATTGAAACCTGGAAAAAAGACGGTGTGGTGTACGCCCGTAACGGACGTACCAAACAGGATATGCCCCTGTACCTTCAGTTTTATGAAACACTTATGGAACATAAAGAACGGTTACATATTATTAATGCTGCCAAAGAACTTAACATTCCTTTCCTGATCATTCACGGAACAAACGATGAAGCTGTATCACCTAATGATGCCGCCGCTTTACGGCAAGCCTCCAGGCATTCTGAACTCGCCCTCATCGATGGTGCAGGTCATACATTTGAAGCACAGCATCCGTTTGAAGAAAGCAGGTTAACCGAAAATGCGGAGTTAGTCATGAATAAAACCATTCGGTTTTTTAAAGATTAAATGTTGATCATTCCGAAACGCCTGCAAAAGGATATCGGCTTTTCTATCTTTATCTGACAACTATTTCTACATTATTTTAGTAGATCACAAAAAAATAATTAATTTAATACTCATAATTAAAAACAAAAAACAATGGTAGCAATTAATCCTTATTTGAATTTTTTAGGTAATACTGAAGAAGCATTCAATTTTTATAAATCCGTATTTGGCGGAGAGTTTATCACCCTTCAACGTTTTAAAGATGTTCCCGGTACCGAGAATTTATCGCCGGCAGAAAGTAATAAAATTATGCATGTGTCCTTACCAATTGGTAAAGGGTATATATTAATGGCAACAGATGCTTTGGAATCGATGGGCCACAAATTAAGTATTGGTAACAATATTAACCTTTCCATTAATGTAGACAGTGAAAAAGAAGCAGATGACGTTTTCAATAAACTTTCCGCAGGTGGAAAAATAGAAATGCCTTTAGAGAAAACATTCTGGGGTGCTTACTTTGGGATGTTTGAAGATAAATTCGGCATTAAATGGATGGTAAATTACGATTACAATCAAAAATAACTTCATAAAAGAACCATCATGAAAGAGCCACCTTTTGAAATTGAACGTACTTACAACGCTCCCGTAGCACTTGTTTGGAAAGCCATTAGCAACAAGGATGAGATGAAGAAATGGTATTTCGACTTTGCAGAATTTAAACCCGTTAGTGGTTTTGAATTCGAATTTAAAGGAGGTTCAGAAAATGTAACTTATATACACCACTGTAAAATAACTGAAGTAATTGAATTCAAAAAATTGGCATACAGCTGGGCGTATGAAGGGTACGAAGGTTACTCCGTAGTAACGTTTGAATTGTTTCCTGAAGGCAATGCTACACGGGTAAAACTAACTCATGAAGGCCTGGAAACATTTCCCCGTGATAACCCTGACTTTGCAAAGAAAAGCTTTGTAGCTGGCTGGAATCAGATCATCGGTGAATCCCTGAAAAAATACCTGGAAGAAACCAACTAAACAAAAACCCTCTGATACATCAGAGGGTTTTTTAATTTACGATCGGTTCATGGTAAATACCTTCCCGAATCTTTCATAAAGCGCTCCATGTATCCTCTATAAACTGCGGATCAATTGTACAACTTCCTGCTGGATCAATACTCCTTTATCATGGTTATACCATTTTTGAAGTTCAGTTTTAATTGTTTCAAGATCTGCCTTATCGGCAATTAACTTTGCATATATTAACTGGCATTCTGCAGGCCTTGGACCCCAGGTAGCAAGGTCTTCCTGTTTATCATTTCTAATGATGAGTTTAGGAATTGATTTGCCCCCATTGGTTAAATAGGAATTAATACGATGAGGCTCTGAGTCCCGCAGCTCATAATCAACTTGAATCAATGGATTAAGCAGTGCCATTTGTTGTAAAAACGGAACTACATGAGCAGCATCACCACACCATGGTTCCGTAATAACAATCCAGTGTTGTGGTTTGGAAATTCCGGTAATTACCGCTTTTGTTTCTTCAGAAATAACACCGGTTTTCATCCAACGGTTCAACCTCGCCCAGTTCAATTTTGTATAATTAAAATAATCAGGATTATCGTAAGGTGCTGTTGGATTCTCAGTGTTGACAATACTTTCGGAATAGGTTAAATACGCTTGGAAATTCATATGTTCAGGGTTCTGTTTATATACTTACTATTTAGCATTAAAAACAACTACTATAGGATTTTGTTTAAGAATCCAAGTATACGAATTTCGGCCGATACTCTATTTAGGATAGCTTATAATTTGAAAGATTATGCTGTAACGGTTTGTTCTTCCGTTTTAAATAATTTTATGATCAATGGCAAGCTAAGTCCTTGAACAATTAGTGTAAACAATACCACAACTACCGAAATAAAGATGATCGCATTCCGTTCAGGAAAAAGGCTTCCATCGGCAAGTGTTGCAGGCAACCCAATAGCAATAGCCAGGGAAACAATTCCGCGCATCCCCGACCAGCTTATAATCACACTGTTTTTAAAATCAAGCAGGGCGTGTTCCGTGATTTTTCCTTTCCCCTTTTTAAAGGCCTGTTGTAAATTAATGCGCTGCAAAAACATCCTCGACATACGCAATGCGAGTGTTATACTCCAAACAAGAAAAGCATAGCCAATGTAAGGAAGTATTTGCCCTGGCTCCATACTATCAACCACATGAGGAAATTCAAGTCCGATTAAAATAAACACCAGTCCATTCAATAAAAAGACGATGATATCCCAAATGGTTTTTGATTCCTGCTTCAATGTGGCAGGAAACACTTGATTACTAAACCTGGAAATAGTGAGGCCCAATGTAACAACAGCTATAACCCCTGATACATGCAGTTCTTCGGCAACCGAATACGTTACAAAAGGCATCAGTAACATTAAGCTGATCACCACCATTGAATTATGTTGAACCCTTTTAAGAAAAAAGGCCAGCGTTTTACTGAGTATCAACCCTATTACCAAACCCCCTACTAATAAAATAACAAAACTCAGGGACGCTTTCCAAAATATAAATGAAGTACCTGTTACAGCTGCTACCGCAAAACGGTAGGCGACCAAAGCCGACGCATCATTAATCAGACTTTCCCCTTCCAGTATCGTCAAAGTTTTATGCGATAATCCTAATCCTTTAGTAACACTTACTGCTGCAACCGCATCCGTAGCGGAAAGAATAGCGCCCAATACAAATGATAACGGCCAGGTCATTCCCGGAATACAATAATGAGCAAGGACAGCAATGCCAATAACCGTTATAAATACCAATGATATAGAAAGCGTGCTGATGGTATTGATATTGACTTTAAATTCTTTAAAAGAAATATTAAATGCCGCATCATATAACATTGGTGGAAGAAAGATCAGGAAAATCACTTCTGGATCTAATGTTATTTTAGGTAAGGCCGGAATAAACCCGATTGCCATTCCTGCAATAACCAGTAAAATGGGGTAAGGGATTTTTATTTTATCAGCGATTGCCGATAAACCTATCATGATTGCAAGAATAAAAATAACGATGCTATAATTTTCCATAAGGTTATACTTTTAAAAGGTTACAAAGCTGTTTTATGTTGTATTGATAAATCATCTACCCTGTTTTAACACAACTGCTACTTTCGTGCATTAAGTATATTTGTCATCAACTATATGTAAGAAATATAAGGTGTCTATTTTGTTCAAATTGAATCCTGTCAATTAAATAGTAAAGTACTAAAAATAATTAAAGTTATTCAGAGTCGCCTTTACTAACTCTCCTTCCTTAATAACCTCGAAACGAAAATATACAAAAAATTTAACACTTATTATTTTTAAAAGAACAAATGTTCTTTTATATTTGTGCATTCAAATGAGGGTAAGAGACGAAAATAAGGAAGCGGTTATCCGTAAAAAAGCCATAGAAACCATTTCAAAAGTTGGGTTCGAAGGTTTAAGTATGCATAAGCTGGCAAAGGAAGCCAGGGTTTCTAATAATACAATATACATTTACTTCAAAAATAAGGAAGATCTCTTAATTCAAATATATGATGAAGTTAATCAACAGGTAACCTCTGCTACGTTAAAGGGCTTTGACCCTGAAATGAGTTTAGAAGATGGCGTAAAAAAATTGTGGCTGAACCGTTACAATTATTTTACCAGGCATCCTGAACATATGATGCTTATGGAACATTTCAATAACTCTGATTTAATAGATAAGGTGGACAAAAAGAATTACACCTTATTTAGAACCACGATGACAAAATTTTTAGATAATGCAAAGAAAAATAATCAATTGATAAAAATGCCGGTAGAAACCTATTGGGCTATAACCTTTGCGCCATTGTTTCAACTCCTCAAATATTATCATCGTAATCGTACAGTTGAAAACAAACCTTTTAAATTAACTGAAAAAGATGTTCTTGAAGCATGCAGCCATGTTTTGAAGGCAATTAGTACCTAAATTTTTTAACCCATAAAAGAACGAATGTTCTTTTAAATAAAAACCAAAAACAAATCACATGACAATCAACCACATGAATCTCGTAGTTCCAAACGTTATTGAAACTGCAACCTTTTTTGAAAGACATTTCAATTTCAAAATTCACAAAACAATGGGCGAAATAATTTCTGTCCTTCACGGAGAGGAAGGCTTCGTTTTAATCATAAGCAATTTTCCAAAAACGGCTACTTTCGAATATCCGGCCGACTTCCATATCGGCTTCTATCAACCGAGCAAAGAAAAAGTGTTTGAACTATTCGAAAAACTTAAATCAGATCATGTTGAACTTCCACAGGAGCCAACGGCTATTAGGGATCGCTTTGGTTTCTATTTTTATATTCCGGGCAAAATTCTTACTGAAATTACCTGCCCTGTAGAATAAGCCATCAACTTGCATCAGACATTGGATAACATTTAATAGCTCTACATGTGTTGTATATTCATCAGACCGAAGATTAGAACACAAACAAAAGAGCTATATGTCTTATCTTAAGCGAAAAAAGATTTCGGGATAAGGGTTAGAGGGATTTTTAGAAACTTCTAATTTCTTAAAATTCAGGATTGATACAACTCTATTATGTTGCTCTGGAACCCATTAAATTACGGATGTGCCGGGATAGCGAAGCAATTGTAGGAAAATCAAATAAGCAGGATATCTCCAGGGAGATATTATAATGTTCGGCGGCCCATGTTGCTATTTCAACAGTTCCCAAGGAATCTCCGCCCAACAAAAAATAATCATCCTCCGGCCCTATATGCTCCAGGCATAAAACTTCTCTGAATTTATCCAACAACAACTCCTCAACAGATAAATCATGTTGAATTTCCGGTAACATCGTATGTAATTTTTTGACATCAATTTTTCCGCTTGCATGGAGGGGAATTTCATCCAATATCAGGTAACGCGTTGGTACCATAGCAGGTGGCAGAAAATTCTGGAGGTGTTTTCTCACTTCCTCTCCACTTGATTTACGGTCAAAGAAAGTGAGTACTCCAATTAATTCGTTGTAAGTAGCATGCGAATGGACAAAAACGGCTGATTGCTTTACATTTGAAAAAGTGTTCAAATGCTCTATAATCTCTAAAGGCTCTATCCGATGGCCCAATATTTTAATTTGATCATCGATTCGACCTAAATACTCAAGATTACCATGAGGTGCTCTACGTACCAAATCGCCGGTTCGATACCAACGTTTTTCTAAAAGAATATCTTCTGACAAATTCAAAAATGCTTTTTCAGTAAGATCAGGTCTTTGCCAATACCCATTTGCCAAAGCTTTCCCGCTAACAAACAACTCACCTACTTCCATAGAATCGGCTATAGATAAATCTGCTTGTCGTATACTTACTTCAACACCCGGTATAGGTTTGCCTATGGGGACAACAGCACCTGTAAATTTTTCCGACACATTGTAAACACAGCAACCAACGGTTGTTTCTGTAGGACCATAATGATTCATAATAGCCAGCCCGGGATTTTTGTATCGGGCATCGGAAATTAGGTCGGGCGAAAGTTTTTCGCCACCAAACATTAATAAGTTTGTATGGCAACCCAAATGAGCCCGTTGTTCTTTATCCAAAAATCCAAAGAGAGACGGCGTTATCTTTATGTAGCTATAGCGTTTATCTTGCGAAATATTTTTTGGAAAGAGAGCTGATGCGAGTGCGCGTCCACCTAGGATTGGAGGAAGTAACACAATTTTTTCTCCCTTTAACAAAGGGGGGAAGATATTGGTAATGGCATGATCAAATGAAATACTTGTAAAAAGGGGAACCCCGTCTCCTGTAAACGGTAGCTCAGTTGTTGCCCATTTCAAATAATTTTCAAGTGCCGGATAACCTATCTCCACTCCTTTAGGTTTGCCTGTAGACCCCGATGTATATATTATATACGCGGTTTCTGCTTTTACTGAATTTACTATGGGCCCATTGGATGGCCAGTCTTTGGTATGTAGTAACTTGACCCCTGATGATAAAGCAAGATTCTTCCCTTCATCATCGCTTAATAAAAGAGATGCTTTAGAGTCTTCAAGTATGTTGATTAATCGGGATTGAGGATTGGCGGGATCAAGAGGAACGTATGTCGCCCCTACGGACAAAACACCAAAAATAGCGATGATCATCTCAAAGGACCGGGGCAAAGCAATGGCAATACGATCGCCATTACCAATATGTAAGCTCCTCAGAGCCGTAGCCAGTCCATCAATTCTTTGCACAAACTCACCATAAGTGATTTCAGTATCCTCAAAGCTTATGGCAACAGCGTTTTTTTTTAAGGCTGCAACTGCGCGAATTTCATTGATAATATACATACAGGTTCTTTTTTCAATTTTTTTAATAGTAACTCTCTACATCCATACCCGAAAACTTTTGAACTGCTAACAGAAATTTTGCTTCCATCTCTTCCGTTGAAACAGGCCAGACTATTGAATCCCATTCGATTCCAATATTCAAAGCAGATTTAGTTTGACGGGCAGCAACAGTAAAGCTTGAACGTGGAACATCATAAAACCTCCCCGGAATATTATCCATTCGTTCTTCAAAAAGAATATTTGGAAAAGTAAGTGGACCATTATCCACAACAAAATTACATCCCTGAAGCCATTCGATATTGAAACCTTTTCTTTCAGCTTCAGCCGTCATAAAACGCGATAAGGATGAGTAGTTGTATTGTCGGTGAGCCATTGCCGTTAACACCTGGTCTCTTACCCGAAGTACAAACTGGTGTAGTGGCTCATTCGTTTTAATAGAAAAACGCACGTGAAGAAGCATGGACAGATTAGCGATAATGGATCGTTCATTTGCCCTGGCCCTGTTAGAAACCGGAATATTTAAGACAACGTCATCCGAACCACTTACCTCTGCTAATAAGAGTACCTGAAAAGCTATTACGACATTAAATAAGGAGCACTTATGCTTCTGACAAAAATTCAAGAGAGATTGTAAAGATGCTCCAGTAAGCTGATAATTGAATACAGATGCGGGTACCCAGGATATTTCATCATGGCTATCTTTGTTCAAAGGAACATCTTTCAATTGCTGTTGCCAGTATAACAAATTCGCAGGCTCAGTATCCTGTTGTGCAATTTCCTTCGAGAGGTATGTGTAAAACGATTCCGATACCGTTTTAGAAACAGAGGAACCACTCACCAATTGTTGATAGGAAAGCAGTAACTCCTGTTCAAAAAGATCGAATGCAATTTCATCAGCAGCTAAGTGATCTACACACAGACTTAACAAATAATCTCCGTCAACCTTAACGATCTTTACCTTAACAGGAGGTTCAACTCTTAAGTCCAAAGTTGTTTTCGCTTCTTCTGCAATAAGCATAGCTGCATAAGCTGCGCGCATTTCAGGAGTTCGCCCACGCACTTCTTCTCCCGAAACATTAACCTCCTGATCCGGAAAACACTGCATCCAACCATTGTTAGTTTGTACAAGCTGAAGCCGAAGAGCGGGATGAGAGGCAACAGTTCCCTGTAGCGCTTCAAGAAATGCTGAAGAGTCGAAATCCTTACTGAGACGATAAATCCTTTGTACAGGGCGTGCCAACTCAGGCGCCGTTTCAAGAAGCTTCAGTAACCAGCGTTGACCACATGTAAGACCGTAGTGTTCTTCGACAGCTATCATTCTTTTTTCAACAAAGCATTACTTGCGTTTTGTTGAACCTTTAGCACCCTTAATTGGAGACTTCAACACTGACTTAAGCGGGGATTTCAATACTGATTTAACAGGAGACTTTAATGTTGACTTAGCAGCCGATTTTAAAGTTGAACGCATTACTGAACGCATCATGGATTTTAATGCTGAAGCTCCTTTTTTCGATTTTATTACCTTTTCGAATATTTCATTTAACCTCTTATCTTCCATTTTGTCAAGAGATGTGATGTTGAATTCGATGTCTTTTTTCTTTGCCATAGGATTGTTTTTTAATTGTTATTTAATTGATGAATGAATTATAGGAATTGATGCCGGAGGTAGCCTGTGTTAAAAGAGATTGTAATTTTTTTGGTAATGGATTTTCCAAAAGAGGTTTATACATTCCAGCCATCAATTGGGTTGGTAGTACAGAATCGGCGGTTCTTAGCAAACTTTTGCGATGGTTCCCCATCGAGTTTAATTGTGAAAGTGCCATGCGATAAGCTCTTAAGCACCTTTCCTGCCTGGCCTCTTTGTATACCGTGAT
This sequence comes from Bacteroidia bacterium, assembly GCA_963422675.2. Classification (GTDB taxonomy): domain Bacteria; phylum Bacteroidota; class Bacteroidia; order B-17B0; family Aurantibacillaceae; genus UBA4416. The sequence continues at coordinate 389,272 of CAXVYS010000024.1, forward strand.
TGCCTGGTGTATAGAGTTCGACTCACAAAGTGCAAGCGATAAAACCAAAGCATCTTCCATTGCTAAAGAACCTCCCTCAGACAATGTTGGCGAAACTGCATGTGCGGAATCACCCAATAATACACAATGACCAAGGTCCCAGTTACCGGGCGGAATCATATAGGCGAAGCCGGTGTGAAATGATCCGCAACGGTTATTTAAAGCGCTGGCAAGTAATGGATCCCATGGAACAATGGACTGTTTGAAGTATAGCTCCTCTTCTCCGGGCGAACAAGGATATTTCGTGGTCCGAAGTTGAACAAAGCAATGTATACGGTTTTCTGTGAGTGGAATAAAACCATAAGAACCTTCTTCTCTCTCAATGACCTTCCATATATTATTACGGAGGCCGAATTCATTTTTCGCAACGAAACGAAAATATAACAAATTGGTAGATACTGCAGGTGTATCCGGAAATAAAGCTTTCCTGACTTTCGAATGGATACCGTCAGCTCCGACAACAAGGTCAAAAATTCCACTTTCTCCATTTTCAAAATGAGCAATTACCTCATGCTCTTTCTGAGAAATTTTTTCAAGACTACATCCCATTCGTAATTTCACCGGGATTCCGGAAATCTTTATAAGATCCTGCGCAAGCAAGGTATGTAAATCCTTTCTTAGAATAACTCTGGTAGACTTTTTCTCTCCCCATACCTCCTTCATATGAATAGTAAACTCTTCCGAATTTTTAGTGATACTCATCGCATCAATCACATTGGTAAAGGGGATAATGTCTTGTGACAAACCAATTGCATCGATCACGTTCAAACCATTCGGATGTAGAACAATTCCGGCTCCATCACTGAAGTTTGACGCTCGTTCCACAATCTCAATTGAGAGATTAGAATATCCAAATGACTTATGAAAATGTTGAAGCGCGCGGACAAATGTCAATCCTGCAATGCCAGCGCCTACAACTAATATTCTCATTATTTGGATGTGATTTAGATTAAATACATGATAAAAGTATTTAATCCCATTTGAAGATACAATACGTAAAAACACCTGATTTGAATCAAATCTCTTTCTATTTTAAATTTGATTTAATCATAAGATTGGAATAACATTTAAGACATATAAAAGTAGAAACTGTATGCGTTACTTCTGTTCAAATGAACAGAGGTTCTTATACATTTCAGGATGTATTATACCAATATGTTCAGAGTACAATATCTTTAAACACAAACATTCCTAACCTAAGTTGAGTCTGGTTAATCAAATGAAACTTATAATTTCATTTGTAATGAATTTGTCGATAAATTCTCTTCTAAAAATTATAGTTGGTAGTCCAGAAACGATAGGGCAATTTAGCATCTTCACCTGCATAATCAACACCTATCCTAGAGCCGACATTGATGTCATCTGCGTTTATATTTACATGATCATCTTGTAGCCAGATTTCTTTTCCCGTTAAGGATACCTTATTATGGATCAGATCTATTCCCAAAGCTTGCGATACTTTGCCCGGGCCTACACATAAATTATCGGAAAATTTTACGCCGCGTCGTTTTACAATTTCTTCAATACCTTTAGTGGGATAAATGGCGCGTATTAATATAGCGTATGGAATATCCCGCGTATTTGTAACGATATTAAACAGCCGATGGATACCATAGCACAAATAAACGTAACTTATACCTCCTTGTTCGTACATGGGCTCTGTTCTATTCGTCCTTCTGTTACCATAAGCATGCGAAGCTTTATCAATAGTACCAGCGTACGCTTCCGTTTCTGTAATGATACCACATGTTAATTTATCATTTATACGTGTGCAAAGCGTTTTGCCAATAAGATCTTTGGCAAGAAAAATAACGTCAGGATTTGAGTAATATGAAGCTTTAAGTCTGGACATGATCTTGTGCCTTTTTCGGATAACAATATTAAATTCAAAAAATCACAACTCCAACAGATAAGAAGTTCTTTTTTTGTTCATGAACATTTTTATGACTTACAACATGGGCTATCTATGAACCGTTAAAGTAATGTTAAGATATGAAAATTCACATCATATTTTTTACTTATGTTCAAATGAACAAAGGTTAGTAAGCTAGGTAGTTTTTTATTTCCGGTTATCTTGCCATACATAAATTCTTAGGCAATTATCCAACATCTCTTTACTTCTGAAACCAGATGGTTTTTCTTGTTAGAATTGACTGTTATTCATATAACGGTGAAAATTAAAATAAGAGCTGTTTGCAAGAAAAAATTCCGGCCAACTCTTATTTAGTGTTTTTCAGATACTTTAAACCGTCGTTTGCCCCAAATCTTATAAAGCTTTAATTTTATAACTCTATATTTATGCACATATTGAACTTAATAGATTTATGAAGATACATTACAAAAAAATCAGCGCAGCAATTGCGGCAGTTTTTATCACCGCAGGCTTATCGGCACAAACACCACAAATGGTGAAAGATATTAATACAACTGTCAACGGAGGCTTTACAAGTTCCTATCCGAGTGAGGGGGTTGTGATGGGTACAAACCTTTATTTTACGGCTACTGATAAGGCCAATGGTACAGAGCTATGGAAAACAGATGGCACGAGCGCGGGTACGATCCTGATAAAAGATATCAATCCGGGAGCCATTGATTCTGATCCGGCTAACCTGATAGTACTTGGAAGTACCATTTATTTTTCCGCCAATAACGGTGTTAATGGCGTGGAGCTTTGGAAAACAGATGGTACAGCGGCAGGCACAGCTATGGTGCAGGACATCAATACCGGCACAGCAAATTCTAATCCCGGCGCTCTCGTCGCATTAGGCGGCTTTATCTATTTCAGTGCAACCGACAATACACATGGAAATGAACTTTGGAGAACCAATGGAACAACCACTTCTTTAGTGACGGATATCCGCACAGGAACAGCGTCTTCGTCTCCTGCTTCCTTAACTGTATTCGGATCTAATATCGTATTTGGCGCAAATGATGGAACAAACGGCAACGAACTATGGAGCAGTAATGGGACAACCACTACTTTGCTGAAGGATATTGAACCATTGGGAGGGTCGTCTAATCCTGCTAAATTTTGTGTGAATGGAAGTAATATTTATTTTACTGCTTTTACTTCCACTTACGGTACAGAACCCTGGATCAGTGATGGTACAGCTATAGGTACACATTTACTGGCAGACATGAATACCGGTACAAGTGGTGTCACTATTACAGATTTCAGGCCTTTGGGAGCCAATACATTAATTGCCGCATTATTTGGTCCGGTAAGTCACGAATGGTATGTTACTAACGGTACGGGTGTTACCTTAGTGAAAGATATTAATCCGAATCCCTGGTATAGCGGCCTTTCAGGCCAAATAGGCTATGAGTTCGGCGGCTATATTTATTTCGGGGCAAATGACGCTACAGGCCAGGGTACGGAACTATGGCGCACGGATGGCACATTGGCCGGCACAACCATGGTAAAAGATATAGCGCCGGGCGGGGGCAATGGCTACCCTTATAATTTTTCTAAAAATACGCTGAACGGATTTATGTATTTTACTGCCGATAATGGTACTGACGGTTATGAACTATGGAAAAGTGACGGTACAGCGGCAGGAACGACCCAGGTTAAAAATATAAGCTATGGTGCTTCCAATTCTAACCCTGAAAATTTTAGCCTCTTAGGTACACAGTTTATTTTTAGCGCCAATAATGATTCCCTGACCGGCTCCAACGCGGAGTTATGGAAAACCGATGGTACTGCCTTGGGCACAAGTCAGGTTAAAAATATTTATCCCGATACGGTAACAACTGCCGACGGTTTTTATGCAGGAACAGGAGTAAATACTAATACGCTTTTCTTTTCAGCAACCCAGGGTAGTAGTGGTACGGAATTGTACGTTTCCAGCGGAACCACAGCAGGTACCCAATTTTTGAAAGATATCAATCCGGGAACCGGTGATTCAAATCCCGAGTCGTTTACAACTTTAGGGCCTGTTACTTTTTTTAGAGCGGATGACGGAACCAACGGTCAGGAATTATGGAAAACCGATGGCACAGCAGTAGGGACCGTTTTAGTGAAAGACATTTATCCCGGATCCTCTGGTAGCATAGGAACGTTGAAGGTGATGGGTAATTTTATCTATTTTATGGCAGATGATGGTGTAAATGGCTATGAGCTTTGGAAGTCGGATGGGACGACGGCAGGTACGACCCTGATGATGGATATTAATCCCACTGGTTCTTCTTATCCCTCTATGATAGCCGTAACAGGCGGGTTTTTATATTTTAGTGCTGATGACGGTATTAATGGCGTGGAGCTTTGGAAAACCGACGGTACAACAACTACGATGGTAGCAGACGTTAATGTTGGTTCAGGAGCCAGCTATCCTGACGGAGTAGGAAATTTTGTGTTAGGCGGCTTTATGTATTTTACCGCGGATGACGGAACAAGCAGAAAGGTATGGAAAACGAATGGTACAACGACGACATCTTTAGGAGTGAATGCAAATAATGCAGACTTTGCTATATTGGGTAACAAAATTTATTTTGCAGGTATTGATGCCACAAACGGCGAAGAGTTATGGTACTCCGACGGAACCACTACAGCCCTGGTAAAAGACATCGAAACAGGGAGTAATGATTCTCAGCCGCATGGATTTACCGTATCGGGAAATGCTATTTATTTTATAGCGCTTACCAGTGCAGCCGGCAGAGAATTATGGAAAACAGATGGTACTGCAGCCGGTACGGTTTTGATAAAAGATATCAGGGCGGGCTCGGGAAGCAGTAGTCTTGATTACCTCACCGCACTTAACGGCAGATTGTATTTTGTCGCAGACGATAATATCAATGGACTAGAATTATGGCAAAGTGATGGCACCACAGCAGGAACCGTGATGCTTGATATCAATCCGGGAGCAACTGCCTCCAACCCTTATGATTTTGCAGTGATGAATGAAAGCTTGTATTTCGGGGCATATACAACTCTTAACGGGTATGAGCTTTGGAAACTGACACCATCAAACTTTATTGCTACAGCAAGCGTTTCACCTACATATTGTTCCGGGACAGCTCTTACGGTTCCATTTACAACCTATGGCACCATCAATACAGGCAATGTGTACACGGCAGAATTATCCGATGCAACGGGTAATTTTACAAGCCCGGTTAATATAGGTACCTTAACGTCAACAGTATTAACAGGCAGTATCGCTGCCATCTTACCTAATGCTACAGCAACAGGTAGCGCTTACCGCGTGCGCGTGAAAGCGAGTAACATTGCTACTACGGGCCTTGATAACGGAACAGACATAACAGTTAACGCCTTGCCTGTTGTAACGGTAACTGCCGGTTCTGCTACTATTTGTGTTGGTAATTCAGTAACATTAACAACCGGCGGTGCTACTACCTATACCTGGAGCACAAGCGCTCATACAACGTCCATCGTTGTTACACCCACAGCAACTACAAATTATAGTGTAAGTGGCAGCAGTGCGGCAGGTTGTATAAACAGTATGTCGGTAAACGTGGTTGTTAACAGTTGTGTTGGTATAGATGAAGTAACGGGGCAATCCGCTGGCATTAGGGTGTATCCTAATCCCACGAATTCCCTTCTGAATCTGGATTTCACGTCATTCAACAATGAAGAAGTATTGGTTGAGATCTCGAACACAATCGGTCAGGTTATCTTATCAGAAAAAGTAAGCAGCCAACATACTTCATTTAATATACAAAATTTGGATTCAGGTCTTTACATCATTAAAACAACGGCTAACGGCAAAGCAACTGCCATCCGTTTTATAAAAGAATAACAATTACTCTTTCTGTAAATAAAAAAAGGCTATCTCAAGAGTGAGGTAGCCTTTTTTATAATCATGATTTTACAAACAATACAGAATAGAGCAGTTCACTAATTTAGGAAACAAAAAACCCTCTGAAATTAAACGATTCAGAGGGTTTTTAGAGGTCCCGAGCGAACTTTTTATGTGATTTTACCATTATTCTCATTTGCTCCTACTATTCTTTGTTGACGGGGCTTTTGAGAGTTTTTATTAAAATAATTATTTTTGTATTATAACTGACTTATTCCCAAACTTCACCCCCACCTCCACCCCAATGGAGAATAACTTTTCCAATTGATATGGTTAGGTTCCAATACCTTTGGTGTCTATAAAACCAATTGATATGAACTATAAAATTAAACTAAAAAGGCCGACTTCTAAAGAATCTGTTCTTTGTGTAGAGTTTTCCAGAAATGGTCAACCGTTTAAATTCTATACTGGAAAAACTGTACAAACCAAAAATTGGTCTGTAAAGAAACAGGAAGTTCTTTCCGGAGAGGAAAACTACAAACCCATTAATAAATACCTTGAAACCTGGTTATCCGAACTAAAGCGAATCATTGAAGAAATGGAGGCTAATAAAATAAGGCTGGTAAAAGAGGTTATTCAAATTGAGTTAGACAAAATCATGAAAAAAGATATACTTCAAAAACAAAAAGAAGGTGAAATAACTGACTTTGTTTCGTTTATGGATTCTTATATTTCAAATAAAAAGGCTCAAAAGAGGTGCATTCAAAAACTTCATCAATCTAAAAAATTTGTAATTATCGGTTTCAATCTAATCACAAAAAAGCACTTAGCGGAATACAACAGTTTAGGAAGCAAAGAAAAATCCAAGACAAACCTTCAAGCCGATCATCAATATAGGTTTGATGACATAAACCTTAAGTTCATTGAGAAATTTAGGGATTACCTTTTTACCACCAAATTTAAAACCACTGAGAAAGGTGTAGAAATAGAGAAAAACTATAAGATCAACTATATTGACAAGCAGGTAAAGGGGCTTAAACAGTTCATTGACGCAGCGATTGAAGCTAAACACGTTAAGCATTTCACCTGGAACAGTATTAAATGTACTACCAGAGACGTTGATAGTGTTTATACAGACTTTGCTGAATTGCAAGCAATGAATAACATAGCACTAACCGATGAAGTTGAAATATATGTACGCGACAAATATATTTTAAATTGTTTTTTAGGACTTCGATATAGTGATTTAAACAATTTAGAACCTCATTTATTCAGTAAACAATCTATAGCCGGTGAGCAACACATTATTTATACTGGACGCTCCGTGAAAACAGATCAAAGAGTTGAGTTTTCTATTCATAGCAATGGAGTTAGGATACTTGAAAAATATAATTACAATCTTCCCAAAATATCTGCAAATGAGTTTAATGATGTTATAAAAGTTGTTGCTCGGAAAGCAGGTTTAACAGGACTGGAACGTATTAGGGAAATCAGGGGGTACAATAAAATTGTGCGAGATATCCCCAAATACGAATTAATGAGTTCTCATGCGGGAAGACGTTCTTTTTGTACTAATTTTTATAACGAAGGGGTTGCAATTGCTGCTATCATGAGTATTAGCGGGCATAAAAACGAAAAGAATTTTCGTTCCTACATAAAGAAAACAAGTGTGCGTTTAGAGATTGTTGCGCAACAAGTATGTAAAATCAAAGCCTTAGATCATTTGGAAGTTGCATAGAAAATAATATCTTTGGGTTATCTCAAAAACTAATAACCCTTAATTAATTTCTAAAGCCAGCTAACCACTGGCTTTTTTAATTTCAATTTTCTGCTATGTATCTAAAATTATCTCCAAATAAGACGTTCAAAGTCTTTAATACTTTATCAGATAATTTTTGAGTACTATTTGTACAGAATCATTTTCCTAAAGTCGGTTGGAAGCTGTCCACTAAATCTTTTAAAATATTTAGTGAAATTAGTCGGCTCTTCAAAACCGGCTTTAAAAGCGACCTCTTTAATAGTTAAATCAGAGCCTATTAGAAGATTCTTTACTTTAAGAATAAAAATTTCTGTGATAAAATCCTTGGCTGGCTTTTTAACCACCTGTTTAGTAATGTAATTTAGTTTTTTTGAAGAAAAACCAAGTTCTTTTGCAAAATCATGGACATTTCGGGTTCTAAAACAATTAGTTTCAACCAATCGTTTAAATCTAAAAAAGGTTTCGGGATAAGGGTTAGGGGGATTTTTTGAAATTTCTAATTGCTTAAAACGTTCAAGATTTAATAATAACGTATATAAACTGCTCCTTAGTATTCCCTCCTTAAATTGATCATTATAGTGGCTTTCATATTCCTTTCGCAAACTATATAAAAGCAATTGGAAATATTCCAATTGTTTTACAGTTAATTGAATTTTCGGTTGAATATACGCATCATCAAAAATAAGTAGTTGCCGGAAGTAATCTTGTTTTTGAAAATAGTTAATCATAAATTCTTCAGTAAAAGCTACTAACCAGCCATTACCTGGGAACTTTTTGGGAAGCTGCTGTACCTGGTTTTTAGGAATTGTGAATACAGTCCCCTTTTTGAAATTGTATTCTTTATATTGGATCTTGTTTTTTCCTTTGCCTTCTGTAATAAAGATAAGCTGGAAAAAATCCACGTCTTCAACTGTTATTAACCCGTTGAATGGATCCTTATATAAAGAGCGTATTTCGAGAAGTTCAAAGGCTTTTCGTGGCATACTGCCTTCATTATATTTTGTTTGTTGTATGTATTTATCAAGAATCACTTTACACAATTGAACTTAAGGGATTGTAACCAAGAGTTTTCCCAAAATTACCATAGTTTGGAATAGATTAACCGTGTATTTCACTGTAATTGTTTTGATTTTTGTAAAAAATCTAATCTTAATATATACATGAAAAACATAATCTTAATTCTTTCAAAATTTGCCTGGCATGGAATAACACTTACAGCCAGTAACAGGTATTAAAATCTAACCTTAGAGAGTAATTAATTTACTTAAACAAGTATTAGTTTTCTCCTTCTATTCTCAATGAGTAACATACGGCATATATTACGACTGCATTGTCAGAACCAAACACTTTCTGAAATAATCGTACAAACAGGAATCCACCGACCGACATTAAATAAGATCATTAAAGATTTTAAAAATAGTGGGCTAAGTTTTAATGACATAAATGAACTGAACGATTCGGATCTGGATGATCTGTTTAAAAAACCAGAAACAAATCAGGGTGAACGATTGAAAATACTATACAGTTTATTTCCCTCTATTGATAAGGAACTTAAAAGGAAAGGAGTTTCCAAAATGCTTCTATGGGAGGAGTATAAGCAAAAGTATCCTGAAGGATCAGGTAGAAGCACTTTTTTATTTCATTTCTCTCAATGGAAAGCCAGGACAAGTCCGGTTATGCGAATGCCTCATAAGATGGGAGACAAGTTATTTATAGATTTTGCAGGTGACAAGCTTTACATCACTGAAAAAGATGATGATAAGACAAAACTTGTCGAGGTATTTGTTGCCATATTAGGAGCCAGTCAACTAACTTATGTTGAAGCCGTGCGAAGTCAGAAGAAAGAGGATTTTATAATGGCGTGTGAAAATGCTCTGCAATACTATGGGGGTGCTCCCGCGGCTATTGTGCCGGATAATTTAAAATCAGCAGTGACGGAAAGTGATAAATATGAACCGACCATTAATGAAACTTTTGCTGATTTTGCGGAACACTATAACACTACCATTTTACCTGCCAGGGCTTATAAACCAAAAGATAAAGCCCTGGTGGAAATAGCGGTCAAAATTATGTATTCTAGAGTATATGCAAAGCTAAGGGACAGGACATTTTACAGCATGGAAGAATTAAATGAGGCCATATTGATTTGTTTGGAAGAACATAATAACCAAATAGTCACTGGACGAAACCGCAGCAGAAGGCAGCATTTTGAAGAAGAGGAAAAGGATGTTTTAACACCTTTGCCGGATATGCACTATGAATTTAAAAAACAACTCTATGCTACCGTTGCAAAACATGGCCATGTCGCCCTAAGTCTTGATCGGCATTATTACAGTGTGCCACATCAATATATCGGAAAGAAAGTAAAAGTAACCTTTACGCCTTATAAGGTTGAAATATATCATAATTATGATCGGATTGCCTTGCATAAAAGGTGGCAAACACCGTTTAAATACACAACTGATAAAGAACACCTGCCCGCTACACATCGATTCGTCGCAGAAATGGAGCCTGATCGCTTTTTGAGATTGGCCAGCGAAATACATGATGATGTAAAAAATTATATCGGTTGTATTCTTGAATTTGATACGCATCCGGAACAGCTTTTTAAAATGTGTACGGGAATATTAAACCTGGCAAAGAAATATGGTAATGAACGATTAACTAAGGCCTGTCAGCGTGCTTTTGATTTTGGGATTTATAATTATAAAACCGTAAAAAAGATTCTGGAAAACAGATTGGAAAAACATGAGGCTGATGAAGAATTAACCGAATCTATGCCACAACATGACAATATTCGTGGAAGTGACTATTATAACTAAAAACAAAAAAACAAAAACAAATGAACGAAGCAACTTTAGAGAAAATGCGAAAAATGAACTTCTTTGGAATGTTCAGAGCATTTAAAACAAGTCTTGAATCCGGCAAAACTGAGAACTATACCCAGGACGAAATGATAGCCCATCTTATAGAATCAGAATGGGATGACCGACGCAACCGGGGAATTGACCGGCAGATTAAAAATGCCCGATTTAGATACAAAGCTTCTTTGGAAGAGCTCAATTACAAGCAGGATCGTAACCTGGACAAAAATGAGTTGATGAGATTTGGTGATTGTTCGTTTATCGGGAAGAATGAGAACATCCTAATTACTGGAAGTACTGGGATAGGTAAAAGCTTTATAGCTTCCGCTATTGGGCAACAGGCTTGTTGTTTGGGCTATAGAGTTTTATACCATAATACAGCCAAACTTATTGGAAGACTAAAAATTGCCAAAGCAGATGGGTCTTACCCAAGAGAGGTAGCAAAAATAGAAAGACAAAACCTTCTGATACTGGATGATTTTGGCATTCAGCCTTTCGATGCGCAAGGAAGAGGGATGTTAATGGAAATTATTGAAGATCGTCATGGCAAAGGCTCTATTATAATAACGTCTCAGGTTCCGGTCAATAAATGGTACGACATTATTGGAGATAAAACAATGGCTGACGCCATTTTAGATAGAATAATACATCAGGCGCACCGAATAGAATTAAAAGGTGAATCTATGCGAAAGAGAATGAAAATAGATAAAAAAGAAGAAACATCGGCCTAAAGAACAAGTAGAATGTTGGATGAATTAATAAAGTGCAGCAGTATTTTTCCTGCTGCACTTTATTAAACTATTCTTTAGAAACAATTGATACAATATAATTAAAGAAAAAGTGTACGATAAGGAAATATTAATCAATCAAAACCTTCAGAAAAAAATTCATCAATACTCATCCCAAAGGCATTGATAATCTTAACAAGTGAGCCGAAACGAATATCTTCGCCACGTTCATATCTACCGAATTGCGCTCTCGAAATTTCATTTTCATAGGCGAAATATTCATAACTGGTATAACCGCTTTTAATCCGCAGCTGTTTTATCCGTGCTCCTAGCTTTTTAAGAGACTCTTCTTTTGTTAATGTCTTTTTGACAGCCTTTTTTGTGCTTTTTCTCACGATATAAATTTCTCACTTCTCTCTCATAAAAGTTACCCTCTATACTATCATCTAAATAATACGTATCATATTAGTATCTTTTTAATTAATTTATACATTTGCTTATTGTTTTATGAACAGTATTTGAAACTGTTGGTAAAACTAAAGAGCCACTTTGGGACAGAGTAGCTAAATCTCCACTCCGATTTTTTTGCACTAATGAGTGGATAGATTTTATTAAAGCATTTTTATTAATAATTTTAGATACACCATATTTTGTAATGGAAAAAACTATAAAAGTAGCAATCGCTGATGATCACAGGCTTGTTAGGGAAGGAATAACAGCGTTGCTTCAAATTTTCAAAAATGTTTCGGTTGTGTGTACTGCCGAAAATGGACAAGAGTTATTTGTAGCTTTAAAAAAAATAAAAGTAGATATTGTTTTATTAGACATTAAGATGCCAATTATGAACGGCAGGCAGGTGCTGGAAAAATTAAAGGCCAGGTATCCTGGTACTAAAGCTATCATGATTTCTATGGAATACGATAGTGTAATTATAGCTGATTTTATTGGATTAGGAGCAAGCGCGTTTCTTCCAAAGAATTCTGAAGTTGAGGAGTTAATCAAGACCATTACCCATGTACATCAATACGGACACTTTTACAACGCTTATGTATCAAAAGTTGTTTCGCAAAATAAGAATCAAAAGCAAGACATTAAACTGATGCCTAAAATAGATTTAACGCATAAGGAATTAAAAATAGTTGAGTTACTACAAAGTAATATGTCGAATTTAGAAATAGCTGAGGTATTATCTATTAGTGAACGAACTATTGAATGGCATCGTGCAAACTTGCTTCGAAAAACGGGAATGAAAAATCTCGCTGCGCTTTCAGTTTGGGTAACTCAAAGGCACTTCCTGACGTCAAAAAATTGAGATTCACCGCAAAAGCCCGTAAAATTACGGGCTTTTGCCCTAATTTTAGGAGTTGATAGGGCATTAAATAATATTATATTGTCCCTGTAATTTTACTTATTAATTTAAAATTTAATAAGACAAAGAGCAGGGTTTAATGAGAAATGTAAATCTATTTGAATTAGAACAGTCCTTACAACCATATTTGCATTTATGGAATGAATGGAGTAATTCTAAGGCTTGTTCGCTCACAGAAGATGAAATTTACACAATAAGCAGTCTCCGAAACATTAACTACCGGATTTCAACTGAAGGGGTTAACGTTAACCTGTTTCATCAAAAGGCAGAATTTTTCACAACCCTCCATCAAAAACTCATTAAGGATTACCCAAAGTACCAGGCATGGGTAATCGTAAGGTTTCACTCTTTATTGGTTTATGTCGGCCTTCATTTTAACCCCGGCCAGTCTTTCACCGCAGACATTCAACCACTCAACATATCCAAAAATTTAAAAGACAGCTTGCTACAATTTAATATCAAAACATTAAACGGTTTTTTTATTCCCGAAAACGAAAAGAAATATAAAGCGATCGGAACGTTTGAAAAAGTTTGTAGTGTTATTAAATGTGCAGGTGCTGAATCAAAAAAGAAAACCCACAGAAGGGAGGTGCCTCTGAAATGAAGCAGGACAAGCAAATGAACGGTTTAACTCAGAAAATAAATTTTTAATAAAACATTAACCTAAAAAATTAAAAACACATGATAAAAAAAATAATTCTATGCGTAGTAACCCTATTGGTTATAACCGCAAAGGCGCAATTCACAGTAACGCCTCCATCACCATCTTCTCCTCACGTAGTGCCGAATATCGATTGGATAACCTATTACAGCGATAGGGCAAATATTTACAACTCGGCAAGTGCGATAGATGCGGATAACAATGTTTACACTACCGGAAACATTTTTACTTCCACCAGCAACAGCAATCTAATTATACAAAAAAGGGATTCGCTTGGTACTTTATTATGGACGTATTTGTACCCATACAGCACAGGTATTAATAACGGTGCGGCTATCACGGTCGTTAACGGGCATGTGTATGTTGCGGGTGAAAGCCTGGGCACAAGCACCGGGCAGGATTTTGTCACCATTCATTTAGATCCGTCAGGCTCACTTTTTTTTGCTAACCGTTATAATAATTCAAATCATGATGATAAAGCGGTAAGTATTAAAGTAGACGCAAGCGGTAATGTTTACACACTGGGTACCAGTCGAAACTCAGCAGGTAACGACGATATTGTAACCATCGGCTATTCGTCTAACGGGACACTGCTTTGGCAAAATAATTTTAACTCAATTGGCACAAATGAAACGGCCACTGGGCTTGCCATTGCCGGTTCGGTACTTTTTGTAACAGGCACTACCATAAACAGTTCTGGTAATACGGATATCGTTACTTACCAGCTTGATATTTCTAATGGTGGTAATAATTGGACAACCATCACCGGAGGCACCGCAGCTGGTAATGATAAAAGCGGCGCCATCATTATTTCAGGGCAGGATGCACTGGTATGTGGCACGGTGTACAATAATACCACCGGCAATGATCATACACTTATTCGCTACAATGGCTCAAATGGTGCTGTTATTTACAAAGCGGATTATGATTTTGCGAATGGCGATAATGGCGCCACGGCTTTGGTAAGAGATTCAACAGGCAATGTAGCTGTTACCGGTTATGCCTTAAATGGCACATTATATGAATACCATACGGTGTTTTATGATAGTACCGGCACTAGTGGATGGGTGCATAAAATGCCAACCTACCGTACCGGAATGCAGGTAAGCCCAAAAATAGCCTGTGATTCGGTGGCAGCACATTTTTATATATGCGGAGAAATACTGAACGCTACACCTGACATCCTCGTTTACCAAATTACGCCTACAGGTAGTACAGGCTGGAAAAAATCAATGGATGGAAGTTTGCAACAAACTGACTTTGCGACTAATATTTGTGTGAACGGTGCAGGGATCGTGTATTTATCTGCCTTAAGCGCAAACAGTGCAGCCAGGTATGATATTACTACAATTAAGATCGGTCAAACTCCTGTTTATGTTCCGGCTGATTACGGCACACCCGAGTTGAAAGATGATCGGTTTGTGTTTCAGCAAAACCACGGGCAGCTCTTACATCCTAATGGGACTTCTGTTATTGAACATGAAGTGGGTTTTTATAATCAGGGTACAAACCCTTCTTATTATTTTAATAATACCGGCATTGGCCATATTTTAATAGACCGGGATACGATACTGGATTCGCTGGTGAGGGTTGATTTGAAAATACTTGGTGGAAACACTTTTGCCGATATGTATAGTTATGAGCCAGTTGAAGCAAAAAAACATTATTTTACAGATTCCAACCGAAGTATTACGGATGTAAACAGTTATGCCCGCTTGTTCATACCAAACATTTATCCGAATGTGGATCTGCACCACTACTCAAACACAAGCGGTTTAAAATCTTATTTTGTATTTAAGATCCCCGGCGAATCGATACCGGGTATGCGTTTGCTGGTGGATGGTGCCAACAGCACCACTATTAATAGCGACGGCAATTTGATTGCCTCAACAGATTTAGGCGACATAAACATGGGTTTGCCAACTGCCTACCAGGCCACGTTTAACCCGACCAGCATGAGCTACGTTACATTGCCCTTAACAGCGAACTGGAACCATATAAGTGGTAATATGTATAATTTCAGCGTTACCGGCGCCATACCTTTTTGGCCGGTAGTGGTGTATCTATCTAAACCCGGTGCAACAAGCGCCACACCTGCGCCACCAATTGGTAATTTATATTGGTCGTCATTTGTTGGTGACCAGGGGCAAGATCAGATAAAGTGCAGTAAAACAGATGCTCGGGATAATTTCTACATTGGTGGTTCCACAACATCAATTAATTATCCGGTTGTAGGGCCATTTCAAAGTGCTGCTCCTTTAGCATCAAGTGCTACATATGGTGTTATAAACAGGTTTGATAAATTTGGTGAATTGAAATATGGCACATATTATGGTGGCGCTGGTTCTAATTGTGGTACGGCGCGCACAGAGGTAAATGGCATTGCCATTGATAGTTTATATAACATTTACATGGTTGGTTTTACCAATTCTAAAAACATGAAAATTCAACCAAAATCAGGTGCTATCAGTTTTACAACCAATGCTTCTACAAGCAGTAATTGCTTTAACGCTTTTATTGCCAAGCTTAATCCTTCGGGAAATGCTATACATTTTTCAAGCTATTATGGCGGCACTGGAGATGAAGCGTTTAACTGCGTAAGGTATAAAAACGGACAAATTTTTATTGGTGGAAGTTCAGACTCACCAACAATCACTTTGGTAAACCCGCAGCCAAACACATTCCAAATCACAAGCGGTGCAGGGATGTATATGCACATAGATACTACCGGGGCTGTAAAACATAATACAAAATTACAGCAACGTATTGTTGCAGCAGACGTTGACAATCAAGGTAATTTTTACATGGTATCGAACGGCGCCAGTGGCGTAGTGCCAATTATAGCACCTGCCAGTAGTTTTTACACACACAATTATATAGGTAATTGGGACTGGGCTTTGCAGCGCTTTAGTCCTGCTGATTCTTTAACCTGGTCAACGCAAATCGGTGGTACGGGATATGATTATGTTAACGGGATTTGTATAAGGGATAGTGTTATGGTACTTTGCGGTAATGGCTCAAGCACAAACTGGCCATTCGTAAAAACAGCCAGTGATTCGGGTGATGTGGCTTTTGGCGGTGTCGGTTCAAACGATGTTCAGCTAATAAAATTTAACTTAAAAGCCGGTAATATATTGTGGAGCGCTTATCACGGAACTAAAAATAACGAATTGGCTGCCGCAGTGGCTTTAGATAAAGACTATAACTTGTTTGTTACAGGTGCAGTAGACGGAGGGTACAGTTTTAAAACCCTTGCATATAGTGGTTATTACCAACAAAATGTCAATATAGGCACTGATGGCTTTTTATTAGGATATAATAGCAAAAATCAAAGACGATGGACAACTTTTTTTGGTTCTCTTACTTCCGGAAATGGGTTTAACAATGATTCCCCGACAAGCGTGGCTATTAATAATGACAATAAGCTATTTATTTCCGGTGCAACTAATGTCAAAAATAATTCTTTACCCCTTGTGAGGTGGAACAACGTATGTTATTACGATTCCGTGGTGGCAGACTTATATCCTAGTCCTCTTAATGATGGCTTTACCTCCATGTTTGATGTTACCGAATTTAAAATTGTTGGTATTAATGAATATTCCAAAACGGAAAAATACAACGGTGTGAGTTTGTTTCCTAACCCGAATAACGGTATATTTAGTGTTAAATTTACTGAGCAGCCACAAGAAACCTATAACCTGAGCGTTATTAATGTGATGGGCCAAACCGTTTATCAAAAACAGAATGTGAAACCTGAAGGGGATTTGTTGAATATCGACCTTGGCAATTTAAGCAAGGGCATTTATTTAATAAACATAAGTGATTCAAAGCGCACTGGTACTCTTAAATTCGTTATACATTAATGAAAAAACATCTTTTATATTTTTATTTGCTTGCTTCATTCTTCGGAATGGGGCAGGCAATTAAATTTGGGAAACTTGGTAGCGGACTTGAAAACAATGGTTATTATTCGCCGGTTCGCTCAATATTCTATGATACACTTGATAAAAAACTATATGCCGCAGGGCAGTTTAACACAACTGGTGATGGAAAAACAGTTTGGGGTGCAGCTGTTTGGCACAATAATATATGGGATAGCTTAAGAGGTGGTTTCACACAATTTCCTCAATCTGTACCCGGAATTGCCGACGCAGGAACCTATACATGGAAAATTATCAGATTTCAGAATAAAATCTATTTTGCCGGCGGGATTGTTTGGGTCAATGGACACAATCAATATCATATGGGGGTTTGGAATGGTAATAACTGGGATTATCCTATTGCGCAACCCCCAAATGGGGATGTAAAAGACCTTGTAGTTTATAATAATACCTTGTACGCCTGTGGAGATTTTACAAAGTTCGGTAATACAACCTGCAATTATGTCGCTAAGTTTGATGGGATAAGCTGGCAACCGGTAGGCGATTTTTCAAAATTCCATTTGGCCAACCATCCACCGGCACAGATGAATGCCATACAGGTTTATAACAATGAAATATACGTAGGTGGCGCTTTTGATGATACAACAGGGATGTCCCAGAATATCGCAAAATTTGATGGCACAAAATGGGCAAGCGTTGGCACTGGAATAAGACAAGGCGGAGTAAATTCAGTATTTGCCTTAGAGGAATTTAACCATAAATTATATATAGGTGGGCGCTTTGGTAGATCTCAGGAAATTCCCGGTGAAAGCATGGTAATATGGAATGGTAGTGAGTATAAAGAAGTGAATTCAAATAATATTAATGGAGGGCAAATATCTACTTTTAAAAAGCATAAGAACAAACTATTCGTTACCGGTTATTTTGATAAATATGGGCCTTTAACTGCTTATAATGTGTTTTATATTGATACCAGTAATAATGGCTGCGTAATTGATCGTTTGAACGATTCTTATGGGGATCTTACTACAATGTATAATATTGAACGAATAGATTTTATAAACGACAGCTTAGTTGTTGCTGGATTGTTTACCAAGCTGGATACTGTGTATGCTAATGATATTGGTGTAATAACGAATTACGATAATGGCAGCTCCTGCGTATACGTTGGTATAAAAGAAAACATATTTGAAAATGATTTGATTAAAGTATATCCTAACCCGGTAAAAGATAAATTAAACATAGAATTAAGCATAGCAGGGCTTCCCGGCACCAGGCTTACACTTATTAATTCTTTAGGGCAAATGGTCTATTTATCTGAAGAGGTCGAACAAAATCAGGAAATTGATCTTAGCTCCCTGGCAAGAGGTATTTATTATTTAAAGATCAATAACAGTTCTCAGCAAAAAGTAGTCAAAATTATTAAAGACTAATTCATTTTGGCACGTATTAGCCAATTTTATTAATCAAGATGGGCATCGATTGCTGAGATAAGGCCATCGGCGTTGAAGGTAAAGTTCAATCCACCTGTTTCATGTCCAAAGTCACCGGTAAAATCAACTTGAGCCTTCGCTTGCCGATTGTCTAGTACCTTCAAGGATTCTAATTTGGTCACTGTATGGTAACCAACGAAAAATTTCTCGAGGTATTTACGGACACCCGCAGTGTTCTTAAATTTTTCACCAACAGAAACATCATCAATTACTGCATTATCTGCAAATAATGCGACTGCTGTCTTCACATCAAACTCATTCGTTGCATTGATAAATTGTTGAATGACTTTTTTAATATTGACCTCTTTCATTCCTTTGTCTTTAATTTATCAAAGGTAAAAAAAGGTTCAAAAAAGACGCCATAAATTTGTACTTTTCTCTCCTGGTTTCAAAATATAATACAATGGAAAAATACCACAAAACGGATAATGATTTCACCTAAAGGATTACAGTTAGACCTTAACTGCCTTTTTTTAAATGAGTTCCTTTTGGGGTATATATCTTAAAAAAGTATACTCCCGAAGCATAAGCTTCCACCCAGAGGTCAAAATATCTTATGCGAAATGCCTTGAAAAGATTAAGCAGAGCATCTGCTATTTTGGTTTGGCATGGTTTGTTGTTGGAAGCAGGCTAAGGAACACCACTTTATCTGATACAGAAGTGTATTCATAGGTACCAACTGCTGGGTATTTTTCATCAATGCTATGTATTATAGCAAGTTCTAAAAAGATTTGTGCCTATCTTTTCAATCTGAAAAATAATTAATGAAATTACTTAGTGAAGATCTATTAAAGGAATATGGTTTTACAGAAAAACCTTCTAAAATTATTCATAATGCTATCAAAGTTATGACAAGAGATAATATTGATATTGTTATTAGAGAAGATGGTATATACTATACCAATATGGGATTTGATTATCTATTAGAGGATATAACTGCTCTCAGGAAACTTTACAAAGAAGTAAGACGTGAAGATCTTAAATCAATATAACAAATACCCTAAATTACTTGAGTTAATAAAAAAACACTAAATATTATTATGGTTTTTGAGAAAAAGAAGAAAATTCAGTTTAAATACAAAGCTGAAATTATAACAGGCTTGATTGTTACCATTATTGGTGGAATTGCCGTAGCTACTTATCAATTTTTCCTTTCTGACAAAAAAGTTGAGATTGTTCAACCAACACAGAAGAAAGTAAATCTTGATTTAAAATCATTTTACACGTTTGGTAAATACGAAATTAATGATTTACAGGATAAAGATTCATCGACTTATGACAGTAATAGTGGTACAAAAATGGCAGGATTTTATATAACTTCTTTTTTTAATTTATATACTGGAATTAAAAAAAGTATAGGTGTTAGTAAGGACCAATATTTTTGCAACATGTATGATATGAAATCTATTGTGGCTGTTAGTGGGATCAGTGTGCATAATCCAAATATTCAGCCATACGCACAGGTTAAGTTGGATTATTATGACGGCACGATTAAAAATGGATTCGCTTATTATAATCCTGAAATAATAAAATGGGCAACTGAATATTTAATACCAAATCCTAATGAAATAAATATTCAAGGTCTTTTATTTCTTGATATTTATAGTGAATTGTACAGGAAAAATACAAGGCTTATCGCAGAGAGCTATCTTTATTTCTCTAATGAGCAAAGTTATAAAATGGCGCAACAAGATTATTTATCAGCAATGGAGAAAAGTAATTTTGATGGTTCAACATATTTATTAAATAAATATGGACAAGGAAATGATTGTCAATTTTGTTTTGGAAAACCAATGGCAATAGGTTTTTGGTTAAGAAGAGGCATTGACGGAACGAATGATGAGATATGGCAAGGTTTGTCTAAATTCTTGAAGTTATATGATTTGGAATGGTTCAATTCCCATATAGCCACTGATAAAGAGGTTTGGAAAAATGGTTAAATCTAATATTTACATAAAATGAAATTAGGCAGAAATGATCCATGTTATTGCGGTAGTGGCATAAAGCATAAAAAATGTTGTCTTACTAAGTATGAGGAAAATATTAAATTATCTAGTAAGCAGACAACAGCTAAAGAATTTAATCCGGTTAGTGAATTTATTAATTGTTACGACCAAATTGATTTATTGAAAATTGTTAGTGGGCTACAATTAATCCCTGAAAATCATGGGAAAAATTTAAGGTTTGAATTACTTGCTCAGCAAATAATTAGCAGCCTAAAAGTGGTTGATAATAAAAAAGTCGATTATAAATCGCTCAGTAATTTTTTTGATACAAATTTGAAGAGTTATTATTTAGAGGATCCTCCAAGTTCACTTTTCACCGAAAACATAATTTTTTTTGGTGGGAATTATACGGTTTTTTCTGGATTGAGTGATAATGGAGCAAGAGTATTGAGTTTATATCTTGAAGCAATATTTATAACACATAATAAATTATCTAAAGAATTCAAAAACAAAGTCTGTAGCGGTGTAACATTACTACTTGGAATGAATCAACAGATTGTTACTGAAATTAATATTAAAAGAAACTCTTTTGTAGAAACGAAGGATAGCAAGATAAAAGTTCCAAATGAAGGAAAAGTAAGTATACTAAAACAAGTTATTGTGTATAAAAGTGAATATATTGAAAAACTATGTACTCACTTCGGAATTGATAAAAGTATAATTGATGAATTTATTATAAGTCGAGATGATAAAAATATTGACGAAGTGGATCCTGATAAAAATCCTTTACTATTAAGGCCTATTTTTGAAAATAATGATGAGTATATACTTGTATTGCCAACAGCTATAGTTCATTGCTTGATCAATTTTATTTCAAGAGTAGCAAATGAAATGGATTATATCGATGAATTAGATAATGTCTATAATAATCATCAATGGTATAGAATCAGGGAATTTGCTTACGAAATGGGATGGCAAGAAACAGACATAAAACTGCCAAAGACAGAAACAGATTTAAATATAAATGAGGCTGTTTTTAGATTTGACAATAATAAGCTTGCGTATATTAGATTAGTGAATGGACTCAATCCATCTTTATTTTCTGAAGAGAATCCTTCGCTGGGAGATGAGCAAAAATCCGAAACTAGAGTAGATACAGTAATTAAATACTTAGAAGAACTTAATGGAGATGAAGTATATAACTATTTTGTAATAGATGTACTTTCTGAAAATGCAAGCGATCAGTTTTTTATAGGAGATAAACCTAAATCAGATGTACAAAGTTTGTCTATGGGATTTTTTGAACTTGAAAAAATTGCTTTATCGAATGATACCGATGGCTTAACACTATGGAAGTTTGCAAAATCATTTAATGAAGCTAAAGAAACTACGATGTTTATGCCTATGTTAGGCGGAGTATTAGATGCATTTGTTCATTTTGTAAATAATAATGAGGGGTTCTTTGATACAGATGAAAAAAAAGTTGATGGATTATTATTAATTGGAAATTCAGGTGAGTTTGAAAGGAAAATAATAATTGACCGAGATGAACATAGCAGTATTAAGTATTATGAAGGGCAGCTACTTGGAATGCCGATAAAAAGACTTAGGGATTTCGCACCGATATACGTTGAAAAGGAACGATCTAATGATTATAATTTATTACTTGAATGCTTTAAGCCTATGTTATGGGTTGTAAATGATCAATGTAATGGTAAAGGACAAAAGAAAATAGTAAATATATTTTCAGAAGCGATTGTTTTTTGGATATTTAAAATGCGTGACGTTTTAGAACCTTATATTGAAGGATTAAATGTTAAAGTCATTGAATTCAAGATAGAATTGGATGAACTTTTATTCAAGCCTAGCTTTGCACAGTATGATGAATCTTTCAATGGAGAAAATATTGATTTTAAAATTTCGTTGAACGGAAATTCGGTCTATTTATATATACCATTTGATATAAGTGTTTTGTTATTAAGAAGCGATAATTCCGGAGAGAAAGTAATAATGAAAGCTATTCTAGGTGGATTAAGTTTATTATTAGAGCGTTCTCAAAAAGAATTGAACTTAACTGATGACATCATAAATAAAATGATAGAGGATATTATGCAACCGGACATTGCTAAGATGATAGTGTTTTTGGATTCTGCTAATGATATGAAGTTAGATGGTAGAAACCTTTTGCCACTTCGGAAGCTCCAAGAAAGTGAGATGACTAAAATACAAGATACATTAGTTGAATCTTTAAAATTAACTGAACCAATACCAAAGGTTATTTCTGATGATAAAGGAAAAAAAGCATTATCAAATAAAGTTGTTGCTTCTCTTTTTAATAATATAGTTACTAAACTAAAAACGTTTGATTCCTGTGAATTATTAAAATGGCTTATTAAAATGCATGAAACATGTGTTCAATCTAAAGCACATCGAAAAATAGAGATACCTGCAAAAATCTCGTGTTTTAGTGATTATCCTACAGAAGTAAAAAAATTAGAAAGGGAGGACAAAGAACTAGTTAATACAGCTCTTTCATTAAGATGTTTAATTGAATTTGTTGCTGCAAATCCCGAGTTTGGGAGTAAACCTCCAAATACTGATGATATTGATGAGTTATTAGCCTTAATGAATCAACTGATTAATTGGGGTATGATTTCAGATGGAATTGATTTAGGTATAAGTAGTCCTGAAATGGGATTATTACCTTCTGGAAGGATAGGCTTATCAAAAGATTTTTATGAGGAACAGTTAAAACCATTTACTGTTTCTAAAGCTGAAAGTGCGGTCTACGGCTATCTTAAAGACTTTCGTTTAAAACTTCAAAAAAAGGTTGTTGAAATTATTGATGATGAATCTGAAATTCTTGAAATTGATAATGCATTCATTGATGAGTGGAGGATTTCATTAAGTAAGTTACTAGAAATAAAAAATATTATTATTGGAATAGTTTTAGATAATGGCGATTCTATAATTGAAATCGAAGCATCTGAGTTACAGGGAATATTAAAAACGAAAATGAAGGATCTGACGAGTGAAGAGTATAAAATTGCCTTGGACTTACTTACATTAAAAAAACGAGAGGCCATTGACAAAGCACCGCCTGGTTTTGATAAGACTGATGTGTACCCTTGGAAATATAATAGAGCGATATCTTATCTAAGAAAACCAATTGTAGAAATTCAAAAAACAGATGGTAAGACTTATTATTATGCAGGTTTTAGACATATATTTTCTACTATAGATAATTTGTATTCATTATTATTTGATGGACGTATGAAAGCTAGAGATAATGGATTATTAAGCAAGTATCTAGCGAAAATCAATAAGGAAAAAGGTGATATATTTAGAGCCGAGGTATATGATCATTTGAAAACAGATTCTACATTCAAAACTATCCCTTATGAAGTGAAAATTAGTCCTAATGGGCACTTAGTTGCAGATAAAGATTATGGTGATATTGATATTTTGTGTATTGATGAAAAAAATATGATTTTTTACTCTATTGAATGTAAGGACACTGTTAGTGCCAGAATCATTCACGAAATGAAAACAGAAATGGACAAATATTTGGGAAGAAATGATAAAGATGGCATGATACAAAAACATGTTGAAAGAGATACCTGGATTAAAGAAAACATTAACCAATTTGTAGCCTATTTTGAAAATCCTGATAAGTATCAAGTGAAATCCATTATACTTACTTCGGAAGATATTCCTTTGCCTTATCTTATAAAAGAAAAATTGCCTTTACCTATGTTGTCTTATAGTAAATTGTTAATGCAGGGGAACGAAATATTATTCAAAATCTAAACACTATTTATGTAAAATAAGGTCATTTTATTGGTGTTTTATTACAGAAAATGACCTATTTTGGTTTATAGTTTGGTGAAATTTGGGTAATAAATTTGAGTTATTAATTGTACCTTTGTGCTATAGTAAAGACTATCACAATAATTTTTATTTAAGCTAGGGATTTCATTAACATTTCCTTGTTTAAATTATAGACTAGCGTATAGATTATTACTTTTGTTTATTTAGGATCTTAGAACTACATGAGTCAATTAGAATTTATAAGAGATATAGCGAAATATGGTCTTGAAAATGATCAAGAAAAATTGCTTATTGCTTTAAGTGAACTTATTGATCATTCAAAAAAAACTAGGAAAGTAAATTTCGCATTACAACTTCAGTCTATATTAAAAGATACCATTCGTAGTCAACAAGTAAATGGGCTAACACCAGTTGGATCAGCAAAGCATATACTTAGAGAAGAAGATAAGGAAGTGAATGAGTTTATAATCGAAAAAATAACCTCTGATTATCAATTTGAAAATTTAGTAAGTAGTTCCTCGGTAAAAAACGAACTAAAACTATTTATTGAAGAACATCAAAGAATAGAGTTATTACGTTCTTTTGATTTACCCGTTGCAAATAAAATACTTTTTCATGGCCATTCAGGTTGTGGTAAAACTTTGGCTTCTTATGTTGTCGCTGGGGAATTACAAAAAATGATGTATGTAATTAACCTTGGGGCTATTGTATCATCCAAATTAGGAGAAACGAGTAAAAATTTATCGAAAATTTTCAGAAGGGCTGCTGCGGAAGATTGCGTTATTTTTATTGATGAATTTGATTCTTTAGGAAAAGTAAGAGACTACAGCCAAGATCATGGAGAAATGAAGCGTGTAGTGAATACCATCCTGCAATTATTTGATTATTTACCTCAAACTAGTATTGTTATTGCAGCAACTAATCAAAAAAGCATGTTAGATGATGCATTATTAAGAAGATTTGATTTGAATATTCAGTTTGAGTTACCTAACCAACCGCAAATTGAAGCACTAATCGCATTAACTTTAAAGAACGGAAAATTTACATTTGATAATAAAACAGCCTCTCAGGCAATTATTAAATCATCTGTAGGATTATCTTATTACAGTATTCAAAAAACGCTAATTACAGCAATAAAACGTAGTTTATTCGATAAAATTATTGACAATACTATTCCATTAACTGCAAAAATAAATACAGCAGTTTGGAAGGAATTAGTAATGGCTGAAAAGAAAAATCTTAGAGGCAAAAAATAATTTACTCTGCTTCTGCAATTGCTTCTCCCTCACCTTCCGCTTCAAGATTAGTAATTAAGTCGAAATTATTAATTGCTTCCAGTTCATTATATAAATTTCCGGCAAACTGCTTTTTTAATGGTCGTTCTTTAAAATTTAATACAATGGAAAATTTGTGAGAGACATTATATTTTTCCTGTTGAACAACAGATAGAAGTTTATGCCTTTTACAGTTAACAGCAAGCTTAAACACATTACTATTATCAGAAATGTCTGTTTTATTATATATCCATTCAACTTTTTGTGTATTGCTTAATAATTTTCTTTTGAAATAATAATCTTCCGACCAAGTTTGAGTTGTCTTAAATGAAATATCTTCTGTGGTATTACCATTGATTCCAGTCATTTCCGCTTTTTCTTCGCCAAGTTCATTAACTACAGTACTTACTTCTTCAAGTGGTAAATTCTTAAAGATTCCAAATCCAATATGAATAGGGCAATAAGTCATTTGATTATTTAATACTGGATCAAAGCTAAAACACAACGTTGCCGTAATATCAAGAACGGTTTGTTTATTTTGTTTTTCCAATAAATATTCCGGTATTTTTATTTCAAAAGACTTAATTCTATCTGGTAATATTTCATCTTCAAGAATTACTGTAACTGAATTATCATTTGACGTAACACATTCTTCATAATCTGGAATACCATGCCCTATTAAATTCATTAATGCACTTTCATTAAGTCCGTCAAATACATTACCCAACTTTGGATGTTTCGATGAATTGACAATTAGAGCTTTAACAGATTGCGTCCTTAAAGTAGGATATTGATTTAAAATACACGCAGCAATATTTGCAACCAATGGAGCTGAATAACTAGTTCCTGGATTTTTATCGTAAAATATACCAGCTTTTGCTGAAAATGATTTAATTCCAGGATTAGAAGTTGCTAAAGAAGCGTCGAGATCGCCACCATAATAAACTACGTCAGGTTTTTTAAGGTGCTTGTTGCTTTGTTTGTTACTTAAACCAGATGTTTCAAAATCATAATGAAATTTTGAAGAGTAGATTGACGGAAAGTCTTTATCAATTGATATTCCCGAAGTAATTCCAGTTTCAAAATTCCCTGCACAAGCACCAACAGAAACATTATTCATGCTTTCCGAAGGAGACTTTATATTTGTATGATCGTGATGGAAATCTAAAGGATATGAGTGAATAGGGTTATTAGCATTATCAAAAAAATAATCGATTCCAATATTTCCAGATGAAATAAAAATCAGAATATCATTTTCATGCGCCAGTTTATCAAGCGCAAATGCAAATGCAGTAAAGGACTCATTTTTCTTTTTTGAAACCATTTCCGTTACTGTTAAAACAAATATTCTTACTCCTTTTTCAGAATTAACTTGTTTTATAAGTTCAATAATGGCTTTATCAGAAGACCTTATTGTATTATCTTCATATATTTTTAAGGATATTAGCCAAGCATCAGCTTGTTTATTCCCAGTATGATCAGGGATTAATTTTGAACCGAATGTAGCTAAGCCTGCTACTCCTGTACCATGTCCATTTCCTCCATCACAACTATCCACCAATGAACCCGAACCTTTTAAATCATATTCTGCATTTACATTCTTTATTAAAGCACTTAACGCAGAAATATTAGCAATGCCGCTGTCAAGAATGCCAATTGTTTCAGCATTGGCAGCAGGTGGAACCAGTGTGAAACCAAAATTCCTGATTGGAGTATTAAATGCTCCTGGCTTAATAACACCTGTTAAAGAAGAGTTAACAGAATGAATAATATCAAAGTTGCTTATAATATTATTTATTTCAGCTTCTGTAATGCTCCACGTTTGAATTGTGCGATTATCAAAAATAATTTCATGTCTGATATTTTGTTGCGTTAAGTATGCTAATAGACTTGTTTCAATTGGGAGAATGTGAGTTGTGAAAATCTCTTCTGAATCTACTAAATTGAAAAGAGCGACATTATAATAGTCGTCATAATTTTTTATCTCTGCATTAGTTAGTAGAGTGAATTTTTTTATGAATCGAATATCTACATTATAAGGGAGCTCTCCCGTATGTTCATCCGTATTTAAAAAGCCTTGTAATTCCTGAAAAAAAGTTTGAAAACTTACTTCATTTTCTATTGCGAAAACTGCTTGTGTATTAAATAAATCAAATCTTATTGGAACTAAACCGAAATTTTGTCTATAGCGTGGGACAAATTTCTCCGAATCAAAAGAGCTAAAAAAATTGAATTTGATATAATCTATATGTGGAACGGTAATATTGACATTTCTGTTTTGTATCCGTTCAGTTCTATCGGTATTAAATTTAGATATACAGCTTCGAAATTCATCTTTCATTCTCTCATAATACTTTGGTAAACCGTCATTTGTTTGCGTAACAATCCTAGGCTTCTGTTTAAATTGAACAGTTCCTTCAATAGGGTTTTTGAAATGCAAATGAGATTTTTTTTCAGCCATAAAAAAATAATTAAATTTATTCTATCTATCAAAGATATGACTTTGTAGCTTATTTAACTCATTTTGTCTAGTCACTAACTTGATGTTAGTGACCTTTTGTTCCCAAAAGAGTCCTTTCGTTCCTTAAGTACCCCTTACAACACACAACTTGAACGACACCCTTGAAGGAACAAGGGATTTTGCTCGTGTATGGGACATATAATACAATGAAAAAATACCACAGAACGGGTAATAATTTCAAGTAACGAATTTCTATTAAATCTTAACTACCTTTTTAAAATGAGTTCCTTTTGGGGTATATATCTTAAAAAAGTATACTCCCGAAGCATAAGCTTCCATGTTAATTTCTTTTACTGCTCCGGACGTGGTAATTATATTTCCAAATTCATTCAAGATCTCAATTTTAGTATATAAGTCAGGTGAATCAATATATACAGTTGAAGAACTTGGGTTGGGATATAATTTTATTGTAGATTCATTATTGTATTGGATCAAACTAGTTGGATTTGAATACACGCAATTTTGAGGTTTTATAATTGAATCATAATAGTGATGAACTACAACAGAGGCTGCACCTAATTTATTTACGCTGCTTAAAGTCGTTGGTGTTAATGATTGTGCCCATACATAAGCTAATTCGAGTTCAAGCATTTCGCCGGCAGGAAAACTAAGAGGTCCACAACTGCCCAATGCTCTTTTATCATTTCGAGTATTGGAAAAAGCATAATCTGTCCAGTTAGAAGAGCAGGTACCCAATGTGTAAGAATTACCCGGAAAGCAATAATCGGTATTAACCGACCCGCCAGATGCATTTCCACCACAGGTAAAATGAGAATTATTGATCCATAGTCCTTTTGTATAATTGTAATACGAAACAGCATAATTAGGGTCACTCATAGATGCAGCTGCACCAAAAGAATTGTTACCAAAATAATAAAAACCTGATAAAGAAAGTTCTTCATTACTTTCGTCCGTTATTCCATCATGGTCGTTATCTTTTCCATCATTTAAAGGAGCTTTCGGAGTTTTTAAGTAAGTTACTCCTAATGCCGGGATCAGTGTTCCGTAAATGGAATCGCTGTTATCTCCATTGTATCCATAATAAAGATTTTTTCCAATATCACAGCCCATGTAATCATCACCGAATTCTCCTATGTCAAAATCATCATATGTTCCAAGATACACATCGTCATAATTAGTGTTAGATCGGTTAAATATTTTATAATCAATAAAAATACTGTTATTTATACTTTCATCAGCCGAAGTAAAGGAATAGGCCATGCAGTGAATTTCTATTTTCAGACTAAGACCTCCAGTTTCGGCATGGCTTGACTGGTCGTCGTTCATAATAAAAAAAACAGCCATATCGCCTTTAATACATGGATAGTCTCCGGAAGCCGGGTTATATATTCCATCATTATTATAATCCACATAGGGAGCCAGTTGAGCAGCCTGACCATAGGCAGTATTTCCGTTTCCTGGCCATGAAAGGATAGCTGATGGAATAGCATAATTGGGACTGGAAGATTGGTTTAAGAACCAATTTTTAAATCCGGTGATTTGCGAGCTTGTAATTTTCCAAACCTTGTTCCATGAAGCGGAATTAGTATAACCCGTTGCATTTGATACCGGGCCAGGGAAGTAATCGGTTCCCTTGATCAGAAATGTTTGACCAGCCATATGAAGTGTATTGTTTTGGTCATGACCCCCAACCCATAAGGAACCTGCAAAACTACTCTGTTTACCCGATCCTTTTGGAGCTTCAAAATAACGATGGTCACTTGCTGCGTCCCTAAAGTTACAGCCGTATGCATTAAATAAAGCACTGATATTATTGCCATCTAAGAACTGGTATGTTTGTGAACATAAGGCGGACGAAATAAAGACAAACGCTAAAACTGTTTTTTTCATGTAATGTGATCTGTAAGTGAGTTATTTTTTTTCTAAAATTTCTATGACTAAACGTATTATATATGATTAGGCAAATTCTAATGTTTGAGCATCTTTATTTATTGCTCTCTTGCATATACTCATTTAAGTAATAAGTTGATTTTGGTATTTCTTTATCCTTTCCAAATATTTCATGAATTTTATACTTTGCATTTTCGTAACCTAATTCATGCGCCTTTAATAAATGGTATAATGTAAAATCTTTTGTTTTTTTTCCAAGGCTATCTACATATTGGCTATTTCCCAAGTCGTTTAATATTGAATAAATATGGTAATGTGCCTCTGGATTATTGTACTTGTCAGCTACAATCATAGAAACATATAAAATGTCTTCTCCCATATCTTCAATTAAATAATCATTAGAGACGTTATTATATGCTTTGTCATCTCCATACAAAATGGCTCGTTTTATTAATGAATCCATAAGTTCATGGTTTTTTACAGGGGATGTTGGCTCAAAACTTACAATGGCTGTATCTCCTTGCTTTTCCTGATTTTCTTTTGGGTCTGTTTGACAAGCATATAAGCCACTTAGTGCCAAAACTATTAATGTTATTTTTTTCATATTAATCTTTTTTATAAGGTCCTTTTTTTGACGGAGAACTATTACCAATAAATGCATCTAATTGCCTTCCTATTTCCTTCCCATTTTTTAAAGTTATCCAACTACCTTTTTTAGTGTTTTCATGTTCAGTTGCAGTTGTTTGGCGAATCCCATTTAGTGAGGCTTTTCCATTATTTACTCCAGTATTAACATAACCATTTGCGGCGATAACGAGTGAATGAGAATTCTTATCTGAAAGATTTTTTGAAATTTTTTCAGCTATAGGTTCATCAGTTTTTCTAACGTCTCCATCATGTGTATAATATTCTTTTGATTCTGCATTGCAGCTAAGAAGTTTTACGATAACCGGTTTCTTATTTTCCATTGCATCTTTATACTCAGGGCTTTTTTCAGATACTATAATATTAAAACCTTCAGCAGTTTCTACTGCTTGTTTACTGCCATCTTTACCTTCATACTGAATAGCTCCAGCACGACCATGACCAAATACTAAAAATACACCATCGTCTTTTTGATTTAGCACGGCATTATTAGCCATTTGATGATAAGCAGGCGCATCATATAAGCCATATAAATTGACAACAATCGTGTCACCTAAAGGGTCATTATTCATAACAGGATTATTCCCCATTGATATGTAGGGACTTTCACTAGGACTCCATTTCGGATCCACCCCTTTCCACCTCGCAATATCCACATCTAAGCCACGAAAGTGTGTATAGTATTCATTATCTCCCAACTCTCTGTTTTTCTCACTTCCCTGGTAGGAATATTTCGAGTTATTATTAAATGATCTCAGCGTTTTACCAAAAGCATAATAATCTATTGCACTTTCAAGTCTGTAGATAGTATAGTTTGGTGAGCAACCACTCACGGTATTGTATGCTACACGCTGCGATCCTAAATGATCATTCACACAAAACGTAATACCGGTGCCCCTTATTTCGCTGATACGCTCACGGCCATAGGCATAATACGTCCACAGGTTTTTATCCATGTCGAGTTCAGCTACCTCTTTACCCGAAGCATCCCGTAAGGAATAGGTATGGAAAGCCGAGGAGCCTGTCGCATTTTCTTTATAAATACGGTCGTCGTGGTTATTATAATCGTAGGTTAACTGCATCACTGTGCTACTTGTCGTATCTGAACTGGCCGTAATATGCTTCGGTAAATTACTACGCATATAATCGCTGCGCGATTTTGATTTACCGATAATCTGTAAGTTTGAATTGCCGTTCATATCGTAGTTGTATCTTCGTAAAGGTAAATTATTTACCGAATCAACCGATGCTAAACGATTGGCATAACCCATATAATTATAATGCCAGTTTTGGGCTGCGCTCCCTGCCACAGGCGTGGAGCTATGGTAATACAAGCCCCGGTTTAAGTCGGTGATATTCCCGATAGGATCATACACCATCGTTTCATCACCATAAGCCAGTTTAGGACTGTACACCGAAGGGCCTGCTGCATAGTTCAACACATTTAAGACGGACGCATCGGCAGCGGTCAAGCGGTTGATGCCATCATAAGTATAGCCATACACCGTGCTGCTATCCATCATTCCGGCAGTAGACACATAATTAGCCGTCAGATTTAATCTGTAGTTATGGATGAGCCCGTTAATGTTACCATTAAAATTAGGTGTAGCTGCTACCCCAAAGGCAGGCTGTGCCGTAAGGGGGCCATTCAAATCATAATACAGTTTTTCGTTATACAGGACGCTGTTGAGTTCCGTTAAACGGTTCCTGGCATCGTAGGCATACGTGATCTGATCCACCGCATGTGTACAGGCTGCATTGGGGTCGTAATAGGTCATGCTTTTTAAAAGACCAAGGGCATCATCGTAATCATAGGCCGCCAGTGTTGCAAAAGCACCCGCGCCTCTTTTTACTTTCATGCCTCTTAAACGGTTCCAGCCATCATAACTATACGAGTAAGCCATTTCATTGGTGCCATCGGCGTTTACGTCTACTTGTTGTTCGAGTAGGCTGTTGCGTAAATTGTAGCTAGGGTAAGTCAGGAGAGAATACAGAGTACCTCCCTGTGGCTTTTTAAACAGGACAAGTTCTTTTTCCATAAGACCTGCCTTGTTATAGCTGTATGCGTTCAGGTTACTAAAGGCACCGGCATGGGTATAGCTTTTGGCTAAGGATAAACGCCCGTTCAAATTGCTTTGATAAAAGCTGAAGGTCAGATCAGGATCATAACCTGAGACACCTATATGGTAAATCCAGGCTTTTTCATGCGCTGCTAAGACTAAACTATCGTAAGGGCTGATAAACAGATATTGGCAGGGTTTTAATTCAGGTTGGTTCGGGCCTAAAGGAGGCCATGCCGGGTTGACCGGGCCATTCGGATCCTCCACTGGCACCGGGCGGTATGCCAGGTAGCATTTGTAATACATCCAACCGGTAACATAATCGAGCGAAGAGCCATAGGAAAAATTATAAAACGGGTGTATTGAATCCACTTTGACAAAGGGGGCATAACGCAACGGGTCTAAAGAGACTTCATAATACATCCTGTCCTGGAGGGTCATTCTTCCGTAAGCATCATAGGTGTATTTACGGAGGTAAGGTTTTACAGTAGGTTCATCCACACCATGTGTGCCGTTGGCATCGCGTTCCAATACCACATTGCCGCTAATGTCATACAGGTATCGGGCGGTATCGGCATCGGCCGTTACTTTGCGGAACATATTACCACAGAGGTTGTACTCATAGGTGGTACTGCGCAGCTTCGGATCCGTCACCTTTTTAAGGTTGCCCTGCGAATCGTACATAAAAGCGGTCACGGCTTCGGTGTAAGCGTTAATGTAGGTTTTGGAGGCTACTTTTTGCCCGAACACATTGGTATAACTCACCGTTTTTTTACCGTCTTCGTCCATCATGGCTGTTTTTAAATAGCGCTGGGCACTTATGCCTGCCAGGGTGGTAGTCCCTGTGATCTCATTGATAAATACAAAGACGTATGGCCCCAGCTCAGAGGCCATCTGTGTTCCTGAAATCACCTGATAGGAACTGTTGACGGTATGGCCGGTTAAAATGTTTTCACCAAACTTAGCGGCTCGTAAGACCTGTCCACGCTGGTTGGCTTCGTATTGTTGTTCGGTGTATAAAGCGCCCGGGCTGTTAAAGCGCGGAGCAAAGGGCACGGGAGCTGAACCCGGGTTCACAAACTTAAAGGGCTTGTATTGTTTAACGACTCTATCCCAGTTATCAAAAGTGGTCAAGCCGCTGTGAATCATCAGGGTGTCAAACACCAAAGGATTGGTATAGTTGGCGGTGACCTGTGTTTGTACATCGTATTTTCTGCCTAAGGGATCAAGGTAAGCTCTGCTGTGTTCTGCCACTGTAGACCCCTTGTTTAAGAGGATATAGGATTCTACATAATTTTGTGCGGCACGTTGTTCAAAGTTCAGCGTGGTATCATTGAGCCACTGGCTGTAAGCATTCACACTCAGGGTATCGTTATTTCTTAAGGCCATCTGTAGCCTCGAAAAAGGATCGTAACGGTAACTCAATACCATGTTGTTAGGATCCGTAATGCTATCGACCGTGAAATCAGGGTTATACTTATAACAGGTGGTGAGGGCATCGGGACGACCATAGCCTACCGTAATGCACTCCGGTACGCCCTGGTTGGTCAGGTCATAGGCTCCGCCTTTGTTGCAGGGGTTTTGGATGTCAATAAAGGAGGTGCTATACACGGTATGGTAACCGTAAAAGGTATGCAGACCTCTTTCGTTCACGTCTTCCCTGACAAAGCCCAAGGGGGTATGTTGAAGGGTTCTGTATTTTACTTTGGTAAAGTAATTGGCTCCCCAGGTATAATTATAACTGATGACACTATCGCCGATCGAAAATTCTTTAAAGCGGAGCAAAGGATTATATTTATTGACGTTGAGCACATTCGCCCGGATGGTGTCTACCTGCTCATCCACCCGTCTCAATAATAATTTGGTTCTAAGATCACTCGGAAACAAATACTCCCGGTGTGTGCTTCCCGGGTCTGCTATAGCGATAGGGCAATACATATAGGTGTTAGGGCCGGTTTGTGTAAACTGGTAACCGGCAGGGGGTGGCGAAAAAGGATGTGGCACCGCGATACAGCCAATGGTATTACCGTAATCGGGCGTTGGGGGATTGGTGGGTGACACGGTTCCTGCACCGGGGCAGGTTATGGGCCCGCTAATGTATAGCGTATCAAAAGTAGGAACCATATCTGTTTTGGTTTTGGTATCATACCAGTAGTATTCTGATTTACTGACCTCGTCATGAGAAACGGCTTTGGCAATGTCTCTTTTTTCGTAAGGTAAATTTCGGATGCCGTATTTTTGTGAATAGTACAGGGCATCAAATTTATCAGGGTGCGGATAATCAGAATTATTTACGTTGATATCCTGCTTGGCATCGTAGTAATAATAGTATTCTGTTTTTTTGTAAGCCTGTGCCAGTTGAGGCGAGGTTACCGTTTTACGAAACAGCTCCCAGGAGGGCTCAAAGGTTAAGCGAATTTTATTGGTGGTGGAATCGGAATGGTTCAGCAAACGCCTGAAGCCGTCAGAAGAGGTAACTCCTGATGAATCGGCATCCCAATAGTCGTAATCGGTCACGGTACTCATTTCCGACACCTGCATAAAGGAAGGCAGGGTGTGTGAGCCCGGCAAATCAAGGATCGCTAAATCAGCCAGTCCCAGCTTCACGGGCCGGATGCCGTATAAGAGTTCGGTGAGGGGAATCCGTATTCCTCTGCGTTTTAAAGGGCTTGAAGACAGCGGTGCGGAGGCGTTGATCGTGCTGACATCAATAAGCTTAATGCCTCTTAAGGCCGGCTGGGTAATCACAGGCAGGGTTTGATCGGGTAGTATGCTCCAGTCGTAATCGGTGTTGATTTCTTTGACCAGGCGCACAAAATAAGAGTTGCTGTAATGGCCGCTGTTCAACAGTCTAAATGCATTAAAGCTGGTCATTTCCAG
Source organism: Bacteroidia bacterium (assembly GCA_963422675.2). Lineage (GTDB taxonomy): Bacteria > Bacteroidota > Bacteroidia > B-17B0 > Aurantibacillaceae > UBA4416. The sequence continues at coordinate 424,830 of CAXVYS010000024.1, forward strand.
GAAGGGCATGAGCTTGTAATCGGTATTCATCGAGAGGTTCAGTTGCTGCTCGTCTATCACATCATTCACCGTGGAGAGGTTATAGGGATAGTTTAAATTGCCCCTGTAGTAATATTCATCGCCACCAAGATTCTGATAGCCTGAAATTGCTGCCCATTGGTTATTGGTCATCATGATATTGCCATAGGCCATGTTGCTTTTATAAATGTATTCTTTCTTATTGAGCAAATTATTGGCAGCATCATATTTTTGAATGGTTTGTACTTTCCCAAAAAAATGGAAGGTGTTTTCGTTGGTATAATGGGTATAGACATCGTAGGGCACTGCCGTACCTGCTGCCAACTGAGGATAACTGACAGTGGTTTTTTTAAATCCAAAATCGAGCTGTATGGAATTGAAGCGGTATTGGGGTAATAAGATGGCGGAGGGGGAAATCCCATACACATTTACCGGGGAACCGTTCTGACATTGACCGGCAGGGAGGTTATCTGAATACTCGTAACGCCATGTTTTGGAAGGCAGGGTGCTAACCGTTGTAGTGTAATAACGTTTGGTCTTCACGGCGATTTGCACTTTATACACATCGGGTTTAGGCAGGTTATAAAGATTGGCAGGGGCTTGTCCTGAATAATTAAAATCGCGGTAAAGGTCTACCCAACGGGTATGTTTGGTATCGTGTAAGGGATAGTACTCGTATTCCATCACGCCACCCATTTGATCCACTATTTTTTGAATCACATACAGGTTGCCGGTAAAATCATATTTGCCGATCACATTGGAAAGGCTGTCGGAATATACTTTTTTGTATTGAAACCGGGTGGTGGGCATATTGGCCGCTACAAAGGGACTGGTGGCATTGCCCATCGCGGCATTCACCGGTATTTGACGAATGGTACTCAGCAGGTAAGCATTTTGAAATCCTACAAATTCTTTGGCAATGAGCACTTTGGCGAAGGTAATGGTATGGCCGGGTAAATTATAGGAATAGGTAACGCAGCCAATGGTTGTGTCTTTGGTAATCACTACATTTTTGTAAGCATAAGTATTGGTAAACAGGGAATCTACTTTTACCTGGTAGTTCAGGTTTAACTGGCTTACTAAATATTTATTTTTGATAAGGGCATCATTGGTGGCATAGCCATTGTATTTATATTTTTGAACGCTCACCAGCATGTAAGGGTTTTTGGAATACCTGACCAGTTCCATCGCAGAAAGGCTGACGTTATCGTCCGCCATCGTTGGCTGGCTGGTATAATTATCAATCCCGGTTTCTAATACTGGGTAATTAGTGTCTTTCCACCAAAAGAAGGTATTGGGGTTAGCCTGGTCGTAATAAGGAGACCCGGATAATCGGGTGTAGGTTTCACTGAGCATATACCAGGGCATCCCGATCCCGAAATTTTGTGAGGGTTTAAAGTGAGGATTTGGAAAGGGTTCATTGGGATAATGTTGCCCGTTGGGATGGTCTTCCTGTATTTTTTTGTAGGCAAGGTAAGAGGATCTGCGGTAGTTAGTGCTATTATAGGTCTTGCCGGTATAGGACAATACTTGTTGCTGATTCAGGGCATAATCGATGTCGGCATTGGCAGGGCCTACCTGTATGTTTACACCTCTGAATTTTTTAGGGATCGTTGGCATTAAAAAGAAGTTGGAGGTATTGGTGATGCCTGCCATATCTGCCGGGTCGCCTGTATTGGTTTGCCCGTTGGTATGGGCATAACTCGTCCATTTTAAGGGATTACCAAAGGTGCTGAAAATGTTCACGCCCCTGGTACCGGTCACATAATCGTTTTCATCCAACAGGTCTGTGCCATTGCCGTTTTCTACAAAGGGATAAGTGATGTTCCCTATGGGAACAGGGTAGCCGCTCACAATGTTGACATCAAAGTTACAGGCTTTTACAGAGCTCCCACCGGTGTAGCCATTGGTGTTATAGTTTTTGATGACGGAACGGACTTCGTAAATATCTCCGGGGATAATGTCTTCCTGGATCCTTGGGGATTCTAAAAAGCCATGACTAAAACTCAGGTCGTTGCTACTGAAGTTAGGGATGGCCGCTTTGTATTTGTAAAAGGGATGGCCATAGCTTCCGGCAGAGGCGCTGGAGAATAAATAGGGATTGGAGGTCGTGGCAAAGGCCGGGTGATGCTGTGTTCCCGCAGCGGATGCCAGTCTTCCGGCTGTGGCGGTGGGGTCATCACTCATCACATGTAAATAGCGTCTCCAGTTGGCAAAGCTGCTGTTCACAATATTGGCTCCTGCATTAAAACTTAAACCGTTATGAAGGTAATTGTAGGCATTGCTGCCTAGCAGGGAAGAGTCTTTAGCCGTGTTCACGCCTTGTGAATAGACAATGCGGTAATTGTACAGGGAGTCTAAACGCATCACACTGGGTTCGGTAATGAGCAGCATGTTTCTTTGGCCTGTGTTTGCAGCAGGGTTAACCGTTTGATGAAGCAGGTCAATTTCTTCAATCATTCCCCGGTCTTTATAATAAGAGGACACGCTTTCTAAAATGACATCCCGGTTAAATTTAAAGGCAGGGATGGAACCCGAAGCGATCCGGTAATCCTGGCTTAACTGCTGGTTCAGGTAGGGTTGATTAAACTCCTGGTAAAAATCATAGGCACCAAAGGTGTTATAATGGAAATTGATTTGCTGGCTCAGCGGGGAGTTTTTATTATAGATATAATCGCAGTACCAGGTGTCAAATTCCTGTTTGGGTAAAAGGTTATCCTGCATGGCAAAGGAACCGCTGATGATCCAATACACAATCACTAATTTCCCGGTGGAGGAGGTGCTTCTTGAATCTATTTTAATATTGAGGTGGTCTGTGCCACTCAGGTAATGGATAATATCGTTATTGGACTGGTCTACGGAAAAGGAGGTGGAATCCAAATGCACGACGTGTGTAGGTGTTAAGCGCAGGGAGTCTTCAGTAAGGTTTAACTGGGGGGCTGTGCGGTAACCGGTGCTGTAGCCTGTAAAGCTGTATACATCGCCGTTATGGTTGGTGACTTTCCAGTAGCTTCCGTATTTCATCCGGGCTTCAACATAGCTGTCCATGTTGGCGGGAACAAAAACGGCTTCTCCTAAAGTTCTGTCAAAGGCTTTAAAAATAAAGCGTTCGTTCACAACTCCGGGGATGCTGATCACCGGGGAGTACCAGGCGAGTTCTCCTTCTTTGGCCAGTTCTTTTTTGGAGTAGTCGGCATAGTTTTTAGCACCGTTACCGGCAGATTGATTGGCGTAATAGGTGGCGCTTTCCAACGAGATGGCCACTTGTATATCGCTGTATTTTTGATAGCCGGAAGAGGAAATAGAAATGGTCGGCACATTGATGTTCCAGCCATCGCCATAGGGAATACCTGCTACGACTAAGGGGTTACTGTTCACCGATTTGGTGGAGGAATGGCTTAACTGCAAATTAAAACTCAGGCCGGATGGGGTTGATACCGTACCCAAATCATAACCTGTTGCCATCGTTCCGGTAAATAGATTGACATCAGAAGTAGCTGCTCCTTTGGAGAGTTCGGATGCTTTGACTTCTTTAGGGGCTGATTGGCCGCTAAAGGTTCCTCCCACCATCTGTGCGCTTAAATGGTTTTTTACTAAGCCCGCTAAAGTGCTTACTAAAATAAATGCTAATAGTCTGTGTTTCATAAAAAATTATTGGGGTAAAACATTACCGTATCCTGACACTCTGATGCCTTCCATTTTACTGCCTTGTTTATACAGGGTGCTTTCTATAATGAGTTTAGCATTGGAAAACAAGGTGCTGGTGTAAATTAATTCATACGTCGTGGTGGCCGTTGTCCTGGTATAGTATTCAATGCCGGTCTTCGTGAGTTGCACTTTAAATTCCATACCCGGTGTCACACGAGTGATGTCCCGTTTATTATAAAAGCCGTCTTTATCGGTTTCTATCACCGTGGCCAACCCATTTTTAATAAATATTTTATAATTGGTAGCCTGTGCGGTAGGCTCAGTTTCCAAAGAACGGAAGCCCACTAAAAAAACAGAGCTGGTGTCGGGTGTTTTAAAACTCATCCAGGAAGGTGTGTCTGTAAACACAAAGGGTTCTGCGGTCATCACCCTTGAATTTTCCCAGGAATCGGCTCCTGCATTTTTTACGACATCGCCTTTGGTATTCACACTTGCTCCAGTTGTTGGAGTTACCCATTTAGGGCAATTTGAAATGGAGATAGTTTGTTGTACTTCGTGAGCCGCATTATCTCTGACGATTACAGTATAGGTTCCGGCATTAATGTTCTGAAAGACATTAGTACCTGTAAATTCACTTTCATTGAAAGAATAGTTATACGGAGCCACTCCTCCGAAAGCATTTACGGTAAGGCTTCCTTTGGTATTGCTAACACAATTTACATCCTGCTGTGAAGAGGAAATTCGGAGAGGACGAAAAAAGGTGGTGCGGCTATTTTTTAATTCTCTCCCGGCTTTATATAATGCTACCTGCGCACATACTCCGAAAGGGTTTGCTAAAGCGCGTTTGAAAATGGGCATACCGTTATAATAAATCACCAAGCTATCCTCTTTTTTTTGGATAGTGATGTCATCACCGATGGATAATCTCGTTCCTAGTTTTAATTGTAAGAGGTTCTTTTTATAGATCAGCAATTTTTTGTTAGACACCACCACACTGTATTCCATCGTATTGTAATGAAAACCTGATCTTACTAAACTCTGGTCATGCAAACCAATGGCATAGGTGTTGGTTAAGGAAGTGATGCGATGGGTTAACAGGCCTGTTTCCTGTGCTGTCAGTATTTCTGCGGAGTAGGCTCCTGCGTTTTCCCAGTTGTCGGTTCCAGCAGATTTAACCAGGTTGCTGTCCGTTAGGATCACGCCTGTTGAATCTTTCCAACTTAATTTTTGATAAACAGTAATGCCTTGTTGCAGGGAAGGGCCGTCGTCATCAAACACAGAAGCGGTGTAGGTGCCTATTGCAAGATCGCTTATGACTGGCTCTGTTAACTGGATTTCTTCCGAGGTATAAGGGCTTTTCCAAAAGATTTTATTGTTGTTACTTCCTCCTGAGATGTTTAAGTCCACATTGCCCGGTGTATTGCTGATGGTATTATAATCGGTGATCACCGGTTCCATCGTGAGAGGTTTGATGAAAGATACTTTTCCGTCCCTGATCTCATAACTGGCTGTGCCAATGGAAAGGTCTACTATGAAGGGATTGGTATTATACAATAGGGTAATCTTTTTTAGCTGAACATTATTGTTGTAAAAAATAAGCAGGTTGCCATGTCGTTCTATTTTTAAAACATCGCCTGTTCTGTAAGTTCCGAAATTGCCCTGGAAAACGCCGCTGAAATATATTTTCAGGGTATTGTCTGTGTTTAATTCCAAAGCGTATTCTATCGTTTTGATATCGACGTCCTTATCTACTCTTGAAAAACCAAAGGCAAATTTTTTCCCTGTTTGAATAACCGGAAACTCTACATAACCATCTGCTCCTGGCTGTAGAACGTTCGCAGAACTTGCCCCGGCATTATAATCGGTTCCATCAGCGGTTTTGGTAATAGTGTTTGAACTGGCAACAGCGCCACTGATATTTTTCCACTCAAGTTCCTGTGCGTTCATACTCATAAAGAGTATCATCGCTACCAATAAGGCCAGTTGCCTTAAGGTGTTTAAGGGTTGTTTCATAACTGTCATATAGAATTTAATTACCGGATAGATTAACCGGGGCAGTGATTCTGCCAAATGTGTCTTCCAATTTAATTTCAGCAAAACAGTTTTGCAGTCCTAAACGTGTTCCAAGGTTCAGGTATAACACGTTGCCGCTTCTTGCATAACTTGTTCCGTCCGAATAAGTACCGGGCGTGGTATAGATAAAATCCTTAGCCAGTAAATTATTGGCTCCGCTCGTGGAACCGAGTTTAACGTGGATCTTCGATAGGTTCGCGGTGTCCTGCAAAACAATGATCACTTTAGTAATGACACTAGTAGTAGATGAAAAGGTAGTGTCTGTGGAAGTAAGAGAAACATCATTGGGGGCAACTTCCATCATCAGATCAATGCGTTTTGCCGGAAGAATATCCTGGGCACTGGCATGAACATAAAAGAGAAGCAGCATGGCTGCTAAGAGGTGACTGGGTTTCATAAGATGGGTTTGATTGGAACGTTTAACTTTTAAAATGAATTATTATTGTGCGTGTATTGAGAAAATATGTATGTGTCTTGAATTATTTTTTGACGGGCGCAATGTACGTTGATTAGTATGACATTGTCAACACGTAATTTTACGGGGTTTATTGTTAATGTTTTTAACTTAACACATTTGCAATTGAAGAATAACCTCTTTAATCTTGAACGTTCATCCCATATAAAATAAATTTCATTTTTATTGTTTTCATCTTTTTCGCTTGTATAGTATTGAGCATTACACCTTATAGCTGAGTTCGTAAAGATCTATTCCTGATCTTATGTATAGGGGTTTTATAATAAGACTGCTGTTTCACAAAAACGCTGCATCCCTATCGGTATTTATTTTCATTGGCCATATTTGCTATGTGTTTTTTCATCTGCTCTTTTATTTATGAAACTACTTTTTTGGTAACAAATCCTCCGGCGTAGGACACTGGTACACACACTGCAATAGATACCGTTTTATACCACATAGGGAAAGGAATAAGGTACAGATTAAATAGCATGAATACTGTGGCGATTCCTCCGACCAAGACGCACTTGGTTAAGTGATCGCTGCCAATAACAATGGACAATGCGCCTCCCAAAAAAGAAGCGAAGAGATTCAATAAAATGACGGCGCCATAAAATACTGGGGGTAAATTTTCAATGGTATTCATAAATAATTTTTCATTGAAAAGGATTTTGCCGGTTGGGATAAAATAGTTCAGGCATAATAGATACTCCAACAAAAACAGAAGACACATCGTTATGACTGAACTTAAAATAATAGATAAGGTGTTGAAATCTTTCATACGTGTTTCTTTTTTATTCTTTTTTAGTATTGTATGTGTATGATTTTACAGGATTGTATCTATAATCTAACGTGCACCTGCAATAAATTTAATAACGTTTCTAAAGGACTTGGATAATTGACTATCAATTCCCACATGATTTTAAAAAAAATTCCCTGAGTGTCTGTAAACTCATCTTCACTAATTCTTAACCCGAAGCAAATATAAAACAAAATAATTTAAAGTTCCTAATAAGAAGGGCTATATTTTGCATCGGCAGTTTAAGGAGTACAATAAGTGAGGGGGATGTTTAATATTTACAGTGTGAAAAACGAGAAACCAAAGGATCCGAAAAAAGACAAAACACCCGTTCTCAGTAAAAAGGAACGAGAGGAAGCTCAAAAAGAGAGTGATAAAGCAGAGCTGCTTTTAAAGATGGGACAACGCCTGCGCCGTCTGCGTATCAAAAAGGGGTTTACGAACTATGAACACTTTGCCTACGATAATGGCTTTAACAGGGCCCAATATGGCCGGTACGAGAGAGGGTATGATTTAAAAATAAGCACACTTAACCGGCTTGTCAAAGCATTTGGAATTACCCTAGAGGAGTTCTTCAGTAAAGAATTTGATTAGGAGTTTATTTCTAACTATAGTATTTAATCCTAAAAATGAAGAGCCCCGGTTTTGCAAGCAGGGCTCTTTTGTTTTTTATGACCTATAATAAATGTAATTAATTCTGACTGAACTAAATCGCTTCTCACTCTTTCAAAAAAAAGAAATATTAATAGCTTTCCGGCATCGCCCTGGCCATTTCTATTTGATGAATCCAACGCTGTTTTGCTTCTTTATAAGCGCTGCTTGTAGCACCCGAGTCTCTTTTCGCAATGAGTACATCATTATAATCATCTCCTACTGCCCGCCACATTTCAGTTCTAAATATACATGCTGTCCTTGCAGACCCTTCGTTAGTCGGGCAACTTTTTGAAATTGTCCTCGCGAATCGGTAACAGGCTTCCGCATCTCCCTGCTCGCAAAGCTGCTGATCTGTTTTACCCGGACTTTTCTTAAAGATGATTTCCTCAAAATGTAAAGGTTCCGGGGAACCGTAATCCACCTTTATTGATAGAACTGAATCGGGGAATCCATTCCTACTCAAAATTATATTTTCTGTACTCCAACCGTTACCTGTCAAATTTGACAAGAAAAACCGCCCGAATGAATCAGTGCTATCAGTGTGGGTTTGTGAACCTTTTAATTTTACCGACACACCCTTAAGGGCTTTTTTTTGTTCATCTACTATAATACCCGAAATTAGTTTACCTGTTGTTTTGCTTTTTACTAAAGTATCCGTTTGAACTGTATTTTTACTTTCCGGCGAATTGAAAAATAGTTCCAAAGCATCTTTTTTAATACCTGCAAAAATTGTTAAAACGGCGGTAAGAATTATAAATCCAACTACAAACGGATTATTTTCCGCCCGATTTTTAAGTCTTTGCAAGAGGATCTTTTTTTCCTCTTTTCCTTTTGTAAACTCTCCGGCATCATACCTTACAATGTATTTATCGAAAAGAGTTACAAGCTTATCTACTTGTTCATTAACTAGTTTTAAATAAGAGTCGAAATGTTTCAGGTCAAATTGTTCCTTCCATTTATCTTCTATGCAGTAATAGGCGTAATAGATCCTGGCAGTTTTTTTAAAGTGGGTAAAGTCGAAGGGGGATTCCGGAACATAATCCTCAAAGGTGTCCAGATGTTTTAATCCGATAAATTTATCATTTGAAAAATAAGCTGTGGTTTTTTGAAAAACGTTCTTTTCGTATTTTGTATATGATTCTCTATTCCATTCATGAATTTTCTGTAACAGAAAATCAGGTTTAGGGTAAACATATTCACGTTGAGATTTTATATATTGGAACAGACTATTAATCAAAATAGTGTTTCCGGCAAAAATGGTTTGTGTAATTTCTCCCTCAGCCAACTCTAAAATTGAATCAAAATCTTCAACTTGAGTTTGTACATATTCTTTAGGAGAATACAAGAAAACAGAATCTTCAGATTCTGAAAGGCTTTCCGAAAAATCGAAAGCAAATTTCTTTTCAAGAAAATCATTTAGGGTGTTAAGTACCAGGTTTACATTCGTGAATTTTGGTGTCATACAAAATGAATTTTTCTCTTACCTTATTTCTTCGATCATTTTTGTGGTTTGATCAGTTCTAAAGATTATATCGAAAGTACTATATTATTTCATTCCGAAAAATTATTTACGAATATTGGTTTTGAAAAAAATTGTACCATTTTTGGTAAAAACTCGTTTTTCAAAAAAAAGCTCAATCCCTTTACAGATCGAATAGTTAGCGATTCTTTATTTTTTAAAAATATGTTAAATTGTACCAAATACCAAATGTGGTACTAAATTATTCTCGTATTTAGCCGCAATTTTACTCTAGCAAAATGTTCTAGGAACATTTGTAGGAAAGCCCCTAGAGAAATCTTTAATAAGCGCTTCTATAAGAGCAGTAGTAAACTAAAAGTCTTTAAATAGCTTTTTAATGCGCATTGTTCTATAAGAGTTGTCTTAAGGAAAGACCTAGATGCCTTTTATAAAAGTTCCTAGAGGTTGCTTTATAGACAAGCTTCTATAAGAGCAGTTGTAAATAAATAGTCTTTAAATAGCTTTTAATGCACACTGTTCTATAAGAGTTCTCCTAGAGAAAGGCCTATAAGTATTTGTATAAAAGTTCCTAGAGGTTGCTTTATAGACAGACTTCTATAAGAGTAGTTGTAAACAAAAGTCTTTAAATAGCTTTTAATGCACACTGTTCTATAAGAGTTTTCCTAAAGAAAGTCCTAGAAGCATTTGTACACAAAGCCCTATAAGAGTTGAAACTAAAATTCTTTAAAGAGAGTTTTTATTCGCGCCCTTAAGTGCCTTCCAGCGTAGCCAGATATGATCCTTTATTCAAGGAGCCATTCACTGATTTATTTATGACGATGCCCTATAAGAGCAGAAATTAAAATGGCTTTAAATAGCATTTTTCGTCGCGCCCTTAAGTGCAAAAAACAAAAAGACTCTACGTGAGTGTAGTAACGAAAAAATCCTTTAAAGAGGAGAGAATGGCTTTCAATAGCATTTATTGTTCGTGCCCATAAAGAGTAGTTAACCGCATAAGGGTATTCCCTTAGCATATGAGCTGTTGCCAAAATGTAGCAGGAAGAATCCTATTGCCTAAACACAATCAAAAAAATGAAAGATGAAAAAAACAATTCTTCCCTGGAAGAGAAATTCAGACAAGCTATAAAAGAAGTAGAAGGACAAACAAATAAGCAAAGTGCTTCACAGGAGATTACTCCAAAAATGAAAACCGGTCTATACATCGCCGGGGCATTCATATTGGTTTGGTCATCTCAATACATCTTCTCTGCCATAGCAGGAGCAGTCCGATCATTCAAAGATCTAAGAAAAAGTATTCGCGAAAAGTAATTAAAAAATTAAATTATGGAAGGTATTACATTAATGGAGGGTAAAGAATTTGAACATCTCAAATTGCAACTCCAAAACATACAACAACAAAATTTAGCCATTATAAAGCTAGTTCAACATCTGGCACCAGTCCAAACACAAAGTGATATTCCTGGTTTTATTTCTATTAAAGATGCTTGTGAAAAATACAAGACCAGTCATACATACATCAACAATAGAATAAAACTCTTTAAAGAGGTAAAAGGGCGGGCAATTGATAGACTCAGGGCTGGAAGCTTTAAGTTTATCAATGAAGCAGAATTGATAGAAGGATTCCGGATGAAGGCTCCTATTTCTAAAGTTATTAACAGCCTTAGAGCGAAAATGACAGTGAAAAAGTAATTCTCACCCCAGCCCTCACCCCCAAAAACCGAAACCCCTGTATTTACAGGGGTTTCGGAGGTGATTAAGAGGTCCCGAGCGGATTCGAACCGCTGTAGCAGCTTTTGCAGAGCTGAGCCTAGCCACTCGGCCACAGGACCATTCTTTGCTCTATTTTTTAAAGAGCTTTTGCTTGCTCTGAGCCTATCCGTCAGCTGACGGACAAGGACCATTCTTTGCTCTATTTTTTAAAGAGCTTTTGTTTGCTCTGAGTCTATCCGTCAGCTGACGGACAAGGACCATTCTTTGCTCTATTTTTTAAAGAGCTTTTGTTTGCTCTGTGCCTATCCGTCAGCTGACGGACAAGGACCATTCTTTGCTCTATTTTTTAAAGAGCTTTTGTTTGCTCTGAGCCTATCCGTCAGCTGACGGACAAGGACCATAACCTTTAAGATTTTAGAACCTCGAAGGAAGAAATCTTAAATCTTTCTTCTTAAATCTAATTTCTTAATGAACGGGTAGCAAAAATAAGATTTTTTTAGCAACTTGCTCTAATTATTATAAAAAAAATGCAGATTAATTCGAAATTACCACATATCGGCACAACGATCTTTACTGTCATGAGCGGTTTAGCCAAAGAACACAATGCGATCAATTTATCGCAAGGCTTTCCCGACTTTGATTCAAACCCGCAATTGTTGACATCAGCTCAAAAATACATGAGTCCTCTTTATAATCAATATGCTCCAATGCCTGGTGTTATGGCCCTTCGGGAACAAATAGCCATACTTATTCAAAACTGTTATGGAGCGACTTATCATCCCGATACCGAAATTACAGTTACAGCAGGGGCTACACAAGGTATTTTTACAAGTATCGCCGCATTTATACGGCAGGGCGATGAAGTCATTGTGTTTGAACCAGCTTACGATTGTTACATTCCGGCTATTGAAGTAAACGGTGGTATTGTAAAACCAATTACACTGGAGTATCCTAATTTTACTATTAACTGGAGCATTGTAAAAAACACGATCACGGATAAAACCAAAATGATCATTATCAATTCTCCACACAATCCCAGTGGAACAACCCTTTCAGAACATGACCTGCTGGAATTACAAACATTAGTAGCCGGTAAAAATATCCTGGTGGTGAGTGATGAAGTTTACGAACACATGACCTTTGACGGCAAACCTCATCAAAGTGTTGCGCGCTTTAAACAATTGGCAGCGCAGTCGGTTGTTGTATCTTCTTTTGGTAAAACCATTCATGCCACCGGCTGGAAAATAGGTTATGTAGCCGCTCCAAAAGAAATTATGCAGGAGTTCAGGAAAGTACACCAGTACCTGGTATTCTCCGTCAATCATGCTTTACAAATGGCTCTGGCCGATTATTTAAAAGATGAATTCATGTATAAAGGGCTGAGTGAATTTTACCAGTCCAAAAGAGATTATTTCACCAGCCTGATCTCTTCTTCCCGCTTTACCATTGAATCCTGCACCGGAACCTATTTTCAATTATTGAATTATAAAAACATCTCCGATGAACCCGATACAGAGCTGGCCGTTTGGTTAACCAAAGAAAAAGGCTTAGCGGCTATTCCACTTTCTGTATTTTATACTAACCAGAAACAACAACATCTGCTGCGTTTTTGCTTTGCTAAAAAAGATGAAACGCTTCAAAAAGCCGCAGAAATTATTTGTACATTGTAATAGAAATCACCTGATTATTGAAACATACATTCATGAGAATTCTTTTTTTAATAGTTACGGTACTTGTTTGTTTTACAGCAGAAGCACAGGATACTATTTTTACAAAGTCTACAGAACCTTTACTGGTAAGGGTACTGGAGATCTCTAAAACAGAAGTTAGTTATAAATTTTATTTTAATCCCGACGGTGTCATTCATAAAATTGCTAATTCACAAATCGAAAAAATCGTTTATGAAAACGGTAAAATAGAATCCAGGTTTCAACTTATTCAAAAAACAGAAGGCAACGTTACCAGTAAATTTAAACCGGGAATGTTTATCATTGAAGATAATCATATTAGCATTGATAACCGCGATATCACCCATAAAGAGGCTTTTAAAATTATGCTGAAACGCGATCCCCAGGTAAACACCGATGAATTAAATATGCTTTTATTAAATGCGGAAGGTAAAAGAAATGCACAAATAGGATTTACCATTGCAGGACCTGTATGCCTGGTAGGTGGCTTATACATGGGCAGAAGAAATTATTACGGCCCCGCCGATAAACCTAAACTCAAAGCTTTTGTATTAACGGGTCTTAGCCTGTTTGTTGTTTCAGAAATTACTGCCTTGATTTATAAATCGGTAAAGAACAAACAGATCAGGAAAGCGGCATTACTGTATGATAAAGAAGTATTTTTTTAACGAAAGACTTACACATTCCTTATTTTTAATTACATTTAATACAATGAAACATCTTATTTTCCTTTTCTTCCTTGCTACCTATAACCTGATGCCTGCACAGGATACCATTTATAAAAGAAACGGCGAACTCCTCTCGGCGAAGATCCTGGAAATAAGTGCCTCCGAAATAAAATATAAACGCTTCGATATGCAGGATGGGCCTCTCTTTGTATCAGGTACAAACGAAATTAAAAAAATTAAATTTTCGAACGGAGCCATTGATTCTTTTCAGGTGGCTAAGCCTGTTACTCAGCCAACTAGTGTCTCCAACCCTGTTATTATAGCACAACATCAGGCTAACGATCCTCAAAAAGATTTAATGATCCAAAATGCAAGAGGAGGGTCTTTTTATTATAAAAACAATTACCTCTCCGAAAAACGGATGCTGTTTGTGGCTGCTGAAAAAAACCGTACCTGGAAAAATAAAGAATTGGATAAAGCTATTTTAGCTACCCGCGATTATAAAAGCAATCAGTATATTTCAGGCTTTGGAGGCGCAGGCCTTGCCATTGCCTGTATACTGGCAGCAGGCTCAACAGCTAATACCAATTCTAACAGCACCACCAGTATTGCCTTGTCGTTTAATGCGATAGGTATTTTTATCGCTTCCCAAATTGTTTCTCCTATGTTCAAACGAAAAAGGACACAAAGTGCGGCGAAAGTTGCTAAGTTATTTAATGAGGAAACACTAAAATGAATTTGAATGTTACCATAATTCAGAGTTTTCTTTTTTGGGAAGAGGTTGATAAAAATCTACTACACTTTACAGAAAAAATAACATCGGTAACTGTTCCAACAGACCTTATTGTGCTCCCTGAAATGTTTACAACCGGGTTCACCATGAACCCCGAACGATTAGCGGAAGAGCACGGAGGGAAAGGCTTGCAGTGGATGCAGAAAATGGCTTCGGAAAAAAAGTGCGCCATCGTTGGAAGCATTTCTGTAAAAGAACACCAACACTATTACAACCGTTTATATTGGGTAAATCCTGATACCACTTTTTCCTTTTACGATAAGAGACATTTGTTTAGTATGGGCAAAGAGCATAGCCATTATACCGCAGGTACAAACAAAATGATCATACAGTATAAAGGTTGGAAAATTTGCCCCTTGATTTGTTACGACCTTCGTTTCCCGGTATGGAGCAGAAACACAACTGATAATCCCTATGATCTTCTTATTTACGTAGCCAACTGGCCTGAGGTACGAAGCTATCCATGGAAACAGTTGTTAATTGCACGGGCTATTGAAAACCAATGCTATGTGGTGGGAGTTAACCGTATTGGCGAAGACGGACACCATATCCCGCACAGTGGTGATTCAATGGTTATTTCTGCACGTGGGGAGGCCTTAAATCATACACTTCCAAATGAAGATGCTGCTGAAACCATCAGCTTATCTTATGACACACTGAAAGACTTTAGAACTGCATTTCCTGTATTAACAGACGCAGATTCTTTTTCGATATAACCCTCCTCGTTTTTATATCATAAAAAAAGCTCTGTTTACTTAGTAAACAGAGCTTTTCAATTTATGTTTTATTATCTGAAGATGTTAACCGTTCCCTGGAAACTATAATCTTTTCCATCAAGACCTTGTGCCTTGATGATATAAAAATAAGTTCCATCAGCTACATCGGTGCCTCCTTTTGTTTTACCATCCCACATCAGGTTACCGGATGCACTTGTATCGTACATTTTTAAACCCCATCTGTCAAAAATAGTCATACTGATATCCCCAATGTTAATGGCACTTAAGGTAAACTTATCGTTTTTACCATCTCCGTTTGGCGTAAACACGTTTGGAATAGTTAAGAAAGACACAAGGTCGATCAAAACTACTGTGCTTGCTGTATCTTTACAATATCCATTGGTTGCGATCAGTGTTACCGTATAGCTACCCTGGTAATCGTATATAGTAGCAGCATTGGTTGTTGTATACGTATCAGCAGAATTTCCTAAACTCCAACTGTAATTAAGTGCATTGGTGCTGGTATTTGAAAAATTCACAGATAACGGCATTAACCCATGGTTAGTACTCGCGGTAAAGGAAGCAGAAATCGTTTCTTTAGAAACCGAATACGTTGCAATAGCTGTACAACCGTTTGCCGAATTGAGTGCTAAAACAGTATAAGTACCCGCATTAGATACCGAATAAGGATTTCCTACATAAGCAGGATTGCTTGGTGTCCAGCTATACGTGTATGGCCCACCTGTATTACTGCCTGCCACTAAAGCAAGGCTGTTGGTGGAACAAGGAATAACCGTAGAAGTTGAACTGACATTAACATTTGCCAGGGTATTACTGGTAATGGTTACCACCGATTGAGTAGTACAACCTCCGGGAGAAGAAACAACCGTCGTATACGTTCCCGGACTTGTAATCGGGAATGGATTTACGGTTGATGAAGAAACTCCGTTTAACCAGGTAAATGCGACACCGGATGTTGTAGAGGTAGTTGTTGCCTGAACCGTAGGTGTAATACAGGTAATGATATTGTTAGCCGGTAAGGTTGCCAAAGAAATATTAGGAATATCCGTTGAAACCGGATAGGTTGTTTTACATCCTGTAGAAAGATTCGTAGCAGTTAAAGTATAAATACCAATAGCTGTTGATGTTCCCGGATTACTCACAGGAGTTGCTGTTCCCGGGGTTGGTGCCAGCCATCCTAAAGCCACACCTCCGGAAGAGGATGCATTTAAACCAATAGTAGCAGTATTACAACTGACTGTATAGGTTGCTACAGGAGGCGTTGTATTAGAAGTGACATCCACCGTAATGGAAGTAGAACACTGACCAACAGATACTGTATTTGTTAAAACACAGGTATAGGTTCCTGCAGCTGTTACTGTAAAGCTTGGCGTAGTTGTATTACTCCATACAGCAGTGGTATTGGTGCCTGTAATAGCCGATAAGGTTAAAGAGGTTGTATTACAGGTTAAAACACCATTTAAAGGCGTAATGGTAAATGTAGGTGCATCCGGAAATGCATTAATAGAAAGGGTAGTTGTACTCTTACAGCCAAAGCTATCCGTTACCATGATTGTGTAATTAGTCCCCGGAACCAACCCATTTGCAATGTCATTATTAGAGGCTGCCGGAGTCCAACTGTAAGTATACGGACCAGTTCCTCCATTTACCGAAATCTGTCCCGAACCGGTTGCATTGGCACAGGTAGGTTGAGCTGCTACTGCGCTTGCTGTAGGACTTGGTGATACGTGTAAGATCATGTATTTCACAATAGGTCCGTAACAATTTCCTGCCGGGTTCATGGTTAATGTATAAACACCTGCCGCATTTGCTAAAACAGTTTGAGTACTTACTCCTGTAACACCACTTCCCGGAGGGCCATCCCAGTTATAGGGACCTAATCCTGTTGGGGCGCTAATGGTTGCATTAAGGGCTCCACAAGTTGAAATATCAATAGGGGTTTGTGAAGTCGCATCAAAAATAGAAGTTCCACCACCATTATTTAACGTCACTTCTAAAGGATTACATCTGCAATCGAAATAACCATAGCCATAATGAGCACTATAAATACAATCGGCTACTGTAATTTGAATCGTTACATTTGAACCTATATAAGGCGATAAATCGATGGTTTTAACATCCCATGTATGATAATATACATCCGGATCAGCTGGTGTTGGTGTCCACCCCAAAGTTACACTGGGATTAGCAACGCAAATGGCACTTGGTGCCTGGATATCAATTTTTGGACAACTCAAAACATTATTAGCACTATCAAGAACTGCAATATTCATGTACGGCTGCTCAAAACAATCATGTCCTCCTGAATTTAATACTCCACAATAAGCAATTTGAAAGATAGCATTACTTGACGTTACATTAAAGCTTTGGGCAACCCTTTGTGCTTTGTTACCTGCAGTATTATCATTCAGTTTTAATATTTTTGTACCTCCTAACGGCGATACCAGTGATATACCGGAAATAGGATCAGTACCTGTACCATTCATCACACTGGCTACACCAACACCACCAGTTGGGCAACAGCCTCCCATGGTTAATGAATTCGAATTTCCTCCGTGAGTTACAGTCCAACCGGCTAAAGTACCTGATTCAAAATCCACGTT
Organism: Bacteroidia bacterium; assembly: GCA_963422675.2. Lineage (GTDB taxonomy): Bacteria > Bacteroidota > Bacteroidia > B-17B0 > Aurantibacillaceae > UBA4416. The sequence goes on from CAXVYS010000024.1 coordinate 442,155, forward strand.
TGTACAACCTGGTTGAATAGTGGCTGTTTGTACAGTTTGCCATATAAAATTACTGGTATGTCCTAAATGGTATTTATGATCTATAAATTCTCTTTTTGAGGTATACATATAAAACTTATATTCTTTCCCGACTAAATGTTTAGAAAGAGCTATATTTTTGGCGCTTTCCTCATCATATCCACTTAAGGAATCCTGAGTGAAAACATAATTAACCGGGGTCTGAGCTTTTATATTTGTCGACAAAAGAGTGGCTGTTGACAACAAAAGAGTGCAAAAACTTTTTTTCATTAGAAGTGAGTTTTAAAAAATAGTTAGCTAATATACTAAAATACTCAAAAAAATAGAGGTAAAAATGTAGCTAATTTAGTCAATATGGGATTCTTATGAGTGGAACGACCATTCAACCGAGCCACCTCAGGCCCAAACTTTAGTGCCTTCGCTGCAGTTCCTGCAAATATCAATTTCTTCGCGGGATCTCAGAATCGAATTTCTAAAGCTTTGGTATTTCTGCGAATACCATAAATCTTTAAAAGATTGGTTTTTTAAATCTCCCAGTTTGTGTTTTGCATCTTTATCAAAACAACAGGGTACCACTACCCCATCCCAGGTAACCACACAACCACTCCACATTCGCCAACATTGGTTCAACAATTCATTTTTGATCTTATATGTACCGTCAGCCCCTTTTTTGTAACGGCTGTATTTTTCGATGGTAGGAATTAAGGGGTTGCCATGTTCAAAATCATATACCTGGGCCGTTTTAAACACCACTTCATCTACACCCAGTTCCACTGCTAATTTTTCTACATCATGCAATTGATGCTCATTTGGTTTCACTACTAAAAACTGAAATACAATATGCGGAGTATTACTTTTTAATTCCTTTTTCGCCTCCACAATGTTTTTAGTACCATCAATTACTTTTTTCAGGGTTCCACCTATCCTATACTGTTCATAGGTTTCCTGTGTGGTACCATCAATAGAAATAATTAACCGGTCGAGCTTGCTCTCCACCGTTTTTTGAGCCTGTTCTTTTGTCAGATAATGGGCGTTTGTGGAAGTAGAGGTGTAAATTCCTTTTTGAGAAGCATAGTTTACCATCTCTAAAAAATCGGGATTCAAATAGGGTTCCCCCTGAAAATAAAAAGTGAGATACATTAATTCCTTATACACCGAATCAATGGTTGATTTGAAAAAAGTTGGCTGCAACATTCCCGTGGGCCTGGTAAACTGTCTTAATCCACTGGGACATTCGGGACAACGCAAATTACAACTGGTTGTTGGTTCAATAGACATACTGATAGGGAACCCTGAAGTAAAAGACCTTTTAAACGTTTTAGAAAGATGATAACTCATCCATACTTTAAACGCGTTAAGCAGTTTCCTGAACGTTAGTTTTTTTGCAAGCTGTATATTATTGGATAAAGACACTATTCAAAGATAAAGATTATAATTCATAAAGATTACTGTTTAACATTGGTAGCCCTCTCCGGAAGTGACCATCTGATAATTAGATTTTATTATTATTTTTAACGAATAATTACTCCTTCTCTTAAAAAATGGAAAAACATATCAACTCACTGGAATTTGCAAAACAAGCCGATTCAAAAGATCCGTTAAACTCTTACAGAACTAAATTTCATATTCCGCAACATAACGGTGCAGATATGGTTTATTTTACAGGGAATTCATTGGGACTTCAACCAAAAGCTACAAAAGATTATTTACTACAGGAACTAAACGATTGGGCCGCTTATGGGGTAGAGGGGCATTTTCTTGCAAAAAATCCATGGGTATCATATCACGAAATACTAACAGATAAAACCGCTAAATTAGTGGGAGCATTGCCTTCGGAGGTTGTAATGATGAACCAACTCACGGTAAATCTCCATTTACTTATGGTGTCCTTTTACAGGCCAACCAAACAACGTTATAAAATACTGTGTGAAGCAAAAGCTTTCCCCAGTGATCAATACGCCTTACAATCGCAGGTTAAATTTCACGGCTATACCCCCGATGATGCCATTATTGAAGTAGCTCCACGCGAAGGTGAATACGACATAAAACACGAAGATATTTATAAAGCAATTGAAGAACATAAGGACTCTTTAGCATTAGTGATGATTGGCGGTGTAAATTATTTTACCGGCCAGGTGTTTGATATGAAAGCCATTGCAGAAGCCGGACATAAAGCGGGTGCTGTTGTTGGCTTCGACCTGGCTCATGCTGCCGGAAATTTACAATTGGAATTACACCATTGGAATGTTGATTTTGCTGCCTGGTGCAGTTATAAATATTTGAATGCAGGCCCCGGAAGTGTTGCCGGTGCTTTTGTTCACGAGAAACATCATAAAAATACTGACCTACCGATGTTTGCCGGCTGGTGGGGGCACGATAAAGCCGAGCGCTTTAAAATGGATAAAACATTTAAACCCATTGAAAGTGTAGAACGCTGGCAAATGAGTAATGCACCTATCTTATCTATGGCTGCCTACAAAGCATCACTGGATTTGTTTGATGAAGTAGGCATGAAAAAATTAAATGAAAAAGCAAAAGAACTAACAGCGTATTTGGAATTTATTGTTGGAGAAATTAATCAGCAAAAAAATAACTGCCTCGAAATTATTACACCTAAAGAAAATCGCGGCTGCCAGATTAGTATTGTAGCACATGGCCATGGAAAAGCTCTGTATAATAAACTGATTGAAAACGGTGTGATTCCTGATTGGCGCGAACCAAACGTGATACGCTGTGCTCCGGTGCCTATGTACAATTCCTTTGAAGATATTTACAGGTTTGGAGAAATTTTAAGTAAGCTCTTATAAAAACACTCCAACTTCTTTTATTACTGAACGGATATTTCCGAATCAGGTTTTGAATATGTGTGAAATCCGACGATCCAAAAAATCCGTATATTAACTATGATCAGATTTTTATTTTTTATTTCCACCGTATTGTTTATGTCGTTTATCACAACCGATAAAAAAGTTCTGCACTATATCGCCCTGGGCGATTCTTACACTATTTGTACAGGAACATCAGGCCTGGCCGAACAATGGCCTACCCTACTCGCTGATCATTTAACACAAACGGGTATTACTACCCAACTGGTGGCCAATCCATCCCGTAATGGATTCAGTACACAAAACTTAATTGATATTGAATTGCCTCTATTAAGCACCAACACCTTTGATTTTGCTACCTTGCTTATTGGAGTAAATGATTGGGTAAGGCAAACGGACATCACTACCTATCATAAAAATTTGAATGTAATTATTGAAGCCGTTCAAAAAAAACTAAGTAATAAGTCTCATCTTATCCTTATTACCATTCCCGATTTTGGGGTAACTCCACAAGGTTCTTTATATGGCAGCGGTCGTGATATTTCCAAAGGCATTTCCGAATTTAATGACATTATTAAATCAGAAGCAAAAAAAAGAGGCCTGGTTTGCGTCGATATTTTCCCACTTTCCAAAGGGATGCTCAACACGAAAGAGTTGGTGGCCGATGACGGACTTCACCCGTCTGCCAAGGAATATGCCTTATGGGAAACCCTCATTTTTAAGGAGGCAAAAAAATTGTTATCGGAAAAATAATAATTTATAGTTGGCGTTTATAAAATATAGTTTACATTTGTACCGAATGTTATTCACATCAAATATCCATCATTTCCATTACTTACCCCACGGTAGGCAATGATGATATGGAGTTTAACGAGCAATTATTAAATCTTAATATACACAGGCTTACCAATCGGTAAGCCTTTTTTTATTCCCTTTTTTTTAAAATCATGTTATGCAGAAAAAACTAAAAATTGCCATTCAAAAATCCGGTAGACTCAGCGAAAGCTCTTTAAAGCTTTTGAAAGAGTGTGGGATTGATATTGATAACGGACTCAATAAATTAAAAACAGAAGCCAGTAATTTTCCTATCGAGGTCTTCTTTTTAAGAGACGACGATATTCCGCAGTACGTGGAAGATGGCGTAGCTGATATTGGCATTGTAGGCGAAAATGTACTGCTGGAAAAAAACAAGCACTTAACCCTGATAGATAGATTAGGCTTCGGAAAATGTCGCCTTTCCCTTGCTATTCCCAAAGATCAGAAATACAAAGATCTTAATTACTTTAATGGTAAACGCATCGCTACTACTTACAAAACGATCTTATCCGGTTATTTAAAAAAGCATAACATCAAAGCGGAGATCCATGAAATAAGCGGTTCTGTGGAAATAGCTCCGAGTATTGGCTTAGCAGACGGCATTTGCGACCTGGTAAGTTCAGGCAGCACATTATTTACCAACGGTTTAAAAGAAGTGGAAGTGATCCTGAAATCAGAGGCCGTTTTAGTAGCCAATAACACATTAGGGAAAGAACAAAAAACCATTCTCTCTAAATTGTTATTCAGAATAACGGCTGTTAGAAAAGCGAAGAACAATAAATATATTTTGTTGAATGCTCCTGATGATAAACTGGAAAAGATCTGCAAGATATTACCCGGAATGAAAAGCCCGACAGTATTGCCATTGGCTAAAAAAGGATGGAGTTCCATTCATTCGGTCGTGGAAGAAAATCAGTTTTGGGAAATTATCGAAAAACTGAAAACAGAAGGAGCAGAGGGAATCTTAGTGGTTCCCATAGAAAAAATGATTGTTTGATTTAATTAAAATAACACATGCTACAACTTATAACATATCCCGGAAAGCAAACATGGCCAACATTGTTGGCAAGGCCAACTATTGATACATCTTCTCTTGAAGGCGCAGTTTCTGCGATACTCGCTGATGTGAAAAAAAACGGCGATGTGGCGGTAAAAAAATACAATCTGCAATTTGACAAAACGCACATTGAAACGATACGTGTTAGCAACGAAGAGTTTTTAGCAGCGGAAAAAGCCACACCTGAAACATTAAAACAGGCTATTCAAATTGCAAAAAACAATATTGAACTGTTTCATTCCTCTCAAAAAGAAGAGCCCCGGTTTATTGAAACCATGCCCGGTGTTATCTGTTGGCGAAAATCTGTGGCTATTCAAAAAGTAGGATTGTACATCCCGGGAGGCACGGCGCCTCTCTTCTCAACCATACTCATGCTGGGCATTCCGGCAAAGTTAGCAGGTTGCGAGGAAATTATTTTATGTACCCCACCTAATCGTGAAGGAAGTATTAACAGTACTATCTTATATACTGCTCAACTCATTGGCATCACAGCAGTGTATAAAGCAGGAGGCGTGCAGGCCATTGGTGCTATGGCATATGGCACTCCTACCATTCCTAAAGTGTATAAAGTATTTGGTCCCGGAAATCAATACGTTACCTGTGCTAAACAATTAATTAATACACAGGGCACTGCTATTGATATGCCCGCCGGTCCTTCCGAAATTGCTGTATTGGCCGATGATTCCTGCGTTCCTGAATTTGTTGCCGCCGATCTGTTATCGCAGGCCGAACACGGTGCAGACTCACAGGTAATATTAGTCTCCGATAATGAAAACGTAATTGCTCAAATACAGGAAGAATTACAAAAGCAATTGGATTTGCTTCCCCGAAAAATGCTTGCCGGAGCTGCCTTAAAAAACAGTAAAGCGATTCTGGTTAATGATAAAGCAGAAGCCATTGACTTATTAAATGAATATGCCCCCGAGCATTTAATTATCGCATGCCATGATTATGAGGAATTAGCAAACCGAATAATAAATGCAGGTTCTGTTTTTTTAGGAAATTATTCCTGCGAAAGCGCCGGGGACTATGCTTCCGGCACAAATCACACATTACCTACGAATGGCTTTGCCAAAGCTTATAGCGGTGTTTCACTGGATAGCTTCGTAAAAAAAATAACATATCAAAAAATAAGCAAAGAAGGCATCAACAACCTTGGAAATACGATTGAATTAATGGCAGAAGCGGAAGGCTTATCAGCTCACAAAAATGCCGTAACCATTAGACTTAAAAAATAAATATGAACACCATGAATTTTAATCTGGAAAAAATACTGAGAAAAAATATTAAAAACCTCATTCCTTATTCTTCTGCCAGAGACGAATATAAAGGCACAGAAGGCATTTTTTTAGACGCAAATGAAAACGGTTATGGGTCTCCTTTAAATAAGGATTATAACCGTTATCCGGATCCTTTACAGCTATCTTTAAAAGAACAACTCAGCAACATAAAAAATACTCCTAAAGAAACTATTTTTCTGGGGAATGGCAGCGATGAAGCCATTGATATTTTATACAGAGCCTTTTGTGAACCGGGCATAGATAACGTTATTATTTGCCCGCCAACCTATGGGATGTATGAAGTATCTGCCAATATTAATGATGTGGAAATTATAAAAGTCCCTCTGATAGAAGACACATTTCAGTTAAACGTACCATCTGTTTTAGAGTCAGTAACCACTCATACAAAGCTGATTTTTATCTGTTGCCCAAACAATCCCACTGGTAATGGCGTTAAGTGGACTGATATTAAAGCAATCCTCTCTTTTTTTAAGGGGATTGTCGTTATTGATGAAGCGTATATTGATTTTGCAGGTTACCGCAGCTTAATTTCTGAACTAAAAAACTATTCCAATATAGTAATACTTCAAACGTTTTCTAAAGGTTGGGGAATGGCCGGATTACGTGTAGGGATGGCATTTGCTTCAACACAAATTATTGAGATATTCAATAAAGTAAAATCTCCGTATAATATTAATAGTATATCCCAGCAATTAATTTCAGAAGCCTTAAAAAATAAACTGCAGGTTGATGCCAGGATAAAAGAAATTATCTCTGAAAGAGAAAAATTAAGTAAGGAACTCGCCCGTTTTTCTTTTGTTACCAGGGTATATCCAAGTGAAGCAAACTTTATCCTCGTAAAAACGATTAACTGTTTAGACCTCTATAATTATTTAGCTACACATAAAATTATAGTCAGAGACAGAAGCAACGTGATGTTGTGCGAAAACTGTTTACGAATAACCATTGGCACTAAAGAAGAAAACAAAAAATTAATAGAACAACTGCAACAATATGGAAACTAAAAAGACAAAATTATTATTTATAGACCGGGACGGAACGATCATTTGGGAACCACCGACTGATTTTCAAATTGACAGTTTTGATAAATTCAAATTTCTACCTGGCGTTATAACCTGGTTAGGTAAAATTGCGCGGGAACTCGATTACACACTTGTTATGGTTACAAACCAGGATGGACTGGGCACAGATTCATTTCCGGAAAATACTTTTTGGCCTGTACAGACATTAATGATTCGAATTTTAGAAAGTGAAGGCATTTATTTTTCTGAAATATGTATAGACAAAACGTTTGAAAAAGATAATGCCCCTACACGTAAACCAAATACCGGAATGTTGACAAAGTACCTGGAAGGGAATTACGATCTGGAAAATTCTTACGTCATCGGTGACAGATTAACAGACATACAATTGGCAAAGAACCTGGGTTGCAAAAGTATATTCATTAAAAATAATGATTCCGGTTCCGGCTTCGAAAAAGACATTTCTAAAGACGTATTGAACTGGGAAGAGGTTTACCATTATTTAAAATTGCCTGTGCGAAACATTACACACAGTCGTATAACGAAAGAAACAGCCATCTCTGTTACCTTAAATTTAGATGGTAGCGGCTATTCCAACATTTCAACCGGGCTGGCCTTTTTTGATCACATGCTCGAACAAATTGCAAAACACGGAAACATAGATTTGAACATACAGGCAAAAGGCGATCTCCATATTGATGAACACCATACCATTGAAGACACTGCTATTACCTTGGGAGAGAGCTTTGTGAAAGCCTTAGGAGATAAAAAAGGAATTGAGCGATATGGATTTTGCCTGCCAATGGATGATTGTTTAGCACAGGTAGCGCTGGATTTTGGAGGGAGAAACTGGATTGTTTGGGACGCTGAATTTAAAAGAGAAAAAATCGGGGATATGCCAACAGAATTATTCTTTCACTTTTTTAAATCATTCAGCGATGCTTCTAAAAGTAATTTAAACATTAAAGCAGAAGGACAAAATGAACACCATAAAATTGAAGCGATTTTTAAAGCATTTGCAAAATCTATAAAAATGGCGACAAAGAGGGATGCAAATAACATGAGTCTGCCAAGTACTAAAGGGATACTCTAAACCTGTTATAAAAACACGATGAACATATCAATTATAAAATACAATGCCGGCAACACTCAATCTGTTTTGTTTGCACTCGAACGCCTTGGTATCAATGCCATTGTTACAGACGATGTAACAGAAATAGGAACAGCCGATAAGGTTATTTTTCCCGGAGTGGGAGAAGCCGGTACCGCCATGAACTATTTACGGGAACGTAACCTTGATGGGTTAATCGTTTCTTTAAAGCAACCTGTATTAGGAATTTGTTTGGGAATGCAACTCCTTTGTAAGTCCTCGGAAGAAGGTAGTACCAAGTGCCTGGGAATATTCGATACCCCTGTAAAATTATTCTCTTCTACTTTTGAAAAAGGGTTACAGGCTGATCGGATAAAAGTTCCTCAAATGGGATGGAATACGATTTGTGATTTAAAATCTAAATTATTTACTGGCATCAAAGAACAAGACTACATGTACTTTGTGCATAGCTATTACGCCGAACTCTCTGAAAATACCATTGCCACTACACATTACGGGCATCCCTACAGTTCCGCATTGCAGAAGAACAATTTTTATGGTGTGCAATTTCACCCGGAAAAATCAGCAGGCCCCGGACAAAAAATATTGGAAAACTTTATAACATTATAACTCATGCAAATTATACCGGCAATAGACCTGATAGATGGAAAGTGTGTACGGCTCACACAAGGCGATTATTCCCGCAAAACCATTTACAACGAAGATCCTTTGGAAGTAGCTTTACAATTTGAAAGCATAGGGATTAAAAGACTTCACCTTGTAGACCTTGATGGAGCAAGAGCTGGCAAGGTAGTAAACTGTACCGTTTTGGAAACGATTGCTTCTCAAACAAATTTAATCATTGATTTCGGAGGAGGGATTAAAAGTACTCCCGATCTGGAAAGCGTGTTTAATGCGGGTGCAGACATTGCAACTATTGGTAGTTTGGCCATCCAACAAAAAGAGCTATTCTTTTCCTGGGTAAAAACATATGGAGCAGAAAAGTTTTTAGTAGGGGCCGATGTAAAGGAAGAATCTATCGCTATCAACGGATGGATGGAAACAACAAACGTTAACGTCATCGATTTTATTCAGGAACAGATGAGCGAAGGAATTAAAACAGTTTTCTGTACGGATATTTCCAAAGACGGTTTACTACAAGGCCCTGCGATAGATCTTTACAAAAAAATAAAAAGGCATTTTCCTTCATTGCATTTAATTGCCAGTGGTGGTGTATCAACTATACAGGATCTGGAAGAACTTAAAGAAATTGGTTGCTCAGCAGCCATTGTGGGTAAAGCTATTTATGAAGGGAAAATTCCGATGAACGCATTAAAATCTTTTATATGTTAACCAAACGAATCATCCCTTGTCTGGATATTAAAGATGGCAGAACCGTAAAAGGTGTGAATTTTGAAAACATCAGGGATGCCGGAGATCCTGTAGAACTGGCTATTAAATACGCTCTGGCAGGGGCGGATGAACTCGTGTTTTTAGATATCAGTGCAACAAACGAAAAAAGAAAAACATTGTCTTCATTAGTCACCCGTATTGCCAAACATATTGCTATTCCGTTTACTGTAGGTGGTGGTATTAATAGTGTACAGGACGTAACTGTTTTACTAAATGCCGGGGCAGATAAAATTTCGGTGAATACTGCTGCGGTGAAAAACCCTGGATTGATTCGAGAACTTGCTCAGCAATTTGGCAGCCAGTGTATTGTATTAGCCATTGATATAAAATATGAAAGTAACAACTGGTATGTGTATTTAAATGGTGGTAAAGTGAAAACGGAACTACTTGCCACAGAATGGGCTAAACAAGGTGTTGCCTTAGGCGCGGGTGAAATTTTATTAACCTCCATGAACAGCGATGGAACAAAAGAAGGATTTTCCATTGACATTATCAAACTCATTTCCGAAACTGTAAATGTACCCGTTATTGCAAGCGGTGGCGCCGGAACGAAGGAACATTTCAAAGACGTATTCGTAAAAGGAAAAGCAGATGCAGCCTTAGCCGCCAGTGTATTTCATGATAATGAAATTATGCTCCCTGACTTAAAATCCTATTTAAAATCCAATCACATAGCAATTAGAATCTAATATATCCACATAAAAATAAAACAACAATGATCCCAAATTTTATGAAATCACCCGATGGCCTTATTCCGGTAATTATTCAGGACAGCGCCACCCGGGTTGTGTTAATGCTTGGCTATATGAATGCCGAAGCTTTAAAAAAAACCAAAGAACAAAACCGAGTTATCTTTTTTTCAAGGTCTAAAAACCGATTGTGGATGAAGGGAGAAGAAAGTGGCAATTTTTTAGAGCCGGTTGAAATCTTAACCGACTGCGACAATGATACCCTGCTTATTAAAGCACAACCAGCAGGACCCATTTGTCACAAAGGAACAGATACCTGCTTTAATGAACCAAACAAGAGTTCTGACTTTTTATTACTGCTTGAGGGAATTATCAGCGAACGCAAAAATAATCCTTCTGATACGTCCTATGTATCTTCTCTCTTTAAAAAGGGCATTAATAAAATTGCTCAAAAAGTGGGGGAAGAAGCTGTGGAACTTATTATAGAAGCGAAAGATGATAACACAGAACTATTCAAAAATGAAGCGGCCGATCTGCTCTTCCATTATCTGTTGCTGTTACAGGCAAAAAACAGCTCTTTAGCAGAGATAACGGAGGTTTTAAAGCTTCGGAACAAATAAGAAATCAGTAGTTTATTTTTTTAAACGGCATCAATAATAATGCTTAAATTTGCCCCCGATCATGGCAGATAACTTAAATCAGAATACCGCGCAAATGTCCTTTATGCAACACCTCGATGCATTAAGATGGCATCTGGTTCGAAGCGCTATTGTAATTGCTGTTGTTGCCGTTACCTTATTCTGTTTTAATAATTTTTTATTTGATACCGTTATTTTCGGTCCTTTAAAACAGGATTTTATTTCATACAGAGCGTTATGTTCTTTGGGTTATCATATTGGTGCAGGAGATGTGATGTGTATGACGGTAAAAACACCACACCTTCAAACCTTATCGGCATCCGAACAATTTTTTACACATATGTGGATTGCTTTGGTGGGAGGAATTATTATTGCTTTTCCTTATGTACTTTATGAACTCTGGAAATTTATTAAACCTGCTTTAAAAGATACGGAATCAAGACCCGCCAAGTGGTTTGTGATTGTAGCTTCTGTCCTGTTTTTAATCGGTATTTTCTTTGGGTACTTTCTATTGTTCCCCATGTCTTACAACTTCTTAATCAATTACCAGATATCGGATAGCGGCATTGTGCAAACCAATAATACGCTCGACGATTATATTTCACTGATCTCTACGATGACACTGGTTGCAGGCGTTGTGTTTGAAATGCCAATTATTGTTTACTTCCTTTCCCGTTTAGGTTTACTTACCCCTGATTTTATGCGTAAGTACCGCAAATATGCCGTGGTTATTATTTTAATTGCTGCTGCTATTATTACACCTTCGCCGGATGTTACTTCCCAAATGGTGGTAGCCATACCGATGTACCTGTTATATGAAATAAGTATTTTTGTAAGTGTGTATGTGGTTAAACAAAATAAATTAAAATAACATGTCGGATCAGGTTAAAGAATTTAATGACTATCGTGCTAAAATGAATGAGGTTATTTTAGGAAAAGATAACCTGGTGATCAAACGCTTATTCAATTTAGATACACAAACGTATTCTGACGGAGCGTTAAACGTTAAAACAAAAGAAATGTTAGGCCTCGTTGCCAGCATGGTGCTACGTTGCGACGATTGCATTAAATACCACTTACTAAAATGCCACGAGCAAGGCTGTACAACCGAAGAAGTTTACGAAATATTTGCTGTTGCCAATATTGTGGGTGGAACCATTGTGATCCCTCACACGCGCCGTGGAGCTGAATTTTGGGAAGAATTAGTTAAACCTTAGTTTCTTCTTAAAGCAAGCTTATGAAAGACCTGTATACTTTGAAAAGCAATTTGGCTACTGATGGTTTTGTAACTATCCCCGGAATCTATACTTCACAGGAAATTGACACTATTCTTGATACTATTAATTCGGCAAATTCAGAAAATCCAAACTTTAAAAAATCAAATGGACTTTTCGCTATAAGGCAATTTCTGAAAGAAATTCCTGAAACCAAAGAACCGATCTTTAACTCACAGTTAAAAAACATTATCTCCAATTTATTCGGTGATCATTTTTTTGTCGTAAAATCAATCTATTTTGATAAACCAGAACAATCCAACTGGTTCGTTTCTTATCACCAGGATTTGACTATTTCAGTTGACAAAAAGTTAGACATTCCTCAGTATACCTTATGGACAGTAAAGCAAAATCAATATGCTGTTCAGCCCCCTATGGCTATTCTAAACAGCATTTATACTGTTCGCATTCATTTGGATGATACAAACGAACATAATGGGGCTTTAAAGGTAATTCCGGGTTCTCATAAAAAAGAAATATACAGACCCGAAACGATTGATTGGGGAAAAGAAACCAAAACAACCTGTGATGTTGAAAAAGGTGGCATTATGATTATGAGACCACTGTTATTACACAGCTCGGAAAGAACAACCAACCATCATAAAAGACGGGTTATACATATTGAACTCTCAAACGAACAGCTCCCATCAGGCCTTAACTGGGCAGAACATTTAGAAATTAACTAAAACGGTTAAGCGTTAAAACATGTTACTTTTTAAAATCCCCTGCATTATGTGTGCAGATGACACTTCAAAAATACATACTCCCCCTTTTTGTAGGCTCTAATTTATTCGGCCAAACAGATGTTGGCTTGTTCCCAAAATTTGACTTTGGATTTACGCATTCTATGTTTACCAGCATGAGTTTTCAATCTGCAAAGCCAATGCTGCTTACTAACAAGGAAAGCCATACTCAACCTAAAAAAACAAAGCTTACTGAAACCGAACTTGGTTTTGGACTCGGGCTTTTTTTATGGATGCCTTTGAACGAAGGTGTTGTTTTTAAACCAAAAGCAGAGATTAATTTTTCTACTACCTGCTTAAAACAAGCTCCCGCTATTTTTGCGACATCCTTCGACCTGTCTGTTTCTCATGGCTTCGCCATTGCCTTAAAGCCTGCCGATAAAAACGGTATTATTTATCTGGCAAGAGATATGAGCTGCTACTTAACCAGCAAGCAACCCTATTTATTACTGGGTCCAAAAATAAATTTAAGGAAATTCGACAGTGGTTATCTTCACAAAGGCTTTCAAAATGAATTAGGTTTTGGCTTTTTTATCGGGTACGGAATCAATTATGAATTTCACGGAACCAGCTTTGCCCCTGAGATCATTTATAATATTACTTCCACCGCACAAAATAAAATAAACGATTCTAAAAAGATGATACATAACATTACATTAGCCATTAATTTCTTTTAGTAAACCGGTGGAGTCTGTTTGAGTAAATATTCAAACAGACCACTACCTTTTACCTTTAAAATCTTCTTATAGCGTAATACTTACATTTGAACTGCTTGCATCCAAATCCGGCGGAGTTGGCATAGAGCCAAACTTACAACGGTTATTCTCCGGGCTTCTATCAATCAGTTTATTATAAGGGTCTAACCCTGCTGATGTTGGTTCTTTATCTACGATGAACTCAAATGTTTTAACAGGTTTATCCATTTTTACTTTTTTAAGCAATAATTCCTTATTCACTTTTTTACCATTTACATCGTTACTTATAAAAACACCTATGTCCATCCAATCATTCACTGCTACTGCTTTACTCTTCCCTAAACTATCCGCTTTAAATTTTGCGGCCCCCACAGTAAGTGTTACTTTGTATTTTCCATCGGGTAGTTTAACAGATTTTAATTCCTTTACATAGTTTTCATATATTGTAATATCTTCAAACAAATCTTTGATAACATACTGCATACTATCCGGTGTGGATAGTTTCATGTTAGCGACGAACTCTTTAGCAGTGGTATAAGGTGCGCTTTGGAAACCTACTTGTTTGATATACCTGCTTAGCGCGGAGTTCACCGAATCTTCACCTATATAGTCTTTCAGAGCATACATAATTAAACAGCCTTTGTTGTAATGAATATACTGTTGGTTTTCGGCAAGCATAATCGGCAATTCTTTTTTACTTTCTGTAGCACGTCCGATTAAATATTTGTTCAGGGCATTTTTTAAAAATTTGTGCATGGCTTCTTTACCGTATTCTTTTTCCATCACCATCATGGAACTGTATTCAGCCATGGATTCACTCATTAACGTTGAACCCTGTACATCGGCTCCAATCACCTGGTGTGCCCACCATTGATGTCCCACTTCGTGAGCGGTTATATAAAAGGGATAATCAATACTCAGGGGATCTTTTTCATCGACATGCGCAATAAAACCAATGCTTTCCGAAAATGGAATTGTATTAGGGAAAGACTGTGCAAATGTTGCGTAGCGTGGAAATTCCAAAATACGAACCTGGCGATGTTGGTAAGGGCTGAACGCTTTTTCGTAATAGGTCAACGATTTCTTAATAGAATTAATCATTCTGTCGAGATTATACTCATGTCCTTTATTATAATAAATTTCGATGTTGATGTCTTTGTACTTATCTTTTTTCACTTCGTACCTGGCCGATAAAAAAGAATAGAAATTCAGGATCGGGCTATCCATTTTGTAATGAAAATAGCGACGGTTATTTTTTGTGTACTCTTTCATCAAATAACCTGGAGCCACAGCAATTTGGTCGGGAACCGTACTTACAATACACTCAAATCTAATCCAATCTGCATCCTTGCTAATATAAGTATTTGCATAAGAGGCAGTGTCGTTAATACTGGCAGCACGTGGTTTAGGATTTAACTTGAATTTTCTCCTGGCTTCGTTTTCACCCAACTCAAACCCTTCGTTATAACCAATAGATGGCAACAGAAAATTATTAATAAAGGTTCCATTATAAACAATGTCTGATTTCCCTGAATTACTAAACCAACCTTTCTTCAGGTAGTCGATCGTATAATCCAGTTTAATAGAATCACCCGGTTGTAAAGGAGTTGCCAGTTTATACACATTCACAAAAAAATCTTTGTCGTTAATAATTTCTTTATTTGCAACGGATAACTGCATGGATTTTACCTCTGTTTCATTGTTATAATTAATGATCAGTGTATCAATGGCTTTTTTATGTTTATTCTTCAAATAATAAAAGCCTTTAAATTTCGCGCCCAATTTATCCGGAAACAGATCCACTTCCACATAACTTGATACTATGCGGGGTTGGGATGTTTTCTGAAAATGCTTGTACGTTTGCTCAAATTTAGCCTGTAGTTTTTCAAATTCTTTATTGGAAAACATTTTATTGGCTACTTTAATATTATAATAAATAGTAGAGCCAACTCCTATAAATACTACAGCAGAAATAATAGTGGCAAGCCTGAATTGTTTGTGTGAATCGAACTTAGAAAATTTGAACCTTGCTTTTAACCCTTTTTCTTTTCCACGTAAATAAAAACGGATGGCAAATACAAACACTAATACCATGGCGGCTAACCAATACAGTTTAAAGAAATAGAATATAGGAGTTGTATGCCCGTATCCATTCATATCACTGTATTGCAGCATAGGCCCGCTTGAATTAAAATTATATAAAGGATTATCTATCTGCAGCTGGCTGAAAATAATACGCGATAAAAATGCAATGATAAACGAAATGACAAAACCCACATATTTATTGCTTACTATAAACTGAATGGCGAAGCATAAAGCGGTTAACAGAGAAAGGCTCACAAACGTTCTGCCATATAAACTGGCAAAATACTGTCCTAACTCAAATTTATAATACCCATTAATGGATTGGATTAATATACCTGTGATCAATGCTCCGAATAAGCCCAATGCCACAGAACCCAGTAAACCAAGATATTTACCAATTACTAAGGTGGAAGATTTTATAGGCGATGCTCCTACTAATTCGTCTACTTTAAATTGTTTTTCGTTGAACACTAAATTTCCTGAATAAAAAATAATAAGGATCGATAACATTAACTGAAACATAGAACCTGTTTGTGCCGCCACATTATAAGTCACAGGATACACTTCCGTGCCGAATATTAAGGAGTTGAAACTGCTGGTGATATAGGCTAAAACAGCTCCTAATACAATCATAATAATAAAGAAGTAACCTTTCACAATACGCTTGTATTCGAACCTGGCAATAAACAGGAGTTGGTTCCAGAATGCTTTTCCGGTAGAGCTGATGGTTACTTTTGGCAACTCAGAAAGATGTTGCACTGCCGGCGTTTGAGGTGAATAGCTCTCTTCTTTTTTCCTAAACGAAAATACTTTTACCGGTTTTAAGAATTGGGAGAAATTAAATCTCACGTAACTGAACCACATGATACCCATTGCTAAACCCAACCATACTAACCGATTGTATAACAATACATCTGTTAAAGACAGCATCCGCTCATTTTGTTCTGAAGGAGTCCAGTATTGGGTGACATGTTGAAATGCCTTATTTCCATAAGGATCAAGCATGGCCGCTAACTTCTCATATTCTATATCCGATAACACCGAACCGGAAGCAAGATCAAACAAAAAGAAAATAACCGTTACCAGGTAAGCGATGGTTGTATTCCGTAAAAATGTGGTTAATGAAAAATAGGTAACCCCAAATAACAAAGTGTTTGGAACTACAAAGTATAAAAAAGGTTGTATGTAATTATATAAATGGATGGGGCCCACTGTTGGTTGGTTATGACCAATGACACTGCCCAGTAATAACCCCACTAATTGCCCACTAAATACAAATAAGGCAATGGTAAGCACTCCAAAAAATCTTCCGAAGAAATACGAAAATTTAGTGATAGGCTTTGTAAAGAATAAGGCATGCGAATTAAATTCGAAATCGCGTTGTATGGCTGTAGCCATAATCGCAATAATGATCATGTTATGAACCAGGGCTAAAATATTTTGGTTAAAAAACGAATATAAGCCTGCATTACCAACCGCACTGTTCATGTAGGTATTGCTATCACTGGATCCCAACGGAATAACTCCGGAAATTGCCAATGAAATAAAAAGATAAAATGCAAAGTAAATACTAAAAAACACATAGGTAGATGGTTTTTTGAGGGCGTACTTTAATTCGAAAAGAAAAATTTCTAAAAACATAAGCAGGATTTAAAGGAGGTTAAAAAGAATTAAAGGATGTTTGAAAAATAAACATCTTCCAGATCCGGTTCTACTACAGAAAAGGCAGCTTCCGGAAGGGCATTGCTCTTCACATGGATTAATACTTTACCCTCTATCACTTTAGCAGAAATTACTTTGTATTTATCTTTATACACATTCAACTCTGTTTTATCAATCATTAATTTCCAAACCATGTTTCGCATTTGATCAATTGTATCGCTTGGTTTACCATCCAATAACACCTGTCCACGATTCATGATAACCATACGCGGACATAAATTTTTGATATCCTCCACAATGTGCGTAGAAAGGATAACTATAATGTTTTCTCCCAGGTCACTTAATATATTATGGAAACGGTTACGCTCCGCAGGATCCAGACCCGCTGTGGGTTCATCCACAATAATTAATTTAGGATTACCCAACAATGCCTGTGCAATGCCAAAGCGTTGACGCATCCCGCCGGAGTACTCACTTAAATTACGCTTACGCGCTTCATACAAATTAGTTTGATGTAACAGGGCATCACAAATATCTTTACGTTCCTGTTTATTATTTATTCCTTTTAATACCGCAAAATGGTGAAGCATATCTTCTGCATTCACCTTTGGATAAAAGCCAAAATCCTGTGGAAGGTATCCTAGTACTTTTCTTAACTCTTCTTTTTGTTTTACCACATTAATATCTCCTAACATGATCGTTCCTGAATCAGGATCCTGGAGAGTAGCAATTGTTCTCATTAAGGTTGATTTACCTGCACCATTAGGCCCTAATAAACCAAACATGCCGGGAGCAATGGTTAAATTTACATCAGATAAGGCTTTTAAGCCATTAGCGTAAGTTTTAGAAACGTTAGAAATAGTTAATTGCATAAAAAATAGTTTTATCAAATGTAAAACCATTTTTAATACTTAAAGGGGGTTTAAAAAATTTATATTACCACTCACACGAAATTTTGGCGCTTAAGCGCTTCCAATCCTGATTATTTCCGGCAGATACTTTAATGGCCTCCCGTATAGGTATTAAAATAACCGCATTCCCTGATAATTTCAGAATAGTATTTTGTAGTAGAGTATTCTTTTTTAAGAGACGCAAAATAAATTCCAGATTTAAAATCACCGACGTAACCTTTCGGCGTATTCATAAAAAATTCATTCTGCTCGCACTTAGCGGCCATAAAAGTACACTTAGCTTTAAATTCCTTATCTGTAGCGCTTTTCAAGGCCAGTAAATAATACTTTAACGCAAGGTCGGTGTTTTCTTCCGGCAGCGATTTATGCTGGTACCAGTAAATAGAATTATCTACCCGGTTGTCATAAAATAAACGGGCATTTCCAAAATAAGTCATATTATAAAATCCATTGGCAACCAAAAAATAATTCTGTGCTGCTTCTGCCGGTTTTGTTAACGCAATCTGTTTCATCTCTACCATTTTTTCAATAAAAGACCATTTCGTGTACTTCGTTTTTTGAACAGCTTCATGGTCGCAATCATGGCAATCTTTAATATGGATCGTAAAAGGATTTCCATACAATGTAGTGCCTCCATCAGATATGGTTTTGAAAATCGTAAGAGACTCATTCAGTTTATCCTGCTGAGCATAGCGAATGGCAAGCAATTCAGAATAATTGGATTTGCTTAAAGAAGCATGATCAAAAAATAATTTCTCGAATGCCGACACATTTGTTTTTTCATAATAGGCAATCATCTTTTTAATGTTTTCTATTTCATTAAACTGGTAAGGGTTAGTTCCTGGATAGATCAATTCTGTTTTTTCGATCTCTCCCTTTTTATTATAAAAATCGGCCAGTGCTTTCCTGATCCACTCCCGGGCATTTATACTTCTGAAATTGGGAATGTTTGACGTTTCTTCACTTAACAACACCTTAAGGTCGGGCAATAACTCCGCTTCCTGTTTTTCGCTGATGGAGTTCATGCGCCTTACCTTACCAAGGGCATTAATCAAATGGTATTCGGCTTTGTTAATCACCTGATCATTTTTATATTTTTCGGCCCGTTTCATTTGCTGATCTCCCAACGCATAGTCTTCATTTAAATAATTGAGGTATGCCGCAGACAGATGCCATATCACAGGGTTAAGAGAAGCCGTATTCCCTGACATTCCATTTAGAAAGCCTAATAATTTTTGATCGACTATATGTTTTTGATCGGCTTTTTCGCTATCATAGTTCTCAGCAGTCATCATCCCCTCTTCTATATTTACAGCCCTTACCAATAAAAGATCTGCCAGTTCAGAGCCGGGGTTTAGCTTCAATATCTCTTTCATCGCAACTATATCATCATTATACAAGCCATATAACTGCCACAGTATTTCTTTTTCCCTGTTCGTTTTAGCAACTGCCAAACACTGCTCCCACTCCGTTGTTTTAAAAGGATGAAACGATAAATAAGCCGATTTTTTTAAAGGCTCGTATTGATCATAGATAATAGAATAAATATAATTTGACTCTATAAATTTTTGCTGTTTGTATAAAGACGCTGCCTTATAGCCCAACGCCCGCCACTTCATGCTATTGCTCACTTTAAAAGTGGAAGTGTTTTCATTGAAAAAAGAAATAGCTTTATCATACTCTTTATTAAAAAAATATAATCTGATCAACTGAAAAGCATAGCGTTCTTTTAAAAAGGGCTCTGTTACTTTTGTATAAAAAATTAATCCACCGGCTATTTGTTTTACAATAGATGCTTCAGGAACCTTCGCCGCCTTATCATTCCACGAATAGTCATTTTTGACAACGGCAAAATTTTCGTTACGCTTCGCAAATCCTAAATAATATAAAAACGACGTGGCTTTAGCCGGAGACGAAACTGTTTTTAGCGTATATAATTTTGACTTTGCCGTGAGGTTGGCGGTCTTCCCTTTGATGTCGAAGATCATAGAGTCTACCTGGTTTACGGACGCTTCATATAACCAATACCTGATGGCATCTTCTGAAACAGAACTTCCAAGAAAAGTGATCCATTCCGTACCATTTGTTTTTACAAACACTTCTGTGCCGGCATCATCATACCCATCGTAAAAAGGGGTTTCCAGTGTTCTGAAAAAAGGAGTATCCTCTTTATGGTTAATGATCTGTGGTGTAAACATAGATCCCTCATCATTATACCAATCACCACCACCACAGGCTAGTACCGTTAAGGTGGTTAAGGTAATGCCACTAATTAAAAGTAGCCAAAACTTTTTTAAGGGTTTCTTTTTCATAATAATTGATATTTAATTCATCCAGATCATATAATACGATTCTTCTGCTTTCGGGAACCAGGTTTTCCTGCAATAATTTTGCCGCGTCTGCCAACTCTTCATCATTTAAGGCTTCAAACTTTAACAGGTCGTCTTTTTTATAATAGATGCCGTTGAGCAACTGTGGATGTACTACAGTGTAACTGATTTTATTTTCATTTACTTTAAAGTAATTGGTATCACTTACATCCGGCAATTGTTTTTTTGTAATCAAGCCCTGTATATTTCCGTTTCTGTAATGTACGTACCATCTGAATATGGGCAAAGCTACATCCAAATGTAAGATATAACCTTTGATATACGATGTATATTTACGGGCAATTTCTGCGTCAAAAATAGAGTTAGACCCATCGTACTTGCGAAGATTTCCCATGTTGTAAAACATGAGCATACCACCATCAACAGGTGGAATGCCTGTTTTTAAAGGATATTTTACCTGGTGTAAACGAATGGTTGCTGTTAACTTTGTGTGTGCCGGGCAGAGCTCTTTTACTTTCTTTAAAAAATTAAAATACTGTTGTTTTGTTTTTTCCGACCAGTCGCAATCTATCTGGAGCTCACTGTAATTTTTACGCAATCCGTTTACTTTATGCACTACCTGCTCTGCCAACGTTACGACCGCAGCTTCTTTTAATTTTAAAAAAGTGCGGTTGGTAATATACACCACAGGAATTATTGAAAGATCAACAGGCAATACATTTAAACTGTCTACCACACCAAAGGGAACAGGTTGGTGTGTATCATCAGAAAGATCTACATCAAAAAACCTTACATATAGAGTGTTTACCCTAAGTTCCTTTAGTGCCTCTTTCTCTTTTTCGGAAAAATGTACTTTTGTACGCCAGTAATAAAAAGACGGTTGCGTCGTAGTGTTACTGCATGACAGTAATACCAACCCGATAATAAAAAAATTGACTCGTATTAAAAATTTATTCAATGCGTTTTAAATTCAATTCCTTTGGTTTACTGATGATCATTGGGAATTTTTCGATCTTCACGGAGCTGCTGTCAAGCCCAAATGCTTTTGCCTCACTTAAACTGAAGCGTTTTAAAAGGAAGTACACATTCAGGATCATTTTCTCAAAGAAAGGCAAATCATTTTCGTAGGAAAGGAATTTTTCCAACACCACAAATTTAAAATCACCAATCACATTGTTTTTATTGAGAGACTCGTAACGGCTGGTAATATCCACTTCTTTATTCTTCACCATATCAGCTACCACATGCCTGAACATTAAATTTATTTTTGGTGCTACCCTGAATCCTAATCTGAAATCCACCCGTACAATATCTTCACTGGCAATTTGTGTTACCTTATAATCCATGCGATAAGGTTCATCTACTACGTCCACATGTACAAACCAGTATACGTCAGCCTTTTTAGGCCTTTTTTGTAAAATGGAATAAATCACTTTCGATTCAATGGTACTTGGGTTATTGGCACTCGTCATATATACGAGGTGAGTTGCATATTTTTGAATAGAAGGATCGGAACTTAAATCCACCAACATTTGCTTGTAATTTCCTAAAGGCACAATATCTGTATAACGCTGCCTGATCAACTTTGCCATGTACCAGCATCCCATAACTGCCGCCAAAAATAAAGCAATGATCAGTGTAATATAACCACCTTTCGGGAATTTCTCTAAATTGGCAATTAAAAAAGAGCCTTCAATAATAATATAAGTTACCACAAAAATAGAGAGAAACCATTTCGGGAATTTTTTAAGTCGCATAAAAAAGGCAAGTAAGCGCGAGGACATAATCATCCCTAAAATAATGGTTAAACCATAAGCGGCCTCCATTTCTTTCGATTCTTTAAAGAACAGAACAATAAATACACAGCCAACATATAGTAACCAGTTAATGGAAGGGATATACATTTGTCCTTTAAGATCGGTAGGGTATTTGATTTCCACCTTTGGCCAGAAATTTAAACGCATAGCCTCGTTAATCAATGTAAATGATCCACTGATGAGAGCCTGGGAAGCAACAACCGTAGCAATGGTAGCAATACCAATACCAACCGGTAAAAACCAATGAGGCATAATCGCGTAAAAAGGATTATCACCATCCAGTGTTTTTCCATTCATGGAAACCAACCAGGCTGTTTGCCCCATATAGTTTAACACGAGCATTGATTTTACAAAGATCCAACTTGCACGAATATTTTTTCTTCCGCAATGGCCCATATCCGAATACAAGGCTTCTGCTCCGGTGGTACAAAGGAATACAGCTCCTAACAACCAAAATGCTCCTTTGTGAGTAAACAATAAATGCAAACCGTAATAAGGATTTAAGGCTTTTAATACCGTGAAATCATGCGATAAGCCTATAATACCCATAATTCCTAATGTAAGGAACCATACCAACATTACCGGGCCGAAAAATTTACCGATAAACTTTGTGCCGAATTGCTGGATAAAAAACAAAAAGGTGATAATGGCCACTACAATAGGAATAGTGTGGATACTGCTAAAACGGGGAATGAGTTTTAAACCCTCTACCGCCGATGCCACCGAAATAGGCGGCGTAATAATACCTTCTCCTAAAATGCAACAACCACCAATGATAGCAGGAAATATAAGCCATTTGCGTTTTGCTTTTTTAATTAAAGCATACAGAGAAAAAATTCCTCCTTCACCTTTGTTATCGGCTTTTAAGGTAAAAATAACGTATTTAATAGTAGTTTGTAAAGTCAGTGTCCAAAACACCAGCGACATACCCCCAATAATAACATCCGCATTAATGGGTCCATCACCCACGATAGCCTTCATCACATAAAGCGGAGAAGTACCAATATCACCATAAATAATTCCGAGAGTAACTAATAAACCTGCCGCTGTAATTTTACTAAAGTGGCCATGGTGATGAGGATTCATTTGAATGTTATAAAAAGTAAAGGACAAAATTACTACTAATACTCATGCCAAGTGGCTTTTTAGTTAAATAAATATAAAATAAACACCGAAAAAAATTTGACTTTAAATGTATTATTTTGTTTACTTGTAAAATCCTTAATTTAACAGTCTTATTACGATTTTTTTGTATCTTTAAATACCCGTTGTTTTTAATACATTATGATGTAATAATTACATTTTTATGATGAATAGGATATATACTTTTTCTGATCTGTTGTATGGTTATTATTTTTCAATAGAATTGAATGACAGATTTAACAGAAGTACTTCCCCATTCTCAGATCTACATCCCCAGATGTTTAATAATAAATAATGAAACTCCGATGTTGAAACACCGTCACTTTTTATTACTGTTTTTAACCTTCGGGTTATTTTCCGCGGTACAGGCAACTCATAACAGAGCAGGAGAAATTACCTATAAATGGTTGTATGGCTATACTTACGAAATTAAAATCACGACGTATACCAACATTGGTGGTGCTAACCTGGCCGATAGGTGTGATGATACACTCTACTTTGGTGATGGATCAAAGGCTGTTGTTGCAAGAAGTAACGGGCCAAGCACCCTTTGTAGCGGCTTAGCACAGGATGGTGTTACCCTAACTCCTTATATTAAACTGAACGAATATGTAACCACACATACTTACCCCGGCGTGGGTATGTATAAAATGACGATGACAGATCCTAACCGAAATGCCGGTGTTATTAATATCCCCAACTCTGTAAACCAGGTATTTTATATTGAATCCTATTTAGTGATCAGTTCTTTTTCAGGCCCTAACAGCTCCCCGTTATTAAGCTTTCCTCCCTTAGATCAAGGTTGTGTAGGGCAGTGTTTTTTTCATAACCCCGGTGCTTATGATTTAGATGGTGATAGTCTTTCGTATGAACTAACATTTTGTAGAGGTAATGGTGGCATTATATGTCCGGGGTATTCTTATCCTGCCGGAAGTACTTACACTATAAATTCTCTTACCGGAACTCTCACCTGGTGTATACCCCAACAACAGGGAGAATATAACCTGGCAATGATCATTAAAGAATGGCGTAAAGACATTAGTGGCAGTTACACACTGATTGGTTATGTATTACGCGATTTGCAGGTAGATGTAGGACCCTGTAACAATAATCCTCCGCATATTGTCGTGAACAGTGCAGACACCTGTATTATTGCAGGAAGTACCATTACCAAACAAATTTCTGCTACTGATCCTGACATGGATATGATTACCTTAATTGCTAAGGGTGGAAGTTTTAATACGGAGTCTCCTTCAATATTTACTTCAACGCAAAACGTAAGTCCTGTTACGGGTAATTTCAACTGGGTTACTTCTTATGCAAATCTTCGCAGAATGCCTTACCAAATAACGGTCAAAGCGGAAGATCAGGATCCACAGATTAATTTAGTGGATTTTAAAACCTTCAATGTAAAGATCATTCCTCATGCGCCCCGTAATTTAATTACAACGGGTGCAACTGATTTTATTCGTTTGAACTGGGATAAACCGGTTAATTATTCTTTAATCGGGCCTAATCCTTTTCTTAGATACAGAATATATCGAAAAACAGGGCTTTCTACCTGGGCTCACGCGAATGATGAAACCGCGCCACCTACCTCTACCGGTTTTACATTTTTAGGCTACACAAATAATAACATTAACGATACCCTGTTTTTCGATTTCAATGGCGGCAATCCTATGCCTGCAAGCCAGGACTACAGCTATTTTGTATTGGCGGAATATATGGATGGTTCAATGAGCTATGTATCGAACCCGTCTTCCCAACAAATTTATGTAGGTGTAAAAGAGTTAAGTTCAGATGCTTCCACGATGGAACTTTATCCAAATCCAACTGCTGAAAACTGTACTCTATCTTTTAGTAAACAATCAACTGAATTATATACCATTTGTTTATTTGATGTAAGCGGAAGAAAAATTAAAACGTTCATGGAAAATGAATCTCTCGTTAAACCTTCTCTGTTATTGAATTTAGAAGGCATCACAGAAGGGACGTACTTTATAACCATTCATTTTGGGCACCAAACAGTTACTAAAAAAATTATCAAACAATAAAATATTCTATCATGCATAAGTTCCGGTATTATTTATTCATTCTCTTTTCCTTAGGCTTTTTCATACATGCCAATGCCACGCATAACAGGGCAGGAGAAATTACATACAAATGGTTGTATGGATATACTTACGAAATTAAAATTATTACCTACACTAATATTGGAAGCGCTAACCTGGCCGATAGATGCGAAGATACTTTATACTTTGGCGATGGGCCAAACTCAAGAGCCATTGTCCCGAGAAGTAATGGCTCTTCCAGCTCCCTCTGCAGTGGTTCTGCTAAAGACGGTGTCCCATTAAGTACTTTCATTAAAGTAAATGAATATGTGACGACTCATACCTATCCCGGCCCGGGAAATTATAAAATGAGTATGACGGATCCTAACAGGAATGCCGGTGTTATTAATATCCCCAACTCTGTAAACCAGGTATTTTATATTGAATCGTATTTAGTAATCAGCACCTTTTTAGGCCCCAACAGTTCGCCTGTTTTAAGTTTTCCTCCTATTGATAAGGGCTGTACCGGAAAATGTTTTTTACACAACCCTGCTGCATCTGATGCTGACGGAGATAGCCTCTCTTATGAATTAACCTATTGCCGGGGCAATGGAGGACTTATGTGCCCGGGCTACTACAATCCCCCTACAGGTGGAGGTACTTATAATGTGAACCCAACTACAGGAACTTTAACCTGGTGTACACCTCAACAACAGGGAGAATATAACCTCGCAATGATTATTAAAGAATGGCGTAAAAACGTGGATGGTGTTTATATGTTGGTTGGATATGTATTACGCGATTTGCAGGTGGATGTAGGAACCTGTAACAATAATCCCCCGGTTATAAAACCACTTACCGATACCTGTGTGGTAGCGGGTAGCGTTATTACCAAACACGTTTCTGCAACCGATCCTGATAATGATGTGATTAAATTAACGGCCAATGGCGGTACTTTTAATGTTCCTTCTTCTCCTTCTACCTTTTCCTCTGCACAAGGCTTAAGCCCTGTATCAGGAACATTTAACTGGCAAACCAACTGTACGCACATTCGCAGAACGCCTTACCAGGTAACCATTAAAGCCGAAGATCAGGATCCGCAAATTAATTTAGTAGATTTTAAAACTTTTAATGTTACCGTAGTAGCACCTCCACCCTTAAGCTTTACAGCGGTTCCAATGGGAACAAGCGTTAAACTAAGCTGGAAAAAACCCTTGTGTCATTTAACTACGGGAAACAAAATTGAAAAATACTGCGTTTACCGGAAAGAAGATTGTCTTCCATGGGCACATGCCATCTGCGAAACAGGTGTACCATCTTCCTCGGGATTCACGAAAATTGGCTGTACAGCCAACTTAAGCGACACAACATTCCTCGATACAAATAATGGCAATGGCTTATCGCAGGGAACAAATTATAGTTATGTGGTAGAAGCTATTTACACCGATGGTGCAGAAAGTTATGCTTCCTCACAGGTATGCGTACAATTAAAACGTGATGTTCCTATTTTAATTAATGTAGATGTACAAACTACCGGTGCCAGCACCGGTTCTGTATTTGTACGCTGGGTAAAACCTTTACTGGGAGTTAATGCACTTGATACAATAAGCTTACCGGGACCTTATGAATTCAGGCTAATGCACCATGATGGCTATTCAGGAACATTTACCCAGGTTAATTCGGTAACCAAACCTTATTTTAAAGCCTTGAACCAACTTTCCGATACAACGTTTATTCATACCGGTATAAATACAGATGCGCTCCCACATACTTATAAAATTGAATTCTATGCCAATGGACAATTTGTAGGAAACGGACAAAAAGCAGCTTCAGTATTTTTAACTATCACGGCAAGCGATAATATGCTGACGTTAAGCTGGCAGCAACAAGTACCATGGACCAACTCTAAATATTATATTTATAAAAAAGCACCGGCTCAAACGACCTTCACTCTTATCGATAGCACCGCTGCTTTAACCTATGTTGACGATAGCCTTGTAAACGGCGCTCTTTATTGCTATAAAGTGCGATCAAAAGGGCAATATTCCGACCCAACTATTTACAGGCCGCTATTAAACTTTAGCCAGGAAGTATGTGCTAAACCAAAAGATACAACTCCTCCGTGCGCTCCAACACTTACCATAGAGTCCGACTGTATGATCCCAAGCTTATTGTTACGATGGAATAATCCAAACCATGTGTGCAGCGATGATGCCGTGAAATACAATTTATATTTTGCTGAAACAGAAGATGCTCCTTTAGTTTTAGTGGATTCCATTAAAATTATGAGTGATACCATTATGGCCTTTGACAATTTATTATCCATTGCCGGTTGTTATGCCATTACGGCCATTGATTCCTTTAACAATGAAAGTTTACAAAGCGTTAAACTATGCGTGGATAACTGCCCTGAGTACGAATTGCCAAATGTAATTACCGTAAATGGCGATGGTGTAAACGACTTTTTTAAACCGATCAAAAACAGGTTTATCAAGAATATTGATATTAAAATTTATAACCGCTGGGGTAATTTAATTTTTGAAACCACCGACCCCAAAATTATGTGGGACGGAAAATCCATGCAACTTAAACAGATCGTTTCCGAAGGCACTTACTTTTACGTCTGCCAGGTAAACGAAATTCGGGTAGCCGGCATAAAAGCCAGGTATTTAAAGGGTTTTATACAGGTGTTTCATAAATAATACAATTCACCAAACTACCCGTATTATATGTCTAAACGTACCACATTAATATTCTCACTTTTAGTAGGGTATATTGTATTGCAGTTTTTATGGTGGGAAGTTCTGTTGGTGCGCCAGTCGAACGATGTCATTTCCAAAGAGCAGAAAATAACTGCGCTATCCTCCGTGGACGATGTCATTATTAAGCGTGATATTGCTGCCCTGGAGCACAAAAAAATGAAGCGTGTTTATATGATCGTGGGAGAAGGCTCCGTTTTTTTGTTGATCTTGTTATTTGGTGTGAGCCTTGTACGGAAATCCGTTAAAAAAGAAACGCAGCTCGCCAACCAGCAAAAAAATTTCATACTGAGTGTTTCCCACGAATTAAAAACACCTATTGCCGCGTCTAAATTACAATTACAAACTCTGTTAAAACACAACCTCGATCGGGAAAAACAAAAACAGTTATTGATGAATGCCTTAAACGAAACCGAACGTTTACATAAGCTGGTAGATAATGTTCTTCTTGCCAATCAGATAGAAAACAGTAACCTTACACTGCAACGGGAGCCAGTTAATTTAAGTGAGTTATTACAAAATACGGTACAGCGTTATTTTCAATCGTATCTGACAAATCATCTTCTTAAGGTAAACATTCAGGAAGGCGTTACTTATACAGGAGATAAGGATTTGTTACCTTCCGTTTTTATTAACCTTATTGAAAACGCCTTGAAGTATTCCTTTGAAGCGGTTGATATTACCGTTGAATTAAAAACGGTTAATCAGAAACCCTTACTGGAAGTAAAAGATAAAGGCTGTGGCATTTCCTCGACAGAAACAGAAAAAATATTTGAGAAATTTTTCAGAAGCGGTGATGAAGATACCCGCAAAACCAAAGGAACGGGTATAGGCTTATATATTGTAAAGCGCATTTGTAACCTGCACCAGGCCAAAATAAAGGTAATGGACAATACCCCCAGGGGCAGTATTTTTCAGGTTCAATTTTAGAATTTATTAAGTATGTTTGCATAGCCTGAATCTTTCCACCATCAGGAAGAAGGCTTTAAAACAAACCCCATGATCCACAAAATAGTTGCCCTTTTCCTGTTCATTTTTATGCTATCGGGCTGTAGCCATGATTCCAATAGGACAGAAGCCAACACTTTCGATGCTGCTCCAATCAAATTGTTGTATGCGAAACGCTTTACCATAAAACATGAAAAAGATTTTACTGTATTAGAACTTTTAGGAAATAAGGATAACAATACGGTGACGTCCACATTTGTACTCTATAAACATGAAAAGCCCAACTATTTAAAAGAGGCCTACTATATAAAAACACCGGTAAAGAGAGTCGCCAGCATGAGTTCCATCTATAGCATCATGCTCATGAAGCTTCGGGAAGAGAATAGTATTGTCGCGATTGATAATGTCGATTACTACACCAATCCTACCATCAAACAACAAGTAGCTTCCGGTAAAATTGTAGAACTTTCGAAAGGGCCTGCCATTGAAGTAGAAAAAACACTGGCCTTAAAGCCCGATCTGTTATTAACCTTTGGGATGGGAGACCCTAAAATGGATATTGATAAAAAGCTTATGCAGGCTCAGCTTCCGGTAGCCATAAGCCTTGACCATTTAGAAGAAACCCCTTTAGCAAGAGCGGAATGGATAAAATTCTTTGCCTGCTTTTTTGATAAATTAAATCTGGCGGATTCTTTGTTTGCTGTAACAGAAAAAAAATACAATGAGCTTAAAAACCTTACTACATCTATGACTAAAAAACCCAGTGTACTCACCGAAATTAAATATGGCGATATCTGGCATGTTCCTTCCACAAAAAGCTACATTGCTAATTTAATTAAGGATGCTGGTGGAAGTTATTTTTGGAAAGACGATTCTAAAACAGGAAGTACCCCTTTATCGTTTGAAGTGGTATATTCTAAAGCCAAAGATTGCGACATCTGGATAAATCTCTACAACTTAAATTCTAAAAAAGAATTGTTGGCGTTTGACGAGCGCTATGGCTTGTTTAAAGCGTTTAAAGACAATCGCCTGTACAACAATAATAAAACGCAAAATGCCAAAGGATATAGTGATTATTGGGAAACTGCCATTACCAATCCGGATGATGTACTGGCTGATCTCATTCACATTTTTTACCCTGAGCTTCTACCGGATCATGCATTCACGTACTACAAACAAATTGAGTAAATTTATCGTTCATTCGTGACACAAGGGAAATTCATATTTAATACTCTTTTCTTATTAGTGCTCGTTGCATTACTAACCATTGGCGACCTGTGCTTTGGAAGTATCAATTTATTTTCTTTAAACTCCGGTGATCCTTTATTTTCAACCATTCTTTACGACATCCGTCTACCCAAAACCTTAACCTGTATGATTGCCGGTTCAGCTTTGGCCATCTGCGGTTTACTTATGCAGAGCCTGTTCCGTAACCCTTTGGCGGGACCTTATGTATTGGGTGTAAGCAGTGGGGCAAGTTTGTCTGTTGCCATTGCTACCATGGTGTTAACATCCATTCATATTTCAGGAATGTTTTTCGTGGGGAAAGGAATTATCACGCTGTTTTCTATTGCCGGAGCTTTTTTTGTGACTATTATTATTTTAATGGTTTCTAAAAGAAGTAAAAGTAACGTCACCGTTTTATTAGTGGGCTTAATGCTTTCGCAAATATTGGGTGCTACCGAAGGTTTAATTCAATATGTAAGTAGTGCCGACAGTGTAAAAACATTCGTCATGTGGAGTATGGGAAGCGTTGGCAGCACCACTCTATCCGACATCTGGTTTTTAGCTCCTTTCACCTTTATCTTAATAGGATTGGGTTTTTGCCTGATCAAACCAATGAATGCTATTTTATTAAATGAACACTACGCACAAAATTTAGGCGTTAATATTCATAAACTAAGAATAAGCGTGATTGTAATTACCTCTGTGTTAGTAGGCTTAATTACGGCATTTTGTGGCCCTATTGCCTTTGTGGGGATCTCTGTTCCCATTGCATCGCGCCTGTTTTTTAAAACATCGCATCACTTACACCAAATGGTATTTTGTATCCTGATAGGAGCCTGCGTTTTGTTGGCAGCTGATATTATCTGCCAGGTAATCAGCAACCAGTTTACACTCCCGGTTAATACGGTTACAACCTTAATAGGCTCACCTATTGTAATTTATTTATTATTCAAATCTAAATTGAGTATAGGATGATACAGCTGAACGATGTTGAAATAGGATATAAATCTAAAAAAGGCGCTGTGAGCGTGTTTAAGCACCTCAACATTGAATTTCATACAGGTGATCTTATCGGTTTAATGGGTGATAACGGCATAGGGAAATCAACCCTCTTAAAAACCATTACCGGAACCTTAAAACCCTTATCGGGACAAGTTCTCCTGGATGGTAAAAACAGTAATTCATATTCTGCTGCTGAACTGGCACGATATCTATCCATTGTTATTACCGAAAAAATAGGGGGCTTTAACTTAACGGCCTGGGATGTGGTGGCCAGTGGCAGAACACCTTACATTAATTTATTCGGAAAGTTGCAACAGGAAGACAAAGATATTATTGAAGCGAGTCTGCAAAAACTGAACCTGGTACCCTTAAAGGATAAATTAATTGATGAGCTGAGCGACGGACAAAGGCAAAAGGTAATGATTGCAAA
Source organism: Bacteroidia bacterium (assembly GCA_963422675.2). Lineage (GTDB taxonomy): Bacteria > Bacteroidota > Bacteroidia > B-17B0 > Aurantibacillaceae > UBA4416. Next base: position 474,101 of record CAXVYS010000024.1, read on the forward strand.
ATCCCTGGCGCAACAAACCCCGGTTATTATATTGGATGAGCCAACGGCTTTCCTGGATTACAATTCAAAACACCAGTTGTTTTGTGTGCTTAAAGACCTTTGCGAAAAAGAAAACAAACTCATTATTGTTTCCTCACACGATCTGGATCTGATGAAAGTGTATATTAACCGTTCTCTTACATTAATGGAACATAACGTGGTTGAAATTCATTAATTAAGCACCTTTCAACCAGCCCGTAATACTCATTCTCCGTTCGTTGGTTACTAATACTTCGTGTTGTAATTCGTTGCTTTTAAAGAAAACCGTTTTTCCCTGTGTAGGGGAAATTTTTTTATCGTTGTACGATTGATATACCATGAGTTCTCCACCATCGCTTTTTTTCCAATCGCTGTTTAAATAACTGATCATCGAAAATTTCCTGCCGGGATTGTTTAGGAACTGATCCATGTGCTTTGTGTAAAAACTACCTGTTTCGTATAAAGAATAATGAAATTCATAACCGGTGATTCCTGCAAAACAGCTTCTGTTCAAATACTTTATAAAATCCTCGATCTGGTCGAGAAATTCATTTTCGTATTCGTTGTCGTGGCTTCGGTCGAGCCAGTAAATAGAATCGCTTCTTACTTCTTTGTTATGAGCCAGTTTTTCTACATTGCCTGTACCTGCACTTACCAGTAGCTTCTTTTTGAGTAAGGCCAGTAGATTTGCCTTAAGATGGTTAGCGAGCTCGTCGCTTAAAAAATGTTCTGATATTCCAACCTTATCACTTATAAAGCTTGTGATCAACCCTTCGTAGTCATGTTCCATGTGGCTTTGCGCCTGAATAGACAGACATATTCTAAAGGTAGTCCATTAATTGGATAATAGCCGATAAATAAGGGATAGTTGTTAGTTAGGGGGTTTGTGGGGTGTTTTCGATTATTTAAAAAGCATAGGATTAAATTTAGAGAAAATCACTAACTTTATATTATGCCTGATAGAAGAACAGAGATCCTTGAATCTGCAAAAGACAATAATGGTGAGCGCACCGTCTTAAAAAGTGTGTTAGCGCCTTATGTTACTGTGTTCTCTCATTTTCATACCTTGTTTACAGAAACCTTTTATGTGGAAGAAGGGGAAATCGACATCTGGAACGGCTTTGGGAAAATCCACCTCGAAAAAGGACAGGCAGCCTCCATTGAACGGAATATTACGCACCATTACCTTGTAGGCAAAAAAGAAACAACCGTCATAATTACCCTCGAACCCGGTAGCCTCTCTTTTGAAAATGCCATTCAAATTATGCAGGGAATGCAACATGATGGCACTTACTCGCAGCTTTGCAGCATGGAAAAAGATAAACTTGCCTTTTTAAGCATTATTGCAGAACTTACGGATAGCCACACTACCGGACAGACAAAAGAACAAATAGAACTGTTGCTTCATTCCACAACACGTGTTGCCACAGAAGCCCTGAAACAGGAATGGCTTAGCAAGTATTGCCATTAAGCGTGTGCCATCACATTTTATAGTAGATTTTTCCATTAAGGAATCCGCATAAAAAAAGCCCCTTACATCAGTAAGAGGCTTTACTATAAAATTCTAAAATTTATTTCTTCACACGTTCTACGTATGTAGCCGTTCTTGTATCTACTTTTACCAAATCGCCTTCATTACAAAATAAAGGAACACTTACTTTAGCGCCTGTATCTAATGTAGCAGGTTTTAATGTGTTGGTAGCTGTATCACCTTTAATACCAGGCTCCGCATAAGTAATTTCGCAAATCACAAAGGTTGGTGCTTCTGCTAGGATTACATTATCTCCTTCAAAAGAGATTTTTACTTCCATACCTTCCTTTAAGAACTGGGCACTATCACCAAATAACGTCATAGGAACGTGAATTTGTTCATAGTTCTCATTATCCATTACCACAGCAAAATCCCCTTCCACATAAATAAACTGCATTTGTCTGTAGTCAACTCTCACAATCTCCACAGATTCTCCACTTCTGAACCTGTTTTCAATTTGTTTGCCATTAATTAAATTACGCATTTTTGCCTGGTAAAACGCACGTAGGTTACCCGGTGTACGGTGTTGCCAATCGGTGATCTGCATTAGTTCACCATTCATCCTGATAATTGATCCTACATTTATATCGCCTGTATCTGCCATAGTAATTGTTTTAAAATGTTGTGTTTTCTGTTATAAATCTATTTATGTATTAAGCTTCCAAATCATGAACAACGCCCATGGCGCTGAATTTATCAATACGTGCAGTGATGCGCTCATCGGGAGTTTCTTTTTTCAATACCGCCAGTTGTTTGATGATCTCTGCTTTTACAGTTGCAAATATTTCCGCATGGTTGTTATGCGCCCCTCCCAAAGGTTCTTTAATGATCCCATCGATAAGGCCATTTTTACTCATGTCTTTAGAGGTTAACTTCAGGGCTTCTGCAGCTTTTTCTTTCTGAGCCCAGGAACGCCATAAAATTGACGAGCAGTTTTCAGGTGAAATAACCGAATACCATGAGTTTTCAAGCATCAACACTTTATCCCCGATCCCAATTCCTAACGCTCCACCACTTGCTCCTTCACCAATAATAATACAAATGACAGGTACTTTAAGCTGGGTCATTTCCAGTAAATTACGGGCAATGGCTTCTCCTTGCCCACGCTCTTCAGCTTCAAGGCCGGGATATGCACCGGGAGTATCAATAAAGGTAACGATAGGCTTATTAAATTTTTCGGCCATTTTCATTAAACGCAGTGCCTTACGGTATCCTTCCGGATTAGCCATTCCAAAACGACGGATCTGGCGCATTTTAGTATTGATTCCCTTTTGTTGACCGATAAACATCACAGTTTGTCCATCCACATCACCAAAACCTCCCACCATTGCTTTATCATCGCCAACCGTACGGTCGCCATGTAACTCTATAAAACTTCCGTTAGAAACAGCATCTATGTAAGCGAGTGTATAAGGTCTTTCGGGGTGACGACTTAATTGTACACATTGCCAGGCAGTAAGGTTAGAAAAAATCTCTGTTCTCTTTTCAAGTATTTTTGCTTCCAGTTCAGCAATGGGTCCACTCATATCCACTTTACTCTTTTCAGCAACGGATTTAAGCTTTTCCAGTTCTTCACTAAGCTCCTGAATTGGTTTTTCAAAGTCAAGATATATCATGCAGTTCAAAATTAGTTAGTTGGCAAAGATACTAAAAAAATGAAAAAACAACGCCTTGTAACTTACTGATAATCATGCGAGAATGTGGAAATATGATTAAATTTTATAGTTTTGTTGCATGATTTGTTTCCCAAACGCAAAAATTAATTTAGGGCTGTACATTACAGAAAAAAGGCCTGATGGTTTTCATAACATCGAATCCGTCTTTTATCCGGTTGGCTGGAATGATGCTCTGGAAATTATTGAAACACCCACTGCCGTTCAACCATTTCAGTTAGAGCTCAGCGGATTGGCTATTGACGGGAACACAGAAGATAATTTACTATATAAAGCCTTTCTTTTAATACAAGAAAAAAGAACGCTTCCAAAACTAACAGTATACCTGCATAAGGTATTGCCCATGGGAGCGGGCTTAGGTGGCGGCAGCTCAGATTGTGCCTTTTTTATCAATTTATTGAATACTCTTTTTGAGTTGAAGCTCACCGAAGACGAACGCCTGAACATTGCAAGGCCTTTGGGAAGCGACTGCGCTTTTTTTATTAAAAACAAACCGGTTTTTGCGCATCAGAAAGGTGATGTTTTTAAAGATCTCTCTTTAGACCTGAGTAACTATTACGTAGCCATTGTATACCCCCATGTACATAGTAATACAAAGGACGCTTATAGTTTGGTAAAACCACAACGCCCGGAACACTCTTTGCTCAACCTCATGAAAGAACCGGTTAGTACCTGGAAAGAGACGCTGGTAAACGATTTCGAAAGATCCATTTTTTCAAAATACCCGGTAGTAGAAACTACCAAACAAGAACTCTATAAAGCGGGTGCTGTATATGCAAGTATGAGTGGCAGTGGTAGTGCCGTGTTTGGCTTATTTGAAACTACTCCTCAAATTGGGGAACTTACTAAATTCCCTCATTGGGTTGGTAAGATGATGTAAGAAGCGTGATAAATAATCTCATGCTCTTTTTGAAGAGGATGGATTTATAGGAATTACATCCTGACCTTCCATTTTGCTGATCCAAGATCCCTGAAAATTATAGTAGCTAAATCATGAGATGCCGAATCAGGTTCGGCATGACATATGACATCTAAGAAAGCACAAATTCATCCTAGTTCTTTACGATCCGGCTTACTTTAATGGCGTTGCCTTCCGCGTTTTTAACGCTCACTACATATACTCCGTTGGCCCATTTAGAAATATCAAATTCCGCCTGCGTTTGAATGGATTTGGAAAGTACCAGTCTACCGCTCATATCCACTATATCTACAGTCGCTTTATCCCCATTATATACATACACATTCAATTCGGCAGAAGTAGGATTAGGTCCAACAAATACCAAAGGTTGCTGGTAACTCTCAATTCCTGTAGCTAAGGAAGCGTCTTTCACAGGCCCTATCACTTTATTTAAGATCCAGTTATTAGGATCAACGGCTATAGCCGTTACCGTTCCATGAAGGGTTAAGGTATAATTTTCCACGCCGGCGTTATGCTGTAACCGAACCAGTGTATCCGCCATGGCTGTTCTGGATATTCTATAATCCACATGTGTTTTAAATAAAGGCACAGACCCCGGCATAGACTGTGTTTGTGTAGAGGACATCACAAATGTATTACCACCCTGGTTCCATTTTACATCAAATGTAGGATAGCCTTCTCCATAATACCATTGGTTAAAGAACTGCACAAAGCTAATGCCCGTATAGGTTTGCATAAAATTACGAAACTCTATAACGCTTGCCGTACTGCCTCCGTAAGTATGCTGGAAAGAACGGATCGCATTAAAAAATACAGAATCGTTATTAATTTCGTAACGCATGCTGTGAATAATAGCACTGCCTTTGTCGTACGTTAAACGGGAATCAAAAATAACGCTGGCATTCATGGTATCGGCATTTGTAAAATAAGAACTTCCGCCGGGCTGTGACATGACACTGGTGTGAACATTATTCATTTTAGTAGCAGCGGCCATACCCGAAATTGCAGGAAGGTATTGATCGCACAGGTACTCTGTATAGCTTGCCCAGCCTTCATTCATAAAAATATCTTTCCAGGCTTTGCAGGTAACATTATCTCCCCACCATTGATGGCCCAGCTCATGCGCATCAATTTCAAAATCAAAAAAGCCTAAGGTCGTCATCGTTTGATGTTCCATCCCGCCACTTAACGGAGCCATACAATGGCCGTATTTTTCGTTATAAAACGGATACATTCCATAGAGGTTACTTTCCAGCTCAATGGTTTGTTTCATTTTATTTAAGGCTGTTTTTTGGGTGTTCCAGGTTGAATTATTGATCGCATTATCGTATACAAAGTTTTGAATAAAGATAGAATCAGGGGCTAAATATTGAGGTTTTGCGTAAAAATTATACTGCCGGTATTTAGCGGTGGATACAGATATCAGGTAATAATCGATAGGATGTTTGGATTTCCACTCGTAGCGTTTTTTTAGCCCTAGTGATACCACATTTTTAAGTAAGCCGTTTGATCCCACCATGTTGGCTGAATCGGTGGTAGCATATACCCATGACGAATCGATCTTATCGGTTAAATCCTGTTTGCAGGGAAACCATTGATAAGCACATAAACTCTCACTTAAACTCCAGGTAACCTGGTTTCCCCATGAAGGAGAAGTTGCCAGGTTATACCCATCCCCTATTGCTGCACCGCCACCGGTTGGGCAGGTTCCTTTGTAATAAACAATGGCGTCAAACAACGTGTTTTGTGGAATTGCAGTGCCTGCCGTTGCACACACCAAACTATCGCGACGCACAAAATTACGTTTGGCTCCGTTCACATATACAGAATCAATGGTATGATTGGTATGTAATACAAACGCGAAAGAATCAAGGCTGGCCGCCACCACTTTAGCAATGCTTCTTACATTACCACTGATAAAAAGAGTGTTACGTTCTACATTTAAATTAAGATGATAAAACTTAAGGTCGTATTTGTTTTCCAGAGGGGGTAGTAAAGACGTTGTTTTTGCATGCGGAGAGGAACTCTTTTTAATACCGCGTTTTGATTTGTAATCAGAACAATAATTTTGCTGAGCCATTACCTGGGTAAACGAATAAAGGAATAAACAGATGTAAACGAAATGTTTCATGAGAACGGGTTTATATAATTATATAATTAAGATGTGTAAGTGTTAAACTCTTTGCTAATGGTACTGTTTCACCCTGCTAAAGCTTAATTTAGCGGAAAAATAAACTATATATATGTTAAACGCAATTTACTGAGGTGTAAACTTTACCAGCGGTAAAAAAATAGCATAAATTAGTTTTATATTGTCTCAATTATGAAGAATTTTTGGATTTTTTTACTGATCATATGTTCCGGGTTCTGTTATCAACCCCTCCGTGCTCAATCTGATACCAGCAATTTATACCAGATTTATTCTTCGTTTTCTAATACGGAAAAAGCAGAGTGGACTGCTTTTCAAAACAACTGGAATTATTTTGAATACAGCGAACTCAAAACAAAACACCATATTAAACATTTAAACTGTAAAAACTGCGAGAGCTTTTATGCAGATATTTACATTGAAATTAATGATAAAGGAGCCATTTCCATTTCACATTGTACCCTTGTTAAGCATTGCGGAATAAGCCCTACAGACAAAACGATTCAAACAGATTTCGAAACCTCTTTAAAAAAACAGATCTTCCACTCCTTAAAAAATAAAAAATTTGTTGCCCGTTTCGGACAGGTTTTAAAGTGTTAAAACTTTTTAGCATCCCATGACGTAAATAGGACAATTCTTTACTGAAAGCTATTACCTTTGCATCCGAATTATGATTACGTATAACCCAAAAGACTGGTTTTCCTTAATAATAAAGTTTCACAAAAGTGATACGTTTGTTATGTTATTGCCGGTACTGATAAGTGTAGGCGTTTACGCCGCTATTGTAGTAGCACTGGAGGTTCATTTCTTTCATTTGGGAACCAAAAATCCTACCGTAATGCATTCCATTTTAGGTTTTGTATTATCGATGTTGCTCGTTTTCAGAACTAATACTGCTTACGAAAGATGGTGGGAAGGCCGTAAAATATGGGGAAGTGTTGTAAATAATTCAAGAAACCTTTCTTTAAAACTGGCTTCGCTTGTAAAAAACGAAGCCGATCGCGTAGAATTAAAACACCTGATTACGAACTATGTATTCAGCGCAAAAAATCATTTAAGAAATGTATATAAACAGGATGAATTTATCGCCACCAACCAATTTACCATTTCTGATTTTGCACAGTCGGCTCACAGGCCCAACATGATTGCCAAACGGCTATACGCTAAAATTTACGACCTGCATTCGCAGAACCAGCTTTCAAACGAACATTTATATATCTTAAATGATGAACTGAAATCGTTTACGGATAATTGCGGTGCCTGCGAAAGGGTAAAGAACACACCTATTCCCTATTCTTACAATATTTTTTTAAAGAAAATGATTTTCCTGTATATCATTACATTACCCTTGTTTTTTGGAAGTGAATTCAAATACACCACTGTGCCCATTACCATGATTGTGCTATATGTTTTTGCAAGTATCGAATTAATTGCCGAAGAAATTGAGGATCCTTTTGGCGTAGATGACAATGATTTACCGTTGGATGATATTTGCCAAAAAATAAAAACAAACTTAAACGAAATATTAAACTGATATGTATCAAAACGATTTAATTTTAAGAGCTGCCAAAGGTGAAACCGTAGAACGTGTTCCTGTTTGGTTAATGCGCCAGGCAGGCCGTATATTGCCTGAATACAGAGCTACACGAAGCAGAGCAAAAAACTTTATTGAATTTGTGAAAACTCCTGAACTGGCCTGTGAAGTAACCGTACAACCGGTTGATATTTTAGGCGTGGATGCAGCCATTATTTTTTCTGATATACTAGTGATTCCTGAAGCCATGGGTTTGCCTTACCAGATGATAGAAGCCAAAGGACCTAACTTCGAAAAAACCATACAAACAAAAAGCGATATCGACCAATTGCGAATAGCGGAAGCCGGCGATCTGGATTATGTGATACAAGCTATTAAGCTTACCAAAAAAACCTTGAATAACCGTGTCCCTTTAATTGGCTTTGGTGGTGCTCCCTGGACACTTATGGCTTATATGGTAGAAGGAAGTGGAAGTAAAACATTTAGCCAGGCAAAAAAATTCCTTTACCAGGAACCTGTTTTAGCGCATCAGCTACTCGAAAAAATTACTTTAAGCACCATTAATTATTTAAAAGGACAGGTTGCCGCAGGCGCCGATATCATTCAGCTATTTGATAGCTGGGCGGGTGTTTTAGGGCCTGACCAATACAAAGAATTTTCTTTAAAATATATTTCTCAGATCTGTGATGCACTTTCGCCCTTAGTACCTGTTACGGTATTTGCTAAAGATGCACATTTTGCTTTAGCCGATATGGCAAAATTAAATTGTAACACGATTGGTTTAGACTGGACTATAAACCCACAGGACGCCCGTATTATTATTGGGAATGGGAAAACCTTACAGGGCAATGCTGACCCATGTATGTTATATGCTGATGAAAAAAGTATTGAAGCTACTGCCCGAAAAATGGTATCTGACTTTGGTAAACAGCGTTATATTGCAAATCTTGGTCATGGTTTATACCCTGATTTGGATAAAAATAAAGTAAAATATTTCGTAGATTGCATTAAGGGAATGTAAGAGCTAAGAAGTGAAAAGGGTTTATTTAAACTAACATGAAATTAAATTACCTGTTCATATATCTGTTTCTTATTGCTTCATGGCCTTGTCACTCGCAAACCTCTGCTAAACCGCATTCTCTATACACTTTAGCCACCAGGGCGGATTTCGACTTATTAAAAGGCGAGCCCCTGAGCAATAATTTTAATGGCATAGAATGCGTAAAAGTTGTTTTTGAAATAAAAAGCAATACCATTTACTATCTGGAATCTAAAAAATACAAGTGGCATTACCGTTTTGTGTCCGAAATTTTACATGATGGCGACGACCTCGAAGCCTTTAATCAATACAATTACGGCGATTCTCCAAACAGGCGGTACATCCTGGCGACCTTTAATTATAATACCAATTCAAAAAATTACTTTCTGCAATTTGCCTCCTCCGATAATATCAGTGATGCACTTATCAACACTTTAACTACTAAAATAGAAGAAACAACATTTTGTAAATCAAAATTTAAAATACTGCTTAACACAACGGTTTTGCTTCGCCGGAAAGAAACCATTTCTAAAACTCATGCTATTTTAACCAGTGGAGAATTATTTCTATCGCAAACCTACCAGCCCATTGTAGAAGGCAAAGCCAATGGCATTCTTCTGTTTATACATGCCGATTCTCTTAAAAAAGGAAAAGACTACTCGCAAACTATTTTAATTTTAAACGGCAGCTCCAATGAGTTACCTATTTGCAAAGCCATTGTTACCAATGAATTTCAAACACCCTTAAGTCATATTTGTTTGTTAACCGCCAACCGGAAACTCCCTGTGCCGCACAAAAAAATATTTTTGAAATAGATTCCCTGAAACAATGGGCTGGTAAGCCCGTAGAAATCCTGGTGACTAAAAACAGGATTAGCTTAAAACCCATTGAGCATTATTCCATAACAGCTGCTCCACCAACAAAAAAAATAATTCCTAAACTTGATACGAGTCGCACGAAAGTCATAAGCCTTAACAAACTGGGCTACAAAGACAGAGCCGCTTATGGCTCCAAAGTTTGCAACCTTGCCGAAATAAAAAAGATAGAACGCTTAAATAGTTTGCAATTTACACCACCGAAAGCCTTTGCCATTCCATTCTATTACTACTGTAAACATGTACTTACACATGATATCCAAAATGATATTACGTTCCTTCTCAACAGTAAAGACATAAACGACAGTATTATTAGCAAACGTTTAAAAAATATTCGTAAAAAGATTACTAAAGCACCACTGGATACAGGCTTGTTGAACACGGTTACCAGGCTTTGTGGAATAAACTTTCCTAAAAAAAGTGTCAGGTTCAGATCGTCGTCCAATGCCGAAGACGAAAGCAACTTTAGCGGAGCAGGTCTGTATAAATCGACTTCTGCTACTTATGGCGATTCTGTAAAAACTATTGAGAGAGCTATTAAGCAGGTATGGGCCAGTTTGTGGAACGACCGTGCTTTTTTTGAGCGCAGTTATTTTAACATCGATCCTTCAAAAGTAGCCATGGGCATATTAGTTCATGAAACTTACGATCAGGAATTGGTGAATGGCGTTTGTATTACCAAAAACCTTTACCGCGATTATGATTTTGGCTTTGTCATCAATATGCAGCAAGGCGAAAACGAAGTGGTATCTCCAAAAAATAACATGGTATGCGAACAGGTTGTTTCTTATATGAATTCAACTTCCGATTTTTATAATGAGGCCCAGGCGGCCGACTGGATCTCTTATTCCAGCTTAAGTCCCGCCAGTTCTTTATTAACTGCTAACGAATTAAAAGACCTTACTCAAAAACTGGAAAAAATAAAACGCCACTTTTTCGATCTGTTAAATGTATGGGCCGATACCTTTTATAAGGATTTTGCAATGGATGTGGAATTTAAAATGGTGTTGGAAAATAAACAGCGCAAACTTATTATAAAGCAGGCCAGGCCTTATTACAGCAAAGGTTTAGCCGATCGCTAAACAATAATACACATTGCAATTGTATCTTTTTATTTACTCTCTCATTATAAGGGTAAATGCAAAAAACCTTACTCATACTCATTCCATTATTTTTTTCTTCTCCTTTAAAGGACGAAAACAGGTTCGATGTACTTTTTGCAGAGGACTATAAAAATGCCTTAACTTATATTCAGAAAAATAACCTGTCGTTCAAAAAAATGGCATTGATTTACCAGCATAGCCCTGAATTGCTCACGACTATTGTGTTTCCTGAGCTCATGCGTTATTCCCTTATTTCCGATGTATTAGAAACCTCTACTTTGGAATATGTATATATAACTCATGGTAGCACTGCCGCTGATTTTTCCATTGGTCATTTTCAAATGAAGCCTTCCTTTATTGAACAACTCGAACAAGAAATTAAAAACTCTGATTCTCTTAAAAAAGAGTACGCTAATGTGATTACTTATAAAACAACAGATGAACGGGCGACCCGAAAAGAAAGACTTCAACGCTTAACCTCTTTGCAATGGCAATTGATCTATTTAAACAGTTTTGTTTCTGTGGTAGAAGAAAAATGCAAACATGTATCTTTTGAAAACACGGAAGATAGTCTCCGCTTCTATGCAGCGGCCTATAATTCAGGTTTTACAAAACCACCCTCGCAAATAAAAAAAGCGGCGGCTTATTGTTTCTTTCCTTATGGAAATACTTATAGAGGAAAGCAATATGCGTATACCGATGTTGCCCTGTATTACCATTCCCACGTTTTTCTAAAAAAGAAAAATTCTAAAGTTCCACTCTAAAAACCAATTCTTATGACGACACTACAACGCAATTCCCTCATAGCAGGGACAGGAAGTATCATGACTGTTCTACTTGTATTCGCCTGTAATCATCAGTCAAAAATTACAACGAAGCAACCCATTACGGTAATCATCAACCCCCCTTTTAAATCAGTAGATGTAGCCTATACCACCTTTACGGTGAACCCTACCAAAAATGATACATTTACCGCGAGTTCAGGCAGCCGGATCATTATTCCGAAAGGGGCATTGATTGATAGTTTAGGATTTCCTGTAACGGAAGCAAGCACCATTAGTTACCGTGAGTTTATGGATCCTGCGGATATAATGGCATCCGGAATACCTATGGGATTTAAAAATGATCCTGCCAATTTAAATAAGCAATTTGTTTCGGCAGGAATGTTTGAGATAAAAGGAAAAACCGTCACCAGTAAAAAAATAAGAATTTCTGCTATAACACCTGTTGTGGTAGAGCTGGCCTCTAACAATGACAAAGAGGGCTACTCCAGTTTTTATCTGAACTCACAAACAGGAGATTGGATCTATAGCGGAGAAGAACGCATTCAAAGAAACCAACGTAAAACAGATTTGAATAAGCAAATCGACAAATTAAAAGAAACCCTGGCATTTGCCGGAAAAAATTACTTTGTGATGAATAGCAGAGCCTTGTTAGATGTTTATTTTAATGAAGATTACTCCAAAATATATAATTTTTATAATCATAAAAGCAAAACACTTCCTGCACGCTTATTGAAATATGGTATTAAATCGAGTGAACTCTATTGCCATAACGCGATCATCTTTAATAAGCGTGAACAGGCTGCCGACTACATTGTATGGGAAAATATGAATGGTTCCATATTCCCGGAATGGACAAAGAATAGCTATGCTAAATTAAAGCTGATCTCTGGAAATACATACGAACTGGAAGTAAGCAATACTAAAAAAGCTGTTTTTAAATCGCACATCAAAGCAGTAATGACGATAAAGCATTTGTTTTCTTTCGGCCCCGAATACTGGACGAGTAATTATGATGAGGCGATGAAACAAATAAAAGAAGACGAAGTGCGACTGGCGGCGATGAAGGATGTATCAAGAACCCTGGAAGTAAGCAGCTTTGGCACTTATAACTGTGATAAATTCAGCAGGGAACCCGAATCTTTTTTTGTAGAAGCAGGCTTTAGCTTTCCTGTAAAAGAAAACAGCATTAACCCGGATCATATTTTTTACATCAGTCGAAAAGAAAAAAGTATGATCACCTATTCGTATGGGCCCGAAATGGTTCTTCCTTTATGGAACGATGAAACCGCTTTCTTATTAACGGTGTTGCCCGGAAACCTTTTAGCGGAAGTATCTACAGAGCAACTGAATGCTGTGAAAGCTTCGCCAAAAACCAAAGTAAATCATCATTTTGAGTTTAAGGTAAAAGCTAAAATAAATTCCATGGAGGATATTAAAAAAGCAATCGGAATTTAAGGCTTACATGGCCTGTAGCTGGTGGTTTGTTAGCTTACAATTGATCCATTCCCCATCCAAACCACTCTCATACTTTTTATAAAATTCAATGGCAGGTGTATTCCAATCGAGCACCTGCCATTCCATGCGGCGCACGTTTGTTTCTTTACCAACCTGTACTACTTTATCAAACAAAAGCTTACCAATGCCTTTCCCTCTCTGGCTTTCGGTAACAATGATGTCTTCGAGGAATAAACATTTGCCTTTCCAGGTACTGTATTTAAAATAATATAAAGCCAAACCAACGATTACCTTGTTTTCTTCAGCGATAAAAAAATCAAACTGTTTGTCTGCACCAAAGCCCCATGCCTGCATTTCTGCAACCGTTACTTCTACTTCGTCGGGTGCTTTTTCATACGTTGCCAGTTCTTTCACCAATAGCAATGCGTTTTCAATGTCGTGTTCGGTTCCTTTGCGAATCGTTATGCTCATATCATTCTATTTAGAATACAATTCTTTTAAAATCACTTTTTGTAAAATCCGTTTAATCATTAATTGAGCAATGATCTGCTGCAAGGGTAACTCAGGTTCTTTTTGCGCAGCCTGCTTAATTTGTAATTCAGTAATATCAATACGGTATAATAAATTTTTTAAAGTATGTACGTTTTCTAGTCGTAAAACAGACTGGTAAAACTCCTGCTGAAGATCCTGTAAAGTGGTTGTATCCAGATAAGGGAGATGCTCCAGAACTCCGGCCAATTCGAAATCCTTATAGGTTTGTTGTTTAAATTTTTCAAACCGTTCCTGTATCTGTAATAAAATTAAGTCTTCGGCCATTTGTCTAATACCAAACGTTCCACAATGGTTTTATTAATAAAATGTGCTTCAATAATTTCTTTCACGTCTTCTTTTTGTACGCCAACATAAAATGTTCCCTGAGGGTAAATCGCAATGGTGGGTCCAAAATCACAAATACCCAGGCAGCCGCTTTTATTGGTACGAACTTTTAATCCTATATTCAGGTTATTGATCTGTTTTTTAAATTCACCTACCAGCTCCAAACCATGTGCTTCGCCACAACTCAGCTTATCGGTTCCGGTACGTTGATTGGTGCAAACAAAAATATGGATATCAAAAATGGGCGTCATTAAGTTAGTATATTTAAACAAAGTTAAAGTTAATTTGTCATTTAAGAAACTGTATTTACGATGGCTACAATATTAATTACAGGTGGTTCCGGTTTAATAGGAAAAGCCCTTTCCAAAAGGCTATTGGACGAAGGCCACAGCGTTCGTATCTTATCCCGTACACCCAATGCACAATCAAAATTTCCGGCCTTTTTTTGGGATGTAGAAAAACAGCAAATTGATGAGGAAGCATTTGATGGCATTGATGGTATTGTTCATTTAGCCGGTGAAGGAATTGCCGATAAACGCTGGACAGATAAAAGAAAACAGGAAGTAATTGATTCGCGGGTAAACAGTATGAAGCTCGTCACCAGCGTTGTAAAGAAAAAAAACATAAGCCTCCAATCCTTTGTAGGAGCCAGTGCTATTGGCATATACGGCATGCTTACTTCCGAAAAAATATTTACTGAAACCGATAAAGGAGTAAACGATTTTTTATCCGAAACCTGTGAAGTATGGGAACGGTCTTATGATGAGATCTCCACACTATCTGCTAAAACGGCCATTATCCGCATCAGCGTAGTGCTTAGTGAACGCGGAGGTGCCTTAAAACGATTGTTACCTTTATTCAATAGGGGGCTGGGTTCAGCCATTGGCAACGGCAATCAATACATGCCATGGATCCATATCGATGACCTGGTATCTGTATTATACAATAGCTTGTTTCATAAAGCTTATTCTGGAATTTATAATGCTGTTGCTCCCGAGCATATAACCAACAACGGGTTTTCGAAAGAGTTGGCAGAGGCATTACATAAACCCTTTTTTGTGCCCAATGTGCCTGCGTTTGTTCTCAAATTACTTTTTGGAGAAATGGCCAATGTGTTATTATTGGGTTCGCGTGTAAGTGGTAAAAAGCTGACAGAGAATGGCTTTGAGTTTAAATACCCAACCATCAAAGGAGCTTTTAGCGCGATCGTAGCCGGAAAATAAAACTTTATTTTTTAAGGTTTTCTGCACAATAATTCTCTGAAATTAGTGTTATATTAGCCTAAGTTTTTAGTAATCGTTTTATGTGTGGAATTGTAGGATACATTGGAAATCGTGAAGTATTTCCTATTTTAATTAAAGGTTTACAACGTTTGGAATACCGCGGCTATGACAGCGCAGGTGTTGCCCTTATTTCTCCGGAAGGAGCAATGAACGTGTATAAGAAAAAAGGAAAAGTTTCTGATCTGTTAGAATTTACGAAAGGAAAAGATACTTCCGGAAATATTGGTATTGGTCACACCCGTTGGGCTACCCATGGCGAGCCTAACGATGTTAACTCTCACCCTCATTATTCTCAAAGCAGGGACCTTGTAATTATTCATAACGGCATCATTGAGAATTATGCCTCTATAAAAGAAGGTTTACAAAAACGTGGGCATACGTTTTTATCTCAAACAGATACAGAAGTCTTAATTCATTTAATTGAAGACATTCGTCAGCATGATATTGGCATGAAACTGAGCCATGCTGTAATGGCGGCTTTAAACCAGGTTAACGGTGCTTATGCCATTGTGGTGTTGGATAAAAACGATCCGGATGCTTTAATTGCTGCTAAAAAAGGAAGCCCGATGGTAATTGGTGTTGGTAACAACGAATTTTTTATTGCTTCTGATGCCTCTCCTATTGTGGAATACACAAAAAATGTAGTGTATATTGAAGATGAACACGTAGCGATTATTCGCCGTGGCGAAGAATTAAAAATAAGAACCATTCGCGATAAAGAAATTACGCCTTATGTTCAGGAGTTGGAAATGGAACTGGAAGCTATTGAAAAAGGCGGCTACGATCATTTTATGCTAAAAGAAATTTATGAGCAACCGCGTTCTATTTTTGATAGTATGCGTGGGAGATTAAATTCTGAGACCGGCCATTTAAAAATGGGTGGGATTGAAGAGCATGAAGGAAAGTTTAAAAATGCCAAACGTATTTTAGTGATTGCCTGTGGAACCTCATGGCACGCAGGTATGGTGGCAGAATATTTGTTTGAAGAATATGCCCGCATCCCTGTGGAAGTAGAATACGCTTCAGAGTTTAGGTACCGTAATCCTATTATTTATGCCGATGATATTGTAATTGCTATTTCACAAAGTGGAGAAACCGCAGATACATTAGCAGCCATTGAATTAGCAAAAGCAAAAGGGGCCACTATTTTTGGTGTATGTAATGTAGTAGGTTCTTCTATTGCACGTGCTACGCATGCAGGCTCTTATACACATGCAGGGCCTGAAATTGGTGTTGCCAGTACAAAAGCATTTACTGCCCAGGTAACGGTATTAACCTTAATGGCGTTACATGTTGCTAAAATAAAAGGAACCATTGCTGAAAGCCGCTACCGTCAGCTACTTTATGAAATGGATTCTATTCCAGGTAAAGTAGAAGAAGTATTAAAATTAAATGACTCTATTAAGAAAATAGCAGAAAAATATAAAGACTCTACAAATGCCTTATACCTTGGAAGAGGTTATTCCTTCCCGGTTGCATTAGAAGGCGCTTTAAAATTAAAAGAGATTTCTTACATCCATGCTGAAGGTTATCCGGCAGCAGAAATGAAACACGGCCCCATTGCGTTAATTGATGAAGCCATGCCGGTTTTTGTAATCGCCACCAAAGGCCCTAACTACGAAAAAGTAGTCAGTAACATTCAGGAAGTAAAAGCGCGTAAAGGCCGCATTATTGCAGTGGTTACAGCCGGAGATCGTGATGTGAAATCAATGGCTGATCATGTGATTGAAATTCCTGAAACGGATGAATCCCTGGTACCTTTGGTATCTGTTATTCCATGGCAATTATTATCTTACCACATCGCGGTGATGCGCGGGTGTAATGTAGATCAGCCAAGGAACCTAGCGAAGAGTGTTACCGTAGAATAGGACGTTTAACGACTTCCCCCTTTGAAGGGGGTGCCCGCTTGCGGGTGGGGGATGTAATCAAATACGATGAAAAACAAAGTACTCGATTATAATCCGGCGTTAAAAGAGCTTGCACGTAAGCTTAGAAAACAAGGCATTCTTTCGGAAGTATTACTTTGGAAAAAAATTAAAAACAAAAGCTTAGGGGTTGAATTTCATAGGCAAGTTCCAATTGATAATTACATCGTAGATTTTTATTGTCATGAGTTAATGTTAGCCATTGAAGTGGATGGTAACACGCATTCTATTGAAGAAATTTCAATGAATGATATTTTCAGACAGGAAAAACTAGAGCATCTGGGTGTACATTTCATACGATTTGATGACATTCACATAAAGAAAAATATCCATGATGTAATTAGATGTCTTATCGTTAAGATCGAAGGATTTCAAAAGAAAACATAGAATATTCAATACAACATCCCCCGCCCTACGGGCACCCCCTTCAAAGGGGGAAGTCTTACATCAAACATTAAATCATGCCTCTTGCCTTAAGCTCCAGGTATTTATTTAAGGCGTTTACTGTAAGGTTTTGTGGCTTGGTATACACACACTGGATTTTTGATTTTTGTAATTCCAAAATGATTTGCTGTTTTTCGTAATCGAATTTTTTAGCAATCGTTTGTCTGTATATTTCAGAGGTATTGCTTGCCTTGGTATTCAATAATTCGTGCAGTTCCGTGTTTTCAAAAATGATCACAACCACCAAATGGTTTTTGGCAATTTGTTTAATATATTTTAATTGCCTTCTTAAACTATTTACTGTTTCAAAATTAGTATACAATAATAACAGACTCCTTTGTGTGAGCTTGGTACGCGTATAATTCAGTAATACTTCGTAGTTGGTTTCTTCGTAATCTGTTTTAATATTATACAATGCTTCCTGCAAACGGAACAGTTGGTGTCCCTTGCGATCCGCGGCTACCGCATTTTTAAGCGTATTCGAAAATGTTACTAATCCTGGTTTATCGTGCTTGATAAAACTAATATGACTTAACACCAGGGAAGCATTAATGGCATAGTCCAATAAACTTAATCCTTCAAAGGGCATTTGCATAATTCGTCCGGCGTTAATCACAGAATATACCTGTTGTGCACGTTCATCCGTATAATGATTTACCATCGTCTGGTTTCTCCGTGCACTTGCTTTCCAGTTAATTGCCCGGATATCGTTCCCTATCACATATTCTTTAATGTGATCAAATTCTGTGCTCTGCCCTATCCTTCTTATTTTTTTTATTCCAACATCCGTTAGTCTGTCGCTAATGGCCATTAGCTCATATTGCCGCAGCTTTAAGAATGAAGGGTAGGATGGCAGCATCATTGCCTCCCTAAAAATAAATTTCCGTTTCGAAAGCCCCAAAGGTGATAATGCCAGAACGATTAAATTTCCAAAATGGAACTCTCCTCTGGATAAAGGTTTCAGACTGTACTTTAGTTTTTGCTTTTCTCCTGCAACTAACTGTTTTTGAATATTAAATTTCCTGAATTGAAATTGCGCCGGTAACTCATCCATGATCTCCACATTTACCGAAAAAGAATAATGATTTGCTATGTCGATATAAAGGTCGTTATCATCGCCATTGGATAGCTTGGCGAATTTCGAGGTACGCTTTGAAACAATACCTTTTGAATTGGCAAATAACAACAATAGATCAGTAATGGTTGCCAACAACAGGATCCAGAAACACAACAGGCCTATTAAATACAACCACGGATACACAAACGCAAATATAAAAATGCACACAGTGATGCCTAACGCTATGTATAAACGAACGGTAAAGAAAACGGAGCCGAATATGTACTTTAGTTTTTTAATAATTCTATCTTGGTATTTCAATTTTATCTACCAATTGTTGAATAACGGTATCTATACTAACACCTTCCATTTCTTTTTCAGGTGTTAACACCACACGGTGTCTTAATACAGGAGCACATACATATTTAATATCATTAGGGCTTACAAAATCTCTTCCATTAATGCAGGCGCAGGCTTTTGCTGCTTTAAGAATGGCAATGGATGCTCTTGGTGAAGCACCAAGATATAAGGAAGGATTTTGACGGGTGCTTCCAACAATTTGTGCAATGTATTTAAATAAATGTTCCTCTACCAAAATAGCAGATACCGTTTCTCTTAACGCACGGATCTCTTCTTTTTTCAAAATGGCATGCACTTTACTTAAATCCATCTGATTTGGATTTACATGTGCATTCTGCAGGATCATGGTTTCTTCTTCCAGGGTAGGATAATTCACCAAAAGCTTAAAGATAAAACGATCCAACTGCGCTTCCGGTAAACGGTAGGTTCCTTCCTGTTCAATAGGGTTTTGCGTAGCCAATACCATAAAAGGCAAATCCAACGGATAAGTAGTTCCGTCAATGGTAATCTGTCTTTCTTCCATGGCTTCAAATAAAGCTGCCTGTGTTTTTGCCGGAGCACGGTTTATTTCATCAGCCAATACAATATTTGTAAATAAAGGGCCTTGCTTAAATTCAAAAGCGTTGTTCTTCGAATTATAAATAGTAGTTCCGGTGATATCACTCGGCATTAAATCGGGAGTAAATTGGATCCGCTTAAAATCGGCGTGTATACTTTTCGCCAGCAATTTAGCCGTTAATGTTTTGGCAACACCCGGTACACCTTCAATTAAAACATGGCCATCGGCCAATAGAGCAATAATAAGGTATTCCACTAATTGTGGCTGCCCCACTAAATAATTAGCGAGTTCACTTTTTATACTTTCTACTTTTTGAGTCAACTCTGTAAGATCAACTCTCGATTTAAATTCTTCCATTAGCGTATACTTTGTTGTTTAAAATGTGTGATTCTGTCGTTTAGTTCAATGAGGTCATTCTGTGTAAGGCTGGGGGCTTTTTTTAAATTTTCGCAATAGGTAAACAGTATTCTTATTTTTTCTGTACTTACTCCACTTAAATTATGCATGGCATTAAAAAAATCGTCTGTTATTTCGTTTGTATTCAATTGGAATTTTTTCATAATATCGAAATAAAAATATTTGATCGTTTCTTCTGCAATATGCTTATGGTTATTGGCGTTAAAGTACACGTGGCTAATCACGTCTACAAATTCCAGTGTAGAGTTTTGCAAAGGGGTGATAATTGGTATAGGCCTTTGCGTTCGCTTTATTTCAAAAATCATAAAAAACAACAAGCCTAAAATGGCAATGCAATAAGCCATATAGAGCGCATCGCTGCTAAAAATAAAAGAAAAAAGCCCTTTTGTTTGTTTGTTATAGGACTTATAATGTTCGTCCCAGATTATGGTGTTGTTTTTCAATTTACTTAATAAGGTATATGCATAATACCTGTTTGGATTATTTACAATGAACAAATTACCAAACACATCCGGTAAAGAACTAATGAGTAAACGGCCTTTGCCAATGGATGCTTCCAGTAATACCGGTTTGTTTTTTTTATTATACGAACTGATACCGAATACCGTAGTATCTATTTTTGAGAAATAATTTTCGCGGCCAATGGCGGGATACACATACTGCTTTAGTGTATTATTTGCAGGTTGCGTATACCTTATTTCAAAAGAAGGTTTTTTAAGCAGGGAATCAATTTCATTATAGGAGTAATTAATATTGGTTTCCAAATCGAGCTTAAAAGTATCTCTCAGGCTTTTTCCAAAGTCTGCCGCACATAAGAGCACGGTATTTCCTTTGTTTAAAAACTCGAACAGGCTTCGTAGTTCTAATTTCGTTAAGTCAATCTCTTCATTGATAATCAATAAGGTTTGTCCCGATTCTTCATGCGCTCCGTTAAAATTATACAAGTCTTGATTATTAACGTCAATAGCAGGGGCATAGGTTTTTCCCAACAGGTTAAAAATGGCGTAACAGCCAAAAGGGATTTTGTCATTTTTTGAATACGTTCTTGTCCAATCTATAGGCTTTGGCTGGAAGTATTGCATCGCAATAACAGCAATAAATAAAATTGCCAGGATGTAATAATATTTTTTATTGCCTTTAAACACCTATTTCGTTTTCAAATTTTCTGAACTGAACTTCAAATGCTTTAAAATCAGTTGGAGTGATGCTGTACTTACCATACCACACATATTCATACACTTTACTAATATCCTTAAAGGCTGTTTTAAAATCCGACTTCGATAATTCATTCATGTAATCCATATTGGTTTTATAAGGTTGCCATGAGATCTGAGCTTTTTCATTCAGGAAAAACAGTTGCCTTAAATACAGCCAACGGATAGCCAGGCGAAAGTCATGCTCTGCTTTGGCGTGCTCTATTCTTTTATTAAAATCAATTCCGGAAATATCCTCATCAATATCTTCGAAGTTAAACTCTGCTGTTTTTACATTTCCTCTTAAAAAGGCGCTGAATTCGCTCCGTGAAAAAAGCCAGATAGCCAGTATAAGTCCAAGAACCACAAAGATCCAGATAAAGATCGTTTGCATCGTAGCCCTGTCTTCATAGCCTGATTTTCCGAAAAAAAGTTTTGCCAGCCAGTTCAAAAACCTTTCCCATGCTCCTATATCAGCACTTTCTTTTGTTTTGGCAAAACCGAGGTCTACCTTCTTAAACACTTCCTGTTCCTGCACCGCAGAAGGTTTCTGGGTTTTTACAATAACAGAATCGTATTTAAGTTTAGCCGGTACCCGGTTTCCCGAAATGGTACTGCTAAAAAAAATAGAGACAATAAGAAAATATATGAATTTACGATACTGCAAGGTTGTGTTATTTTATTTCTTCCATTCTTGAAAGCAATCCTTTGCCTTCATGTTTTTCTTCCTGGCTTAAAAAATTAAAAGCACAGGCCAGGTGCAAAATAGAAGAGGAGCAGGTAGTTAAAAACATTCCTATCGTATAAAAAACAATGAGCCATACAGATCCGCCTGAACCGGGCTCTACGCCATTTTCTGTTACATGCCTTAATCTGGTAAAAATTTCTGTCATGGTTATAATAGTAGCCGGCAGGTTAAATAAGAATTGCAAAATACCCAGGGCAATAAACACCACAACCATAATAAGCCATGTCCACCAAAAATTTCCCGATAAATACGATTTTACTTTTCCTAAAGCCTGAAATATAAAACTCTCATCACGCACTACCACATAAAAGCCCGCCGAAATATAATAAAGAATAACCGGTCCTAAAATTAACGCCCCAAAAACAATGGTAAGTCCAACTAAAATGCCACCAAATACACCCATGGAGCTAAACCCAAACATAATTAATGCAATAGCAATAATGGCTACAATTAATACAAGAATAAACATTAACATAGAACCTAACACTCTTCCTATGTTACTCCAAACTTTGGATGCTACTTCCGATACGGTGATCTTCTCACCAAATGGTTTCGCATGGTATAAGCCCATGTAATTAAAAATAACACTATTGAGCAATACATTATTTATAAATAACAATAAATAGATCACTCCCAACGAAGCAAAATAGTCTGCATTAAATAAACTCATTCCCGTAGCTCTTCCCGATAGTGAAGCAGACATAATAACGGTTTGCATATAGGAATACGCTAAGCCCGTTAATAATATAAAGGGGCCGATAATGAGAATAATACTGGCGAAGAAGGGTTTGAAATTTTGCTTTAGGAATTTTAATGAATCCCCTAAAACGGAACTAAAATCACGTTCTTTTCTGAATTCAATTTTTTGTGGTTGTTGCATACACGCTGTGTTTTAATTTATAAGGTAAGATAATAAAATACCAGATGAGAAAAGTTAACGATCCCAAAATAATAATCAAACTAAGCCATAACGACATTTCCGTATAGCGGGTAATAAAACTTTCCAGGAACCCTGCGCACATAAAAACAGGTATAAGGCCTGCCACAATTTTTATTCCATCCCTGGCGCCTCGTTTAAACGATTCGAGTCTGCTGTATGTTCCCGGAAACATAAAACTGTTTCCCAACACAAAGCCCGCGCATCCTGCAATAACAATGGCCGACATTTCCAGGGTACCATGGATCCACACTACTTTTAAGGCTTTCCCCAATACATTATATTGATAAAACATAGCAAAAAAAGAACCTAACATAATGCAGTTATACAACAAATAAAAACCTGCACCTAATGAAAACAACATTCCCATGGCAAACATTACAAAAGAAACTTTGATATTATTAATGGTAATATAAAAATACATAAAGCCTTCGGGCATTTCACCGTATACTCCTATAGGATTTCCGGTTTTAATTCTTTCCATGGTTTTATCCACGTAATCATCTCCTACAATAATGCGGATAAACGAATCATCGTAAAGCTGCGACACAAAGCCTAATACAAACCCTATGACACCTATTGCAAAAGATAACAATAAGAGGTTATGGTATTTTCCGAAAAGGGAGGGCAGTTCTTTTTTCCAGAATAAAAACACCCGTTTATTACTCTCTTTTTTGTTTTTATAAACGAGTTGATGGATTTGTGCTGTTAAACGGTTAAGGTAACTTGTGGTTTTACTTTCAGGAAAATTGCTTCTAGCATACGACAGATCATCCGTTAATTCAATAAACATGTCAGTTATTTTTGCAGGCCGGGTCACTTCTTTTTTATTTAAAGAAGTTTCATAATCTTCCCACTTAGAAGCATTTTGTTTTAAAAACGTAATTTCTTTCACTGCCTGTAGTATGACCCTTTAAAGATATCAAATTTGTTTTGATTCTTTTTACTTATTCCCTGCTAAAACTTTTAACGAAACCCCATCTATCATCACATCTTTTAGTGCCGATTCTCCCTTCATTACTGATACAACCGCATAGGCTTCCTTTTCCGAATCACTGAAGTTAGCACTTCTGTATTCTTTTTCTGCATTAGCCGCTTTACTTTCTTCCATATAAAAACGGTTAAACGGATAATCGATCGTTATCTCCTTATCATAAGCATAGCGTACTTTAGCAAGTACATAATCTGCTTCTCCAACGGGCCTCACTTTACTAACCGAATTAATAATCGCAAAACCACTGCTGTCTGTTCCCAACACAACATATATTTCTTCATTAGTTGCCCAAACAGAGTCCAGGGGAGCGATATAGGTGTTTGCGTCAAACGAAAGGGTAATGTATTTTCCTCTGAAAGGGTCATAAGGATCAATAGGTGCCGTTCTGAATTTATACTCATGCCCGGTAACAAGAATATTTTCCTGATCAACAATCATTTTTGAAGGAATTACCAATTGCACAAAGCAAACCAGTATAAATAAAATAAAAATTACTTTTTTCATATTAAACCGTTTTTTTACGTTTTTTAAGCATCAGGTAATTAGTTACAAAAAAGCCTACTCCTACAAGCACAAATAAGAGTCCGCGAATCACAAAGCTCATATGACTATCAAAGAACCTACAAATAACAAGTGCTGTAATAGTGAGTAAGCCATAATTTAAAATTCCCAGGTGGTCGGCTCTCACTCCATTACGAATAATCATTACGCCGGTTGCAAAAATAAGCAGGTTAACCATAGCGATAGCACTTGTAGGCGAAACACCTCCCAACATAAAAATGCAGATAAATATAAGAAAGATCACCTTCATGGGATGAATGTGTGTTATGCCTTTACGGTTTTGCCAAATCAATAACAGAGTTGCGCCGAGGGTTAAAATAATAACAGCAAAAAATTCAGGGCTACTCTTCCAGTTATCCGACATGGAAGGATATTCGGTTAAGCGTTTCCAAAAATGATCAAAGCTCAGGTTAAGTAATATTTGTGTAGTACCCAGAGATCCAATCACCAAATAACCATTCACATTACGTTTCATGTTACTAAATACATCCGAAGACCCGATAAGATAAAACAACCCGAATAAACTCATATAAACAACATACATGAGATCCCCATTTTGTTTTGATACGGAACCTAAACATATAGTTAAGGATAAAGGAATTAACCAGTTATGAAAAACAGTAAAATTTCTGTCGGGTCTGTTTTTTACCAATCCATAATAATGTGGTATGATCAATAATAACAACCACCAGTAATGATACGACTCTTCTGAATGACTAAAAGAAAAGAAGTAATTACTTTCCCAGCAATAATAGGAAATGCCTGCTATATATAATAAGGAGGCAATAGAAGACCTGAGTAAGTATACAATGGGCAAACACAACAACATCCAGGTTAACAAAAAGCTGGGAAGATCGCCGCTGATATTGTAAACCTGGCTTATTAAGGCAATGCTTGAGCCCACAGCAAAAAACAGGAAAGCAGAAGAGGCTTCCCGCCACGCTGAACTATCGGCTTTTTTAAGCAGTGTATAGCCACAAAATACCTGCCCGATAATTAAAGGAAGATAGGCAAATACCACTTTCGTGTTTTTGGAAAGATCGTCCCAGTTATGAGCAATGATTAAAATAAGACCCAGCCCAATGAGGATCGCCCCCAATATACCGAATACAATAAATAATTTATTTCCCGAATTCTGTCCTTTCAGTTTATAGTGGTTACGAATCCGCTCCGCTGTTTCAACTGTTATCACCTCAGCTCCGGTCAATTCATCAAGCTCCTTTAAAATAGTCATTCCTTACGGTTTATGTATGATACTTTAAATGTATCAAATTTGTTTCGATTCCGTTTTATTTTTTTTAACTTTAATGTATGTAATTTCGGGGATTAACATCGCTCTAAATTCACTCTAAAAATGGATACTATAAAAATTTCAACCACACAAAACGTAGACCTGGAGTACGAAGTAGCCGGTGTAGGTTATAGGATTTTAGCCGCCTTACTGGATGGCGTATTTACAGCAGTTTACGTTGGTATTATTTTTTTGTGCCTGGGATTAAGTGCTTCTGCCTGGAGAAATTTATTGGACGATCATCAATACCTGATCATGACCTTACTCATTATCGCTTCCTTACCTGTTTTGTTGTATCACTTTTTAAGCGAAACCTTTATGAACGGGCAAAGCCTTGGCAAAAAAATAGTCGGGATAAAAGTTGTGAAGGTAGATGGAACACAGGCAGGAATTAGTTCTTATATGCTCCGTTCCTTGTTTCGCATTATTGATATTCAATTATTGAATGGATTAGTAGCGATTATTGCCATTCCAGTATCAGATAAAAGTCAGCGTTTGGGAGATATGGCTGCCGGTACAACGGTAATCAAAAAAAATGGATCAGTGAGTTTAAGAGATACGATTCTGTACCGGGAAATTCCAGATTACAAGATTTTATTTGAACAGGTAGCATTATTATCTGATAAAGATGTTGCCATTATTAAAGAAATTCTGGAACACAGCATCCAAAATAATAAACCGGAAAACTTAAAAGTACTGTCCGAAAAAGTAAAAACTAAAATGGGAATAAGCACCTCTTTAAAAGACGATTATTTTCTACATACAGTATTGCTGGATTACAGTCATTATCAATTTAATGCTTAAGGATTTTAAATAAACCCGAGTGTCATAAATTTTTCATTTAAAACGGTCGTACTATCAGCCATTAACCATTTATCAAGCAAAGTAGCATATACCTGCCTGAAATCAATGTGGTGTTTTAAGTCGCCATCCACCAGGTTTACCAAATCAGGTGCTTCATTAAAAATTCCTTTCTTTTTTAATTGCGCTCCTACAATAAACATATTACTTGCCGTTCCATGGTCTGTTCCTCCACTGGCATTTTCCTCTACCCTTCTTCCAAATTCGCTGAAGGTAACAATCAGAGTATCGTCAAATGTATTGGCTTCTTTTAAATTTTTAACCAGGGCCGAAACACCTTCGCTGTATTGTGTTAACAGGTCCTGTTGCTTGTTCAGCTGCCCTACATGTGTATCAAAACTGCCGAGACTCACGTAGTATACGGAAGTGTTTAAGCCACTATTAATAAAGGTAGCAGCCGTTTTAAGCTGCCTGCCAAATTCGGTGTTGGGATATTCGGAAATATTGGTGTATGTTTTTTGTGTATCGTAAATATATTTGGCAGAAGAAGTGGTGCTTAACATTGTTTTATATAAATACCCCAAATTATCTTCATCCAGCATCTCCGGTTTTATATAAGAAGTCACCGAATCGAAATAAGGCGCTTTTGTTTCTTCAAATAATTGTTTGGCATTTTTTGTAGCAATACCACTTAGCTTTTTTCCTTTTAGCGCCAGTGATAAATTAGTGTCTATCTCAATGGCCTGGTAAGGGAACTGGCATTGGCTATCCAAATACCTTCCTAACCAGCCTGTGCTGATGTAATCCTTGCTTGAACTGGCACTTTGCCATATGTCCATACTTCTGAAATGCGAACGATCGGGGTTCGGATACCCCACATTATTAATAATTGATACATAGCCCTGATCATATAATTCTTTAAAAGCCGTCATTGCAGGATTTAAACCAAGCTCATTATCCAACGCAATTACGTTTTCTTTTTTAATCCCTATATTTTTACGAAGCTTATAGTAAATATCATTGTTATACGGAATAACCGTATTTAATCCATCATTACCCCCTGAAAACTGAATCACGATCAGGTTTCTTTTTTTGGTGACTCCTTCATTAATTCCGAGTGTTTCCAAAGGTTTTAAAAATGAGGGAATTAAAAAATAACCCGATGCTAATCCTGAATGTTTTAAAAAATCTCTTCTATCCATAGCCTTTAATTAATAAAGTTGATAATGAGGTAAGGAAACCAATTTCAGGATCAGCTCTTTTGTTGAACCTGTATCTGCCTTTATAATTGTTTTAAGTTCTTCCTCCGGTTTACTCCCGAGTAACACAGCGGCCACCTCATCCAATTCTGTGGTTTTATATTCGGTAATAATCTTTTCCCAGTTTACCTGCGTTTTATAATTTTTATAGGAAGATTTTGTCATGGCCATAATTCCATCATCCGGATCATCATCTTCCGTTTCAATATCAATCACCCCACTGTTTAAAAGCATAGAGGGTAAACGTAACCGTAAGATTAGTGTAGAAGAGTTAATCCAGCTTTTTCCACCTGCCCAGCCGGCTACATTTGGCGGATAAAACAGTAACTGCCCTAACCCACGCTGAATAACAATAAGCGTCGTATTACTTTCGTATTCGATATTAAACTGGCGATTCAACGTCACTAAAAAATCAATGGGGGACTTTATTTTGTTGCCCCTATTCTTTGGTGCATAAAACCAATCGGATAAGGCAATTTTACGCAGCAATTTATCCGTGTCGTACTGGTTCAGGTAATAAAAATCCGCCAACTCTTTCACCAGTTTTTCATCCACCACATCATTTACATAATACGCATACATCTTTTTACATAAAAAATAAGCGGTTTGCTTTTGGTCCATGATGATATTGATAATGTCTTCCCCACCAAAATTACCTTCCCGTTTTAAAAAGATCTTTTTATCAAAATCGTGCTGCTTTTCTTTAAACTCATACTCAAAGGTATCTTTGTTAAAAGACCATCCGGTAAAGGCTCTGGCACTTTCCTTCACATCCAGTTCGGTATAATTTCCACGGCCAAGTGTAAATAATTCCATTAGCTCGCGGGCAAAATTCTCATTAGGATGTTGTTTTTTATTTTGTTGGTTATTTAAGAATTGTAACATCGCGGCGTGCTTACTCACATTAAATAACAATTCCCTGAAATGCGAAAATGCAAATTGGCGGTGTACATTATTTAATTCCTGCATTAAATAGGGATTTCTTAAACGGCAGGCGAAATGATTATGCCAGAACAACGTTTGTTTTTCTCTTACAACTGCTTTTGTATTTACTAACTGCTTTACCCAATCGGTATTCAAATTTTCGCTGTAAAGATTAATCATCTTATTCAGCTCCTTTTTGTTCATCCCTTCCGTCATAGCATCCTTTGCTTTTGGAATGCTATCGATGGAAACAGCGCTCAAACCCGTAGATACGATGGATGCGTTGAATAGCTCATTAACAATTTCCCCCAATTTTTTAGGGCGCAACAACTTTGCATCTTCCAAAGAAATACCAAAGCCAAAACGTTTATACAAATGCAGAATGTGTTCAACAGGTGTTGCCATAATGTTTTATAAGACTAAAAATACTACAATTAGTTTAATGGCCTGTAACAACAGCATTGCATTAAATGCAAATGAACGTTAAATTAAATGTATAAAGCAGAGGAGATTTATTTTTTAGAGTAAGCCTTGTAGACGTTTTCCAGTTCCTCGTACCAGTTTTCTCCGTATTTCCGGATCAATGGGTCTTTTAGAAATTTAAAAACAGGAACATCCAGGCTTTTTCCACATTCGCAGGCCGGTTTGCAGATATGCCAATCGTGATAATTGATGGCATCATATTCTTTATACTCTGTAATCCTTATTGGGTATAAATGACAGGAAATGGGTTTCTTCCATTCTATTTTTCCTTCGAGGTATGCTTTTTCAATGGCACATTTGGCAATTTTATGTTCGTCAAAATAAACGAACGCGCATTCTGCTCCTTCACTCACTAATGTGGTGGTGTAATCACCATCATTATCCAATACATAAGTTCCCTGTTTTTCTACAGCAGCAATTCCTTTTTCATTCATATAAGGTTTTACTTCAGGGTAAACAGCATCCAGTATCTTTAATTCTTTTTTGTTGAGCGGTGCACCACTATCTCCCGAAACACAGCATTCTCCTTTACACGCATTTAAATCGCAAACAAATTTTTTATCAAAAACGTCTTCAGAAACTAATGTATGGCCCAATGCTATCATTCCGCAAAAGTACGACAATTTAATTTTTAATTTATACAATAATTAAGCTGTAACGATTATCTTTGATATTCACTCAGATTTGTTAAATATGAAACATATTTTAATCCTTTATTATTCTCAAACAGGCCAGGCAAAAGAAGCTTTGGATGCCACTTTGAAACCATTTGAAAATAATAGGGATTATACTTTGCACTATCATTTAATAAAACCAAAACAGGCATTTCCTTATCCCTGGAAATATACTCAGTTTTTTGATGCATTTCCTGAAACCGTTCATGGAATTCCCTGCGAAATAGAGCCTTTAGCTATAGATGAGTCCATAACTTACGACCTGGCAGTAATTGCTTACCAACCCTGGTTTTTGAGCATTTGTATTCCTGTTAACAGCTTTTTACAAAGCGAGCAGGCTAAACGTGTTTTGTTAAATAAACCGGTGGTGACGATCATCAACTGCCGCAATATGTGGTTAGGAGCCCAGGAAAAAATGAAACAACGTTTGCTGGATGTAAAAGCAAATTTAGTAGGCAATATTACGTTCGTAGATAGATCGGCAAATTTGATCAGCCTTATTACTGTATTAGCTTTCGTACTAAAAGGTACGAAAGAAAAATACATGGGTATCTTTCCAAAATATGGGATTACAGCTCAGGATATTGCAAAAGCTCCTGAATTTGGAACTATTATTTTGAAAAATCTTGAAAGTGGACAATTACAAGCTATCCAGCCTCAGCTTAAACAAGTGGGAGCTTTAGATATCAGGGGAAATATTATGTTAATGGAAGGCCGTGGCAGAGCTTTATTTCCTTTATATGCCAATTACATTTCTAAAAAAGGAACTGCAGGAAGTGCCGATCGTAGAACACGCGTACGCATTTTTGGAATTGTGCTACCCACTGCTATTTTAATTTTATCCCCTATCATTACCATTCTTTCGAGATTGGCACCAATTTTGGCTAAAAAGAAATTTGACAAGGAGTTTGAGTATTATTCACAAAACAGCTTAAGATAATTGAACAGGATTGTGTAACCTAAACTATACCACATGAAAACGATGAAACTGAATAAACTATTTTATATCGCCAGTCTTGTTATCGGATTACTGGTTATTTCCTGTAAGTCTGATAAAAAGGATGATCCTTCCAGTCCCTCTCCAACTACCGATGCGAGAGATAAATATACGGGAAGCTGGTTATGTAATGAAAACAGTAAAGTATCCGGTGCCACATCTTATACCATAAGCATTTCCAAATCATCTTCGAACTCTTCCGAAATTTTAATTGATCATTTTTATGATTTGCAGGCTCAGGCAAGAGCAAGTGTTGCAGGAAATAATATCACCATTCCTTATCAGCAACTGGGTTCAATAGGATTTGCCAAAGGTACAGGAACCCTATCATCAACAGGAACAAGCCTTGCATTATCCTATACAACAAGTGTTGCAGGAAACCGCGACTCCTGTACAGCAAATTGTGTAAAGCAATAAAATACATTTAAGCTGAAAAGCTACCACTTACCAAATCAAAGTAACCACATCTCAATCGGGTGTGGTTTTTTGTTTTACCTCTGTTTAATTTTACATCAGCAAACTATCTCAATCGCGATACAGAAGGTTTGAATAAAATTATAAACCATAAAAACCAATGTTATGAATATTTTAGGAAACAACTCCAGTAAGCTAAACGAGATAATTTTTGAAAACAGAAACAAAAATTACGGAGCTTATGAGATCAGAGAAAGTTATAACGATTCTTTAAAAAAATCGCTGTTATGTTTAGGAAGCTTTGTATGCTTACTTTTTGGATCTATGCTTATTTACAATAAAGTAAATGCGTTGCCAACCGAAGAAACAATACTTGCATTTAATGATCCTGCTTTAGATCCGATACAATACGTAGAAACAACAGTAGATCTTACACCCATCAAAGAACAGATACAAAATATGGCTGCTGCTGCACCAGAAGGAGGGATGGCTACACGTATTGTAGATAATGCCACACCAACAGTAACCACTAATATTAACAATCCCGTTAGTGGAGTAGGATCTTCTACCGCAACAGGCCTCTCTGCAACTTCTACGGTTGAAAGTACTGTAACAACAACACCGGCTACTACTATTACTACCATTGCCCCTCCGGCTGAACCTGTAGTATTTGCGGAAGACATGCCGGAGTATGAAGGTGGTATGAAAGGATTATTAGCCTACGTTGGAAGTAGCATCGTATATCCTGAAATTGCCAAAGAAGCCGGTAAACAAGGTATTGTATATGTATCGTTTGTTGTAAACGAAACAGGGAATGTAGAAGGTGCCAAAGTTTTAAAAGGAATTGGTCTTGGCTGCGACGAAGAAGTATTAAGAGTAATTAATAAAATGCCCCGCTGGAAAAAAGTTGGAAAAAATGCCGGGCATCCGGTAAAAGTACGATTCAATATTCCTGTTTCTTTTAAACTAAACTAAGAGAGAACCAGGCTTACTTAAACTAAAAAATCCCATTCACTGATGTGTGAATGGGATTTTTTGTATTCGTTAATTTTAATTAAGCGTCCGGTTTTTTCTTTTCGATGATCTGTTTAGCAGAATCCAGCATTTTTTGAACTGCTTCTTTTCCTAAAGGCTCGCCATCAGCCGAAACAATATCTTCAAATACATAAGTATTACCTGCTGCTTTTTGAATACTGTAAAAGTGATACTCCGGTTTAGTGATCTCGCTCTCCCACATAATGGTTAAAGGCTCTTCTACAACATATGATTTAAAAATATTAACATCGTTAGATTTGATATCACTTTTTCTCAATTCAATATCTCCCGGATCTTCGGTAACAGAAATTCTAAAGGATTTTCCAACTTTAATTTCCAGGGCTCCCCAGCTTTGTTCTGTTATTTCCAATTTAGCAGAAGTAGTATCCGGAACAAAGATCGAGAATTGCTTTCCAAATCTGCTTAAATCCAAAGCCACCATTCCTGCAGGTGCTTGTATGTCTTCTTTTTTGTCGTTACCGCCACAGGATATAAAAGCGAGTGATAAAGTTAATGCAGATAAAAATGTAAGTAGTGTTTTCATAGTTAATAGTTTATAGAACAAATATAGTGGAAACTGGTGTGTTACAAAAATATAAATGCCACTATTTGATATAGTGGCATTTGATTATGATCCGTAGATCAATGAAATGTCTTTAAACAAAAAGCCCCGCTAATGCGGGGCTTTTATTACTTTTTCTTAGCTGCTGCTTTTTTAGGAGCTGCTTTTTTAACTGCTTTTTTAGGAGCTGCTTTTTTAACTACTTTTTTAGCTGCTTTTTTAGGAGCTGCTTTTTTAACTGCTT
Source organism: Bacteroidia bacterium (assembly GCA_963422675.2). Classification (GTDB taxonomy): domain Bacteria; phylum Bacteroidota; class Bacteroidia; order B-17B0; family Aurantibacillaceae; genus UBA4416. The sequence continues at coordinate 507,220 of CAXVYS010000024.1, forward strand.
TTTTAGGAGCTGCTTTCTTTACTGCTTTTTTTGCTGCTGCTTTTTTTGGAGCTGCTTTTTTTGTTGTTGCCATGGTTTTTTGTTTTTGAGATTTTTGTTACTACGAAGTAAATAAATTTATTAACGCTAACTAATTTTCAACCAGTTATTTTATTAACACAAAATTGTTGAAATTGTTAATACTGTTTTTTTCTCCGGTATCTATAAATCTAAAATTATAAAATAAAAAACAAAAATTAGACGCATGCTTCAAAACGCCTTATTTAATAAGTGTTTCAGAGGCACGAAGAAAAATCATCCGACATTTGAAAAATAATTTCCGAAAAATAATTTGGCTGAAGAGAAAAAACCATGTGTAAAAAAATAAAAAATAATTTCACTATTATGCTATTTAATCATCCATTCATTCTCAATTTCCCACCCTGCGAGCAACTTTATAGCTGAATTGTTGATGAAAATAGTTTCAGGTTGTGTATGTGAAAAATAATCTCCTGTATCAAACTGTCCATTTTTATTCGTGTCTTCTACTGCTTTAACATAGTAATTACCCGGCAATAAGTTTTTATATTCAATCATTTTCTCTGCTGTGGAGGTTAATGATAGTGCCACAACCTGTTCATCTATCGTTTGTCCTTTATCATTTTGTAAAGTAACAATGTAGTTTTCTTTCTTCGGGAAAAACAATTTCAGATTCAATTGAGCATAATCGTCAGGAATCGTTGTTTTAAATTTATAAGTGATCGAATCGTTAAATCTTTTAGGTAAATCCACCAATGCGGAGTCCAATACCGTTAAAGTATAATTACTTTCCGGTTTAAGCTCTGTTTGTAGTGTAAAAGAGATCACAGGGTCTTTTCCTTTCTCTGTGAGAAGTTTAAAGGTCTTTACAACGGGGCGTAACGTATCACTCTGTTCTATCAGCTGAATTTTACTTTCTGAAATATTTTTGGAGTCAACAGGAAAATTAAGGTTAAAAGAAAGTACACCGAAATAGGGAAATGAATTTTCGATAGTCGTATTGAGTACATATCGCTGATTGGCTACTGATGATTCTCTTCCGTTTTTTACATTCAACCCGGGTATCTTTATATATAAGGTATCTGTTTTAGCAGAAGCATAACTTACAAATGTTTTAAGTGTATCATAAGTATCCCGGTAATATAAGCTCAGCGTATCAAGTGTTTTGTTTTGAGTATACGTGATGAGTCCTTTTGCTTTAACGTCCTTAATAAATAATTGAGGCTTATTATAAATAACGTATGCTTTGCCATATTCTCCGGCAGCTGTTTTTTTTATAAAGCTTTTAAAAGGAATCTCTTTAAATAACATCATGAATATTTCCCCGCTATCTTTTGGATTTGCCAATTTGTTAGGAGAGGCCACCTGCTCTGCCGAACCATCGTATACCAGGTTTTTATTCTGATCTTTTATTCCAGCTATTTTAAAAGACTTGTCAGGAAGATGACTAAACGAAAATTGTCCCTGCTCATCCGTTCGGGTTAAATACAAAGGTTTGTCCTTATATATAATACTATCTTCCGCTTCGCCGGGATATAAGCCCACCAAAATTTGCGAAGACGGTTTTAAATCCGTTGAATTTAAAACCCGGCCTTTTAATTTTAAACTGTCAATGATATTCCCCGTGCTAAATACATATTCGAAATTTGGCAAATTATTAGATTCACGTAAATCCACAATAGAATTACCAAACGAAAGCTTATAAGTGGTGTTGGGTAATAAGGTTTCATCAAACTTCACAATTACTTTTTTACCACTAGCCTCAATATCGGGTGTGTTCTTTGTTTGAGGCGTAATAATAAACTGATTCGTAACATCTTTTAAAGTAATGTATTCGTCAAATTGCAGTTCAATGGTTTTAGAAGCGAAGTTTAAACTGGCACTTGCAGGAATAGCTTTTAACAACTTAGGGGCTTCCGTATCTTTTTTACCACCGGTTAAAGGAGTAATTTGTGCGCAGCCAACACACATTAAAATAAGTACTATATATATATAGGTATGTTTCAATTTTTTTACAAAGAAAGTGATTTTTTAGAAAAGCAGAAGTATATCCCAATCCCTTTATGAATAATTATGTTTCGGGGAATTAAAAAATAACTTTCAATTTATTTTGAAAGTTTAAAAACTTGCCATACATTTGTGGTGGAATTAAGATCATGAAATACAACGAAGCAAAAGATAAATTTATTCAAACCTGGGGAACCCTTGGCAGCAGCTGGGGAATTAGCCGCACGATGGCACAGGTGCATGCGTTGTTATTAATTAGCGCCGATACACTGAGTGCTGAGGAAATTATGGAAGATCTTAAAATATCCCGCGGAAATGCCAACATGACCATTCGTGATTTAATGGATTGGGGATTGGTTTACAAAGAATTAAAAGCCGGCGAACGCAAAGAATTTTTCAGAGCTGAAAAAGACATCTGGAAAGTAGCCAAACAAATTATTAAGGAGCGACGCAAACGTGAGATAGAACCTGTATTATCTGTACTGGAAGAGCTTAAACAGATAGATGGTAATAAAAATGACAAAAAACATAAAGCGTTAATTGATGCCGTAACTAATATTGAAAGCGTAGTGGATAAGGCAGATTTCGCTTTAGATCGCGCTATCAAACTGGATGAAAATGCTCTGGTTAGTGCATTATTCAAATTGTTCAAGTAAAAAAATTTAATAAAATGTTTCAATAATTATTGAAACTTTAGAAAGTTAAAACTCGTACTTATGAAATCACTCCATAACCATACATTGCTTTATGATACTGATTGCCCGCTTTGCTCCACCTATACCAATGCCTTTATTAAAACCCGCTTATTAGATTCAACCGGCAGGATAACCTACGAGAAAGGTGTTGAGCTTTATGCCGGGAATATTGACCAAACAAGAGCCCGTAACGAAATTGCTCTTGTAAATACCGCCACCGGCGAAGTAAAATACGGGATTGAAAGCTTATTGTTTATTATAAGTTCAGGTTTTCCTTTCCTCCAAAAGATTTCACAAAATAAAATACTGATCGCCCTGCTTAAAAAACTGTATGCCTTTGTTTCCTTTAACCGCAAGGTTATTGCCACCTCTGCCAATTATACCAAACAAACCTGCGTTCCCGATTTTAACATCTATTACCGCCTGTTATATATCCTTATCACAGCTCTTTTTACATCAACTGTTCTTTTAAAGTATTCATATATGTTAAAAGGTCTTGTACCTCCATCAAATATGATCCGGGAATATATGATCTGTTTCGGGCAAATCGTGTTTCAAACGGTGATCCTGTTATGTATCCGTTCTAAAAAAATACTGGTGTTTGATTATGTGGGAAATATGATGACGGTTTCTCTCATTGGTGCCTTATTGCTGCTTCCTATGCTTTTACTGAACCATTTGATAGTTCTTTCTCCTCTGATTAATCTTGCTTTTTTCTTTGCCGTAGTACTGTTTATGTTTCTTCATCATAAAAGACGTGTCAGGAATCTTCAGGCACCTTTTTGGTTAAGTTACACATGGGTATTGTACAGATGTTTAGTCTTACTTTTTATACTATAAATTATGTATCAGATCGTCGCCTATAGTCTTTACCTGAGCTTTAGCCTGGTTACAGTACTTGTTGTAGGAAAAAACCTGCACAAAAACGGAGAAACGTTTTTATTTTCCGAATGTCCCGATTATAATTTAAGCCACAGTGCCAACAACTTTTTGTATACAGGTTATTGCCTTGTAAACAGTGGCTTCGCCTTTTACTTTTTAAATAGTGCCGGTAAACTCAGTACAGTAGTGGATGTTATTGAATTTGTGATTTATTCACAGGGCATCATTTTTATTTCCCTGGGAATTTTACACCTCATTAATATCATTTTTGCTCCAAGAATCATCTCGTTCTTTTTAAATAAAAAATTAAATCAATACTAACCTTAAAAAACAAGAAATCATGAACTACAACATCATCGCCTACAGCATTTACATCCCTACAACTCTTGTGTTGAGTATCTGGATCGCTAAAACCTTACACAAAAACACCAAAGCTTTTTTGATTGAACGTTTTCACCACAATGAAGAGTTGGCAAGCTCCACCAATAATTTAATACAAACAGGTTTTTATTTAATTGCCCTTGGATTTTCCTTTATGAAAATGAGGGTGAAAGACGAAGGTCATTATGATGCTTATCAAAATTACATCTATAGTCCATTAGCATCCACACAGCAAACCATTGAAGAATTATCCTTAAAAATAGGATCGTTTACCCTGGTGCTCGGTTTACTGTTATTTTTAAATTTCTTTATTATGTTACTGATTCAACGTCCTAAAAAACAGAAATACACTTCTTATACAATTAATGAAGAAAACAAATAAGCCCCTGTACTACTCAAACCCAATAAACGCCTATTATACAACTTACACTCAAACGTCTTTATTATGAAAAAACTAATTATTGCCGGAGGCACTGGTTTTTTAGGACAAGCGCTCTGTATGGAACTGGAAAATGAATTCGATGAGATCGTTATTCTTTCCCGAATCGAAAGCAAGCAGCAGAATAATATAAAATATGTAGCCTGGGATGCCGAAACATTGGGTAGTTGGTGCAACGAATTAGAAAATGCAACTGCTGTGATCAATTTATGTGGTAAAAGTGTTGACTGCCGTTATACCGAAAAAAACAAAGCGCTCATTTTTTCTTCGCGGTTAAATTCTTCAGGCATTATTGCGCAAGCTATTAAAAATTGTAAAAGGCCTCCGCAGGTGTGGATCAATGGTGCATCGGCTACCATTTACAGGCATAGTGAAACCGAACCGATGACAGAAGCTACCGGTGAAATTGGCAGCGGCTTTTCGATAGAAGTTTGCAAAGCCTGGGAAAAAATAGTGAATGAGGCTGATTTGCCCGGCACACGAAAAATAAATTTACGCATTGCTATGGTTCTGGGATCAACAGGTGGGGTTTACCCCGAACTCATCAAGGTGGTTAAGAGAGGGCTTGGAGGTACTATGGGCAAAGGCACTCAACAAATGAGCTGGATCCATGTTTCTGATTTTTGCAATATGGTGAAATGGATCATTCAAAATCCAAACGCTGTGGGAGTCTATAATTGTGTAGCTCCAAACCCCGTCATCAATAAAAAGCTGATGCAGTTATTAAGGAAGAAAGCGAACATGCATTTTGGGTTACCGGCCAGCGAATTGCTTTTAAACATTGGTGCTTTTTTTATCCGTACCGAAACGGAACTAATTTTGAAAAGCCGTTATGCATACCCTGAACGTGCATTGGATGAAGGTTTTGCTTTTAAATTTGATACGATTGACCGTTGTTTAAATAATCTCTGATGGCTGTTATTACCCTACATACAAAAATTGATGCGCCCATCAACCGTTGCTTTCTTTTGTCCTTATCGGTAGATTTGCATAAGGCAAGTGTTGCGCAAACGCATGAGAAAGTTGTAGCGGGGGTAATGCATGGCCTGATGAAATTAAATGACAGTGTTACCTGGCAGGCGAAACATTTTGGCTTTACCTTAACTATGACTTCCAAAATTGCTACTTACAACCGTCCTGGTTATTTTGTAAGCCAAATGGTAAAAGGCCCGTTTAAAAAGTTGTATCATGAGCGCCTGTTTTCTGAAAAAGATGGCAAAACCATTATGACAGACATTTTTGAATTAGAAGCTCCTTTAGGGTTTTTAGGCAATTTGGCAGAAAAGTGGTTCCTGGTAGCTTACATGAGGCGGTTCCTTGAACTAAGAAACCAATTTATTAAACAAACCGCAGAAAGCAACAGCTGGAGAACCTATTTAGTAAACACCTAAACGTGCTTTATGGTAATGGCCTTTACTGACGTTTTGGCGTTAAAAACTTTTTGGTTTTTAATTTGCTTTACAACCTTCAACAATTACATTTGTTTAATAACTTAAAAACACAGCTTATGTTTGATCAAAATGAATTTAAAAAATATGCCACAAAACATATTGGCATCAACAGCTTAACGCTTGATAGCTATGTATCTGCCATAACTCCCGGAATCAGAAATTTAACGCCAAACATTATTGAGGAACGCCAGTTAAACGTTTCTGTTTTAGATGTGTTTTCACGTTTAATGATGGACAGGATTATTTTTTTAGGTACAGGAATTAATGACCAGGTAGCGAACATTGTTCAGGCTCAATTATTGTTTTTGGAATCAGCAGATTCTAAAAAAGACATTCAAATTTATATGAATTCACCGGGCGGATCTGTTTATGCAGGTTTAGGTATTTACGATACCATGCAAATTATTAAACCGGATGTTGCTACTATCTGTACAGGTATGGCTGCAAGTATGGGTGCTGTATTACAGTGTGCCGGTACTAAAGGAAAACGTACTGCTTTAAAACATGCACGTATCATGATTCACCAACCTTTGGGAGGTGCAGAAGGACAAGCATCTGATATCGAAATTACAGCACGTGAAATTCAAAAATTGAAAAAAGAATTGTATACCATCATTGCTGATCATAGTGGACAAACCTATGAGAAAGTTTGGGCTGACAGTGACCGTGATTATTGGATGACGGCTCAGGAAGCTAAAGATTATGGAATGATTGATGAAGTTTTAATGAAAAAATAATTTTCATTTTAAATGTTAAAGCCTTACAGAAATGTAGGGCTTTTTTTATGAGAAGAATTGAAACTCTTTATACACTTCCCAATTTTGGCCGATTTGTTTTAATAAACACAAAGAGCTACATGAAAAAGTGGCATCAAACTCTTTCCCCATATATTCTTCCCAGGCTTTATAAAAAACAGGTTTCTTCAGATCTCTAAAAGCAATCGTAATATGAGGGTGAAAGCCCCGCATATCGTCAGATTGATTAAACAACTGTAATTGTTTTTTGGCATACTGCACCAGTTTTTTTTGTAAATCGTTTAGTAATTCATTTTGTGCAATATCTATAAAAATAACCCTTGGTTCAAAACAGGCAAAGTCTTTGAGTTGAATAGAAACCGGTTTTTCAAATTTAAAGGCATCTAATTCTGCCATTAATTTTTGCTCTTTTTCTTCTTCCCAACTAAAGGGCATATGTAAGGTAATGTGTCCCGGAGAACGCAACGCTCCTTTGGTTTTGTATACCTCAAAATTATGCTGTTTTATTCCTTGTATGGCCGATAATAAAGGCTCAGGCGGAACAATGGCTATGAAATACTTATGAAGCAAACTATATTTTTATCCCAATTACTAATACATCATCCACCTGTTCCTGGCTTCCCTGCCACTCTTTCAACGCTTTATCCAATACATCAAAATGCTGCTCAATGGGCAAGCCCGCACTTGCAACCAAGACATCCTTTAATTGATTGTATTTGAATTTTTTTCCTTTGGGGCCCCCAAACTGGTCGGCATAACCATCCGTATAAATATAAACACAATCGTTTTTTTGTAATTGAAAAGTATGGTTGGTAAATGTATCGGCAATGCCATCTGTATTACTACCTATAGGGAACTTATCTGATTTGATCTCAAGGAGATCTGTTCCGTAAAATAGTTCTTTTTCGTTTTTTGGCTGATAGTTCCCGGAAATATTCTTTCGGAGAATGCACACAGAATTAAAAGCTCCGGCATATTGTAACATCAGTGTTTTAAAATTAATATTACATAAAGCCAGATCCATACCGTCTTTCACAGCGTTAATATCCGACGACTGACGCAAGGTATCGTTTACCGCAATATCAAGGTATTGTAATATATCGGCCGGTTGCGATAATTTTTTATCCTGTACAGCCTGCGTTAAACTCTTTAAACCTATTACACTCATCATGGCTCCGGGTACACCGTGGCCCGTACAATCCACTGCCGAAAACACTACCTCATCATTTATTTCTTCTACCCAATAAAAATCGCCACTTACGATATCCTTTGGTTTGTAAAAAACCATACTCTTTGGCAATAACGATTTTACTCTTTCCGGGGTTGGAATAATGGATAACTGAATCCTTAAAGCATAGCGGATACTATCCATTACTTCCTGCTCCTTATGCTTTAGCGCTGCGGTACGTTGTTCTACAACTTTTTCCAGATCCGCTTTAGCCTCTTTTAATTGTTTGTTGTGTGTTTTAAATGCTACAAAGCCAATAAAACAGATCAGCATAAACATAGCGATAACTCCATACAAAAATGTATGCGACACCAGCAAAATATACAGATCAAAAATTATCAACAGATGAATAGGCTTTTCCTTATTTTTGTATAGTTAAAAATATACATTTTTAATTAAAAACAACTATTCTTTAAGAGATGGCAGAAGACATTGCAGTAAAAGGAAATTCGAAGGAAGAAAAATATCAATCGCTTGTACCCCAAATACAGGCCTTGTTGGAAGGTGAGTCTGATCTCATTGCCAACATGGCAAATATATGCGCTGCATTAAAATTTGGCCTGGATTTTTTTTGGGTAGGATTTTATTTCATTAAAGAGGAACAGTTGGTTCTTGGTCCGTTTCAGGGACCTGTAGCCTGTACAAGAATTCATAAAGGGAAAGGTGTTTGTGGCGCTTCCTGGCAAAACAATGCCGTATTAATTGTGGATGATGTGGATGAGTTTCCCGGACACATTGCCTGTAGCTCTTTATCAAAATCAGAAATTGTATTGCCTGTATATAATTCCAAAAAAGAGATCATAGGTGTGTTGGATGTGGATAGTGAACACTATGCCAGCTTCGACCATACAGATGAATTGTATCTGAAAAAAATTCTCGGCACTTTAATTATTTAACATTTCTGCTTGCAATACCATAAATATGGACTGCATTTCGTTATCTTTAATCTAACATTAAATTTACTATGGAAGTTACACGTGTGTTCGATATCCTCGAATTGTATAAAACAACTCATACAAAGGAAGATCTGCTATGTGCTAAAGAAAACAAGCATTGGAAAAAATACAGCGGCACCGATTTCATCAACTATTCAAACTGGATGAGTTATGCTTTATTTGCGCTGGGTTTGAAAGAAAACGATAAAGTATCCATTATTGCAAATAACCGGCCCGAATGGAATTTTTGTGACTTTGGCTGCCAACAGGCCAACATCATTTCCGTTCCTATTTTTCCTACCATCAGTAATTACGATCTTCAGTTCATCTTAAATCATTCGGAAGCCAAAGCCATTTTTATTTCTGATAAAAGTATGTATGTGAAATTAACCGCCCTTAAAGCGGAAATTCCTCATGTAAAACACATTATCAGTTTTACCCCGATAGAAGGTGTTATGTCGTTTGACGAATTTATTGAGCTGGGGAAAAAAAATCCTATCCCGGATAAAATAGAAAACATAAAAGCAACCATTACACCCAATCATTTATTAACGATCCTCTACACATCAGGAACAACGGGAACTCCAAAGGGCGTGATGATTTCCCACAATAACCTGGTATCTAATATTATGGCTTGCCAGTACCTGGCTCCTTTTAAACTGAACTGGCGCGCTTTAAGTTTTTTACCCCTGAACCATGTGTACGAACGTATGATTAGTATGTTGTACCTCTACAAATGTGTTTCCATTTATTATGCGGAAGGGTTAGAAACCATCAGTGACAATTTAAAAGAAATAAAACCACAGATCTTTGTTTCTGTGCCCCGTTTAATTGAGCGTGTCTACGAAAAAATTACTGCTACAGGCGAAAAACTAACCGGTTTTAAACGGAAAATATTTGACTGGAGTATTGATATTGCTTTGCGTTACAAGTTGCCAAACACCAATGGCCCCTGGTATAATTTACAACGGAACATTGCCGATAAGTTGGTTTACAGTAAATGGCGTGAAGCCTTGGGCGGAGAATTAGTGTGTATTGTTTCAGGCGGGGCAGCGCTTAATCCAAAACTGGAAAGCATTTTTTTATGCGCCGGTATAACCTGCCTGCAAGGCTATGGGCTCACAGAAACAGCTGTTGTGATCAGTGTTAATTATTATGGCGGAGATAACATCCGTATAGGTACGGTGGGCCAGGTGGTAGAAGGCACAGAGGTGAAAATTGCGAAAGAAGACCAGGAGATTTTAGTGAAAGGACCCAATGTGATGCTTGGCTATTATAAAAATCCGGAGGCCACTAAAGAAGCCATTGATGCAAACGGATGGTTCCACACCGGCGATGTAGGTTCTTTTGTAGAAGGGCGCTTTTTAAAGATTACCGACCGGAAAAAAGAAATATTTAAAACCAGTAGCGGCAAATACATTGCGCCTTTAATGATCGAAAATAAAATTAAAGAAAGCCGTTTTGTTGAACAGAGCATGGTTGTTGGAGAGAATCAGAAATTTGCTTCTGCCATTATTGTTCCTTCTTTTGTCAACTTTAAAGAATATTGTAAAGAGCATGGTATTGCATGGACAAACAATGAGGAAATGAGCCAGCATCCCGCATTAAAAGAAATTATAAACGAACATATTAAAACCATAAATAAAACACTGGCCCCATACGAACAGCTGAAACGTGTGGCTATATTGAGTAAAGAATGGAGTGTAGACGGCGGCGAGCTTACTCCAAAAATGAGTTTAAAACGTAAAGTGATCAAAGAAAAAAATGCAGCTGCTATTGATCAGATTTTTGATATAGACAACTAATGAGTACTCCGCATCCTGTTTCCAAAAAATTAATAAGCTGGTATAAAAAAAATAAACGCGATCTGCCCTGGCGCCATACCAACGATCCATATAATATATGGCTTTCTGAAATTATTTTGCAACAAACACAAGTTGTTCAGGGCCTTAATTATTACCTCAAATTTACAGAGCACTTTCCTACAGTAACTGATTTGGCCGATGCGCCGGAAGATACCGTCATGAGGCTTTGGCAGGGACTGGGTTATTATTCGAGGGCACGGAATTTACATGCGGCTGCCAAATTTATTAAAGCCCATCATAAAGGGAAATTCCCTGCTACACATGCTGAAATTAAGGCCTTGAAAGGTGTTGGAGATTATACAGCGGCTGCTGTTTCTTCTTTTGCATTTGATTTACCGCACGCCGTACTGGATGGAAATGTATACAGGGTTTTATCCCGGTTATTTGATCTGCACACCCCTATTAATTCAGGACAAGGAAAAAAAGAATTTCAGCTTCTTGCCGATGAGCTTTTAGATACAAAACAACCGGCACTGCACAATAGCGCCATCATGGAGTTTGGAGCGTTGTGGTGTAAACCTCAAAACCCAAAATGTGAAAATTGTATCTTACAAGAACATTGCCTGGCATTTCAAAATAATACCGTGTATGAACTTCCGGTAAAGGATAAAAAAATAAAAATAAAAAACAGGTATTTTAATTACATCATCCTTAATCATAAGGATTCTGTTTACATTCAAAAACGGACGGGGAAAGACATCTGGCAAAATCTTTACCAGTTTTACCTAATCGAAACACCTCAACAGGAAACAGAAGAAACTATTTTAAATCACAAGGACTTGCACTTATTAACCAAAGACTTTGATGTTTTAAAGGTGACAGGATTAAAAAAACATATTTTATCTCACCAGCACCTGTATGCTACGTTCTATGAGATCTCTGTAAAGAATGCCTTAAAAACCGACTCTTTATTAAAGATAAAAAGAAGCGGCTTAATGGAGTATGGTCTTCCTCAATTAATCATTAAATATCTTTCAGCTACTTGATATTAACATATATATTGCTTTATTTTGATAATACATCCACAACTAATTTAAAAAAAGACTATGAAAACACGTATTCAAAAGGGAATTGATCTGAAACAGGTATCCGGAAAAAAGATCTTTACCATCCTGTGTATTGTAGGAGTAAGCTTAACGGCAAAAGCCCAGCTTTATAAAAATAAAGCAGACGCCACTATCATCTCTTTCTTTTCGAAGGCACCTCTTGAAGATATTGATGCTACAAACAAGAAAGCAACTATTGTTTTAAAAACAACCACTAACGATATTCAGTTTGGTGTAGCCATGCTGAGCTTTAAATTTCCGAAGCCATTAATGGAAGAACATTTTAATGAAAACTATGTAGAATCAGCGAAATACCCCACCTGTACATTTAAAGGAAAAATAAAAGAAACCATTGATTATACAAAAGACGGCGAAAACAAAGTAACCGTTAAAGGAAATCTGGATTTACACGGAGTGGCTAAGGAAATTGAAGTTCCCGGAACATTAACGGTAAAAGGCAATACCATTATTCTTAATGCCAACTTTAAAATTAAAGTAACTGATTATAAAATTAAAGTGCCATCGATGTATGTACAGAACATTGCCGAAGAAGTGGATGTAAAAGTAAATGCAACCCTTGAACCCTTTGCAAGGCCGTAGGGTTTAGCTTAATGTTAAAGACAAAAACGGAGGCAATTGTTTCCGTTTTTTTTGTATATATTTGACTGCTTTAAATTCATTCGCATGATAAAAAAAATCACGTTTTGTTTATCTTTTTTTGCTGCTTTTTCTTCTTTTTCTCAGGAAGACCTGTTAGATCTTGTTAAAGAGAATCCTAAAAACGAGCCACCTAAAAAAGTATACGCCACATTTAAAACAACCAAAATTGTAAGTTCTCAAAGTGTTGAAACGGTTAAAAAACGTAACCTGGATTTTCGCATCACGCACCGTTTTGGTAATATCTATAACAGCGCTATCCCTAATCCTCTTAATGATGCTGCTCATGGTGCTTTTGGTTTAGATAATTCCACAGATATCCGTATGTCTTTTGATTATGGAATCACAGATGAGTTAACGGTTGGTATTGGCCGAAGCAAATTCAGAGAAATGAATGATGCTCTGATCAAATGGCGTTTTCTGACTCAACGCGAAGACAATTCAATTCCCGTATCCCTTTGCTTTTATGGTAGTGCAGGTTATACATCCATGCTGCCTGCAAATTTATATGCCGGCACTATCCGTCCTAAGAAAACAAACGAAGCACATCGTATCCTCTATTGCAGTCAATTACTGATAGCCCGTAAATTCAACAGTCGTTTTTCGTTGCAACTTATGCCTACTTATGTATACCGTAATTTTATTAAACAGCAGGTAAATACAAAAAACGGAAAAGAAGATCAGAACGGGTTATTTTCTTTAGGTATTGGCGGACGTATTAAATTAACGAAACGTTTTGCTCTTGTAGCTGATTACTTTTACAATTTTTCGGAGTTCCAGCATAATAATCCGGCAGGCTATTACAATGTATTATCGGCAGGTATAGAAATTGAAACAGGTGGACATGTATTTCACATCAATTTTTCGAATGCCCCGGCTATTCTGGAAAGTACTATGCTTACAACCACACAAGACACCTGGCAAAAAGGCCAAATAAAACTGGGCTTTAATATTTCAAGGTGGTTTGTATTATAAATCTTTAGCTTCAATCTATTAACATGCCGCTGTTGCAACCAACAGATTCTGTAAGCCCCCGGGTGATTTCTGTTTTCAGTCATCATGGCTTGCATTCTTCCAAAACCGGTCCTGTATTTAGAAATGGCACCTCTTACTACTGGCCCACGGTTCTGTTATTTATTGTATTTGCCATTTATGTTTACATTAACATTGTTAATCCCAAAAAACTTCTCCAGGTATTTCATGCGGTTTATAGTAACCAGGCCTCAAAACAACTTTACAGGGAAGATTACAGGTTGGGTAAAAGTGTTTCTGTTTTCTTATCTGCGGGCTTCATTTTAACAATTGCCTTTTTAACTTATATCACCAATCATTATTTTGGTTTCATCTTAAAAGATGTATATCCTTTAAAACAATACATCTTTTTTGTAACGGTTATCCTTATGATGTATACCATAAAGCTTGTAGCCAATAAGCTAATCAGTAATGCCACTCTTACAGGGGAGTTAAACGGTGAGTATACTTTTAATGTATTTGTATCCTGCCAAACCCTGGGAGTTGTTCTGCTTCCTTTAGCTGTTTGCATACAGTTCTCCAGATATTCTACAGAATTGTTCTTATACCCCGCCATGATCATTTGTGGGTTGTTTTATACTTTAAGGTTATTTCGGGGCTTTATTATCTCTGTAATTGAACAAAACATAGGAGTTGTTTATATTTTTTTGTACCTTTGCGCTCTGGAAATCTTACCTCTTTTAGTATTGATTAAATTTTTATTGGTTAATTTTTAATATGGCGATAAAGAAAAAAAAAGCTGTTAAAGCGCCGCTTGCTAAAGCTAAAAAAGCGCAAGTAAAAAAAGCATCTGTTTCAAAAAGCACCAAAAAAATTGCTAAGAAGCCTGTTGTTAAAGCTAAGCCTGCTAAAGCTAAAAAAGCAGTTGTTAAAGCTAAACCTGCTGTTACTAAAAAAGTAGCGGCTAAAAAAGTGTCACGCCCTGTTGTGATTAAAAAAGCTCCTGTAAAAAAAATAGCAGCTAAAAAAGTTGTAGTTCCTGTAAAGAAAGCAATTGTACCTAAAGTAAAAAAAGTTATTCCCCCGGTTAAAGAAACGCCAAAAGCAGTTGTTAAACCTTCGGAAGTTACCAGTACAGAAAAAATAGTTAAGGTTGGTGTAAAAACAAAAAAACAATTAGTAGCTGTTGCACCGCAACCGGTTATTGAGGTTTCTAACTATCCTAAAAATAAAGTAAAAACACTTTTAATCTCTCAGCCAAAACCTGAAACAGATAAAAATCCTTACTACGATCTTGCCAATAAATATAACCTTATAGAAACTTTCCGCCAGTTTATTAAAATTGAAGGATTGCCTGTAAAAGATTTCAGAGCACAACGCATTGATATTTTAGAACATAAAGCGGTAATATTAACCAGCCGTATGGCTGTTGACCATTATTTCAGAATGTGTAATGAAATGCGCGTAACGGTTCCTGAATCGATGAAATATTTTTGTATCAATGAAGCTACAGCTTACTACCTTCAAAAATATATCCAGTACCGTAAACGTAAAATTTTCTTTGGCCACCAAACTATCCAGGATCTGGTAGATGTGATCAGAAAAAACAGGGAAGAGAAATTTTTACTTCCTGCGGCTGATGTACAAAAAGAACAGATCATTGATTTCTTAGATGCCATTAACATTAAGTATACTAAGGCTGTTATGTACAGAACTGTAAGTGCTGATCTTTCTGATGTTAAAAACCTAAACGAATATGATGTGTTGGTGTTCTTTACGCCTGCCGGAATTCGTTCGCTTAAATATAATTTTCCAGATTTTGTACAGGGAAATACGCGCATTGCTTGTTTTGGAGCAGCTACAGCAAATACCTTGTTAAAAAACGGGTACCGCCTGGATATTTATGCGCCTAACCCTAAAAACCCAAGTATGTCGGGTGCTTTAGACTCTTACCTTAAAGAATCCAATAAAAGATAACTTTAAACAAAAGTCTTAGAGATACTTTGGGATAAGTGAATCACTAAGCTCAATGATTTCTATATGGATTTTACTTTTGATAAAACAGAGCGCTTGTGCGGCAAAAAAGCCATAGACGCCTTGTTTGCCGGAGGTAAATCCAAAACGCATTTTCCTATAAAAGTTATTTATAAAAAAAGTGCTTTCGAAAGTGAATTTCCGGCAAGAGTTGTTTTTGTAGTTCCTAAAAAAAAGCATAAAAGAGCTAATAAACGTAATACCCTCCGGAGGCGTATGCGGGAAGTGTACCGTTTAAACAAGCACACACTGTATGATGCTTTAAAAACTGAAAAACTCGATCTGATGTTTGTGTATTTAAGCAATGAAAGTCTTGAATACCCACAAATAGAGACCTGCATAAAAGCTTTGCTGGAATATATTGCAAAACAAAACACTGCTATTGCTCATTAAAAAAGCCATCAACTAAACAGCTGATGACTTTTCTACTATATAGAGGTGCTGAATTAGTTGATTTTAATACAACCATCTTTAATTTCGATGTTAGCACCGTCTTTAATTTTTACTTCTCCGCAACTTGTAATAATTACTGCTTCTTTAGCTCCACCCTGTATGGTTACACTGGATGTTTTGCTTCCGTCGAACGTCACTTCTTTTATACTTCCGTCGATTTTTACTTTAAGTGTTATTGACTTAGAATCTTTATTGTAATAACGGATTGTAATTGCACTAAACGCAGATGAAATTGCAAATCCTAAAATAGCTGCTGTAAGAATAATTCTTTTTTTCATAGTTAATAGTTTTAAGTTGTATATAAATATATAAAACTAAATCAATTAACCAAAATTTTCAGGGGTCTATTGAGTGAGTGATAGCAAGCAATACAGGAATCAAACGTTCCCCAATAAACACATGGTATCAATGGTTGGGGTTGGACTTCCACCCATGTTTTCTATAGTAACGGCAAATGCCTGGGCTCCCGCAATAAGTTTCATTTTTTGAAAAGTGGCTCCGTTATTTAAACTGATCATCCCTGCATCAACCGGTTTTCCATCAACAATAGCCCAAAGCTGGTATTGTTTGGATTGTGGACTCGCCGGCAAAGCATTGGCATCAAAGTACACTTCTTCCGTTTCCGGATTCCAGTGAACAACTGCAGATTGCGACACCAAAGAATTCATTCCACTTAAGGCAATGGTTTTTACTTTTGGATTTGCCACAAACTGAAAGTGATAGGTGAGGGTTTGCATCGATGCTTGTTGTACATTCATCTGATCGGCCAAAACGCTTTTCGTTGTATTTAATTCTGCTACCTGTCCGCTTAGTTGATTTACCTTTTTATATAATGAAAAATTATAGATGGTGCTGGTGATCAATAACAATAAACTTGCCGCAATTCCTACCTGGTAAAGCTTTACATGAGGTGCCGGAGTATTTAAAGGAATAATAGTTGCTTTGGATGCTGACTTCTCGTTAAATACCAAACGATTACTGATTGAATTCTTTAGCTCGTTGTTTAATGGTTTAATAGTTTGTGAAGAATAGCTGATCAGGGCTTCTTCAATCAATTCAATTTCTTTAATTAATTCAGGGTGTTTAACACAGAGTTCCTGCACCATCACAGTTTCTTCGGGAGTAGCTATGCCCAACACATAACTTTCCAATAAACCTGATTCTATAATTTCCTCTATACTCACTGCAAAATTTCGTTTTTAGTTAGTTCCCGTAACATGATAATAGCCTGCCTCACTTTTGTTTTAACGGTGCCAAGGGGTAAACTCAATTTTTGCGAAATCTCTTCCTGAGTATATCCTTGAAAGTATGCCAAATCAATTATTTGTTTCTGATCTTCTTTTAAATTATTAATAATATTTTGCAGTCCGATGTTTTCATGAGAGCTGTTCTGCTCAAATAAATTATTTTTATGATATACGGAATCAGTTGTCTCCTGGATTTTATGTTTAATTTTTTCGTGCCTGGATCTTGTACTATCAATGGCCATGTTACGCGCTATATTAAGCATCCAGGTATAAAGCCTTCCCTTTTGTTCATCGTAAGAGGGGAAATTATTCCAGATTTTAACAAAAACATTTTGCAATACATCTTCCGATTCTTCCTGGTCATTTACAATATTATTGATAACACCAAAAAGTGCTTTTGAATAATTATCATACAAGTATGAGAAAGCTTTCTGATTACGCTCTCTGATGAGAATAATCAGTTCGTCCTGAGTATAAGTGGGTTTTTTTATGGCGTAATATTTTTACGAAATATAGTCTATTAAACTCAAAAAAAAAAGTGCGATCCGATCCTTAATATTCTCCTCCTCATTTTCAGATCCGATAAAACGCCCTGCTTCAATTGTTAATTTTAAATTAAAAATGATTGATTCCTAGCTGTTTATGACTAGTAACCGTTTTTTAACAGGATTGTAAAATCCGGAACGTTTTTAATGCCGTAACTCTTCTAAATAACTCTCATGAAAAAATCATCATTTATAAAAATCGGAAAAGCAACTCTCTTTTTGTTAAGTCTTGGTTTATTAAGTTTAACTATTTGGGCCAACTGGGATGAAACTACCTATACCCAACAAAATACACAAACAGCGATGTATAAAACGTATGACATCTCACAGGTAGACCCCAATTTATACGGACAAATAGAACAAAAAATCAGTTTGTTGAATGGCGTTACGGCCTGCTCTCTTAATTCTGTAGATAAATTAATTGGTGTAATGTTCCTCACTTCTAAAATATCCGATACAGAGTTACAGGCCAAATTAAAGGTAGTATTGGGTTCAACCATAAGCGAAAGAACCTTCGGTTCAAAAACCGGGGGCTGTCCTGTAACCGGTGTAAAATATTTAGTGCTTCACATTCGTGATCTGTTCAGATTCAGATCTTAATCATCATAATATAAACCAATAAAAAATCAACCCCATGAAAAAAATCACACTTGTATTAGCCGCCACAATTGGCGCGTTACTATTTATGACAACCGCTTGTAAAAAGAAAGTAGAAACAGAAACGGTATATGTTGATAATACTCCTGCTGCAGGACCACCATCACTTTACACCCGTTTGGGTGGCATCGCTCCCATATCTGCCGTGGTAGATAAATTTATTACAAACTGCGCGTCCAATGCATTTATCGGTCCCCGTTTTTCAACGACCGCATCTGATCCGTATCGTTTAAAATATTTCAGATATAATCTGATAGATCAAATCTGTGCCGGTAGCGGCGGACCTTGCCAATATAAAGGCAAAACCATGTTAGCTGCACATACAGGAATGAGTTTAACGAATGCAGAGTTTGATACTTTAGTTGGACAATTAGTAAAAGCCATGACATTTTATAATGTGCCTGCCACAGAACAAAATGACCTTGCCACTATTTTGTTACCCATGAGAGCTGACATTGTAGGTCACTAGCTTTAAGTATATCGTTTAGAAGGAGAAGGCCCGCTAAATTTTAGCGGGTTTTTTTTATTCATTTATTCATATTCAATCCCTTCAGGATTGAAAAGAACATGTAAATAGTATTACAGAGAGGAATCAGAAGCCACTATATATTATGCATATTCAATCCCTTCAGGATTGAGGGACTCGTAGAAAAACTATAGAATACTGATAAAACAGATTCTCATTAATTTGAGAAACGTACAGGAAAGTTCCCTTCATATTCAATCCCTTCAGGATTGAGAATACAAAAGTAGAAATAGCGGAATGAAGTGAATCAGAAAAGAGAAAAGATGTTATATAAAAATGAGTAGAAAGATTAACCAACGATAAAACTACTGAGGAAGTGCATCAGCAACCGTAAAGGTGCTACCACCAACAAACACAAGGTCATTCGCCTTTGCTTGTTTTTTTGCTTTTGTCAATGCCTCTGGAACTGTTTTAAATGTTGCGCCCAATAAGCCGGCTTTTTTTGCCAAAACACTTAATTCGTTTTCATCCAGAGCCCTTGGTATGGAAGCTTTACAAAAATAATAGGTTGCTTCTTTCGGAAGCATCTTCAGTATTTTAGAAATGTCTTTATCATTTACAACTCCTAATACAAAATGCAGTTTTTGATACGGGTAACGTTTTAAATTTTCCAACACTTCTTTTATCCCATCTTCATTATGTCCTGTATCAGCTATTACCAAAGGCTTTGTGCTGAGAGTCTGCCATCTCCCCTGTAAGCCGGTCATTTTTTGTACATTTTTAAGTGCCGATAGTATTTCAGCATCTTCAATCATAAAGCCTTTGTCTTTTAAAACATCTACTGTATTTAAAACACCTAATATGTTTTTCAGTTGGTAACTTCCCTGTAAATCCAATTCATACTTTAATGTGTGGTTTGATTTCTTATTCAGAATTTCCACTGTCAAATTTTCTTTGAAATAACCTGAAGAAATGACTTTAAAGTTTTTATCGGCAAATTCAACGGGAGCCTTTACTTCTTTTGCCTTATTATTAAATACCGAAATTACTTCCAGCTGAGTTTGGCTTATAACAACGGGTATACGGGATTTTATAATCCCTGCTTTTTCAGCAGCAATAGCAGGCAGGGTACTCCCCAATAAATTCATATGATCCATGCTAATGTTGGTAATGAGGCATACCTCCGGATTAACTACATTGGTAGAATCCAATCTGCCACCAAGGCCCACTTCAATAACGGCAATATCTACTTCTTCTTTCACAAAATGATCAAAGGCCAGACCTACAGTCCATTCAAAAAAAGAAGGTTCAATTTTTTCAAACGTTGCTTTATGATCTTCTACAAATTTTACAACGCTCGTTTTGGGAATTTGCTTTCCGTTGATCCTGATCCGCTCCCTGAAATCAACCAAATGAGGCGATGTGTATAAACCCGTTTTATAGCCTGCCTGTTGTAAAATAGCAGCCAACATATGAGAGGAAGATCCCTTACCGTTAGTGCCCGCGATATGTACACACTTCAATTTTTTTTCAGGATTCCCAAGAGCATTACAAATGGCAATGGTATTGTTAAGGTTGGCCTTATAAGCCGCTGCCCCTATCCGTTGGTACATGGGAAGCTTTCCGAATAAATACTCTAATGTTTGATTATAAGTCATTCTTCAAAAAGATATAAGACATAAGAGAGCTGTTTATATTTATGATTAAAATTTAAATACAATCGTTAATGTTCCCTTTTGTTCTTCAAATTCACCGCTTACATTAAATTTGGTAGCGAGTGCCGCCTGGCGTGCTTTGGTTTTAAGCATGATGCTATTGGTGTTTGTTCCTCTGCCAACAGGTTCTGCTTTAATTACCTTTCCTGTTTTATCTACTGTAATTTCAACCACTACGGTTCCTTCTTCCTGAGTATCTTTACTAATAGGAGGGGGCGATAATACAGCTCTCCCTGCTAAACTAAAACCATATCCGCCATTACCGGGTCCTTTTCCGGGACCATTGCCTGGCCCATCACCACCACCGGTTCCACCGCCTGTTCCTCCTTCACCATGTGTATTTGGTTTTCCATCAGGTCTTCCATCATTTCCTTCATGTCCACTGTTACCATCTCCACCACCATTTTTTCCCTGGTTCTTTAGGAATTTTTCTTTGAGTAGTTCCGCCTGTGTTTTTTCTTTTGGCTTAACCGGAATAACCACGGTTGTTTGGTTAATTTTCTCGTTCTTCTTGATATCCACATCTTCGCCATGTTCGGAGGTAACTACTTCTTCAGAATTGTTTTGAGGTGTTGGCGGCGTTACCTCTGTACTTTCAATCACTTTTACTGCCTCACCAATTCCAACGTTGGGGTCTACGTTTCCCGTACCTTCGATCATATTCCCGATATTAAATTCAATACCGCCGCCGCCGCCCGGTGTTTCAGGAAAAGGAGGATTGGGAACGGTAATAATATAAAAAATCAGAAATAACAAAAGCAACAAAACGATCAATAGAGAAACCCCTAAAGAGATGAACCTGTTTTTATTTTCTTCCGACCTGGATAAAATCATTGCTTATTTTCCGTTTGAAGGCTTGGTAGCCCACACCATTTTACATTTTAATTTATCTACTACGATCATCACATCTACGGCATCCTGTATACTCAGGTCTTTATCCATTTGTAGAACCACTGTTGGCTCAGGATTTCCATTAATTACTGATATCAATGTAGATTCCAATACAGAGAAATCAATTTCCTTGCCTTCTACAAAATAATGCCGGTCGTTGGAAACGTCCAAATGAATCGGTTTCTTTTTATTGTCGACAGGTGTATTGGGCTTGGAACTTGGCAGATTTACTTTAATAGCATTAGGACTTACCATTGTAGATAATATAAGGAAGAAGAGCAACAGAAAGAACATAATATCATTTAATGCCTCTGTGCTTACTTCTGCTTCGCTATGTGCTTTTTTACGTAATCCCATTTTGTTTTAGATTTTAGATTTTGTGATTTAAGAATTCTTAAATCATACTTCTAACTTATTTGCTTGGCTCGTTTAAAATATCTAAAAACGCAATTTGTGTTTCTTCCATTCGGTGCGATAATCTGTCGATACGGGCATTTAACCAGTGGTATCCCACAAAAGCAATAACACCAACTACTAAGCCACCACAAGAACTTACCATTTTTACATATAAGCCTGAAGAGATTACTTCAATTTCTACTGTTTTAGCAACTGATATTTTATAGAAAATTTCAATAACCCCAATAATAGTTCCGATAAAACCAAACATAGGAGCGATACGGCCTGTGATATTTAAGATGCTCATGTTTTTTTCAAGACTCGATAATTCAGATGAACCTGATTTGTCCATCGCTTCACGGATTTCCTGCATACTTTGCCCAATACGGGATATTCCTTGTTCCAGCATAATCGCTTCGGGAGTATTTACACTTTTGCACATATTGCGGGCATTCGCCAGGTTTCCGCTATTGATCATGTCTTTAACACTTGCCAACAGGGTTACATTTTTTTTAGAAGCTTTGGAAATGGTTAAAAACCGTTCTACCATTACATAAATAGACATTAATAACAGAAGCCCCAAAGGAATCATAATAACCCATGCCTGGGCAATTATATCAAATACACGTATTTCGTTTGGAGGTAATGCTATAGGCTGTATACCGGTTACAGCAGATTGTGCGGCTCCACTATCCACTACTGCGGCAGTTACAGAATTTGTAATTTGAAGAATGAATGATAACATGTTGCTTATTTTTTAATTATACGAAGTTACTTTAGAATGAAACGAGTAAATTAAATCATAAGCGATGTTTTAAACAGATTTGTGTTAGTATAATGTTGGGATTAGTGAAAAGATACGTCAATACTATAGATGTTTTGAATTCGGTGGTTAATAAGCTCAAAAAATCAGGTTCAACCACGTTGTGGTTGTTACCCTATTTGTGCAAGAGACCTTATTATTAATATTCAATTCATTCAGAATTGTGAGGCTAAATAATCCTCCCTGACCATCGCCCCCGAACTTATGCTACGAGGTCCTTATTGTATTTCTTTTTATAATCGAGGGGTGATAAGCCGGATATTTTTTTGAAAGTAGACCGGAAGGCTTTGGTATCATTATACCCTACATCATACATCACTTCATTAATATTTTTACTACTGGTTTCAAAGCTCTTTTTTGCCGCTTCTACTTTAACCCTTTGTATATATTCCACCACCGTATTATTGGTGGCTTTTTTAAATCTTCGTTCCAGGCTCCTTCTGCCAAGCGAAAACATATCTGCCAACTCATCAATAGATAATTTATCCTGAAAATTATCTTCAATAAATTCCTGCGCTTTTAAGATGCATTCGTCGCTATGGTGTTTATACCCCTGGAAAATAATAAACTGCGATTGGCTCTCGCGCCCAATATCAATTGCAAACACTTTAGCAATAAAGGTTACTACGCTCCGGTTGGTATATTTTTCCAACACGTGCAAAATTAGATTTAAGTATGAGTAAGCCGCTCCACTTGTATAGATGCCATTTTCATCTGTCATGATCCTATCATCCAGTAAATTGATGTCCGGAAACATTTCTTTGAAATCGTTTGCATGAATCCAATGAGTTGTGCAGCTTTTACCAGACAATAAGCCTGTAGATGCCAGTAAAAATGCACCTGTACAAAGACTCATAATCTCTGTTCCTTTTTTGTGCTGTTCAACAATCCATGGAATGAGTTCTTTATTTAATTCAAGACTGGATAACATATCCCCATGCAATGCCGGTATGATCAGGAGGTCTGTTTCCAAATCTTCGTCCAGCAAAAACTTAGGATGTATACTGAAAAAGTTTTCCTTTAGTAAATTATTTTTCCTTTCACCAATTAATTGAAATTTGAATAAGGGTTCTTTTCCTATTCTTTCCAGCATCTTATTTGCTTCCGAAAAAATATGATGAATCCCTTCAACATTACTAAGGCTTATATCTCCTTTAGGTATTAAAACAGAAATGTTTTTTGTTTTTCGTGTTGTTTTCATACTTCAAATGTAAACCAAAAACCTGTCGCAATCAACTCCTAACATTGTCGTTTTTACACCTCTCTCGTTTTTCTAAATGGTAGTATGTTTGTATCGGATCATTGAATGAAGTTTTAATAAAAAATGGAAACGCACCGTTTAACAGAAGACATAAATGTGTTTTATATAACGGTTAAGCCTTTTCCAACCGGTATTATCAAAGCGTTTAAAACGTTGGAGGGCCTGCATCCTTCTATTTGCGAAAGACCTTTTTATGGGATCTTTCATCAGGAGGAAGATGGCACCATTATTTATAAAGCCGCTGTGAAAGAAGAATATAAGGGAGAAGGAGAAGCATACCATTGTAAAACATTTACCATTCGTAAAGGCATTTATGTAACGGAGCTCATTATTGATTTCATGAAAAAAATAGATGTTATACCAAATGCATTTCACACGCTTTTAGCGGTACCAAATATTGATACTACTTTTCCCTGTATCGAATGGTATAAAAGTGATAAGGAAGTAATATGTATGGCACGGCTAAAAAATATAATTCACTAACACAACACACATAAATATTAAAATCTACAACACCAATTTACTTTTTTCAAATAACACTTAAACCAATCTCATCATGACAACAACTAAAACAACAAACCTCCTTTATTGGATCTTTACAGGGCTTTTCGCCGCATTTATGCTAATGTCAGCCATTCCTGATATAGCCGTTATGCAACTGGCAGTGGACGGTTTTAAAGAAATGGGGCTTCCCAAAGCATTGGTTCCTTTTTTGGGTGTGGCAAAACTGCTGGGTGTATTTGCTATTTTGTTTCCGGGTTTTCCGCGTATAAGGGAATGGGCTTATGCCGGATTAATATTTGATATCATCGGAGCTATGTACCTGATCATCTGTTCAGGTAAATCTGCAGAAAACTGGGCACCTATTTTTCTTCCGTTAATCCTGGGATTTTTATCTTATGCTTATTACCATAAAAAACTGAAATCAACTTTTTAAATACATACATCATCTCACTTAAATTTAAACCCCTAAACCTATCTTATGACTATTTTAATTATCATCGCTATCATCATTGCTATTCCTTTACTTGCTGCTGCATTTATGAGTAATGAATATATTATTGAACGGGAAATTGTAATCAACAAACCAAAAGAGGAGGTTTTTAATCATATCAAACTATTAAGAAATCAATCGGTTTACAATAAATGGCTCATGGTTGATCCTAACGTGCGAATGGAATATACAGGCACCGACGGTACTGTAGGATTTGTAGCGGCCTGGGACAGTGATATTAAAAATGTTGGAAAAGGCACTCAGGAAATTACATTTGTGATTGATGGCCAAAGAATTGATATGTCCCTTCACTTTATAAAACCATTTGAAGGACATGCAACTACGTTCCTAATTACAGAGGAGCTACCCGACGGCAAAACAAAAATCCTCTGGGTGCTCACAGGTTTGCGTAATTATCCAAACAAAATGATGCATCTTCTCTTTAATCTCACAAAGATGCTCGGAAAAGATCTGGAGACAAGTCTTAACAATTTAAAAACAGTACTCGAAAAATAACTTAACCTAAAAAATGATTAACCAGCATATTCTTTTACGATTTTACTAAATTCTTCCTTTGTTGTGTTTATAGAAACGTTCTCCTGTTGAATTACGGAAAAAGAAGTATTTAAATACTCTTTAATTTCTTTTAGTATTTTTTGGTCCGTAAACCGCTTTCCACTCTTAAAACACCCTGCATACCATACTTTGTAAAGAGTTTCGCTCATTATTTTTTGATCTACCTGTTTAATTAAACCTGCCTTTAGCAGTTTTTGAATGGAGGTGTGAAATTCTTCGTACGTAAGAATAGAATGGTCGATATAATCGTGATAGGCGATAATTTCTCTTAAACCGGTTCCGGAATCTGTTAGGGCCGGGTTATAAACAGCATGCAGGAGGATTGCATCGGTTGTAGTGAATTCCACGTTAAATTATATCTATCACAAAGCTACTTTTTACCCCTGATAAAATAAATATTTTTTATTCGTAGGGGTAAATGCATTTTCGGTTGTCATACATTAAAAGTTTCTACCTTTGCCGTTTTAAAAGCCAAAGCTAGTTACATTGGAACCAAATAGTGTGTTCATAGAAAAATTTAAGTCGGGCGATACAGAGGCCTTCGGAGTGATCTTTCATGATCACTACCGACCGCTATCTATATATGCTCATACCATCTTAAAGGATATGGACGATGCAGAGGATACAGTGCAACAGGTTTTTATTTCGTTGTGGGAAAAACGAACTACTTTAACCATACATACCTCATTGAAAGCTTTGTTATATAAATCGGTACATAATTCCTGCTTAAACAGGATAAAACAGCAAAAAGTAAGGAGTGGATATGCCCGGGAAGTTCAATTACACAGCAGTGTTGGGGAAATACGGGATGGTCTTCAACAAAAAGAACTTCAGCAAAAAATAGAAGAGGCTTTAACCTGTTTACCTGAACAATGTGCAAAGATTTTTAAAATGAACCGGTTTGAACAATTAAAATACCAGGAAATAGCCGATCAGCTAAGTTTATCCATAAAAACGGTGGAAAACCAAATGGGGAAAGCTTTAAAAATCATGAGAGAGCAATTAAAAGAATATTTGCCAATTATATTAATCATCCTTAGCCTTTATTGTTTTGAGTAAAATAGAAAATATAGATGAACTGATCATTAAGTTTCTCTCAGGAGAAGCTTCACCGGAAGAAGCGATCCTATTGGACGAGTGGAAAAGTGAAAGCCCCGACAACGAACGTTATTATAGGGATAGTGAAAAAACCATTTCGCTGATTCATACCTATCAAAGCGCTAAATTGCCTGATACAAAAGCTGCCTGGGAAAATATACAACCTGCTATACAACAGGATCATCACATTAAACCGCTTTACACCAGAAATTTTTACCTACGTATTGCCGCTTCTGTTGCTGTGTTAATAGGTGTTGGTTTTGTGATCTCTTTTTTCTTAAACAAAGAAACGTATTCTGAAATTGCCTACACTACAGGAAAAGAAACACAAAACGTGACATTGGCTGATGGTACTCATGCAACTATTGCTTCACATTCGAGCCTGGTAGTGGATAAGCATTTTGGAGAGAAAAACAGGATTTTACATTTAAAAGGGTCCGCTTATTTTTCGGTTGTACACAACGAAGAAGTTCCATTTATTATTGATGCAGGCCATGTCTTTATTAAAGACATTGGTACTAAATTCAACGTTCGTTCTTCATTAGATACTGATACGGTATATGTACATGTTGATGAAGGAATCGTTTTACTATTTGATAGCCTTGGATCGGAGATTGAGATCAGAGCGTCTGAAAATGCACTTTATGTGAGGTCGAAAAAACAAATTATACATCGTACCCATGAAACGGAAAAACCGGAAACATTCCATTTTGTAAATAGCCGTTTAGGAGATGTGATTGCTAAATTAAATGAAGCCTATAAAACTAATATCGTTCTTAAAAATGAGGCTCTTCGCAATTGCACCATCACTACCCAATTTGAACAGGAAAGTTTAGAGGCTGTACTTGGTATTATTACAGAAACACTGGGCCTGAGTTACGAAAAAACATCTTCAGGATATATTATTACAGGCCAATCATGCCATTCATAAACAAGGCTACATATTTTTTAGTGATAGGTGTTTTAGTTTTTGGATCCATTCATTTAAAAGCTCAAAATCCACCCTATCTGGAGAAGCTCGTTACGATCAATGTTAGTAACATGGAGGTTGCAGATGTATTTAAGAGCATTACTTTTCAAACCTCTTCCCTGTTTTCCTACACCAAGCCTTTTAATGATAAACAAAGGATCAGCATCAACTTTTATAAAAAACCCTTAAGGCTTGTACTCGATGAGATCTTAAAAACATCGGGCTGCACTTACAAACTGAAAGATAAATACATTATTATAAAATGCACGAATAAGCCCACGCCATCACCTTTTGTAGTAAAAGGCTATGTATACAATGCAGGCGATAGTTCTGCTATACCGGAGGCCAGTATTTATGTGAAACAAACCAAACATTCCGCCATTTCTAATGAGTACGGATTTTTTACGTTATCCTATTCAAATTCTCTTCCGGCTATATCTGTCTCTTTTGCAAAGGAACATTACAAAGATACCGTTGTAGCGATTTATAACCAACCTAAAAAGGAAATTGTATTGTACCTGTATCCTATAAAGGCTAAAAAAGATAGCGTTACCGAACCCCTTGCAGTGCCGATAAAAGACAGCATTATTCCTGAGAAAAAAGACTCTGTTATTCTTGCACCAAAGAGCTTAAGCAAGTTTTGGGAGAAATTCCAACACTTTAACACCAACTTCAGAAACATCAGTGATACCTTATTCAGTACCATGTCTGTATCTCTTATTCCATACGTAGGCACCAACCGCTTACTCTCTATTAATACGGTAAATAAAGTGTCGTTTAATATCCTGGCAGGTTATTCAAAAGGAGTGAATGGTTTTGAATTAGGGGGATTATTAAATATTGACCATGGTAATGTGCAGTTTGGACAAGTAGCAGGGCTTGGGAATATTGTATCAGGCAACGTTAAAGGAATACAGGCAGCAGGCTTATTTAATGTGAACGGTAAAAGCACTACCGGAACACAGCTTTCGGGGATCATCTCTATTAATAAAGGAAATACAAAAGGGATACAGCTTTCAGGAATTGGGAATGTAAATTCGGGCACTACAGAAGGGATGCAGGCAGGTGGAGTTTTTAATACCAGCAAACAACAAACCCGTGGAATGCAGATTGCAGGAATCTTTAATACGACTTCTTCCATTAAAGGAATGCAGATTGCCAGTATATTAAATCATGCTGATACTGTAAAAGGTGTTCAGATAGCCGGACTAATTAATACCAGTAAATGTAATAACGGGATGCAAATAGCAGGATTGGTAAATCATACTCACTACTTAAAAGGTGTACAACTTTCTCTTGTTAACCTTGCCGATACAGCCTCGGGGGTTCCCATCGGTTTATTTAATTTTGTAAAAAAAGGATACCATAAATTAGAAATAGCATGTGATGAATTATCATTTGGTACAGTAGCCTTTGCTACGGGCGTTAATCGGCTACATACTTTTTTTATAGCAGGAGTAAATTATAACAATCCCAAAATATTGACCTATGGTTATGGTCTTGGAACTTCGCTTCCAATAAAAAAGAAATGGAATCTATCCGCCAGCCTAACTTCCCAGCAATTACAGCAAACGGAAGATGTACTTACCCGCAACCTTCTTCATAAATTATTTATAGGAGTAGAATATCAGGCGTGCTCCAAATTTAGTATAGGAATTGGCCCAACTTTTAATTTATTTATGGCAGATACAACTGCGAAAAAATATACAGATACCTATAGTAAAATCTCTTCCTATAATCTCTACGATCATACTATTGATCATACCAACCTTAAAATGTGGGTAGGTGCAAAAATTTTCGTCAGATTCTTTTAATTTATTTTTAGTGAGCGTAGGGGTAAAACCTATTTGTGTTGTCATACTACTATAACACAAATTTTAAACCCTATGAAATCTATTAAATTATTAGTCGCTGGCTTACTCCTTATTAATTTATCTTCCTGTCATAAAACCCAAATCGGATTTGTTATTGGCAGAGGAATCAACACCACAACCGTTATAAACAAAAGTGATTTTAGCAGCATTGATCTTGATATTTCTGCTAACGTACTCTACACGCAAGACAGTATCTATAAAGTAGAGATATCTGCCCAGCCAAATGTTCAAAAAGTAATTGATATTACGACTGACGGATCTGTTTTAAAAATAAGATCACGCAGAAGTCTGATCAAACATAATACCATCATCATTACCGTTCACTCACCTTCCATTTATAATTTATCTGTAAGTGGCAGTGGCAAAATTGCAGTGCAAAAACAAATTAGCACTACGACGTTAGACCTGGATGTAAGCGGAAGCGGACACATCTCTATTCCCTCTTTAAAAACACAAAGTATAAAAACATCTGTGAGCGGCTCAGGGAACATTACCATCTCGGGGGGGACAGCAGAAAATGAATCTTTGAAAAGCAGCGGTTCAGGAAATACGATGTTGGTAGATCTGTTATCCAAACAATGCGATGCACATGTAAGCGGATCAGGAAATATTAATGTATGGTGTACCGAAAACCTCGAAGCAAATGTATCGGGCAGTGGTAAAATAAGCTATAGAGGCTCTCCAAATGTTAACTCCAAAGTTAGTGGATCAGGAAAAGTAATTCATTTAAACTAATTGTTTCAATAGTAAACCCCCTAATACTTAAGTATGAATATTACAAAATTCAGTTGCCTGATAGGATTATTTTTTCAGATAATTTCCTTTCATCTGTCTTCACAAACTGCTACGCAAACGGTTCGCGGAACAGTAATAGATAAAGTCTCACAATCCCCTTTACCGGGAGCGGTAGTGGTAGTGGTAAATTCAACGCCATTAAATGGATGTAGCACCGATGAAAACGGAAAATTTAAATTGAGCCAGGTACCCATTGGTAAACAAACTTTAAAGATTTCTTTTATCGGTTACAAAGAAATCTTTATGCAAAACCTTTCAGTGAATGCCGGAAAGGAATTGGTATTAACAGTTACACTCGAAGAAGATTTGAAAGCGATAGATGAAGTAGTTGTAACTGCTAAAGTGGAAAAGAATAAACCTTTAAATGAGATGTCTACTGTAAGTACCAGAGCTTTTTCGGTAGAAGAAACGCAAAAATTTGCCGCTGCTGTAAACGATCCTGCACGGATGGCCAGTTCTTTCGCGGGAGTGATTACCACAGGTGATGGCAATAATAATATTTCTATTCGTGGTAATTCTCCAGGCGGGTTACTATGGCGTATGGAAGGCGTAGAAATTCCTAACCCAAACCATTTTGCAAATGTTGGTACATCGGGAGGCGGTATCTCTATTCTGAGTTCGCAGGTGTTAGGGAATTCTGATTTTTCTACAGGCGCTTTTGCTGCAGAATATGGTAATGCCTTGTCGGGGGTGTTTGATCTGCGGTTGCGAAAGGGAAATAATCAGAAAAGAGAATATACCTTTCAGTTGGGAGTTATGGGGGCTGATGTTTCCACAGAAGGCCCTTTCAAAAAAAATTATGACGGATCTTATTTAGTTAACTACCGTTACTCCACGTTAAATCTTTTGGGTAAAATAGGTGTTCCTGTAGGTGATGGAAGTACTAATTTCCAGGATCTTTCATTTAATGTATCCTTACCCACTAAAAAGCTTGGAACCTTTGGTGTATTTGGTTTTGGCGGCATAAGCTCCCAAACTACCTCTGCAAAAAAAGACAGCGCTAAATGGGCAGAAGATGGGTTTACACGATTAAATACAAATTTTTATAGTAATACAGGAGCTATAGGATTAACCAATACCAAATTATTTAAGAATCAGTCTTATCTTAAAACCGCTTTGGTTTTTTCAGGGATAAAAAACGGATATGCTGAGGAAAAAATGCAAAGCGATTTTAATACCTTAACCAAAGAAAACGATCAATACTATACTCAGAATAAAATCACGCTCTCCTCTACCTATACTAAAAAAATAAATGCCAGAAGCAGCATTCGCACAGGGTTTATTGTAAATCAACTTAGTTATAACCTTAACCAAAAAGATAAGTACGATACTACAGTTCTTATCACACGAATTAATGTGAAAGGCAGCACACAAACTGCGCAGGCATTTTTTCAATGGAATTATAAATTAAATGAACGGCTAACTACAAACATCGGGATGCATTATTTTCAATTGTTCCTTAATAATTCTAATTCCCTGGAACCAAGGGCTTCGCTTAAATATGAGTTGAATCCAAAAAATAATGTCACGTTTGGTTACGGCTTACATAGCCAGTTGCAGCCTTTGGGTGTTTACTTTGCACAAAAACCCAACACCGACGGATCGTACACCAACCCCAATAAAACGGTTGGTTTAAGCAAAGCGCATCACCTGGTAGTAGGGTATGACTGGAGTATTAATAGTTACTCTCATATTAAAACGGAAATCTATTACCAACATTTATTTAATATCCCTGTAAGTACTGATAAAACAAGTACCTTCTCTGTTTTAAATTCAACCGGGGGTTACACAACCGATCCTTTAAATAATAAGGGCTTTGGAAGGAACTATGGTTTGGAATTAACCTACGAACGTTTCCTGCATAATAACTTATACTATTTAGTTTCTGGTTCTTTATATGATTCCAAATACAAAGCTGCTAATGGTCAGTGGTACAATACCCAATTCAATACGAATTATGCATTAACTATTACTGCCGGAAAAGAATGGACCTTATCTGAAAAAAGAAAGAACCGTATCATCGGTTTAAATATTAAATCGGTATATGTTGGTGGGATGCGCTATACTCCAATTAACCTGGAAGCTTCGGTTTTAAAAGGTGAAACAGTAGAAGACAAATCAAAAACCTTTGGAAATAAAAATCCTGATTATTACCGTTTGGATATACGAATAAGTGTAAAACGCAATTACAAAAAACTCACCAGTACCTTAGCATTAGATATTCAAAATACAACTAACCGTAAAAATATCGGAGGTCAGTATTATGATAGTAATACAGGCAAAATAAAATACTGGTATCAGGCTCCTCTTATTCCTATCCTGAGTTACAGACTGGAGTTTTAAAATTAAAAACGTTGTCATTACCTGTCCCTTGAAAAGATTGACTTTTTATTACAGATATAATGCCCTGTAAAGGGCATTATTCTATAAAACCTGTTTCATTATTTCGTTCTATGAAACTATGTCTCACTCTCATATGGAATTACTGGGTAAAAATATTCCCATAATGGGGATATTTCATTAAACCACTCTGTTTTATCTCGTAAAACGTTTATGCTTATAACCCGCATCCATTGGCATTAGTTTTTGGCTACTCTATTGATTTTAACTACAATATGTATGCGCACAAAAGGTCAGTATGTGATTTCTAAAAACATGGACGATTATTTTCTGGGTGTATCCAACGCATTTCAGTTTATTAAATTATTCTTCAGGCAATTGGTAAGCCCTCCCTTTCATATCCGTGAGGTGATTAACCAATGTTACGAAATCGGTTTAAAAGCATTGCCCCTTATTACCTTAACCGGTTTTATTACCGGAATGGTTTTTACAAAACAATCGCGCCCTTCCTTAGAATCTTTCGGTGCCACTTCATGGCTGCCTTCTTTAATTTCTATTGCCATTGTAAGGGCTTTGGGTTCCTTGGTAACCGCGTTGATTTGTGCCGGGAAGGTTGGTTCCAGCATTGGCGCAGAACTTGGCTCCATGAGGGTAACAGAACAAATAGATGCCATGGAAGTATCTGCCATTAATCCCTTTAAATATTTAGTTGTAACGCGGGTATTGGCGTCTACCATAACGATTCCCGTACTTGCTTTATATTGCAGTTTTGTAGGTTTGCTTGGTGCTTATGTAAATGTGAACTCCCATGAGTCTACCGGCTTTATTATGTTCTTTGAACATGGTTTCGAAACCATTATTTTCTTAGATATATTTACATCAGTTATCAAATCCATTTGTTTTGGTTTTACCATTGGTATGGTTGGCTGTTATAAAGGGTACCACGCTACTCAGGGGACGCAAGGTGTTGGTAAAGCCGCAAACCAGGCAGTTGTATTATCTATGTTTTTAGTATTTATAGAAGAGATTGTTATTGTACAGGTTAGTAACTGGATCCGTTATTTTTAATGATGGAAAATTTAAAAACACATATAGATCAACATGCGGAACCGGTTATTTCTATCAGGGGTTTGTATAAATCGTTTGGAGATCTCCATGTGTTAAGGCATATCGACCTTGATGTGTTTAAAGGCGAAAATATGGTGGTACTGGGACGTTCGGGCTCCGGCAAGTCGGTGCTTATTAAATTATTAGTAGGTCTTTTAAAACCCGATAGAGGGGATGTAAAAGTATTAGGTAAAAGCGTGGATCATTTATCTTCAAAAGAACTTGATGAACTAAGGTTAAAAATCGGCTTTTCTTTTCAAAACAGTGCCTTGTATGATAGCATGAACGTTAGGCAAAACCTGGAGTTTCCTCTTACTATGAATTTTAAATCCCTGAGCAAAAAAGAAATCGCCACCGCCGTTGAAGAAGTTCTGGAAGCTGTAGGGTTAAAAGATAAAATGAATCGCATGCCCTCCGATCTTTCAGGCGGACAAAAAAAACGGATCGGCATTGCCCGCACATTAATTCTCAAACCTGAGATCATGCTATATGATGAACCCACTTCGGGGCTGGATCCTATCACCAGTATTGAGATTAATGACCTGATTAATGAAGTCCAAAAAAAATATAACACTACTTCCATTATCATCACCCACGATCTTACCTGCGCCAAAGCAACCGGTACAAAAATAGCGATGCTACTCGATGGCAAATTTCATAAAATAGGCAAGTTTCATGAAGTATTTGAAGATGAAGATGCCCGTGTACAAAGCTTTTATAACTACAATTTTATACAATAATATTATGAACACATCCCCAAATAAACGCGCTGTCACAGTAGGCATTTTTATATTCTTAGGCATTCTTTTCCTTGTAGCAGGGGTATTAACGATAGGAAATATCCATCAAACATTTTCTAAAAAGCTACAGGTTACTACTTTTTTTCCTGATGTGAATGGCTTGCAAAAAGGAAATAACATCTGGTTTTCCGGTGTAAAAATTGGTACGGTAAAACGGGTTGAATTTTTCGGATCATCGCAGGTAAAAGTCATTATGAATATTGACAGGGATGCTCAGCCATTTATTCGCCGGGATGCTAAAGTCAAGATCAGTACGGATGGTTTAATCGGTAATAAAATACTGGTAATTTATGGTGGCTCAGCCACCGCCAGTGCCGTTACCAGCGACGATACCCTGGGTGTAGAAAACACCATCTCTACAGAAGATATGATGACGACTTTACAGGAGAATAATAAAAACCTGCTCGACATTACCAACGATGTTAAACTCATCAGTAAAAAACTGGCCGGTGGCACCGGTACTCTTGGTAAACTGATTAACGATGAAGAAGTGTATACCAATATTGCAAACATGACTCATTCTTTAAAAACGGCTTCCGATAAAGCGCAAATTTTAATGGCTTCGCTTTCCACGTTTAGTTCAAAGTTAAATACGAAAGGAACGCTTGCCAATAACCTTGTAACGGATACGCTCGTTTTTAAATCCTTAAAAGAAACGATTCAGGAATTGAATAAAATTTCGGATACGGCTTCCGTTTTTATTACCAACTTAAAGCAAGCAGCCAACAACCCGAAAAGCCCTATTGGTGTGCTTTTAAAAGATGAACAAGCGGGGGCTGACCTAAAGACAACCTTAAAGAATCTGGAAAGTGGTTCTAAAAAACTGGATGAAGATCTGGAAGGTCTTAAGCACAGTTTTTTATTACGAAAATATTTCAGAAAAAAAGACAAGGAAGAAAAAAAATAAACGAACTGACTTAATCCCGAAGATTTATAATTTCCGCGGCAATCTATTTTAATTTTTCTACCAAAAATAAATACCGGTCAATAAAATGATTGAGCCATACCTCCTTAGGGTTTTGTGGAAATACTTTTTTATAATCGTCGTCGGCATATAGCACCACAGTGGTTCCTATTCTCACGTAATCACTGCTTTTATAATATTCTGGGGCTTCAAATTCGGGTAAAGCTTTCTTGACCAGTTTCGAAACCATTTTTCCTAAATATTTTTCGTAATTCCTCTGCGCTTTATTCGATGGCTTGCTCAATTTTTTATAGATATGGCGTAGTGCAAGCCTGGCAGGAAATTTTTGTTTCTTAATCATTGCTTTAGCTCCTTTAAAAGGATTAACATCTGTAAAATCATGCTCTGTTTGAACACTGAGTGGAACTTCAGGAACCCAATCGGAAGTATTTACGGCATTAAAAGCCCAGTTACGGGTGAGCGTTTCATATTCATAAGCATAATATAAATTTCCCGCTTTGGGGGCAGCACTCGAATAGGTTTTAAACCTGACGTCTTCGGGGATTATATGTTCCCGTTTTAAACTCTCCAAATGTGATGTGAGTAAATAAGTAATGGCTCCTCCCTGGCTATGACCAGCGATTATAAAATTTTTAATCCCAGCTTTTTTATAACACGAATCCAGTTTCGGTAAAATATCCCGTGATAAATAAGCCGTTCCTATAAGAAATCCTATATGAACAGCCGCTTTAGGATCGTTACTAAGATTATATTTAAAATTAAATGTTTTCTCCAGCTTCAATTCTCCTTTTGCAGGAACCATGGCCGCATACATATTTGCTAACCAACTTACAGGGTTTGGATTAATATCGGTTCCCCTGATACTGATGACAGCAATGGAATCTTTACTCACCCACAGATCCCACATATTTTGCAACCCAATAGGTTGAGAGCGGTACGCAAAGGTAAATTTTTCGGGCATTGGAACCGATCTCGGTGTATTCCAGTCTTTAATGTCAATGGCTTGTAACTGAGCTATCCTAAGCATTTCCATGCATTCCCATTTATCAAACCCTTGCTTAAGTTTGTTGGTTTGCGCCGTAATTAATTGAGTAAATAAAAGGATAACGACGGAGAGAGTATATTTCATAAGAGTGAGTTAAGTAGTGGTTTAATAAAAGTATAACATTTCTTTTTAAAATGTTATACTTTCAACTAATTCTTCTCGGCGAATATTCTCTTTTAATACATAAGCGTTATACCAGCGCCAAATCCCATATCCGAATCGTAATGTGTTGAAAGGGAAATTTTTTTGGTAACAATGTATTTTAATCCTGCCATGTATTCCAAATCAGAGTTGCCCATTAACGTCATTCTTAATCGTTTGGTAAGTGGAATATCTTCGCGCATTAATTGAAATCTTAATTTACTGTCCGAGTCCAAACGAACATCTGCAACAATTAACATAGGGAGCGTATATTGTATCCCTATACAAATAACACTTCTTTTATCTTTTGTATCTATTTGGCCAAACAGATTTTTTTCAACTTCATCGCGTCCCATTTTACGATAACGCCAATCGAACCCAACGTAAGGAAACAGCCATTGCATTTTACCGATATACCTTCCAAAGTGCGATTCTACTTCATAACCGTGCATGTCGTTATATCCGAGGCGCCATTCGGTTTGCAGTTTCCAGCGGGTGTTTTGTAACAGCATTTCCCCATCGTTACCATTACTGGCAAAATCATTGTCAATCATAAAGTGAAATTCTTTATCATCACGATAGAGCATCTTTAATGCTTTTTTCGGATTGGGAAGTTCCGGATTTGGTGGCGAATTTTCGTAACTAAAAATTCTTCCCATCCCACTCATCATATGGTATAAAATATGACAATGAAAAAACCAATCGCCACTTTCTGTTGCGGCAAACTCAATGGTATCCGTTTCCATTGGCATAATATCCAACACGTTTTTCAAAGGAGAGTAATCTCCTTGTCCGTTAATGATCCGAAAAAAATGGCCGTGTAAATGCATGGGGTGGCGCATCATGGAATTATTATAAATTACGATTCTTACATTTTCTCCTTTTTTAATGAGGATTTTATCGGTTTCAGAAACTGTTTTATTATTAATACTCCAAACATAACGCGTCATATTTCCGGTTAATTCAAAACGCAATTCTTTTATAGGCGCCTTTGGTAATGTTGTTTTGACAGGTGAGCGTAACATCGCATAATTCAATGTTACAATATCTGAAAGGGCATTGCTATTGTATTGATTTTCCTGATTGGTGGGGTTATGCCCGGCCTGCTTCTTAGTTTCTTTATTGCCTGTAATTTCAGGGTACATCACCACATTCATATCCATTTGCTGTAAGCTCATGTTCATTCCCATATCATCCAGATTACCGTTCATTTTCATCATGCCATTCATCATTTTCATTCCTTCAAAATACTTAAGCGGCTGCAAAGGAGTAGCTAATTGTTTTATCCCTGTTCCCAGCCAAAGCGAAGTGCTTCGGATCCTGTCTTCCGAGGTTGCCAAAAATTCGAAGGCTGTACTATCCGCCGGAATAGTCACTATTACATCATAAATTTCTGCTACGGCAATGATCATTCTATCTACGGCTACCGGTTCAACGTCCATTCCATCGCTTGCCACTACGTTCATTTTCCCGCCGGCATATTTCAACCAGAAATACGTTGAGGAACTTCCGTTAATAATTCGTAATCTGACTTTATCTCCTGCTTTAAATTGTGTTGCCTGATCTTCTTTTTTTCCGTTGGTTAAAAACTGGTCATAATACACATCGCTTACATCCATTGCCAGCATTCGCTTCCATTCATTTTTCAATTTCACTTTCAAGCTTTGATCGGCAATAGCATCTACATAACTTTGCACAGCTCCTTTTTGGACCTTCGCTTTTTTAATGGCCGACCAATCATTTGCATTGTGTAATCTCCGGTGAACCTCAAATGGTTTCATGTTTGTCCAATCGCTCAACACCATCGTGTATTCCGGTATTTTTTGTTCCTCTTTTTTATGAATAATAAATGCGCCATACATTCCACTTTGTTCCTGGAGTTTGGTGTGTGAATGGTACCAATAAGTGCCGTTTTGTACAAGAGGGAATTTATACAAATGAGTGGTCCCCGCTTTAATAGGTGCAGTAGTTAGATAGGGTACGCCATCCTGTTCGTTAGGCAAAATCAATCCATGCCAATGAATAGAGGTTTCTGTTTTCAATTCATTATGCACATAAATTTCAGCCGTATCGCCTTCTATAAAATGTAATTCGGGCATGGGAATTTGTCCATTTACGGCATATGCTTTTATGTCTTTCCCGGCAAAATTTACGAGTGTATCCCTTACAAATAAATCATACCGCACAGCTTTTTGTGCCAAGAGTTGAGGGCCGCTCCATAAAACACATATATATAGAAAGTATTTCAAAACAGTTAAGTGTGACTGTACGAGTTTACGTTGGATCATCATTCTTATTTAATGGTTTCAATGGTTTTGCCACAACTCAACATCTGCGAACCATAGTAAGGGTTTTTAATGGTCTTCTCCACGCTCAACCAGTTTGCTCCTTTACCATCCTGATACATTGGGCAATGCTGGTAATAAATAGTCGCTTCGGGTTTAACCACTTTAGCTAATTCATATAGATTGTCTGACACAATACTAAAATGGCTTCTTTGGATTTCAATATCTTTTGCTTTAACCATAGCATCTGTTTGAGCGATTAAATCTTTATACACTTTCATCCAAACTTCGTGTTGAGAAGGTTCCAGTTTCATCATGTCAATTTTAGTAAGAGCAGCAGATAGATCCCTCGCTTTTAAAGTCGCTGTTTTAAAATCTGTTTTTACTAAAGCCTCTTTCAATTCAAAGTAAGCATCAAATACTGTTTTAAATTGATTAACGGTTGCTTTCTCCTGCGCACCGGTTTGTGATTTTACGGTACCCGTTTCTCCCGATGCGTTGGTCATTATTTTTCTTTTTCTATCATACTGGCAACAGCCCGAAAGATTGGCGTAGGCGGCATCCGGAGCAAGAAATGTTTCGTTATCATATCCGGCCAAGGCGACGCGCTTCAACACATCTTCTTTTGTTGTTTTTGTACTATCATACGTTAAGGTTGCCAAATGGGTATCTTTATTCCAATCAATGGCTGCCACCTTTTTCACAAAAGCAGCTGTTTCAATTGCTTTTTTACACATATCGCAGTTACCATTAATGTTTACAGTAACCGTTTTTGAGTTTTTAATCTGTGCGTTAGCGCTTGTAATAATTGCCACAGAAGAAATAGCAACCATTAACTGTTTAAATGTTTTCATCGTTGGTGTTTTTATGGTTTAATCGGTTCAATTTGAAATCCCGCTTTTTTTACTGTTTCTATTACTTCCTCTACTTTCATGCTATCCGCTTCTATCGTAAGGATTTTTTCGGGTGTGTAAATATCCACTTCCCATTTTTTAATGGTTTCTGCTTCGTTTAAGAATGGCGTTACTTTGGCTAAACAGCCACTGCATTTGATATTTGTTTTAAATTTTAAAGTTTCCATGGTTGTTTGTTTTTGTCAGGACAAAGTTCTCACTCTTTTGGTCAAAACTCTTACATCATTTTTGATATAATTTGCATCATTTTTGTTTTATATCTTTCTCATTTTTAGTAGCAGGCTATTACTGACTACACTTACAGAACTCATGGCCATGGCTGCTCCCGCAATCATCGGGTTTAAAAGAAAGCCGTTAACCGGAAATAATATCCCCGCAGCCAATGGTATACCAATGATATTATAAATGAAGGCCCAGAACAAGTTTTGTTTAATAACACTTACGGTACGTTTTGAAAGTTTTATGGCTTTAGGAATTAAAGAAAGATCGGAAGAGATAATTGTCATCTTTGCCACATCTATCGCAATATCGGATCCCTTACCCATGGCAATACTTACATCAGCCTGCGCTAAAGCATGTGAATCGTTAATGCCATCGCCTACCATTGCTACTATTTTTCCTTTTTGCTGAAGTTCTTTAATGAAATCTGCTTTTTGAGCGGGCAATACTTCTGCTTTAAAATGTTTAATGCCCACACTATTGGCTACAGCTGTTGCTGTTTTTATATTATCTCCTGTAAGCATATACACTTCAATACCTTCCTGCTGAAGATCAGCAATGGCTTGCCTGGAAGTGGTTTTTATATGATCACTAATCGCAAGGGTTGCCAGAATTCTGTTTTGATTGGCAAACAGAATCACTGTTTTTGCTTCATCCAATAGTTTCTCAAGGTTCTTATGTGTTGCCTCATTTAATGACAATTGATTTTCAATAAGGAGTTGTTTATTGCCCA
Source organism: Bacteroidia bacterium (assembly GCA_963422675.2). Lineage (GTDB taxonomy): Bacteria > Bacteroidota > Bacteroidia > B-17B0 > Aurantibacillaceae > UBA4416. Next base: position 547,855 of record CAXVYS010000024.1, read on the forward strand.
CAAAAAAAATCTGGTCATTTATCGTTGCTATCACCCCTTTCCCTGTGATACTTTCAAAGCTGTCAAATTTTAAAGGGTGTTGATGCGATCCTGTTTTTTTAAAATAATTAGTAATTGCTTCCGCCAACGGATGCTCCGATTGTTTTTCGATGGCTGTAAGGATGTGTGTAAAATGATCTTTATCTATTCCATTACTCCAGATCACATCAGTTACTTCCGGTTTACCTTCTGTAATGGTTCCTGTTTTATCCAGAATTATTACATCCACATGTTTTGCCCGTTCAAGACTCTCAGCATCTTTTATCAGGATGCCCTGTTCTGCTCCCTTACCAATACCTACCATAATAGCAGTGGGAGTAGCCAAGCCTAAAGCACAGGGACAGGCAATAACCAATACGGTTACCATAGATAATAAAGCATGTGTTAAGGCATTCTCTCCATCAAACATCATCCAGGCACCAAAGGTAAGAAGTGCGATGCCAATAACTACGGGTACAAAAATTCCTGCAATCTTATCTACCAGCTTCTGCACAGGAGCTTTACTTCCCTGAGCTTCCTGAACCATTTTTACAATTTGTGCCAACACTGTTTCTCCACCAACTTTTTGCGCAATAATATATAAAGCTCCTTTTTGATTGATAGTGCCGGCAAATACTTTATTCCCTGTTTTCTTTTCAGTAGGAATTGGTTCTCCCGTAATTGTACTTTCATCTACATTGGATGTCCCGCTTTTTACTTCGCCATCCACAGGAATGCGTTCTCCCGGCTTCACCAAAATAACATCTTCCTTTTTTACCCCGGCTACAGGAATCACTTTTTCGGAACCATCGGGCATAATAACTGTAACCGTTTTAGGCTGCAGGCCTATCAATTTTTTTATAGCCGACGAGGTATTTGATTTTGCCCGGTCTTCCAACAATTTTCCTAATAAAATAAAAGCAATCACTACACCTGCCGCTTCAAAATAAACATCGGCATGTAATCCTCTGCTGTGCCAGTAATCAGGAAACAATGTATTAAAAACACTGAACACATAGGCAACACCTGTGCTCAAAGCTACAAGAGTATCCATATTAGCTGACTTGTTTTTTGTTTGCTTATAGGCATTCACAAAAAATTGCCTACCAAATATAAATACAACTGGCGTTGATAAAATCCACATTATATAATTAGCATAAGGGGCATGCATAAAAAACATACCTATCAGCACTAAGGGAATGCATAGAATAACAGAGGCGATTGTTTTAAACCTAAGTTGGTTATACTGTTTCTCTTTTACTGCTTCCAGTTCTTTTTGCGCATCATCACTTTCATTCGTGATCATATCGTACCCAACACTCTGCAAGGCGGTTCGGAGTTGTTCAGTAGAAATCTCCGACGAAATAAATTCCACCAATACAGTGTTGGTTGCAATATTAACCGCTGCTTTTACCACTCCTTTTTGTGCTTTCAAAATACTTTCCACGCTAACTGCGCAGGAGGCACAGGTCATGCCGGTAACCGGAAATGTTTTAACCAGTGTTTCTACACCATATCCCAAATCACGGATTTTTGAAACAACCTGTTGTAATACATCATCCTTCGCAATATCAATATCTACAATGGCGATCTTATTATTCAGCTCCACTCTATGTTCCCTTACACCGGTTACAGAAGCAATGCCTTTATCTACAATAAGGGCACAATGTTCACTTTCTACATCTATCAATGGTATCTCTACTCTGTTTTTCATGGTAATTGATTTATGATACAAAGTTCGACACTTACCCGCTTATAGTACTTACATCTTCATGATTGGATTATACATCTTTTTTGGATTTAACATGATCCAGAGAAAGTCTTTTTTTATCTTTTACGGTTTTAAAATAGCTCGGTGTAAGGCCTGTTACTTTTTTAAACTGGTTGGAGAGATGTGAAGCACTGCTGTAGCCCATTTCATCTGCTATTTCGTTCAGACTTAATTCGTCGTACACCAGTAATTCTTTTACTCTTTCTATTTTTTGCAGAATAATATAATGCTCAATAGTAATGCCTTCTATTTCAGAAAACAGGTTACTGAGGTAGCTATAATCCTTATTCAGTTTTTGGGCGATCAGATCTGAATAATTTTGTTTGGGTTTATCTTCTCCATTGTGAACCTGACTGATCACTACAGTTTTAATTTTTTCAATGAGTTTGCTTTTTTTATCATCGATCAATTCAAAGCCGTGAGGCGTTAATTTAGAGCTGATTTCTTTTAGCGCCTCACTACTTATCTTTGCCGGTAAATCTACTTCACCCATTGTAACGTTGGCCGTTGAATACCCAAGTGTATCAAACTCTGATTTAACTACTGCGATGCAACGGTTACAAACCATATTTCTGATATACAATTTCATGTTTTCTTTATTTTATAAATGCAGTGGCTGCCAATACTCGTTCCCTCTAGCTAATATAATAACAAATGCATAAGGAACATTATTTTTTGCGTTCGTACTGGCAACATTCAGGTAAATTTTTATAGGCATTTATATCCCCACTGTACTTCTCGTTATCATAACCTACCGAAGCAATGTTTTTTTCGATCTGGTCGAGGTTAATTTGTGTACTATCAAATGATACATTCATTATTTTTGTATCTACATTCCAGTCTGCTTTAGCAACACCTTTTACCTTTAAGGAACCTTCGATTGTTTTTTTACACATTTCGCAATTGCCCCACACTTTAATGTTTTCAGTGGTATTAGCTGCAACACTTGTATTGGATGTTTCGTTATTGCCACAGGCAGTAAACAATATAACGGCTGATATAACGGTTAGTATTTTATGTGCTATTTTCATTGTATAATTAGTTTTTTAGTTAATAATGTATTTTTAGTTTTTACCTGTACAGTGTATATACCTTGTGTGTAATTGCTTGTACTAATTGGCATTTTTGCATTGCTTATCGTGTTTTCAGAATAGACAAGGTCTCCCAAAGTATTATAAATAGATAGAGTAGTGGCTTCGTCCTTTTTGAAATCCTGAAGACTAACCGTTACCAAACCTGTAGCGGGATTTGGATAAATAGAAAAGGCATTCTTATTTTCTGTATCCTGTGGAATACCTGTAACGGCTGATGATACCACAAATTGCCCCATCATACCATCGTCTTCATGCATGAGCACATGGCAATGAAACATATAGGGAATCACGGTGTCTGCAAAATCCGTAAACTTAGTAATGAAGCGTACCGTTTCATTGGGATAAACCAAGACAACATCTTTTTTCCCACGCTCAAATTGTGGAGGCAGGTTTCCGTCCCTGTCTAAAATATAAAAAGGCACATCATGTAAATGGAAAGGATGCGCCACCATAGTTTGGTTGGTGAGTTCCCAGATCTCTGTATGATTTAAAGGGATGCGGTAGTCGATGCGCATCATATCAAATGTGCTGTCGTTAAAGAAAAATGGGCCATCCATAATCGTTGCGTTCGCTGCCGTAAAACGAATCGTGCGTGTGGCATTTGCCTGAGAAGGAAGATACGGATTTACGGGAACTAACGTTGAGGGGATAGTAGTTACAGGGTTACTGGTTTGAAGTCCTACATTTATCTGAAGTACATTAAAATCTGTTCCATTAAGTGGGCTATCCATTGACGGGTTTCCGGGACCCATTGGCATGGTTGGCCCTCCCTGAACTCCCATTGGAAGTTCGGAACCATAACTCATCAGGTAAAGTGTTTGGCCATTCATCCCGGAAAGATTCACCAGGATCTCAGCTCTTTCTCCGGGGCTCAACCGTATGCGTGTAGCAGCTACAGGTTGCTGTAACAATCCTCCATCGCTTCCGATAACAGAAAATGAAGTGTTAGCACTTAAACCAAAATTATAATTACGTTCGCCTCCTGCATTTAATAATCTTAGCCGTACAACCTGCGCAGGAAAAGAAGCGACTACAGTATTGCTGTAATTGGCTCTCACACCATTTACCAATAGTAGGCTATCTTCCATACCACGGTGCATCACCTGGTTAACACTATCGAATTGCTGCGTTTGAATAATCAGGGGGAAATCATCCACTCCGTATTTTCGGGGCAAGGTAAGAGCAGCTTCTGCAGCATCGCGTACAATAATCATCCCGGCTATTCCTTTCATGGTATGCATAGCAGTTTTTCCCATAAAATGTGGATGGTACCAATAGGTGGCTGCATCATTCATGATCGTAAAACCCGGACTCCATATTGCTCCCGGTAAAATGGTGGTATGAGGCCCCCCATCGTTGGAAGGTGCCACATGCAAACCATGCCAATGCATTGTGGTTGTATCGTTCATTTGATTATTCACACTCATGGTTACCGGTGAGCCATTCCTTAATATCAGAGTAGGCCCCAGGTAGCGATGAGCATTGACTCCAAACGTGTTGGTTTTTTTTCCGGAGACAAACGCTACACTGTCTTTATGTAATACCAAACTGATATTAGTACCCGAAAGTGTATCCGGTACGTACAGCGGTGTTTGTGCAAACAGACTCATCGCCGTTAAAATAAACGTAACTATAAAAATAGGTTTCATGATAAAATTTTAATAAAGGGAAGAGTAATTACTCTTCCCTCCTATTAGTTAATAATTATCTTTTTAATTTCCTTAGCTTCATTCGCCTGTACTTTTAAAAAGTAAGTGCCTTTTGCTAACCCTGTTGTATTAAGGGTGTTTTTGTAGTTACCCTTCGCATCGGTTGTATTGATTTCTTTAATCAATTTACCGGAGCAATCAATTAATTGTAGAATAATGTTTGCGGATTTTTGCAAATTCATTTCTACGGAAATATAATCTGTTGCAGGATTCGGATAAACAGAAATGGTTCCCGTATAATTTTCCATATTAGTAATTCCGGTAGCTGTACCCGGAACAACGCCTGAAAAACCAAGATTATCTACGTATAAATAACTGTTGTTTGCAGGAGTTGTTCCACTGGCAGAAAGAATGATTTGAACTGTATCGGGATTAGCTGTGCTTTTATAATTTAAACTTATGCTAAATGTTGCCCAACTCATTACCATACCTGTTAGTTGCTGCGATCCGTTTGCAATGGTGTCGCGCTTCATCGTAGAGGTATTCCATTTGGTTAAAAAAACCAGGATTGATCCTACATCTCCGCTATAGCCCATGTACTGCCAGTTTCCTGTAAAGGCGGCCGAACGCGTTGTGTATGGAGAACCACCCTGAACTTTCATGCTGCCTATATTTAGCGTACCGTTGGTTGCAATACCCGGTATAACACCCATTCCTGTAACTGTTTTTGAAGTTAATTTTAAATACGACGATCCTACATTTCCGGGAGTTCCTTTAGTACATGTGTAAACACCTGCCGTGGTTGTCGTGCCATTTAACTGATCCCAGTTATCAGGGTTACTGTAGGAACCCATACTGGTCCAGTTTTCGAATCCGTTGTTTGGAATTTGAGCAATAGCCGGCAGGGCTAAACAGCATGCCGAAATAATAACTATAAATTGTTTTTTCATTTTAGAATTTTTTTAATTGATTTAATATTTATAAAAACACGGTAAACCTACTACGTAATTATAGCAGACACACATCATTTTTAATTAAATCAAATTCTAAAGGTCCGGTTTAGGAGGTAAACGGGATTTGCACTTTGATAGGGAGGTGCGTGAAAATCAGGAAGAGTATAAATCTCAATAGAGGGCTTTACAAAAAGTGTTGTTTCTGTATACGAAGGATAAATAAATGGTGTTAATGATTTATCCGGAACAATAACGGTTGCAACAGCCTGGTGATTATCTTTAACTTTATAGCTAAGTGTTTTATCCTTACAACAGCCCATACTCTTCTTTTTAGAACCGCAGCAATTATCTTTTTCCAGTTGAAGAAGAGACATCCCTTTCAGTTTTCCGGCACAATAATGCAGGCTAACGGTAAAGCCCGATGCAATAACAAAGTAGAAAACAGAAAGAAGTATGATGGCCGTTTTTTTCATTGAGTATTACAAATGTATAAAATAAAACATATCCTGTGTTTTTGTTTTTGTAAATTTCTATAAAAAAACGGTTTGGATTAATCCTATATTGGGTTAAACCAGCAGTAACGATTTGTACCCTGTTCTATTGAATCGATAATCTTTCCATTTCCAATATTCTAAAATCACTGGAAAGTTTAAGCCATTCCTCACCATTAATATCCATTTTCATCGGATTTGAAAAACAATGGATACAAATTCTTAAAAGTTCTGCAATATCTATATAGTTAACTTTTTCATCAGTGGTAACCTGGTTCATTAAGGTTTCTAAAACAGTTTGCATCCCTTCCCGGCTTTTCGCTTTTACAGCAGGGTATTTACTCAGATATTCCGTAAAGTCAATCTCTTCTGAACATTTTAAAAGCAAAAATAATATCCCGTTTATAATATCGGTATGCTCTCTTTTAGTCAGCGTCATCTTGTTATTCTGATGTTTTTCAAAATAAATAACTAATTCGATGAGTTGTTTTTCAAACAGTTTTTGATTCATAAGGAGGTGTGTATGAGGAATTTGATCCGGATTTGTATAAATAAGTAAATAGAAAACTCAGTACAAAGATAGTTAACAATATTCATAATAAAGAAGAATAGGTCTAAACGCTTTAAAACATTATAGCCCTGGTAAGCTACCACTCCCGTTTACAGGAAACTACTACACACCAGGGAGGTGGAAATAAAATGTGGTGCCCGATCCCCAAACACTTTTCAGGTCAATATGTCCGTTTTGTGCAATAATAAATTCTTTGGCAATAGCCAGGCCCAAACCCGTTCCATTTTTGTTGCTCCCCGGAATCTGAAAGAATTTATCAAAGATTTTGTCCTGGTATTTTGGCTCAATTCCTTTTCCAAAATCCTGAACAGAAAACTCCACACGTTCTTCTTTCCTGGTAATCGTTATGTTTATCTTTTCATTTTCAGGAGAATATCTAATCGCATTGCTTAACAGGTTAACCATTACCCAGGCAGTTTTTTCAAGGTCAGCATATACTTTCGGTAGATTTTCTTCTATTTCCAATTCTAATTTAATTTGCTTTTGCTCTGCCTGAAATTTCAAAGCATCTATCGCGTATTTTACAATATCTTTTGAATCTACTTTCTGAAAATTCAACTGGATCTTCCCTGTCTCTACCTGTGCCATATTCAGCACTTCTCCCGTAATTCTTAAAAGCCTTTCCGAGTCTCCTTTTATATTATTCACCAATTGCTTCTGCTCCTCATTTAAATCCCCCACACGGGTATCCTCCAATAATTTTGAACTTAATTTAATGGAGGCAATGGGTGTTTTTAATTCATGTGAAATGGTCGCGATAAAATTTGTTTTTGCTAAATCGAGTTCCTGAAACTGAGTAACATTTTTTAATAGAATAACTTCTCCAATTGGTTTATCTTCCGAAAGAATTGAAATGTTTTCTATATTGAAATAACTTTCTTTACCCTCTGCTATAATTTTTATAGGTTTTGCATGAATTTTTTTTGCTAACAATAGCTTCATCAAATCGTTGTTTAAAGCCACGTCAGGAGCATATTTACCAACCAATTCCTCTTCATTCAAGCCTAACAACTGCACTGCCTGAATGTTTGAGAACAGGATCACCTGGTGTTCATTAAGCCCGATAATGGCATCTTTCATATGAGCAATAATCGTTTCAATGCGTTTCTTTTCAAACATGATCTTGGCAAGATTACTGTTCTCGTATTGTTCAAGCTTTTCGGCCATCGCATTAAATGCCTCTGCTAATTCTCCAAATTCATCATTCGATGTAAAATGCAAACGCTGGTGGTAGTTTTTTCCCGAAATCTGTTTGATACTTTCAGTTAACTGCCGGATGGGATCCGCAATATAACCGGGGAAATTAATGATAAAGGTGAATACAACTAGAAAGCACAATCCTCCTATCGCACCAATATATGCCAAAACATTATCGGCTGTTTTTTGTGCCTGATCGTTTTTCCGTAAAATAGCCTGCATATTTATTTCCATCAAACTATTTAAATTTTGTTTTAATCTTAAACCGGTTTTTTTGGAAAACCCTTTTTTTACTAAACTTTCAAACCCTGATTTAACCTCCTGTGTATACTTGTTTTCGCCAACTTCCGTGATATTATTTTCCTGTAGTTTTAAATTTCTTTTAAAACCAGTGATGAATTTTGCAGTATCAGTTCCAATGTTGTCTAAGCTCTGCAACATGGATTTTGTATATTGAATCGACTCGTAATTATCCTTTAAAATCCCTTTGGATTCTTCTGCAATCAAATGAATATAAACAGCTCCTACGCTCCCAATCAAAATAATGACAGCAAATAAGAAGCCGAGGCCTAAACTCAATTTACTTTTAATTTTTAGTTTCATTAGGAGAGTATTATAAGGTCAATATCTGTATCCGTTAATTTAATGAGAAGTTGATCAATAATTGTATTGCTCAGGATAGATTTAATCAAACTAAAATGTGGTTTACCAATACAGATAGTTGTTATTTTGTATTCAACGGCTGCTTCAAAAATTACTTTTGCTATTTGAGTGTTTTTAATTTGAATCACCTCTCCCCCCAGTTCGGTAGCCAGTTTAAAATTGTTTATTAAATGCCTTTGCTTTGAAAGGGCTATTTTATTGGATTCTTCAGCAGGTGTTTGAACGTACAGTACTTTCCATTTAGAATTATAATAGGATGCCAAGCGGGCTGTTTTTCTAATTACCTTTTTAGCGGATACATCGTTTGAATTTATGCATGCCAGGAAGCGCTCCGATCGGAGTTTTAGAGTGGTTAATACTTCTGATTCTATTTTCCGTTCTACCTGCGAAGCCACTTCTCTTAAAGCAAGTTCACGTAACTGTAATATTTTTTCGGATTGAAAGAAGTTTTTTAAAGCGGTTTCAATTTTTGAATGTTCATAAATCTTCCCTTCTTTTAATCGGCCTATTAATTCATCTGCAGTTAAATCTATATTAACCACTTCATCTGCCAGTTTCAGTACATGATCGGGAACCCTCTCCTGAACATCAATTCCTGTAATTTTTTTAATTTCTCCGTTCAGGCTTTCAATATGCTGAATGTTAACTGCACTAATCACATTAATGCCTTGTTCTAATAATTCCAACACGTCCTGCCAGCGTTTTTCATTTTTTGAACCGGGAATATTGGTGTGCGCCAATTCATCCACAATAACCACTTCGGGGCGCGATTGTATAATGGCTTGTACATCCATTTCTTCCAGTTCTTTTCCTTTGTAAAACACTTTTTTACGGGGAATCATTGGTAAGCTCTCTATCAGGGCATGCGTTTCAGGCCGGTTATGTGTTTCAATAAATCCAATCTGAACATTTATCCTGTTTTTAAGCAAGCTATGGGCTTCCTGAAGCATTCGAAAAGACTTCCCCACACCGGCACTCATGCCAATGTAGATTTTGAATTTTCCTCTTTTCGATTTTTTTATCAGGTCAAGAAAATGTTCAACATTTCTTTCTTTTTCTTCTGCTTCTGACATTATTCTTCTCTTTGAAGGGTGGAATTTTTTGGTGGGGTTAATATCAATGGTAACTTTTCAAGTTGTAAATTACTGTAATCTAACCCATATTCTTTTTCATCAGGTAAGCTGATGCTCTTTAAAAAGAAATACACTTTTAAGATAACGTTATTAGTTATTGATAATTCATTTTCAAATGATAAAAACCGCTGGGTAATAATGAATTTAAAATCTCCTGTAATGTTGTGTTTGTCAAGAGAAGTGTAGCGACTATGAATATTTACTTCTTTTTTAAGCACCATTTCTTCAACCACTTTTCTGAACAATGAGTTTATTTTAGGTGCTACTCTAAACCCTAATTTAAATGTGATATAAACCACTTCTTCGGGTTCTATAATATTTACAGTATAGGACATTTTAAAAGGCTCATCCACTACATCTATATGTACAAACCAATAGATGTCCGCTCTTTTTGGCTGTCGGTAAAGGATAGAATGAATAGTGCTTTCTTCAATTTTTTTACTACTTCCTGAAGAAGTCAGATACACCAAATTGGTTGCATACTTCGGTACAGCTTCATCATTACTTAATTCTTTCAGAACAGGAATAAAGGGTTCTAAATCAACTAATTTTTGTAGACTGCGTTTAATTTCTCCCGCCCTATACCAAATATACATTACAGCAAATATGATGATACCTAGCGATAACGTAACCCAACCACCATGTTTGAATTTTTTAAGGTTAGCGATCAGGAAAGCTCCTTCGATAGTTAAAAACACTATCAGTAGAGTAAAAACAGCCACTTTATTTACTTTTTTGACGTATAAATAAAAACTCAGCAAAATAGTTGTCATTAACATTGTAAGAGTAACAGATAAACCGAAAGCTGCTTCCATATTTTTTGATTCTCTGAAGTATAATACGACTGCTATACAACCTGACATTAATAGCCAATTGATTGCTGGTATATACAACTGTCCTCTTACATCAGATGGAAAAACGATTCTTAATTTTGGCCATAGGTTCAAACGAATTGCTTCTGCTACCAAGGTAAATGAACCGCTGATTAATGCCTGACTTGCTATAATCGTTGCCATTGTAGCTACTGCTATTGCAGGAAAAATAAACCAATCTGGCACTAAACCAAAAAACGGGCTTACATCGGTTAAAGTTGTCCCTACATGTTTTAAAAGCCAGGCTGCTTGCCCGAAGTAACATAATATCAAGCACACCTTTACATACAACCAACTAATCTGTATGTTTTTTCTGCCGCAATGCCCTAAATCAGAATATAATGCCTCTGCACCTGTGGTACATAAAAATACACCACCTAATAGCCAAAAACCTCCCGGATGGTCGGATAATAGTTTATAAGCATAATAAGGATTTAATGCTTTGAATACTGAAAAACTCCCCGATAATTCTCCAAGTCCTAAAATGGCTATCATGGTAAACCAAACCATCATAACAGGCCCAAATAGTTTACCAATAAAAGAAGTTCCTTTGCTTTGAATAATAAACAAAAGAACGATAATAGAAATGACAATAGGAATAATTGGGAGATTCGGGATGCTTGGTTTTAATCCTTCAATAGCGGAAGACACCGAAATAGGTGGTGTAATGATACTATCTGCCAACAAAAAACTCCCTCCTGCAATGGCAGGAAATAACAACCATCGACGGTGTTTTCTTATTAATGTATAAAGCGAAAATATTCCACCCTCTCCTTTATTATCTGCCCGCAGTGTTATAAAAACATATTTTACCGTAGTTTGAAAAAAGAGCGTCCAAAAAATGGCCGAAACCCCTCCTAATGCAATTAATTCTGTAACAGGTTGATCTCCTATAATTGCAGTATAAGTATAGAGCGGTGAGGTCCCAATGTCTCCAAATACAATTCCAATAGAAACAAGGAAACCTGCATAACTTAATTTTTGTAAATCTAATTTTTCCATATACTTATGTTTCTACAAAAATAAGTCATTTAATGAACATCTTCTTTATTTTCTTGGTAGCATTATAACCGTTACTCCAACTAAACAAATCAATGTGCCAAAGACATCAACGTTATCAGGCCTGATCTTATCCACTTTCCATACCCATATTAGAGACAAAATAATGAATACACCCCCATAAGTGGCATAAATTCTACCAAAATTAGATGCTTGTAATGTTGTAATAAAACCATAACGTATTAGTAATCCAATACCTGCTAAGCCATACCAAAAAGGTTTACCATTTTTAAGCCATGCCCAAACCAAATAACCTCCTGCTATTTCAAATAACCCAGCCGTTAGAAAAAACGATATTGATTTAATTACATTCATTTCGTTTTCTACAGCCACTTTTTTCTTTTGAAAATAAAAAGAGTGAGTAAAGAAGAACTCACAATTAATAAAATAGCTAAAGGATAACCAAAACTCCAGTTTAATTCAGGCATTGAATTAAAATTCATTCCATAGATACTTGCTATTAATGTGGGTGGCATAAATACAACAGATACAATAGTGAATATTTTTATAGCTTTGTTTTGTTCAATCGTTATTAAGCCCATTAATGTGTTTTGCAAATACTCTAAACGTTTAAAGATAAATGAAGAAAATTCAAGCATGGAATTAATATCTTTCATCAAAACCTTCAGCCTTGGTGTACTTATGAAAGCATTACTTTTTATGAGAGATGATACAACTCTTTGTTTACCTATAAAACTTTCACGAAGAAACATAGCACTTTCCTGGTATTCATTTATCTTAAGAAGACTATTTTCTTCATCCGTACTATCTTTAGATAAATTCTTACCAACTCTCACGATTTCTTTTGAAATGGATTCTAAATAATCAGAGTCCAAATCAACTTCTGTTTCCAAAATCCCTTCCAGTATCTCAGATCCATTATTGAAAGTTTTTTGATTTCGTTTTATTTTCTTTACTGTTTCAGCAAACGATGTAACATCAATTTCTCTTTTTGTAACTAATACTCCATCCAGTATATAAAATAGAATGGGACAGTTTTCGTAATAATTTTCGCGTTTACTTATAAAACTAGAATTGATGTAAATAAAATCATCTGTTTCATAAAAACGCGTGTTGCTTTCTAAACCTGATTCTTCTTTCTGTACGTTAAAATTAATGTCAAAATAGAATTCGATTTCTTGTTGTTCTTCTGTGGTTGAAAATTGTAAATCCACCCACAATAATTGATCCGTGGAAATACGATGTAGTATTTCTGGCCCCTCCGTTTTTTCTATTATTTCATTTTTATGATAAAATACTCTAACCATACCATTTTACATTAATTCAAAACAATCCGCTCCTAAATGAACCAGGTTGTTCTCACAAAAACTTACTCTTTAAATTTAACGCATTTAATATCTTTCTGTTCTAACATTCTACCATAATCCTCACTGCCATCAATAGAAATTAAATGAATGTGTTTTTCAACTTCATCTTTAGGTAAAAAGCGCCATCTTATTATATAGGATTCATCAAAGCTTTCATCGCCATGTACAAAACCAACGAATATACCCTCAAGAACTATATTGTCCTTGAGGGTTATTTCTAATATGTGGCCTTTCGCATTGTAATATTTTTCAAATACCTCACGCGAGTAGTCTGATTTTTTCATTTAATATTATAATCTAAAAAGTACTGCAAAAATAATTCGGTCTTCAGCTTTCACTAAATCCGGTTTCCAATCCGGTGTTAAAGGAGTGGTGGCATAACCGCTTGGTGATGTAACACCGCCATGTCCTGCAAAATAATTGACGCTGGATTGTCGGTGTACATATTCTAAACGAAATGTAATATGTTGATTTGGCATCCAGTCGATATTAGTGGAGCAATCAAATCCTTCGAATTTGTCGCCAGGGTTTGCACTATAGGGAAATGCACCTGCCGTACTGATTGGATTTGTTGGGTTTGGTAAGGGACTTGCCTGGCCGGTAGGATATAGTACTAAATAGCGTCCGGGGTTATTCATATAACCGCCACCAAGAGTCCATGCAAAATGATTTTTAGCAAACCAGATGCGGTTATAAAACATGATACTCGCAAAATATTGCGCAGGGCCCTGTGTAGCGTCTCCATCTTTTAAACCATTTACTCCTCCACCCTTTTCAAAACCAAAATCAGCGGTTAATGAAAATGCCATTTTACTAATCCCTCTTGATTTTGCTTTATTATAGTATCTTACTAATAAACTGTTATCCGTATGGAATCTTTTTCTGTTTGGAATGCCGGCAGCATCGGCCCCATAGTAATCGTTGGTAAGCATTTTAACGTTTTCGTTAGGGCACCAGGTAATGTTACCACCAACACCAGGCTGGTGGTTATACATTCCATAGCTTTGCCAACCATTAATGATCCAAGGTTCAATTTTTAATTTCTTATTTACAAAGATCTGCATCCTGATTCCATTAAAGAACCAGGGCGTATTATCCGACGTAAAAGAGGCTTGGTATTCCCAGTTTTCAACCTGGTAGTAAGAGTTTAATCCAATGTATGACATAAACATACCGGCGTCAATATTAATACCATGCAATACATTAAAATGATATCCTGCATTTGCTTCTGCCAGATAACGGTATACATCCGCTAATTGATATTGCCCTTTATACGGGCTATAATCATTACGGGGCACTACTGTTGAACGTGTACCAAATTGTGTTACAATGTGCGCCCTTGCATTTTTATAATTGAAATCACCTCCTAAGTGAACAGCGGATATTTGCATTTCATTATTCCTTGCCAGGGCGGTAGAACCCACTACGGTATTATCAATCGGATCATTAAAGGAATAGGTGTAGTTGGCGTCTACCATAACCGTTGGCGTAAAAAATTTACTGGCCAGGGTTGGTTTCGAACGGCGATCGCCACCGTTCCACCAGGTACAATCAAATCCGTCCAGGGGTTCTCCTTTTTGGCGGTTTTTCATTTCCGGTTCACCATCTTCATCTATTGGTACAACTTCTTTTTTAGGGCCTTCTGTCGCTTTGCGAGTGGTTGTATCTTCCTGAGCTATCGTAAATAAGGCACTGCTCAAAAATGCCAATGTTAGTAATTGTTTTTTCATTATTTTTATATTTATTAATCTGTGTATACTAATGGGATGCCAATTTTTAAAGTATTTTTAAGTAATTGTTACTCAATCCTGTTTAGAAATCAAAGTACGGAAAGTCTTTTTTGTACCTTATCAAAATGGAAAAACCCTTCCATTTTGATAAGCATTTGTCCTTAATTAAAGCGCGCCGTTAAGCCTGCCGTAAAAACAGTATTATCATAAACGTTCATTTCTTTTCTTTTGTAAATTTTATTGGAAGAAACAAAATACCTTCCTTCCAGTCTAAACATAATTTGTTTGGCTATATTCAGGTTATATCCCAATGTTCCACTATAAGAATCAAAACCATTAACACCTGTTACAGGGGTAATCATAATCATATTTAAATCGTTGAAGTACTCCACTCTTCCTGAAACTGAATGCTTTCCATTTAAAATGTATTTTGCTGCAATATTTGCCTGGTACCATTCCTGATTTTTAATCACATCACTGATTCCTCTTTTTTTCTGAATTCCAATATATGCGCAAGCGCTTATAAGCCAACACTTATTTGAATTGAAAACTATATATGCATCGGTAAAATAGCGCATTCTATAATCAGGCAATCCTTCTGATTGTTCATGCCCAGTATATGTATTCCAGGTAATTGTTGTTTTATTATTTGGCTTCATTTCTAATGATGTTCCTATTGCGAGTGGGGAATTAACATCTTCGATTTCCTGCCACCCATTTAACACATAACCATAAAAGTTTATTTTTTTACTTAATGGTATGGTAAGTCTTGCTCCTGATAAATAATACGGAACATATTCAGGTGCTATAGATCTGGAATAATTAATTTGATCTATAGAAATAGCATTTTCATTCGTGTATGGGGAGGGAATTACACCCGCATCTACCCAAATGTTTTTGTTTTTAAATAATTTGAATCCCACGTTTGCTTCAATTATGTTTTTTAATGTCATGCGCTCTGCGGCATAATTTGCATTTACATAAGTTCCGAACCCAGGGGTAAATGTTGCTCTAACATTTTCTTTATTATATTTTATTGATACATAAGCGAGATTGATATTAAACTCATTATGCCGCGAGTAAGAAACAAAATAGGGTCTTACGGAATTTTCAGGTTCATTTGCATCGAAACAAAAATAAGTATCTACATATCCTTCAACTGTTAATGGATTTATTTTTTGAATTATACTATCTTTTTTCTCTTGGGAAAAAACTACGGAACACATTGAAAAAAGTAACAGGGTGATTATATTTTTTGTTTTCATTTATATAGAACGGTTATTTTTATTTTTCGAAAGGGTTAAAGTGTATTTAACGCGATATTTAATTTTAAGACGTTTACTTTTTCGGGGCCAAACATGCCAAAAAGCGGGCCTTCTTTTAGTTTATGAATTAAGTCATACAATTCTTTTTCGCTTCTGTTTGTACTGATTGCGATTCTTGGAACCTGTATGTTTGCTGCCTGAACAGAAATATTTGGATCCAAACCGCTTCCGCTGGCCGTTACCAAATCAGCAGGGATCTCCGATGTTTTAATGTGGGGGTTGTGCACTAAAAAGGTATCGATCCTGGATTGTACAGTGGCTAAATAATCTGCATTCGATCCACCTTTATTGGAACCTGCTGATCCTGCCGCATTATAATCCACAGCAGAGGGACGACCCTGAAAATACATATCACCGGTAAATTTTTGTCCGATATTTTCATAGCCTACTGTTACTCCTTGTGACTGAAGAGTTACTCCTTTTCCACTCCCCGGTGCCAGTTTTGAAATTCCAAAAACAAGTAAGGGATAAATAACAGAACAGATGATAATTAATACCGCTGTTAGTTTTAAGGAAGGTAAAATATATGTTTTCATGTGATGTGATTTTTATATGTGTTAGAAAAATAGCCCTACGAGCAAGTCAATTAATTTAATACCTATGAAGGGCACAATAATGCCACCAAAACCATAGATCAACAAGTTCCGTCTTAAAAGTGCACTGGCCCCTATGGGCTTGTATTCCACGCCCCGCAATGCCAGGGGAATAAGAACGGGAATGATGATGGCATTAAATATAACCGCTGAAAGAATGGCGCTTTCGGGACTATGTAATTTCATAATGTTTAATCCCTGTAGCGCCGGAATGGAGGTAATAAATAAGGCAGGAACGATGGCAAAATATTTTGCGACATCATTGGCAATGGAAAAGGTGGTTAAGGTGCCTCTCGTAATTAATAGTTGTTTCCCAATTTCTACTATTTCAATAAGCTTGGTTGGATCGTTATCCAGATCTACCATGTTACCTGCTTCTTTTGCAGCTTGCGTTCCACTGTTCATGGCTACACCAACGTCGGCCTGGGCAAGAGCAGGAGCGTCATTTGTACCATCTCCCATCATAGCCACTAACCTTCCGTCGGCTTGCTCTTTTTTAATGTAGTTCATTTTATCTTCAGGTTTTGCCTCGGCAATAAAATCATCTACTCCTGCTTTCTCTGCAATAAATTTGGCAGTTAATGGATTATCACCTGTTACCATCACTGTTTTTATGCCCATTTTCCGCAAGCGCTCAAAACGCTCGCTGATACCTGGTTTGATAATATCCTGTAATTCCACCACGCCAATTACTTTTTCATTTTCAGAAACAACCAGTGGTGTTCCACCATTGCTTGAAATGAGTTTCACCCGTTCAGCAATTTCTAAGGGGAAAACATAGCCTGCGGCTTCACTTATTTTTTTAATGGCGTCGGTAGATCCTTTCCTGATTCTGGTATTATCAAAATCAATTCCTGAGCTTCTTGTTTCTGCTGTAAATTTTATAAATGTTGGTTTATGGATTGTATACACAGAAGGATCAATAGCTGCCAGCTCAATGATGGATTTCCCTTCAGGCGTTTGATCTGCTATGGAACTAAGCACAGTTGATTTTATAAAATGAGTTTCATCCACACCATTGGCCGGATAAAAATGCGTTGCTTTTCTGTTTCCAATAGTAATCGTTCCTGTTTTATCCAATAGAAGAACATCAATATCACCTGCTGTTTCAACTGCTTTTCCCGATTTGGTAATAACGTTTGCTCTTAAAGCTCTGTCCATTCCGGCAATACCAATGGCTGATAACAAACCACCGATCGTAGTGGGAATGAGGCATACAAATAAAGAGATTAATGCCGCAATTGTAATAGGCGTATTTGCATACTCTGCAAAAGGCTTAAGGGTTACACATACAATGATAAAGACTAAGGTAAAGCCTGCCAGTAAAATAGTGAGGGCAATTTCATTCGGTGTTTTTTGTCTGCTTGCTCCTTCTACTAAGGCGATCATCTTATCCAAAAAAGACTCTCCGGGTTCAGTTGTTACTCTCACCGTAATTCTATCGCTTAATACTTTGGTGCCACCTGTAACAGAACTTTTATCTCCACCCGCTTCACGAATTACCGGAGCGCTTTCGCCCGTGATGGCTGATTCATCAATGGTTGCCAATCCCTGAATTATTTCACCATCGGTAGGAATGACATCTCCTGCTTCGCAAAAAAACATGTCTCCTTTTTTTAGTTCAGAAGAAACAACTGCTATAGTTTCATGTGAATAGATCTTTCCTAATGCCACTACTTTTTTCGCAGGTGTTTCTTCTCTTGTTTTTCGTAACGATTCGGCTTGTGCTTTTCCTCTTGCCTCAGCAATAGCTTCGGCGAAATTGGCAAACAACAAGGTTAAAAAAAGAATCAGAAAAACACATACATTATATGCTAAGCTTCCCTGCGAGCCATCGTTATGAAATAAAACACCGGCGCAAACAATAAGCATAACGGTTGTTCCGATCTCCACGCAAAACATGACAGGGTTTTTGATCATCCATTTGGGATTCAATTTAATGAAGGCTTGCTTTAATGCTCCCGCCACAAGCTCTTTTTGAAACAAGGATTTATTTTTAGAGGTACTCATAAAGCAATGGTTTAATGATTATATAATGTGAAATATTCTGCCAGCGGCCCAAGCACTAACGCAGGGAAAAAAGCAAGCGCTGCAATGATCATGATAACGGCGTAAGTCATGATTCCAAATGTGCCTGTATCGGTTCTTAACGTTCCGGCCGATTCGGGGATGAATTTTTTCTTAGCCAGTATTCCCGCAATGGCCAAAGGGCCTATGATGGGAAGAAACCTGCCAAGAATTAATACAAAGCCCGTCGTAACATTCCAAAACCAGTTATTATCCCCGAGCCCTTCAAATCCGCTTCCATTATTGGCCGCGCTCGACGTATATTCATACAGCATTTCAGAAAAACCATGATATCCCGGATTATTTAACCACCCGACTGAGGGATCATTCTTATAAACATAAGAGGAGATAGCTGTTCCAACTAAAATCAGAAATGGATGCAATAAGGCAATCATGGTAGCAATTTTCATTTCTCTTGCTTCTATTTTTCTTCCTAAGAATTCAGGTGTTCTTCCTACCATTAATCCCGAAATAAAAACAGCAATGATTATAAAAATGTAATAATTTAAAATACCCACACCACAACCGCCATAAAAAGCATTGGTCATCATTCCTAAAAGCTGCATGGTTCCCGATACAGGCATGGAACTATCGTGCATAGAGTTTACAGAGCCTGTTGAAATAACTGTTGTGACAATGCTCCAATATGCAGATGCTGCCGAACCAAAACGAATCTCTTTCCCTTCCATACTTCCTAAGCCCTGGTTAATGCCCATGTGTGCAATGGCAGGATTACCATTGGTTTCTGCCATAACGGTTGGAATCAAAAATGTCAGCATTCCAAAAGTCATCACACCAAAAATAATATAACCTAGTTTTTTACGATTGAGGTAAAACCCCAAGGCAAAAATTAATGCCATAGGAATTAAAACCTGTGCAATCATTTCTACCATATTGGTGAGGTAATTCGGATTTTCAAAAGGATGTGCCGAGTTAGCACCAAACCAACCTCCACCATTGGTTCCTAAATGTTTTATCGCAATCATTCCGGCAGCAGGACCGCGGGAAACCTGAACGGTATCCCCTTGTAAAGTAGTAATAGTATCTTTTCCATCGAAACTTGCTGGCGTCCCGTTAAATACTAATATAACTGCAATAACAAGGCTTATGGGCAACAACACACGTGTAATTGATTTTAAAAAAATGTCGAAAAAATTACCGAGACCTTCTGTTGCTTTTCCATTGGTATCGGAAGGGGATTTCATCGCGTTAAACAAAACTACTACAGCAGCGATTCCTGTTGCGGCTGATACAAATTGTAGAAATGTAATAACGCCCAGCTGAGTTAAATAGGTTAAGCCGGTTTCTCCTGAGTAATGCTGCAAATTACAGTTTACCATAAAGCTAATAGCTGTATTAAAACTTAGGTCGGGACTCATAGATGGATTACCATCCGGATTCAGGAATAAGCTTCCCTGGGTTAGCAACATCATAAATGCATATACAAACCAAAGCATATTTATGGATAGCAAGGCAATCAAATGCTGCTTCCAGTTCATCTGAACTAAAGGATCGATACGACAAACTTTAAAAATAAACCGTTCTATGGGGGCTATAATATCAAGCCATGTGCGTTCCCCCTTAAAAAGTTTTGAAATGTACTTCCCTAATGGAATGGCCAATAAAACGGTAAGCAGGAAGGTAGTTATAACTCCAAATAATTCTGTGTTCATATTCTAAAAATTTAAGGTTTAAAACTTTTCGGGTTTTAATAATACATATATGAGGTAGCCGAAAACTACAATTGCTAAAATTAGAAGTGGTATCATGTCTGAATTTTTAAATGTTTTCAAAAAAATTAATGCTTTTTACAAATAGCCAAAAACAAAGTAATCCGGCGGCAATTAATACTACGGTTAAAAGAATTTCCATAATCTATCTATTAGTTCGTTTTTATTTTCGTACACCACGTAAGCGAGGCAAAGAAAAAACACGAGAAACACTACTAATACCGCTATCCTGGTATAACGTTCTTCTTTATTATATTTCATACGTGCTTTCATGGTGCTTCTTTCTTCTGTTTAAACTCCGCAGGCATTCACCTGGCGGCGGTATTCTTTAATTAAAGAGTCGGATAATAATTCCTTTACCATTTTACTGAGCGGAGTTGTAACATCTAAAATGGTTGACATGGAATGCAGGTAACAATTTTCTATGGCGTTTTTAACGGTAGTGTTTCCGTGTTGTAGCATTTTATCTGCAATTTTAAAGCAATGCTTCACTTCCTTCATGTTTCCCTTTCTAATCACTTGTTTTGTGAAATCAGCAAAGCACTGTATGCTTCTGTAAACATTCGATAGATCTGCTGTTCTTTCTAATGATTCATTGATTAAAGGAAATTCCTGTCCTAATAGTTCAGGTATCGCATCCTCATTAATTAAATGTTTGGTTTCCATCGTTATTTCAATTTTTATTTTTAATAATTCTACTATTGCATTCATGTTACTTTTATTTAATAAAATAGTATTTTAGAATCAGTCCCATAATTGTACACAGTGCAAAAAAACTATGAACTAACTGATGTGATTTTAAATTTTTCATGACAGTATCATTTCCATTCACTTATACCAATACTATTCCATCTTAACGACAAATCTGTAAAACATTATCCAACAATGAGTTACTAAAAATCACTAAAATAGGGACATAAAAAAACCCTTCCAAAACGGAAGGGTTTTTTCAATTTGGGGTGGTTATTTATCTATTTGGTATTCCTCTAACTTTCTGTAAAGGGTGGTTAAACCAATATCGAGCAATTCGGCTGTTTTAGTTTTATTGCCTTTTGTTTGCAAAAGTATTTTTTGAATGTGCCGTTTTTCCATTGCCGCTAAACTCGTAGCTGTAGTATCCAATGACGTATCGCATTCAATAATTTCCATAGGAACTAAATCAGGGGTTAATATTTCTGTATCGCAAAGTATAACGGCTCTTTCAATCATATTTTTTAGTTCCCGTATATTTCCCTTCCACGTATAGCTTTTCAGTAGTTTAATAAACTCTTTGTCCATACTGCTAATCCGCTTTTTTAGTTTGGCAGAATAAATATGTAAAAAATAGTTTGCAAGGGTTTCAATATCTTCTTTTCTCTCCCTTAACGACGGAATAGAAATTTTGAAAGTAGAAAGGCGGTAATACAAATCGGACCTGAAATGGCCACTTTCGCTTTCTTTTTTTAAATCACGGTTAGTTGCTGCTACAATCCGCACATTTACTTTTGTTGGTTTTGTATCTCCTACCTTAATAAACGTTTGTGTTTCCAACACTCTTAACAGTTTTGCCTGAAGGTCGGGATTCATTTCACCGATTTCATCTAAAAACAAGGTTCCTTCTGTGGCTTCTTCAAACAATCCTTTTTTATCAATTACTGCTCCGGTAAAAGCTCCTTTTTTATGTCCGAATAATTCGCTTTCCAATAATTCTTTTGCAAAGGCACTACAGTTTACCGCAACAAAAGGTTTATGTCTTCTGGGATTGGCATAGTGCAACGCCTGGGCAAATAATTCTTTTCCAACTCCTGTTTCTCCTTCCAACAAAACCGTAGAATCGGTAGGAGCCACTTTTTCTGCAATGCGTATCGTCTCTTTAAGTATCCCGGAATTTCCAATGATATTATCAAAACCATATTTAAGTTCTAATTTATTTTCGAGATCGTAGACTCTCTTTTTTAGTTTTACCTGTTCAGTAGCGCGGTTTAAAGCAGGAATGATCAGATCATTATCATCTCCTTTTGTAAAATAATCAAACGCTCCTAACTTCATTGCCTGTACACCATCATGTATCGACCCAAAAGCCGTCATTACAATAATTTCACAAAACGGATTTACT
Source organism: Bacteroidia bacterium (assembly GCA_963422675.2). GTDB lineage: Bacteria > Bacteroidota > Bacteroidia > B-17B0 > Aurantibacillaceae > UBA4416. The sequence goes on from CAXVYS010000024.1 coordinate 570,194, forward strand.
TTTCTTATTTTTTCAATGTAATCAATTCCATTTCCGTCGGGTAGCTTCACATCTGTAAGTACCACATCAATGGTTTTGTCCTGTTCAATGGCTTTTATCCCCTGCCTTAGGGTTGGCGATTGGTGAACCAAATATCCCTCAAGTTCAATGATCCTTGAAAATAATTGACGGAGTTTTTCCTCATCATCAATAATTAAAATAGTTGCTTTTGATTCCATCTTTAAAAAACAAAGGTATGCTAATTTTAATAATTCAATATACCGAATCATAAAACTAACTTAAAATCAGGAATTTGTTTAGAACAAACTCTTATCCCTTATAAACAAAAGAGGCCATCCACTCTACGGGACAGCCTCTTTGTTTTGTTGGTTTTTTTAGAAAAAAGTAATTCTTATTTTTCTATTACAATTTTTCTTTTTTGAGAAATACCTTTTCCATCAACATTTATAAAATAAATGCCATTTGATAAATCTGATAATTGTAATTGCAAATCATTGTTACCTTCAGTTACTTGTTTTTCTTCTTTAACAATCACATTTCCTAACATATCTATTACTTTAATAGAGAGCGTGGATGCTTCATTGCTATGATAATTCACATTTAAATTATCTTTTGCAGGATTTGGGTAAATGTTCAGGTCGTTTTCATCTGCTGAAACCAGGTCTTCTGACGCTGAATTTGCCATTCTGTTATGAGAACCCACTGAAAGTGTACTTTTAGCTCTTGTGTAATTCCAATAGTTACCACAGCCATTTACAGCGCCGTAATCAGCCGTTACATTTAACGTAGCACCGTTAACCCATAATGGAACCTGAACAGTACTTGCTACATTGGCAGCTATAACACCATTATAGGTAGCAATACCCATACCCGGATTGTTAATTGTACAAACATAATTGTAGCTGTATGGTTTAGCTGGGAACGAAAGGTCTGTAAATAATGCTCCACTTGTATTCATAGATTCCAAATGAGGAAGAACGTAACCCGCTCCTAACGGTTTACCTAATGGACGTGCAATCGTGTAAGAATAACTATTAGAATAGTATATACCGGAAGAACAAATTTCTCTGAATTTTACTGATACAACAATTGGGTTACCATTAACTGCATGTAATGTTGCTGTATTTGAAGTACCACTTATAATAGCATTTGTAGCTGACCAGGTATAGTCATTACAGCCATAAGGTAAACCATCCGGGCAAGATACTGTATAGTTAGAAAAATCATCAGAACAGAAAGACGCCGGACCATTGATTGCTGTTGGATTCGAGGTTACACCTATGTTTATACCGTTTAACGTTCCGGTAGAAGAATAATTCAGGAATGTAACATGCCAGTAAAACTTTACCTGAACCCACCCCTGAGAACCATTATAGTTACCCCAGTTTACATGACAGGTTGCATTATTGGGCAAATTAGATCCGGTAATAATATAGCTGTTTGTACCAGTCTCATTAAAGGTACCTAATCCGGTACATGTAAACTCTATTTTATCATAGTTCAACCCACTCCAATCTGTAGATCCCCAGTATTGAGCTTGTTCGTTAGGACAAACGCTTGTAGGGCCCGTGAGTGTAGTTGTTACTAACTGTTCTGTACTTGTAGGTTCAAGCGTTTTTTGAGCATTTAAAGATTGAGCGAGCGAAAAAAGTAGCGCTGTCGCCAGATAGATTTGTTTCATAGAATAGTTTTTTTGGTTCAGGTAAAACTATATTTTACGCTTTACTTTTAAAAGCACAACTTAGTATCTAACAGTTTTCACTTAGTATCTAACATAAGTATAGTATCTAACATAAGTACTTTAGTTTAAAATAGGTTAATGAGTATATATTTGTTTAATTTAAAGGTGCGGCATTACATCATTATACGGAGTATTTTTCTTTTAATATTACACAGTAGCATTAACCTCATTGCTCAGAATATTGTCGTTAAAAACTATGGGGTTAATAATGGCTTGCCCAGCTCTGAATGCTACTGTGTAATGCAGGATAGTCGGCATTATTTATGGATCGCGACAGATGCCGGGGTTGTAAAATATGATGGTTACAAGTTTATTTCTTATAATAGCAATAAAGGGTTACCGGATAATACGGTGTTTAAAATACATGAAGACAACTATGGCAAAATTTGGTTCTCAACCTATTCCGGTAAATTAGCCTACTATAGTTACACAACAGATTCTGTTTATTCAATCCCCGCCAATGATAAGCTCATTAAAGACGTTAAAGTTTTTCCTACAGATTTTTGTTTCGACAATAAAGATACACTGTGGTTATCGATGCAATTAGATGGCTACGTTAAAATTATACCACCGTTATATAAAAAGTTTATAAAATATTCTATTCCAGAAGTAAATTACTTTATAAAGGAAGTGAGTGGGAATCGTTTTATATATGGTGTTGATTGCAGGGCTAAACCTGTAGATTCTATTTCGTTTTGTTTCGGCACTCTTAATTACGGATTTATAAAAAAACCTTATAATAAAAAAACAGTTGCCTATGCCGGGCGGATCTCTGCTACAAAATTAAATTCCAACACCTATCTGTTTTCAAATGGAAACGCTCTTTTTAAGGTGAGTAATGAAAAAGTAGAGGAGCTTATTCATATAAGGTCACAACATGCTAATAATATCAACAGTGTATCTAAAGACTCAAAAGGCAATGTTTGGCTGAGTACCTCATCCAACGGGGTATTATTATTTGATAATTTCAGCCTAAATCACGAACCAAAAAAGTTTTTACAAAACGACATTGTAACCAGTGCTTTCGAAGACATAGATCACGGGTATTGGTTCACCACCACAAATAATGGGTTAAATTATATCCCCGCATTAAATTTTAATTATTACAATACAAGCTGTGGTTTATCTTCAAACAAAGTATATGCATTTACCATCTTAAATGATAAATTATACTGTGTTGTGAGCGATTCAAAATTGAATATACTTGATTTAAAAACAAAAAAAATTACCATCAAAACAAATTGTTTATATACGAATGCCAGTATAACCAGCCACGATAATCTTTTAATATACAACAGCCCTGCTTCTACTCAAATAGAAAACACATCCTTAAATAAAATAATACCTGTAGAATCTCCATTTAAAGGGGTACTCCATTTAAAAAAAATAATTGGCTACAATCAGGACAGTATCCTCGGTTGCAGTTTATATGACCTGTTTTTAATTAATAAAAGAAATGGGGGGACAACGTTACGTTACACATTGCCATCGCGGATTTCGTGTATTTATCTTCATAAAAAGCAAATTTTTGTGGGAACAAAGCAAGGCTTATATAAAATAGAAAACAATCGTACCATCTATTTAGCAGATAGTACCCCCGCCTTAGGAAACAGAATAGAAGACATTACGAGTATTGGCGATCATCTTTTTATTGCCACAAAAGGGGTTGGTGTAATTTGCTATAAAAATGGAAAAATATTGCATCAGTTTAATGAGGCCAATGGTTTAGCCAGCAATATTTGTAAGTGTATTATTAAAGGTAACGAAAAAAATATATGGGTAGGTACCAACAGAGGTATTTCGCATATTAAATTAAATAACGAAGGTGGGTTTGTTTGTAACACCATTAATCTTTCAAATGGGCTTATTTCAAATGAAATTAACCAGTTAATGGAATACAAACAACAGCTGTTTTTTGGAACAAATAACGGAATAGGGTCTTTTTATATAAAAGATGCCTTTGATAAACAAAAAAATATTCCCATTTATATAGAGAACTTCCTTATAAATAATAAAAAATTTGATCATGCTAAAGCATACCGTTTAAATTATAATCAAAATTTTATAAAGATTCATTATAAAGGGGTTTATTTAAAAAATGAAGGGGATATAACCTATAAATATAAATTAGAGGGATTAGATACAAACTGGACATACTCAAAAAACACCTTTGTTCAATACACAACCCTACCATCTGGCAATTATAAATTTATTGTTTTTGCCATCAATTCAAATAATGTATTAAGTTCAACTCCTGCTGTTATCAAATTTTGTATTAACAAACCATTTTGGAAAACCTGGTGGTTTATAGGGTCTATGACCTGTTTATTCTTTTTGCTGGCATTTCTTTTATACCAAAACAGGGTTTATCAAATAGGGCAAAGAGAAAAACAAAAAACCATTTTTAATACGCAACTGGCCGAGTCCGAATTAAGGGCCTTGCGGGCGCAAATGAATCCGCATTTCATTTTTAATGCGATCAACTCTATTCAAAATTTTGTACTCAAAAATGATTCGAGGTCAGCTCATAAATACCTCACTAAATTTGCAAGATTAATTCGTTCGGTTCTCGAAAACTCGAAACATGAACTTGTGCTATTAAGTAGTGAAATTGAATCGCTCGAATTATATATTGAGTTAGAACTCTTAAGGGCTTCCTTTAGTTTCGATTATGAGATTATTCTGACAAATGAATTAAACGCTGATCATTACCGTATTCCCCCTATGATTTTACAACCTTACGTTGAAAACGCGATTCTTCATGGCCTTCTGCCTTTACAGGAACGACGAGGTAAGTTAACGATCACTTTTTCTAAAAAAGACAAGAACATACTACATTGTATTATTGATGATAATGGCATTGGCAGAGAAAAAGCAATGGATATAAAAACCAAAAAAGAGTTAAGCCGAAAATCTTTAGGGATGGAGGTTACCCAGGAACGCATTGAAATATTAAATTCACAAAACAAGTTATTTACCTCCGTAAATGTGATTGATAAAATAGAAAATAATAAACCCGTAGGAACTTCCATTGAAATCAGCATAGAAATTTAAACTGAATATATGATTACTGCCATTATAATTGATGATGAAAAAAACGGTGCTGAAGTATTGCAGCTCTTAATTGAACAGTATTTCACACACATAAACATTATTGCTATTGAACATTCCGCTGAAACAGGAATTGATGCCATCTTGAAATTAAAACCTGAATTGGTTTTTTTAGATATTGAAATGCCTACAGCAACAGGCTTTGATGTTATTAAATCTACCAATACGGTTGATTACGAGATTATTTTTACAACGGCATACGATCATTATGCCATCAAAGCGTTTAAAACCCATGCGATCGATTATTTACTAAAACCTATTGATATTAGTGAATTAGAGGCCGCTATTAAAAATGTAGAAATTAAATTAGAGGTCAATAAAGACCATCACAATATTAAAAATGCATTGGAGCTACTCCTAAAGAAAACAGCTATTTCAACTAAAAAAATATCCATTCCTACTAATCAGGGTGTTATTTTTGTAAATGCCGACGATATTATTTACTTAGAATCCGACTCTAATTATACAAAGGTTTTTTTTAAGGATAACCGAAAAATTTTAATTTCTAAAACGCTTAAAAGTATGGAGCAGCAATTAAAAGAGTATAATTATTTCAGGGTTCACAGTTCTTACTTGGTAAATATAAAAGAAATAGAAAAATATATTAAAGGCGACGGGGGAACCCTCATCTTAAAAAACAGTGTTTCCATTCCTGTCTCCAGAAGCTATAAGCAAGCCTTAATAGACGAGTTAAGGATTTGTAACTGATAACATTATCCTTTCCTTTTTTGTCTTAACACTTTTTATTACCAGACTGTATATGCCCCTTTCCCAAAGGCCCCTGCATCTCCTTACTACATCAAATTTTAGCTCCTCTTCATAAAAGGAATCCCTTAAAAGGAAAGAGCAGCTTATCCGGATTAGCTTTAGAATTACTACCTTTACAAAAAAGAGCTTAATGATACTCAAAGTTTACGCCTATCAATACTCAGAAAGCATTGATATCAAATCTTTTAAATCTAATTTTACTGCGGAGTTAACCTATTTTAATTCCGACGAGTTATTTTACAAAATAGATGAGGAATCGTACGTCTATGTTTTTAAATATGGTGTACTCTGTTTTTTGAATTACGATGTCTTAAAAATTTCAGAATTTTTTAAATTTACCGGGAGTCATGCAACGAATGTATTTGAAAATAAATTATCTGATGAATTCCTGATAGAAACAGAGTCTAAGCAAAATTCATTCGGCTATAATAAAGTGGAAATTGTGAGCGCCGATAGTGAAACTCTGCGGTTAATCATGTTAAATGTATCTCACAGTGTGGCGCTTGATTTTTATTCTGAGCAAAGCGATATCCTCCTGGAAGGTACCAACCATCAAATTCAGTTTTTAGAAAATTCCGGGAAATTAAACATTTCAGGGAACAGCCTTAGAAAATACATTGGCAGAACCTTAAATCTAAAAAATAAAATTTCTCAAAACCTGTATATATTTGATTCTCCCCCTGAAACATGGGAAAATGAAAGCTTGAACAAAATAGATATTGGATTAAAAAAAACCTTCGACTTACAAATCCGTTACCGGAATATTCAGGAAGATTTACAAATCATTAAAGAAAACCTGGAGTTGTTTAAAGATTTAATGCAATACAAAAAAAGTAATTTACTGGAGTGGATTGTCATTCTTCTAATCCTGATAGAAGTGATTAACCTGGTGTTAGACCGACTTATAAAATAACCCGCAAGTACTCCAATCTCAATACGTTTTAGCTGCTACTCTCCTTGCTATAATTACGTTTTATCTCAACGGCATATTCCCTTTTTGTTATAAGTGTATAATAATAGTCGTTGTTAGCAGCGTTAAAGTATTTCCTGGTGATAAGTGCTTCGTCTGGGTCCAGTTCATCCGTAATCTGGTATACTTCTTTAAATTTTTTCAGGTCATTTTCTATTTTAATTGTATTAAGTCCAAGCTCTTCAAGATCCTTTAAAAAAGCTGAATGATTTTCCTGAGAAATTGTTATATCGAAACTCACCGGTTCAAAGATGAAAGGAGATTTTTTAGTGGCTATAAAACTCCGTCTAAAAGGGAAGTGCCCGCCTATTTCAATATATGAAAAAAGTATTCTGTTATTTTCATCCTTATAAATGTCGCATAAATTCAGAGGATAAAATCCTATCGCATAATGTGTCCATGGCCTGTATAAAGCTCCACCACCGCCAATCCGGTCGTCGGATAAGGTCCCAAGCAAAGTCCATTCTTTTTGGGGTAGCTCGGCTCTCAGATTTTCTTCGTAAATATTTTTGTCAATCTCGTCCGGAAATTGGTTTAAAAATTCTAATATGTTATCATAGTTGAGCCCTTCCATAGAATAACCACTAAAATAAGATTTTTTTGATAAAGGGGGTATACAGTGGTCATACAACCTATTTATTGCTATAAATTGTAGCAATACACAGCCTTATTTCATAGTAACTTTAAGCTATGGAACGCTCAATTGTACATATGGATCTGGATAGTTTTTTTATTTCGGTAGAACGGCTGTTGGATTCTTCGCTGATAGGAAAACCTGTTATTGTTGGAGGTACTTCCGATAGAGGGGTTGTAGCATCCTGTAGTTATGAAGCCCGACAGTTTGGCGTTCATTCAGCCATGCCTTCCAGGATGGCAAGGCAACTTTGCCCTCATGCTATTTTTATACGGGGCGATATGGATCAGTATTCCAAACTTTCCAATACCGTTACGGAGATTATTGAGCGGGAAGCCCCTCTGTTTGAGAAAGCCAGTATTGATGAGCATTACCTTGAAATAACAGGAATGGATAAATACATCAAAACCAGTTTACTTTGGACACATGAGTTAAGAGAACGAATTATTAAGGAAACAGGACTACCCATTTCCTTTGGCTTATCCGAAAATAAAACAGTTTCTAAAATAGCTACAGGAGAATCGAAACCCAATGGGGAAAAGGAAATACCTTATGGTCTGGAAAAAACATTTTTAGCACCATTGTCTATTCGTAAAATTCCGGGCATTGGGGATAAAACAAATTTTACTTTGCAAAAAATGGGGATCTCAAAAATAGAAACCATTCAAACCATGCCCATCTTAGCCCTGCAAAAAGTGCTGGGCGATAACGGCAGCTCCATCTGGAGAAAAGCCAACGGCATTGATAATAACCCCATAGAGCCATACTCCGAACAAAAGAGTATGAGTAAGGAAACCACCTTTGACAAAGACACCACTGATTTTGAAATGCTGAAAAATATATTAGTAACGATGGTGGATACCTTAGGCTTTGATTTACGCAAACAAAAGAAAGTAACGGGCTGTATCACGCTTAAATTAAAGTACTCCGATTTTCAAACACACACCTTCCAGGCAAGCATTCCCTACACCGCGTCTGATGATGTATTATTAAGAAAAGTTACCGAACTGTTTATGAAGAACTACAACAGAAGGGTCTTAATTCGCCTGATTGGAGTGAAATTCAGTAATATGGTTTCAGGCTTCAATCAAATTAATTTGTTTGACGATACCGAAGAGAAAATCAATTTATATACTGCCCTCGATAAGATCCGGATGCGTTTTGGTGAAAATTCTATCGGGCGTGCTGTTGGGTTAAAAGAAGAAAAAAAATGATACTGAATGCACATTCCCACTATAGTTTACGATACGGCACTTTATCTATAGAAGAGATTGTTCGTAGTGCCAAAGAAAAACATTATGAAAGTATTGCCCTCACCGATATTAATAATACCTCCGGCGCTTTACATTTTGTAAAACAATGTTTCGATAAAGGCATTAAACCTATTGTTGGGGCTGAATTTAAAAAAGGGAATGAAACCATGTTTGTTGCTATTGCACGAAACAACGAAGGGTTCAAAGAAATTAATGAATCACTAACCCTATCCAATTTATCAGGTATTCCCTATCCTGATAAACCTGACTTCGAAAACTGCTATGTCATTTACCCCTACGGTAAGCCGCTTTTCCCCTTAAAAGAACATGAATATATTGGCGTTAGTTTATCCGATCTGAATAAAATCTTAGTAGAGAAAAAAACGATTCAAAAAAAATATGTTATTCTGCAAAGTTCTACTTACCAAAATAAAGCAGGATACCTCATTCATAAAAAATTAAGAGCTATTGATCTTAACCTGTTGTTCGACCAGTTACAGCCAGAGCACATTGCAGGAATTGATGAGTACCTTATTACAAAAGAAAAACTGGCAGACTACTTTTCTCCTTTTCCTCATATCCTTGAAAACACACGGTTTATTTGTGATTCCTGTTATTTTGAATATGACTTTAAAGAAATAAAAAATAAAAAAACTTTTACCGGAGATCTGAAAACAGACAAAGAGCTGTTAGAGAAATTAGCGCTTGAAGGTCTTGCCCAACGTTATAAAAAAAATGATTTGGTAGCTCTGGAAAGGGTAAAAAAAGAACTTGATATTATTAATGATTTTGGTTTTTGTGCTTACTTTTTAATCACCTGGGATATTATTCAGTTTTCGTGGCGAAACGAATATTACCATTACGGCAGGGGTAGTGGCGCTAACAGCATCGTTGCTTATTGTTTAAAAATAACGGAAGTAAACCCTATAGAACATGACCTGTACTTTGAACGTTTTTTAAATCCCAAAAGAAAATCTCCGCCTGATTTTGATATTGATTATTCATGGAAAGACCGTGATGCGATTTACAATTATATTTTTGAAAAGTATGGCAACCAACATACGGCATTACTAGGTGCCATGGTAACGTTTCAGGATCGGTCCATTATCAGGGAAATGGGCAAAATACATGGCTTGCCTAAAGAAGATATTGACAGACTTATTAAGTATCCTACTTCTCCTTTAAATGATAACGCCATTTGCCAGGAAATTTTATCTCAATACGATGCCATTGCCAATAATCCAAGCATTAGAAGCATACACGCCGGAGGGGTGATGATCTCGGAACTCCCTTTAACCTATTACACCGCGTTGGATCTACCGCCAAAAGGCTATCCTACTACTCAGTTTGATATGCATATTGCCGAAGATGCCGGTTTCGAAAAACTGGATATTTTAAGCCAAAGAGGATTAGGACATATAAAAGAAACCCGGGACCTTATCTATAAAAACAAGGGGATTACAGTAGATATTCACCAGGTAGAGAAATTTAAAACAGATGAAACGAGTAATCAATTATTAGTGAGCGGAAATACGACCGGCTGTTTTTATATTGAAAGTCCTGCCATGCGTATGCTAATCCGAAAACTACAGTGTGATAATTATCTGACCTTAGTAGCAGCCAGTTCTGTTATACGGCCCGGTGTAGCTAAAAGCGGGATGATGGCTGCCTATATAGAACGGCATCGGAACTTAAAAACCTTTGAGTACCTGCACCCGGTAATGCAGGAACAATTACAGGAAACATACGGAGTAATGGTTTACCAGGAAGATGTTTTAAAAATAGCACACCATTTTGGTGGTCTGGATTTGGCAGATGCAGATGTTTTAAGAAGGATGATGAGTGGAAAACCAAGAAACGAAGAACGCTTTAAAGAAATAGAAAAAAAATTCTTTACTCACTGTGAAGAACAGAACTATGAATTGGCTGTTTCTTTAAAAGTGTGGAAACAAATAGAATCGTTTGCGGGCTTTAGCTTTGCCAAAGGCCATTCGGCAAGCTATGCAGGCGAAAGTTACCAAAGCCTTTATTTAAAAGCACACTATCCTTTGGAATTTATTGTAGCCGTTATTAATAATTTTGGTGGCTTTTATGCTACGCGGGTGTATGTAAACGAAGCAAAAAAGTTAGGCGGCACCATTCATTTACCATGCGTGAACAAAAGTGTATATACTACCACTTTGTATGGCAACACGATTTATTTGGGCTTTATTCATATCAAATCATTGAACGAAGAGATCGCACTTAAAGTAGTAAGAGAACGGGAAACAAACGGCGACTATACTTCCCTGGATAATTTTAAATTGCGTACTCACATTTCTTTAGAACAGCTCATCATCCTCATTCGCATTGATGCCCTGCGTTTTACAGGGCAGGATAAAAGAGAACTATTATGGGAAGCACATATGCTGTATAATCCCAATGAAAAAAAACGGAAAGATGTTTCCTTAAGCATGTTCCACGAACCCGTTCTTAAATGGAAACTACCTAAGCTTGAAAAAAACAGGATTGAGGATGCTTATGATGAAATAGAACTGTTGGAATTTCCGGTAAGCTTAAACGAATTTGATCTTTTAAAAACAAAATCGCGCGAAGGTTGTAAAGCGAAGGATCTGATGAACTATGTCGGTAAAAGTATTCGGATCATGGGTAATTTTGTAACTCAAAAATCGGTTAGAACTTCCGGCCGGAGCTTAATGGCTTTTGGAACTTTTTTCGACGAGGAGGGAGCCTTTTTTGATACAGTCCATTTTTCCAATTCTTTAAAAGAATATCCCTTCAAAGGTTGGGGCGTATACCTCATACTGGGAAAAGTAACAGAAGATTTTGGGGTGCCAACCATTGAAGTACAAAAAATGGCGAAACTGGATATTGAACCGGATAACCGGTTTAATTAAATGTATTGAGTTACAAATGCGTGTAACCCTTCCTGCATCAGGATCCTGTTTTATACTTAAATAGCCATAGAACAAGGCAAGAAAATTAAAAAGCCATTTTACAAATTGTAAAATGGCTTTTCTTTATTTAGGATCCGGTTTTTTATAGGCAGCTAATTCATGGGCATCCTATTATCTCCAGCCGCCGCCTAATGCCTGGTAAATATTTACCATCGCATTCATTTGCTGCTTTTTGGTTTCAATCAATTCAATTTTTGATTCCAATGCATCCCGTTGTGTTAATAATACTTCCATGTAATCTGCTCTTGCCGATTTAAACAAGGTCGTAGAAATATCAATTGACTGTGTCAATGCTTCCACTTGCTTGTTTTTCAGGTCGTAACTTCTTTTCAGATTACCAATATTGGAGAGTTGATTTACGACTTCAATATGTGCTCTTAAAATAGCACGTTCGTAATTGTAAACCGCCTGCACCTGTTTTGAATTTGCCGAATAGAAATTGGCCTTGATGGCATTTCTGTTAATTAAAGGCGCCATTAAATCCCCTGCTAAATTATACAATAACGATTGAGGTGTTTGTATTAAATACTGCGGATTAAATGCACGATACCCTACACCTGCTGTAATCACAAAAGAAGGATAAAACTCCGCCCTCGCCACTCTTACATCCAGTTTCGCCGCCACCAATGCCTGCTCGGCTTGTTTAATATCCGTACGGTTTTCTAAAAGCTGTGAGGGAATGCCGGAATGAATCGTATCTACGACAATATCCGTGAAGTCTTTGGAATTCCTTGCAACAGACTGAGGAAATCTCCCAACCAGGAAATTAATCCTGTTTTCGGTTTCTGTGATTTGCTGCATGATGTAATACTGGCGGCTTTGGGTTTTTAATACCTCTGCTTCAAATCTTCGCACGGCTAATTCAGTTACCCTGGCAGACTGTTTCTCCAGTTTTACTATTTCAAGTGAGCTCTGGTAAAGCTCAATGTTCTTTTTCAAGATCTCCAACTGATTATCTAATGCCACTAATTCGTAATAGGAATTAGCAATTTCAGAAATCAAATGAGTTACCATAAAGTTTTTGCCTTCAACTGTAGACAGGTATTTATACAATGCAGCTTTTTTAGCATTACGTAATTTTTTCCAAATATCTATCTCCCACGAAGCATTAACTCCTAAAGCATAATTCTGCAAAGGATCAGGAAATGCTTTGCCTGGCATAATCTGGTTAGTAGCATCGCTGGCTCCCTGGCTGGTATATCTACCCACCTTTTCAACACCTGCTCCTAATCCTGCATTCATAAAAGGTAAAAACGCTCCTCTTCTGGCTCTTACTTCGTTTTTAGCAATTTGGATTTCCTGTAATACAATGTTCAGTTCCTGATTTTTTTTCAAAGCCGAATCAATCAACGCCGTGAGTTGCGAATCTTTAAAAAAATCTTTCCACTTTGTTTTTGCTGTATTGATACTATCCTTTGAATTAGTATAACTCTCAGGAAGGGTTTTATTCTCCGTTTTATTAACGATGGCTAAGTTTTTACAAGCCAAAAACGTTAACGATATGCAGGCCACTCCTACGTATTTATAGATTACTTTTTTATTGTTCATGGTCTTCATTGTCTTTGGTTTGTGGAAAATCATCTATTTTATGAACCAACTCTTCGGTTAAAGAACTGTCATCTTCACCCTTAATCAATTTACGTCCCTGAGCGATGGTACCGAAAATATAGTACAATCCGGGAACAATGATCACCCCGAAAATAGTTCCAAAAAGCATCCCTCCTAAGGCAGATGAACCAATGGTACGGTTACCAATAGCACCGGCACCATGAGCAAAAACCAATGGAATTAATCCGGCAATAAAGGCGAATGAAGTCATTAAGATAGGACGGAAACGCACCTTAGCTCCTTCAATAGCCGCTTCAAGAACGGTTGCTCCCTGTCGCTGTTTTTGCACGGCAAACTCCACAATTAAGACGGCATTCTTACCGAGTAAACCAACCAACATTACCAGCCCTACCTGGGCATAAATATCATTTGCCAAACCAAGACCCTTAATTAATAAGAACGATCCGAAAACTCCTGCCGGTAAAGAAAATATAACCGATAAGGGGATGATGAAACTTTCGTACTGCGCTGCTAACACAAAATAAACAAATATCAATACGATGATGAAGATGTATACGGCTTCGTTTCCACGTCTCGTTTCATCGTATGAAAGCGCTGCCCAGTCTATGTCGTAACCATGTGGTAATGTTTTTGCTGCCACTTCCTGAACTGCTTTGATAGCCTCACCACTACTAAATCCTTTAGCAGGCCCACCTCTGATAGCCGCTGTATTGTACATATTGTAGCGGTTAATTTCATTAGCCCCTTGTGTCTTTTTAATTTTCATAAAAGCCGAAAAAGGAACCATTTCATCGCGGTTATTTTTTACATACAGATTCATAATGTCTGAAGGAATTCTTCTGTATTCAGGTGCCGCCTGAACAAACACTTTGAAGAAACGCTGGTATTTGATGAAACCAAGTTCATAAGTACTACCTACAAAAATAGATAAGGTGTTCATGGCGTTTCCAATAGAAACCCCTTTTTGCATCGCTGCCTGGTTATCAATTTCAATTTCATACTGAGGATAGTTAGCACTGAAAAAAGTAAATAAACCGGTGATCTCTTTACGTTTTCTCATTTCATTCATGAAATCGGTAGTTACTTTTTCAAGCTGTTTGTAATCCCCACTATTGGTTTTATCCAATAACTGTAATGCAAAACCACCTGCCGCTCCAAATCCTGGCACAGCCGGTGGATCAAAGAATTCGATAGTTGCACCGGGAATCTCTTTCGCTTTTTCTTCCAGTTCAAGAATGATTTCGCTCACCGTATGTTTTCTATCTGACCAGGGTTTTAAATTGATCAAACACGTACCGGCATTCGATCCCCTTCCTTCAGTTAATACCTCATAACCCGCTATAGAAGAAACAGATTTTACACCTTCTACTTTATTAATAATATCCACCAATTTGTTAGATAAGTCGTTCGTTCTTTCAAGAGTTGAACCCGGAGGTGTTTGAATAATGGCGTAAAGCATTCCCTGATCTTCACTTGGAATAAAGCCCGAAGGAAGGTTATTACTGATTAAAAAGATACCAAGAGAAAATGCCGCAAATAAGCCAATAGTCACTATTCTTCGGTGCGCAATTAATTTTAACAGCCAAACATATTTTCCTGTCAATTTTTCAAATCCTCTGTTAAAGCCATCGATGAATCTGTTCATCCATGTTTTCTTTCTTGGTTTTCCATGATTATTTTTCAAAATCATAGCGCAAAGAACAGGAGTTACGGTAAGGGCTACAACACCGGAAATAACGATGGAAGAGGCCATGGTAATAGAAAACTGTCTGTAGAATGTACCAACGGGTCCGGTCATAAATGATACCGGAACAAATACCGCAACCATCAATAAAGTAATGGCGATTACGGCTCCACTAATTTCTCCAATCACTTTTCTTACCGCATTATAAGGAGAGAGATGTTCCTCTTCCATTTTGGCATGCACTGCCTCGACGACGACGATGGCATCATCCACCACAATACCAATGGCCAACACCAGGGCGAACAACGTTACCATGTTGATGGTGAGTCCGAACAACTGCATACAGAAGAAGGCACCGATCAACGAGATGGGAACTGCCAGGGTCGGGATCAGGGTTGATCGCCAATCGCCTAAGAAAATAAATACAACCAGGGCCACCAAGATAAAAGCATCTCTTAAGGTATGTACTACGTTTTCGATAGAAGCGTCGAGGAAATTAGAAACATCATAACTGACTTCATAATCCATTCCCGGGGGAAATGTTTTTTTCAACTCGTCCAATTTAGATTTCACTTTTTCAATTACCTCGCTGGCATTACTTCCATAGGTTTGTTTTAATACCAAAGCTGCAGAAGGATGCCCGTTCATGCTGGAATAAATATCATAATATTCACTTCCCAGTACAACTTTAGCCACATCTTTTAAGCGAAGCATTTCTCCATTTGGATTTGCTTTGATGATCACATTCTCATATTGTTTCGGATCATTAAAACGATCGGAATAAGCTAACACATACTCCAACGCTTCTGCTTGTTTACTATCACCTCTACCTATACGTCCTGGTTTACCAATAATACTTTGATCGCTTAAGGCCTCCATCACTTCATCAGGAGAGATCTTATAGGCACGCATACGATCCGGATTTAACCAAACACGCATTGCGTATTGGCGACTCCCTAATATCCTTACTTGTCCAATACCATTGATACGCTGTAATTCAGGTACCATATTTACACCGGCATAGTTGAACAAGAATTTCATGTTGGCATTTTTATCTTTACTATAAAGATTCACATACATCAACATACTTGGAATTACCGGAGTAATAACCACCCCTTCCCGTTGTACTAAGGTTGGTAACCTGTTGGTTACTTGTTGAACACGATTGGAAACCTGCACTAATGCCTGATTGATATCTGTACCCGGATTAAATATAACCTGAATATTAGCCTCACCCGCACTGGTAGCATCGGAGGTCATGTATCGCATACCCCAGGCACCGTTAATGGATTGTTCTAAAGGAATGATAACCGATTCGGCTAATGACTTAGCGCTTGCTCCCGGATAAGAAGCAGAAACCATTACTACCGGAGGCGCAACCTCAGGGAATTGTGATGTGGGCAGCGTTTTAATTGCCAGTCCGCCCAGGAATAAAATAACAAGCGATATCACTATAGCAAGTACTGGTCTTTGAATAAATTTACTAAACATTTTCTTTTTTTTTAATAGTTACATTATTCAACATATACCTTTAATTTCGGCAGCACTATTTTTGGATCCTCATATTCATAAGTGATCTTGTCGCCATCCTTCACTTTACGTATTCCTTCCAAAAGGATTCTCTCATTTTCTGATAAGCCATTTTTGATAACATACAGATCCGGCATTTCGGAAGCGATCGTAATTTCTCTTGAGTGAACTACATTGTTTTTATCCACCACAAAAACATATTTCTTTTCTAAAATTTCGTAAGTAGCTTTCTGTGGAATAATAATTGCATTTTTAAGAGGCACAGTCATTTCTATATTGCCTGTTTCACCATGTCTTAAAAGAGAATTAGGATTAGGGAATGTTGCTCTGAAAGCAATGTTACCTGTTTCATTATTAAAGTCAGCTTCAATGGTTTTAACTACTCCCGGATACCCGAACAGCTGGTTATTTGCCATTAGCAGATTTACTTTCAGTAAATTTTCCTCTGTGGTATTCCCTTTATAATTTAAGTATTCCGCTTCTGGAACATTAAAGTAAACCCACATTTCACTATTGTCAGATAGGGTGGTTAATAAATCACCTTCATTAACCAAACTTCCCAACCTTACCTGGAAGTGATCCATAATCCCATCAAAAGGAGCTTTGATCTCCGTAAATCCTAAATGAACCTGAGCTAATGCTAATTCTGCTTTGGCCTTATCCAGTTTAGCTTTTGCTAAAGCCAATTCATTTGGCGATACGACGTTTTTCTCTGATAACTGTTTGGTATTTTGATATTCAATTTCGGCAAAATCAGCCTCAGCTTTAGCTTTTTGCATTTCAGCCTGATATACCATAGGCATAATTTGAAACATCATTTGCCCTTTTTTTACATATTGCCCTTCGTCTACATAAATTTTTTCGAGATACCCTTTTTCCAAAGCTCTCATTTCAATATGTTGTATTGAACGAATCTGACTCACGTATTCCCTGGTAATCGTCGTGTCTTTTTTCATAGGGCTGGTCACCAAAAATTTAGTTTCCTCTTCCTTTTCTTCTTTTTTTGAATCACAGCTTGTAAGGCATAATACAGCACTCACGCTTATGAATATGAAGGTTTTCCTCATAATAATTTTGTTCTTTAATAAAATGATACTGTTGATGGATAATTTTTGACAGGCGATTGTAACACCGCACAATGCCCGTCTTTTAGCTTAATGCTACTAAAAACACCAGGGAGTAAATAACCAGAATGAATGGTTAGGCGATTTAAGCTTCCCTACCTGGAGAGCTAAATCAAATCCTGAATACCTGAAGTTGGAGGTGTCGTCGCGATGAAGTAAAATACCTATAGAAAGGTATGATTTTTTTAAGATTGCTTTCTGTTTTACTAACAGCTAAAGAATAAATAAAATGGATAAGGTAAAAAGGATTTGCTTTAAATTGGTCCTCATTATCAGAGTCTTCTTCAAGTATCTCTACTGCCGAATATCCTACATTTCCGGGATGATTGGACGGATCAAAATGCTTTCTCCTTTTCATGACGGATGAAAAGTGTTTTTTTACCGAAGCGTTGTTTTGATGTGTATTTAAAGAGGAAATAATACCAACGTTAACGAATAGAAGTCTAAAGATAAATGCCGAGCAAATCAATATTGCCGTATTTATTTTAAGTCTTCCTAACATGGTCCTTCTAAATTTTAGAAGCCAAAAGTACAGTTCACTTTAAACCCGACGAAATTATTTAATTAAAATTAACATTTTTTACAGTCTTGTTGGTTTCCCACGCTTATTTTGGAGTCTGATTTCCTAATAACCAATAAAGACCAACGTCGGAAATGGCTTTAACAAAATTTTCAAAGCCCACAGGTTTCACGATATAACTATTAGCGCCGAATTGATACCCTTCTAAAATATCCTTATCCTGTTTTGAAGAGGTAAGTAATACAACAGGGATGATTTTTGTTATTTCGTTTGATTTTATTTTCTTTAAAACGTCTAATCCTCCAACTTTTGGCATTTTCAAATCTAAAAGAATAACTTTTGGCATTTCGTGAATATTCCTTCCGGCGTATTTTCCGGTTCCGAAAACATACTCCAATGCCTCTTCTCCATCTTTTAAATGAAGGAGTGGATTTGCAATATTATTTTTTTTGAAAGCACGTATCGTTAATTCCGCGTCACTTAAGTTGTCTTCAACAAGAATAATTTCGTATAGGCTATTCATATCATGAATTTTATTAATTAATTGGTAATGTGAAAAAGAAAGTTGCTCCTTCCTTTATTTTTGCCTCGGCCCATATTTCCCCCCCATGTTTATTAATGATGCGCTGAACAATAGCCAGGCCAATACCGGTTCCTTCAAACTCATCGGTGCCATGCAGGCGTTGAAAAACCCCAAACAGTTTATCAACATAATCCATGTTAAAACCCGCTCCATTATCCTTAACATAATACGTTAATGCCTTTCCTGATTGAAATGAACCTATTTCTACTTCGGCGTTATCCGTTTTTCCAGAATATTTTATGGCATTTTCAATTAAATTGAACCATACCTGTTGAATTAAAGTTTGATCGGCATCAGCAAATGGTAGTGCCTTAATTTTTACATTAGCCTTATATGGTCTCGACTGTTTTATTTCGGTTAATACAGTATCCACTATTTCAGCCATATTAATCGTTGTTTTTTGAACGTTTTTTTTGCCAAGTCTTGAAAACATTAATAAATCATCTATAAGCGTCCCCATTTTTTCCGCATTATGCTGAATAAGATTTAATACCCTTTTCCCTTCATCGTCCAGTAAACTTACATAATCTTCTTCGAGAATTTTTGAATAACCACTTAATGCCCTTAAAGGGGCTCTCAGGTCATGTGAAACCGAATAGGAAAAAGAGTCTAATGCTTTATTACTATCCTCAAGGTCTCTGTTTTTACTAACCAGGTCTTCGTTTAGTTGTAATAACTCAATTTCCTGTTGGTGCTTTTCAACAAAAAATTTCACTTTATTGATCAAGATTTCCGGTTGAAATGGTTTTGTGATAAAACTAAAAGCTCCTTTTTCGTATCCTTTAAAAACATTTAAATTATCTGTATAAACCGCTGAAATGAAAATGAAAGGTAAATGATTCGTCTTTTCTTCTTCTCTTAAAATGCCCGCCAGTTCATATCCATCCATTTCAGGCATTTGTATATCCAATAATGCCAGGGCAAAATTATGATGTAGAGTAGCCTTAAGAGCTTCATTTCCGCTAAGGGCTTTTACCAATTCAACATTCATATCTCTCAACACCCTTTCCAAAACCACAAGGTTTTCCGGTTTGTCGTCTACAATAAGTATTTTCGGTCTGCTATTCATCATACTATTTTTATAATTAAACGCATTTTATTTACTTAACCATACACGCATCAGCGACAATAAACGATCAATATCAACCGGTTTTGTTATATAGTCATTGGCACCTGCATCAATGCATTTTTGTTTATCATCTTTCATTGCTTTTGCTGTAAGTGCAATAACAGGTAAGGATTTGAATTTCTCCTGTTTTCTTATACATTTCATAGTTTCATAACCATCCATTTCAGGCATCATAATATCCATCAATACAAGGTCAATAGCAGGATGTAAATTCAGCATATCCAAAGCAATTTTTCCATTGTCTGCTTTTATTATTTCCATTCCCCGTTCTTTTAATATTTTAGATAGGGCGAACACATTTCGCATATCATCATCTACTAATAATATTTTTTTTGATTGGAAAATAGCTTCTTTATCATATAGTTTACTGATAATTATTTGTTTCGACTCCGGAAGATTACTTATCGTTCGGTGCAAGAAAAGTGCAGTTTCATCTAAAAGTCTTTCCTCTGATTTTACACCTTTAATAATGATGCTTTCCGCATATTTTTGCAATTCATTATTCTCGTCTTTTGTAAGCTCTTTCCCTGTATAAATAATAATAGGAGGTATGTGATGGGTTTTCAGTTTTTCTAATTCATAAATCAATTCAAACCCCGTCATATCAGGCAATCCAATATCCAACACAATACAATCGAAATGGTTTTCCAGATACATTTCCAGGGCTTCTTTTCCGGTTCCCGCTTCAAAACATTTTACATCTCCGTTGCCAATAATTTTTAGCATTACCTTTCTTGAATTTTTATCATCTTCTATTATTAGCAGATTTTTCATTTTTCTGCTTGCAAAATTTTCTATCCGGTTAAACGCTTCTTCGAGATCTGTTTTAGATACAGGCTTCATAAGGTATTCAATTGCGCCACCTTTAATCGGTTCCAATGAACGTTCATTTACTGACATAATATGTACCGGGATGTGCCTGATGTTTGGATTTGCTTTTAATTCACCTAACACTTTTTGCCCATGTATTCCCGGTAAATCAAGATCAAGGATAATGGCTTGTAGTTTATATTTTTCAGCAAGCACCAATCCGTCTTCTCCCGTAGCTGCGGATAAACACTTGAATCCTTTTTTATTAGCCTGTTTCATTAGGATCGCCGCAAATTTTAAATCATCTTCGATAATCAAAACTATTTTATCGTCTTCTTTTATAGTATCTCTGTCATCCTTTATTGTTGGGTAATTCAAATACTGGCTATTTTTTTCAGTTTCTTTTATTAATGTAGTCGGGCCTTTTGTAGCATTTGTTTTAACAGGTTCGTTTTCGTTATGTATTTCAAAAGGAACAACGAGTGAAAAGGTGGAACCTTCATTTATTATACTGGTCAATTTAATTTCAATGCCTAATAACTTAGCCAGTTCACGTGAAATAGAAAGGCCCAAACCGGTACCGCCATATTTTCTGGAAGTACCACCATCTGCCTGTTGAAATGCTTCAAAAATTGCCATTTGTTTTTCTGCCGGTATCCCTATACCGGTATCTATAATACTTATGATCAGGCTACGTTCGTTATATGCACTAATACTCACCGTAACACTTCCTTTTTCTGTAAATTTTATGGCATTCGATAAAAGGTTTTTCAATATCTGATTCAATCGTTGCGAATCTGTTCGGATGGATTCCTGTAACTCTTTTTCAAGTGTTGAAATTAATTTGATCCCCTTTTGATCGGCATGATGATTAAAGTCACGCAACAAATCATCCATTAAATTTTTCAGAAAAACTCTTTCTATATTGATAGTCATTTTCCCGGCTTCTATTTTTGACAAGTCAAGTACTTCGTTAATCAAAATTAAAAGATCATGACCACTTTTATAGATGATTTCAGCGCTCTCTATTTGGTCGGCTGAAAGATTTTTCTTTTTATTTTCAGATAAATCTTTTGAGAGAATCAGTAAACTATTTAAAGGAGTTCTTAACTCGTGCGACATATTTGCGAGAAATTCTGACTTGTATTTACTACTTACTTCGAGCTGTTCTGTTTTTTGCTCAATATCGTACTTCGCAGCCTCTACTTCTTTGTTTTTCACTTCCAACGATTGTGTTTGCTCTTCTAACTCTTCATTTGTCATTTGCAATTCTTCCTGCTGCTGTTTCAGATTTTGGGTTTGCTCTTCCAGTTCTTCATTAATCTGTCTCAATTCTTCCTGTTGGCTCTGAAGCTCTTCACCCTGAACCTGGGTTTCTTCGAGAAGTTCCTGAATGCGTTTCCTGGCGAGCGCCGAATTAATACTTACAGCGATGCTTTCCATTGACCTATTAATGAACTCTTTTTCCGTTTCAGTAAATGGTGTCAGTTTCCCCATCTCAATTACTCCAAGTGCTTTTCCTTCAAATAAAACCGGGAAAATAAACAGGTTTTTCGGCTTGGCATTTAGCACGGAAGAAGTGATCCGCATTTCTTCTTCCTGAATATTTGATAAATAGATCGGCTTTTGTTCATTGGCTACCTGACCAATCAATCCTTCTCCTAAAGCAAATTTCTGTTTTACATGTTCACGGGATAAAAAGGCATATTCACCGGAAAGGATCAATAAGTTATCCTTTTCATTTAATAAATAAATGGCGCCTATATTTGCGTTAAGATATGAAGCTAAAAAAGCGATCGTATGTGACCCCAGCTCCTCCATACTTTGATCGCCAATGAGTTTGTCGTTCAGTTGATTTTGTCCCGTCGTAAGCCAATTATGTTTTTCATTAGCTGCCGTGGTTTCCCGCAATGAACCGGTCATTTTCTTTAACGAAATCCCCAGGGTGTCTTTATCAGAGCGGGGAATAAAATCAATTGAATAATTTCCTGAAGCTACGCCGTTTGCATTTTCTGTCACTTCTCTGAAACTTTCATTAATATTTACTAAAGAATTAAATATGGGTTTTAATTCATCTTTTGCATTATCCTCCAATTTGTTACTTGTAAATTCCCTGCTCGCAATTTTCTCAGCTTCAGCAGCTATAAACGAAATTCTTTTGGTAATGCCCGCAATAATGGTGTAGGATATAATGAGTGCAAATAGTATACTTACAATAATGAGCGCAATAATCAGGTATAAGGCGGAGTGATAATCCACATCATTCTGTATCTTATCATTCTGCATACTTTTTTTGTTTTTTATCACAAGCTGACTTAACACATTAAGTACGAGATCCCTTATTTTCAATCCTCTACTAATCGATAATGCAGTTGCTTTTCCATTTTCATACTTTAGTGTAAGTGCAACAATACTATCGAGGCAAGGGCTATAACCGTTCCAGATAGTGGTAAATTGATGTATTATTTTCTTTCCTTCTTCATCGGATAATGCTTCTAAATCAGCCGTTTTTTTAGAAATGGAGTCTTGTGTTTTGTAAATCCGGTCTTTAAAATAAAGCATACGTGCCTGGTCTTGCTCCATAATAATGTTTTTTTCTTGTCGGGCAACTTCCAACACACATATGGATAGTTCGTTAGAGAGGTCTACCCTTCTGGATGATATATCTACCACCTTCAAAAATCTATCATTGGATTCAGAAAATTTAATGATCATAAAAAAAGCCGTCAAAGTTAACATCAGTAAAATGAAGGCGAAGCCGGCCAGTAATTTATTCTTAATCGTTAAATTCATAATGTTCTGTTTAAATTTGTTTAGATAATTTTATAAGCAAGTCACTTATTTCTTTCAATGATAACACGTAATTTATTTCTGTTGCGGCAATCGCTGCCAATGGCATATACGACGATGCGGCCGTTTGAGGGTTCTCCGCTATGGTTAAGCCACCCAGCGCGTTTATTTTTTTCATTCCCAAGGCACCATCGTTGTTAGAGCCCGTAAGAAGTACTCCAATAAGTTTTTCTCTATAGGCATCAGCAGCCGATTCAAAAAGAACGTCTATAGATGGCCTGGCATAATTAACCCGTTTGTCAATAGAAAGGGAAAGCGTTTCATTCTCCTCAATCAACAAATGATAATTAGGCGGAGCCACATAGATATGTCCCTTTTCTATTTTTTCTTTTTCATCCGCTTCCTTTATATTTAATTGACACATATTATTTAATAGCTCTATCCAATAACTCTCCGAAGAAGCACCAATATGTTGTACGATAATAATTGGAATGTTAAAGTTTACAGGTAACTCAGGTAAAATAGCTTTTAACGCATTCATTCCACCAGAGGATGTTCCTATAACAACAGCACTATACTTCATACTAACGTTCATTAAGCGAATACTTTTTCTTAAAAATTTTTTGTTTTTTATCCAACTCTGTATAACTATCCGAAAAATCACTAAAACGTAAACTTTCTTTTGAGCCCAGACACAGAACTCCGCCATTAATAATACTATCAAAAAAAAGTTTTTGGACTTTGCCTTGCAGATTTTCATTAAAATAAATTAAAACGTTACGGCATAAAATCAAATGAACTTCGGCAAACACCCCGTCCGTTACCAAATTATGATTAGCCCAGACTATGTTTTTTTTAATGGCATTATCCATTATTACCATATTATAATCTGACGTATAATAGTTTGAAAAAGATTCCTTTCCGCCTGACTTTTGATAGTTGGAAGTATATTCTTTTATCATTTCATTAGAGAAAATACCTTCTTTTGCACGCTCTATCGCACTTTGATTAAAATCAGTGGCATAAATAGTGGTTTTGTCGTATAACCCTTCTTCTTTTAAAATGATTGCCATAGAATAGGCCTCTTCTCCCGTCGCACATCCTGCATGCCATATTTTTATAAAAGAATAGGTTTTTAAAAGAGGGATTACTTTTTCCCTCAACGATCTGTAAAAATCCGGATCCCGGAACATTTCTGTTACTGTGATTGACAGATCCTGGAGTAACTGAGATGCAAATAAAGGATCCTTCAATATTCTTGATTGTATCTCGGTAACAGAATTTAAGCCACTCAGAGCCATTCGGTTCATTATTCTTCGATTAATATGAGCTCTTGAATATTCCCGGAAATCATATCCGTACTTTTCATAAATCGTCTCAAGTAGTAATGAAATTTCTATGTCAGAAGTGTCTCTATTTATCATATACTTAAAAACGGATTTTAATGGTTGCAAGACTCTGTATAAACTTACTACCTTTCAATTTTTGATGAAGTTTGCTTGAAAGGCGTGCAGAGTTTTTTAATCCTGACATTATTATATGCTTGCTAAGAACTGTTTTCCGATATAGGAAAGTAACATTATTACTCTGAAATAAGCAACACGTAGTTTTACGTGTTTTTAAAACACCGTTTAAGCCCTTTTTGTACCAAAACGGCTAATTGAGTGCTGCTTTCTGCGGAATCCTGATGCTATATGTCATGGTCGATGATGATCATTAAACTGCAAAATATTCATCCTCAATAGCATCAAAATATGCTTTTATTGCTTCCAGCTGTAGTGTTTCTTCTAAACAACAAGCTTTAGCATATGGATCACTCCCTCATAAAGTTTGGTTATACCCTTACTCCCATAACAGAAATATCATCTGTTTGTTCTTCGTTTTCTTGCCAGTCTGTAATCGTTTTCCGAAGAATGTTTTCGTATTGACCAAATGGTTCATTGTTTATGGCCAAAAGTAACTCCCGGAATCGTTTTGAAGTAAATTTCTTTCCTACTTCTCCTCCAAATTGATCACAAAAACCATCAGAAGTTAAATAAATAGTATCCCCTTTTTTGAGGGGAATTTTTTGAGACTCAAATACCTTTTCAGGTACAGCATTTCCTATATTATATTTATCACTTACAAATTCTTGAATTTCATCATTACGTATAAGATACATTTTACCATTAGCCCCGGAGAACGTAAGCATCATGTTGATTCTATCAATTTCACAAATAACAAGATCCACACTGTCATTCATTACTTTACCTTTTGATTTATGACTAAATTTTCTATACATATCTTCATCCAGAAATTTCAAAAGTGTATGGGGAGAATACATGTTTTGAAAGTTAAATGCCGAATGAAGTGTTGTTAGTGCCATCATGGTAATTAAAGCCCCTGGAATTCCATGGCCTGTGCAATCACCCACGCAAACATATACCTTTTCTTCTAAATTTTTAAACCAATAAAAATCTCCTGATACAATTTGTTTTGGTAAATACAAAATAAATGATTGAGGCAGCACCTCTTGTAATTCTTCTTTTTCCTGGAGAAGGGCTTTCTGTAAACTATGAGCGTAGCGCATGCTTTCCAAAATTTCTTTTTTAAAAACTTCAGATACTGTATGTGCTACTTTCAATTCTTCATTAGATATACTCAGCTCTTCAAGAAGGATTTCTATTTTTTTCTTGTTAAGTACGTTTTCCATACATGACGGTAAGCGAAGAAGATTTTCTTTTAGAATATAATCATCAATTCCCTCAAACATATATTCGGTTAACAATTTTTCTGATACTGTGCCCGTAATCAGAATAAATGGAATCTTTCTTTTCTGGCTTTTCAAAATACGAAACGCCTCCATACCATTAAACTGGGGCAACGAATGATCAGATATAATCAAGTCAGGATTAAATTCATCGAGGGCTTTTATATAATCATCCTTTAACCAAACTCTAATGTGGGTAAAAACAATGTTTTGTTTTTTCAAATACCTAATTAGTAATTCTTCGTCAGAATCTAAGTCTTCAACTAATAATATTTTTAAATTATCGTTCATTAATGCGTCGATTGGTTCATTACCACCCAATACACACCGAGATTTTTAATTGCCGGGAAGAAATTGTCGCTGTAAACTGGTTTTATAATATAAAAGTTTACGCCAAGTTCAAAGTATCGTTTAATATCAGGATCTTCTTTTGATGATGTATCTTGTTTTAGTTTGCTTTTGCTTCAAAAATTCAATATTGAATTTAATATACTAAAGATCGGGCGTTTACCTGAGATTTACAATACGTAAAATTACCTGTTTCTATAAATGAGATAAAGTGCTTACTAAAGACTATTTAACAATGATTGACGCAAAAGTTAGAGGGGCGTTTCAAGTTTAAATACCAGGTAAAAGAGAGCTACCGATTAAAAGGTATTTATCTACAAACAAAAGCTCAATGGTTCGATATGCCTCTTAAAAGAGCATCCTGTACATTAAAGTAAAGCTAATTATTCTCAGTACTGCCCTAATTCCTGGTATAGTTATAATAGTTTAGGTGAAATTTATTTTTCAGACAAACAATACCCTCTTGCTTTAATTTATTATAAAAAGACTTCAGAATCTAATCCTGAACATGAAAATGCCTTGAAAAAAATAAAAAAAATAGACAAGCGTTTGAAGAACTGATATCGAATTTCACGATAGAACATAAATTTATCAGAGCAGTATTCTCTATTTGGCATTGGGAATTAGCCTAAAAAGAATAACGACGCATGTTTTTGTGTGAATATGTTTTTATGATACGAGAGTATATAGACATTTAGCTAAGGTTAACGGATTAAACTATCTCAGGTTTCAATAATTTATATTATTACTACATCTGAATATCTGCTCCACGGATTTTATTTATATTTAAATTATGAAACAACTATTTTCTTTCTTCTTAATCTTCATTATTAATACCTCTTACAGTCAACCAACTGAAACAGACCGGTATTTTATTGAAACACAGGATACCGTTTCAACTCGTGGACCCATAAGTATTGTTCGCCATATCCTGGAAGATAAAAAAGGGAATATTTGGTTGATGAGCTTTCAGGGCATTATGAAATATGATGGTAAAGTATTTACCAATTATACTTTGAAAGAAAACCTTATTCACTTTCACGTTTATTCTGTTATGGAAGATAAAAGTGGTACATATAACTGATTGAAAACAAACTACTTTGTATTTTGAAGCTACTTTATCGAACCAAAAACCCCTGATAAATAAGGCTTTATCAGGGGTTTTTCGGTTAAGTACACGGAAGTAGTCTACTTCCGAACCAAATACATAAGTATTTGGTTAAAATTGATACTATCAAATATATTGAATTTTAAGTGTGGGTTTAAGAAGTCTATAATGACCAACATTGGTCATATAATTTGAGGTGCTTTAAGTGCTTCTCTACTGATCTAATGATCCTGCACTTTCGTCCAAAATTACACCTTGAATTTTGATCAATAAATAAATTTCGTTTACATATGATTCATAGTAATCTATTATCACGTTATCAGATTTGATAAGATCAATATCTATTTTCTGAAAGTTTTTCATAGTTTTAATGTTTGATTTTTGGCTTTCCTTCTTAATGTATTATCAGGGAAATTCTACTGTAAAAATTTAAGGGCATATTCATATTCTTTTGGCGTTAGCTTTAAGGAATGTAGCCAGAATACATAGTCATCCTCCTTCATATAAGGATTGTATCCCATGCGATATAATTCATAATAATTAACCCTGCGCAATAAGTCTACACTATAATAATACTCATTATTTCCAATAAAAAGCGCTTTGTTTTTTTCATCTAAGGCTTTTAGATTCTCGCATCTTTTTATCCATTGCATATACTCGTTCTTCGGCATTTTATAAATGGGTTTCAGATTCAATGCTTCCATAATATGTTGTTCCGGAATAAGTTCTGTTTTTAGATTTGGTAAAGTGTCCGCTTCAAAAGCCAGCAACAGTGTTTGCTTATCTGTTACATTTGTTTTTCTCACAAGGCTATGAACGATGTAAAATTTACCGTCTTTGAATAAGAATTTTCTTATAATGTATTTCTCCTCTTTTGGATTAGAGGGATAGTAGGAATTATCAGACACAAAATAGATGATGGAGTCGCGTCTAAACATATCTACTCGCCACCCATTACTTTTTGCAATAACCAACGTACTGTCAACAGTCTCATCGTTCATACGATTTCCCTGAATTTCTAAAAAGCGGTACATTCTTTTTTTCTTTCCTTTTGGGGCAATAAAAAAATAACGGCCATCGGGTATTTTTTCCTTGTACCTGTATCTGAATTGTAAACGCGCTATTGTAGAATCAATGATAAAAGTAGCAGGGTTGTAATAATAATGATTCTCAAAACAGTCAATCAGTTCTCCTTTAGCATTTTTGTTTTTTACAGAGTCGCTGTATATTTTAAGTGTTTTTGCTTGTTCACCAAAAAAGTTTATTTCATAAATAAGCTTTTTATTTTTATCGTAATAAAGATTGGTTGTTTGGTAAGGTGAGCGTTTGTCCATCCTCAAGGCATACATTAGCTTTCCATTAACGTCATAACTTTTACGACATATTTTATTTTCATCGCAGGTGCCTAAAGAGTCTTTTACCTTTCCATTAGCGTAATAGTTCATTGCATAAGCTGAATCCGACTGAAAAACAAGCTTTCCCGATTTATCATAATATCGGGTAAGGCAATTTTGCCTGGAAGGTACGTAGTAAGGCACATAACTCTTCATAGTGGAGACAACCGATTCCAGAAATGCCGGAGAATAAGAAGCTTTTTTTGTTTTTAGTTCAAGCGTAGCAAAAAAGGTTCTACTCATTATACCTGCTGTTCTAATGAAACTGTAGTGGTGAACACGAACAGGTTTTAAGGCTTCAAAAAAAATGGTGTCGTAATTTATTTGCATATTAGCCACACCATCGCTCATCGAAATGGTTTCTTTTGAACGTATAGTAAATAAGGCTTTGCTGAATTCATCTTTTAAATAAGGCCCCGCCATAAATAGGGTATCTTTGTATTTAAATGCGTATTCGTAGTTTATCTTTTTACCCTGATCATACTCGCGTTTAGTCTTTGGTGTTGCATAAGTATATTCTATGTAGTCTCCATGCAAAATTCCGTCCTGGTAATGTTCTTTTTTTTCTATTTGGCCGTAGTCATCGTAATAGATAAACTCACCTGTTTTTATCTTGTTGTTGTGATGTCCCAAAACTTTCGTTTTACCATTGTATAAAAGTTTATAAACGCCATCGGCACTATACAGTTCCTCTCCTTTTGTATCTCCGGGCGCAATAATATCAGCAGCAACAACATTAGTTCCCACCTGGCAAACGAGGTAAAAGGGGCTAGAAAAAATAAAACAAAATAAGAGTCTTAGGGTAGATGTCATAAAATTTGAGTTGTAATACCCCAAATATCGGTAAATTCTATGATAATTTCTCGAAATTGCTTGGCTAGGGATTTGCAGGTAAACCTCGTTTGAAAAAAATTATTGGCTTATTAGAAGAAAAACTGTGGCTTGCACTCTTGCAAACTTCCTCACTTTTATTTTGACCAATTTTAGAAAAAGCTATATAAGTTGGTTGGATTATTAGAACTCCAATATATAATACTAATATGTATGTAAGCAGTTTCGCTTCAATAAAGATATTAAAGTTTTATTCTAATAATCGTTTAATATAAAATTTTAACTAAAAAGTTCGAGCAGTCGCTTTTGGTTAAAAAGAAAGCCTTGACTAGCAAGGCTTTCAGATCATGTACCCATTGGCGACAGAAAATCGAACCAGATTTCAATTTCTTTTAAAAAGATGAATGCTTTAAAAACTAAAATTAAACTACCAAATATTTAATTATCAGTATTTTATCTATTTCAATATTAATTAATTTCTTATAGCTTGAAAGTTGTGTATCAAGTACTTTGATTTTTTTAATTCCTGTTTATCATAAACACCTAGTATTTATTTTTAAATATTTCTAAAGTTTTATGTATTTCAGGTATAATCTCTGGATTTATAATATAACTATTATTTTCATTCTTAATTATTAATCTATTCTTTTTAAAGTTTTCATGAACTAGGTAATACTCAGAAAAATTGTATTCGTTTTTCTTTAATTCAATTTGTCGAACGGTCAATAATGCTTTTAAAAGATTTTCTTCAGCATCAATATAATCATTTCCTTTCAAAAGGTTTTTCAAAAGGAAAATAAATTTTTTTTTGCCTAATATCTTATAGGCTTCTACGAAAGAAATTTGAGCAAAATTTAATTCTGTTAATGTAAAATTAAACTTATTTAATATCCATCTTTTTCTACTGTTTTTCCTTAAATATTCAATGCCACTTACTAATATTATAAAACACAATATGATTAAAAAGAATGGCAAAAAAGCCATGAAAATATTCCACAAATCCTGTAGAATATTTGTGTCTTTAGCTAGTTTTGATTGAGAGGTTTTTATTACATTACCTTGTCCTGCAATTCTTCCGAGAATAGAATAGTCAAGAAGTTCCGATTTAGTATTATGTAATAAGTAAATGTTTATTATAACTTCTTCTTCTGGATTGAAAACTACTTTATTTAATTTTAATGTAGTGGAATCTATAATTTCTGGGTTTAACTCATTGCTTATTGGTAGATTAATTGATTTTTCAATATGCGAAGCAATTAACTTACAATGTGAAAATTTTAAAAAAACACCGTCATTTGCATAATCATCTAATCTTACTGGTGTTTTGCCGAGATTAGTTAACCTAACAGTCATCACAATTAAATTTGTTTCTTCTTTATTAAGATCTTTATCTTTATAAAAAACCTTTAAATCTTTAATTTCTTTATTGTTAATAAACAAATAGGTTTGGCTGATCTCTACAATTGTAAGTTTTGGTGATGAATCTTTGGGGTAACAATAAGAATAGAAACAAAATCCAGTACCAATAAATCCTATTAAAATAGAAATGATGCTAATAATCGTTATGTTTTTTTCATAATATCTTTTTATCTTATTTATCATAATTTGCCTTAGAGTGTAACAAATCTAACTGCTTTTTAGACATTTGCAAAATGAAAAAATTGTCTTCCTTGAACTTTTGCGAATGCCTTATCCTTCCGCCGCATTGTGCAATTGCTTGCTGTTAGGTGATGCAAAGGCACATTTAGTCTATATTTAGCTTACGTGTATACATGTATTAATGTCCGTGATGTGTTTTAAGGAAAACATCCATTATAATCTATTGTAAATTAGATTTAACGTTATAACAATCAAAGCGTCCAGTTCAGGCAAAGTAATAGTATATGGATTATACAATAAAGAATTTTGTTCGGGCATTGCCGTGCCGTGATGTGGTCGCCAACCTATATTATTTATTTGATTCAATTGATTAATAATATCAACTCTATTAGCGTTATCAATAAACACTGCAGGTGATGTTTCCAAATGATTTATTAAGTTGCCGAACGTTTTTAAACCTGTCATTGTCTTAACTTCTCTGTAAAACTTGAAGGTTAAATGAGACTCCAAAACAGTTCGTAAAGAAGCGAATATTCCCTCTTTCATATCTAAATTTGGTGAAGTTCTGAAATTTTCCAAACGATCAATTTGTTTGAAATAATCGCTTTTAGCTAGTTCATCAAGATCACAAGTTTGAATAACCGATTCTTTTGTTACCAAATTCGCCATAGATATTCTTAGTGTTTTCGTCTCCCTACGTGGACATATCGCATAAATTTCATGCAGGAAGTATTCACTGTGACTTAATACTATTACTTGTTTCATTTCTCGAAACAATTTATGAATTAAACTGACTGTATGGCTTCGTCTTGTAGAATCTAAGCTTGATAGGGGGTCATCAAAAACAAGAATTTTATTGGCTTTATTTGCGTCAATATCCAATTTTGCTAGAAAGAATGCGAGAGCTATTGTACTTTTATCTCCTTCACTTAAGCACTCTTTTGTACTTAGTGGCGGATCAGCATCTACAGAAATATCCTTGCCATCAATTGTCAATTTATAGCCAATTTTACTTTGTGTTCCTCGCCCAGTAGGTGCTATATGTCTGACATCCTCAATTTTAAAAGGAGTTAAAAATACATTAGCAAGATAATGATTGATTCGATCTTTATAGCTTGAAAAAAAAGTAGAGTTTTCTGTTTCTTGTTGTGTCGAGAGCCTAGTGTATTCAGCTTCCAGTGCCCTGAGCCTTATACCACTTGTGAGATAAGTACCGCAAAGAGTATTAATTTCAGTTTCGAATCTTTTCTGTATTCTTTTTAATCTCTGTAATTCTGCTTGTGCATTTTGAACGGTTGGAATTGTTGATTTAAATGCTACAATTGCCGAATTATAATTTGATGCAACTTGATTATATCTTCTAATATTCGTGTTTATGCTTTCTCCTGATGCTCTAAAGTTTGTTGCTGCATCGGTTGAGATTGCTTGTGAAGGATTTTGCAACTTCCGTCTAACAGCATCCAAAAGAGCAGCATGTCGTTCAGAAAAAACATGTTGATCAGTTACATTATATGTTGGTGCAATTACTGTGTTGGGCAAGTATCGACCCCAAGATTCTATTTTAGATACATTTTGTCCAACAATACTGCTTACTGATTGCAAGCAGAGTTCTACATTAAAGTTCTCAATGGTTGCTATTTGCGATTTTAATCTTTCAATAAGCTGATTGAATTCTTCATTAAACTTTAATGTATATGCTTTTAAAATATCACTAGTTGACTGTATGTCTTGTTTACAAAATGGGCAAGCAACTTCACCATGACTTGCAGTCAATTTACTTTTTACGTAATTAAAACCGCTTTGAAGCCAATTTTCAGGACTTTGAAGAGAATTGCCTTCTAGCTCGGAATAGTGATTTGCAAACAGTTCTTGTAATGCTCTTTCTTGTATTAACTGTGTTGTAGATCCTAAATCGCTAATCAATGATGGGAAATTTATCCCAGTTTGAATTACAGATATTGGATTTAAAGGATGTAATGTTTGAATAACTGCATTTGCGTTTGCATGAGTAAATTTTCTTTCTGAAACGGCTACTCGATCTATGATGTTTTCACCTTCAGTTGGCTGTATTCCAACAAAAGAATTAACTAAAGTAGGTGTTAAACCATTTTGGACTTCTTGTATTAGCTGATTGGAAATTTCACCTTGGCTTATACGTATTGCAGCTTTATCCGTTTTATTTTGATCAATTAATTGCTGTGTAACTATTCCTTGAGCACCAATAACAAACTTATGCAGCTGTTTCTTATGGTCGTCACTCATTTCAAATCCTGAATACACATTATCATGGACAAAGTGAACATCAAATATTTCAATATCATTAAGGGGAGCAGACCATCCATTTGCATGATGAAAAGTATGTGTTGTATCCGTAGTATTGCGAGAAATAATTTGTGCAGCTTGATTTTCTGTAGAGTTTGTTGATTTTCTGTTTTTAACCAAATCAGCTTGATTGAGAGTCAAGGATCTAAGTATTGATGTTAGCGTAGTTTTACCACCTCCGTTGTCCCCAAAAATGAGAGTCATCTTTTGGAAATCTACCTGGCCACTCGCAGTATAATTTCTGTATTTACCGATTGATGTAAGATAATTGACTTTATGAATCATAATCAGAAAATTAGTGACAAATTTTCAAAGTTCTTATGATTTAACAATTATAATTCGTGTATACGTATTTTTACGTAGTCCTTTTTAAAATAAACGGGCATTTGTTCCAAGTGAAGTTTTGAGTCTATCAACTATTGCAGCCTTTTTTGCAGCTAACGGTTTGCAGCTAGAACTTGTGCGGTTTTGGAACACTTGTCTACCGAAACGTTTAAATAAAGATACTATGTTTCTATGCATTTGCAAAATGAAAATAACTTTCTTGGAGCGACCTTGAATTTGTAAATGCTTCGATGTCGCCCGTATAAGTTTTAGGTACTGTTATAGATGCCAGCCACATTTAGTGAGAACAGTTCCTATAAATGAATTGATTACATAATTTCGTTAATATTTATTTAATCAATATAATTATTATTGAAAGTTTCAAGAAGAATTTTTCTCCAAGTAGTAACAGTTTTAGTGATCTCAAATAAATCCCATTCCTTACTTAAGAGGGTTAATCCACTAAATATTGGAGATTCCTTAATATCATCTCCTATTCGTGTTATTTTAAATTCATCTAGTATAGCTTGAGTACCACCATGTAATTTACCATCTTCCTTATGTTTTATGTAGTTTGCTAATCCAATGATTAATTCAATAGCGGTTTTATCAAAGGTAGGCAGCTTTGGTATAATGTCATAATAAATAGCTTTACTGTGGGTTGATTCATAAAAGTCCTTAATGGAACCGTTGATATAATTTTGAAATGCAATAAATGCTAAACCATAAATAGGTTCTGTATCTTCAAGGAACCAGAGACCATCATACCAACCTCTTTCTTCTACTTTGTTATTTAACGATTGAATAGAATTATCTAGACCAGTAATGATCTGGATAAGACTTGTGTATCTATAGTCTGCTGTAAAAAAATGTGTTTTTGTTGTTGCCATAAACTCATTTTTTGTTTTTTAGTCTGAGGACAGCATGTATAGTTGCAAGATAATAATAGAAAATCCAGCTATACCAAATAGCCTTATCATATTCATTTTGTTGATCTTTATTGTGATGTCTTATGCCAAAATTATTAGCGATATTGAAAATATCATTTTCATCTTTTTTGTTTAAGTGTTTTTTTATTGATGGCCTCAAGAATTCTAAAACGTCAGCTAATTCCCTTATAGCCTCTTTTCTATCGTCTAATGAAGATTTGAGTCTGCGGAATTTAAGTATAGCTGCATCAACTCTGTCCTTTATATTTTCATTGTCAGTTGTTGGCAGGTCTGCATCGACTAATGTGGATAGGCCTTCATCTGCTAATGTGAGTATTTCTCCATTTTCTGAAATTTCAAAACCCTCTTTGTATTCTGCTAAAATTGGATTTAATGTTTCTCGAAAGTGTTTTTTTCCTTCGAGATCGTCAAATTCATTATAATGATAACCACAGTTATTATAACTGTGATAGTAACCAGTCAAACCTTTTGAACAGTGATCATAAAGAAATTCTATAACATCAAAAAGATCATCTTCCGAATAATTTGGTAAGTTTTTCCAAATAGGATAAATATTCTCTTTTCTAAGATTAAGAAATATTACAGCATCGATGTCTAAACCAATCAACCCTTCCTGATAACCATCATCGCAATAAATACCAAAATGTTTTTGAAAATATCCATCAGTATTCAATTTATTATAGGCGACTAAAATAAATTTTTTGAAAATGTCAAAATTCATTATTTGATCCGGTTGCATTTTACCAGTTCGAATAGAATAATAGTTCCTTTTTATCATATTATGGCACTTATTTTTATACTAAGGTATAAAAACTATTTCATCTTTTCCTTGGTTAAACCACTTGTAACTGAAAGTCATGTATCTAAAATTTAAAATGATGTTTTAGTTAAAACACTGTAGCTTTTGTTTGATATAACAATAAAATACCGCACGCCTGTGGCTTTGCGATTTTGACTGAACGGACGTGAGATGCGCAAAACAGTGCAGAATGCACACCTTTTTGATTTAGCTTATTTGGTTTTTGCCTGCCTTTTGCAAAAACAAATGTGCTAAATTATGCGATAGGGAAAACGGCTTTGTCGAAGCCGATAAAACTGTTCTGTTTTTACACACAGGTCTACCGAGTTTAGTGAAGTCTAAAAATGAAGTTTGTGTCGAAAGTTAAAGTATGATTTTCCAGTCGGCTGGTTTCATATAACTAATATATTGGCACTACTTATTCAATTACAAGTAATTAAATTTAGCCTATTTATGTATATGTAGATAAAAAACTTGTGGCTCGAGATTCTCTTCACTAGAAGT
Organism: Bacteroidia bacterium; assembly: GCA_963422675.2. Classification (GTDB taxonomy): domain Bacteria; phylum Bacteroidota; class Bacteroidia; order B-17B0; family Aurantibacillaceae; genus UBA4416. The sequence continues at coordinate 606,295 of CAXVYS010000024.1, forward strand.
GGGCAATATTATTGTATTGCAATCGTTAAATGAAAAAAATAACTTTCTATGAAAATACTCATCAGTATATCTATAGTTTCACTATTACTAGGAATAAGTGGCTGTAGGAAACAAAAAAAAGAACCAAGTGCTCAAGTTAATTCTGTCATTGGTAATCCGGAAAATATTAATGGTGAATTTACAACGGTTCATCATTCCTTCTTAAATAATAATAGTTTACTCTATACACATTTTCAAGCTAGAGCAGCTTTTTTTCAGAACATTAGTCCGTCAAATTATGTTATATATCCTTCTACTATTAATATTGGAAATATCTCATTAAACAATGTTCAATTCGGTGTTTCGCCAGGCGATAATCCTATCTATTTTGATACGACTGGAATTGAGTTTCAAGAACCATATTACTGGAAATTAAGATCAAATGATTTCAAATCAAATTTTGATTTTTCCGATAGCCCCATATATCCAACGTATTCAGGAGCAACCGGTTTACCTGATACATTAATAATTGGTGCGCAAAATATAATCCATATTGGCAGTTGCAATGCTGACTATGCAACGATTACTATACAGGGTATTGGTGGTGGGAACATGATTACAAAAACTATTCACTACCCATTTCAAGACTTAATTATATCGGCAGATGAACTTTTGCAGGCAGGCTATGTACATGAAGCCACGGGAATATTGTACATGAGTTTTAGTAATGTCAACTATAGATATGCAAAAGATAAAGTATATAAATTTACAGCGACTACCTCTTTTTCAAACCCGTTCGAACTGGTTTATCAATAGTGAAATTACATTCTATTAAATTAGGGTGTAACATTTTTCTTTTTCAAAAAACAATATCTTATGCCCACGGTTGGTTGAAAATTAAGATTATTATAATTACTGTGTTTTTGAACTACCGTTTGTTCTATCGTCAAATTTTGGGAAGGATCAATATAAGAGGTATATACTTTCTTGTATTTTTGGTCGCCATTAGAAATAGCTGTTTGATAGCCTAAATTCAGGTCTGCTCCAATGCTTAAATAACTAAATACATTATAGTAAAACGATAAGTGAAGATTTAAACCTGTTGTATATAAAGGTGCTTTTTTATTATAAAAAGTGCTTTGATAGAATAATTGATTTGTGGTTTTATCATAATCAGAAGTGGACGAGTTGGTAACATCATGAAAATTATATTCAAAGGGAATATTTATACCAGTAATTAAATCCAGTTTTCCTATCTCAAAGCGCTTGGCAATCCCTAATTTAATATAGGTTGATTTTCGCAAACCATCAACTTTTTGATATTCATAATAACTGCCATTATCATTTTTGTAAAACTCATGTTGAGGCATATAAAAAAAACCTATCTGTGCATAAAAATCTATATTTTTTGTTGTAACATAATTATACGTTAATACAGGCTGTACACTAGTTGATTTCGTTTTAGCATAAGCTACGGTATCAGGAAAAGTATAATTACCATTCGTATTACTGTAATTAAGTACGGCAATTCCAATCTCATGTTTTTGGGCATAAAAACTCATACTAAAACAGAATAAAATAAGCAGAAGGTTATTTTTCATTTTTTTTCTTGAAATTATATTTAATACTGATTGAGGGTTGAAAATAAAGGCTTCTTGTAACATACCTGTGGTAATTGACTTCCCTTTCATTTGAGTAATTATTTTGAAAGTTTATAAAATCTTCACCGTTATTTCTATCAGTTCTAACCCCATTTACTATATATAAGCGCAAACCCAAATTAAGGTCTACACCTAAATAGAGGTGTTTGGTTAATGGGTAATAAATAGATTGTTGTAAATTGATTCCTGTGGTATATTCGGGTGTGTATGTAGTATGAGATTCCGCTCTTGATTGAAGCGTATCTCTCAAATAAGTTGAAGAATAGTGATTATCTTTTTTTAAATAACAGTATTCAAAAGGAATATTAATTCCTGAAATTAAAATAAGCTTTTCTTTATAAAATCGTTTCGCTATACCGACTTTTAGAAAAACAGATTTTTGTAAGTAAGTCCCTTTTTGATAATAAAAATAATTCCCTGGAACATTAGCTTTACTATATATTGTTCGGGATATATAAAAAAAACCTGTTTGTAAACTTATATCTAAATCTTTTTTAGAGATATGATTATAGGTCAAAACAGGTTGAACATTTCGATTTTTTGAATTGTAATAGTCAAGAGTGTCTTTCTGAGAGCTTTTTTGATTAATAGTAATGTAGGATAAAACTGCAATACCTAACTCATTACTTTGTGAGCAGAGTTTTGTAGTAAATAAAATCGCAAAAAACCAAAGGTAATATTTCTGCATATTTAATTAAATAAAGGCTATAACGATTTGTTATAGCCTAAATGTAAGAAATTTATTGTTTAATGAACTTATCAGTTTTTTTGCCGCTGTAATTATAAAAATTGATAATATACATACCTGTTGCTAAGTTGCTTACGTCAATGGTTTCTACATTGTAAAAATCTCCTTCTTTTACTAATTTACCATCGGGTGAAATAATAGTGTACTTGCAATCAATATTACCAGTTACATTTAAAATGTCAGATGTAACAGAAGGGTAAATACTGATAGGTAAAATATCATAACTATATTCTTTGACACCAACAGAAGAATTACCATTGATAATAATATTGTGTTGACTACTGGCATTATCCACAGCATAATCACCCAAGGTTGCATTTTGAATAACAGAAAATGTATTCTTTTGTCCAGTGAATAAATTATTTAAAGTCCTCGCATAATCACAATTTGGCGCTGTGCCAGGCGTAACTTTAGATACAGGCAAAGGCAAGTACACCAAAGTACAAACCGTACAGAAGAACATACGCTGGGTTAAAACACAGGATGTTACCGAGCAAAACAGATACTAACATTTACTAACAATTAAAAAATAGAAATTATGTCAAAAGAATTTTTTGAAGTATTCCCTACATTCTTAGGGCTTCAAACCACAGACGAAATAAAAGGGCAGGAACTCTTAGGAGTAGTAAGCCCTACGGGGGATAAACGGGCAGACTATGTAAAAGCCTATTACGGCATTGCCGAAAAAGTAGGCAAGGCATTCGGCATTAACCCAATTGTGATCTTAGCACAAGCCGCTTTAGAAAGCGGGTGGGGAACCTCTCCACTTGCAAGGTTGTACCACAACTTTTTTGGTGTAACGGCTTATGGCTCTTTAAATCAATACTGGACGGGTGGAAAATATGTTTCCAAATCTTCGGGCTTACCGTTCCGGACTTACAAAGATGTTGAAGCAGGGTTTAGTGATTTTGCCCGCTTAATTACCACTAAATACGCTGCTGCCGCTAAAGCCAGTTCGAGCGTAACAGAGTACGCAAGGATTATTGCAGGTTCGCCCTATATCAATGAAAAAAACGGGGACAACAGAGCGAAGTATAAAGAAATCATTATCCGCAACGCCGTAGCTATTACCATGATCTCAAAAAAGTTCCAAAGCCTGTACAACTAGGCTTCGGGGCTGTACTTGTAACAGGCTTGGGAATATGGTTAGGCTATGAACTGTTTTTTAAAGAAAAAAAGAAAAAGAAATGAATATCGCAGATAAAATAATTGAGAAGTATTTACACTTCGGGGGCGACCGAAACATAAAGGATTTTGGGGAGTTCATAAAAGAAATTGGTTTGGCAAAACTAAAAGTGCAAAAGGGAGGTCATGATTATATTTTAATCGAATATGTAGAAAAGAAAATAATGCACGGCTTAGACCTCTGTATTGAATGGGAAAACATCTATGCCATGATTGACGAACAATCCAAAGAAGACATAGAAGAGATTTTAAGGAAAGCCGGCTATTTGTCAGGAGCTAAACCAAACCCAACTAAAAAGAAAACAGTTACAAGAAAAGCAACACCTAAAAAACGAGCGGTAAAGAAAACAAAAAAGAAAAGCGGATTAGGAAAAGTTGTCGATCACGGGAATGTAGCCCCAAGGGGTAAGTCTGACCAATATTGGAAAAGACAAGGTGTAGAAGTGGTTTTTAAACCAAACGACCCGAAAGTCCGGGCAGGCGAAAAAATTCCCGATACGTATTTGTATTCCGATGTCCGCTTCATTGAAAACTATTATGGGTTAAGAGCCATTGAATTTGGTAACTGGCTTTCACAGCAAGACCGTATCAACTACTTATCAGGTTTGGGGCTTGCGCTCTTTGATCTTCACAAGGCATTAAAATTCACGCCAAAACAAATCAGCATTGCGGGAAAAATATCTGTTGCCTTTGGCGCAAGGGGACGGGGTAAAGCATCAGCACACTTTGAACCAGGTTCTTTTGCCATTAACCTGACACGGTATAGCAGACCTAAAGAAGTAAGCAAAAGACCTAAAGACTTTAATAGGGTTGATCTCATTTTGAAAGATGGAGGTGTGGGCGCTTTTGCACATGAGTATGGACACGCACTGGATTATTTCGGTGGCTTACACGTAGAGAAAGGGGATTCTTTCGGATTATCTAGGGATGAAGTAACCGACCCTCGGCCAGATCCCGACTTAATGAAAAAGAACACATTAAGGGGCTTAATGGAAAAGCTTTTATTTAAGATCATTTGGAAAGACACTCATACCCGCAGTAATTATTATGCTAGAATTGTCAAAGCCACTAAACGGAAATACTACTTCCAACGCAATGAAATTTTTGCAAGGGCATTTGAAATCTATGTTCAATACAAACTGGCGAAGTACAAATACAAAAATACCTTTTTGAATTTCCCTAAATACAATCCATCCATTTACCTCACACTAAAAGAAATGCAGGGAATAGAAAAAGAGTTTGACGCTCTCATGAACGCACTGAAGAAACATTTATAAATCATTCTAAAATATTATGGAAACGAAAATTATTAACTGCCATACGCACGTCTTTAACCGTGCAGCAGTGCCCGACCACTTTTTGCCCCGTTGGTTAATGCCAATAGCAAATTTATTAGAGGGTAACAAAACCTCTAAGTTTTTCTTTAACCTGTTTGGTTCTTTAAAACAACATGAACTCGCTTTATTAGTCAGGAAATTTCATGCGTTCTTAACCATTGGGGATATGAAAAGCCAATTAGAAATCTTTAAGTACCTGCAATCCTTTTATCCCGAGGGAACTAAATTTTGTGTGCTGCCTATGGATATGGAATTTATGGAAGCGGGTAAAGTCCCACAATCCTACGTTCAACAACTGGAGGAACTGGCAAAGATCAAACGTGACCCTGCTTATAAAAATTTAATCGAGCCCTTTATTTTTGTGCATCCTGAACGTACCAATATATTGGATATAGTAAAACAGTATATTGAAGTGGAAGGCTTTGCAGGATTGAAATTATACCCGCCTTTAGGTTATTACCCTTTTGACGAGCGTTTGAATGCCGTTTATGAATACGCCCAACAATACCAAATCCCGATAACCACCCATTGCGCCCGTGGTGGTGTCTTCTACAAAGGTAAGATCACAAACGATATGCTAACCCACCCTAAAACAGGGGAACACGTTAAAGACCAAAAGAATAAGTTCTTTACGGATATTTACACTGACCCCGATAACTACCGTTATGTACTGGATCAGTTCCCCGACCTTAAAATTAACTTGGCTCACTTCGGGGGCTATGATGAATGGAACAAGTTCCTGGGCAATACTTATGACGACGGAAAAGAAAACTGGTATAACAAGGTCATTAGCATCATCAGGAAATACCCGAATGTATATAGCGATATCAGCTATACCATGTTTAATCCGGATTTATTCAATCTGCTAAAGCTCACTTTACAGGACGATACTCTGAAAGGGAAGATCTTATACGGTTCCGATTTTTATATGGTGGAGCAGGAAACTACCGAACGCCAGTTCTTAACCAACATTCGGGCGTATATCGGGGAAGATAACTTTAAGCTGATCGCTGAACAGAACCCGAAACTATTTTTGTACAAGCATCTATAAAAATGTATATTTAGTTCTCAAAAACTTTAACCCTTGCCCTAAATAGAAAAGCTGCTCAAATGAGCGGCTTTTTTTATGTCTAATAATCTCATATATTTATAGTAAAATAAATAATTATGCACTTTTCAAATTTTGAGAATTTAAACCTAGAAGACGGAGATATTATTTTTTTTACAAATGCTGCTGGCGAAGGATTTAACGGAGTTTATAGGGGAAACTATAGTCGTTCCCAAGGCTCATTTAATTTTCTAAATTATAATGGAAGCCAAACTGAAAAGGTATATTTAAAAGATATTCAAGTACTGAATAGAAACTGAATAAAAAAGCCGCTCAATTGAGCGGCTTTTTTATTTATTAATAATTTTTTTAACCCTTATGTATTTGGGTTGTTCCGTGAATTTAAAATCTCTACTTCCTCTGCACGCCTTAAAAGTTCGTGAAGTTCTTTATGATTCCTATTTTCAGAATTAAGTAATTCTAAACATAAATTTCGGATCGTCCAGAGGAATACTAGAAAGAAAGCTATAATCACTAAAATAATTATTGTGTTTCTGGTTAGTATTGATCTATTTAAACCTTCAAACGTTTTAAAAAGTAAATTAAAATAATTATTAAGTATAATCAATAATATTGCTGTTAACCCTATTTCTTTAATAGGTAAAAATTCAGTTTTTGTTGATTCTATATGTTCCTTGCTATATTCAATTTGTTGTCTTAAGTAATGAATATTATAATTTTCTACACCCATTAGATTTTGAAGCCATACAAGCTGAACTTTTAAAAGTAACAATTTGCGATCCTTTTTTTCTATACTTGAAAAATTTATATGTGAATCTTTTATGGGGACTATTTTTATTTTAGAGTATGTTAAAAAAGTCATAATGACTAATATAACAAATAAACCATATAAAATAGAATATAGACCTAATGTCTTCGTATTAAATGGTAGAAATGTTAAAGGGTTAACTATTATCAAAAAAACACCAAAGAATATAACAATATATGTAAAAATCTTTGCTTGTTTCGGCATAACCTTTTTTAATAGCTTCCATATTGTGCCTGTAGTCTTAAAATGATAGAACAACTCTGAATATATCATGTCTTTTGTTTTGGATTGTTTATATAAAAGTAGTTGATTGTTTAGGAAAGTAAACACTTCGTAACGCAAAAGCTTCTGACTTTTGGCACTTTTTTACGGAAAGTAGGCAATTAGTTAAGTGAAAATCGCACCTAACTTGCACTACCTCATATTTTAGTGGATATACAGCCATAATAAGCCAATAAAACCCTATAAAATATAGAATATTTGGCATTGAAACTAAAATTCTGTGTTTTCGTATAAATAATTACTTACAAAGTTGTAAATAATTAAAATTTGTGTAACTTCATAGTATGAAAAAAAGTTCATCTATACAATTAGCCCCTTTGGGAAATATACCTTTTGAACTGGATAAGTATTTTACCAATCCGACAATTGAGAAAGCAGCCCAATTATGTGAACAATTGGAACGTCCTTTAATAGGTGGTATTCAAACGGCTATTGATTTGCGTAATTTGAATAACTGGATTAAGGTTTTAAATGAAAACCCTAATAACGTTCGAGGCAAAAAATTTACGTTTGTTGAATTTATTTGGATTAAGATCGTTGAACAATTTCGGGATTTTAATGTCGGGTTTGATTTAATTAAAAACTTTAAAGCGGAATTGTTTAAACCGATCAAAGTAAAAGGGATATTAACTTCCATTCAACAGGCCAAAAACTATATTGAAGATTTAGGCTTACAAAAAGACCAAAAGAAAGCCTTACTACAATTTATAAACGCTCCCGATACTAAAACGATCAACGAAATTACGTTGACGGTATTACACCTTAGTATTGTAGATAGTATTTTAAATAAACTGCCTTTATCATTTGCCGTATTTAAAAATGGCACATATCAAATGTTGTACGAAAGCAAAAAGCATCTATATACAGATATTGAAAAAGACAAGCTATTAAATGATAATTATATAACGATCTCTATTTCCACGATCTTAAAAGAGTTTTTTCTTTCTGATCTATCTAATTTGGTAGTGCCGAAATTAGAATTGTTATCCTATGCGGAAAATAAATTTTATGAGGTTATGAATAGCGGGGATTACGTTTCAGTAATTGTAAACTTTAAAGACAAAAAAATAAAGCCTTTAGAATTTAAAAAAGATCAAAATTTAAAAGAATACATTATTGATATTTTAGATAAAAAGGAATATGAAGATATAACCGTTAAGAAAGCAAAAGGGGTTATTACTAAAATTGAAAACACTATGAAAATATCGCTATGAAAAATATTAAGACAGGTAAAAAAATTATCAAAGGGGTTACATTCATATTTCAAAATATTGAAGATAGTAGTACCGTACTTTCAAATAAAGCAATTGATGAATATTGTAATGAACGTGATATTTCTATAGTAAAAAGTTTCATCATAAATATTAACGGATTAAGTTTTCATAATGATGTTGTGAAAGAAATGTATCAATACGTTGAAAACAATAAACGTATTGTAAAATGCATTGTCGCAATTGGTATTACCGATGAAACAAAAATTAAAGAATTAATTGGGTTTACAGTAGATAATGGCATTCAGATGCTTATTGTATAAACTATTAAAAAATACAGGATAATTGTTTGGCTACGTTTCCCTGTATCGTTCTTTATTTATTGCACTTAAAGGGTGTTAAATCGGATTTTCGTTTGGCTACGTTCCGTTTATATCGCCCCCTTTGTGGGGAATAATATGAACTTACCGTAATAGTACGGGCAATTATTGTAGCCATGAAAACATTAAAAGAAAGCGATAAGCTTTCCCTCAATCAATGCAAAAATATTTTGAATACAAACGGAAATAACTATTCAGACGATGAAATTTTAAAAATTAGAAATTGGTTATATCATTATACAGAAATGACCATGAAGTTTTTAGAGAAAAAAACAGATGAACAAATTATTGAGATTAAAAAAATAATCAGAAAAAAATGAGAAAACGAGCCATTTTATATATCCGTGTAAGTACGGACGATCAAAAAGACGGTTATAGCCCTGCCGATCAGGAAGAACGTTTAATAAAGTTCTGCCAACAAAATGATATTGAAATAGTAAGGATATGCCATGAAGACGAAAGCGCAAAGGATTTTGAAAACCGCCCCGAATGGCAAAAGATTTTATCATTCATTAAAAAAAATAAAAATGCCGTAGATATTATTCTGTTTGCTAAGTGGGATAGATTTAGCAGAAACGTAGCAGAAGCATACATAACTATTAAAGAATTAAGGAAATACAATATAGAGGCACAAGCAATGGAACAGCCTTTGGATTTTGCTATTCCTGAAAGTAAATTTATGTTAGCGGTTTATTTAGCAGCCCCCGAAGTAGATAACGACCGCAGGGCGTTAAATACGTTTAACGGGATGCGTAGAGCGAGAAAAGAGGGGCATTGGGTTACACCACCTATTATAGGTTATAAAAGGTTTAAAGATGAAAAGGGAAAACCATTTATGGTTTTAGAGGGTGGTAAAATTGAAGGGTTTGTTCGTAAATCATTTACAGAGTTTGCTACAGGCTTACATACCATAGATACATTAAGAAGGCGGTTAAATAAAGAAGGTTTTAAAATTTCTCGTACTTCATTTAATGACCTGTTAAAGAATAAAGCCTACATAGGGCAAATATTTATCCCTGCATACAAAGATGAACCACCTATTTGGATTAATGCCGTACATGAAGCCTTAATAGATGAAACTATTTTTTACGAAGTACAGGATATTTTAAACGGTAGAAAAAAGATGCCTTCCAAATATATTACATTACGGGATGAACTACCTTTACGAGGTTTTATTACTTGCCCAAAATGCGGTAAAAATTTAACAGGTTCAGCCTCTAAGGGTCGAAATGGCAAGTTTTTCTATTACCATTGCAATAGAGGTTGTCAGGAACGCAAAAAAGCAACCGAATTGAATGGTATGTTATCCACACTATTTAAAAGTTTGAGTTTCAATAAGGAGGGTATTAATTTACTAGGCGAAATTTTAAAGCAGGAAATGAAAGCCGATTCAAAAACAAATAAAACGGAAGTTTTGAGATTAAACTCTGAAATTGAAAAACACCAATTGAGGTTAAAAAACGCTCGTACTTTAATGTTAGATGGCGATTTTTCGGCATTGGAATACAGGGAAATGAAAGCCGAAATAGAGGAACAAATTAAAAGGCTAGAACTGCAAAGGGCAAAATTTAGTTCAGATGATGAAAATCTAACCGAACAAATAGACTTCTGTGTGGCTTTGCTCTCAAATATAGAGTATTGCTACGATGTAGCCGATATTGAAACTAAACAGCAGATAATTGGTTCGATCTTCCCCGAAAAATTAGTTTTTGATAATAAGAAATGTCGAACCGCTAAATTAGAAGATAGTGTAGAGTTACTTTGCTTAAATAGCAAAGGATTCAAAGGGAGTAAAAAAGAAAAGCATCCCATTTATGAGATGCTTTCCGTTGATGTACACATGAAGGGACTCGAACCCCCACCCTTACGGACCAGATCCTAAGTCTGGCGCGGCTACCAATTACGCCACATGTGCATTTACGGGGCAAATATAACTAAGTTTCTCAAAACAAACAAGTCAAGAGTATCTCTCTTTTAGTTTTTGTAACATTTCTGGGTACTTTTTAATATTTATTATATAAACAGAGCTCTTCATTGCTTTTATATGTTTTTCAATACTTCTGGCTTGCTTGTACTCCAAATCCGATACTTCAAAAAATAAATTCCAGTTATTTTCCTTTGATGTAAAACACTCCGGGAATTTTTTGTTTTTATGTTCCTCTATACGTTGTTGTATATTTCCAATATAGTATTTACCCAATTTCTCAGAATACAATATGTAAACAGAAGCCATTAAGAAATAAGGTTTAGAAATTTTTTGCTGGAAGGCTGCCATCCCGATAGCTATCGGGAACGCCACATGTGCATTTACGGGGCAAATATAACTAAGTTTCTCAAAACAAACAAGTCAAGAGTATCTCTCTTTTAGTTTTTGTAACATTTCTGGGTACTTTTTAATATTTATTATATAAACGGAGCTTTTCATTGCTTTTATATGTTTTTCAATGCTTCTGGCTTGTTTGTGCTCCAAATCGGGTATTTCAAAAAATATTTAAAAAAAACGGTTAATATTCTTTAATTTGTAGCTTAAAACCTCATTATACCATGTACGGAAAATTTCAGGATCATCTGCAATCTCAATTAAACGAAATAGAAGAGAACGGCTTATTTAAAAAAGAACGTGTCATTACTACTCCACAAGGAGCTTCCGTAAAGGTAGGCGGTAAAGACGTTATTATTTTTTGTGCCAATAACTACCTTGGTTTATCCTCTCACCCAAAAGTAATTGAAGGAGCTAAAAAAGCCCTGGATACGCATGGTTACGGCATGTCGTCGGTACGCTTTATTTGTGGTACCCAGGATATTCATAAAACCCTTGAAAAGAAAATAGCCGCCTTTTTAGGCCAGGAAGATACCATCTTATACGCTGCGGCATTTGATGCCAACGGCGGTGTATTTGAACCCTTATTTGGAGAAGAAGACGCCATTATCAGCGATGAGCTAAACCATGCATCTATTATTGACGGTGTACGTTTATGCAAAGCGCAACGTTACCGATATAAGAACTGTGATATGGCTGATCTGGAAGAACAACTTAAAAAAGCACAGGCGCAACGTTACAGAATCATTGTAACGGATGGCGTGTTTAGCATGGATGGCTTTGTGGCTCCACTGGATAAGATTTGTGACCTGGCAGATAAATACAATGCATTGGTAATGGTGGATGAAAGCCATGCTTCGGGCTTCATTGGAAAAACAGGACGCGGAACCATCGAATTAAAAAACGTGATGGATCGTGTGGATATTATAACCGGTACTTTAGGAAAAGCCCTGGGAGGTGCCATGGGCGGGTTTACTTCCGCTAAAAAAGAAGTTATTGAACTACTAAGACAACGCTCCCGCCCTTACCTCTTCTCTAATTCCCTGGCTCCGGGTATTGTAGGTGCCTCCATTGCCGTGTTCGATATGCTAAGCGAAACCACCGAACTACGCGATAAATTAGAATGGAACATTAACTACTTTAAAAAAGGGTTAAAACAAATAGGGCTCGAATTTAAAGAAGGCGATTCTGCTATTGTACCCGTAATGCTATATGATGCAAAACTCTCACAGGTATTTGCCGATAAATTATTACAGGAAGGGATTTATGTCATCGGTTTCTTTTTCCCGGTGGTAGCAAAAGGGCAGGCACGTATTCGCGTACAGCTTTCTGCTGCACATACCCAGGAACACCTGGATAAAGCCTTAAAGGCTTTTGAAAAAGTAGGAAAAGAGTTAGGGGTGATTAAATAACGGGAATGAAACGGGCGGGATTTTTTATCATCTGTAGTGTATTATTGCTTTCATCATGTCAGCTTGGTCGTTATATCTTCTATAATTTTGCTGATATAAAAGATTATAAAAAATTCCCTTCACGAAACATTCCCAACGCTACGGATACTTTTTCGTTTGCCAAAACCACCACTGCCCATACCCCCAAAAGTATTACTTATAAAGGGGTAGAGACCTCTTTTGAAAAGTACCTCGAAAAAAACAAAACAGTAGCATTTTTGATCATACAAAATGATAGCATCAAGTATGAACATTATTTTAAAGGGTATAACGAGCAATCTATTGTTCCTTCCTTTTCCATGGCAAAATCCATTACTTCTATTTTAATTGGCTGTGCTATTGATGATGGTTTAATTAAATCGGAAGATGAGCCCATCACAAATTACCTTCCGGAATTAAAGAAACGTGGTTTTGAAAAAGTAACGATCAAACACCTGCTGCAAATGACCTCGGCCCTTACGTTTAACGAGAGTTATATAAATCCTTTCGGTGATGTAGCAAGTTATTATTATGGAAGAAACCTTCGGAAAAAAACGGCACACGTTTCCTTAAAATCTGAACCAGGAAAAAACTTTAAATATTCCAGCGGAAATACACAATTACTTGGTATGATTCTAGAATCCGTTATTAAGCCTAAAACCATGTCGCAATACTTGCAGGAAAAACTCTGGCAACCTTTAGGTATGGAGTATAATGCGAGCTGGAGCCTGGATAAAAAGAAGAACGGTGTTGAAAAAACATTTTGTTGTATTAATGCAAGAGCAAGAGATTTTGCAAAAATAGGGAGACTCTATTTAAACAAAGGCAATTGGAACGGGAAACAAATTGTTTCCAAAAACTGGGTTAACAAATCAACCGTATGCGATACAACCAATGGCAGCGTATGGTATTATAAATACCAATGGTGGCTCCCAACAAAGAAAGGCGATTTTATGGCTCAGGGTATTTTAGGTCAATTCATTTATGTAAATCCTTCTAAAAACATGATCATTGTCAGGCTTGGTAAAAACGAAGGAAAAGCTGACTGGTGGGGAATGTTTCCCTATCTGGCATCTATATATTAATACCATAGTTCATTTTTAAAGTCAGGAATTCTGTTAATGAATTAAAATCTCCGTAGCCCCAAAACCATAGTTTTTATAAGAAGCATCATAATAGGTAACACCATCAATGGATTTTAAAATAGAGGCGATTTCCTGTTTTAATTTTCCGTTCCCAACACCGTGTATCACAATCAGTTTTCTAATGCCATTGCTCAGGCAATATTCCATTTCCCGTTCAAAACGCTCTGTTTGTAAATTCAGGATCTGGCTATTGGTAAGGTTTTTATACGAATCCACAATTTCTTCAATGTGCAGATCAATTTCTCTTGTAAGGTCTTTTATTTTTTGTTTGGCAACAGAATTCTTTACCGGTTGTTTAAATTCTTTAATCGCTTTTAAACGGGTGAGGTCTTCGTGATTAAGGGTTTGTTCTATGATCTGTTTATCTAAAAAATCCTCTTTTAAAATAAAGGCATATACCGGGAGTTTAAACTCAGTGTGTTTCACCAGGCTCGACTGCGAAATAATGCGATCATTTATATACAGGATCTCTGCCAAAGGAATCTGCGACTTGTAATGCATATTCTTGTAAAATAAACATTCAATTTTATGATAAGCATATTCCTGAAAAAAGTTTTTCTTTACCTGCTTTAAAAACACTTTTTGATAGGCCCCTAACTCGCCATGCTTCAGGGTTTGAAAGTGTGAATCGTCTTTTACAGAGTAAGTAAAACAAGCATTGTAAGAAGACGAGTTAAACAAATAAAATTTGTAATCACTTACCAGTAAAGGCATTTCATGGTCGGGCTCAATAATAAAATAAACCGAATCCGATAAAATGGTTTCAAGCACCAAATCAATGTTTTCTACTTCCGGATTTAAGATTAACTCCGTATGAATTGGCACCAGCTGTTTGGTGAGGTAAGGAATCTCAAACCCATCTGGCATTTCCACAAATACCGTTTCCTTGTCTTTAAAACTCACGATCGTTCCTTCACCAACCTCGTTCAAAAATCTTACTTTATCCCCTATCCTTAATTTCATCGTTCCGTTATCTATTGATCAATCATTACCCTTAATGCTCCCTGCTCTTTTATCGAATAAAAAGGTATTCCTAACAAGGCGCATTCTGCTTTTAATTTCTTTACAAAGGTATAACTGTTAGAACAATCAGCAATAACTAATGGTTTAATATTTTGTTCTGTTTTTAAAGATATGGGTGAATTATGGCTAACAATCCTATAACTGGGCATTTCTTCGCCATTCTCCCCGGCAGATGCGGATGAAACCCACACAGATCCGGTGCCATACTTTAATACATCACTCTTGTGGAAAACAATTTTTAGACCCGAAAAATTAAGAAGATACGGTTTTAAAAACCGCTGAAATTCTTTTTCAGTGAGTTCACCTCTATGAACATAAGCCGTATGGCCAATCCTTAATACATAAGCCGATTTATGCTTCACACTAAACACCACCAGTTCTTTTTGCTGAAGTTCCTTGTAGTTGGTAAAAAGCGAAACACACATCCACACCGTTAGGCTCAGGAAAGCCCATACAACAGCCTTATATTGCCTTGTTGAAATAATCCAAAGAACTAAAATAATCATAAGGGCGCTGAAGGCAACGTCTGATCCTGTAAACGAAATATAATCTATAAAGCCATAGGTTTTATCGTCGGTTAATTGAGTGAACCATAACATGGCCGAAGTACCCGCATTAATTACCACAACCAATAGCTTGGTAACAATGGTTATTTTATAAAACAGCAGCAATATAGCCGCCGCAAGCATCAATGCAATGCTGATAGGAATGATGAGTAAATTTGAGAAAATAAACCATACCGGAAACTGATGAAAATAATATAACGATATGGGAAGCGTAAATACTGTGGCCGCTACCGACATGAGCGTTAAACTCCAAAACCACCTGATAAGGTTGTTTTTCAAAACATACATTTCATGGAGTATCGGGTATAAATACATAATTCCAAAAACTGCAAAATAGCTTAACAGAAAGCCTACATCACCTATAAACATTGGGTCGTAGAGTAATAACAAAAATGCACTCAACAAAAGCGTATTATAGGAATTTCCATTCCTGGAAAATGTTTTTCCCAAAATAATTAATGCTAGCATCAAAGCGGCTCTTAATACCGAGGGAGAAAAACCGGTAATCAGCACAAACAGTCCTAAAACCATAATGATTAAAAAACACTTGGTGCGTTTATAGCGATCGTATTTATCAACCCATTGAAATATAAACATCAGGATACCATATAGCACCCCTGTGTGCATCCCCGATACCGAAAGCACATGTAAGGTTCCCGAATGAGAAAAGCTGGTAACAACGCTACTTTCAATTTCATCATCATACCCTACCAATAAGGCTGTACAAATGGAAAACGCTTCCTGCGATAATCCCACATTTCTTAAAATAGAAACAACAGTGCCTTTAATGCCACAGCCTAAACGGGTTAAGGAAAACGATGAATAAGCGGTGTGTGTTTTATGCAGGTTTGCAGAGTCGGTATAAACTACCTGAAAAATATTCTGACGTTCTAAAAAGGATTTGTAATTAAATTCATCCGGATTTTGAGGCGGTTGAATCGTTCCAAAACCACATGTTACATAAAGTATATCCCCAATGGATAAGGTTTGATCCACACCCTGTTTTAAATAAACAAGACTACTTCCTGTAGCATAATGCCACTGCCCGTTAGCCTGTATAGCATTTGCCTCTACAGGAACTTTGGTGAATTTCCCTGTGTTTACTGGTAAATCGCTCACGGTACAGAAAAAACCCTGTTGTTCCGATGTCAAATAATGCGTATAGTGTGTGGGGTTGTTTCGGGCATCATATATAAAACAGGTTTCAAAAGCCAGCAAAAACAAAAAAGAATTTAAGCAAACCACAAACAGCACTTTCTTAAAATAAAGAACCGGCTTATGGTATTTCAGAACTAAAAAAGCGATAACTAAAGCAACAATAGAAGTCACAAAAATCAAATGACTGTTTGAACAAATTCCGAATTTCTGAACAAAAAAAATCCCCGCCAGGTAAGGCACTAATATTCTTAAGAAGGGAATGCTTTGAAAATTGATCACTCCCTAAGATAGGGATTTAGCAGGATACAGGCGTGTTCCAGAAGGTATAAATGGTTTACCGGAAAACTAATACCTAACCAAATAAAACCGTAGATGTATTAGGTTTTCAGTCCGATTAATAAAATATCATCGGTTTGTTCATACCCGTTTTGCCAGTCAGCAATTTCCAATATCAACTTCTCATGCAGCTGATCCAGCTTTAAATAATTATTCATTAACAGAAATTGCCTTAAACGAGCCGGATTATATTTTTTGTTCCTGTCTCCACCAAACTGATCTGTAATGCCATCCGTAAATAAAAAGAACTGATCGCCCGGTTTAACGGAAACGATTTTACTTGGGATCACACTCTCAAAATCGGCATAGCCACCAATGTTTACATTTTCGGATACCAGCGTAATTAATTCATCATTCGAAATAATGTACAAGGGGCGGTTAGCGTTTACATACTCCAATGTGCCATTTTGTTTATCATAACAAATCAATGAAATATCCAACCCATCATTAATCTGATCGTTCGAATTCTGACTAAGCCTTACATTAATTTCTTTTCTTAAATACTCCAGCATTTTTGCCGGACTTCTTTCGTTGCTGCTTTCTTCAATCGACTCATTTAAAATACTGCTGGAAATTAAAGACATAAATGCTCCCGGAACCCCATGTCCTGTACAATCTACAACAGCCACATACATTACCCCGTTCAATTCTTTAATCCAGTAATAATCGCCACTCACAATATTTCTTGGTTTGTAAAACACAAAATATTCGGAAAAATGATTCAATAGCTGCTGAGGGTTTGGCAAAATCGTTTGCTGAATCCGTTGGGCATATTTTATACTATCCGTGAGGTCGTTATTTATTCCCTGGATCAGGTTATTCTGCAATTCAATTTCAATTCTTTTTTTCTCTATCTCTGCTGTTCTGGCTTTTACAATCAACTCCAGCTTTAATTTCTCACGCTTTAATCGTCTTTCTCTGTTTACAACAAAAAAGTATAACAAGGCCAACATTCCGAAACCAACGATAAAATAAAATAACGTGGTTTTCCAAAAAGGAGGAGTTACTGTAAAGTGAAATGTATACTCATCCGCATTGGTAAAATCATTACTCACAGAGGCTTTTATAATCAGGTTGTAATCACCGGAAGGTAAATTTCTATACGTAATTTCGTTGGTGTTATAAATAAGGGCCCATTCTTTATCATACCCTATCAGTTTATATTTATAGTTAATCTGTTTTTGTTCAGCAACGTCATCCGTATTTAAACTAAAACTAATCGTGTTATGTGTATAATCGAGCTCAAGATCTTTGGGGATACGGTACCAGTTAAAAAAGCCATCAAACTTTAAGGAGGAGTATTCTCCGGCTGTAAACAAGGTATCGCTGGTCCAGTCAACATTCTTGTTTTCTATTAAAATATTATTGATAAACACCGGAATGTTTTTTTGAGTCGTATTATTCTGTTGGTTCTCCAGGCTATTCTGATACTCCGTTAATCCCTCTATGGAGCCTATCCAGATAGACATATCGTTATCAAAAACCGCGGTATTAGGCTTATTATCATAGGATGCAAAGCCTTGCCCCTTGTTAAAGGTTTTAATTTCTTTAACACGGTTTAAATACATGTCAATTTTTATTTCATTCAATCCGTTATTGGAAACAAACCAGGCTACATCTTTTGAAAACAAAATCGTATTAATACAGTTGCTGCTGATTCCGTTTTCGGTAGTTAGTTTTTCAAACGTATTTGCCGAACCGTTTTCAAAGTAGCGGGCTTTTAATTTGTTTTTTAAAATAATGGCCCCTACATCCGATGTGCCAAGCCACATATTCCCGTTCCAGTCTTCCGCGATGGTTTGCACATTTTTAAAAATAGAATACTCACTGCTCACGTATTCTGTTTTAGGATTTAATTTCCAGGCACCTTCATTGGAGGTTAACCAAATACAGCCCTCCTGGTCTTCCAACATACAGGACACATTAAATGTGGCGAGATTCGTAATTGTGAAGGGTGTAATGCTGTACGACAAATCCTTATTTAAGATCAGGCGGTCCACCTTATTCTCTGCCTGGTAAGCTATCCAAATGGCGCCATCCCTGGCTTTATATACAAAACTCGCATATTGTGATATCAGTCCTTGTTCTGTAGAAATTACTTTCGAAACCTGTAATTGTTTCTGTGCATTTTCTTTACTGATAATGCTTAATCCCTTCCCTGTTGTAGCAAGAATAATGTTACCGTAATTATCCTGTGTAATACTTCTTATGATAGATTCACCAATGCCCTGCTCCCAGAAACACCTGGTAAATTTTTTATTCTTGTACTTAAAGGCTCCTCCTCCATAGGAACCAAGCCAAATGGAACTATCTGCCGATTTAAACACACTGATAATTTTTTCTTCTTCCAAGCCCGACTGCCTGTTGTAGCTTAACGAACTCTTATTGTTCATCATCACAATGCCATCATACAAAGTACCTATCCAAAGATTTTGATATTTATCCTGCTTAAAACATAAAGGATTACCTCCGAAAAAACCTTGCGCCGCACTAATGCAGGTAATGTTTTTAGTACTATAATCATTTTCATTGGTGTTTTTATCCACGGCTATTTTCAGGAACCCCGATCCGTCGGTTGCCAGGTACACATTTCCCTCATCGTCTTTTTGAATGTTGATGATCCTCGATAATCCGCCATTTTCCGCATCAATGGAATCAAGGTTGATGTAGCTTGCCGAGAAGCCACTGTTATTAATAAAATCGAATTTTAATTCCGCAATACTATTATCCCAGTCGCTTACCAATAAATTATTGTGCTTATCAAACTCTATAGAAATAAGAGCATTACCTCTGAATAAATTATCCGAATTAAAATTAGCGATCCGTACCAGCTTGTTATTAATGGTGGTGGAGGAAGAGGAATTCTGAATCAATACAAACTTTGGAATCTTTGTAGAAATAGCTGTTTCTATAAAAAAGAGTCCTTTCTTTGAAGTGGAAACCCATAAATTCCCGTCCTCATCAAACTCAGCATCTGTAGGGTTTTGCGAAGTAATATTCGGAATCGCAATCGAATCAAGTTTATAGTCTTTCTTCCCAATATCCAACTGGTAATACCCCCTGGTGGTAATGATGTGGATAATGTCTTTTTTTTGTAATATTTTTTTTACGCTTCCTGATATTTTTTTATAAATGGGCAGGTTTTCCAGCTTTTTACCATTATAACTGCAAAACCCTTTTTTAGTTCCGATAAATAATATGTCGTCGGCAAATAATAGCCCGGTAATTTCATTGCTTGGTAAGCCATGCGTAGTGGTATAATTATCAAAGGCTTTACCGTTAAACTTTGATAGCCCGTTATTGGTTGCCAACCAGAGATTTCCGTAGTTATCCTGTTCAATTGCCTTAACCGTTGATTGCACGAGGCCGTCTTTTACAGAAAACTTTTGCAGATTTACTTTTTGAGAGTATCCCGCAAACACATTCACTAATAAAAAAAGAATGTAATACTGTAATTTCACTGGCATTTAGATATATAGATATACAAGTTTAACTAAATTTCCAGATAAATGCTTGGAATTCGTCTAAAATAAAGCGGTTAAACCGGCATGTATTTTACCTGTACGCAGATCGAAAGTATTTCCCATTTGTTTCCCTAAACCATAGCTCAGGTTAAAGATCCCCGCCTTGGTTTCAAAGTTTATTCCGGCCCCCACACTCACAGGGGTATCTGTAATGTAACCCGTAGTACTATTGCTTTCATACCAGGCACCTTCTGCAAATAAAAAGATATTGGAGTTTTTTTCGAATAAAAACCGGTACTCAATAGTAGGAATTACATAGGTGGAGGCATAAATACTCTCTTCATCAAAACCTCTTAAGGTGCGTAAACCGCCAATTCTAAATAACTCGTTCCTATAAAGCGAGTTCCCTACAAGACCTCCCGCCTGGGCTGATAGCTTTAAAACGTGGTTTTTTACAATGTTAATATAGCCGGCAATATCCCCGTCAACCTGGTATTGCGAACTCTTTAACTGTACCTGTGCATAAGCCTGGTCGTTTATTTTAGGGTTCTTTTTAATTTGGCGGTTACCTGCCGAAATCTGCGCGGCCAAATGAAATCCTTTCCGGGGGTTAAACCTGTAATCAAATTTTTCTAAAAATATTCCCACACCGTAAGCCTTGGTTACAATATCCGCATACTCCGGCAACACCGTAATATTGGCTAAATAAGAGGTGGAAATTAAATTGGCATTACGTTGTTTATAAAACACCTTAAAGTAGTTCAATCCACTATAATAATAGTTCAGTCCCAGGGCATTGCTGATATCAATAAAGGTCGTGTCTTTCTTATACAATTTAATGTCATAATCCACGCCAATGGGCAATCCGGCAATATAAGGGTAGGTAACATGCACTTTTAAATCCTGTGTTTGCGATTGCAGTCTGCGCCAATTAATGTCAAAGGTTTCGCCGCTTTTAAAAATGGTGTTTACCAGTTTTATTTTTACATCTCCCGTAAAAATGGTTTTACCTTTATCGTTCGGTAAAATTCCTACGATCCCATCAAACTGGGAGGCGTTTTTTTTATCAAGAAAAAGGTATAATTTATTCTGCTTATCGGTTAACCTCAGCACCGGCGATTTACTTTCCGTAACAAAAGGCAGTTGCTTTATTTTTTTGGAAACACCTCTGAAAGCCGCTTCATTATAGGGCATTCCGTTTTTGATTCCTAAATACCTCAGCAAAAATTTTTGACTTACCTTTCCTTCTCCCTCCGTAACGAGGCTATCAAGCTTTATAAATTCGTTTTTTTCTATCACCAGCTTTGCACCAATCGTATTTTCCAAAACGGTTAAACTATCCAATTTTGCAGAAGCAAAAGGGTATCCGTTATTTTCGTAATACACCACAATTTTTTCCATCAATCCCGATAGTTCAGCAAATTTAAAAGGCCGGTTAGTGAAAAAATGTTCGTTATAGCCCAGTTTAGTAACAATGCCCTGGTCTTTTTTATCGTAGGCTAATTTTACCCATTTGTGTTTTTTGCCGGCAAACACGTAGGCCTTGCAGGCTAACGAATCGCAGATTAAACTATCCACACTGGCCATAATAAATCCTTCATCGATCAGGGAAATATAGACGTTGTTCACTTCTTTCTGTAAAAACTCTTTTGTGATAAACTGCTTTTTGTATTCAATTTTTTTGAAGATTTTTTGACTATCCGTATTAATGATATTAAGCTTATAAAGCCTCTGCGCCAAGGTGTTTAACGGTAACAGCAGAATTAAAAAAAGAAAATATGTTAAATTAGTTTTCAAGAAATCTACTTCTAAGGTAATTATTTTTAATTTCACTGAAAATTTACCTCACTATAAACGCAATACAAATACAGATATTGCCGAATAGATGGGTAAAACGAAAACGAAAAAAACAATTAAAAAACCCTTTATGAAACGCATTTACATTATTATAGCACTTGGCGCAGTTATTTTCTTTGGCTTAACTTATGGTTGCAGCAAAAGAAACTCTTTTATTGAAATGAACGAAACAGTCATCTCTCAATGGCACCAGATAGAAAGCCAATACCAGCGTCGTGCAGACTTAATCCCTTCTATTGTAAAAACAGTGGAAGCAGAAGCAAACTTCGAAAAATCAACGCTGACTGCTGTTGTGGAAGCAAGAGCAAAAGCAACACAGGTAACTATTGATCCTACCAACTTAACTGAACAAAATATGCAACAGTTTAAACAGGTTCAGGGCGAATTATCGTCTGCTATTTCTAAGTTATTGATGGTTTCAGAAAATTACCCGAATCTAAAATCAAACCAGGCATTCAGCGAATTACGTGTAGAGCTGGAAGGTTGTGAAAACCGCATTGCTGTTGAGCGTATGAAGTATAATGATGCCGTGAAACAATTTAACGCAAGCATTAAAAAAATTCCGGGAAGCTTATTTGCATGGGGTTATAAAGATGCAACGTATTTTCAGGCTGATGCCGGAACCGAAAAAGCGCCAAAATTTGATATAAATATCAAGTAAGATGTTCTTCAAAAAAAAGTTGCTTTCTAAGGAAGAAGAAGCCAGACTTATTAAAGCCATTGAATTAGCCGAACTCAAAACCTCGGGCGAAATTCGTGTGCATATTGAAAGCGACAATAAGGAAGATGTGGTTACCGCCTGCGAAAAAATGTTCCATACACTGAATATGCAAAACACGGAGCATCGCAACGGTATTCTATTTTACCTGGCCTTTAACACCAAATCCTTTGCTGTATGGGGCGATGAGGGCATTCATGCGAAAGTAAAAGATGAATTCTGGAAAAGCATTACCGATATAGCCATTAGCTATTTTAAAAAAGGAGATTACATCTCCGGCCTCGAAAAATCCATTGAACTCTGCGGAGAAAAACTGGTGGCCCATTTTCCGTTGCAGGATAATGACAGGAATGAATTACCAAACCAGATCTCCTATTAATGAAAACCAAATTTCTGATATTTTTTGTCCTTAGCTTTTTTAGTGTTTTAACAGCCGGAGCTCAGGTGCCACAAAGGCCACAGCCTAACCGCCTGGTAAATAATTTATCCAAAGAGCAGCCAAACTTTTTATCTTCACAACAAACACAGGAGCTTGAACAGGAGTTGCAAAAATTCAGCAACGAAACCTCTAACCAGATCTGTATTGTTATTGTAGATGATCTTAACGGGATGGATGAATCCTCCTTTGCTACCGAAATTTTAAATCAATGGGGCGTTGGGCAAAAAGACCTGAATAATGGCCTGGTTATTCTTGTAAAGCCTACCGGCAGTGAAGGTCAGAGAAAACTCTTTATTTCCGTAGGTTACGGCCTGGAAGGAGCTATTACCGATTTACAAACCAAACACATTCGTGAAAACGACATTGTTCCTTACTTTAAAAAAGGGTTCTATTATGAGGGCCTACAGGCTGGCTGCCAATCGTTAATGCTGGCCGCCAAAGGCGAGTACCAGATTAAAAAAACAGCCCGCGACCCAAGAGAAGCCTGGGTACAAAACCACCCGATTCTTTTTGTGATTGTGATCCTTATCATTGTATTAATCCTCTTTAAATCAAACATTGGTGGTGGTGGACGAGGCGGAGGCATGACCTATTTTGGGGGCGGTTTCGGTGGAGGCTTTGGGGGCGGACGAGGCGGTGGCGGAGGCTTTTCTTCGGGCGGCTTCGGTGGTTTTGGGGGCGGAAGCGGCGGAGGGGGCGGCTCGGGAGGCAGCTGGTAGAGAAAACGAATTGTTTTTGGAGATTATTAATCTTTAATATATTAACGTATATTTAGTGTTCATAAAACTTTAAACAATGAAAAAACTACTACTCCTTATTGCCGGTTCTTTTCCTTTTGTTTCACAGGCTCAAATAACAATTACTTCTGCTAATATGCCCGTATCGGGCGATACCTGCCGATACAGCACGGCAAACGTTACTGCTATTGGTAACTACACTGCTACCGGAACAAGCCATCTATGGGATTTTAGTACGTTAACGCCAACCGGACAGGATATCCGCAAATTTCAACCTTCTATGTCAACGCCCTATTTCTTTTATTTTTTACCTCCAAAATATGGCGAAAAAATAATGGATTCTCTTCCAATACCTGCTATTCCCGGTTTTCCTATCTCCATTAAAAACATTTATAGCTTCTATAAAAAAGTAACCACGCCATCCACATTTAATTCGGAAGGGTTAGGTTTAACCATGGCAGGTGTGCCCATTGGCGCTACCTTTAGCGATGAAGATGAATTGTATAAATTTCCTTTAGCCTATGGTAACCGCGATTCAACCACCTTTAAATTATCCACCCCCAGTAATTCCTTAATTCCTTTTACCTATAAAAAACAAGGCTACCGCATTACCCAATCAGACGGGTGGGGAACCATTACCACTCCCTATGGCACTGCCGCCTGTTTAAGAGTCGTAACTACCCAATATTCTATCGATACAATTTCTATTCCTGCTTTGCCTCCGGGCTTTAATAAATTTGGCTTCCCTAATTATGCCAGGAGTTACCAATGGCTCACTACGGGTGAAAAAATTCCTTATTTAGAAGTGAGCGGGAATGTAGTTGGTGGCAATTTTACCCCTACACAGGTTAGGTACCGCGATCAGGCAAGGGTTTTTGTAGGAATTAAGGAACAAAAAGAAATAGCCCTGGCGCTTTCCGTATTTCCTAATCCTGCAAACAATGAGCTAAACATCCTTACCGCACAACAACCCGAAGCCCTGTTTGCCGAAATAACAGACCTGCAAGGGAAAACGGCTAAAACACAGGTGCTTGGTAACTACAGCGAGTTGGTAAATTACAACAAAATAGATGTATCCGGCCTGGCGAAAGGGCTGTATATTTTAAACCTATACACTACTTCTCAAAAACAAGCCTTAAAAATTTCGATACAATAATTTTTTATAATCAATAAATAATTTATTTTTACCACTTTAAATTTATAAACCGATACTATGAGCTCAGGTCACGATAACCATCCTAACGAACCAAAAACAGTTGCTTTTCGCACGCCAATGATTTTAGCATTAGTTACAGTATTAGCTATTGTGTTATTGGTAAGTACCTGCGACACTAAAAAGTGCTGTGAAGACGGGACCAAATGCGAAGAAACAAGCGGTGGCCATGACGAACATGGTAATGCTGCTACAGAAGAGCATATGGAAAAACACGATGAAGCTGCAGCAATGCATGCAACAGAAGAAGTAGCTCCTATGGTTGATTCTTTAGCGGTTAAAGCGGATTCAGCTGCAGTTAAAGTAGAAGAACACGCTGCACATCACTAAAAACAGCTTATAAAATGATATAAAGCCTTACCCTGTGTAAGGCTTTTTTGGTATAACATGCTTTTATGAGCTCATGCACATTATTGTTTCACAAAACATGAATATTTCGTAATATTGCACACTCTTAAAAAAACACATAAAAATGGCTACAGATAACTTTCAGGCTCATGATTATTACTTAATGGATGAATTGTTAACCGATGAACAGAAATTGATTCGCGAAACAGCACGTGCCTGGGTAAAAAAAGAAGTAACTCCAATTGTAGAAGAAGCTTGCCAAACCACTAAATTTCCAAAACAATGGATCAAAGGTTTGGCTGAAATAGGTGCATTCGGGCCTTATATTCCAACAGAATATGGCGGACCGGGTTTAGACCAGATTTCTTATGGATTAATTATGCAAGAGTTAGAGCGCGGCGATAGTGGCTTACGTTCAACCGCATCAGTACAAAGCTCTTTGGTGATGTATCCTATTTATACTTACGGTAGCGAAGAACAACGTAAAAAATATTTACCAAAATTAGCATCAGGCGATATGATGGGCTGCTTTGGTTTAACAGAGCCCGATCATGGGAGTAACCCTAACGGGATGATTACTAATTTTAAAGATAAAGGCGATCATTATTTATTGAATGGAGCTAAAATGTGGATCAGTAACTCTCCATTTGCTGATATAGCAGTTGTTTGGGCAAAAGACGAAGCAGGCGAAATAAGAGGTTTAATTGTTGAAAGAGGATACGAAGGATTTACAACTCCCGAAACTCATGGTAAATGGAGCTTACGCGCCAGTGCTACCGGAGAATTGGTTTTTGATAATGTAAAAGTTCCTAAAGAAAATTTATTACCAAACGTTAAAGGTTTAAAAGGGCCTTTAGGTTGTTTAAACAGTGCACGTTTTGGTATTGCCTGGGGTGTAATTGGTGCAGCGATGGATTGTTATGACAGCGCTTTACGTTACAGTAAAGAGCGTATTCAGTTTGGTAAACCTATTGGTGCATTTCAGTTAACTCAAAAGAAATTAGCGGAAATGATCACTGAAATTACCAAAGCCCAGTTATTAACCTGGAGATTAGGTGTATTAAAAAATGAGCACCGCGCAACACCTGCACAAATCAGTATGGCAAAACGTAATAACGTTAATATGGCTTTACAAATTGCACGTGAAGCACGCCAGATACATGGTGGAATGGGTATTACAGGAGAATATCCTATTATGCGCCACATGATGAATTTAGAATCGGTTATTACTTACGAAGGAACACACGATATCCATTTATTAATTACAGGAATGGATGTAACAGGCTTTAATGCTTTTTCATAATCCTTTAAGCGACCTTAACTAAAAAATCCCCTGAAGAAATCTTCAGGGGATTTTTTTATGAATTTGGTATAGGCGTTAAGAATACCCGAATATTTTTTTCTTGGTTTTGGTTTTGTACTTCCATTCTACTTTCCAACCATAAGGACATTGATTAGCGCCTACAGAAACCGAATTGCCACTGGCATCGGTGCCAAACAAACAATCCAGCGAAAAATCTTTACTGGTTACTTTTACAGAGGCTGCTCCCTGGATAGGGGCCCACCAACCACACGTCCAGTTCCATACAATAGGTGTAGATACCTGGCTCGTAAAAGCATCCCCGTCGCGTGTTGTCCCATAATTCTCTAAGCTGCTTAATCCGTTGGATGAACCGATTCCTTCACCGGTACAGGTTAATATATTATTTGGATAGGTATACGTGAATTTACGGTTAATGTTATAGCTTGCCGTTTTACCATCATCAAAGGTTACACTCAGATTTGTACCTGTAACCGAAGTAGCAAGGCTCGATTGTGTTTTAACGATCAGCAATTCCCACCAAGTGCCACCGGTTTCATTTGTCAGGAGCTGTGTCCCGTCTAACTGAACACTTTTACTATCGGAAGCGCGCGTTACTTTATACGATAAATAATCTACCTGCAACACGCAACCTGCCTGTTTCCATCTTTTTCCGGCAGTATAATTTTGAATTGTTAAACGGATAGATCCTGTTCTTGTACGGTTGTTAATGGTGGTACCATCGTAATTAATTTTTATGGTCCCATTATGCACGCCGTTTGTATCTACAGTATAGCCTGTAGCCGTAATGCCCAAAGCTCCGCTTACACTGGTAATCCCTGAGGAGTTCCCCACTCTTCCATGCAATAAGGCATTGTTACCAATTTCCGTATTTACATCATTAACGGCGGCATCGTTCTCACTTTGCACCGTTCTGTTATCTGCCGATGATTGACCATCTTCATCTTTAAATGCCTTTTTCTTTTTACAGGCTGTAAATGTTAATGCCGAAGCCAATAACATACATGAAATTCCAAACAAGAGTCTTTTTGTATTCATTGAGGTTTTAGATTTAATTGGTTAAGTAAAAGATAAATGATTAAGACCCTGCTGTTTACACAAATATTATGCCTTAAAAGAGGCTATTTGTTAAAGCTTAATTCCCATCACTAACACATCATCTACCTGCTCGTGGTGCGATTTCCAGGTTTCAAAGGCTCTAGAAATTATTTCTCTTTGTTCCTCTACCTTTTTAGACGCCATCGTGCAGAATAAATTTTCGAGTTGTTTGTATTTGAATTTCTTTCCTTTTTCTCCACCAAATTGATCGGCGTAGCCATCCGTAATTAAATACACACAATCGTTTTTTTGTAAAGCCACCGTTTGGTTCGTGTAATTGATAATAGCTCCCGAATGACTTTCTCCAATAGGCTGTTTATCGCCTTTATAGATCTGGATAACAGCATCCCGCACCACATAAATATTGGTGTTAGCCCCTGCAAACTGCATAGTTAAGGTATCGAAATTAAATTCGCACATCGCAACTTCCATCCCGTCCTTAATAGCGCCTGTGCTCGATTTACTTTTAATTGTTTTTGGCAATTGCTGATTAATGTAATCCAAAGCCTGTGCCGGCGAAGAAATAGTATCCACGTTTAAGGTTTGATTAAGGAGTGTATTTCCTACCAAACTCATAAATGCTCCGGGTACACCATGGCCTGTACAGTCTGCTACCGCTACAATAACGTTGTTACTACCACCTGTTTTTCGGTTAGCACAATTAGCCCAGTAAAAATCGCCACTCACAATGTCTCTTGGTTTAAAAAACACAAAATGCTGCGGAAACAATAGTTTCATTTCTTCATCGTCCGGTATAACTCCTTGTTGTATGCGGCTTGCGTAGGTAATACTATCGGTAATCTCACTATTCTTTTCTTCAATAATATCTTTTTGTTTTAGTATTTCCTCATTAAAGGTTTGTAGTTGAGCATTTGTTCTTTTCCTTGAGAGATTGGATTTTACAACAAACACAAGGAATACCGTTAATAAAAGTGCTCCTAAAACTCCTGCCCATATAATGTATTTCTGACTCTGAATTTTTGCCTGTGTAACACTATCTTTATTTTTTTGGATCAGGTCTTTTTCCCGTTGCTCCGATTTATAGCGGTAATCCAATTCCATTTGAGTAATTTTTTTAGAATTTTGATTATTGTTGATCGAATCATTCCATTGCCTGTAAAGTTTATAATAGGTTAAGGCGTCCTTGTAATTGCCCATCATATCATAGGTTTCGCTAAGACCTTTGTAATTATAAATATAATCGTCGGCCGATTGAATTTGTTTGGTAATCACTAAAGCGCTATCGTAGTATTTAATGGCCTTATGATACTCCTTCATATCTTTATAAATATCAGCCAATGAGCCATAAGCAATGGCCAGCTCACTTTTTATCCCTATTTTCCTGTATTCTTCCAGGGTTAAAAAATTATACTCCAGTGCTTTGTTGTATTGTTTTTGATTATACGCTACGTTGCCGATGTTTCCTAAAGCCGACATATAGCTTCGTTGATCATGTGTTCTCAGGGAGGCATCCTTACACAAATTATAGTAATACAAGGCGCTATCCAGCATCCCTGCATCAAGGTACACATTTCCTAAAATTAAATAACTTGCATTAAGAACCGTATAGTTTTCGGGGCGGTTTTCTTTCCCCAAAACTTCGAGTGATAATAAACCGTACTTCTTAGCGGTTTGCAGATCTTCACCTTTGTAAATGGTAGAGAGGCTAATGTATAACTCTGAGAGCTTGGTGTTTTTATGGTGTTGCTTCGCTATTTCAATGGCTTCCAACGAAAATTGAATTCCTTTTTTTCGATCACCCATAAAGTCATAACTTCTTCCAACGCAGGTTAATACTTCCAATTCGCCGTTTATGTTTTTACTCTCCCTGATAGAGGTAAGTACCTTGTTTCCCACAAGAATGCAGGAATCGAACTGTCCCCTCATAAAATAATTTACAACAATCAGTCCGTTTGCTTCCGCCAAAAGGTGTTTATGATTTGCTAAAAGGGGGGCAGATAGTTTAGCATACAGCATGCTTTTATCAAGGCTATCAAGGGTTTTGTATAACAATGCTTTACAAAATAAATTCGTCCCTTTTTTCAGGGATTCATTCTTTCCTTCTACTTTTAAGTTATCTAAATCCCTAATGACTTTATTTGCTTTTTCCGCTTCCTTTACATTCCCTAATAGCAGAACCAATGCAGGCGCTTTGGTGAGTTTTTCGTTGGCAGTAGCAAGTTTAAAATAAGCGCTGTATAAACTGTCAACGTATTTATTTTGCGAATGAAGTTGCAGATGTATCAGACCAATAAAAAAACAGGCGATCCAAAATGGTTTTATGTGGCGGGGCTTCACTATGTAAAAATAGTAAAATTGATGGGTTGTTATTTAGAATCGATATAAATATTATAATATGACAATTTGATGACATACAAAAACGACTATATCACGTACTTTGTAGAAAGTAACATGGAGTCCTTTAAAATCATATCTCTTACCCATAAATTAGCCCCCCTCGAATTAATTGGTAAGCTACATTTAGATGAAATTCATCAGATAGATTATTTAGGTGCTATTAAACTTAAAATGGAGTTAAAAGAATTACTCTTTTTAAGTACCTGTAACCGGGTAGAGTTAGTTGTTACTACTCACCGCGATATTACTCCTGCTTTTTTATCAGAAATTTTACTTTACATTAACTCAAAATTAACCGAAGAGGAATTACAATCTCTTTTGTCGAAAATAAAAGTACACGAAGGCGAAAACGCGTTAAGGCATTTATTCAATGTTTCTGCTTCCCTCGATTCGTTGGTTGTTGGAGAAAGAGAAATCATTACACAGGTACGTAAAGCGTACGAATTTTGTAATAGTTTAGGCCTTACGGGAGACACCATTCGCCTGGCATTAAAACAAACTATTGAAACAGCTAAAAAAGTATATACCGATACAGACATTGCCAAAAACCCTGTTTCTATTGTATCCTTAGCCTACAGACAATTACGTAACTTAGGCATAAAAAACAATGCACGCATTGTATTTGTAGGGGCCGGAGAAACCAATGTGAATATGGCCAAATACCTTAAAAAGCATGAGTATGCCAATTTTACGGTGTTTAACAGAACACTTGCTAACGCAGAAAAATTAGCGAAAGACCTTAACGGGAAAGCATTTGAATTATCTGCCATACAGGATTTTAAAGAAGGCTTTGATGTATTGATTACCTGCACCTCTTCACAGGAACCTATTATTACCGAGACTGTTTATAATTCATTACTCCATAACGATTCAACAAAAAAAGTAGTGATTGATTTGGCATTGCCTGCTGATGTTGATACTGCTGTTACTGAAAAAAATGATTTGTTTTACATTGATATCGAATCCCTGAAAAAACAGGCGGTAGAAAATTTATCGAAACGCGAAAGTGAGATAGAAGCCTGTAAAGCCATTATTGAAACGAAAGTAGAAGAGTTTAAATTATTATTTCAGGAACGTAAAATTGAACTGGCTTTTGGAGAAATTCCCAAACAAATAAGATCTATTAAGGAAACCGCTATTAACGAAGTGTTTGCCAAAGACCTTGATATGATGGACAGTGAGAGCAAAGAGGTATTGGAAAAAGTGTTGAGTTACATGGAAAAAAAATACAATGCTTTAACCATTAAAACTGCCAAAAAGGTTTTTTTGGAAGAGAATATCTAACCTTTTTTCTACAGAGAAATTTTTTCAATTACCGTCGTTTACTACACTTAAGTTATGGTGTTATGCCGGGCGTAGTGGAGGCACCTTGGATTCTGCTAAAATAAAAACCTTGTTTTTTTCTTTCCGTCTCTGTGGTGAATCATTAAAAATAGCTTATCTTGTAGCCTCTAATTTTTTATTTAACTTTGTATGATAACCATTGGTACACGCGGCAGCGACCTTGCACTTTGGCAAGCTAATTTCACAAAAGAACTGTTAGAAAAAAAGGGCCACGAAGTTCAGATAAAAATCATTGCCACTAAAGGCGATGCTTCTCAGCAATGGAATACCAGCTTTGATAAATTAGAAGGTAAAGGTTTTTTCACCAAAGAACTGGAAGAAGAATTATTAGCCGGAACCATTGATGTAGCAGTACATTCTCATAAAGATTTACCAACAGAAAGTCCTGAAGGGTTAATGATAGCAGGTGTTTCATCGCGCGAAAATCCGGCAGACTGGTTAGTGATGCGTGAAGAAGCAGAGGATACTAAACAAAAATTCAATTTAAAAAAAGGTGCTAAGGTTGGAACTTCTTCTGCCCGTCGTAAATCGCAACTATTGGCTTTCAGGCCCGATGTTGAAATTACAGACTTAAGAGGCAACGTCCCCACCCGTATCAATAAATTAAGAGAAGGCCAATACGATGCCATTATATTAGCGGCGGCGGGCCTAGAGCGTTTAGAACTCGACCTTTCTGATTTTACCGTAGAACAGTTAGAGCCGGGTGAATTTATTCCAGCTCCGGCACAGGGAGTATTGGCATGGCAGATTCGCGAAGACGATTACAAATTAACGGACATATTTGACACCGTGTGCGATTACGATGTCATGGTAAACGTAAACATTGAGCGCCGGGTATTAAATTTACTGGATGGTGGTTGCCAGCTTCCTTTAGGTGTATTTTGTGATGTAGAAATGAATGACCAGGACCGTAAGCTTTTTAAAGTATGGGTATCCTGCGCTGATGCCTGGGATAAACAACCCAAACAATTATATTACGAAACAACCAATACAGAAGACTTGCCTGAAAAAATTGTAGAGCATATTAAACGCATCTCAGGTAAATCTATTTTCTTATCGAGAGATGCTCATGAAAACAATTCATTAAACAGGTGGTTAACTAATCTTGGTTTTACAATTGAATCAAAGAGCCTGATCGATCTTAAAAAATTAACGATTAAAGATTTACCTAAAAGCGATTGGTTATTTTTTAGCAGTAAACATGCTGTAGAATTTTTCTTTATGCAAAAACCGGATATTGGCACTACCAAAATCGGTTGCATTGGTAAATCAACTTCGCAGGCTATCCGAGAGTTGGGTTTACGCGCCGATTTTATTGGCCAAAGTACTGATACAAAATTAGTAGGCAAACAATTTTCGGCACGTGTAGGTTTGGGTAAAGTTGTTTTTCCGGTAGCAAGAGATAGCATGCGTACCATACAATGGCAATTTCCTAAGCAACAAAATGTAATTGATTTGCCTATTTATGCTACCTTAAAAGTACCGCACGAAGTGGCCGAAACAACAGATATATTGGTGTTTACAAGCCCAAGCAATGCCGAATCGTATCTGGAAAAAAACAGCGTTCACCCACACCAGAAAATAATTGCCATGGGTGAAGCAACAGAAAAATCTTTATTAAAAGCAAAAGTAAAAGCAGAACAAATTCATAAACCTTATTCATTCGATGATATGGGCTTATTCAGGGCAATTTTGCAGACACTGTAAGAACTATAAGTTATAAGAGATAAGTTAGAATGTCCTGATCTAATGCTCACATATCGCCCTCTGGAAGGGGCAGGAGGTTAGAAAAACACATACTTTTAAAATTAAAAATCTGTATTTAATAACATAAAAAATTAAATGACTCCGTTTCAAAATCCAACCATATACCTTGGCGGTTTACGAATAGATGAACCGATTACAACCGTTACCGACTTTTTATTTATTGGTGTTTGCTTCTATGGCTTTTATAAAACAAAATCTTTTTCTGCCTATAAAGGCGCAAACCTATACCGTTGGTTCTTTTTATTAACAGGCTGTTCCTCTTTAGTAGCAGCACTTATCGGTCATGCATTTTTATATTACTTTGGCTGGGAAGCAAAAATTTATGGCTGGGTTACAGGAATCATCAGTGTATCGTTTGCACAATTTGCGGTACTACATCACACCCGAAAAACAATTGGAGAACAGGTTTTTAAAACACTTTATATCATTGATATTCTTGAAGTAATAGCCGCTTTTGTAATGACCTTTGTGATGTATTCATTTACGGCTGTGGAAATTCACACAGCTTATGTATTGGTTATTAATGTAACTGTTCTAGAATGGATCCACTATAAAAAAACCGGTTCGTTGCTAAGTAAGTATATGATATATGGTGTTGGTATTTCTGTTTTAGCGGTTCTGTGCCATGTTTTTAAAATTGCTTTTTCCGTTTGGTTCAATCACCTGGATCTAAGTCATATCTTTATGGCATTGAGCATGTACATGATGTATAAAGGCGTAACCAAATTTAAACCAACAGAAATTTATAAATAAGAAACACCCTAACCATACACGACAGATCAGTTCATTTAAGAAATCGTAAAACAAATCCGCGCCTATGCGCATAACCCGTTTTATCTGTGTTCTAACCTGTTCTCTTCTATGTCTCTCTGGTAAAAACAAAAAAAACAACCCATGATCACACACCGCCCTCGCAGAAACCGCAAATCAGAAGTCATTAGAAATATGATACAGGAAAACCATGTATCGGTTCATGATTTTATTTATCCGTTGTTTTTAATTGACGGGAAAAATAACAAGAGCGAAGTGAAATCCATGCCCGGTATTTTTCGCTGGAGTCCTGATTTGATCTTAAAAGAAATTGAAAGCTGTATGAAGCTTGGTATTATGTCGTTTGATGTATTCCCCAGCATCAACGATAAACTGAAAGATAAAACAGCTACCGAGAGTTTAAATAAAAACGGGGTGTACTTAAAAACCTTAGCCCTGATTAAAAAGAAATTTCCTGAAGCTTGTATTATGACAGATGTTGCGATGGATCCTTACAGCAGCGATGGACATGATGGTTTGGTAGAAAATGGAAAAATAGTCAACGATAAAACCCTTGAAATCCTTGCAAAAATGGCTGTAGCACAAGCCGATTGTGGTATTGATATTATAGGGCCAAGCGACATGATGGATGGCCGTGTGGGCTTTATTCGTGAAGCACTGGATGATGCAGGACATGAAGACGTTTCCATTATGAGTTATACGGCAAAATATGCCAGTGGTTTTTATAATCCGTTTAGAGATGCTTTGGATAGTGCCCCAAAATTCGGTGATAAAAAAACGTACCAGATGAACCCGGCAAACAGCAAGGAAGCTTTAATTGAAGCGCAACTGGATACGGAAGAAGGTGCGGATTTTTTAATGGTAAAACCCGCCTTAAGTTATTTAGATGTGATCAAAGACCTCAGCACGCATTTCGACCTGCCAATTGCAGCCTACAATGTAAGTGGTGAATATTCCATGGTAAAAGCAGCAGCGGCAAAAGGCTGGATAGACGGGGATCGTGTGCGTGATGAAATTTTATTAAGCATGAAACGAGCCGGCGCTTCCGTGATCCTTACTTACTTTGCTAAAGAGTGGGCATTAAAGAATAAGTAATCTCAGATTACACTCCTGGGGTTCTCTTGATTTCTCACAGAACAAGTTTTAAACCAGCTTGTTTTTGAAGCACAGATGTGCCACAAATTAGCTCATTATTTTCTCCTGTTTTATATTGCATTTAAGTTTTATGCCATAAATTTGTGTTTATACCCTACACATATGAAAGCGTTTCTATTGATTGCATTTATTTTTATGGTACAGGCGTTTAGCTTTAGCCAACAAATTGTACACCTAAAATACAGCAAACCCTTTGCACTCCTAAAGTTTTTGGAAACCGCTAAAGGGGGGCATGGCATCTCTCGAACATTTAAAACGCAGATCGATTCTGCTAAAGTTTTGATGGATCCCCAATTCAAAACCCTTGTAAAAATGTATCAGTCCATAGAGCTGGATTATACCTACTCCCGACAGAATTATCCCGAAAAAAGAAAACATACCACCTCCACCTGGGATCTACTCTGCATTGCTTCTATTTCTTCCAACACAACCGACGATTTTTTTAACCGTATTATAGGTATACTTCCCAACGATGATTATTTAAAACTAAAACAGGTGTTTACAAAGGGTGAGCCTTTCTACAATGAATTTATGTTTACAAAAAACGAAGCCGCTATCAATAACGAACTACAGGAACTGAATGACCTTTCTCCAAAGCTGAATGACCTCTTCGAGAAATTCAAATATTTTTATGGCAGTAGCTGGGAAAAATCAATCCCATTTAATTTAGCTATTTATCCTATTTACGGTAAACATGGCCAAACAACGGCCACGCCTCATGCCAATAGTTTGGAAATGGGCTTTTTATTGGACGAAAAGAAGAATAACGACCTAGCAGCTGTGGGCATGCATGAAATGTGTCATGTATTATTTGAAGAACAACCACTCTTTATTCAACAACAACTCGACAGCACATTTAATAAACCCTCCGATAAATACGCACAACTTGCGTACCGTTATATCGACGAGGCGCTTGCTACAGCTTTAGGAAACGGTTATGCCTATAATTATTTATCCGGTAAATCGGATACCTCAGAGTGGTATAACGATACCTATATTAATTTATATGCTAAAGCGATTTATCCCTTAGTCTTTGTATATGTTGAAGAACATAAACCAATGGATAAAGCCTTCGTACTAAAAGCAATTGACGTATTTAAAAAAACGTTTCCTGATGCCTTATATGATATTGATGCTGCCATGATGACCTCCGATTCTTATTTTGAAGATGATTCTACAGAAGTGATTGATGGTTTGCGAAACACCTTGTATTCTACCTTTAGAATTGCGATGAGCAGCACCTACATTCCATTTAAAGACAAAGACGCACAGGAAAACCTAAAGACTTCGGAACAAGCACAACTAGTTGTAATACACAAAAATCAAATGCAGAATTTAGCCTTACTGACAACTCAGTTTAAAAACCTTAAAGAATTGCCTAAACAAAAAAATATGCTTATCAGCTTTCTTGATAAAAACAGCAGACCTGTGATGATCATTCTTGCTGAAAACCAGGCCAAGGCGATGGAAGGAATAACCCTTTTAAAAGCCCAGAAGAAAATTAATCTAAAAAAACTCTGGGTAAGTTTTTAATATAAAATTAAAGCGGTGTATAAATTTAACCGGTTGTACCACCATGTAGTAGCCATATTGAGAAACATTCTTGAAACAGGTCCTATCTTTAATTATAAATCGCCTTCTTAAAATTAAAAGGCTTGTTATACTTTTTATAAACCAACCACGACCAGCGTATTAAAATATACTGAAGCGGCAATCTGAATACAGAGATCCAAAACATTAAACCACCCTGGCGGTAAGTATCAATCAACATTTGCACATGTACAGTGGTAAAAACCACGAGCATGGCCATGATGAGAAGTGAGGAAGCTTTTCGTGTTTTTAAAGGCAGCATCCCTATACCTAACAGGATTTCGCAAACCCCGCTAATATAAATTAAAAGCAAGGGCATTGGAAAATACCAGGGCATGATTTTTAAATAAAATCCGGGATGCGCAAAATGGTTAACACCTGCGCCAACGTATACAAGGCACATAATTAAAAGCCAAACGTTTTTTTGAGTCATGAGGTGGATGGTTTGATAACACCACTATATACGAAGTGAATTCAAAAACAGACTTACTGTTGTTTCGATTCAACAATTTCTCTATTTAGTGTAGTGAAATACACCGGAGATGTTGCTCTTCTTAAATCTAAATAAGAGTTATATACTTCCGAATAATTTTTCCGTTCTGTGATCACCTCATTAAAATTTCCATTTAAGCCAATCAGTAATTCACAAGCTTCTCTTACCGCGTGTTGCCCGCTGGTAGCCCCTGTAACGTAATCCGCCAGCTGGTGTTTGGTCACATATTCATTAAATAAAGGATTGGCCGGGCGCGGAATAAAAATACGCACACCACAAATTTCTGCTAAACCCAAATCCAGCACGTCATCAAACACAAAACAAATCTGGCTTGGCTGCAAATTGTTAAGTTCACACAAATGCTTCGTAGCTTCTGTTTTATTCGCAAATTTCGAATACGAATAATGAAAGCGTTCCCTGTCAATAAAGGTAAAAGCAGCCGTATTCTTTTCTCCGGAAATAATGGCCGTTAAAGGAATATCTTTATGATTTAAATAATAGGAAAACCTCAACAGGTTTGTTCCCATACTATCTGCTTCACTAAACTTACTATCTAAATTATGATCTTTTCCTGCATTTGTAAATACCCCATCCCAATCAAATACAAAGGCTCTGATATGTTTTAGTTTTTCAATAATATCTGCTTCGGGAATGTTGAATTGCCCGCCTGCCATGGTAAATAGTTGTGTGATGTGTGACATAGTTCTTTTCTACTAATTGAGTTGACTCTATTGATGCTGAGTAATATTATTTTTAAACGGCCTGTATAAAGATATGGTAAAATTAGGATGTCTAAAAGTTATCCTTAAAATTTCAGGTGATTGAGGTTCTATACAATCAAAAATCTATCTATCCGGGATGAACGGTTTGAGCCTTATGAGATGACCTTACAGAACTATTTTGAGCTTTTCAAAAAAACAAAACAAACCCCTGACATAGGGCTGTCACACTCCCATTTTATCTTTGTTGAAAATAACACTTATTTAAACACCTTAAAAAATAAAGAAAATGGAAAAAGCACATGTATTAAGAGGTCTGGCAACCATAAACTTTTATGCTACCAACCACGAAGCAGCAAAAAAATGGTATAGCGAATTTTTAGGTATTGAACCCTACTTTAATGTTCCGGGCTACACCGAATTTCGAATTGGTGACTACCAAAACGAATTAGGGATAATTGACGCCAACTATGCGCCGGAAGGTTATTCAACAAAAGCATCAGGAGCCATCGCTCATTGGCACGTGGACGATCTGAAAACGACACTCGACAAACTGATATCTATGGGAGCAACCGAATATCAGCCAATTACGGATCATAGTGGCGGAAGTGGCCGTTTTGTAACAGCTTCTGTAGTGGATCCTTTTGGAAATATCCTTGGCATTATGACCAATGCACATTATCTTGAAATAGTACATCAAAAACACACATAGGTAGTATGGAAACAAAAGATGGGAAACAGGCGGTGTATGCCAAAACAAGAGCACAGTGGCGAACATGGCTGCAACGAAACAGCCGGGCTGAAAAATCTGTTTGGTTAATTCTGTACCATAAGAAAAGCAATACGCAAAGCGTTAATCTTAACGATGCTACAGAAGAAGCCTTATGTTTTGGCTGGATAGACAGCCTGTGTAAAAAGCGGGATGCGGAAAGCTTCTATCTGACGTTTACACCCCGCAATCCTAAAAAAAGTAAATGGAGTAAGCCTAACAGGGAACGCGCCCAACGAATGATCGAAAAAGGCTTAATGACCCCATATGGACAGGAGCTTATTGATATTGCTAAAAGCACCGGGAAATGGGAATTTACAGAGGTCGAAAAATAAGCAGGCTTTTGCTTAAACATCTTTTGAAAACAAAAACCCTTTTTCACC
The DNA here is from genome assembly GCA_963422675.2 of Bacteroidia bacterium. GTDB lineage: Bacteria > Bacteroidota > Bacteroidia > B-17B0 > Aurantibacillaceae > UBA4416. The sequence continues at coordinate 645,477 of CAXVYS010000024.1, forward strand.
GGCTGGTGAAAAAGGGTTTTTATATTAGTTTTAATTCTAATGATTATCCTTTCATGTCCTGGATATCCAACATCCCAACCGGTTTGCCGCCTTCAGTTACAACGATCGTATCTACATTGGTTTTCTTAAATAAAGAGCTGGCATCATTCAATAACACATTACCGTCAATGGTAATTGGTTCTCTGTATTCAAGATCAGATAAGTTTTTAGATAAAATATCTCTTCCTTTTTCTCCGATAAGTTTTCTTAAGCTTCCATCTGTAAATACACCTTTAATGCTTCCATCCGCTTTAGTAACCGTAACAGCCCCAAAACCAAACTCTGTCATTTTAACGATAGCATCTGTAACAGATGTGTTTTCTGTTACTAATGGATTAATTCCTTTAATGGCTTCTTTTACTTTTACCATCATTAAACGCGTATCCTGGATAAACTGATCAGTACCTAAAGTAGTGAAATTGTTTTCCGTTAATTGTTTGATGATTTTTAATGGAACTGTAATTGTATGAACACCAATGTTAATAGCATTACGCACATGCTCCGCATTACGTACAGAAGAGAACATGATTTTAGTATCGTAATCATATAAATCAACCGCATCCACACATTGTTGAACTAATGCTAACGCATCGTGTCCCTGATCCTGTAAACGGCCAACTAAAGGGCAAACGTACGTTGCACCTGCCTGCATAGCCATATAAGCTTGTTGTAAGGTATATACCAAATGTACATTTACCAAATATCCTTTATCGCGTAGCATTTTGCAGGCACGAACACCTTCTAATGAAACAGGGATCTTAAACACCGTTTTTTTAGGGTCTAAACCTAAAGCTAACTGACGTTCAGCTTCCGCTAATACTTCTTCTGCAGAGTTTCCTAATGCTTCGATCTGAAGCACAGGAACTATTTTGCTTAATTTTACAATAGTTCCGTCAATATCCGTAATACCTTCTTTTTGCATAAAAGTAGGCGTAGTCGTTAATCCATTTAAAAACCCTAATTTAAATCCTTCTTCAATTTCTTTAAGGTTTGCTGAATCTAAGTATAATTCCATTTGTTTTGTTTTTGTTAAGCTTCAAATATAAGTTTAAAAGAGCAAAATGCCCAAATTTTAATTTTTAGTTATTCTATCGGTTTTCAACACAAATCCCTTAAGTCTTTGAACTTGCAACGTCTTGCATTTCTTTTATCAAAGAGTCCCTTTCTACCCTTCAATTGCTCTTACACCAGGCAGGCTGCCCTGCTCTATGTATTCTAATAAGGCACCACCACCGGTACTTACATAACTTACCTGTTCTGCCAGGTTGTATTTATTAATAGCGGCAACACTGTCGCCACCACCAATTAAAGAGAAGGCTCCTTTTTTAGTGGCCTCTGCAATTGCTAAAGCTACCTGTTTGGTGCCATTTTCAAAACTGCTCATTTCAAATACACCCATTGGCCCGTTCCATAAAATGGTTTTGGAGTTTTTAATAACGTCGCTATACGTTTTAATGGTATCATCACTAATATCCAGGCCCATCCACCCATCAGGAATAGCATTGATATTGCTTTCTTTAATGTTAGCATCGTTGGCAAAATTATCAGCAATAATAGCATCTGTAGGGATGTATAATTTTACTCCCCGGCCTTTTGCTTTTTGCAATAATTCTTTGGCAAGCTCTAATTTATCATCTTCACATAAGGATTTACCAATGGTTCCTCCCATAGCCTTTACAAACGTAAAAGCCATGCCACCACCAATTAAAATATTATTTGCCTTATTCATTAACTGCTCAATAATTAAAATTTTATCGCTCACTTTTGCTCCACCTACAATAGCTGTAAAAGGTGCTTCGGCACCATTAATTACCTTATCAATACTAGCCACTTCCCCTGCCATTACGTAGCCAAAACACTTGGCATCATTTGCATAAAATTGTGCAATAACCGCTGTAGAAGCGTGTGAACGGTGGGCAGTACCAAACGCATCATTTACATAAATGTCACCATGCTTACTTAATTTCTCAGCAAAAGCAGCATCTCCTTTTTCTTCTTCTTTATAAAAACGAAGGTTCTCTAATAATAACACCTGTCCCGACTTTAACGCCGCTGACTTTGCAAAAGCATCTGCACCAATACAATCATCTGCAAATTGTACTTCTGTTCCTATTAAGTTGCTAACGGTTTTTACAATATGTTTTAAAGAATACTTGTTGGTTGGCCCTTCTTTTGGTCGTCCTAAATGCGACATTAAAATAACACTCCCGCCTTTCTCAAGAATTTGTTTAATCGTTGGTGCCGCTGCCCTGATACGGGTTTCGTCGGTTACATCAAATGCATCATTTAAAGGAACATTAAAATCTACGCGAATCAAAGCGCGCTTGTGTTCAAAATTAAGGTTGTCTATAGTCTTCATGGTATCGTAAATTAAAGGCACAAATTTAATCTAATTACCAAAACAATAATTCATTATCTGTAATTATGTTGTATAGCTGAAATAGCCATTGTGAATCCATGAGTAATAAACAGCTCTTCATAAGAGCATTCATCCAAATAGAATCCATTTTCTGGAATCGGAAGATAACTGTAAAAAATTACCGGCTTTAATTAACCTTCATAGGCCTTACCTTACTCTTTACAATAAAGGCATAAGGAAAATCCGATTTTATCATCTTTAGCAGCTCCTGGGCTTCGAGCTTTGTTTTAAAATCTCCTACATTAATTACAAAATTAGGCTGTTGATAATCTTCATAGCTTGGCACATCTCCGTACTTTGAAGCAAATTTGCTTTGTGCTTCTCTTGCTTTTGATTTATCGGCACTAAAATGAATTTTTACACGGTAACCCTCACTTTCTCCATTGGTTCTCCTATGGTACTCTGCTTTTTTTTCCTGCAAAGCCTTCACTTTTAATAAGGTCTGGGTTTGGTTTTCCTGCGAAAACAGGCCACCACCAGGTAAAATGAAAAGAAGTATAACGATTAAATATTTCACGGGATAAAAATATACAAAATACGGCAATCTTTGTATATTTAATAAAGTTTAAGTTTTACGAAACCGGCAAAAAACAAGTAAAGCTATACTCTATATCATAAGGCTTTATAGCAAAGTAAGCAACCTTGTACTCTAAAATGGATCCACTCCTTAGTAATAACAACCTATAACCCTTAATCATCTATTGCCTCATCATTTCAACAGATAGAAATAAAATAGCTTTTTCCATTATGTTATAAAGCCCTAAAAAGGCAAATTTATTAGGTAAAACTTCATTATAATCCGTAAATTAGCACCTTAATTTTAACCAAAATTAAAATGGATAAATTTTCTTATGTTGGCACAAGCGACGTAAATGCTATTGAAGAACTGTTTTTACAATATTCAAAAGATGCTAACTCTGTAGACGCCTCCTGGCGTGATTTTTTTAAAGGGTTTGAGTTTGCACAAACTAATTATGATACCGCTTCCGGTGGAGCTGTTCCCGAAAATGTAACCAAGGAATTTAAAGTGCTTGGTTTAATTACAGGTTACCGCCAACGCGGACACTTATTTACCAAGACAAATCCCGTACGTCATCGTCGTGATTACGAACCAACTCTGGATCTTCAAAATTTTGGTTTAACCGAAAAAGACCTTGACACCGTTTTCCAGGCCGGTAATGAAATAGGACTTGGCCCTGTTAAACTGAAAGACATTATAACTCATTTAGAGCATACCTATTGCCAAAGCATTGGTGTTGAATATTTATACATGCGTGAACCTACCGTTATAAAATGGTTACAGGAACGCATGGAGAAAGGCCGTAATACACCGTCTTTCAATAAAGAAGAGAAAAAAACGATTCTTAAAAAATTAACGCAGGCAGTAGTTTTCGAAAACTACCTGCACACCAAATTTGTTGGTCAAAAACGTTTTTCACTAGAAGGGGGCGAAGCAGTAATTCCCGCGATAAATACCTTAATGGAGCACGGAGCTAACTTAGGTGTTGAAGATTATGTGATTGGTATGGCTCACCGCGGGCGTTTGAACGTATTAACCAATATCATGAACAAAACTTACAAAGATGTCTTTACTGAATTTGAAGGCAGACCAAGTGAAGATTCTTTATTTGACGGTGACGTAAAATACCACATGGGCTATTCGTCCGATCAAAAAAGCGATAGCGGTAAAAATGTTCACATCAGCTTAACACCAAATCCTTCGCATCTTGAAACCTCAGCAGCAGTAGTACAAGGAATTGTTCGTTCAAAAATTGACAGCCTGCACGGTGGAGATAATTCCAAAGCCTGTTCCATTAGCTTACATGGTGATGCCGCTATTGCAGGCCAGGGTCTTGTTTACGAGTTAGTACAAATGAGCCAGTTGGATGGTTATAAAACGGGTGGTACAGTACATTTCGTGATTAATAACCAGGTTGGTTTTACAACGAATTATACCGACGGAAGATCGTCTACTTATTGTACCGATGTGGCCAAAGTGGTATTAAGCCCTGTGTTTCACGTAAACGGTGACGATGTGGAAGCTTTATGTTACATTTCAAAATTAGCCATGGAATTCCGCCAAACATTTCACCGCGATGTTTTTATTGATGTGCTTTGTTACCGCAAATATGGTCATAACGAAGGGGATGAACCTCGTTTCACACAACCAATGTTGTACAAAGCCATTGCCGTACATCCAAACGTAAAAGATATTTATGTAAAACGTTTAGAGCTCGATAATAATGAATTAGCCGGACAGGCCAAAGAAATTGAAACTGCCTTTAAAGCGGAACTGGATACTAATTTAGAAGAAGCAAAAAAAGTAGAAAAAGCGAAAATTACGTCTTTCCTCGAAGGTAATTGGAAAGGTGTGAAAATGGCCGGCCCTAACGACTTTGATGCTTCTCCGAAAACAGCCATTGATGAAAAATTATTTTTAGAGATCGCTAAAAAAAGTACTGAATTACCAAAGGATAAAAAATTCTTTACTAAAATTCAGAAATTGTTTGACGACCGCAAAGCCATGATCACCAACGATAATTACGATTGGGCTATGGGTGAATTACTGGCATATGCTTCTTTAATGAAAGAAGGGCATCCTGTAAGATTCAGCGGACAGGATGTGGAACGGGGAACATTCTCTCACCGTCATGCAATTGTAAAAATTGAAGATAGTGAAGAAGAGTATACTCCTTTAAATAATATTGACGCCAGCGTAAAATTTGAAATTTACAATTCCTTATTAAGCGAATACGGCGTATTAGGTTTTGAATACGGTTATGCATTTGCTGCGCCAAAAACATTAACTATCTGGGAAGCACAGTTTGGTGATTTCTTTAATGGGGCACAAATTATCGTGGATCAATATTTAACCTCGGCAGAATACAAATGGCGTCGTATGAATGGTTTGGTAATGTTATTGCCTCACGGTTACGAAGGGCAGGGGCCCGAGCATTCAAGCGCCCGTATGGAACGTTTTTTACAGGCTTGTGCCGAAAACAATATGCAGATCGTTAATACCACAACACCTGCACAACAATTCCACATATTACGCCGCCAGTTAAAAAGAGATTTCCGTAAACCATTGGTATGTTTTACTCCTAAAAAATTATTGCGTTACCCAAGCTGCGTAAGTAAGTTAGCCGATTTTACAAAAGTTGATTTCCAGGAAGTACTGGACGATACCATCGATGCTAAAAAAGTAACACGGGTGGCGTTTTGTTCGGGTAAAATATATTACGATTTAATTGAACGTAGAGAAAAAGAAGGAGCAGATGATATCGCCTTTATTCGTTTGGAGCAATTGTATCCTTTCCCTCAAAAACAAATAGATGCCATCCTGAAAAAATATAACAAAGCAACCTCTTATCTATTCGTTCAGGAAGAACCTGAAAATATGGGTCCTTGGCGTTTTGTTGACAATAATTTACGTTCCCTGAAATTAAATTATTTTGGAAGAGATGCTGCGGCAAGCCCTGCTACAGGCTTTGCTAAACGTCATGCGATGGAGAATGAAGAAATTATGACCGGCATTTTTTCAAAAGTATTAGTAAAATAAGAGATTAAAAAGACTGTTTGACTAAAGAGACAAATTGACAAAATTAAAAACCAAGAACTTATAACTAAAAACTAATTATATGGCAATTGTAGAATTAAAAGTACCAAGTCCGGGTGAATCCATCACCGAAGTAGTGATTGCCCGTTGGGTAAAAAACACTGGCGATGTGGTTGAAAAAGATGAAGTATTAGCAGAGATCGATTCTGATAAAGCAACATTAACCCTTAACGCGGAAGAAGCCGGTAAAATTGAAGTATTAGCGGCCGAAGGCGATACTGTAAAAGTTGGTCAGGTAGTGGTAAAAATTGATACTTCTGTTAAACCCGAGGCTAAAGCTCCAGAGGCAAAAACAGATGCCAAACCTGAAGTTAAAAAAGAAGAGCCGAAAAAAGAAACAGCAAAAACGGAAACGTCAACTGCTTCTGTAAAATCAGAATCATCCAGCTATGCAACAGGTACACCTAGTGTTTCCGCTGCTAAAATAATGGCTGAAAACAATGTTAAGTCTTCCCAGATCAATGGTACAGGAAAAGACGGACGCATTACCAAACAAGACGTGTTATCCGCTTTATCTAACGGCTTACCAACTGCTAACGAAGTGTTATCAAACTCCTGGAAAGGTGGCAGAGATAAAGAACGTACCAAAATGACCTCTCTTCGTAAAACAGTAGCCAAACGTTTGGTAGCTGTTAAAAACGAAACCGCCATGTTAACTACTTTCAATGAAGTGGATATGAGTGCGATCTATGCGATCAGAGCAAAATACAAAGATAAATTTAAAGAAGTATACGGATCAAACATTGGTTTCATGAGCTTTTTCACAAAAGCAGTTACCGAAGCGTTATACCACTACCCTGCAGTAAATGGGATGATAGATGGTGAAGAATTAGTATTTAATAAATACTGTGATATTGGTATCGCCGTAAGTGCACCAAAAGGGTTAATGGTTCCTGTATTACGTAATGCTGAACTCATGAGCCTTGCCGATATCGAAAAAGGCATTAAAGATCTTGCGATAAAAGCCCGTGATGGTAAATTAACCATTGAGGATATGACCGGTGGAACATTCACCATTACAAATGGTGGTGTGTTTGGCTCTATGATGAGTACTCCTATCATCAATCCTCCGCAAAGCGCTATTTTAGGGATGCACAACGTTGTTGAGCGCCCAATGGCTGTAAACGGACAGGTAGTAATCCGCCCGATGATGTACATCGCCTTAAGCTACGATCACCGTATTATTGACGGAAGAGAAAGTGTAGGCTTTTTGGTGAAAGTAAAAGAAATGCTTGAAAACCCAACACGTATGCTTTTTGGTGGCAAAAATGCTGAAGAAGTATTATTAGGTCTGTAAGCATCTATTTTGACTTATAACTAAAAAACCCTGAATTGATTCAGGGTTTTTTAGTTATACAAAGTTTGTAGTTACTCTTTTAAACCCGGGTGCGAGTTAAAAGTTTTAACTCAACCTCTTTGTTACTTTATAGTTTGTCCCGGATTATAAAACATATGAGAATACTATTCTTTATTTTATTAACCATCCAGATCGTTGCCCAACCCGGAAGAAGGGTTTACACTAAACCGTTAAAACAGGATTCTGTTTTTTGTGATTGTAACATGGCACGGGAAATTATCCTGAAAGACGATAAAAGAATTTGGAAAACACTGACTCCTAAAGGGTTTGGTTTAGTAAACGAAATTCCTAAAAAAACAATTTACTCTTTTGAACAAGAGCATAATACAGCCTGGTATAAACTCATTATAAATTCTTCAGGAAAATTGATATTTGATATCATGCCCACTAACCCCTGCGATGATTATGACTTTATGCTTTTTAAAGCAACAACAGACCATTTCTGCGATAGTCTGCTCAATTTTGAAATTAAGCCGGTAAGGTCCTGCATCTCCCGAAACAAAGATGAACTGAGAGGAAGAACAGGATTAAACAGCAGATCAAGTGAAGAATACGTAAAAGCCGGAGTAACATCCGCGTATAGCAAATATATAGAGGTAAACGTTGGTGATGTTTTTTATTTAGTTCTTGATAATGTTTATGATAACGGATCCGGGCACAGCATTGAGTTTAGTATTGCTACTGATATAAAAATCAGTGGAGTTGTTATCGATGAATATAAAAAACCGCTTAAAACAGAAGTAGCATTTACAAATAATAAAGGAGACACCTTAATGCTTGGGAAAACCGAAAAAGACGGGAGTTATGATTTCACCGTTCCCGTATCACATCATCAAACCTATTCCCTTAATTTTTACAGCGACAGTAATTTTGTGTTTTCAAAAAACGTTTCTATCAAAGATACCATTGCTTTAAAGTCACTCTATACGATGTTACCAAAACTAAAAAAAGGCAAAAAATACTCCGTGGGATCCATTAATTTTATTGGTGACGATATCCGGTATCTTCCCAGCGCCCTTCCTGCCTTAAATAACCTGGCGCGGCTCATGAAAAAAAACAAGAACCTCAAAATTAAGATCATTGGGCATTGCAACTTCTGTTCTTATCAGGGTACCGAAGCGGCTATTTCTTTTACCAAAGGAAGAGCACAATCCGTTAAAACCTTTCTGGCGTTTCATGACATTGATGATTCCCGCTTAGAAATTGATGGCAGAAGTGATGATGAAATGCTCTATCATCAACCTGAACATGAGTGGCAGGCAGAACAAAACCGGCGCGTGGAAATTTTTGTAATGGAATATTAAACCATAAATTAAAAAACATGAAAACAGCTATTTTAGTATTACTATCCATTCAGCTATTTTCCCAAATTAAAAAACCGGATACCGTGTTTTGCGATTGCAATATGGCAAAAACGGTAAAGATTAACGGTAAAGCCTACGTCGGCCCAACCATTGCACCAAAGGGGTTTGGAGAAATTAATGAAATTAGTGGCTCAAAACAAAATACTAAGTTTGCATTTGAAAAAGAGCATAATACTGCCTGGTATAAATTGATTATAAATGCAACCGGTAAACTTATTTTTGATATTACTCCTTTAAAACCCGACGATGATTATGACTTTATGCTTTTTAAATCAAGCGCTACAACTATTTGCGATAGTTTACTAAATTATAAAGTAAGCCCCGTGCGGGCCTGCATTTCCAGAAATCAGGAAGACATTCTTGGAAAAACAGGCCTTGACCATCTCTCAAAAGAAACAGTTATAAAAAAAGGGGTTAATACGTCTTATGGAAAAGCGATAGAGGTAAAAGCCGGCGAAATCTATTATTTAGTTTTGGATAATGTATATGACAACGGCGAAGGACACAAAATTAAATTTGAAATATCGGAACTCATGCTCTTTAAGGGCACTATAACTAATGAATTGAATGAAGCTGTTAAGGCTGAAATTTCTATAACAAACCAAAGAGGCGATGTTGTTTTACTTGAAAAAACGAAGCCTGATGGAACATATAATTTTACACAAACCATTATTAGTAGTCAGCCTTATGCGTTGAATTTCTATAACGATAGCAGCTTCAATTACACAAAAGTGTTTACATCAGCAGATACCGTTGTAGTAAAATCCTTAAAAACCATTTTACCAAAACTAAAAAAAGGAAGCAAATATTCTGTTGGCGCTATTAATTTTGTTGGTAACTCTGCTCAATATTTACCAAGATCCGTTCCTGCCATGAATAATTTATATAGGCTATTAAACAAAAATCCAAACCTTAAAATTAGGATCATCGGCCACTCTAACGGGCGTTATTTACAGGATGAAAAGTCGATTGTTTCCTTTACTAAAGGGAGAGCCAGATCTGTCAGAAATTATTTAGCCATACAGGGCATTAGTGAAAAACGTATAGAAATTGACGGTAAAGGCGATCACGAAATGTTATTTCCGTTTTCCGACACAATAACAGAAGAACAACAGGAACAAAACCGGCGCGTGGAAATTTTAGTGACAGAATATTAAAAGACTAATGAATTTCTTTGATGGCTTTAAACCACTCTACCAGTTGTAGCTTTTGAGCATCTGTTAACTTGGCCTCTTTATGCATGAGTGTATAGGAAGTCATTGGCATTTCACCCTCCTCTATCATTTCTATACACTCTTCCAGTTTATGATTCTTCCGTTTTTCGCTATACGTTCCCCATTCCGAAAAATTCAAATGGTGACTCCCTTCATCAATATGGTGCTTTACCCACCAGGATACCGGAGCAACATTAGTATACCATGGGTACGTAGGTTGGTTCGAATGACAATCGTAACAGGCTATTTTAAGTAAATTAGTTACTTCTTCATTTGGTGAAGTTAACGCCACAAAATCAGTAGAGGAATTTACAGGCTTGGTGCTTTTGTCAATTCTGAAAATCTGTATAAATACAAGTAGGAAAAGGGTTCCAAGGAAAATATTCTTTTTAGTGAGTTTCTCTTTCATAATTAAAAATATGTTTAAAAATACAGTTATTCTGTATACAAAACAGAAATCCAAAAATAATATAACTTAAAATAATGTATACGTAGATATACTCCTATTGCATTTCTGCATATTTTAGTAATAGTGCGGCTGCTACGACAATTCGGTGTGAACTACAGTTTTTTCGGTGGCAATGCGCCGGTTTTTTGTGGGAGAAAAGAATTGTAGTTGGCGAATTGTCTTGATTTTTTGTTTCTTTTTCATCAAGGAAAAAGATAGAAGAAAATGAAAAATAGAACCCGAATAATATCCTTTCTAACAAGAACAATCATTCTAAAATTCTTGTATTATAATATAACTTAACAATTTTCTAATATCGCCGGATGTTTTTTTAATTACATTTGATCATGCGTAAACAACTCTTTTCTTCACTTTTGGTATCGTGCTTAACAATGGGTTTTGCACAAACAAAAAATCCAATCACGGTTGCATTTTATAATTGCGAAAACTTCTTCGACACAAAAGACGATCCCAATAAAAAAGATGATGAATACCTTCCGGAAGCTGCCACCAAATGGGATGAAACCCGTTACAACAATAAAATTCAAAAAGTAGCCCAGGTACTGGATTCAACTGTTGCCGGTGCGGCACTCCCTAACTTAGTAGGTTTGGTAGAAGTTGAAAATAATGACGTCTTAAAAGACCTTCTTGCTAAATCTGAGTTTTCTACAAAAAGCTATGGTAGCTTATGTACCGATAGTCCTGACGAACGTAGCATCGACTGTGGTTTATTATATGATAAATCTGTGTTTACATTAGTGGATTTTAAAGAACTGAACGCAACAAATGCTGAATTGGGAGATTATAAAACACGTAATATTTTATTTGCCACATTAAAAGCTACCAATGGAGATGTATTCTACGTTTTTGTAAATCACTGGCCAAGCCGCAGAGAAGGCGAAAAAGAAAGTGAACCACGTCGTATCTACGCGGCACAACAGGTAAGAACCAAAATAGATGAAATTCAAAAGAAAGACCCTAAAGCCAAAATTCTGGTAATGGGCGATTTTAACGACCATCCCGATAACAACAGTATTTTAACTACTTTAAAAGCAAACGATACTCCAAAAGAAAAAGGAGACTTGTATAATGCATATTACACTTTAGATAAGGAAAAACAAGGAACCCACTTTTATAATAAAGAGTGGCGTGTGCTTGATCAGATCATTGTTTCACAAGGTTTACTAAATGCGAAGAAAGGCTATTCATTTACTCCGAAAAATGCACACATTTTAAGAAAAGATTTTGTGCTTTATAAAAATGCAAAAACAGGCGAAGAAAAACCTAACCGTACCTACGGCCCTGAAAATAAGTACTACAATGGCTATAGCGATCACCTGGCTATTTACATAGAATTGAATTAATTACCCATTCAACAAAAACACCTGTCAGGGCTATTAAGCAGTTTCGTTTAATCCTCGGGCAGGTGTTTTTTTATTATTTACGTTTTAAAATTTGTTGTAAGCACCATTTTTCGGCCTCTTCCATTTTACTGAATACCTTAAAAGGATAAAATGGTTTATTAAATCTCAAATAAAAATTGGCTAATAATTTATGAGCTAAATTATTTACTACTATAGCATTACAAATTTTAGGAAACGAATATTCCTTGTCTTTGGCAAAACGCCGGCCATCTTCCGTCACAATCACTGAGTTATCTTCAGCATAATAGATATAAGCATGCGGCTCTCCTTTAACCAAATCATTATAAAGAGCAAAAATAGCTTCAAAAGCCTTTCCATTCAATTCCCTTTTTCCTTTCAACATCACCCTAATAATGCCGTCGCTACACATCTCTATCTGAGCTGTATCCGTTTCGGATTTTTTTGTAATTATATAGTCTGACATACAAAAAATACATATATTAGTAAAAACAAATATAATAAACTAATCGACAAAATGAAATATTCAATCATAAAAAAAGACCTATTCGTCGACAATAGAAAGAATTTTATTAAACGTTTAAAGCCAAACTCATTGGCTCTTTTTGTGAGTAATGACCTCTTGCCAACCAATGCAGACGGTTCATTTGGTTTTGTACAGAACAGCGATTTGTTTTATTTAAGCGGTATTGATCAGGAAGATATCATCCTGATGATATTTCCGGATGTAAAAGACGGAAAACATAAAGAGGTATTGTTTATTAAAGAAACCAGCGACTTAATAGCTGTATGGGAAGGCGCGAAGCTCACCAAACAACAAGCGAAAGACGTAAGTGGTATTGAAAACATTTACTGGCACCATGAGTTTGAAAAAGTATTTAAAGGCTTTGCTTTTCAGGCAGAAAACTTTTACTTAAACAGCAATGAGCACACTCGTCGTTATATTGATATGGAAACTGCCGAAATGCGTTTCAATAAAAAAATCGCCGCTCAATACCCTTTACATCGTATCCAACGCTCTGCACCTATCATGCACAGCATCAGAGCCATTAAACATCCTATAGAAATAGAACAGATTCAACAAGCCTGTAACATTACAGAAAAAGGATTTCGCCGTCTCTTAAGCTTTATGAAACCCGGCGTAATGGAATATGAACTGGAAGCCGAATTAATTCACGAATTTGTCCGTAACAGAAGCCGTGGCTTTGCGTATGGACCAATTGTAGCAAGCGGACCAAACGCCTGTGTGTTACATTATGTAGAAAACAATAAAGCCTGTAAAGACGGAGATGTGATTTTATTGGATGTAGCTGCTGAATATGCAAACTACGCCAGTGATATGACACGTTGTATCCCTGTGAACGGAAAATACACTAAACGCCAGAGAGAAGTATATGATGCTGTATTACGTGTGATGAAAGCCGCTACAGCCATGCTGAAAGTGGGTAACACTTTCGAAAAATATAATAATGCCGTAGGCGATTTAATGACCGAAGAGCTTTTGCAATTAGGTTTATTAAAATCGGACGATGTAAAAAATCAGAATCCGGCCTGGCCTGCTTACAAAAAATATTTTATGCATGGTACCTCTCATTTCTTAGGATTGGATGTGCATGATGTGGGTTTTTTCCATGAGCCTATGCAGGCAGGAATGGTATTTACCTGTGAACCGGGAATTTATATTCCGGAAGAAGGCTTAGGCATTCGTTTAGAGAATAATATTGTGATCACCGAAACAGGAAACAATGATTTGATGAAAAACATTCCTTTGGAAGCCGATGAGATTGAATCGCTGATGAATGCCTGATTTTAGTCCGTCTTTACTTCGCGATAACTATCGAAATGTTTCGGGATCCGGGTTCTGATCAATAAAGAATGATCCGGCCTTTCCTTTAATTGCTGAAAATCAACGCATTAACATTAAAAATTGATCTTTTTGGGTTACTTTTAACGCATTAAGGTATTAATCTAAACAAAGACTTTATGTCGAAAGCAACGTACACAGACCTTGAATTTATTGAAGGGCTCAGGCATAATCAAGATGCGGTGTTGCGGGCTTTATACAAAAAGTATTATACCCTCGTTCTTAAATATGTTGTAAACAATAGTGGAAGCAGCGAAGCAGCGGCCGATATTTATCAGGAAACCATCATTGTACTTTATGAAAATGTACAAAAACCGGCTTTCGAATTAAATTGCCAGCTTCAAACATTTATCTTCTCCATTGCAAAACGCCTGTGGCTGAAACAACTTCGTAAAAACGGGCATACCTTGCGTTTTAAGGAAGATGAGGAAGAAGAAGTGGTAGATGTAAGCGAAGAAATAACCGAACACTTAAAAAAAGAATCGGATATTGAAAAAATGAACGCCTCTATGGAGAGCCTTGGAGAGCCTTGCAAAACACTATTGAAAGATTTTTATGTTTACAAACTTAGTATGGAAGAGATATCTGAAAAGTTCGGATACACCAATGCTGATAATGCGAAGACACAAAAATATAAATGTTTACAACGTTTAAAACGGTATTTTTTTGAAGATTAAAAAAGGAAAAGTGATGAGAGCAACAGATTTATTTGACAATTACATTTTTAATACGTTAAGTACTGAAGAGAAAACGGCTTTTGAAGCCCGTTTAAAAACAGATACAGAGTTCGCCAACGCATTTGAAAAACATAAAACGTTACTGGAAGGAATTAACCAACAGGAACAACGCACACACCTAAAACAAATTTTATCTGTTATACATCAGCAGGAATTTGGTAAGGATGCTAAAATACTTCCTTTAAAAGAAGAAACGTTTATTAAGAAACACGGTAAAACCTTTGCAGTTGCTGCTTCTGTAGCCATATTTGCTGTATTAGGTACTGTTACTGTTTTAAGTACAGGTGGTTATTTATTAAAACAACAGGGCAACGCCATTACCGATTTAAAACGGGATGTTACAGAATTAAAATATTCTCAGGATGCCATTATTGAAGGGATTAAAGTAGCTGCCAGGAAACCAAAAAAATCCTATGCTCCTGCAAACATTGAAGGAACGGGCTTTGCACTAAATAACAAAGGGTATTTTGTAACAAGTTACCACATGGTAAAAAATGCAGATTCTGTATTTGTTACAAACACTATTTTAGACAGGGCTTCCGCAAAATTAGTAGCAAGCGATTCGGGTTTGGATATTGCCATTTACAAAATTGATAATATCGAATCGATCAAAAATATTCCTTTCCCATTTTCATTTAAAGACAATTCCGGTGATATTGGCGATAAGATCTTTACCTTGGGTTACCCAAGAAGAGATGCCGTATATGGTGAAGGTTCTTTAAGTTCTTTAAGCGGTTTTAATAATGATACTACTATGTACCAAATCTCTATTCCTGTTAACCCGGGAAACAGTGGTGGACCTTTAATGGACGAACAGGGGAATATTATTGGCGTTATTCGCGGAAAACAAAGTTCTGCTGAAGCTACCGGTTTTGCTATTAAAGCAAGCTTTATTAAACAAACGATTGATAAACTGGAAAACGATTCTCTTAAAAAAGACTTAAGCCTTTCTACAAAAAGATCAAACTTAAAAGGATTAAAACGCAGCGAACAAATTAAAAAAATTCAACCATTCATTTTTAATGTGATGGTTTATAAACGCTAATATTTTTTAGATAAACAAAAAGCCCCTGCTGAATTTCAACAGGGGCTTTTTTATTTTACACTTAGTAGAACAGGCTATTGACCCTTCTCTGCTTTCTTCGCTTCTTCTTCCAGGCGCAATTCCTCTTCAATTTCTTTTTTCCTGTTTTTTTCTTCGGCCATCGCTTTTTTCTCGCGATTAACCCTTTCCCTGTTTTCTGTAATATAGTTGTTGCGCATCCGTTTACTTTGTATTCCTCCAAAATAATCTTTGGTAGTTACTACAATAACACCGCTGGTAATATCACCATACTGGGCAGGAATTCCTCCGGTAATAATGGCAACATTCTCTACCGATAAGGCCGCTACTCCGGTAATGCCAGGAGATCTCACCCCATCTACAATATAAGCTGTAGCATCGCCCCTGCTTCCTCTTACGTGCACCTCTCCGTCTGCATCCTTTGTTACTTCCGACGAGATATTAATCACCGCCTCTACCACATTCCCTCTGTCTACCGCCATTTGCTGAAAATCAATGGATGTTATTTCTTTAATGTCCATAAAGGTTTTATCAATAAGTGGTTTTACATAGGCCACAATCTCAACCACATCAAGAGTATTGGTAGATACAGCTACATCCAGGTAAGTCGTTTTTTCGCCGCTCACCCGTACATCGGTTACTTTTTTTGTTTGTGTTTCCTGGCTCGAAACCAATACATCATAATTACCGGCGTTTATAGGCTTATACGTATATTTTCCATTTTCGTCGGTCATAGCTCCCCCAACCAAAGCACCACCTTGCAATATTTTAATCGTAGCCCCTATAACCGGTAAATGGTCATCATTTGTAATCATTCCTTTAATGGCACCCGAAGAGCCTTGTGCTATAGAATTTAAGCTGCTTAACAATAAAAGGCCGAAGCCGAATAGTTTTAAATGTTTCATAATTTCTCGTTTTAAAAATTAAATTAATTTATATAAAATGCATTCTTTAACTTTAAGACGTTGCTCCATTTCTTTTCCATAAAATTGTTCAGGAATAACAGATTATTTTATTTTTATGGAATACTAAGAGATCAACGTCTTATAATCAGATATGTGGCTTTTTAAGAAAAAAGAATATACAAGCGATGATGAATTGCTTAAACACTACAAGGAAACCGGTAATAAGGATGTATTTGCCGACCTGTTTAAAAAACACGTATCAGTGGTATATGGAACCTGTTTGTTTTACCTTCAGGATAAAGATGAAGCACAGGACGCTACCATGCAGTTGTTTGAAAAACTCATGCTGGATATCCATAAACGTGAAATAGATCATTTTAAAGGCTGGTTAAGTTTTGTGGTACGTAATCACTGCATTTCACTGATCCGTAAAAATAAGACGCACTATAAAAACACAAAGTCTTATTATGAATTTGAGCTGGAAGATACCACCTACGAGACAGAAGAAAAGATCCAAAGCGTAAGTGATGATGTACTATTGGAACAAATGGCCACCTGTTTACCTAAACTGAAAGAGAAGCAACGCCTATGCGTAGAACTTTTTTACTTAAAGGACAAAAGCTATCAGGATATCGCAAAAGAAACAGGCCTTGAGTTAAATGAGATTAAAAGCCACATCCAAAATGGAAAACGTAATTTAAAACTACTGATTGAAGAACAAACCCGTATAACTCATTCCAAATGATCACACCCAACGATATAAATAATGATTCTCATTTATCCAAAGAGCAGAGGTTAAAGCTGGAGAAAATGATGCAACAGGATGAGCTGAACTACTTGTCTTCTGTAGCATTTGAACAGTTTAACGTCAACAACAGCGACTTGGATAAAATACATCAATTGATAGATAAAAAAACAAAAGGCCCGTCTCAGTCATTTAACACGGCTATGATTAGCCTGTTATGTGGCCTGTTCATTGGGATTTCTGTTTTCTTTGTTATCTTCCAAAAAAGTAAAACACACGCCTCTGTATTTCAGTTTATAGAACCGGATAAAGCGTATACATCCTTGAATAAAGTGACAGCTTCCGATACTGTTTTTCCAAAAATAGAGCAACCTGTGGAAAAAATCATAGAGCATTACAGCACCACTATCGATCAGCCGGAGGAGGCTATAACCGTGGAAGCTCCCGAAACTATGAGCAGCAAAACCATTACCTTGCCGGAAAGCAACACCGAAACAACCGAAGATATTATTTTTAGTTTTTCACCAAATGCACCGGTGCTTTTTATTAATAATTTAAAAGTAGCCAATTACCGGTTGTATTATTTTAAACAAAATCAATCCATTAATCTGTCTATAAATACAGGTTTAGCGGCTCAATACGAAAGTAATGAGAGTATTGACAAAAGCAGACTCAACGCATCCGACAGCTATTTAGCGCATAAAATCATACAGCATGCCATGAAACTGTTTAACCTGAAACATTATGTGAATTGCATTGAGGAACTTAACCTGCTTTATGAGTTCAATAAAAATGATGCCAATGCACAGTTCTATCTAGGTATGTGTTATTATTTAACCGGAAAGTATACATTAGCACAAACCTACTTTCAAAAAAATTTAGATAACGATACTAATATTTTTCACCAGGAATCTGAGTTCTACCTTGCCATGTGTTTGCTAAACACTAACGAAACAGAAAAAGCATTAGAGCAGCTTAAATCAATTGTTAACAGTAAAGGCTTTTACAGTTTAAGAGCACAGGACGTTATGAGTAAACAACTAAAATAAACACATTACATTAACTGGAATTTGTACCCAAAGGTAAAATACACAAATACAAATTTCCTGTCGAACCCTTTGTGAACCGTAATACTTATTGGCCCGAGTTTAGGAACCAGGTAACTTGCTGTTAAGCCAATGCCACTGGTTTTCATGTTGTTTGTTGCGTTGAGGTCTGTGATATTTTTAAACAACAATTTGTATGAATCATCATTTAAAACAGAGGCGGCGTAACCTGCTTTTAAATACAAGGCCTTAAAAATATTGTATTGAATACCGATATTAACCGTCGCAAAATTACGGGCACTTAATTCTGAGTTCCGATAGCCGTATTGTGGTATCAGCCGGCTTCTGTTTTTTTCTACAGAGCCCAGAAAAAACTGGTCAAAAATTCCCGCATAATCATCAAATATCATCCCGTAATCAAGGTTTGCGTAGTAGCTTACTTTTTTGGACAATGGAACGTATCCTTCTAAAAAGGCAGTAAGTTTATTATACGTCGACTCCTGTATACTAAGATCAGAATCAATCTCGTTCCGGTAGCCTTTATTAAGCTTTAAAGCGGCTTTCGAAGAAAATATATAACGGTGTATGAGCTGGAAGCGTAAGCCTTTTGTTGGTATTAAAGGGCGGTTAAGGGTATTGTATTGCAAATAGGTTAATATCGCATGGTTTTTAATATTAAGGCTTTTTGTTTTTATATAAAGGCTATCGGCGCTTACTTTGGGTTGTATATTATTATATTCAAACTCATACCCTGTATTTAATACCAGTTTTTTCGAAAACTTAAATTGCAAATAGGTATACGACTTGGCAATCGTCATTTGGTAAGATTCGGTTGCCAGTTTATTATTATAAAACTGAACAACATCCTTTTCAAACTGATTAAGTGTTCCCAGCAAGACCCTGTATTTTTTATCCAGAAAAAATAAATAAGAAAGCTTTGCTCTCGGGTTTTCAGCCACATCCGCCTCAAACACAAGGCGCGATCGCTTAATTAAAAGATCCCTGGCTATTACATTTAACATCAGGCCGGCTCCAAAATCAGTATCATAATGCAAGCCGATGCGTAATTTGGTTTTAGCACTTTCATTTACTTTAAAATTTATGTCCAGTTTCTTTTTCCCGTCGGCGGTATAACCTTTAAATACAAATTCATAATAAATATAATCGTAACGTAAAGTAGAATAACCGTTTTTAATTTCTTTAAAAAACTCTTTAAGTGTGGTTTCTGTATTTGTATGAATCCCTGTATTTACAACAAAAAACCGTTGCTGTTCTTCGCTTAAGTTTTGATAATGTGTATCGCCGATGATAAATTTTTCATTTAAGATCTCTTCATCATTATGCTCCTTTGTTGGAGGGGTTTTATATTTTTCAAACAAACTGTCTTCACCTAATTTTGCAAGTTCGTTAAACTTAAGCATCGCGGCTTCAGTACCCGAATTTATAATTAGTGTCGCTTTTTTAAAGGAACCTGCATCGCCGCTCGAAAGCTTTGGTTGTATAAACAAATCGGCTTCCTTTTCGTGCTGCCCTATATCGCGACTGCCTGTAATAAAAAACACATGTTCTAAAATACTCGTAACAGAGCTTAACTCTTTTTTAGAAGCCAGCTTATTCCCTGTAAAACTAACTATTGTATAGTCGGAGCCCATCGCTTTAATTTCAGGGATCAATGTATTTCGTATCACTCCACCGTCTACAAAATAACCCGAATCAATTTCAACAGGGTAAAATACAGAAGGAATAGACATACTCGCGCGCATCGCTGAAGGTAAAAAACCCTTGGTAAACACCACATTTTCGCCCGTTAGTAAATTAACCGCGTTAATGCGCAGTGGTATTGGCAAACTATCAAAACTTGTTTTATCTACCACCGGAAACGTCAGTTTTACAAACTCGTTGTATAAGTTTCTTCCCCTGATAATGCCACCGGGCAATACTATTTTTCCTTTCCTGAAAGAAAGCTCCAATAAAAACCGTCCATGATCGGGCTTTTCTTCAATACTCACTTCATTTAAAGGAATGGCATCGTTAAACAATTCAGGCCAATCCATTTTTTTTAACCGGCTTTCAATCTCTTTTCCCGTATAACCACAGGCATATAACGACCCAACTACACTCCCCATACTGGTACCACCAACAAAATCTATTTTTAACCGCAAGCTATCCATCACCTTTAAAATGCCAATGTGGGCCATTCCTTTGGCACCACCGCCTGATAGCACCAATCCGATTTTTTTTCTTTTTAGGGTAGCGTGGTTATTCTGAGAAATCAGAAACACGGGAAAGGTCAAACACAAGATTAATAGTGCCTGTTTTAAAAAACGGATGTGGCCGGTCTTACGTTTCATTATACTATAAATCTACAAATTATTTTAGAATAGATGGTGACACAAAGGTGCGTAACTCTTTTTAATAACCCATACGCGCTATGTAATGAAATCTTTTTACTTTTGCTTTACAATTACTAATGGAGGATAAAAAAGAGATACGGTTAGACAGTTACCTGTGGGCTATCAGAATGTACAAATCACGGTCGTTGGCCAGCGATGCCATTAAAAGCAATAAGGTAAAATTAAATGATGAAACCGTAAAACCGGCTCACCTTATAAAGCTCGGTGAACGTTATACGTTATCTTATCCACATGGGGTAAAAAAAATAATTGAAGTGGCCGGCTTTATTGATAAGCGCCAAAGTTTTGAGATAGCCGCTAAAAATTACATCGATCATTCTCCTCCTGCTGAAAAAACAGAAAAACAGGATTCGGTATTTTTTATGCCGAATATGCAACGCGAAAGAGGCGCCGGGCGACCAACCAAAAAGGATCGCAGGGACATGACTGATTTCAGGAATGAGTAAGGTTCTGTTTTTCTTAAAGAATTTTTACTGAATATAACTCAGCTTAAGCATATTGGTTCTGCCCTTTTCTTTCATAGGCATACTCGCTAAATTAATCACCAAATCATCGGCTGTAACAAAACCACCTTCTTTAACAAAATCTTTTAAATCGGTAATCGTTTGATCCGTGCTTTCGTATTTATCGTAATAGAATCCACGAACGCCCCATACCAAACTTAATGCGTTTAATAACGATTCGTTATCTGTAAAAATAAAGATGTTTGCTTTTGGCCTGTGGCTGCTTAATTTAAAGGCTGTATAACCCGAGTTTGTAATAGAAATAATTGCTTTTACGTTTGCCTGTTTGCTCATTACGCTTGCATTGTAGCAAATACTGTCTGTAATATAAGTTACCGTTTTTAATTCGGGCTCATGTTCTTTATAATAAATGGATCCGTTATCTTCTATTTGTGTAATGATACGACGCATGTATTCAATTACCTTAACCGGGTAACGCCCTACCGATGTTTCGGCACTTAGCATTACGGCATCTGCGCCATCCAAAACAGCGTTGGCAACATCATTTACCTCAGCACGGGTTGGCGTATAAGCTGTAATCATACTTTCCATCATTTGGGTAGCAATAATTACCGGTTTAGAGGCCATGATACATTTGTTAACAATCATTTTTTGTAACAACGGCACTTCTTCCATAGGAATTTCAACACCCAAATCTCCCCTGGCAACCATAACACCATCGGTTACTTCAATAATTTTATCAATTTCTTTAATTGCTTCAGGTTTCTCTATTTTGGCAATTACACGTGCTTTCTTCTTTTTAGACCGTATAATTTCTTTTAGCTCAACAATGTCTGTAACACTACGTACAAAGGATAATCCGATCCACTCAAAATTATTTTCCAACGCAAAATCCAAATCACGCAAATCTTTTAACGTTAGGCAGGGTAAAGAAATTTTTGTATTGGGTAAGTTCACTCCTTTTTTTGAAGATAAAATTCCCCCTGCAATAATCTTTGCAGCCACTTCATCTTTCTTATTTGTAGAAATAACTTCTAAAGTAATTTTTCCATCATCGATCAATACCAGTTCTCCTACTTTAACATCCTGTGGGAACTGGGGGTAAGTAATGTAGATCTTTTCTGCCGTACCTTCCTGCTCCTTGGTGGTTATAATAATATCGTTACCGTTAATCAAATCCACGGCATTATCTTTTACTTTTCCTATTCTTAATTTAGGGCCTTGTAAATCCCCTAAAATTCCTACGTGACGATCAAGCTTTTTATTAAGTATTCTGATATTATCGATCACATGTTTGATAGGTTCATAATCACCATGCGAAAAATTGATGCGGCAAATATCCAGCCCGGCCAAAAACATTTCTTCCAAAACAGCAATGTTTTCTGTCGACGGCCCCATTGTGGCAACGATCTTCGTTTTATTATAATTAAAGTCCATAAGTCAGATTTAGTAGCACGAATGTAGCAATTTCAAGCAAGAAAATAACATTATTAATACATTATCAATTTTTAGTATTTTTGCGTTTTATCTAAACGTGCATGCCAAGTAAACTCGAAAAATTTGCCGACCTCAACACCTTTCCAAACAGTTTTGATCTGTTTTTTGACCAACTCACCGAAGGCCTCCCTTTAAAAGGGAAATGGCATCAGGAAGTATTTAAAAATGAAAATCCTATTGTGTTGGAGTTGGGCTGCGGGCGCGGTGAATACACCATTGGCCTTGCTGAAAACAATAAAAATAAAAACTTTATTGGTGTAGATATTAAAGGTAACCGTATTTGGACGGGTGCCAAACATGCACTGGATAATAAGCTCACAAACGTAGCCTTTTTACGTACCCTCATTGATTTTATTGAACACTGTTTTGGCCCGAATGAGGTATCGGAAATATGGATTACGTTTCCTGATCCTCAACCACAAAAAACAAGAGAAAGAAAACGTTTAACCAATCCTGAATTCTTCTTAAAACGCTATAAATCTATTTTAAAACCGGGTGGCCTGGTACACTTAAAAACAGATAGCACAAACTTTTATGAATATACCATGGAGGTGATTAAAGAACATAAGCTTTCCTTAGTGTATGCTACTAACGATCTGTATAAGAACTGCCCCGAAGGAAGAGAAGAGTTAACAAAGATTAAAACCTATTACGAAGGCTTATTTACGGCAAAGGGCGAAGACATAAAATACTGTTGTTTTAAATTAGATTAATATCTTTACACTATGCTATCTCTTTTTATAACCTGGGATCCAAGTCCTGAAATTTTTACTATCCCCTTTATTGATTGGCCGGTACGTTGGTATGGCTTATCCTGGGCTTTGGCATTTATCGGTTGTCATTTTTTTATGAACCGCATCTACCGAACCGAAGGGCGTACAGATAAAGACCTTGACCTCCTAACCCTTTATATTGTATTGGCGACGATACTTGGTGCAAGAATAGGCCATTGTTTATTTTATGGCTGGGATTGGTATTCGAAACACCCGCTCGAAATTTTAAAAGTGTGGGAAGGTGGCCTGGCAAGTCATGGTGGCGCCATCGGTATTTTAATAGGGATGTGGTTATATTGCCGTAAAACTAAAGAAAGCTGGATGTGGCTCTTCGACAGGTTGGTGGTGGTAGTTCCTTTTGCCTCCTTTATGATCCGTTTTGGTAATTTAATGAACTCCGAAATTGTTGGCCGGCAAACAGATGCCGCCTGGGGATTTAAGTTTTTAAATAACGATGAAGACAAACTGAATTTATTAGCACATAACATTCCTATTCCGGTAAGGCATCCCACACAAATTTATGAAGCCTTATTTTATGTGTTTTTATTTATCCTGTTTTACTGGCTTTGGAAAAACAAACGCAACGATTTTGGGCAGGGCTTTATGTTTGGATTATTTTGTGTGCTGATGTTTTCTTTCCGTTTTTTAATGGAATTTATGAAAGAAAACCAGGAAGCCTTTGAAAATACCTTACCTATAAATATGGGGCAGATACTAAGCATTCCGTTTGTTATCATCGGGCTTATAATGATGATAAGATCCTTTAAATTAAAAAAATTAACTTTACAATAAATAAATGACCATGAGTTTGCTTAATACATTTGATCCATTAACAACCACACAAACCTTAAGTCGTTTAGATAAATTATCTAATACCACCAAACCTCAATGGGGTAAAATGAATTCAGCACAAATGCTTGCTCATTTAAGCGTACCATACGATATGGCTTATGGTAAAAAAGAGGCAAACCCTTCTTTTTTTGGTAAACTGATGTTAAAACTGTTCGTGAAAAACATAGTAGTTGGCCATAAACCTTATATTAAAAACTCCCGTACTTCTCCTGATTTTATCATTGCCGATCAACGTGATTTTGAAACAGAAAAAGCTCGTCTTATTGCAAATATTAAAGAAACCGAAGCGAAAGGTGTTTCTTATTTTGAAAACAAAGAAAGCTCTGCCTTTGGTAAACTAAGTGCTCAGCAATGGAGTGTACAGTTCTATAAACACCTCGATCATCACTTTACCCAGTTTGGTGTTTAGTTGGTCCCAAGCGCTTTCTACACCTTAAATAAAGATTTTCCTGTTTGTGTTCCATAATGTTCTTTTTTTGTAACGCTATTTCAGGACGAGACAGATCATAAAACAAAAAACTCCTGCTGATTTAGCGGGAGTTTTTTGTTTTAATAAAGTTGGAGTTATCACTCATTACTGTTTAATGAGTTTCATCACCTGTTGTTTGTTACCCTGTATCACTTTTACAAAGTAAATACCACAGGCTTCGTTGTGAAGATCGAACGTGTGTTTTCCCTGTTCCATCGTTTCTGCTGCCATTACCTCAGCACCTATGGCGTTAGTAATGCTTACAAGAGATGTTTCTGTTAATTCAACCGTAAACAATCCGTTATTTGGGTTTGGATACACCTGCATAAAGGATGTATGGTTACTTACCGTTTCTATACCTGTACATAGACTAACACTTTGTGTAATAGTTGCCAGGTTTGAACAACCGTTGGCATTGGTTCCATTAACCGTATAAGTAGTAGTGGTTGTTGGTGTTACCACCATTTGTGCGGTATGTTGCGTTGCATTCCAGGTATAGGTAGTTGCACCACTTACTGTTAAGGTCGATGCTTCTCCCACACAAATTAACGTATGATTAGTAGTAGCCGTTAACGTCGGTATTGCATTCACTGTTACTGAGCTTACGGCTGTATTTTTACACCCGTTTGCATCTGTTCCATTTACGGTATAGCTTGTATTTGCTGTTGGAGTTACTGTATTGCTTCCGCTTGAGTAAGTATACGTTACTGCTCCTCCGGGTGTCATAGTAAAGGATTTTCCTGCACAAATTACTCCGCTGTTTATTGTAACCGTTGGTAAAGGATTTACAATTAAATGAGTTGTTACCGTACTATCACAGGTATTTATAGCTGTAAAGGTATTTGTATAAACGCCTGTTGTTGTATATGTATTGGCTCCAACTGTAACAGATTGCCCTATACATATGCTAAGCGTTTGTGAACTTACAATTGCTGCCGGTTGTAAGATGTTTACACTTGCTGTTGCTGTACAACCGTTAGCATCGCTTACAGTATATGAATTTGTTCCGGCCATCGCTGTATAAGTTCCTGTTCCTAAATAAGCAGGGCTTCCACCGGTTGCTGATACCGTTACTGTACTCATTCCCCCATTACATAAGATCGCCGACGAGGATGTGCCTGGCGTTAATACTGTTGGTTGAGTTATGGTTGCATTTTTTATGCTTGTACATAAATTCGCATCCGTTACAGTGGCTGTATAAGCACCTGCAGGTATGCCTGAGTTTGAAAAAGTGGTTACTCCGTTAGACCATAAATAAGCATATCCTCCCGTACCTCCGGTTGCTATAATAGTAGCACTACCTGTACTGCCCCCATTACATAATACACTCGCAACCGCAGTTGACGTCACTAAAGCCGTCGGTTGAGTTATCGTCGCATTTTTTATACTTGTACATGAATTGGCATCTGTTACAGTAGCCGTATAAGCACCTGCAGGTATGCCTGAGTTTGAAAAGGTGGTTACTCCATTAGACCATAAATAAGTATATCCTCCCGTACCTCCACTTGCTGTAATAGTAGCACTACCAGTGCTTCCACCATTACATAATACACTCGCAACCGCAGTTGACGTCACTAAAGCCGTCGGTTGAGTTATCGTCGCATTTTTTATGCTTGTACATGAATTGGCATCTGTTACAGTAGCCGTATAAGCGCCTGCGAGCAGGCCTGTATTTGTGGTTGTGGTTGCTCCGTTAGACCATAAATAAGCGTATCCTCCGGCACCTCCGCTTGCTGTGATAGTAGCACTACCTGTGCCGCCATTACATAATACACTCGTAACTGCTGTTGATGTTACTAAAGCTGTTGGTTGAGTTATCGTCGCATTTTTTATGCTTGTACATGAATTGGCATCTGTTACAGTGGCTGTATAAGCACCTGCAGGTATACCTGAGGTTGAAAAGGCGGTTGCTCCATTAGACCATAAGTAAGTATATCCTCCCGTACCTCCACTTGCTGTAATAGTAGCACTACCTGTGCCACCATTACATAATACAGTAGTAACTGCAGTTGATGTGCTGAGTGCTGAAGGTTGTGTTACAACAAACGTATTAGTTGTAACTAGCAAATTGGCATCCGTTACAGAAACCGTATAAATGCCCGCCCCTAAGCCACTGGTTGAACTCCCATGAGTATTACCCGGTTGCCAGGTATATGTATAAGGGCCAACGCCTCCGGTTACACTGGCTAAAAGTGCGGCTGTTGATTGACCATTACAGGCAATAGTAGCTGTTTGTGCAATCGTTACATTATATACATAGCTCATGATAACTTTTCCGTCACTGGTATTAGTAATAGCCAGGTTACTTTGAATAACACCTGAATTATAGGAACCGCCACCACCGCCGAATCTATTACCACTACCAACACCTGTGCTTGACTGGTTGTTAGCGCCGCCGCCGCCGCCGCCTGAATAACCGCCACCACCACCGGGTTCTAGACCTGTATGACCTGAGCCACCACCACCAAAACCACCGGTTGTATTTGCGAAAGAACTACCAATATCGCCACCTGCGGCACCATTTATAAAACCAGAACCGGGAAGACTGTATTGAGAGGTGTTTACACCATCACCATAAAAACCGCCACCGCCGCCGCCGCCATAAGTGCTGTTATTGGTATTACACTGTCCACCGAATCCATTAATTCCTCCAAAGCCAACATCACCCGGGTTGCCACTTGTAGTATAAGCTGCACTGTTTTGTGGTACACCAGTAACACCACCATTTCCGCCACCGCCACCTGCTACAATTAAAGGTGTTGAAGTGCCTACAGAAGCTCCGGTACTTACAAAAGAACCTCCATGACCACCTGCACTTGTCAGTGCCTGCTGGCCAACAGCAACATAAAGAACTTGCCCTTGCGGAAAGTTAAAGGTACCGGACAGCTTAGCGCCAAAACCACCATTTACTCCTGCCCCCATGGCTGTAATGGAGTAGATTCCTGCTACCGGAATTGTAAATTGTTGAATTCCCTGGAAAGCGCCAATGGTAACACTCCCACTTAAATTGGTTGAAGTGTAAGCCGTATTTACCTGCGCTTGTGTAGGCCCTGTTCTGCCTGTGGCACCAGCGGTGCTAAATGTGTAAGTTGCCTGAGCCTGTATTGTTTGGCTTATTCCAAATAGTCCAACCAGTAAGCCAGTTAATAAGTAGTTTTTCTTCATAGGGGATTTTTTATAATAAATAGGTGATTCCTTCATTGGTTTTTGATGATTGCTTTTTTAGGTAAACACACATTTTTCAATGATGAATCTTTTTAAATTCGCCACGAAGCTAGGTTATTCATACCCTACTGAAAAAAAATGTCGCCAACGGTTAAATTATGTGCGTAAACAACCAAATTTTGGGTGTGACGAAAATAAAGGAAGACAAGAAATTAAGAAAAGCAAAAATTGAGATAGGGAAATTTATATGATAGTGATTTTTTTTAACAACTCGTCTCTGAATGCTCTGCCAATAGGAATTTCTTTATTATTAATCACGACCACCTCTCCGTTTATTTCTTTCAGGTAATCGAGGTTAACGGCGTAAGACCGGTGGATGCGCATAAACGTAAAGGCTTTTAAATGCTCCAGCATTGTATCCATACTTGAGCGCACCAGGTACTTTGAACCTTCTTTCATATAAATCTCAATGTATTTATCATCTACCTGTAAATAGATAATATCTTCAAAAGGGACTTTTACAAAGCGGTTATTCTGTTTTATAAAAACACAATTATTAAAAATAGATAGCTTTTCCTCAACCGTAATTTCAGGGTCTGTTCGTTTGTAATTAAACATTGCTACCTCAATAGCGGCAAAAATTTTGTCTTCTGTGAAAGGTTTAATCAAAAAGGCAACCGGTTTAGATTCTTTGGCGGCGCTTATTGTAGCTTTATTGGAATGTGATGTCAGATAAATAAAAGGGAAACTACAATTCTCAGAGATATATTTGCCGATCTCTATGCCATCATGATTTCTCTGCAGGTTAATATCCAAAATAGCAATATCGGGTTCATTCGTTTTCAAAAAAGCCAGGGCATCCTCTTTATTGTCGATAGGCTCGTAAGGTAAATAGCCAAGTTTTTCTAAAATAAGTTTGAGATGGGCGGATATAATTAACTCATCCTCTACAATAAGTATTTTCACTTTTTTCATTACACCTACAAATTTATTACTTTTTATATGTTAATCAAATTAACAAATCATGAAGTGTAAATATACATAGGCCTCATTCTCAGCCTGAATTTATTGATTAGATTTTATCAAAAATCGGGTGTAACAATAGCCTTATCATTCAAGAATCAGGGCTGTTTTACGTCTCTATTTTCATTCCATTCAAACTTTATCTTTCCGCTTGTTTTACCAATAGATATATTATGCATATATTTGTATTCTATTAAATCATTCACTATTCCGAATAAAATTCTTCCTGCTTCATTCGGTACACTTAAAATCACATTTCCCTGTTAAAAACTCCGTCAGGGATTAGCACTAATTACAATTCAACACATTTTTAATTAATTATATTTACATGAAGCACAATAAGGTGCTTATTTACCATTATGGCAAAATCTAAAAAAAAACAACCCAAACGCTACCTGCTCGAAGAAGTACTGGCGTTTTTAAAACATAACTCCGATAAAACCTTTAACTACAAACAATTGGGCGCAGCCATGGAAATTGATAATGAAAGCGACCGCTTTGCATTACTCGAAACCCTCGAAGAGCTTAAACACCAAGGCTTTGTAATAGAAAAAGAAATTGGAAAATACCAGGTAAAAGAAACAAAAACCTACTATACCGGAACCATTGATTTTACCACTCAGGGAAGCGCTTACGTTATTATTTCTCCCGACGAACCGGATATTTTTATCCCTTTCCGTAAAAGCAAAGACGCCATGCATGGCGACCTGGTGAAAGTAAACGTATTTCCACAACGCAGCAAGGGAAAACCCGAAGGCGAAGTGGTGGAAGTGATTCAGCGTAAAAAAACAAAGTTTGTAGGTACCATTCAAATTAATCCAAAATTTGCGTTCGTTGTTCCTGATTTCAATAAACTGCACGTCGACTTTTTTGTCCCGCTAAGCGACATTGATGGAGCTCAAAACGGACAAAAAGTACTGGTAGAAATGACTGAATGGCGACGCGGTTCCGACAACCCCAACGCTAAGGTTATAGAGGTATTCGGAAATCCAGGCGATCATGAAACAGAGATACACGCTATTATGGCCGAGTTTGGCCTGCCTATGGAGTTTGCTCCTGAGGTAGATGCGGCGGCAAAAAAATTAGACACACAGATTAAAGCGGAAGAAATTGCTAAACGCCGCGATTTCAGAGGAATTACCACTTTTACGATTGATCCTGTGGATGCTAAGGATTTTGATGACGCCTTATCTTTACAGAAATTAGAAAACGGAAACTGGGAAATAGGTGTGCACATTGCCGATGTAACACATTATTTAAAACCCCATACTATTTTGGATGATGAAGCGGTAAGCCGCGCTACATCTGTGTATTTGGTAGACCGTTGCGTTCCCATGTTACCCGAAGTATTAAGTAACTTTGCCTGCTCACTTCGTCCGCATGAAGAAAAATATTGTTTCAGTGCTGTTTTTGAAATGGACGACCAGGCCCAGATCCAAAATCAATGGTTTGGTAAAACGGTTATTTACAGCGATCACCGTTTTTCTTACGAAGAAGTGCAAACCATTATTGAAACAGAAGACGGCCCTTATAAAGCGGAGATCTTAACACTCGATCGCTTAGCAAAAATTTTGCGTGCAGAAAGAATGGCCAAAGGTTCTATCTTTTTTGATAAAGCCGAAGTAAAATTCCAATTGGATGAGCATGGCGCTCCCACAGGTGTTTTCTTTAAAACACAAAAAGACGCTCATAAATTAATTGAAGACTTTATGTTGCTTGCTAACCGTATGGTTGCTGAGTTTTTAGGAAAAGGTAAAAAGCATGACGACCAAAAAGAAAAGGGACACAAACAACAAAAAGATAAAAACGAAAAAGGTTCTGATGCTGTTGTATACCGTGTGCATGATGTACCGAAAGACGAAAAATTAATAGAGCTGAATAATTTTGTAGAACGTTTTGGATATTCTGTAGCCGTTGGCAATAAACAGAAAACAGCCCAGTCTATCAATAAATTATTACACGATGTAAAAGATAAAAAGGAGCAAAGCATGATAGAGTTGCTTGCGGTAAGAAGTATGCCTAAAGCCGTTTACACAACCAAAAACACAGGTCACTATGGTTTAGGGTTTGAGTATTATACCCATTTTACATCGCCTATTCGCCGTTATCCGGACGTTATGGTGCACCGTTTACTGGAAGCAAAATTAAATCATACACATTATTTAAAAGCCGATGAGCTCGAAGGTTTGGCAAAACATTCTTCCGAAATGGAAAAACTAGCTGCTGATGCGGAAAGAGCTTCTGTTAAGTATAAACAAGTTGAGTTTTTAGAAGATAAAATCGGGCAATCCTTTAAAGGCGTTATTAGCGGAGTAACCGAGTGGGGTATTTTCGTAGAGATCATTGAAAATAAATGTGAGGGGCGCATTAGCCTTCGTGATATGAAAGATGATCAGTATTCTTTTGATGAAGATAACTACCGTATTGTAGGCCGCCGTACGGGCAGGATCTATACATTAGGCGATACGGTTATGATAAAAGTAAAACGTGCTGATTTGGTGAAAAAACAGCTGGATTTTGAATTTGTTGAATCCGTACAATCCAAACAGGAAGACATCAGAAATCCTAAACGCTATAAAAAAAGAAAATAGGATTTTAAGTACTTCGATAAGTAAACATATCAGTGTATCAGAATAATGTGGAATTAAACATTTGTCATTCCGAACTTGATTCGGAATCTCATTAGATGCTGAATCAAGTTCAGCATGACATTTACTTTTTTACCTTTGTCTGGCTGTGGTTTACACATTATTCTAATACACTATCTTAAACATTAAAAAAGCCCCTGTATGAATTCATACAGGGGCTTTCTGGCTCTTTAAGGATTATTATATATTAATAATAATTCCTTTGCTTATTTTAAGTGGGTTCATAGCTGTAAGATTTTGGTTTTGGTTATAGTAAATTTCAACTAATTCAATACACAAGGTAAGAGTGCTGGCCCCCTAATTTAAAAGTGTTGACTTTTACAGATATTTGGTTTATCTTGCTTTATGATGCGAACAATTCTAAAAACGTGGTATGTTATTGCTTTTACTGTTGTGGCTTTCGCCCTGAAAGCCCAGTATACCATGGAAATTAAAAAAATGATCAATCACGTAAAAGAAGTCTCTTATTCCGATTCTTTGAGTTTATTTGAAGCCGGGTGGCAAACGATTGATAAAGCTACTAAAACGAAACAGGAAGCTGCCATTGCTGACGTATACCTCTATTATGGTAATTATTTTTATTACATAAGAAACATGGATAGGGCTAAAGCCTATTTTAAGAAAGCCAATAAGCAGGCAAAAATTACCAAAAATGCACACATTCAAACGCTTTCCAACGTAAGGCTCATTTTTATGGACTATGAAACCGGCATAAATGATGATGCCGAAAATGAACTGACCTTGCTATTAGAAGACGTTAAAAAAAAGCAGGATTACGAAAATACGGTTGAACTCATTAATATGTTAGGCATTATTAAAGAGCAAAAAAACAGTCCACAGGAAGCTACTAAATTATATATCGAAGGCCTGGGCCTTGCCGAATTGCATAATTTAGGGCATTATGCCGCTATCTTCCGAAATAATTTAGGACTAATAAAAATATACACCGGCCAAATCGATGATGCCCTTGTTGATTTTGAAAAGGGTTTGCAGATCTCGAAAAAAGAAAATGACAAAAGCCTTATAAATCATATTCAGATAAACATGTCGGTTGTTTATATTTTAAAAGATAGCATTAAGGATGCTCTTAAAACTTTTAATGAAGTAATTGTTCATGCCCGAAAAAATAATCATCCCCGTGAATTGGCAAGCGCTTATGTAAACATAGGCTCCGCCTTTAATAACACCAACCGTTCCGCTATGGCACTCTCCTACATGGATACAGCCATTAACGTATTGGAACATCATAGAATGTATGTTGAATTAACCAAAGCTTATTTAGGAAAAACAGATGTGTTGATTCGTTTAAAAAGAGGGGAAGAGGCAAGGAAATCCCTCGAAAAAGCAAGTAAACTTACTGATATAACCAAAAATCCCGATGATAAATCTTCCTGTTTTTTAATGCTGTATGAAATTGAAAACCTGGAAAAAAATTATAAGGCGGCTTTAGAAAATTTTTTACAATACCAGGGTTTAAAAGACAGTATCAGTAAAACCCTTAATGGCAAAATTGTTCAGGAATTACAGTTAAAATATAACGTTCAAAAAAAGGAAATAGAATTAGAGAAAGAAAAATCAAAATCTTTAGTGCTTGAAAAGATCAATCAGAATGAGCGATTCATTAAATGGCTCACCATCTGCTTATCCACCATTGTGCTCATTTTAATTGTTGGCTTTGTCATCTTTACCTATTCTAAAAAGTTAAGAGAAAAGCAAGAGCTGTTTAGCCACCAATTAATAGAAAAAATTGAGGAAGACCGTTCCAGGATTTCAATGGATCTCCATGACGATATCGGCCAGTCGCTATCCATGCTTAAATCAAAAATCATTTCCGGGAAACTTGAAAACGAGCAGGAGGGGAAAATACTGGAATCAGAATTATCGAGGGTTATTGAACAAACGCGGGAAATTTCCAGGAGACTCTACCCTTCTTATCTTGAAAAAATAGGTCTTGTAAGATCGGTAGCCAGCTTATCTGAAAATATCCAGTCTTCTACCGGTATTGAATGTAGCTATGATATTACACACAAA
This sequence comes from Bacteroidia bacterium, assembly GCA_963422675.2. Taxonomy (GTDB): domain Bacteria; phylum Bacteroidota; class Bacteroidia; order B-17B0; family Aurantibacillaceae; genus UBA4416. The sequence goes on from CAXVYS010000024.1 coordinate 679,012, forward strand.
GTAGAAGCACTGTCTTTGAGTGTAAAAACACATTTATACCGCATTATACAGGAGTGTACCAACAACACCATTAAACACTCGGGCGCAACTGCATTAAAAATTTCGATGTCAGAAAAAAATAACGAGTTTTCGTTGATATACCAGGATAACGGTAAAGGTATAAGTACTAAAAAAAGTAAAGGCCTCGGGCTTCTATCTATTATAGAGCGCGTAAAAATGATAAACGGCGGTGTGAGCCTCGAAGATAAAACAACCAAAAGCTTTAAACTCAATTTAAAATTCAGATCTTAAGATGAAAAGCGTCAATTCCTTATTAATAGCTGATGACCACCCCATTTTTAGAATGGGGCTAAAGGATATTCTGCATAACGTTTTTCCGAAAGCAAAAATTTACGAATGCCATGATGGAACAGGAGCCATTGATGCTATTTTAAAACATGAACCGGAAATTTCTATTTTAGACATTAACATGCCGGGAGTTAACGGGCTTGACGTCTGTAAACGCATTCTTAAACAAAAGCCAAACTCCAAAATAATTATTTTAACCATGTACAGCGAAAAGGAAATGATTAAAAATGCCATGCTGTCGGGCGCTTTGGGTTATATTTTAAAAGATAATGCCGTAGATGAAATAACCGATTGTATACAAACTGTTTTAAATGGCGAAAAATACAGGGGAATAGCCATGCAGCCGCATCATAAGGAATTAAGCGTAGAGGATAAAAAGAAGAAACAACTGGTTGATGGATTAAAAACTCTGAGCCATGCCGAACTCAAAACATTAAAGCTGGTAAGCCAGAACAAAACATCAAAAGAAATATCTGAACTGTTGTTCTTATCCGAAAAAACCATTGAAAACTACAGGTCGCGAATCTGCCAGAAACTTGATTTACCACCGCGCAACAATAGTTTAGTAATATGGATAAACGAAAACAAAGAATTGCTTTCTTACATCAGCGAGTTTTAAAACAAAAAAGGAAGTGTTATTCAGCACTTCCTTTTTTTATACTTATGGGTTGATTACAAAATGGCCCTGAATAATAAGAACAACGATCCTGATAAAATAATAGTTACAGGCAACGTTAATAACCAGGCCAGTAAAATATTAGTAATAGTGCTTCTTTGCAGGTTTTTTAATCCTTTTTTAGCAACCATACTTCCCATAATACCTGAACTTAACATATGCGTAGTACTTACAGGTGCTTTATAAGCTGTAGCCACACCAATACCAATAGCTGCAACTATTTCGGCAGATGCTCCCTGAGCATAACTCATGTGTTGCTTACCAATTTTTTCACCAATTGTTTTTACAATTCTTTTCCAACCAATCATCGTTCCTAAGCCTAAGCATACAGAAATCATGATGATTACCCATGACGGTGCAAACTCTACCAGTTTTTTTGCGTTGTCAATTTCTTTTTTTAATGGTTTTATTTCCGAAAGTGCTAATGATAAATTTCCTCCACCAATAATTTTTTCAGCTCCTTTGGTTATTTTTACGATGTCTCTTCTGAGATCAAATCTGTTGGCAACGGCAATTTCACCCGTTCTTGTTTTTGCACCTATTTCAGCGGCGAAATGTTCGCTATACTTAAAAATATCAGCGTATATTTTCTTTTCTTTTCCCGATAAGATCGTTGTATCCGCCTTTGCCATCATGGTAGTAATGGTTTTAACGTTTACATTAACGCTTTGCAAATTAACGCTTTCGTCCAACGAAAAATAGCTTGGCATAATGGCAATTAAAATCATCATTACTAAGCCCACCCCTTTTTGTCCGTCGTTTTGTCCGTGAAAAAAACTTACTAAACCACAGGTTAACCAAAGTAGCATTCTAATGGCAATTGGTGGTTTTTTTCCGGGAATCGGTTCTTTATAAAACAAATCGTTTTTTACAAAGCGTTTAAAAATAAACATTACCACAATAGCTAAAGCAAATCCGGCAAAAGGAGAAATTAATAAGGCCCAGCCTGTATCTTTTGCTTTATCCCAGTTAACAGCGCTTCCGCCAACACTCCCCGGTAAAAAATAAAAAGCAATACCAATCCCTAAAATAGAACCAATAAGCGTGTGTGAACTTGATGCCGGTAAGCCAAAGTACCAGGTTCCTAAATTCCAGATAATAGCTGATAATAAAAGAGCCAATATCATGGCAATACCATGGTATACGTTACTATCAACCAAAACCTCCATAGGTAGTAAGTTAACAATACCCATTGCCACACCAATACCTCCGGTCATTACCCCAATAAAGTTTAACAATCCGCTATAAACAACGGCTGTTGTGGGTTTCATAGAGTTGGTGTAAATAACTGTTGCCACTGCATTTGCAGTATCGTGAAATCCATTTACAAATTCAAAAGCGCATGCTAAGAATAAACATAGTACTAAAAAGATAATTAAACTGGTAGCCATATAATTTTTTGATAAAAGTAGGATGTATTGCTTTTTGCTATGTTAAGCTAATGTTAAGTTAAAACTAAAAACGTTGAAAACAACTACTTTTTCTTCCTTTTAAATAATGAATGGAAATCCTCGCAAATTAAGTAAACCTGCACGCAATTATTCATTTCCCAGTTAAGTTTACCGTAATTATAAGGTCCTGTTGACGATTGTCCGCTTGCTACATCAATATCGTATTTTGGTAAGTACTGTAATGTATAACCAACCTCTACCTTAACAGGAAACGAAGATTTAAAATATTTACCGATCATAAACACAAACCGGTTCTGATCCAATAGCTTGGTATTATTTGTGTTTGCACCTAAACCAAGAAACAATTCATTCCAGGCACTTAAATATAACGAACCTTTTGTACCGGTACCTTTCCCGTTTAAGGGCATATTTAACCTGAGTAAATACCTGAATCTCATCTTTTCACCGTTATGCACAAAATTATCCCCTGTTGAATAATCAGCCGGTGCACCGTTATGCTCCGAATTAACTTTTGTACTTAACCACCTGAATTCGTAACGGTAACGCTGTTGAATTTCCAGTTTTCCGATTTTTTGAAAAACCGTTACCTGCGGACAAATTCTATATTCGCTATAAAATAATTGTGTCCCTTCTTTACTGGGTGTCCATGTTGCCCAATAACCTATAGGGCTTAGGGATAACCTAACCGTTTTTGGTTTTACCCAATAATGGATCCAGGGTCTGTAAACATGTTGCGCAGGATCCGAAAAAATATTGTCTTTTTGCCCGCCTTTTACATAATTAGCATCCGACATACGCCTGTATTGCAAATCCATTTGGTATTGCCATTTTACAGAACTGTCTGCATACCTTGATATCACCCCGTTAAGGTTCGCTTCAAACCAAAACGAATTCCTATAAGCATTGGTTCTTTTATCGGTTGAATTATAATTAGGTGTTTGCGATAACGATACCAGACCGATAAATAGTAACAGCAATGTAAATTCTTTTCTCATTTTAAGTAAACTTTATATTAATGGAACGCAAATTAAAAGCTATTAGGTTAATGTAATTTAAACTTAATGTTACCAAATAGTTAAGCAACAAAAAAGCCTTGCAAAACGATTGTTCTGCAAGGCCTGTATGATTTAGTCTATTATATTAGCAATCTATTTTTTTGATTCTGTCCAAATGCCTTCCTCCTTCAAATTGTTCAGTTAAAAACTCATCCACGCATTTTTTTGCTTCAGCAACGGTAATATACCGTGCCGGTAACACTAAAATATTAGCATCGTTGTGTTGGCGCGCCAGCGCCGAAATTTCAGCATTCCAACACAAAGCCGCTCTGATTCCTTTGTGTTTATTGGCCGTCATATTAATTCCGTTTCCACTGCCACACATTAAAATACCAAAGGTTACTTCTTTATTTACTACTGCATTAGCAACAGCATGCCCGTAATCCGAATAATCAGCACGCTCTAAACTATAACACCCTTTATCGTCTGTAGGAATGTTTTTACTTATTAAATAGGCAATTAATTCCTGTTTTAATTCAAACCCGGCATGATCACTGCCAATAGCTAATTTCATATATGTTTTATTTTAAAATGTAAAGATATAGCTTTCTTTTAATAAACTATTTCTACATCGCCTTCAATAGCATAACTCTGGCACACCAGTATTCTTCCTTTTTTAAGTTCATCGTCTGTTAATACCTCATTATAAGCCATCCACACTTTTCCTTTTGTACAAGTAGCCACACAACTCGCGCACCTTCCGGCTTTACAACTATAAGGTAGCTGAATATTATTTGCTATGGCCGAATCCAATATCGAATTCGGATATTGAGCTGTTATACTATAGGTTTTATCATCAATAGTAATGGCTACCTGGTGCTGATCTTCGTCTGGCGGCCTCGAAACGATTTTCCTCGGAAGTGTACTATAATTTTCTTTTATCACATGTTTCGCCGGGAAATCGCTTAACAGTGTAATACCAACCGTTAACATATAATCAAACGGGCCGCATATATAAAACATTACCTCATTTTTTGGTACCGTTAAATACTGTTTAACCAATTGCTTCAATAACCAGCTGCTTAAACGGCTGTTGTAAACACTTATCTCATTGCTAAACAAAAACTTAATATTAAATCTCTCCGGATAATGGCTTTGATACTTCACTAGCTGATCGTAGAATAAAGTATCTTCTTTGGTTTTGTTACTATATATTAATGCCACCTCATACGCAGTAGTATGTAAAAGTGTTTTAATTAAGGATAAACAGGGTGTAATACCACTGCCGGCAGCAATAAAAAAGAACTGTTTAATATTTCGTTCCTCATCCGGTAAAATAAATTGTCCGCTAATTCCGGTGCTTTCTAATATATCCCCTTCCTTTACTGTATGAATTAAGAGGCGTGAAAATTCTCCATTATCCAGTTTTTTTACGGTAATACTTATATCATTATCTACCCCGGGTGCCGACGACATAGAATAAGATCTTCTCTTTTCACCATGAATGGTATTAAATACCAAAGTAATGAACTGCCCCGGTTTATAAGCCGGTAGCCAATTGTTTAAAGGTTTAAGTACAAATGTTTTTCCGTCTTTGGTTTCATTTATAACTTGCGTAACCCTTAACTGTTTTATAATAGAGTTTTTATACGTCATTTAGGAAATCATATTATCTGTCTTTCAAAATTTTGTTAACTAATAGTAATCAACGTTAATTAACACTCATAAAAAATAAGCCTGATAGTGAACCGTTTATATAGCAGGCTAATTAACAAAATTACCGTGTATAATTAAAATTACCGTTAATAAGTTTATGTAATTAATTACTGATTTGTTAATAGCAAATTTACTTATCTAATTTTTACATAATTCAAAATTTACTTTCAAAAACTATTAGGTGTGTTGTACAGTTTTATTCACATTAAATTTAGCTTGTAACAACATAAACTTTCACACATACACTCATTTAAACAATTTGTTCATTACTATGTATTACACTAAAAACCATACTCTTAAACACAATTGTTTAGTTTAATATTTGTTAATAGACTGTTATTAGTAATAAATCCTAGTAAACAAAAGCTTATTTTTACACTGTACTAACAGCTTATAATAATAGCCATTAATTTAATTTTTAAAATATTTTATTATTATATATAATGAATTTAGAAAAAGGTTACCTCGAAAAAAAAATTGATCCATCGCTTGATTTGTTCAAAGAGATTTCGCATCTTAAGAAAGAGAAGAATGCAATCATCCTCGCACACTACTATCAAGATGCTGATATACAGGATATTGCAGATTATATTGGAGACAGTTTAGGGCTCGCTCAACAAGCAGAAAAATCAACAGCCAACATCATTTTATTTGCCGGCGTTCATTTTATGGCAGAAACTGCCAAAATTTTGAATCCGAAAACAAAAGTGTTAATTCCGGATCTTAAAGCAGGTTGCTCTTTGGCAGACTCTTGTCCGCCTGCCGAATTTTCGGCATTTAAAGCCGCTCACCCCGATCATGTGGTATTAACCTATGTAAACTGTACTGCAGAGATAAAAGCGCTCTCAGATGTCATTGTAACGTCTACAAATGCGGTTCAAATAGTGGAATCATTTCCAAAAGATCAGAAAATCATCTTCGCACCCGATAAAAACCTGGGAGCCTATATCAATAAAATAACCGGCCGTAATATGGTATTATGGAATGGGTCCTGTATGGTGCATGAAATTTTTAGTTTGGAAAAACTGATCAAATTAAAAGCGCAACACCCTAAAGCCATCGTTTTAGCACACCCGGAATGTGAGGCACCTATTTTGGAGCATGCCGATTTTATTGGTAGTACCACTGCTTTATTAAATTACAGTAAAAAATCGGATGCGTCTGAATTTATTGTATTAACGGAAACTGGCATCATCCATCAAATGCTAAAATCAAGTCCGGGAAAAACCTTTATTCCCGCACCACCAAATAACAGTTGTGCCTGTAACGATTGTCCTTATATGAAATTAAATACCCTCGAAAAAATATACAATACATTAAAATATGAGCAGCCAGAGCTTTTAATGAGCGACGAATTGATTGAAAAGGCTAAAAAACCCATAAACAAAATGTTGGAATTATCTGCCAAATTTGGGCTTTAATTATTTTATCTTATTGATTATAAATTCTAAATTAGATGTTTAATAGATTTTTCGTGCCATTAGTTAATTATAATCGTTCATATAGTAAATTTAGAATTCTTGCATTCTATTTGGTATTTACCGTTTCCTATGGGTTACATTCTCAAACAGCTGTACCAAACGGTTATAATGTGTTTTATTATGATAATGGGGAAAAATCATCTGAAGGTACCATGGTAGATGGAAAACCCGATGGTTATTGGAAAAATTATTATAAAAACGGGAACCTTAAAATTGAAGGAAACCGCAGGAATTATCAACTCGATAGCATATGGAAATTTTATTCTGAAAAAGGAAAAATAACAAAAGCAGTAGCTTACCTCGAAGGAAAAAAGAATGGTTATACACTAAACTATGATACCAACCAGAGAGTAAGTAGTAAGGAACCTTTTGTAAATGATATTAAACAGGGAAATGCTTTTGCTTATTACCCTTCCGGAAAAATAAAACAACTTACACCCTATGTTAAAGGCAGGCCTGATGGTATTGCTTACGAGTTTGCAGAAGATTCTACCATCATTTCAATTATAAAATACCAGGGTGGCATTTTAGCAAATGTTGAACGGATTAACCGTAAAGATGAAAATGGCAAAAAACAAGGTGTTTGGAAAGATTTTTATGAAGATGGAAAATTAAAAGCAGAAAAAAAATATAAGGATGATCTCGTAGATGGTTATACAAAATCATATGATAAAAAAGGAAATTTAACCAATACTGAGAAATTCAATAATGGTAAACAAATTAAAAATGCCCCAGAATTAGCAACACTGGATGTGTATAAAGATTACTACGATGATGGCACTTTAAAATATGAGGGAGGTTACATTAATGGTGTTCCTGTTGGTACACATTACCATTATAAATTAAAATACATGTGCGATTCATTACCGGTTGCCCGTGATGATACCAGCGATGTGATGATAAAAATACAAATTTGCAAAAACAGGCCGGTACCCGATTCAGCCATTGTTTACAACGAAGGTGTACGAACTGATTATGGGGCTGTGGATAGTTTAAGAAGCCGTGTGGGTATTTGGACAGAATACCATAATACTGGTGAATTTAAAGGAAAAGGATTGTATTTGAATGATAAAAGAATTGGCGATTGGACCTTTTATTACCCTAACGGGCAAATAGAACAAAAAGGAAAATACGATAAAAAAGGCAGAGCCCAGGGAGAATGGAAATGGTTTTATGAAAACGGTGCCCTAATGCGCGAAGAAACCTATGTAAACAACTTACGTGACGGAACCATGACGGAGTATACCGAAGATGGAAAAGTGCTCACCAAAGGCGAATATGTGGATGATATGCAGGAAGGTATATGGGTTTATGAAACCCCTGAATATAAAGAAATAGGAAAATATGTAGATGATAAACCTGATAGCTTATGGAAAAGATACTACATGCCTAAAGAAAAGTTAAGGTATGAAGGCCGGTTTTTAAACGGAGATGAAGATGGGGTACATACCTGGTATTATCCCAATGGACGGAAAATGGCCCAGGGAAGTTATGCCGGAGGAATGAAACAAAACGATTGGAAATTTTATGATGAAGCCGGATATAATTATCTCACCATTTTTTATGAAAATGATATAGAAGTTAAGTTTCAGGGAACAAAGGTTACTCCTACGTATGAAGAGAGTATCAGGGATTACTCATCTATCAACTCAAAAAAACCTGATAAAACCATTTTAGATAAAGAAACAAAAAAAGATGAAAAGCAAGATAAAGAATAATATAGATTCCTTATCTGTTGCTCCCGCATCAAATAAAAATAATGAAAATGATCATTTATTAATCTCCGTTTTACAAAATTTACCTGTTGGAGTCATTATTTTTTCGAACACCAAAATCCTTTTCGCTAATAAAAAATCATTTCAAATTTTAAGGATTAATAAAAGCTTTGGAAATCAAATAGCCGAATATTCCATATTTGATTTTATACTTCCTGAATTTCATCAACGCATAAAAACGAATAATAAAAAAATTTTACAAGGGGAAGAATTCAATTCCTTTGAGTTTAAAATTAAAAACTTTAAACAGGAAATAATAGATGTTGAAGTAAAATCCAATGTTATTGTCTTTAATGGTAAAAAAGCCATACAAACCATTATTACCAACATATCTGAACGGGTTAAATCACATGAGGAACTGATTGAAATAAAAAAAGACCTTCAGGTAATTTTAAGAGGAATTGATGAAGTAGTGTATTACCTCGATTTTAAAGATGAACATAAACTAAAATTTATATCCAATAAAGCAGAGGATACACTTGGAGTAAACCCTGGTGTATACAGTAAAAAGTACAGTAAAAGTTATACAAATATATTAAAACACATTCACCCCGATGATGTGGATCTGGTAATTAAAGGTTCGGAAAAATTAAGAAAAGAGAAAAAACCTCAAACCTTTATTTATAGATTTAAAAATTTTGAAACAAAAAACTATTTATGGCTTCAGGAACGCATTATTCCTCAGTTTGATGAGAAAAAAAAGCATGTAGGTAATCTGGGAATAATAAGAGATATAACCGAAGAAGTATTAAAAGAACAGTATTTAAAACAAAACGAAAAAACATTTAGGCATCTCTCGCAAAATGCGTCGGATATTATTTATTTATATGATTTTAAGCCCGCAGGAAAGTATACTTATGTAAGCGATTCGGTGAAAAAAATACTAGGCTATTCTCCTGAAGATTTTTATAAAGACCCCCTGTTCGGTAATAAAATTGTATTAAATGATGATAAACGTCTTGTAAAAAAATCAAGCGATATCATTACTAAAAAGGGAACCGTCAGGAAAACACTGGATATATCAGTGTTTAAATATATAAAGAAAGATGGGAACACTGCCTGGCTCGAAACACGCTATTCACATTTAAAAGACAAACAAGGTAATATTATAACCTTAATAGGAATTAGCAGGGATGTAACAAAAGAAAAACAAGAGGAAATATTAAGAAAGGAAACAGAGGCAAAATTTAAGCTGATTGCTGAAAATTCAAATGATATCATCTTTTTCTTTACTTATCATCCCGAACCAAAGTACATTTACGTAAGCCCATCGATAAAAAAAGTATTAGGATACAGTGCGAATGAATTTTATAAAAACTCCAATTTAGCCCAGTCAATAGTGTCCGATAAAAAAGGGTACATTAATTTTGAGAATAATATTGCTAAACAACAGAAAAACAATAATCTACAATTTACTGCAGGAGTATTTCAATATAAAACAAAGTCGGGTAAGCTCATTTGGCTGGAAGATAATTATTCGCCTATTTTTGATGAGGATGGAAGAATTAAGTTTATCCTTGGAGTTAGCAGGGATATCACAACCGAAAAGAATTATCGGGTTGAGCTCGAGCAAAAATGGATCAATTACCAGAATTTACTGGAAGCATCACCTATCGGGATTTTAATTCATGATAATGATATTTGTTTGTATTGTAATAAAACAGCCCTTGATATTCTGGAAGGTGAACACATCAGTAAAATAATAGGGGCAAATTTAATAGATTATTTCTATTTACCCGAACAGCGTGAAATTGCTATAAATAGAATGCATAGAGCCATAAACGGCGAAGAGCTGGATGATATGCCCTATAAAATACTGACCTTAAAAAATAATGTTATCGACGTTGAATTAAAAACAGTTCCCTTTTTATATAACGGTAAAAAATGTGTGCAAACGATTATCTCTAATATATCCGATATCAAAAAATTAGAAAAGGAGATTGTTAGAGCCGAAATAGCAGAGGATCTTAACAAAGAACTGATCAAAGAGATTAATTACAGAAAAAAAATTCAACACGAGTTGGTTACCCAAACCACCAAATACGAAGCTATTTTCAATAATACCTCGCATCTCATATGGTCGGTAAACAGAGATCTCATCATTACCTCTTTTAATACAAATTATTACGATTATATCTATAAATTATTTGATTTTAAATTAAAAGTAGGGAGCCATATAGGCGCTGTAAAAACCAAGTCGAATCAAAGCATTAATCTTAATTTTTGGATTAGTAAATACGAAAAAATCTTTAACGAAAAGAAAGATAATAATGTAGAGTTTTTTGAAGTGCAAAACGTTGATGCTAGTGGAAAAAGTCATAACAGGGAAGTGTATCTACATCCAATCAGGGATTCAAGAGGAATAATTACGGAAATAGCTGTTATTGCACATGATGTTACCGACAGGAAACTGGCAGCCCAAAAAATTCTGGATCAGGCAGCCAAACTCGAATCTATTTTTGAAAGCTCGGCACATTTAGTATGGACTGTAGATACCACGTTTCACTTAACCTCCTGCAACAATAATTTTATAGAGGTTTTTAAACTCAATTATAAAATAGATCCCGTTTTAAATAAACAATTGCATCTGCATGTTGGTAAACAATATAGGGCAGAGTACGAAAACTACTGGTATCCCTTATACAGAAAGGTACTGGCGGGTAATTCTCTTAAATTTGAGAGAAAACAAAACGATGAAAATGGAAATATAAATTATAAAGAAATTTATCTTAATCCCATCCGGAACTCTCATGGCGAAATCATTGAAATAGCCTGCTTGGCCCATGATATCACCGAAAACAAAAAATTCGAAAAACAAATTGTAGAACAATCGGCCAAATTAAAGGCTATTTTCGAAAGTGGCGATCAGTTAATGTGGACTATTAGCGTTGATAAAAAACTAACCTCTTTCAATCAGAATTATTCCAAAGCCATTTTCGATCTCTATGGGTATTACCCCGAATTGGGTAAAAGCGTAAGGTCTTCTAAAAGTACCGAATACCATGATGTGTGGGATAGCCGCTACGAGCAGGCTTTTAAAGGAAAACAAGTAGAATTTATTTCCGAAAGAACAAACCGGAATGGCCTTAAAATTATAAGGCAAATGATCCTCTACCCTATTAAAGATAACGATAACAAAGTTATTGAAATTTCAGGAATTGGCTTTGATATTACAGAAAACAAGAAGAATGAGGAACGCATCACCCAATCTCTTAAAGAAAAAGAAGTCTTGTTAAAAGAAGTGCACCATAGGGTAAAAAACAATATGCAGGTTATTTCCAGTATATTAAATCTTCAATCGTCTTACGTAAAAGATACCTATGCCCTTAATTTACTGAAGGAATGCCAAAACAGGATCAAATCAATGGCCTTTATACATGAAAGCCTGTATCAAACCAAGAACTTCGAATCTGTTAATTTTTCGGAGTATATTACTACCTTAACCAAAAACCTGGTACACACCTATTCTATCAATTCAAAAAAGATTAAACTTATTTTAACGCTTGATAAATTGTTCCTGAACCTCGATTCATCAATACCTTGCGGACTTATTATCAATGAAATTGTATCAAATTCATTAAAATATGCATTTCCTGATAATAGAGATGGAATAATCTTCGTAACTTTGAAAGTTGATAATAATAATGTAAGAATTGAAGCAGGTGATAACGGTATTGGTATACCTTCACATATTGATGTGAAGCATACCGAAACATTAGGTCTTCAACTGGTTGATACATTAGTGGAACAAATAAACGGAACGTTGATTTTAGAAAGAAACAGAGGAACTAAGTTTATAATAGAATTTAAGAATTAATTAATAGTATGGAAAATAACATTAATGTTTACATTGTAGAAGACGAAAGTATTGTTGCAAAAGACATACAAAACAGCTTAAAAAAATTAGGCTATAATGTTTTGGGAATCAGTAATAATGGCGTTGACGCTATTAAAAACATTGTTGATCTGGAACCCAATATTGTTTTAATGGATATTATGATCAAAGGTAATATGACCGGCATCGAAGTAGCCGAAACCATTAAAAAAGATTACAATATTCCGGTAATATTTTTAACCGCTTATGCTGACGAAAGTACTTTGGCAAAAGCAAAAATTACCGAGCCTTACGGATATATTTTAAAACCATTTAAAGAAATTGATTTACACTCAACCATTGAAATGGCTATTTACAAGCACAAAAAAGATACTGAAGTACAAAAAGAAAGAGATTTCCTTTATTCCTTAGTAGAAAACAAAGACGATGCTGCTAAAGATATTTTATTTGTAAAATCAAACAGCCGCTTGGTAAAAGTAAATTTAAAAGACATTTACTATGTGGAAGCATTAAAAGATTACGTGGTTCTAAATACTCAATACACGCGTTATACCATTCATTCTACAATGAAAGATATTGAGAAGAAACTGGATAATGGTGATTTTATCCGCGTACACCGTTCGTTCATTGCCCGTATCGACAAGATACAAACTATTGAAAACCAAACAGTTGTGTTGGAAGAAAACAAAAAAGTAATTCCCATTGGTGGTTCTTACCGTGATGAGTTACTGGCAAAATTAAACATGATCTAATCTATTACCCTAAATGAAATTTTCTTCTTTTTCCTTATTGTTTTTATTAATCTTCTCTTCCAGTTTAAAATCTCAAATTAATGTTTCAAGGCTTAATGAGAAAGACTATGAAGCAATAAAGCAATCAACTACGTATTTTGTAATACCTGAGTTTGACAATGATAAACAACAACAATATGTTGATCTCTTAAAAACAGTATGGAATTTCACAAATTTAAAAGTAGTTACTGCTAAAGAAGCGGAAAAAATTAAAAATGATGTTTCTATTTCAAAAATTATTCCCAGAGCAGTACAAGTAACTGAAGGGCCCGGTGTAGTTTATTTATATCAATATGTAATGTATATGTATTATGTGAGTAGAAAAGGTGAGTTAGTAGAAAAAGAAGTAGCTTGGGCTGATTTTTGTCTTAAGCATAAGGCTATTGGTGAGCTATACGATAAAAAAGCCAATCAAAATTCACAGGCACAATATATCAATAAAAATAATTGCTTGCATAATTACTCTTTGGGCTTTATTAAAAATTACCTTCAGGATATTAATGCCAATTTATCAAATAACAAGGGAGAAGCTATTTCTTTAAGCAAAAGAATATATAAAGAGGAGTTAGATAAATTCAATGCAAAAGATACATTATTTATTCCTGATTATGTGGCAGAGTATCCTGAAACAAATATGGAAGAAGCCCTGGCAAAAGCTAAATTCCGGTATAAAGTAATTCCGGTAAAAGAACTTGACGCAAAAATTCTGAATACAAAAACACCTTTTTATTATCTGAACTTTGTACGTTTTGGATACAACAAAGGAATCAATATCGTAAATGCTAAAGATGGTAGTTTTATTTTCAATAACTGGAACCCAATGGGCTTTAAGTATAAAAATTTAACTTTGCTTGATGATGATATCAAGATTATAAATGGAGCTTTAAAATGAAGTTTTAGTTCACAGAATCCTGGTAATTTTACAATGCAGTCTCAATATGATATTATAGTAGTTGGTGCCGGCCACGCAGGTTGTGAGGCTGCAGCCGCCGCTGCAAATATGGGATCTAAAGTTTTACTTTTAACCATGAATATGCAAACCATTGCTCAAATGAGCTGTAACCCTGCAATGGGTGGTATTGCAAAAGGTCAAATCGTTAGAGAAATTGACGCCCTTGGGGGCTATAGTGGAATTGTATCTGATAAGTCAGCCATACAATTCCGGATGCTAAACCGTTCTAAAGGACCCGCAATGTGGAGTCCACGTACTCAAAACGACAGAATGTTATTTGCTACTACCTGGAGAGAGATGTTGGAGCAAACGCCTAATGTCGATTTCTGGCAGGACATGTGCAAAACCCTTTTGGTTTCCAAAGATGGTAAACGCATAGAAGGAGTTGTTACCGGAATGGGTTTGGAGTTCAGAGCTAAAGCCGTTGTCTTAACCAATGGGACTTTTTTAAACGGACTTATCCATTTAGGAGAAAAACAGATTGGTGGTGGCCGTAGCGGTGAATCTGCTTCTTACGGAATTACAGAACAATTAGTAAGCTTGGGCTTTGAAAGTGGTCGGATGAAAACAGGTACTCCTCCCCGCATTGACGGAAGAACTTTGGATTATTCTAAAATGGAAGAACAGGAAGGAGATACGGCGGTTGACAAATTCTCCTATCTTGATAATACCTCTCCATTTATTTCTAAAGATGGATCACCGGTAAAGAAACAAGTTCCCTGTCATATCACTTATACAAATCAGGATGTTCATGATATTTTAAAAACAGGTTTTGAAAAATCCCCGATGTACTCGGGAAGAATTCAGGGTTTAGGCCCGAGGTACTGCCCAAGTATTGAAGATAAAATTACCCGTTTTTCTGAACGAGATAGGCATCAATTATTTGTTGAACCTGAGGGTTGGAACACCGTTGAAATTTATGTCAATGGATTTTCTACCTCTCTACCTGAAGATGTTCAACAAAAAGCATTACGTTTAATTCCTGGATTTGAGAAAGCTAAAATGTTTCGTCCGGGTTACGCGATCGAGTACGATTATTTTCCACCAACACAGTTAAGCTTAACACTCGAAACCAAGCTCGTTGATAACTTATATTTCGCCGGACAAATTAATGGAACTACCGGTTATGAAGAAGCTGCTTGTCAGGGACAAATGGCAGGAATCAATGCCCACTTAAAAATTACGGAAAGAGAACCATTGATCCTGAAACGTCATGAAGCATACATTGGTGTTTTAATCGATGATTTGGTAACTAAAGGGACTGATGAGCCCTACCGTATGTTTACCTCCCGCTCCGAATACCGTTTATTGCTGAGACAGGATAATGCAGATGTTCGTTTAACACCTCTCTCCCACTCTATTGGTTTGGCGAGCCAGGAAAGAATGGATCGTGTTTCGGATAAGATCACGAATTACGAAAACTTAATTAAGTATTTTAAAAACACAAGTGCTGAGCCTGAGGAAACAAATCCTTATTTGGAAAGCATTAACTCTTCTCCTTTAACTCAAAAGCTGAGATATTTTAATGTTCTTTCTCGCCCTAATGTAAATATTGCTGATTTATCAGAACATTGTCCGGGTTTAAAGAACACTATTTCTAGCCTGGATGAAGATACAATTATGCAAGCAGAAATTTTAATGAAGTACGAAGGATATATTGAAAGAGAAAAGGAAAATGCCGATAAAGTAGCGAAGTTGGATAATTATAAAATCAGACCTGAATTCGATTACAAAGCAGTTAATAGTTTGTCGTTAGAAGCACGAGATAAATTAGCAAAATTGCGCCCTGCAACTATTGGACAAGCAAGTCGTATCTCCGGCATTAACCCCGCAGATATTTCTGTGCTTTTAGTTCATTTAGGGAGGTAGTTCCACGTGGAACAATCTTTATTCTTGCTTTGAAAAAAATAGTGGATTTTTCAGGTGTTTGGGTAGGATTTTAAGGGAATTGTTTACATCTCTTTTGTTCCACGTGAAACATATGGTTTATAAGGCATAGAAGTTGAAGACGGAACAAATGGTTTTTACTTAACAGGGGCCGATTACAAAGGGTTATTATATATTTAAAACAATAGATAATGTTGACTTTAAAAAAATGTTTAGTATGTGGCTCAACTCAGTTTGAGCCTTTTTTGGTTTGCAAAGATCATACAGTAAGTAAAGAGGATTTTAATATTGTTTCTTGTAAATCTTGTGGCTTTAAGTTTACTAATCCCCGCCCCGACGATTCTGTTATTGGGGATTACTATAAAGCAGAAAGTTACGTTTCTCATACCAATACGAAGAAAGGGATTATAAATCGCTTATACCATTTCGTGAGGAACTATACACTTAAGAAAAAAGTGGCTTTGGTTTCTTCTTATGTTTCACGTGGAACAATACTGGATTATGGTTGTGGTACAGGAATGTTTTTGGGTGCTTGTAAAAAGGCGGGTTGGAAAACATATGGTATGGAGCCCGATGATGATGCCAGAAAGATAGCTTCTGAGTTGGGACTGAATTTGTTTTCCGACAAAAGGAGGATTAACACTTATATTACCGACACTAAGTTTTCTGCAATAACTCTCTGGCATGTTCTCGAGCACGTTACCGATATGTGCGATACCTTATCTTTCTTTAAGACTCATTTGGACAAAGATGGCGTATTAATTATTGCGGTACCAAACCATGTTTCTTATGACGCAAAGCATTACAAGGAGAATTGGGCCGCTTATGATGTGCCCCGCCATTTACATCATTTCGAATTAAAATCCATGAAGACTTTATTGGAGAACAATGGCTTTAGCCTAAGAGAAACGTTACCCATGAAGTTTGATAGTTTCTATGTAGCAATGCTTAGTGAGAAGTATAAGACAGGATCCATCAATTTATTTAAAGCTTTTTTTACAGGATTAAGATCTAACCTTAAAGCAAAGGCCACAAGTGATTTCTCCAGCACCATTTATGTGTTTGGTCATAAGTAAAGGTTTACTGGAAATATGGATAATGAGCAACGAGCTACCTAATTGGTGGCTCTTTTTATGAAGGCAAATCCCGGCGTATTTATTCTGTTCCACGTGGAACATTACCCCTTCCCTTTTCTTAAAGGAAAGAAGTACAATTCTTTGACCGATGAAGAAGAGAATCTAATTATGAAAGAATAGGATCACTTTTATTATTATTTGTTCTTTATGTCCTTATTGTCTGGTATTTACTCTCTAGTGTTTAACGCTTTATACTTATTCCCTTTCTTACCTCTTTGTTATAAATATGGTTGATCAAATTAGGATGTTTTGAGTAGAGGATTCCGTGCATCTTACTTGAATTAAGAGATCTCTTTAAGTAGCTGAGATTCTGTATCTTTTTTTTGGAGAGATTAAGTGTACCAACTTGTATATAATAAATCTTATGCTCTTCTCTGGTATTTTAGAAGCCTCCCTCTTTGATAGGGATTACATACCTTTTAAAATTTAATAAGTGACTATGCATATTCTTTACCTTATCAACTAGTCTTACGGTATTGGTAAGTTTTCTTCTTTTAGTATAAACATGCTCCGGTTGGTTTCGGTTTAATTATGAAGAAACCAGAAGAGTGTTCCACGTGAAACAAAGAGGCATAAAAAACCCCCATCCGTGATTAAACGAATGGGGGCTTTTCTATAGATAGATTAGCGAATGCTTTCCCACCAATTTATTTGTATATAATCAGGATCCTTTAATTTCACTACCTCTCCAATTATGGGTGTTACAAGATCTATTGTTTTGTCAGCATTTAAGGCGGTTATTCTTTTTAAAGGTTCGTTCCAGGAATGGTTAGCTAATGCAAATTTTGAAGAATGGACGGGAAAGAGTCGTCGGGCATTTAAGTCTTTTGCGGCTAGTAAAACCTCTTCAGGACTCATGTGAATATACTTCCAGCTTTTATCATATTGTCCGTTCTCCAATATGGCTAAATCGAAGGGTCCAAAACGTTTACCTGTTTCCAGAAAGTGTGTGTCGTAACCACTATCACCGCCAAGAAATAATTTATAATTAGGAGTTTGTAAAACGAAGGAAGTCCATAATGCTTTGTTTCGAACAAATCCCCGCCCAGAGAAATGCCTTGCAGAAACAGTGTTTACTTTAAACCCATTTGTCAACTCAAATTCAGCATCCCAATCTTTTTCTATAATCCTGGTTTTATCATAGCCCCAGTATTCTAAATGTTCTCCTACTCCTAATCCACAAATAACCTGTTTGATTTTAGACCGGAGTTTAATCATCGTGTCATAATCTAAATGATCCCAATGGTCGTGACTAATAAACAAATAATCGATCTCCGGGATATCTTTTGCATGGTAAACATCGCTTCCCCCAAATGCCCTTGTTGTAAAAGCAATAGGTGATGCTGCCCCACTTAAAACCGGATCTACCAGAATTCTCTTTCCATCTACCTGGAGAAAATAAGAGGAATGTCCAAACCAAACTAATAGATCCTCCCGAATATCCAGTTTAAATAGATCTGTTTTTACAGATGGAATTTGGTCAACCGGTTTTCGGGTTTTCTTTTCACCGAATAAAAAAGTTTTAAGAACTTCAAAATAAGTTACCCCTTCTGTTAAATCAAGAGTGTGGTGCCTGTTTTGAAATGAACCATTTTTATAGTTTGAAGATTTTTGGATAGCACTTAAACGATCTCCTTTAGGTCTTTTTCCAAACTTTGGCTGCTTCATAAACAATAGTATGATTAAGCTTGCCAGAAATAGTATGGGTATAATGATCATGATTTTATTTATATATAGTTTTTATTTCATTTGACTTAACATAATCCTATCAAACATTCTGTCGGATAAAATACGTCTTAAGAATAGAATTAATTTTGCACCGCCACCAACAGCATACCTGGTTTTGGGTTTCTGCGCACGAATCGCTTTTTGAATAGCATTGGCAATAACCATGGGTTCAGACCCCAAATATCCTGTATCTGCTTTTTCGAACATTTTAAAATGTTTTGCGGCCAGATTTTTATAAGCAGTATTCCCGGAAACCTTTAGTAGATTTTCTCTTGCAATTTTATTCCATTCTGTTTTAATTGCTCCCGGTTCTATAATTACTACGTCAATATTAAATTGTTTTAATTCCATTCTTAAGCTATCACTTAATCCTTCCAAGGCATATTTTGTAGCATGATACCAGGCTCCGTGTGGTTCGCCAAATTTCCCTCCTATAGAAGAAATATTAATAATTTTTCCGGTTTTTTGCTGACGCATAGTGGGAATAATTAATTGGGTTAATCTTGCCAGGCCAAAAATGTTTACTTCAAACTGGTATTTCGCTTCTGAAAGTGTCACATCTTCCAACGCCCCGTAAGAACCATAACCGGCATTATTGATTAAAACATCGATTCTTTTTTCCGTGTTCAGGATATGATCAACACCTGCTTTTAAAGAGCTCTCATCCGTTATATCCATTTGAATTAAGTGAGCCCCCACATCTTTTAGATCATTCATTTTATCAATTCTACGGGCAGCACCATATACGGTGTAACCGTCGTTAATTAATAATTTTGCTGTTTCTTTTCCAATACCGGAAGAGGCTCCGGTTATTAATACTACTTTTTTCATATGGTTTTAATTATAAATTTGTTACTTTTTAGATTGACTACTCACTCTATTTTACTATAAATTTTTTATGTAATCATATCCCATAACAAATCAAATGATTCGTTGATTACTTTTTTCTGTTTCTGGCCGGTAAGGTTTGCTGAAGACAAGTACTGATTAATTCCGGAAATGTGACTATTGATAAGGTTGAACAAAAGCTCTAGGGGAAGCGGTTTTAATATTTTATTCTTAATGCCCTGTTGTATCATATCTAAATGGGGCTTTGTTTGTTTTTCAATTTCTTCGGATGAGATAAGGGAAAAAAACGGGGAAGTATGAAATTGCTGAATAAAATAAAATTCTTCTTTATGATCGGATGCCCATTCCAGTGTATTTATATATAAGGTTTTAAAAATCTCTTTTAAGGATTTGTCTTTATCGGCATTTGTGTACATACAACTGGTTAACCGGGCTTTAATATCTTTGTATAAAGCCAGGATAAGCTCTTCTTTTGTACTGTAATAATGAAACAAGGTACCATTGGCCACACCGGCTTCTTTCGCAATTTTACTGGTTGGAGTGCCATGAAAACCAAACTCTACAAAAAGTTTAAGGGCTGCATTTAATATTTCTTTTTGTTTATCCATTAGAATAAAGATTGACTAATCACTCTACAAAGATACATCCTACTTTGATATACAGAATAATTTTAAGTTTTTTTATGAAGGAAGACTTTCTTCTATCTTTAGTTTTCAGGAGGAGTGTTAGTGGTCTGCTTCTCCATTAGTGTAATAAAAATCATGATCCTACAATAGGATATAAAATTTAAACAAGGAGGCTTTAAGAGCGACATTTTTAGTAAATTCGGCTCATTAAAAACTAACCATATGGAATTCAGAATAGAAACAGACACAATGGGTGAGGTAAAAGTACCTGCTCATGTTTATTGGGGAGCTCAAACAGAAAGATCCCGAAACAATTTTAAAATTGGGCCTGAGGCAAGTATGCCTAAGGAAATCATATATGCGTTTGGATATTTAAAGAAAGCAGCAGCTTTGGCTAATTGTGAACTGGGTGTTTTAACAAAAGAAAAAAGTGATTTAATTGGAAAAGTATGCGATGAGATTCTGGCTAAAAAGTTGGATGATCAGTTTCCTTTGGTAATATGGCAAACAGGATCGGGCACGCAAAGTAACATGAATGCAAACGAAGTAATTGCTTACCGTGCACATGTTATGAATGGCGGACAATTAACAGATGAGCCAAAAATTTTGCATCCGAATGACGACGTTAATAAATCTCAAAGCAGTAACGATACCTACCCAACAGCTATGCACATTGCGGCTTACAAACAAGTGGTGGAAATCACTATTCCGGGAATGGAAAAGCTACGTGATTCTTTAGCTAAAAAAGTAAAAGAGTTTGAAACTATTATTAAAACAGGAAGAACCCATTTTATGGATGCAACACCGTTATCTCTTGGACAAGAGTTTAGTGGATATGTACAGCAAATAAACATGAGTATCCGTGCTTTAAAAAACGCGTTAGATGCCGTAAAAGAACTGGCATTAGGTGGAACAGCGGTTGGTACAGGTTTAAATACACCAAAAGGATACGATGTATTGGTGGCGAAAAAAATTGCAGAATTAACCGGCTTGCCATTTGTAACGGCTCCTAACAAGTTTGAGGCACTGGCAGCACACGATGCTATGATCGAATTAAGTGGAGCTTTAAAACGCAGCGCGGTAGCTTTATTTAAAATAGCAAACGATATCAGGATGTTGTCTTCAGGGCCACGTTGTGGCATTGGAGAAATTGTTATTCCTGATAACGAGCCGGGTTCATCTATTATGCCCGGTAAAGTAAATCCTACACAGCCTGAAGCTTTAACGATGGTTTGTGCTCAGGTTATAGGAAATGATGTAGCAGCAACGATGGGTGGTGCTATGGGCCATTTCGAATTAAATGTGTTTAAACCTTTAATTGCGGCAAATGTATTGCAATCGGCACGTTTAATTGGCGATGCCTGTGTATCCTTTACAGAAAAATGCAGTGATGGTATTACTGCGAATTTACCGGAAATTAAAAAGCATTTAGAAAACTCTTTAATGTTGGTAACGGCTTTAAATACCCATATTGGTTACGAAAAAGCGGCTAAAATTGCTAAAACAGCACACAAAGGAAATAAAACCCTGCGTGAAGCGGCTATTGAATTGGGTTATGTGACGAACGAACAATTTGATCTTTGGGTTCGTCCGGAAGATATGATTGGAAGTTTAAAATAAAACACAACTCTTTGGAAAATAAAGAAGCTTAAACAAATCCTGTTTAAGCTTTTTTTGTTGGTGAGGGTCTAATTACACGTTATGCCTTGTCTGTATTTAATCATGTTTTATAAATTTGAGTGTTAGGATTTTATGGTTGGTTTCAATAGCTATAAAATAAACACCGTTTGGTAATGATATAATGTTCATTGTTTCGGAAGTTGTGCCACTTAGGTGTTGTTTCCCAACAACATCATAAATTGTGTAATGGAACACATTCAACCCATCACTTTTTATATGAAGAGTATTCTCCGCAGGGGTTGGGTAAATTGAAACAGACAGGTTTGAATCTGTTTCATCTAAACCTGTGATGGTTGGATTTAAAATAGCAGAAGAGGAGTCTTTTGAACATCCATTACTTACAACATGTGTAACCGTATAGGTTTGACTGTTGGTGTAAACATGGGTCGGATTATTTAATAAACTGCTTGTTCCGTCGCCAAAATACCACTTGTTATTTATAGCAGGCGACAGGCTTGTAAACTGATAGCTGAGAGGACCTGTTAATGAAGAAGTAAAAGGTGCCCACGGTTTATATTTTCCAATATTCCAGGTCGATAAACTATCGTTAACCACACTATGTGCTATTTGCTTTAAAAAGGTTGCATTAGGTGCTGAAACCCCGGCGGTATATGTATTGGTTAAAACACTTTTATGAAACAATACTTCGTAAAATACGCAGGCCGTTAAATACGAACCTTCTATGGAGGGGTGACTTTGATCTGCATTATATAATTCTAACGCCGGATTTTGAGAAATTGATTTCCGGAATGCTTCTCCTGCCGGAGAAAAAGTAGCCTTGCAGGTATCTGCAAATAATTTATAAGACTGTCTTAGCCTGTTTTGCATGCCAATATAAGTACATACAGGAGGATAGCCGGCACAGTTTGAAGCATCACCATTTTTTCTTCCCCAGGTTTCATAAAATATGGTTTCGGTACATGGGTTATGATGTTTAATAATACTATCGAGTTTAATTGCATAGGGCAGTGTTTGAGAATTAACCTGAGTAGGAGGGAAGGATGGTTCCTGGCTCTGTGCCTGTAATACCACACAATCCCATGCAACAGAATTAATCTTTGAAACACTTAATGCATCAGAAAAATGGCCCTGAAATGTTTGGCCTCCGGGACAGTTTGAATCAAAAATTAAAGTATCGCCGTTTGCTAATGCAACATCTTTAATGAGCTGTGGCAAATTGTTTACATAAGTATAACTATTACCTAAAAACAACACATTTAATTTTTTATGCTGTTGGGCCTTTAAGCCATTAACAACAAGGGTCAGAAATAACAGGATATATAAACGTTTCATTAGTTCTTAATAATTTTAGTATACATGGTTCCTTCACTAGTGATTACCTCCAGAAAATAAATTCCTGTCGCTAAAGCTGAAAGGTCTGCTGTTATTAGATCGTTCAGGTGGTTAAAGTTAACCTTTAATGGAGTTCCGTCCATAGAGTTCATCGACACTTTATGGATGTTTATTGCGTTTTTAACAATAACGGAAAATATATTTTCTACAGGATTAGGATAAGAAATAATAGAAGCGTGTAAGCCAGATTCTTTAATTCCTGTGGCTGTAGTAATATTTATAGGATAATCTTCTGTTTCTCCCCAATCCATAATATCAGTAGAGGAAGTACTTGCATTACAGGGAGCTATCACATAATTATTGGTCATGTTATAATTATCATCTTCTACAATTCTTACCCTCATTCTTGTGGTGCCTGTTACGGCTCCTGTAGGGACAGTAAAACTAACCGTTTGAGTGGTTAAAGCAATAGGAACTCCACCAGCAGGATTATTTAAAATCTTTTCTGTTGTTTCAAAAATGTTGTTGTGATTATAATCGATCCAGGCACCAATACCAACTCCGCCTTTTACATCAAACGTTACGCTTAAGGTCTGTACACTGCCTTTTAATAAATTTGGAGCGGTTAAATTGGAATAATAAATATAATGTGGAGCAGCCGATTGGGCGTTTGATGGATTGTTAAGTGTACCAAGTGTTACACCAAAAATGGCATCATCAACAGCAAAAGGGTCATCATCAAAACCGGCATTACAATAGGGTGTTGGAGAAGTAGTTTGCGCATTTATAGTTAGTCCTGAAAACAAAAGGGCG
This sequence comes from Bacteroidia bacterium, assembly GCA_963422675.2. Lineage (GTDB taxonomy): Bacteria > Bacteroidota > Bacteroidia > B-17B0 > Aurantibacillaceae > UBA4416. The sequence continues at coordinate 703,005 of CAXVYS010000024.1, forward strand.
ATGATAATTTTAGTCGTTTTTTTCATGTTAGAGTTTAGTGTTTTTATTTATGACATGGTATAGCTCGGTTGTTCCTATAAAGTGTTGAGTTATTTTCATGATTATTTTTTTACAAAATTCTGCAAATAACCATGATTAATAAACTATTTTTACGCTCATTATTAGGTTTCGCACATATACATGACCCCCTCTAAAGACCTGTTTGAGCTAGTAAAATCAATGAGTTCGGCCGAAAAGGGCTATGTAAAAAAACGCGCATTGGTTTTTAAAGTGAATGCGCAGAACCTGCAACTCCTTGAGTTAATTGATAAACAAGACGAGTATGATGAAGCGTTAATTCTAAAAAAACTAAAAACGTTTAATAAAAATAAGTTTGCAGTAGCTAAAAACTACCTCTATACTTTTATTTTGGAATGTTTGGAAAACTACAACCAGACAAATGTAAAAAACGAAATTCGAAGCTTGCTTAATAAAGTGGAAATCCTTAACCATAAAGGGCTTGATCACCAAACGATAAAGCTTGTTAAACGCGCCAAACAATTAGCAGAACAATATCAGCTATACAATTACCTGGCAGAAATTTCAGATTGGGAAGTTTTGGGGTTGATGGAAAAAAAACAAACACCCGAATTATTTAAAGAAATTGAAGCACTGTATCAACAAACGGAAGATACTCTTTTAAATCTTGAATCGGCCGTTAAATCAAAATCCTTTTTTACGCTCAGCCGGCAGAAATACCTTAACTCTGGCTTTGCCCGCACAAAAAATTCAATAAAAGAATTGGAAGATGTCTTTAGGAGAACAGCAAAAAATGTTTCAGGTTCCCCCGATAACTTTATAAGTAATTTTTACTTTTTGTTGGCCAATGCCAACTTCAACTTTATGAATAGCAGGTTCCGGGAGGCATATCAGTATATTTTAAAATTAGAAAGTTATTGGGAAAAGTTTCCTAAAATGAAAGAAACGTATGTTACGCTATATATTAATTATTTAATACGAAAAGTACTGTTTGAAGAACGATTACACCTTGTGACTAATGTATTTAAAACGCTTGATGTCACTATGAGTTTTATCAATAGTCATGAAGTAGACAAAAAGCACTTAAGTATTGTGTACGTTTTAAAGTTGGGGATGCATAATCAGTTTGCTGATTATAAAGGGAGCCTGGATATTTTAAATAAAATTTTTGCTTTTAGAAAAACGCTGATTGGCAAAAAATTTATTGAATCGGAAGAGCAATTGTTTATAGTAACCGCGGCAGATTATTATTATGAGATAGGTGATTTGAAAAAAGCCAATCAATATATTAACGAGATCATTAATTCTAAAATTGAGTACAGAGACGATATTTATTGTTTTTCGCATGTAAAAAGCATTGTTGTTCATTATGACATGAACAATAAGGATTTACTGGATTATAAAATAAATACAACAATCAAATTTTTAAAAAGCAGGAAACGATTACATAAAACGGAAGAGTTAGTTCTAAAGTTTATTAAGGCTCATTTGAGCAAAGTACCTTCTGTAAAAGATTATAGAAGCCTTAAAGACCAGGTAGAAAAACTGATAAAATCTCCTTTGGAGAAAAACGTGTTGAACTACTTTAATTTTTTGATTTGGATTGACAGTAAAATGGAAGGAAAACGCTTTGAAGAGGTAAAAAAGAAACAATTAATGCCTTAATTATCCTGAATCAGGCTTATTTTCAAACTAATTTTGTAGCCTGTTAACATTTTATTTTCTTATTGAATTTTTTTATAACATTGACGGTCAGGCACAAATGTATAAACAATCGAGGGCTTTATGGATTTAGACAATTATTTGCGGGAGAAAATTTTCGGCACTATATTTGTTTTGTCGACAGAAATATTACTTTTGCCAAACATTTTGAGCATTTAAAAGAACAATTTAACGACTTAATTATTAAAACAAAACAGAAAATTATGAAGAAAAAAGCACTATTTGCAGCTGTGATGATTTCGACAGTTTTAGCAAATGCACAGGAAGGCACTTCGGTAGATCCTACTGTGATAAAGAACAGAAAAGGCCAGGAAGTTTTGCCAAAAGCCGGTGATATTGCACTTGGATTTAATGCTGTTCCGGTAATCGATTTCCTGGTACAATCCATTAAAGTTGGAGCAGTTTCGGGTACAAGTGCGGGAACAACATCGCAGTTTACTCAAAATGCAGGACAACAAATTGTTGGAAAGTACTTTTTAGATGGGAAAACAGCTATCAGAGCAAGATTTGGGTTTAACAGCTTAAGTACAACTCAAACTAACCTGGTGCAGGATTCTAAAGCGGTTTATGCAGCTTCTTTAAGTGGAACCCCGGAAGATATCCGTGCAGCAAGTATTTTAACTGTAGAGGACAAAAGAAGTTTTGTACAAAACAACTTAGTGTTGGCTGTAGGTTATGAAAAAAGAAGAGGTTATGGCCGCTTAGTAGGTTTTTATGGAGCTGAGATTGGAGTATCAAGAACAGCACAAAAAGAATCAAGGTCTTACGGAAATGAGTTTTCTGATCAATACAATACTGTTTTTACAAACAACTTTGTTTCAGGAGCTACATCTGTTCAAAACCCAGCAGGTACTGCAACCCGTTTAAAAGAAGAAAAAATTGATGCAACGTGGGGTATAGGCGCAAGAGGATTTATTGGGGTTGAATATTTTGTATTTGCAAAAATTTCGATCGCGGCAGAATATGGTTTTGGCTATTCTTTTGCAAGATCTAAAAACTTACAAAGAAAACAGGATACATATCTGGTTGGACAGAACGGACCAACTGTAGTAGAAGAAAAAGTTGATACAAAATCGCCCAGTACATCCCGCGGATTTGGTGTTGATAATGGTATCAACTCAACATTAAACAAAGCAGGTATTGGTGGAAGTACAGCATCAGTATCATTATTGTTCCATTTTTAATTAAAACAACTTAACTCATAATATTAAAATATAAAACCATGAAAAAATCACTTTTATTAATAGCGACAGTAGCAGTATTATTTTCCTGCAAGAAAAAAGATGACAACACTTTTGAGGCAACTGATATGACAGGTAATACTACTGTTGAAGGTACTGCAACAAAACAAATCGGTGGTAACGTAACTCCTTTAGCAGGAGCAGTAGTTACAGTAAAAATTAAAAATAGCGGAGCAGGTGGATTATATCCTTCTGCATCAACTGTTGGTTCTGAAGTTTATACAGGAGTAACAAATGCACAAGGTAAATACTCGGTGAGTGTGAAAACAAATGGTACCGGTGTAAATTCGGAAATTACGTTTAAAGGATTTTCTGCAACCAGCGATACAGCTATGTCAAGTATTCTTTATGATTTCCCTACAACCGTTTATACACCGGTTTTATACAAAGGTGTAAGTATTACACAAAATAATACGTTTGTTGGTACGCCATTAGTTACTCCATCTAACCAGGGTGTTGGTACTGCAACCGTTTCAGGTATGTTATACCGCCCAACATGGATACATGCTGCCGTTTCAGGAGCACCAACGTATAGCTTAACATTTCCTGCACCAAACCGTGTCGTTTATTTAGAATATGATAAAGATCCTATGACTTTAACTAAAAAAATCTACACTACTACAACAGATGCAAGCGGACATTATTCTTTTGTTGTAACTACTCCAAATATGGGAATTGTAGGATTTAATAATGCTGCAAAAATTTACACAGCAGATTTTGCAGCAACAAATGATACCATTAAATTTACGGGTGGTGTTAACACCGGTAAACCAGGTGTATTCCCGGGTGGAACATTAAACTCAAATACGATTTATTCAACTGTAATCAGAAACGCTCAAAACTTTAGTTATAACACATTTATTAATGATTAATCGTTAATCGCATTTTTCTATTAAAAAGCCCCGATACTATCGGGGCTTTTTTTGTTACCTCCGACAGGGGTAGGTTAAAATGGGCCTTATAGAGCGTAAAGCCAGCTTGAAGCCAATGAGGAACAAAAAGGCTTAAATAGTTATAATTCTATACGGGGTTTTATTAATTCATGTATCTTTGCCGCCTAAATGTGGTGGAACGGTAAATTTTGGGGAGAGCTACAGAGCAAGCAAGTAAACTTAAATACAAATGTATTTATTTCGGGTTTACGAGGATCTTCTTTTGCCTTTTTGATAAATGATCTTTTTCAAAACACAGATTCCAATTTTTTTATTGTTTGTAATGATAAAGAAAAAGCAGCCTATGTATTAAACGACCTGCAAACACTCCTTCCGGAAAAACATATTTTTTACTTTCCCGAAAGTTATAAAGTTCCTTATAAGGAAGAAAAAACCAGTAATGCCTCTGTTCAGGAAAGAGCAGAAACATTAAGCCAGTTGAGTAAAGAAAATTACTCAGGCATTGTTGTTACTTATGCTGCCGCTCTTGCAGAGAAAGTAGCCTCTAAAACAAGCTTAAGTAAAAACACGCTTATTATAAAAAAAGGAGAGAAATTAAGCATCGATTTTATCCAGGAATTTTTAACAAGTTATGATTTTGAATTATGTGATTTTGTTTCAGAACCTGGCCAATATGCTATTCGTGGTGGCATTGTGGATGTTTACTCCTTTGCGCATGAGTTGCCCTATCGCATCGAATTATTTGGAAATGATGTAGATGCTATTAAAACCTTTGATCCTGCTACTCAATTATCTAATCATAATTATGATTTTGTAACAATCATTCCTGATATTCAATCTAACCAGGTGATTGAAGTTCGGCAGCCTATATTCGATTATCTTTTAAAAGATACAGTGCTTTGTTTTGATGATGTATTATATACGAAAGAGCTCATTGATAAACTATTTGCGAAAACACAAAAATCATTCGAAGCCTTAACGGGAGAAATAAAACACATTGAGCCGGCTGAATTATATCTGCAGGCCGATGACTTTTTATCTATTATTAAGCCCTACAGGCTTATTGAATATGGTTTAAATGCCCATATCTCCTCGCAAACCATTAGCTTTAATCAAAGTGTACAGCCACAGTTCAATAAGAACTTTGAGATGCTCATTAACGATCTTAAAGCCAACAAAGCCAAAGGCTATAAAAACTATTTAACCACGGATAATGCCAAGCAGGCCGAAAGGCTTCATACAATTTTCAACGATATCTTATCAAAAGAACACCGTACCTATGATAGTTTAATAGAGCATGTAAACATTAATATTCATGAAGGCTTTATCGATCATGAGTTAAAAATTGCCTGCTACACCGATCACCAGATCTTTGAACGTTACCATCGCTTTCATTTAAAAGAAACACGCTATAAAACGGCTGAATCGTTAACCTTAAAAGAAATTCTTTCGCTTAATCCCGGAGATTTTGTAACCCATATCGACCATGGTATTGGCCGTTTTGGTGGGCTTGTAAAAATAAACGCTAATGGTAAAATGCAGGAAGCGGTGAAACTCGTTTATAAAGACAATGATTTTTTATATGTGAGTATCCATAGCTTACACCGTATTAGCAAGTATACCGGCAAAGAAGGAAATGTACCACGTATTGATAAAATAGGTTCTACAACCTGGAGCACACTTAAACAAAAAACAAAACGTAATGTAAAGGAAGTTGCATACGATTTGATTAAGCTATATGCGAAAAGAAAAGCGCAGCCCGGTCACCGTTACCCGCAGGATAATTATTTACAACATGAACTGGAAGCTTCATTTATTTATGAAGATACGCCCGATCAGATAAAAGTAACCTCCGATGTAAAACGGGATATGGAAAAACCACATCCTATGGATAGGCTGGTATGTGGTGATGTAGGCTTTGGTAAAACAGAAATAGCAATACGTGCGGCATTTAAAGCTGTGTGCGATAGTAAGCAGGTTGCTATATTGGTGCCAACAACCATTTTGGCTTACCAGCATTATAAAACCTTTAAAGACCGTTTAAAGGACCTTCCCTGCACGGTTAACTTTATCAATCGTTTTAAATCCGCTAAGGAAACCAAAGAAGTAATCAATGGGATTCAGGAGGGGAAGATAGACATTCTTATAGGTACTCATAAAATTGTGGGGAAGGATATGAAGTTTAAGAATCTTGGTTTATTAATTATTGATGAAGAACAAAAATTTGGTGTTGGGATAAAAGACAAATTAAAATTATTCAAAGCAACAATAGATACTTTAACCTTAACAGCCACACCTATTCCAAGAACACTGCAATTCAGTTTAATGGGTGCCCGTGACTTATCGGTTATCAGTACACCTCCGCCAAACCGTTACCCAGTGCAAACAGAGCTTATTTCGTTTAGTGAAGAAGCTATACGGGATGCTATTTCTTATGAGTTAAACCGGGGTGGCCAGGTTTATTTTGTGCACAATAAAGTACAGAATATACAGGAAGTTGCAGGTATTTTACAACGGTTGGTTCCCGAAGCACGCATTGCTGTTGGCCATGGACAAATGGATGGTGATAAGCTCGAAGATATTATGCTTGGCTTTATTGAAGGCGAATATGATGTGCTTGTTGCTACAACTATTATAGAGTCGGGCTTAGATATTAGTAATGCCAATACCATTATTATAAACGATTCTCAAAACTTCGGATTGAGCGATTTGCACCAGATGCGGGGTAGAGTAGGGCGGAGTAATAAAAAAGCATTCTGTTATTTATTAACACCGCCTTTTATAAATTTAACTTCCGAGGCCCGTAAACGCTTAAAGGCTATTGTTGAGTTCAGTGATTTAGGAAGCGGCTTTCAAATTGCTATGCGCGATTTGGATATAAGGGGTGCAGGTAATTTATTGGGAGGAGAGCAAAGTGGCTTTATTAATGATATGGGCTTTGATACCTATATGAAAATTTTAAATGAAGCCATTGAAGAGTTAAAACAAGAAGACTGGTACAAAGAAACCATTGAAGACGGTGAATCAGCAAATACAGATAAATCGGTATTCTCCCGCCAGTTTGTTAAAGAAACAACAGTTGATACCGATCTGCAGTTATTAATCCCGGATACCTATGTGAGTAACCTTACAGAGCGTTTATTATTGTATAGAGAGTTGGATAATATTGCTAAAACGGAAGATCTTGAAGTATTCGAATCTAAACTAAGAGATCGGTTTGGGCCATTACCAACAGAAGCCATTGAATTAATCAATGTGGTTCGAATGCGTTGGGCTGCTATGAAACTGGGTTTTGAAAAAATTACTTTAAAAAACAACAAAATGCTTTCTTATTTTTTAAGTAAGCAGGATAGTGATTACTATAACTCTCCTATGTTTAAAGCGGTATTGTTATATGCTCAAAAAACACCTAAACAAACAGCCTTAAAGGAGCAAAACAATAAGTTGTGGCTCACCATCGAAAATGTAAAAAGCGTAAACGAAGCGATTACAGTGCTGGAAAAAATAAATGCTTTGGTGGTTGTGCAAATGCCTGCATAGCTAGTTCGGAGGTTCTTACCCTGAGTCTTTTTCTTTTAACGGTTTCCCCTGTCGTATTAAAACCTATTACCAAAAAATTATATAATAAAAAACCCGTTGTGATAATTATCACAACGGGTTTTTTATAGTGATTATAAATGATTATTGAGCGATCATTTTTTTAGTTGTTGCATTACCATCTACCGTTAAAGTATAGTAGTAAACACCAGCTGAATAAGAACCTAAGTTAACTGTGTGAACACCTGTTGAATTAGCCACTTTTTCAGAAGAAATTAAACGACCCATAACGTCAGTTACAGTAAATGTAGCAGAGTTAGCATCTTTTACTAATTCATAATTTACAGTTGAACCGTTTGAGAATGGATTAGGAGAGTTTTGACCTAAAGCAAAACCTTTTGCTTTTGCTTCATTGATCCCAACAGATGAATTACCAGTAATACTGAAATACATGTTTGGAGCAGTAGTTAAATCACCAATCGTGTTATTGTTATAAGTAGCACTGTACATGGCGTGTCTTTGTTTTTTATCATAATTAACACCCATATTCCATGAAGTAACATCTACCTGATAATCACGGTAATCTGCAGCAGCTGTTACAGCCGGGCTGCTTTGATTCCAAACAATTCCACAAAAACCATTAATAGTAGGTACTACAGCAGTAGTAAAGCTATACATGGTTTGGTTTAATGTGTGAGTTCCACCCGGTACAAATGTATACATACAAGTAACAATGTTTCCGGCAGGAATAACTACACCAGCAGGAGCTGAAACAGATGTAAAAGGAATAGAGATAGCTTTTGAGAAACCATATCCTTTTCCTGTAGAATCACCAGGTTGTAACACGTATTTTACTAATTTCATATTTGTTGCAGGAGCAGCAGGGCTTACTTTGTTTCCTGCAGCACCAACAGCACCAACAACTTTTGGTCCTATTACAGATTTTCTCCATGTTGAAATAGGAGAAACCCAAACGCTTGAATTAGCAAATTTATTATATACAGCTGTGTTAGTTGAATCACCCCAAATTAAATAGGTATACAATGTATCAATAGCAGCTGTTTTTTTAACGTAAGAAGCAAGAATAAAAATAGAATCCACATTATAAGAATCGTTCATACTTACAATTGATTGAAACGAAGGCTGAATAAGAGTAGATTTAGGATCAAATGTTGTTCCTAAAAAGATATCGTTATTAGGTCTGATAGTTGCACCACTAGCTACACTAACAGTAGAATCCATAAATACACTCGCTAAAAAAGTATCTTCCTGAGGGTTAGCAGAAGTAATATCAATCCCTTTTTGAGTCATTACTTGCTCAATCGGATCTTTTTGCCAAGCAAATGGTCCTCCTTGAGTTTTTGCTAAAGCTTTTAATTTAGCAGGAATTTTAGCATTTGGGTCCAACATTGCCTTGTGCATATGCTGAGTAGGCGCTTTAGCAGTGTTTTGAGCTGTAGCCCCAACACATAGTGCTAAAGTAGCAATGGATAAATAAATTTTTTTCATGTTTATTTGAGTTTAGATAATTTGTATACTAACAAAAATAATAATTTGATAACATAAAACCAATTAATTTAACAATATTTTGGTCATTGAAAAAATGAGTTGATGTTTACGTATTTGAATCGTTTTTATGATAACTATGTTATATTTGAATCGTGCTAAAACAAACAACACAGCAACTCATCAAATTTAGTGAAGTCGATTCGCTCCAGGTCGTTTGGCATGGCCACTATGTAAGGTATTTCGAAGATGGAAGAGAAGCCTTTGGCAACCACTATAACTTAGGATATTTGGATATTTACGAACATGGTTTAGCGGTTCCTTTAATCGATCTCGAATTAAAATTTAAACGAATTTTAGAATATGGTGATACTGCAATTGTTGATACAACATTTATTGATTCACCTGCGGCTAAATTAATTTTCGAATATAAAATTACAAGTCTGAAACATGGTTATGTAGCCTGTACAGGAAGAAGCACACAGGTTTTTATGGATCCCAAAACAAAAGACCTCCACATTACAATGCCTGCATTTTTTGAAAAATGGAAACAAAAATGGCTCATTAAAAATTCATAAAGATTTCTAACACTACAAAAACCCTGTAAAGTATCCGTACTTTTGACTCATGCTTAAACTATTATTTTTATTACTATTTCCTGCTATCTGTTTTTCTCAAACGTTTAAAACCGTAAAGGATACTGCGGCTTTAAAGCTGAAAATTGAAAACATGAGCAAGTCTACAACCTCCATAGAATCTGACTTTTCACAGGAAAAAGACCTGAGTGTGTTGTCTGAAAAAATAACCAGCAAAGGACACTTCGTTTTTAAAAAAGATAATTTATTGCGTTGGGAATATAGTTCTCCATCAAAATATTTAATTGTGATCAACAAAGAAAAGGTAACTATTAAAGATGAAAAAAAGACCAGTAAATATGATATGAACAGCAATAAGGTCTTTAAAGAAATTAATGATATTATGGTGTCCTGCGTTCAGGGAACCATTTTTAAATCCAATAAATTTAAAACGGTTTATTATGAGAACGATAAATTTTATAAGCTGGAACTGTTGCCACAGGTAAAAAACATGAAGGACGCATTCAAAAAAATTAATTTGTATTTCGATAAAAACGTAACTTCGGTGGCTAAAATGGAAATGGTTGAGGCAAATGATGACATTACATTGTTAGACTTTTTCAATAAAAAACTAAATGCGCCGATTAACGAAACAATATTTACTGTTAAGTAGTATTTTATGCCTGGGCTTTGTTTCCTGCCGAATCCATAAGTATAAAAACGCGAAAAACTGTCAATTGGTTGTTATGGATGAACAGATGTTTCAACCGGTACTAACATCAAGGGCAGCCATAAAATATAATGCAAGCATCGATGTTTTAAAAAATCATTTGAGCGGAATGATTGTGGTTAAACAAACAGATTCTGTTACCACCCATATTGTATTTATTACAGAGTTGGGGATGAAAATGTTTGATTTTGAAGTAAAGCCGTATGAAGTAAATGCGGTATATGTTTTTGAACCGCTTAATAAACCGCTTTTAATAAATGCATTGAAAAGAAACTTCTATCACCTTTTTTTATTTAAAGTTTTTTATACAGAAGCTCAACGTTGCAAAACTGCAAAAACACCCTTGTTTTATCTGATTGCAAGACCCGGCAGCGATGACCGATTTTTTACGACAGACTCTTTAGGTTTAACAACACAAGAACTATTTAATGGACGCAAAAAGTCTTCTAAAATAGAGTACGTATTTAATAAAGCAACCAATACTTATTCGCAAATTAAATGTGTGCAGTATGGGTTTGCAAAAATCAAAATAGAGCTAAACCATATAGAAAACTAAACACATGACATCTACTTTTTTACTAAACGACTTTTATACCATTGATGTCCTTGAAAAAACAGAAGACACTAAAATTGTGGCAACGATTTCCTTAAATGTAACGCATAGTGTGTTTAAGGGCCATTTCGAACAAATGCCGGTAGTGCCGGGCGTGTTCCAAACCCAGGTGATAAAGGAGTTGTTACAGCAGCATATTCAAAGGAATCTTCAGTTGTTAACCGGAGACAATATTAAATTTATGGGAATGATTCTGCCGGACAAACACCCAAAAGTTCAGCTTGAAATCAGCTACCGTAACGATGAAAATAAATATATTACCGAGGCTAAACTGTTTTACGAAAACACTACATTTACAAAGTTTAAAGGAACCTTTATTTCATACTAATATATACACATGGAAACCCAATCTCTTCTTAATAAACAAAACGACAAAACGGTTTTTAAAATTGTTTTACTGGTAAGTATTTTAATTTGTTTAGTTGTTGTCATTTTAAATCAAAAATTAATTCCTGTTCCTGATTCTTTCCCTTCCTTTATTTATAAGCTGCCATTGGTAAACGCTATATTAAACGGGAGTTGCAGCGTTTTATTAATTGCTTCACTTTGGGCTATTAAGAAAAAAAACATTCAACTACACAAACGTTTAAACCTCACAGCCTTTTTATTATCAGCGTTATTTATTGTGTGTTATGTTACCGCGCATTATTTTATTCCCGATACGGTTTTTGGTGATGTGGATCACTCACACCATTTAGATGATGCAGAGCGGGCAAACGTTGCAGGAGTGAGACCTGTTTATTTGGTTATTTTGCTGACACACATTTTTTTCGCAGTAATTGTTTTACCATTAGTGCTTTTATCCTTTTATTATGGATTAAAAGATGATAGGGTGAAACATAAAAAAATAACACGTTTCAGTTACCCTATCTGGTTATATGTTACTATAACAGGAGTAGTAGTGTATGCTATGATCTCTCCTTACTATAACTATTAGGTTATCGCAAAAGCGACAGCTACCAAAAATTAAGCCAATTATTAAAAGTGGTTATGGTTTTGTATATTTGCTCCAATAGTTATGGCACTTAAACAAACCCAGCAATTAAAGTTACTACAAAAACTTTCGCCCCAGCAAATTCAGTTAATGAAATTGCTGCAGTTGCCTACTGTTGCTCTCGAACAACGTATCAAAGAAGAATTGGAAATAAATCCGGCATTGGAAGAAGGAGATTCTGAATTTGAAAGCGAAACCGAGAACGAATATGAGGAAGTCGATAATTCTTCGGCAGAAGAGGTAAATGATTACGAGGAAAAAGAGGTTGAAAAAATTGATGATGGATTTGAGATTGAAGATTATATGGATGCCGGTGAGCTGGATTCGTATAAATATGAAATATCAAACAGGAGTGCTGATGATGAAACATTTCAATCGGTAGTAGTTGAAGGGCCTGATTTCCATTCTCAACTTGAGGAACAATTAGGTTTGCGGGATCTTACAGATGAACAATATAATATTGGGTTGTATTTAATTGGGTGTATCGATGAAGATGGGTATATCCGCAGAGACCTGGAATTGATTGTAGACGATTTGGCGTTTTCACAAAATATACAAACAACAAAAGAAGAACTCGAATTCGTATTAAAAACCATACAGGAGTTCGACCCCATAGGTGTAGGCGCACGGAGTCTCCAGGAATGCCTGTTAATACAGCTCGAACGAAAACCGGTGAAAGCCCGGGAAACACATCTTGCTATTGAAGTTGTAAAAACAATGATGGATGAGTTTTCCAAAAAACACTATGATAAAATCATCCGGAAATTAAATATTGAAGATGAAGACCTGAAAGATATTATTTCAGAAATCACAAACTTAAATCCTCGTCCGGGAAACTCGGAAGGCGATAATAAGGGACAAATATCAGAAGTTGTTCCCGATTTTAATGTCAGCGTAAATGACGGTGTTCCCGAGTTAAGCATTAACCAGCGCAACATGCCTGAATTAAAAATCAGCGATGATTATGCGGAAATGCTTAAAGAATATTCCAGGAAAAAAGATAAAACAGGAAAAGAAGCAACGTCCTTTGTAAAAGGGAAAATAGAATCGGCACAATGGTTTATTGAAGCCTTACAACAACGGCATCAAACCATGCTTATTTGTATGCATACCATTATGCAGTATCAAAATGAGTATTTCGCGAGTGGCGACGAATCCAAGCTAAAACCAATGATTCTAAAGGATATCGCTGATAAGGTGGGGCTGGATATTTCAACCGTATCCCGTGTAGCTAACAGCAAATATGTGCAAACACCTTATGGTACGTTTTTACTAAAAACTTTTTTCTCTGAATCGTTAAGCACAGATAATGGGGAAGAGGTGAGTACCAGAGAAGTAAAGAAAATTTTACAGGATTGTATTGCTACAGAAGAAAAAAAGAAGCCTTTAACAGATGATGCGCTGTGTATTATTTTAAAAGAAAAAGGCTATAACATTGCCCGTAGAACAGTAGCCAAGTACCGTGAGCAATTGGATATCCCCGTTGCGAGAATGCGCAAAGAAATTTAATACTATTTGATCAGTTTAAAGGAAAGGATTTCTGTGCTTGTGCGAATGGTAACAACATAAATACCAGCCATTAAGGATTCTGTATTTAGAGTAGAAACATCTTCTGTTTTTAAATCAGGAAACACCTCTCTTCCCATCAAATCAACACAGGAAACAGTTAAAACACCTTCCCCTTTTATGTACAGCGTATTTTTAAAAGGATTGGGGTAAACAGAAATGCTGTTGTTGGAGGTAATGGTTTGTAAGCCTAATGGCACCAGATTTCCCACATTTAGTTTAACCATATACCCATCCACACTTGCATTTAAAGCTGCCTGGTAAGGCGAGGCCGATAAAGGAAAATTAGTACTGCTCGTAGTGCCTGTAAATTCCAGAAAAGAGCTCTTATAGCTTACAATATCAAAAATCTCTTCATCCATGGATCCGCCATAATAGCTGGCCCATAGGGGAATAAACGAAATGGTATTAAACTTGGCAATAAGTACATCATAACCCCCACCATTAGCAGGCTGTGTGCCAGCAGATGTCATAGGAACAGAGTTGCTTTCCGTTTGGCCTGCGAGCGTTAATTCATAAGGAGAAGATAAAACCATCCTGGCTAAATTATCGTTTGCTGTTCCTCCAAATAGGGTTGACTTTAAAAGCGTTCCGTTAGGAGCCCATTTTGTGATAAACCAATCATTTAATCCTTTATTAAAAGTTTGATAAGCTCCGGCCGTTGTATCGAAATTGGAACTGGATGTATGTCCCGCTAAATAGATCTGCGAAAACCGATCACACACCAAACCCCAGGTATCATCAACACCGCCTCCTCCAATATATGTCGAAAACAGCCTTGCTCCGCTGGAATCCAGTTTTATAAGATAAACATCGTTACTCCCATCATTTACATTTTGAAAAGCCCCTGCACTTGTATTTAAGTTAGTGCTAAATGACCCTCCTGCACCAATGATGTTGCAATCATCATCCAGGGCAATAGCGTGGATGTCTTCCGAGTTATTGCCTCCATAGTAGGTACACCATTTTAACAGGCCGTCCGGCGAAAACCTGGCAATAAAAGCATCGGTATTTCCACTGATGGTTGGTTGAAAGGAGCCCGATGTGGTATAAAGATTGGCACTGGTAGTTGTACCGCCTATAATAATATGATTAAAACGGTCGGCCTTTAAATCAAAAGCAAAATCACCACCACTTTTCCCAAAATAAGTACTCCAGATAATATGCCCCGAAGGATCTATCTTAGTAATGAAACAATCGTAGCTTCCATTTTGTACAGGCTGGAAACAACCTGTTGAGGTAAAGGTATTTAAGCTGCTCGTATAACCACAAAAAACCAGGTTCCCATCACCGGTGGTGGTTATTTTTTCTGCACTGTCAAAATTAGATCCCCCTAAATAAGTACACCACACCAGTCCCCCGCAACTATCAAATTTGCTGATGAACCCATCATAATTTCCGGAATAGGTATCATGGATGAGGCCTGGAGTAACGGGAAGATCTGTACTATAAGTATTTCCAATAACATAAGTGTTTTTAAGAGAGTCCATACACAAGCTTTTGATCTCATCACTTTGTGTACCACCAAAATAAGTTGAAAAGGAATTGCATGTTGTTTGGCATCTACCCGACACATGAAGAGTAAGCAGTATAAACAGGATCAGAGGCCTTTTCATTAGCATAAAACAAACTTAAGCACTTGTATTTTAATAATGGAGAAAATATTGCTGTCTAATAAAAGGGGTAAAAGCAGTATCAAATTATTTTTATCCGGAATAAGCAGATTATCAGGTATTTAAAAATGATTATTCCCTTTTTTATTGAGTGAAGGTCGTTTTAAATTTAGTGGAGCGATTTTCATTAACCCCTAATTATCATATATTTACTATAAAAACATTTGAATTTATGAGAGCAGTCATTTTTACTTTACTTTTAGTAGGATCATTAACCGCTTCTGCACAGCAGGATGCCGTTAGGAGTATGATGAACAGATCGGAAACGTCTATTTATAAGTCGCAAAAGCAAATGATTAGTGCAAATGTTCCGCAAAAGCAAAAGGAGCTATCTCTCGCGATAAAATATCAGGCATTAGCCGTAAAAGAATTTAAAAACAATAATGTCTCATTAGCAGTATGTTACACGGCTAAAGCGAGAGAATATACAATTGATATATTAACGTATGTCAAATTACAGGGGTTAGATTATTACTTATTGAACAACGAAGAGAAAAATCTGGTAAACGAACATACATGTTTTGATAAAGCGTCGGATCTGGGAAAAAACATCTCGCCCGGTATAATTGATGAATCTGTTCTTTTGAGTCCTGATAAACTTGCCGGTACTTATAAAATTAGTATTAATTGATTTTAATCCCTCAAATTATGAAACCTCTTTTTACCTTATTTTCAATACTTTGCGTAGTATTAAACGCATTTTCGCAATCGCCGGGTTGCCCTCAGATTAATCCTGTTGGAGGGAGTGTTTGTCAGGGGCAGTGCAGAAACCTGAGCGCTACGGCAATTACAAACAACCAAACAACCTCCTATGCGGTTTCGGCAATTGGGTATTCCCCGTTCCCTTATTCGGGAGGAACCGGTGTTTCTGTAGGGACGGATGATGTTTGGAGTTCGGCAGTGAATTTAGGATTCGATTTTTGTTTTTACGGAACATCTTATAATCAGGTAATTTTAGGGTCAAATGGCCAGATTTGTTTTAATACAGCCTCTGCCGGTGGTTATGATTCTTATCCCGTTACTACAGCCGGGGCACTTCCAAGCACGGCGAATACCCCCGGAAACACCATAAATGTGTTTCGTGATATTGACCCCTCTGTATCCGGGGCAAATGTGAGTTATTATATTGCCGGTTCGGCACCTTGCAGGTATTTAGTGTTTTATTTTAGCAATGTGGCGTTATTTTCTTGTGGAACGCCGAGGTCAACCTTTCAAATGGTATTGTATGAAAATACGAACTACATTGATATATATATTGCGAACAGTAGTGGATCTTGTAGTTGGCAAAATGGGTACGGAATTGTTGGAATTCAAAATGCAGCAGCAACATCAGCTGTTGTAGCACCAGGGCGAAATGCTAATAGCGGAGCCTGGACAGCCACCAATGAAGCCTGGCGGTTTACTCCCACGGGAGCACCTTCCTATGCAGTTACGTGGTATGGTCCAGGGAATGCCGTTGTAGGAACTGGCCTCGGCCCTGTCAGCGTCTGTCCAACAACTAACACCACGTATACTGCTTCCATGGCCATAACGAATTGTGATGGTGCAATTACGACTTATACAAATACAGCATTAGTTACAGTAAATAACAGTCCAACGGTTACCATTGCGCCAACAGGAACACTCAACTGTTCGGGCACAACCCCTATTACAACAACGGTTACTCCGGCAAGTACTTATAACTGGTCTGGTCCGGGAGTGGTTTCCGGTGGCACAACAGGAACAGCAAATGTAAATTTACCGGGAGTATATACCGTTTCTGCAACAGCTTTAGGTTGCACAAGAACGGCCACCATAAATATGGTTTCTCCACCACCCATTACCATTACGGCAAATAGTCCTAATATTTGTCAGGGAGGTACTGCAGTTTTAACAGGCGCAGGCGCCAGTACCTATACCTGGTCAACAGGGAGCAGTACAAATCCTCAAAACGTTAGTCCCGCATCCCTTACAACGTATACCGTTACAGGAACATCGGCCAGTGGTTGTACCGGAACAGCCATAAGCACAGTAGGCATTAATCCTTCTCCATCGGCAGTATTAAGTTTTACAAATCCTAGTTGCGGGAGTAGTAATGGAATTATTAATATAACAAATACATCAAGTGGCGGTCAAACGATTTCTTCATTTGGGAGTTCAATGGGTTCAATTAGCGGGCAAACAGTTACTGGTTTGGGCTCAGGCACACCGGTAATCACATTAACCAATAACTTTGGTTGTACCTTTACCGTATCTACTACCTTAACAACTGGTACAGGTCCCTCAAACATAACAGCAACACCTACCAACGAAAGTTGTACCCAGGCCAATGGTAGCATTGCTTTTGGGTCACCGGTAGGAGGAACCACCCCTTATACCTATTCCTTTAACGGTGGGGCTTTTACAGCCGTATCGCCAATAACAGGGTTATCAGCAGGCACCTATTCCATCACCGTAAAAGACGGAGGTGGGTGTACCTATACCAAAACAGTAGCCATTACTAATTCACCCGGCCCAACAGCTATTACAGGTACTACTACTCCTGCGGGTTGCGGCTTAACAAACGGAACTCATAATATTACGGGAATCACCAGTGGCACCGCTGCCTATACTTTTAGTATTAATGGAGTATCCACACCGAGTTTATCTTCTAACCTTGCACCGGGTAATTATAGTGTTACGGTAAGAGATGCCAATGGTTGTACTTTTACAAAAACAGTAACTATAGGTGGTACTACCGGTCCAACATCAGCCACTATTGTAACCACTAACGCCACCTGTGGCACGGCCAATGGAACAGCAACTGTAACAGGCGTTACGGGTGGAGCCCCTGCTTATAGCTATTCCTTCGACGGAGGAACTTTTGCTGCCGGTACCACAACCACCGGCCTGACTGTAGGAGGACATAATGTTACTATCAAAGACGCGAACACGTGTACGTTAACGGTTCCTTATACGGTATTAAATACTGGGAGCCCCTTGTTGAGTTTAACGGGTAGTGTTAACCTGTTGTGCAATGGCGGGACGACAGGGAGCTTTACGGTAACAGCTACGGGAGGTAGCGGATCGCCCTATACGTATACCCTGACGAGTCCCTTTCAAACCAATGGTAACGGACAATTCACAAACTTAGCCGCCGGCACCTATACGGTGAACGCCAAGGACGTAGCCGGATGCATAACGAGCATTACCGTTACGCTCACTCAGCCCACCGCCGTGACCTTAACCCCGACCAGTATCCCTGCCAAATGTTATGGCGCGAGCACCGGGACGGTAAACGTGAGCGGTTCAGGCGGCGTAGGTCCTTACCAGTACCAGATCAACGGGACAGGTTACCAGACCAGCAATAGCTTTACCACCGTAGCCGCCGGGACCCATATCATCCAGATCAAAGACGCCAACGGCTGCACCGCCACCCAAACCATTACCGTTACCCAGCCTACCGCCTTAGCCCTTTTACTCGCCAGCCAGAACGCCAACTGCATAGCCGCCAATGGCGTAGCCACCAGCACCGTAAGCGGGGGCACCCTCCCTTACATTTATAACTGGACCGGAGGCGGGGGCGCCGCCCCTACCACCAACAGCGTCGTATCCGGTAGCTATAGCCTTACCGTTACCGATGGAAACAACTGTACCATTAGCGGCGTAGCCCTGATCGGCAATACCCCCGGTGGCACCGCCGCCATCACCGGCAGCACCAACATCACCTGCAACAACTCTAACAACGGCAGCCTTACCGGCAACATGGCCAGTGGCGGTACCGCCCCCTATACCTATAGCTGGAGCCCCGGCGGACAAAACACCTCCACCGCCATTAACCTGGCCCCCGGTACCTACACCTGTAAAATCACCGATTACTATGGCTGTATAGCCACCGCCGTAGGCACCCTGACCCAGCCCACCGCCCTTACCTCCCTGATGAACTCCAATAACGTTAAATGCTTTGGCACCGCCACGGGCACCGTATCGGCCAGCGGCAGCGGCGGCACCGGCCCCTACAATTACCTGTGGTCACCCCTTTCCAGCACCCTGACCACCGTTAACAACGTGGCCATCGGCATCTACACCTGCCAGATCACCGATGCCAATAACTGTGTCATTAACCCCACCATTGCCGTTACCCAGCCCAGCTCCATCACCATCACCAGTACAGTAACCCCGGCTAATTGCGGACTATCCAACGGCTCAGCCACCATCACCCCAAGTGGGGGCACCCCCGCCTACAGTTATACCTGGAGCGCAGGATCCAACACCACTGTACAAACCAGCATCGGAGCCGGCACCTATACCATCAATGTCAAAGACGCCAATAACTGTACCTATACCGTAGCCGCCACCGTACCCAACCTCACCGGCCCAAGCATCAGCATCACCAGCTTTACCAACGTCAGCTGCTTTGGTGGGAATAACGGTGGCGCCACCTCTGCCGGCACCGGAGGTACCGGTGCCCT
The DNA here is from genome assembly GCA_963422675.2 of Bacteroidia bacterium. Lineage (GTDB taxonomy): Bacteria > Bacteroidota > Bacteroidia > B-17B0 > Aurantibacillaceae > UBA4416. The sequence continues at coordinate 722,503 of CAXVYS010000024.1, forward strand.
GACCTACCTGTGGAATACCGGGCAAAACACCCCCACCGCCACTAACTTTTTAAACGGCGTCCATACCGTTACCGTTACCGATGCCTCAGGCTGCGTAGCCTCCACCAGTGTAAGCATTACCCAGCCCGTCGCCCTAAGCGTGAGCATTACCCCCGTTAACCCAAAATGCTTTGGAGCCACCAACGGCTATGGCGCAGGAAGTGCCTTTGGCGGCACCCCCACCTATAGCTATAGCTGGAGCGGCACCGGAGGAACGAACCCCACCAGTAACCCCGTAGGCGCAGGCAACTACGCCCTAAACGTCAGCGATGCCCATGGCTGTGTAGCCACCGCCAGTATGGCCCTGGTTAACCCACCCGCCATGTCTGCGAGCATCACCTCTACCAACATCACCTGCTTTAACACCTGTAACGGCACCGCCATCGGCAGCGCCACCAATAACACCGGCGTAGTCACCTATTACTGGATCGGCGGCCCAAGCCCCGTTACCAGCCAAACCCTGAGCAGCTTATGTGCCGGCAGCTATACCCTCACCGCCACCGATCAAAACACCTGTAGTGCCAGCGCACAAGTCATCATTACCCAACCCACCCAGTTAACCGCCAACATCAGTTCCACCGGCAGCGTGACCTGTAACGGCGGTACCAATGGCTTTGCACAAGTAACCGCCGGAGGTGGCACCGGTACCTATACCTATGCCTGGACAGGCGTCGCAGCAGCAGCCGGGAACAGTGCCAACACCACGAACCTTCCCGCCGGCACCTACACCGTTACCCTTACCGATCAGAACAACTGTAGCGCCACCACCCAAACCACCATTAGCCAGCCAAGCCCCCTGGCCACCACCCTTACCACCACCAACCCAAAATGTAACGGCAGCACCGATGGCATCGCCAGCGTTGCCTTTAGCGGCGGAGCCGGAGCCACCACCTTTTTATGGTACCCCGGACTCCAAACCGGTAACACCGTTAACAACCTGGCCGCCGGGAACCACACCGTCACCATTACCTCCAACGGCAGCTGTACCACCAGCCTGACCTTTACCCTGACCCAACCCGCCGTTTTAACCACCATTGTCACCTCCACCAACTCCAACTGCGGACAAAGTAACGGCGCCACCTCCGCCAGCGTAGGCGGCGGTACCACCCCTTACAACTACCTGTGGAGCAATGGCCCTACCGTACTCAGCAACCCCGGAATCCTGGCAGGCGGCTACACCTTTACCGTAACCGATAACAACCTCTGTAAAGCCACCGCCGCCGGTCTTGTAAACGATATCGCCGGCCCATCCGTAGCCATCACCAGCACCACCGCCGTAAAATGCTTTAACGGCAACGACGGCGCTGCCACCAGTACCATTACCGGAGGCGTGATGCCCTATACCATTGGCTGGAACAACAACTCCGCCACCACCCCTAACGTCAGTAACTTCATCGCCAGCGCCAGCCCCTATATCATCACCGTTACCGATGCCGCCAACTGCGTAGGAACCGCCAGCCTTATCATTACCCAGCCCAGCCAGCTCAACACCGCCATCAGCTCACACACCGATGTGACCTGTAACGGATTAAGCAACGGGCAAGCCGTTATGACCGTAAGCGGCGGTACCGCCGCCTATAGCTATAGCTGGACCCCAAGCGCCCAAACCTCCTCCGTGATGGTGAATGTAGGCGCCAATACCTACACCTGTTACGTCAAAGACGCCAATAACTGTCCCGGCACACAAGTAGTCACCATTAGCCAGCCCTTACCACTGATCATGTCCGCCTCCAGCTCCAGTAACATCTCCTGCTTTGGAGGCACCAACGGCCAGATCTCTACCACCGTTCAGGGAGGTACCCCCGGGTATGTATACACCTGGTCGCCCGCCCAAACCAATGCCGGTGTACTGGGCGGCCTGTCCTCGGGGAACTACAGCCTTACCATCACCGATACCAAAACCTGTTCCATCAACGCCAACTTTACCATCCTGGAACCCTCCGCGCTGACCTCTACCTATACCTCCTCACCCGCCAAATGCGGTGTGGCGAATGGTTCAGGCACCGTCACGGTTAACGGCGGCACCCCAAGCTATACCCTTAACTGGAACAACACCGGGCTGCAACAAGGCCCCGTAGGCACCGGTATGGGGCCCGGCACCACCAACTGTGTCATCACCGACAGCAAAGGATGCAGCATTACCCAAGCCGTAGTCATTGGCAATGCCCTGAGTCCGGTAATCAGCAGCATTACCACCCAAAGCCCGACCTGCTTTGGCAAGCTCGATGGCTCCATTACCGTGAACTATAGCCAGGGCACCCCTAACTATACCGTATCCTGGACCAATCCCATTAACCCTGCCAGCCAAACCACCTCCGGATTATCACAAACCGTTACCGGAGTAGGCGCCGGCAGCTATGGCGTGACCATTACCGACAGCTATGGCTGTAGCACCGGTGGCTTCCCAACCGTAGGTCAACCACAACAATTAGTCATTATCCCGACCCCTGCCCAGACCATTTGTTTTGGACAAAGCGCTCAGATATCAGCGACCGGCACCGGTGGCACGACCCCTTACACCTATACCTGGACCCCTGCCCAGGCAGGCGCCTCCCCTTATACCGTGAACCCAACGACCACCACCCTTTACAATGTAAACATGACCGATGCCAATAACTGTGTGACCAGCCCGGTGGTGGTTACCGTTAATGTAACCCCCGCTTTATCGATGAATGGTTTTGCGGTTACGAAATGTCATGGAGACGGTGTGGCCTTAAGTCCAACGATTAACAGCCCTGGGAGAGGTGCTACGACCTATACCTATACCTGGAGTAATGGTGTGGTGGATGCCGCTCCAACGAGCACCCTTAATGTAACGGCTAATTATCCGACTAATCCTAACCAGTACACCGTGACCCTCAACGACGGATGTACTAGCCCAATGGCTACCGCCACTTTTACTATCAATGTTAACCCACTGCCTGTTATTACGTTTACAGCCAATCCAAAAGCAGGTTGCGTACCGTTAGTAGTTACCTTAACCGGTGTTTCTAATGGAGTTAGTGATGTGTTTACATGGCAGGATAATGTTCAGCCACTTGGCACCGGAAACCCGTTTGTATATACATTTGCTGATTCAGGAAAATACAGTATCAGTTTACATGTACAAAATCCATTGACGGGTTGCAGTAGCGATTCTACCAAAAAGGATTACATCAATGTATATCCAAAACCAATAGCAGAGTTTATTCCAAATCCGCAAACAGCCAGCATCCTTGATCCATTTTTTAATTTTACAAACACATCACAGGGAGCTGTAAGTTATTTATGGGATTTTGGAGATCCTGCTGCTTCTGCAGGAAGCAATAATGCGATATCAATTAATTCGAGTCATTATTACAGTTATGTAGGAACGTATAATGTAAACCTGGTAGCAACATCGTCCCATGGTTGTACAGCAGTGGCATTACATTCTGTAGAGGTAACGCCTGATTTTGCACTTTATATTCCAAATACGTTCACTCCGGATGCAAATAGTCTGAATGACTTCTTCCAGCCTGCGGGTGTGGGGATTAATGAGGATAATTACCGCATGGATATTTTTGACAGATGGGGTGAGAATATCTTTACCAGCAATAACTTCCGTAAAGGTTGGGATGGCTCTGTAAAAGGCGGTAAAACGGCTGAACAGGGAGTGTACGTCTACAAGTTAATGGTATATGACATACAAGGGAACAAACATCCGTTTGTAGGCCATGTAACGGTAATCAAGATGGATTAATGATTGAATTATATGTTAAAAGCCCTCTCAGGAGGGCTTTTTTGTTTTAGATTATTTAGAAAAGACCTTTAAATTATTAATATCTATAGTGTATCTTTGCAAACTTATTTATTATAGATGAAAAACATACGTAACTTTTGTATTATTGCCCATATCGATCACGGTAAATCCACTTTAGCAGACAGGTTATTGGAATATACCAATACGGTTTCGAAACGTGAAATGCAGGCTCAGGTGTTGGATGATATGGATCTTGAAAAAGAGAGAGGGATTACGATTAAGAGTCATGCTATACAAATGGATTATGTATACAAAGGAGAAAAATATATTTTAAATTTAATTGATACTCCGGGCCACGTTGATTTTAGCTATGAGGTATCGCGTTCTATTGCAGCCTGCGAAGGGGCTTTATTGATTGTTGATGCGGCACAGGGAATACAGGCACAAACGATTTCTAATTTGTACCTGGCCCTTGAACATAATTTAACGATTATCCCAATTTTAAATAAAATAGATTTGCCAAGCGCTGAACCGGAAATGGTGAAAGACCAGATCGTGGATCTGTTGGGTTGTGAGAGAGAAGAAATTATGTCTGCTTCCGGAAAAACGGGAATGGGCGTTCACGAAATTTTAGAAGAAATTGTTAACCGCATTCCGGCTCCAAGCGGTGATGAGAATGCACCATTACAGGCTCTGATTTTTGATTCTGTATTTAACTCCTTCAGGGGAATTATTGCTTATTTCAGGATTTATAACGGGAGCATTAAAAAAGGAGAAAGAGTAAAATTCTTTAATACCGGACAGGAATATAACGCGGATGAAATTGGTGTGTTAAGATTAAAACAGGAAGCGCGTGATGTTGTAAAAACAGGAGATGTAGGGTATATCATTTCAGGAATTAAAGAAGCAAAAGAAGTAAAGGTAGGAGATACCTTAACAAGTGTTGGAAACCCTTGTTTAGAAAGTATACATGGTTTTGAAGAAGTAAAACCAATGGTATTTGCGGGAATTTACCCGGTAGATACAGAAGATTTTGAAGAGCTGCGCTACAGTATGGAGAAGCTTCAGTTAAATGATGCTTCTTTAACATGGGAACCTGAATCGTCCCTGGCTTTAGGGTTTGGTTTCAGATGCGGATTTTTAGGAATGCTGCATATGGAAATTGTTCAGGAGCGTTTAGAGCGTGAATTTAACATGACTGTTATTACAACGGTTCCTAACGTATCGTATATTGCTTATCAAACAAATGGAGATGTTGTAACGGTTAATAATCCAAGTGATCTTCCTGATCCTGCCCGAATTAATTATATTGAAGAGCCTTATATTAAAGCCAACATCATTACCAAATCAGACTTTATTGGCCCTGTAATGAGCTTGTGTATTGAGAAACGCGGAATTATTGTCACTCAAAATTATTTAACGGCCGACAGAGTAGAGCTTGTTTTTGAAATGCCTTTGGGAGAAGTGGTATTTGATTTCTTCGATCGTTTAAAATCTATTTCAAAAGGGTATGCTTCTTTTGATTATCATCCTATTGGGATGAGAGAATCGGATTTAGTGAAACTGGATATCCTTTTAAAAGGAGAGCCTGTAGATGCTTTATCCTGCCTGATTCACAGAAGTAACTCGTATAATTTTGGTAAAAAGATCTGCGAAAAATTAAAAGAATTAATTCCGAAACAGCAATTCGAAATTCCTATTCAGGCAGCTATTGGCGCTAAAATTATTTCACGTGAAACCATCAGTGCTATTCGTAAAGATGTAACTGCTAAATGTTATGGTGGTGATATTAGCCGTAAGCGTAAATTACTGGAAAAACAAAAAGAAGGTAAAAAACGAATGAAACAGGTTGGTAATGTGGAGATTCCGCAAAGTGCATTTATGGCCGTTCTTAAACTAAACGATTAAGCATTTTACATTATTACGATTCGCCGGCTGGCGGATAAGTATTATTATGTATTACTGCGTGTGATATTACTTCGTATTTCACGATGATGCGTCAACGTTTATTCTGTTTTCAAATCTCTTCTCTCTCTTTCGGTTCTTTATAAGATGCCAGCCACAGGAATAGGGTTTGAAAGAAGATGAAAAATGTAACCCCCGATTGTGTCTCCAATGTATCTTCGGTAAGGAAGGAGAGTAATGCTATTAAAAAGAAAGGCCAGTATAAGGCATGTAAGGTGTTTCTCAATACAATAGCTGGATAAAATAAGTAGATCACAAAGAAAATTAATCCTAACGAGCCAAACGCTACACCAACAGCAAGGTATTGATTGTGACAACGTAATCGCCATTCTGTTTTTAACTTGGAACGCGTTTCTGTATAAGCCTTATCAAAAGAGGATTGTATATCGCCGGTACCAACACCAAAAAAAGGATGCTGTTTTATAATATAACAGGCCGTATTCCAAAACTCGAGCCTCATTGTGAGTGTATGTCCCGAAGGATTTTCTCCACGCCTGTATTTGGTGTATTCCCAAACTAATTCGTGCCAACGTGTAATTAATCCGGCATGGTTAGCGTATTTATAATTAGAAACGCCTCTTTCAATGTTTTTGATATCAGTAGCTGTTAGAAGGTTTATTCCCAATGAATCTTTTGCATAGCCTTTACTGGCAAGGTAACGAAGAACAGTGAAGCGAAGGGTATTTCCTTTTTTATCGGTGCCTGCAAAAGGCATGGTACTCTTGCTGTTCCATTCTTTTTCTAATTCAGGATCATTGATGTTGATGGCAATTAAATGCCCGTTTTCCGCTAATTTAAAAAGTGTATCCTGTAGGTAGGGGCGACCATTAACGGTATTCTTTAACATAACATTGGATGGCCCCGAAGATAAGGTGTTATACATATTTAAACTGCTATAGGCTTTATTAAAAAGGATTACAGCAGCAATAAAGAGAATTAATACAACAGCAAAAGATATTTTTTTAGGAAGATGTTTTATACTGTAAACACAGCAAATAATACCACCAACCATTAGCAGGCAAACAAATCCTGTTGCCATTTCCATGGTGTACATAAAAAACAAAAGCCAGCAGGAGCAAAGGGTGCAGCCCATTTTTATCCATCGCGCTTTTTCACAAAGTGTATAATAAAATAGCCCTGCTATGGCAAAAGCTATAAATAAGGAGAAACGAATATGCGACATAAAGATGGATGCCTGCCGGATATCTATAATCACTTTTTTTGTATAGCCTGCATATACAGCATAACAACACAAGGAACTGATAACTACTCCTGAAAAGAAAAACAACAAAACCACTTTAAATTCTTTAGCGGTTAATGGTTTGGTAGAAAACAACATCAGGGGTAAGATCAGCAATGGGAGCTTATTCCGGAGATCGTCCCACCCGTTTGGAAGGTTTTGGGTATATACCATTCCAACAACATGTAACAGGTAAAAAGAAATTAAAAGCCAGAATAGTTTATTCGATTTTAAACGGATCCACTTGGTATAAAAATCTGCTTCTAAAACCCAGTTAGCTGCCAAAATAATTTGGGGAATACTCGTTGGCACAGTGCCGAATAACATCCCTGTAGCTAATCCAATAATTCCGATTAAAAAAATATAACGATGCCAGGGTTGAGGAAACACAATAGTATAAAGAAATTAAAGATACTGTTTTAGTCATCTAAATAGATGTCGGTACCACATTAATTAAACGAAAAGAGAACAAAATTATTGCCTGATGGAAACTTTTATACACACTTATTATGTAATAATAGTTTTAATTAATATACAAATAAATAGATGTTTTGTGATATATAATTATGTTTTGAATGTGTAATAAATTGAAATTTTAAGTTTTTGCTGAGGAACAGATATTGCATTTTTGCAGTGTCCTTAATTAAATCATCCTAAAAATTAACATACTATGAAAACAACTATTCTAAAACAACTTTCAGCACTCTGTTTGAGTGTTTTTACATTGACGGGCTTTGCACAATGTCCGGCAGTTACAGGATTAAGCGTAAGCTATGGAGCAAACGGTTCCGCAAGCCTGTTTGCAACAATGAGTAATACAACAATGGTTTCTCAGTCGTATTTTTACTGGCAGGCTAATCCTTCCGGAAATCCTGCATCTGGGAACGGCATGTCTACTATAACGTACCAGTTTCCGGCAAATGGAAATTACACAGTGTGTGTAAATTACATCGATTCTATTTCTATGTGTAGTTCTTATAGCTGTACTCCAATAACCATCACTAACATGTCGACAGTTGCCTGTAGTGCAGGTTTTTCTTCTTATACGGATTCCTTATGCGGAACTCATTTTACGAATTCTTCTGCTGGAAGTTCATTAACGTATAACTGGTATTTGTTACCGGCCTTCACCTTATTTAGCACCCAACAAAATCCTACGGTTAATTTAGGAAACGGGACTCACCAGGTTGCGCTGTATACCTATTCGTCAGGACAATTCTGTGATTCGGCAATAGGCATTGTAAATGTAAACTGCTCAACCAACACAGCGTGTAGTGCGGCATTTACAGCCGTAAGCAACCCGGGCTCCTGCCAAACCTATTTTACAAATAATTCTACCGGAACAAACTTAACGTATCAATGGTATATGATGCCTGGATCTGTAGCCGTAAGCACGCAACAAAACCCGGTATTAAACCTTAATAATGGGAACAACACGATTGCATTATACGTTTATTCTAACGGACAGTTTTGTGATTCTATGGTTTCAACCATCAATGTAAGTTGCTCAACATTTACAAGCTCATGTAATGCTAATTCACAATTTTCGATGTTTGCAGATACAACACATCCTGGAAATTACTTCGCATACAACCAATCTTCAGGTACAGGTACATTAAGTTATTTATGGAATTTTGGTGATGGCTCATCATCTACACAGGCTTATCCGTTTCATCAATATACAAGCCCCGGGCAATATATTGTATGCTTAACAGTTACAGCTACCAGTGGTTCATTAACCTGTACGGATACGTATTGCGATTCATCAAGCGTTCACCGCATAGCTTCCGGGTTTTTAATGAATAGCTTTCAGGCCTTGCCACAAACGCCTACGGCATTAAAGGAACAGCAATTAGCAGCCAGCCTGAGTGTTTATCCAAACCCTGTAGAAAACGAACTGACTATTGAAGTTCAATGGTCTCAAACGGAATCATTAACATTTACGATGACAGATGCTTTAGGAAAAATAGTGGTGAAGAACACACTTACTTCTTCTAAAACAATTGTTAATACTGCTGATCTGGATAAAGGAATTTATTTCCTGACGGTTTCAGGAGGAGACGGTAAAGCGGTGAAAACAACCAAGCTGATTAAATAAGTTCTGCCATAGGATAGAAGTAAAGTCTGCCAAAGAGTGTTTGGCAGACTTTACTCATTAAACAAAAAACGGTAATAATGCGTAAACACCTATATATAGTATCTCTTAATGTGGCGAGTGTTTTATTGCCGAAACGACTCTATATACAAGTGTTTGTATATGTGATTAAAAAAATACATTCTTCCAATTAAATTTTACTGCTTAGCCATTCCGCATAATTAATAATGGTTTGTTGTTCGCCGGCGGCAGGAAATTTCTTTATAAATGCAGTAATTTTATCTTTAATGCTTCTCCAGGCAGGATAACCCATGTTAATGTAATGTTGTATCAAATGGAGCACTGCAATTTCTACCGCAATGGTTTCCTTGTTTTTTAGTTCACCGAGTTTTTTGAAAACAGAGATTACCAGTTTTTCTGCCAGTTCAATTTCACCAGATTCAATTTTATTACATAATTCAAAAACAGAAATTTTTAACTGAAAAGCTTCATCATAGTTTTTAAAGGCATCGCTTACATATAGCTGTACCAGGTATTTTCCGGCGGCTTTATGTTTGTGGATATCAAAATGAGTAATAGAAAGATTTAGGAGCACAAAGCCCATGTAATTGGGGTTTTCCTTTATAACGGTTTGTTTCTTTGCTTCTTCAAGTGTTTCAATAGCTTTTTCAGGATCGGTTTTACTATAATTATTTACAAGGATGTTATAGTAGTAAAAAACATATTTTTCATACCACAGCCGGTGGTACTCTGATAAAGCTTGTTGCAATTGTTTGGCATAAGAGAGTGCCTGCTGGTGTTTTTTTAAAACGTAAGAAGCATTACATAAATACACATATAATTGAAGCTTAATTTCGTGAGTATCTTTATTAAAGAGCGCATCTTTTTCAAAACCGTCTTTCGATTTAATGAGGTAATTTTCAAGAGCCACATAATCCTGTGTGAGTAATAATAAACGGCAAATATTTTGAAACACTTTAAATCGAAGTGTTGCGCTGTTCTTTACATACGAAAGGCTTTGCGTTTTTTCGAGGGTAGTAGTCATCCACAACTTAAAAGACCTGGTAATAGAAAGGTTTTGTGTGGTTTTAAGTTTGTAGGATAACAGGGAGAAATTATTTTCAAGATCTCTTAACAACGCTAAACGGTTTGAATTTTCTTCTCTTTTTGTGATATACTGCTCGGGAGATTCTTTAATGTTTTGGAGGCTTAGCTGAATAAACAATTCGTAAATTATTTCGAGCGTTGAATAATCTTCGTGAGCGATGGCTTTTTTTTCACTGAGTTTTAAATAGTGTTGTGCCAGTTGTAATTCATTTTTTTTGAAGAATACTTTAGCAATGATGAGTAAATGGAGGGCTTCAATTTCTTTTTCATCGCGGTTTAAATTCGAAAGAACCACCCCGATATCATCACTTATTTTGTTTTTGAGTCTGTAATATCTACTATCCGCTTTTTCTGTTTTGTAAACAGCCTTAAACAGTTGGGCATCGTTCCATTGGGGGTTTAATTTGATGTGGTTAAACAATTCAATATCTATCCTGTTTTCAAAGTCATGCGTTCTTTTAGAGTAAAGCTTGTAACTTTTTATTTCCTCTTTTTCCAGTGACTTAATTATATTTTGAAGAATATCCATTTTTGATTATGTAATAAAATAATAAATTTATAAAAAACTTATTTAAAAAGTGAGTAAATTGGTGTAATATTTATACAATAAACCAAACACAATGAAACTAGTTGCTTTTATTATAACGTGTTTAATGGCGGTATCGGGAAGTGCTCAGGTACAGGCCAAGCTGGGTATGGGTAAGGCATATTCTATCAGTCCGGCATTAGCCACTTCTGTTGCTGCCGGTATTCCCTATGGTGGAAACATTACGGTTAATTGCTCGGTAAGGAATTCGGGTAACGCAACCTTTAACGGATCTATTGATTTAGTAAGAGCAGTTAAATCAGGATCTCTTCAAAGCAGTAATTTTATTGTAAAAACATTTTCAGTATCATTACCTGCGGGCGATTCAATAGCCGTTTCATTTACGGATTCTATTACTCCGGCAAGTTATAAGCAAAACGGAAATGGTAATACAGTAGTGGTTTGGCCTATCTCATCGGGTATCATTACCTCCGACAGCTTGCTCACAGAACCTGTTTATGTGAATCCTTCTACATTTATTAAAGAATTTAGTAAAACTGATATGCTGGTTTATCCGAATCCTGCGGGCGATGTATTATTTATTAAACCTGAAACAGGAATAGAATATAAAACGATTATGGTTTACGATATGCAACTGAAATTAATTCTTGAGAAACCATTTAATGAGAGGCTGGATGTTAACGATCTGCCGCCTGGAGTATACCATATCAAGATATCTACCCGTGGAGGAGCTGTTTATAGTACGTTATTTACAAAAGCGGATTAAGCAGCAGGCATTTTTTCCGAATTATAGAACCACATTTTGGCGACGTCTTGAATGATGTTAGCATCAGGCTCAACGCTATTTACATGGTCAGCTTCATGATAAAGTTCTTTTAACGACATCTTATAAGGATCTGTTTTAAGGGACAAGGAAGTACCATGAACCTGGTTACTCACCAGGCGGAACATAGATGCAGCAACCTGTTCAAGCAGAGTCATGTTATCCGCAACTTTGGCAATGATCTGGTCAGCATTTGCATGTAGATGATCTATCCCGCGTTGAAAATCTTTCAGGTAATTTAAATCGAGGGGATCGATGTATTTATTTTCAAATATTTGGTGTTCGTGTGGTAACCAATCTAAGAACATATCCTGAACATTTTTATTGAGCACACCAAATTTACGACCCAGGCTTTTTTCCGAAACAAATAATTCTTTCAGAATTTTAAGATCGGTGAATCCGTTATTGGTAAATAATAAACAGGGAACAGACCAGTAGATGGCCCAATCCCAGAAGATCTTAAATACCATGATCTGTGTGTTACCCATCAGTTTATATTTATCCTGGTAAATAGGAAGCCAGCTTTGAAACCAAGATAAATGTGTCTGATCATAAATCTGCGCCCTTACGGTAATATCTTCTCCTTTGTGTTCGCGCAAAATCAAATCGCTTAGCCAGGTATTGTTTAAAGAAATAAAATCGCTGCCCGGTGAATAGAAAGGATCAAGGAAAGCACCAGCTTCGCCTGTTACTGCCCATCTGTCGGAAGAATAAATTTTACCACTATCGTGCGCAAAGTGTTTAAGGATGCGGAAATCCATCAATTCTTCTTTTGGCGGACAAACATATTTAGCGGCTTGCGGTTCATGTTTATGAATCCACGCTAATGCTTTTTCGTAAGTGTTGATGGTTTCAAAGGGATGAATATCTTCATCGGCCACAATACCAATACTGGTGTTTTTAGAGCCTAAAGGAATAACCCATAACCAATAGCCTTTATCCATAAAATGAACCGTGCTCAGGTAACGTAATTTAGGGGCTAAAAATGTTTTCCATTGTTGGTTCTCACTCCAGTCATCAATATCAACCACACCTTTCACCCTGAACCATGCGGCGTTTACATTATGCGGCGCTTCTTTCTGGAAGCCCATTTTTCTTTTTAATAAACTAATTCGGCTTGTAGCATCTACAAACCATTTGGTATATACTTTTTTATCTTCCCGTTCGTGCGCAAAAATAACTTCATGCGTGTCTTTACCAAAGTTTACATCTTTAGCACGTGCTGCCAGTATAAAATCGGTTCCCAGTTCTTTGGTATGTCTTTCCAAATAATTTTCAAAGGTTCCTCTGTCCAGCTGGTGGCTTGGAACCGGTAGTTTTAAGCGGGGGCCTAATTCAACGCGGTTGGATAATTCATCTTTTTTCTGATCAGTAAAGAAGAAACGGAGGCCATGTTTTGGAAGTTCAAATTCTTCCAGGTACTCTTTTAAATTTAATACTTCCCGGAAATAATGTGTTGCCAGTTCAACGGTAGATTCGCCTACTTTATGAGCAGCAGTTGCCGCGGCTTTATCCCTGCTTTCTAAAATTAAGATGGAAATACCGGGATTAGCTTTTTTTAGTTGGATAGATAATGTGAGACCCGCCAAGCCTCCTCCGGCAATTACTACATCATATTCTTTAAGCATTTTTTCGGATTTAGTGAATTAAACAAAAATACGATTTTATTGCATTTAGCCATGTTTTGCGTCGAAAATTAACGATAAAAAAAGTATTTTGTTTAATAATTAGTATCATTGCGAACCCGTTTTTCATAAACCAATTAAACACCGTTTTTCTTCTTTTTATTATGCTGATAAGTGTCCCTACAGAAAATGAGTTTACAGGTATCCTGGAATATATTCACCAATTTGAATTAGATAACAGAGATCTTAAACGGGAGCAGTTTTTAGTGGCAAAAGAAGAGGAAGAGCTTTTAGGTTTTGGAAGAATAAGACGACATAAGGGTTGCGATGAATTTTGTTCCTTGGGAGTGATTGAATCGAAACGACGGATTGGTATAGCCACAGCTTTGATACAGGCAAGGTTAAACATTTCTACACAACCTGTTTTTTTGGTTTGCATTATTCCTGAATTTTTTGAACCAATGGGTTTTAAAGCAGTTGACGAATACCCCCCGGAGATGCAGGATAAACTGGACTATTGCACAAGTGAATTAATTGTACCGGAAGATTACGTTGTGATGAAATATCATGGAAATGAGGATTAGACCTTTTTAATTTTTATTTTTACCTTTTTAATTTAATATATGAGTTATATAATTTCAGGAATACAACAATTGGGTGTTGGAAACACCGATGTACAAGAAACCTTTAAATGGTACAGAAAAGCGTTTGGTACAGATATTAAAATATTTGAAGAAGCGGCTATGGCGGAATTGATGTTGCCCTACACGGCAAATATGCCTCATGCACGCCATGCTATTTTGGCCATAAGCATGAATGGTGGCGGTGGTTTTGAGATATGGCAGTACACAAGCCGTAAAGCTCAAAATGCTGATTTTAAAATACAGTTGGGAGATATTGGAATTTTTGCCGGAAAAATTAAGTCGTATAATGTAGAAGCATCGTTTGGTCATTTAAAACAATTTGGTGCTCATATGTTAACGGATATTACCATTTCCCCCGATGGAAGAAAGCATTTTTATATTCATGATCTGTGGAAAAATGTTTATGAAGTAATAGAAGAAAAAACATCCTGGTATCAGCAAAAGGATTTTACAACAGGCGGTGTATTGGGCGCTGTTATTGGCGTTAAAGACATTGACACATCTATTACTCTTTATAAAACAGTATTAGGGTTTGATAAAGTGGTGAGTGATACAACTTCTGTATTTGAAGATTGGAAAGGAGTGGAGGGTTCAGGTAAAACATTCAGACGTGTTATTTTAAGAAATTCAAAACCACGTGAAGGGAGCTTTGGCCCCTTATTGGGAGATAATGAAATTGAATTGATACAGGCGTTAGACTATCAGCCAAAGAAAATATTTGAAAACCGTTTGTGGGGCGATTGTGGATTTATACACTTATGTTTTGATGTTAAAAACATGAAAGCCTTGCAGGAAGCCTGTAATAAAGCCGGACAGCCTTTTACCGTGGATGGTGGTGCAGGTTTTGAAATGGGAGAAGCTGCAGGCCACTTTACTTATATTGAAGATGCCGACGGAACATTAATAGAGTTTGTAGAAACAAAAAAATTACCTGTTGTGAAAAAAATAGGGTGGTATTTAGATCTGAGAAAACGTGATCCGAAAAAAGCGCTTCCGAATTTTATTTTAAAAGCCTTACGATTCAGTAGAGTTAAAGACTAAAAAATCCCATAAATCCTTGTAAGAAGCCGCTTATGTAAAAGCGGCTTTTTCTTTTGTAAATCATTAAATAAATCGCATTTTTACTGATCAAACCGTTTACAAATGAAAATTAAACATGCCCTTTTTTCTTCTGCAATCATAGCATTAGCAGTTGCCTGTTCTACCTCTAAAAAGAGCCAGCAAACACCTTCCACTGTTGGTAACGAACCGGCCATTATGCTGGATACGATAAAAGTATTGGCCGAAGAGCCCGTGAAAAAGAAAGTGTACCAGGCTTCGGAAACCAAGCTCAACGATATTATCCATACTAAATTATGGGTGAGCTTCGATTGGCAAAAGTCGCAAATGACGGGTAAAGCAGAGCTTCTTATCAAACCTTATTTTTACCCAACCAATCTATTGTATTTGAACGCAAGAGGGATGGAAATAAAAAGTGTGAAAGGAACTGCTTTAATTTATAAGCCCATCATCGTTAAACAAGGGCAAAAAGTAAGCGACGAAGATTCGTATACCAAAATCCCATTAAATTTAAAATATGTATATACCAACGATTCTATTAGAATTGACCTGGGACAGATCCTGGCAAAAGATCAAAAATATACGATCGAGATAGAATACATTGCTAAACCGGAAGAGTTAAAAAAAGATGGCGGAAGTGCTGCCATTAGCGATGATAAAGGTTTGTACTTTATTAATCCAACAGGTTCCGATCCTGATAAAATGCCGCAGATATGGACACAGGGAGAAACACAGTCGAACTCCGTATGGTTTCCAACCATCGATAACCCTACCGAAAAAATGACGGACGAGATCTTCATGACAGTGGATGATAAATATGTAACGCTATCTAACGGTTTGCTTACGGACTCTAAAAAAAATGCAGACGGTACCCGTACAGATCATTGGAAAATGGATTTACCACATGCGCCTTATTTAGTAATGATGGCTGTAGGAGAATTTAAAAAAGTAACGGATGAACCCTGGAATGGCAAAGAGGTAAGTTATTATGTGGAAAAAGAATATGAACCACACGCAAAAGCTATTTTCGGAAAAACAAAAAAAATGATCGAGTTCTATTCTACGAAACTCGGAGTGCCTTATGCGTGGCCTAAATACGCGCAGATTGTTGTGAGAGATTATGTAAGCGGTGCTATGGAAAATACCTCTGCTACCTTGCACGGCGATTTCATTTGCTACCAAACAACGCGTGAAATCATTGATGGCGCTAAAGGAGAAAGCACTATTGCTCATGAATTGTTTCACCAGTGGTTTGGCGATCTGGCCAGCTGCGAAAGCTGGAGTAATCTAACGTTGAACGAGTCGTTTGCTACTTATGGTGAATACTTATGGGAAGAATATGAAAACGGGAAAGACGCCGCAGATGACCACAGCGCGCAATCACGTGCAGGATATTTTGCCCAATCAACTCAGAAACAAGTTGACTTAGTACGGTTTGATTATGCGGAACGTGAAGACATGTTTGATGCATTTAGCTATAATAAAGGAGGACAAATCATTCACATGTTAAGAAAATATGTGGGTGACGACGCTTTTTTTGCTTCCCTGAAATTATACCTTGAAAAAAACAAGTTTAAAACAGCTGAAGCGCATGATCTGCGTTTAGCGTTTGAAGAGGTTACCGGGGAAGATTTAAACTGGTTTTTCAACGAATGGTATTTTTCAAAAGGGCATCCTGTACTGGACATTACCAAATCGTATGATGCCGCTACAAAAAAAGTAAAACTGGAAATTACCCAAAAACAGGATTTTAAAGAAACACCACTGTATAAATTGCCTATTGATATTGATGTATATGCAGGGGGTAAAAAAGAAAGAAAACGAATCTGGATCGATGATGTAAAAACGACGGTTCTATTGGATGCAGCAACAACTCCCGACCTCGTAAATTTTGACGCAGAAAAACAATTACTGGCAAAAATGATTTACCCTAAAACAAAAGAAGAGTACATTTTTCAATATAAAAATGCACCTCTTTGGGGAGACAGAAACGATGCCATGGAATATTTTAAAGAGAATGTTGCTGATGCCGACATTTATGCTCTCCTAAAAACGATTGCAAAAAATGATGTATGGTTTAAGTTCAGAAGCAAAGCGATTAATATATTAAGTGATGTTGCAAAAAATAAAGAAACGGATTTGAAACCCTTGTTTTTAGAGATTGCTAAAAAAGATGTCAAAACAAAAGTAAGAGCAACAGCAATTAAAGCCTTGGCTGCAAATTATAAAGGCGAGGACCTAAACGCGTTGTATGAAAGTGCCTTAGGAGAGCAATCTTACGCTATTGCTTCTGAGGGCTTTGACGCCATTGCTAATACAAACCCTGAATTAGCGATGAAAAAAGCCAAAGCGTTGGAAAATGAACCATCTAAGGAAATTATTTATTCGATCATGGATTTGTATTCAAAAAATGGAACAGAAGAAAACCATGAATTTTTTAAAAAAACCAAGAAGCAATTCAGTGGCTATGAATTAATGGCTTACGGTAATTTATACGGCAAGTTTTTAAAACGCCTTACAAAACCTGAAAGTGTTATAGATGGGGCTAAAGAAGTTGCTAAAATAGGAACTACTGATAATAAGTATGTAAAATATACTGCCCAAAAAATGATGAAAGATCTGCTTAGCGTATGGCAGGACAAGGAAGATAAATTAAATGCCAAAGTAGAAAAAGGAAAAAAGGAAAACCAGGATATAACGGCATTGAGCAATGAGTTAAAAACAGTAGCAGACACTAAAAAGCAAATAGGGGAGCTGTATAATTCAATTAAGAAATAATAGTTTAACCACATAGTCACATAAGTAAACAGAGAAGAGAAACTTTAGAACAGAATGAAGAGTGTTACTAAGAAATATTTGGATGAATTAACCTATGAAATTGTAGGCTCATCTATAGAAGTACACAAAGCGCTTGGCCCGGGGCTATTAGAGTCTGTTTACCATAAATGTTTGAAAAAAGAATTATCATTAAGAGGAATTGGTTTTTTATCCGAATTTTCTATTCCTGTTTTATACAAAGGTGATTCTTTAGATGTGGATTTGAAATGCGATTTATTTATTGAAGATGCAATAGTTGTAGAGCTGAAATCAGTAGATAAAATGTTACCATTATTTGAGGCACAATTGTTAACCTATATGAAATTATTAGAAGCGCCAAAAGGGATTCTTATAAATTTTAATGTCAATAATATTTTCCATGATGGGCAAAAAACATTAGTAAACGATTATTTTAGATTAATACCAGAATAGAAAAAACAAAACTATGTTCACTTATGTGACTATGTGGTTAAAAAAACAAATCTTATAAATTTTAATGTCAATAATATTTTCCATGATGGACAAAAAACATTAGTAAACGATTATTTTAGATTAATACCAGAATAGAAAAAACAAAACTATGTTCACTTATGTGACTATGTGGTTAAAAAAACAAACATGAAAAAACAAATTCTAATTTTATCAATGGCTATGTGTTGTGGTGTAAGCACACAAGCCCAAAACAAACTCCTTACCATACAGGAAGCAGTATCCAAAGGCCGTACAACACTTGCACCTAAAAAACTACAAGGATTAAACTTTATCGCAGGGTCCGACCAGTTTTCCTATGTTATAAATGATGCCATTGAAATCGGGGATAAAAAAAGCGGGAACGTTGCAAAGCTTTTATCTTTAAAAGACCTTAATGCTACGCTAAAGTCCGCAAATAAAGATACACTGGCTTCCTTAACCAATGTAACCTGGAAAAACGTTACCCAGTTCTATTTTTCAAATAAAAAAGGAGAACAGATTTATGACATTACCAAAAAATCGATTTTGGAAACAGATAAGAAAGAAGAAGATTCAAATCTGGAATCGTATGATAAAGAACCTGTAACAGGAATTGTTACATATTGCAAAAATCACAACCTGTTTGTTGCAAAGGATGGTAAGGAAATACAGGTAACAACGGATGGTTCTTACGAAATTGTTTACACCGGAAAAAACGTACATCAAAATGAGTTTGGGATCAGCAAAGGAACTTTCTGGAGTCCTAAAGGGAACTATCTGGCGTTTTACCGCATGGATCAAAGCGATGTAACCGATTATCCTATTATTGACTGGAGCGTTCGTCCTGCAAAAAATGTAAACATTAAATACCCGATGGCAGGCAATAAAAGCCACTATGTAACACTGGGAATATACGATGTAAAAAACAACAAAACACATTACATTAAAACAGAAGGACCAAAAGAACAATACTTAACCAACATTGCCTGGAGCCCCGATGAGAAGCATGTTTACATAGCGATATTAAGCCGCGATCAAAACCATATGAAATTAAATGAGTATGATGCCCTAACCGGAAATTTTGTTCATACCCTGTTTGAAGAACATGATGATAAATACACAGAACCTTTACACCCGATGTTATTTGTAAAAAACAATCCTGCACAGTTTATCTGGGAAAGCCGTAAAGATGGATATAACCATTTTTATCTTTATAATGTTGATGGAACGTTAATTAAGCAATTAACCAAAGGAAACTGGGAAGTAAAAGCAGAAAACGGATTTGATGAAAAAGGAGAACGCCTGTTTTTTCATGCGAACGAACAAAGCCCTGTTAACCAGGATTTTTACAGTGTGAATTTAAAAACAGCCGAAGTAAAACGCTTAACGTACGGAAACGGCTTCCACACCTGTATGGTAGATGAGAAAGGAAATTACATCATTGATAATTTTTCGAGTAGCACGATTCCGAGAGAATATAATATGATCAATGCCAATACTAAAAAAGCAATCAACATTTACAAAGCAGATAATCCTGTTAAAGATTATAAACTGGGTAGCTGGAGTTTATTCACTATTAAAAATGCCGAAGGAACAGATTTATACTGCCGTTTATTTAAACCGGTAAATTTCGATTCCACTAAAAAATATCCGGTATTGGTATATTTATATAACGGGCCACATTCGCAAATGGTAACCAATACCTGGATGGCGGGAGGAGAGCTTTGGTACCAATATATGGCAGAAAAAGGCTTTATGGTATTTACGCTCGATGGCAGAGGAACATCGAACAGGGGTAAAACATTTGAACAGGCAACCCACAGGCAGTTAGGAACCAAAGAAATGGAAGATCAGTTAAAAGGAGTTGATTATTTAAAATCATTACCTTATGTAGATGCGAATCGTATTGGTGTGCATGGCTGGAGTTTTGGAGGATTTATGACCACGTCATTAATGACCCGCCACCCGGGTGTATTTAAAGTAGGTGCTGCTGGCGGACCGGTTATTGACTGGACTTACTATGAAATTATGTACACGGAACGTTATATGGATTCTCCACAGGATAATAAAGAAGGGTATGACAAAAATAATTTACTGAACTATGTAGATAAATTAAAAGGAAAATTATTAATGATTCATGGAACACAGGATCCTGTAGTTGTTTGGGAACATAGCATCCTCTATCAAAAAAAAGCAGTTGATAAAGCGATTCAATTGGATTATTATGTATACCCGGGGCACGAACATAATGTGTTAGGGAAAGACAGACCCCATTTAATGGAGAAGATTACAGATTACTTTATTGAGAATTTGTAGTGCTTTCACCACAAGACAAAAAGAAAAAATAATAATAACCTCCGAGGCCTCCGCGCTTCTATAGTGCAACCGTAAAGACATGGACTTTAAAATATACACTCATACTGTAACTGAACGATTTATCCGTTACGCAAAAATTGATACACAATCTGATCCTAATTCGCCAACCTGCCCCAGCACGATGAAACAAAAAAACCTGGGTAAGTTATTGGTTGAAGAATTACTGGCCATGGGAATTAAAGATGCGGAGTTGGATGAGCATGGTTACGTGTATGCGACCATTCTATCTAATACGAGCAAACAGGTTCCTGTTATTTGTTTTTGTTCGCATATGGATACATCGCCCGATTGCAGTGGTGAAAACGTAAAACCACTTATCCATAAAAACTATAAGGGGGAAGATATTGTATTACCAAATGATACAACACAAATTATTAAAGCTGCGGAGCATCCTGATTTAAAAGCACAAATTGGAAATGATATTATTACAACCGATGGTACAACCTTATTAGGTGCTGATAATAAAGCAGGCCTTGCGGAAATTATGGATGCGGCTCATTATTTAATGCAACATCCGGAGATCAAGCACGGTGCCATCCGGATTTTATTTACACCCGATGAAGAAATTGGTCGCGGTACAGATAAAGTAGATATGAAACGACTAGGTGCTGAATTTGGTTACACAATGGATGGAGAATCACTTGGGCATATTGAAAATGAAACATTCAGTGCCGATGGTGTAAGTATTGTGATCCATGGTTTACCAACGCATCCGGGCTTCGCCAAAGGAAAGATGCAGCATTCTATAAAAATTGCAGCAGATATTATTAACCGCATCCCTAAAAATAAAACACCCGAAACAACCGAAAAGAAAGAACCTTTTATACATCCCGTTGCTATTAACGGTGGGTTGGAACAAGTAGAAATAAAATTTATCATTCGTGCCTTTGATACACCAACTCTAAAAGCATTGGAAACAGAGCTGGAAGAAATCACCAAATCAGTTTTAGCAAATTACAGCAGGAGCTCTTATGAATTTAAAGTAACAGAACAATACCGCAACATGAAGGATGTGTTAGACACCTGCTATTTTGTGGTAGATTATGCTTTGGAAGCAATTCAAAGAACAGGCGTAAAACCTGTATTATCAAGCATTCGTGGAGGAACCGATGGATCCCGTTTATCCTTTATGGGTTTACCTTGTCCTAATATTTATGCGGGTGAACACGCATTCCATAGTAAGCAGGAATGGGTAAGCATCCAGGATATGGAAAAAGCCACTCAAACCATTGTGCATTTAGCCGCTATTTGGGAAGAGCACGGTAAATAAAACTACTCTATCCTTCTTAAGTTCATTGGCTTTGGCTGACTGATTACCATTGGGAATTTCTCAATTTTCACGGAGCTGCTGTCAAGGCCAAACGCTTTTGCTTCACTTAAGCTGAAACGCTTTAAGAAGAAATAAATATTTAAAATAAGCTTCTCAAAAAACGGCAAATCATTTTCGTATGAAAGGAATTTTTCGATCACCACAAATTTAAAATCACCAATCACGTTATTTTTGTTGAGAGATTCGTAACGGCTGGTAATGTCAACTTCTTTGCATTTCACAAGGTCTTCTACTACTTTTCTGAAGAGTAAGTTTACTTTTGGAGCAACCCTGAAACCTAACCTGAAATCGATACGGATAATATCATCATTGGCTACATGAGTTACTTTGTATTCCATGCGGTAAGGTTCATTCATAACATCTACGTGTACAAACCAGTATACATCGGCTTTTTTAGGTCGTTTCTGCAAAATAGAATAGATAATTTTTGCTTCAATTTCTTCGGGATTATTGGCACTGGTCATATATACCAAATGCGTGGCATATTTGGTTAACGACTCGTCATTACTTAAATCAATCAGTTTACTCTGATGGTCAGAAAGTTTTACCATATCTACATAACGCTGTCTTATCTTTTTCGAAACAAACCAAACCGTCATCACAGACATTAACATAAAAGCAATTAATAAGGTAATCCACCCACCATGGGAGAACTTACTTAAATTGGCAGCAAGAAATGATAACTCGATAATGACGTAGACCGTTATGATCATAAAAATAAAAAACTTGTTATAACGCTTCATATGCATATAAAAATTGAGAAGAGTCGTCGTCATAAGCATACACAGCACAATGGCTAAACCATAGGCTGCCTCCATGTTTGCCGATTCTTTAAAATATAACACAACTCCAATACAACCTGCTAATAATAACCAGTTAAGTGATGGAATATAAATTTGGCCTTTTAAAACAGAAGGGTATTTTACTTCAACTTTAGGCCATAAATTTAAACGCATGGCCTCATTAATGAGCGTGAACGATCCGCTGATTAAAGCCTGTGAGGCAACAACCGCGGCAATGGTGGCAATCACAATCCCATAGGGGACAAAATTTTCGGGCATCATCGCATAAAACGGATTGGTTGATTTAAACATATCCATTGTTTTTCCTTCCTGCGAAATTAACCAGGCACCCTGCCCGAAATAATTTAACACCAACATGGATTTTACAAACACCCATGAAATACGGATGTTTTGTTTCCCACAATGACCCAGGTCGGAGTACAAGGCTTCTGCCCCGGTAGTACAAAGGAATACAGCCCCCAAAATTAAAAATCCTGAAGGATGTGTTTTTAATAAAAGATAAGTATAGTAAGGATTTAAAGAAGATAATACCGACCAATCATCCGTTAATCTGTACACACCCAATACTCCAAGCATAAGGAACCAGATCGTCATCAAAGGCCCAAAAAATTTGCCAATAAAACTGGTACCGAATTGTTGTATAAAAAACAAGCCACATAAAATCCCAATCACAATAGGAACCGTATTTAACTCAGGTTTAAAAAAACGTAACCCTTCCACCGCGGCAGAAACAGAAATAGGAGGTGTGATGATCCCATCGGCAAGTAGCGCACTTCCACCAATAATGGCGGGTACAATTAACCATTTATATTTGGTACGTTTTACTAAAGTGAATAAAGAAAAGATCCCGCCCTCTCCTTTATTATCAGCTCTTAGCGTAAGGATCACATATTTTAAAGTGGTTTGTAAAGTCAGCGTCCAGAAAATGGCGGAGATTGCACCCTTCACAATCGTAGCATCTATGGGGCCTGTCCCAAAAATAGCACTCATTACATAGAGGGGAGAGGTACCAATGTCTCCGTAAATAATACCGAGTGTTACTAATAATCCGCCAAGGGAAGCTTTACTGATTGTGTGATTGTTTTCCATAATAAGTTATAATCTGAATAAAACGGCAAAAATAATTCGGTCTTCTGATCGTACTAAATCAGGTTTCCAGCCTGCCGGTAATTGTGTGGTTGTATAGCCGCTTGGCGATGTAACGCCTCCATGCCCTGAAAAGTAGGGCACACTCGATTGGCGGTGTACGTATTCTAAACGAAAGCAAATGTGTTGATTGGGCATCCAGTCGATATTAGTAGAGTAGTCAAACCCTGTAAACTGATCGCCTGGATTTGCCGTATAGGGCGATGTACCTGCTGTTTGTGTAGGATTGTTTGGATTTGGTAAAGGGCTTGCCTGGCCGGTAGGATATAATACTAAATAACGGCCAGGGTTATTCATATAGCCACCGCCAAGAGTCCATGCAAAATGATTTTTTGCAAACCAGATGCGGTTATAAAACATGACACTCACAAAGTATTGTGCAGGGCCCTGTGTAGAATCTCCTCCTTTTAAACCATTAACGCCACCGCCTTTTTCAAAACCAAAATCACTCGTTGAAGAGAATGCCATTTTACTGATAAGCCTCGATTTGGGTCGGTTAAAATACCTTAACAGGATGCTGTTATCCGAATGAAATCTTTTTCTTTTTGGAATGCCGGCAGCATCCGCCCCATAATAATTATTGGTGAGTAGTTTAACATTTTCGTTGGGGCACCAGGTAATGTTTCCGCCAACACCCGGTTGATGGTTATACATGCCATAACTTTGCCAGCCGTTAATGATCCAGGGTTCAATTTTTAATTTCTTGGTAGCAAAAATCTGTAAGCGAATGCCGTTAAAAAACCAAGGTGTATTATCCGATGTAAAAGAGGCCTGGTATTCCCAGTTTTCTACCTGGTAATAAGAATTTAACCCGAGGTATGACATGAACATACCGGCATCAATATTAATTCCATGTAACACATTAAAATGGTATCCGGCATTTGCCTCCGCTAAATAACGGTATACATCTGCCAATTGATATTGCCCTTTATACACGCTGTAATCGTTTCGTGGAATCACCGTAGAGCGTGTACCAAATTGTGTTACAATATGTGCCCTTGCATTTCTGTAATTAAAATCGCCACCCAAATGCACGGCAGATATCTGCATTTCGTTGTTGCGTGCAATGGCTGTTGAACCAACCACCGTATTATCAATAGGGTCGTTAAAAGAGTAGGAATAATTAGCATCCACCATAACGGTTGGTGTAAAGTATTTACTCGCTAAAGTGGGTTTCGATCGCCTGTCTCCGCCATTCCACCAGGTACAATCAAATCCATCCAGGGGTTCTCCTTTCTGGCGGTTTATCATCTCAGTTGTATCTTCCTGGGCAAAAGAGGTTGCAGCAATAAGAGCGAGCAACATAACGGATATAATTTTTACCATAGTTTTATGCAGTTTAACGGGCCTTAAAAAGGAAGGTAACTTGCGGATACAAAATTAGTGTAAATGCTGTAATGAAGGTATAAAAACTATATAAGTGATATAAAGATTTTATAAAGATTTTCAGGGGGTAGTATATCAAATAGTACCGGCGAGAGAATCTGTATGGAAAAGCCTATACAAAACGGTACCCAATGCCACTTTCGGTAATAATATGTAAAGGATTATTGAGATCGTCTTCAATTTTTTTGCGGAGCTGGGCAATAAACACCCGTAAATACTGGGACTGATCAATGTAGCTTGGCCCCCAGATAGTGCGGAGCAGGAATTGATGTGTTAAAACTTTGCCTTCATTTTTGATGAGTAAAGCGAGTAAATTATATTCGGTAGCCGTTAGTTTTACAGGCTCATCATTCTTTTTAACAAGGCGTAGGGAAAGATCTATTTGAATATCCTGAATGGTGATCACAGGGTGTTCCGATTCGGAAGAAGAACTTCTTAATAAAGAACGCATTCTTGCCAGCAATTCCCCTGTACGGAAGGGTTTTACCAAATAATCGTTTGCACCATTATCCAAGGCTTTTACAATATCCTCTTCATTACTTTGTACCGATAAAATGATAATAGGTTTAGTATACCATTCCCTTAATTTTTCGAGCACCATATGTCCGCTTTCATCGGGTAAACCCAAATCCAGTAAAATCATTTCTGGTGGATGATTGGCAGCGGATAACAAGCCTTCGCGTGCGGTGGAAGCCTCCCTTATGTTGTAATCATTACTTTGCAGCGTAATGGTTAACAGCTTCCTGATTTGGGGCTCATCATCAATAATTAGTATTTCCGCGTGGTTACTCATTTTTAATATCGTTTAAATAAGCTATTTCCGCAGGTATTTCAATCGTAAATTTCGAACCGTACTCTTCCCCGTTCTCCAGGCGCACCGTTCCATGCATGGCTTCCACAAAGCCTTTTACAATAGAAAGACCAAGGCCTGTGCCACCCGGATTTGTACTTTTTAACCGGTAGAATTTTTCGAACACACTGTCAATTTCATTTTCAGGAAACCCGTTTCCGGTATCTTCTACAATAATCACCAGTTTTTGATCTTTGTTAACCGTTGCCCTCACCGTAATAACGGCATATTTGGGAATGTACACCGCTGCATTATGAATGAGGTTATGAAGTACCTGTTCCAATAAGCCATAATCCAGTTTAAACAAAGGCATGTTTTCTTTAATACTCACCTCAACGGGTTTATTTTGCAAGGTATCTTTAAGTTGATTAATCACATCGTACACCAGTTCACTGATGTCGCACCAGTCTGTTTTTGGTTGAAGAAACCCCGACTCTAAACGCGACATATTAAGTAAATTACCTACCTGCCTGTTTAAACGTAAGGACGCTTTTGAAATTTCCGAAATTAACTCCGATCGGTTTTCTTCCGTGAGTTTATGGTTTTCTTCCTGCAAAGTATCGGTTGCCCCAATAATAGTTGAAATAGGGGTTCTTAATTCGTGAGAAAGAGAATTCAACAAGGTGTTATAGAGTTTTAAGGTATTTTCTTTTTCTGTTTTCTTATTTGCTTTCTTTTCTGTTTCCCTTATTTTATAGGTTAACCCGCCGTTTACCATCGCAATGATAAAGTACATTAAAAACAGTAAAACATTTTCGGTGCTTTGAATGGCAAATGTAAAGCGCGGCGGAATAAAAAAGTAATTCCATACAATGGCGCTTAAAAACGCGGCTACCAGTACAGGAACAATATCAAACAACATGGCAATTAAAGAAACTGTTACCAATAATAAAAAAGCCACTACTTTATATTCAATAAAATCGGAAAGGGCATAGGATATAGCCGCTACACATAAGATCAGGGAAACACTGATAACGTATTGCTTTCGTTTACTGAATTTATGTAGGAGAAAATTAAGCAAGCCTGTATGTTTTACAATTACAAATGTACTGCTTGTGCCATAAGCGAGGCCTTAAAATCGCATAAAGATTTTATAAATTTTCAGGCCGTTAAATTTAAAGAAAGCCGGCCGTTGGTAAGCATACCGGTAACCATTGGTATCAGCACAACAATACAAAAGAAATTGATTTACCCTCTTTCTTTTTTGATAGGGGTAAATGCCAGTGGATTTGCAGAGATCTCCTTTTCCAGTTTCCGGGTTCTGTAAATGTCAATAGCTGCATAGAGCGCCTCTTTAAAAGAAGACTCATCGGCTATTTGTTTGCCGGCAATATCGTAAGCGGTTCCATGATCGGGAGAGGTACGTATATAATCCAGGCCTGCCGTAAAGTTTACCCCGCTTCCAAAGGCTAATGTTTTAAAGGGAATTAAACCCTGATCGTGGTACATGGCTAATATACCATCAAACTGTGCCTGGGTATTATTTCCAAAGAACCCGTCGGCAGAATAAGGTCCGTACACTAACATCGTTTCTTTTGCTTTTTCTATGGCAGGCGTAATGGCTGTTTTTTCTTCATCACCAATAGCACCGTTTTCTCCCGCATGTGGGTTTAAGCCAAGCACGGCAATTTTTGGTTTACGAATGCCGAAATCCTTTTTTAAAGAATGATGAAGTTGTGTGATCTTCGCCAGTACTTTTTCGGTAGTAATATGTTGCGATACATTTTTTATAGGAATATGCCCGGTAACAACAGCAACCCGCAATCCGTTAGAACATAAAAGCATTAAAGGAGTCCCACCTAATTTTTCACCTAAATATTCTGTATGGCCTGGATAGTTGAAACCGGCTTCCTGCATGGTATGCTTGTTAATAGGCGCTGTTACCAATACATCAATTTTTTGATCGAGTAAAGCCTGTGTAGCCATTTCCAAGGAAATTTTAGCGTATTTGCCTGTAGTTACACTTGGCTTACCTAACTCAATATTTACCTCTTCCTCGTAGCAAATAAACACGTTGGGTTTTTTCTGATGAATCTGATTAAAATCCCTTAACGGATTAAAATTAAACTCTTCAAGGTTGAGTGATTTTCTGAAATATGAAACGGTTTTTTGTGAACTGAATAAAACAGGAATACAGATTTCTGAAAGACCCGGTTCAGATAATGTTTTTAAAATGATTTCAAGGCCGATTCCGTTTAAATCGCCCTGAGAAATGCCTACTACTATTTTGTTATCGATCATATCATTATTGCTTTATCCATCCAATTAAACAGGCAACATCTTCCCCGTCCAGAGATTCCCATTTTCCTTTATACACGTTGTATACCGACATGCCCTGTTGATAGGTTTCGTCGCCCATCGTAATTTCCTTAACAATAGCCGCATAGTTTGCCGACGATTTAAAGTTTTTAAGATCAAAATGATCTTTCCCTATTTCTTTGCCTTTATACCAAACTCCCCGTCCAGTGGGCTTTTCCTCTATTTCTATAGAAAAATTCGAATCAATTTCTTTATAATTACTTTGAAGCATGGTTTCTTTAGCCGGGTTTACCAGGTAGTATTTATCTTTAAAATAAAACTCCACAAGCATATTTCCGTTTGCTTTTTGAATTTTAAAGTTAGAGGACAAGTTAGAAGTAGAATTAAATTTACCTATTTCTTTGGCTGTTTGTGTGGTTAAATTATATTTTACAATGGTTCCTTCGAGGTTGGTGATTTTGATATTAGGAAACAAAAATGTTGTATTATCCAACCAGTAAACAGGAATGCCTGCCAGTTTATGCGTAGAGCTCACACCGCCATGCCCGGCATCTTCCATTAACACCACTTTGGGTTTATTTTGCGGGTAATAATAAAGTTTGTAAGGCGATTTACTGCGGTCGAACTCAATGTCCTGCCCTAAAATTGGCCGGAAGCTGAGGTTTTTAATTTCCTCATAGGCATTGTTTTTAAGGTTAAGGTAAGAATAATATTTCCCTTTAAACGCATCATTAGTGAAAAAAATAATGCTGTCGTTAGAGCATCTCACCAGGGTTGCTGTACCATCGTGCAATACTTTTTTCTCTTTAAGGTCAATCACATTTCCTGATCCCGAAATCAGGTAGCGGTCTTTGTATAATACATTCTCTCCCTTATCGCAGCGTACATAATCTTTATCATTTTTTCGACCAATAACCGTCATTATTTTTTCTCTGCCGGTATATACATTATTTACATAGTTATACCTGTAAATAAACTGAGCCAACTCCGCTTTTTTTGCCGGGTCGTAATGAACCACGATCAATGATTCGGTGGCCGACTGCGAAAGTCCAGCCAGAGAAACAAAAATGAATATGTACGCTAAAAATTTCAAGCTATAAGTTAGAAAAGAAATCGAATAATAACCTTACGCCATAGCCTGTGCCACCTTTGCCTCTGTAACTATCTTTGGCGGTTACAAATGCCGGCCCGGCAATATCAAAGTGCATATAAGGATAATCCGTAAATTTTTGTAGAAATTTTCCGGCAGTAATAGCACCTCCGTAAGGGCCACCTAAGTTTTTTTGATCGGCAATATCAGATTTTAATAACTCATCGTATTCATCCCAAAAAGGAAATTCCACTAAACGTTCATGCATCCTTAACCCGCTCACCGTTAGTTTTGTTTTTTGGTCGTCGGTAGCCGTTCCCATGCTTACAATACCATATTGTCCTATAGCTGCGGCAGCCGATCCTGTTAAGGTAGCCAGGTCAATGGTTAATTCGGGTTTATAACGTTTGGCGTAGTGCAGGGCGTCTGCTAAAATCATTCGCCCTTCTGCATCGGAGTTCAGCATTTCTACCGTACTTCCGTCCATCATTTCAATAATATCTCCCGGTGCAAAGGCATTGAAACCAGGTCGGTTATCTGTTGACGGTACCAGGCCTATCACGTGAATATCTAATTTAGCTTTTGCAATGGCGTAGAGTGTACAACCCACAGCCGCAGCACCTGCCATATCGCATTTCATCATATCCATGCTGTTTGGCGTGGGCTTTAAACTTAAGCCGCCTGTATCATACACAACCCCTTTACCAACCAATACATACGGTTTTTTATTTTTAGCATTTTTTGGTTTGTACTCCATTACCGAAAACGTTGGAGGATCAACACTCCCCTGATTAACAGATAATAAGCCCCCCATTTTAAGCTGTTTAATTTTCGCTTTATTAAACACTTCTACTTTAAAGCCGGCCTGTTTTCCTAATGCTTTAAAGGCATCAGCCAATTGTACGGCATTTAAAAAATTAACAGGTTCGTTTACCAGGTCGCGTGCTTTTAAAGTAGCATCAACAGCAATACTTAAATTAGAAATATGTTGAGTGCTTACTTTATCATCAATGATAGAAACAGTAGTGAAGCTGTTAACCTGTTTTTTTGCACTTGGTTTGTGTTTAATAAACTGGTAGTTGGCCAAAGCCAAACCTTCAGCTAATGCTAAAGAAAAATCAACTTCTTTTAATTCGTTGATGATCTGAATGTCCTTATGTTTATGGGTATTGAGCGCATCGGTAATAGTAGCACCGTGTTTTCTTAATTGCTCAAGGGTTGAATAATGATTTTTTACTTCCGGAATTAAAACAACACATACTAATTTTGAAAGCGCATTAAAGCTGATAAATTTTTTATCGTTTAATTTAATTTCGTTGGAAATATACTGAGACTGTTCGTTGCTTAAGGCATATTCCGGTTTAGCTTTAAAGGAAGAGCAAATAATTACTAAGCTTGCTTTTTGCTCCGGTTTATTTTTTTTATTGATAAGTGTCATGCCTGCGAATATACTAAAAATCAATCGTTTGGTGTAAAGGGCTTAATGTTTTATTAACTTAAATCTGCTAATAACCAAAAAACCCGGGAGAGGGATCTCAACCGGGTTTTAAGGAACAAAAATTATTCAGAATTTAATTACCAAATTCACTAATGAATTTAATTCTCATTAATCTTACTTCTTCTTCGCTGTATTCATCCTCTCCCAGTTCTTTCAAAATAGCATTAATATCATCGATTTCCGCTTCACGCAAGCATTCGTAGATATCGTCTTTTTTATCTTCATCAATTACCTGATCAATATAATAGTTGATGTTTACCTTGGTACCAGATGTAACAATGGTTTCTATCTCCGTTAAAAGATCATTCATTTTAAGGTTTTTATTTTTAGCCATATCTTCCAGGCTTACCTTTCTATCTATGTTCTGGATAATAAACACTTTTAATCCTGATTTATTGATCACCGATTTAATAACCATATCACTAGGGCGTTCAATCTCATTTTCATCCACATGTTTTTTAATCACCTCTAAAAACGGCTTACCATATTTTGATGCTTTTCCCGCACCAACACCGGTAATTTTTGTCATTTCTTCCATCGTTATAGGATAGTTCATTGACATTTCCTCTAAAGAAATTTCCTGAAAGATAACGTATGGAGGCAAATTATTTTGTTTGGCTATTTTTTTGGTTAAGTCCTTTAACATGGCATACAACACCTCGTCCGTTCCACCACCTTTTCCTGAAGCAATATCATCATCGCTATCGCTTTCGGCATTGCTAAAATCGTTATCGCGTGTAAATTTAATACTGTATGGTTTTTTAAGGAAATCTTTTCCTTTATCCGTTATTTTTACCAACCCATAATTTTCAATGTCTTTTGAGAAAAAGCCATTCACAATAGCCTGGCGTAAAACGGCATTCCAGAATTTATCATCCTTATCATGCTCAATTCCCTTACCCCAGCTCTCTAATGCATCATGTTTGTATGATTTTCCGGTAGCGGTTAAGGTTCCGGTTAAAATGTTGATGATGTCTTTTACCTTATGTTTTTCTTTACTTTCGGTAACACACTCAATCGCTAATTCAAGATCTTCCTGTGCTTCAAATTTTTGTTTTGGATGACGGCAGTTGTCACACATTTCATTACAACGGGCATCATTAAATTCTTCACCAAAGTAATGTAAAATAAATTTACGGCGGCAAGAAGACGTTTCGGCAAAGGAGGCCGTTTCCGACAACATTTGTTTTCCTATTTCCTGTTCGTTTACCGGTTTATCTTTCATGAACTTTTCCAGTTTCATGATATCATCATAACTATAAAACGTTAAGCAGTTTCCTTCACCACCATCGCGTCCTGCACGACCGGTTTCCTGGTAATATCCTTCCAGTGATTTGGGAATATCGTGATGAATTACATAACGTACATCTGGTTTGTCAATACCCATACCAAAGGCAATAGTAGCCACAATCACATTAATGTCTTCCATTAGGAAGCCATCCTGTGTTTTTGCACGCTCTTTAGCATCAAGCCCTGCATGGTAAGGAGCTGCTTTAATACCGTTTACTTTTAACGCTTCGGCAATTTCTTCTACTTTTTTACGGCTTAAGCAATAAATAATACCCGATTTACCGTTGTTTTGTTTAACGTATTTAATAATTTCTTTAATAACGTTTTGCTTGGCGCGCACCTCATAATATAAGTTTTCGCGGTTAAAGGAAGATTTGAATAATTTGGCCTCTAACATGCCAAGGTTTTTTTGAATATCCTGTTGCACCTTAGGGGTAGCAGTTGCGGTTAAGGCCATTACAGGCACAGAACCCAGTTTATCAATAATAGGACGAAGGCGGCGGTATTCCGGTCTGAAATCATGACCCCACTCAGAAATACAATGTGCCTCGTCAATAGCAAAGAACGAAATTTTAAATTCAGAGAAAAACTCAATGTTATCTTCTTTATTTAAAGTTTCGGGAGCTACATATAATAATTTGGTTTTACCCGATAATACGTCTTTTTTTACGGTGGCAATCTCCGATTTGTTAAGGGAAGAGTTCAGGAAATGGGCAATCCCCGTTTCGTTACTGAATCCACGGATAGCATCCACCTGGTTTTTCATCAATGCAATAAGGGGCGACACAATAATGGCCGTACCCTCGCTCATAATCGCCGGAAGCTGGTAACATAAAGATTTCCCCCCTCCAGTTGGCATAATCACAAAAGTATCCTGTTTATTAAGGATATTATTGATAATAGCTTCCTGAGTTCCTTTGAATCCCCCGAAGCCAAAAAACGCTTTTAGGGGTTTTAGTAAATTATGGGTTTCAACTTCTGCAATCATGGTTTTATTGATTAAAATGTACGTTTTATTGAGTGAATGGTTTTCACAATCCTATTATAAAGATATAATTAAAATTTTGATTAAAACAAAACAATTTGACGGTTAAATCGGATTTTCAGATTAATTAACAGATAACGGCGATGAATGAAGTTTTGGGGAATGCCTTTTATGGCTCATTTCTCGCTATAAATTGGTATCCATTTTTTTATAGTAGTATAAAAACACGAAGATAAAAACGACAGAATAAAAGATATTGAAATAGAAACGGAAGGAATACATCTCTAAAAACATAAATGTAATAACTCGTATGGTAAACATCATTACAAATAAAGATACCCCCCAGCGTTTCATGTGCCATACGCCAATAACCGCCACAAACTGCAGGGTAATGATAATTCCCAGTACCATGGGTACAAAATCGCCCATACGCTTAATGCTGGGCATAAACAGCATAGGAAAGGCAAGCAGGGTGAGTATGATTGCCGTAACCGATAGGATACTTATGATGCGGGGCCTTATAACCTGTGCCATAATTTAGAGAATCAGTTGGTTAATTAGTTCGTATAGCTTCCACCGGATCGAGCTGTGATGCACCATAGGCGGGAATAAAGCCACTGATGATTCCAATTAAAACGGAAATGGTTAAACCTAAAATAACGTTGGAACGGGTTAGGGTTATTTCCATATCAATATTTCCCTGGGCCAATAAGGTGAGCAGGTAAATGAGTAAGAGTCCTATGATTCCCCCCAACAGCGATAAAAACACGGCTTCAAATAAAAACTGGGCAAGGATAAAGTAATTTTTGGCTCCCAGCGATTTTTGAATCCCGATAAGGTTGGTGCGTTCCCTTACGGATACAAACATAATATTGGCAATGCCAAAACCGCCTACTAAAATGGAAAACCCACCAATAATGGCGCCTGCAAGACCTACAATATCAAACAAGCTATCAAAATTTTTGCTGAGGAGGTTGGTTTCATTCAGGGCAAAGTTATCATCTGCCAGGGGTTTAAGGCTCCTGATGCTACGCATGGCTCCGGTGAGCTCATCTTTTAACTGGGCATTACTTACCCCCACTTTTGCTTTTACGGCAATAAAAGGGTCGCTATTCTCGGATTTAACGTCCATAAACAAGCGAGCAAAATTGTAGGGAACTACTGCCTGGTTATCCATGGTATTACCCAGCATGCTTTCTCCTTCTTTTTTAAAGAGGCCAATAACCTTGCAGCTTCTGCCGGCTACTTTAATGGTTTTTCCTATGGCATATTCGTTATTGGGGAACAGGCCTTCCGCCAGGGCATTTCCGAGGATCACTACATTATACCCGCCTTCGGCTTCATCTTCTCTGAAATAACGGCCTTCTACAATATCAAATGTTTTTACTTTTCCATAGTCGTACGACCAGCCCGAAACAATCCCGTTTTCTACTGTGTTGTTTAAATGCTTCAGGGTTTTACGGGCCCCAATTCTAAAGCCAACCGCTTCGGCACCTTTAACTTTCCGTTGTACTTCGCCAAGCTCTTTATAAACAGGCACGGGACGGTTCATGTATTTCCACCAGGGATAATCGGGACCAAAGCTCCAGGGCCACTTCATCACAAACACCACATTATCACCAAGGCTTTGCACACTGCCACGGATGTTGCGTTCTAAGCTGTCTACAATCGTAAATACGGTAATAATGGCAAAAATACCAATCGTAATCCCTAACAGGCTCAAAAAGGTTCTGAGCTTATTAGCTATCAATGCCTGAAGGGCAAAAACAGTACTTTCTTTTAAAAGGGTAAATACCATACTGTAAATATAGCTTTTGATTGTATAGATAAAAAGTGTTTGGTACTAACGCTCAATAATTCGGCCTTAACGGTTTTAGAATCTGTTTAAACGCTACTTAACGTAACAAAACGGGGGGTAAGTGCTGCAGGGAAATATAGTTTATAATATTTAAACGGTGTTGGGCCTTATAAACCAGGGTATCGCTATAGCTTTGCCCGTTTACCGCGTTAAATTTTAAATACAGGGTATTACTGCCTTTGTTTACAGGGATACGGGTATACGAAATTTCGGAAGGTAAACTTTGCCAGTTTCGCGTGTCGGCTTTTTCGGTTAAAGCTCCTGTAATACCAAGCAAAGCACCGGCCAACTCGTTTTCCTTTTTTAATTCGGCTTCAGCTATTTTCTTTAAAACTAAACGGGATACGGTTAAGGTCATTTCTTTTAAGAAACGTTCTTTTAAATTTTCATGGCTGATAAAGGTGACGTTTTCTGCTAACGCCGGAGCGTAAGTAGAGTTGTTGGAACTAATGTTTAATCCTGTATAAAAGAGAGGAACATCCACATAGGTTGGGTAAGCTACGTGTACCATATTAAAATCCGCTAACGAAACATCTTTTTTGTTTTTATCCTGCGGAAGAATTACCGGAATGTTTATTGTGCCTGCTTTATCAGCAAACATGAGATCGCCGCCAACACCTTTTACCAAAAACAAAAACACATCCTGTTGTTGTTTAATGGGAGATAAGCCATTTTCCCAGATAAATAACAGCTCGTTTTTTGCGGTATCTTTTACACTGGCAAAGGGCATTTTAAATTTGTCGCAATAGTAATCTCTATCGGTGTAGAACCCTGATTTATGAGCGGAATTGATCAGGTCTTTTTGTAATTGAAGTGGTAATACGGTTCCTAAATATTGGAGCGACGTGTTTTTTTCGTACAACTCGTAGGCATTACGATAGGCAATAAAGGCATTGTTATAATCGTTTAATCGCTCGTATACAAAGCCCTGAAGGGTATGAGCAAAGGCATCGGATTTATACCGTTTTCCATCCATGAGTTGTTTATCTCCCAGCTCGGCTAAACGTAAATTTATTCTTTTGGCTTCTACCAGGGCGTCATCGTCTTCATTCAAATATAAATAGTTTAAGGCTTTGTAATAGTGAATGAGTACACGTTCCACATCCTCGCCTTTATAGCGTGTAATGGCTTCGTTTACAAGTACAGAGGCCGACACATCGGCAACAACGGTTCGGTCGTCCATTAATAAATCGGCCTGGTTAAAAAAATAATTGCTGGAGTCGTAGAGTTGTTGCAGGTGAAACGCTTTACCGAGTTCAAGATTTAAGAGGATCTTATTGCGTTTCTTTTTTAAGAATTTACTGCGTTCTAATTCTGTTTGGGCTTTTTTATAATTTCCTGCATTCAATGCTGTATGATAATCGAACACCAGATCGTAGTAACTCCTGCAAGATACCATTAACACAAGAAAAGCGAGTATGAAAAAATATTTTTTCAAAGAGAGATAGTGGGATAATTAAGTGAGAGGTACGTTTATAAAAACATCCATGCTGAGGTACAACATGGATGCTTTAGGAATGAATTAGTTTTTTACGTATTTCGTAATTTTTTTGTCACCGATCCAAACAACTTCATTGCTTTGCAAATCCGTTAATTGAAGATTAATTTGATAGTAAACCACTTTTTTCTTTTTATAGGAATCAACAATAGAGTTAATATCGCCTTGTAACATATAGTCTGCTCCCATTTCCAAACCAAATTGTTTCATGGTGCTTTGGCTTGCATTATCTTGTTGGTCGCCACGTTCTCCGCGGATCTCATTACGTTTTTCGCCACCTTGTACTAATTTTACCTGTCCCATATTGATAAATGATTTTTCGAGATCGAGTACAAACGTTTCAGCCTCAATATGTTCATGGCTTTTGTTTTTCACGAAACCAACAATCACTACTGGCTTTTTAGATGTTTTTGCTAAATGGTTAGCAATCCAGCCACCGCCATGGCATTCTTTAATCATTTCTTCGGCAGTTAAACGGGAGTCGGTATTATTCCAACGTCCGCTTAAATCAACCTGGTCTTTCTCAGAAATACGGGTTACTTTTCGGTTACATGAAGGCTGAACAAGTAGGATCAGCGCGCTTATTGAAGCTATCAGTATTTTTTTCATACGATGGGTTTTATTATTATTTTAGTAAATGTAGGCCAAAATACAATTTATTTTGACTGCAGGGTTTCTTATTTTTTTATCTTCTTAAAATAGACCATAAAGTTAAGCCTAATAAAGCAGTATTGATCGTGGAATTTACATTTCCGTAAAGATTACTTGAAAATCCGGGGTAACCCCATGGTTGCCTATTATAACCATTGTTGTAAGGATTGTAACCATAGTTTCCATAATTGTTATAGTTTCCGTACCCATTGTAGTTTCCATATCCACCACCATAAGAGTTATAATTTCCGTAACCATAACCTCCGTAGTTATTGTAGTATCCGCTTCTTCTCATCCCACGGGATTGGATACGAGCCATTCTTCTGTCCTGGCGACGTGCAGAGGCTAATTCTCTTCTTTCTTTTTTGGCCTGAACATCATCAATGGCTTTATACGTTTGTTGAACAGTTTGTCCTTCGTTTTTAGTTAATTCTTCGGATTGCTTTACGTATTTATCACGACTTTTTTGGAAGTTCGGATTTTGATCCGGTAAAAGAGTTACCGTATTGGTTGTGGGTGTTTGCGCATGCATGTTTGTGGCTAAAACAAAACTCAATGCAAATAATATAATAGCTTTCATGATAGGTTGTTTTAAATATTCTTTGTTTGCTACTGTAAAGGTACAACGCGGAGAAGGTGCCGTCAAAATAAATGTGATGAACTCCAAAAACTTGTACATGAACTGCAATATCATATGCAACTACGAGGCTCCGGATCAGGTAATTTTAATCTTTTTAAAGAAAAGTTCCTTGTATTCCCTCCCTATAGGAATCTCCTCTTTTTTGATCAAAACCACACCACCGCTCACGGAATCAATATAACTGGTGTTTATAATAAATGATTTGTGGATTTGAAAAAACAGGGTTTGCGGTAATATTAAACCCATTTCTTTCAGAGTTTTCCGAATCAAATGGTTTTTTTGTGCCGTATGTATACTTACATAGTTGGCTTCCGATTTCAGGTACCAAATATCTTCATGTTTTATTTTTATAAAGGTTGTTCCATCTTTAATAAAAAGAGCGTCTTTAGATTCGGAGGCATCATTTTCAAGGGGTTGTTCCTCCGGTTTTTTCGAAAAATTTGCCAGAGCTATTTCAATACCGGTATACAAATCGTTTTTATCGAAAGGCTTTACCAGGTAGCCGTTTGGCTTTAAATGCTTGGCTCTGTCAACCGTTGTTTTATCGGCATGCGATGTAATAAAAATAAAAGGGAGCTGGTATTTTTCCCGTATGGCGATACCTACATCAATGCCGTCTTTTTCTTCTCCCAGGTTAATGTCTACCAATACAATATCCGGTTTTTGTGTATCGAGTAATTTGAGCGCTTCGTTGTAACCCATGGCAGTTCCTGTAACCAGGTATCCCAGGCTGCGAAGGGTTTCGCTGATATCTTCAGCAATAATAAATTCATCTTCAACAACTAAAACACGTGTTGCCATATTAGTTTAATAAAGGATTTTTAAAAGTAATAAAACAATGTGTTCCATGATGGGTCTCAAATCGGATAG
Source organism: Bacteroidia bacterium (assembly GCA_963422675.2). Lineage (GTDB taxonomy): Bacteria > Bacteroidota > Bacteroidia > B-17B0 > Aurantibacillaceae > UBA4416. Next base: position 761,165 of record CAXVYS010000024.1, read on the forward strand.
TCCCCTTTAATTGATTAGACAAGCCTTTTACCAACTTTAACCCTAAAGAGTTCAGGGCGTTTAAATCAAAATTGGTTGGCAGGCCTATGCCGTTATCAGAAATGTGCAGTTCCATTTCTTCTTCGTTTTTTTTCTGCAGGACGATGGTTATGATACCCGATTCTTTACCTGCAAAGGCATATTTGTAACTATTAGTGAGTAATTCGTTTATAATCAAACCTAAGGGGATGGAGGTATCAATATCCAGGATAATGCCGTTGGTATTAATGTTATAACTGATTTCTTTTTTCCCTGTATTAAAAGTGGTTTCCATGGATTGGACCATTTGCTCGATATAGGTTTGAAAATCAATAGAGCTGAGGTTTCCCGATTGGTAAATTTTTTGATGAATGAGTGCCATAGAACTAATGCGGTTTTTGGCTTCATGGATGGTTTTTTTCAGATCTTCGTTGTTGGTGCGATTGGCCTGTAAATTCAACAGGCTCGAAATAATTTGCAGATTATTTTTTACACGGTGATGGATTTCCTTCAATAGAATTTCTTTTTCTTTGAGGGAGCTTTCAATGATCTCTTTTTTCTCTTCGGTTTCCTTTTTTTGTGAAGCAATTATGTTGTTGGCTTTTTTTGTGTTTTGAAATCCTCTGTAAAAAGAAAAAGCCAGCAGTAAGGCCAGTACCATACCTGCGGCAATGAGGTACATGATTTTTTTTGAGCTTTCAATTTCCGCCTGTTTTTGTAAAATACCTTTTTGATAGGTAGCTGTAGCTTCTATCTGTTTTAAGCTATCGTAGCTAAACCGCGCTTGTAGCAGTTTTTGTTTTATTTCGTTTTTATTTAAACTGTCGGTTACCTGTTTTAGTAATTGCGACATTTCATAGGCATTTTTATAATTTCCTTTGGTGGCAAAAATTTTACTTAAAGCATCACTTGCTTGTTTTATTTTATGAGAATCGTTAAGCGCACGGGCTATGGTTAATGCACGCTGATAATACTCCTCGGCTTTAGCCATATTTTTTTGCCTGATGTAAATTTCGCCCAGCTGGTTCAATGTTTCTAAAATCGCTTTTTTAGAGTTCAGGCTTTCCTCTATTACCAGTGCTTTTTTATAATACTCCAGTGCCATGGCTAAGTCATTATTTTTTACATAGTACATTCCAATAGCGGATAATGCATGAGATGTAGCCGGGAGGTTATGACTTGCTTCGGCAGTTCTTAAATTTTTTAAATACGTTTCAAGTTCCGTATGTTTAGGAGTAACGCTTAGTGTATTGGTAATTGCAACTTTAGGGGAATCTATAGGTAAAACGGGGGGTTTATCCTTAACAGGAATGGGGTTAGGTTTTGTGTATTTATCTTTACTTTTCTGATGGTTCGGGTTTTGATCTTGCAGCAGTGGTTTAGTAGTATCGGTTACTTGCGCGTAACTGTACGAAAACAGGAAGAATAGAATACATATAATTATTTCCGACCTTTTTTTCATACAATGTTAAAACCTGTTTACACAAAGATATGTATTTGATCTTTCCCGTGAAGCGTTTAACCAATTTTACCGATTAAGGAACTAAAGATTTAAAGTCATTTTTAGGTCGGAGACCGTGCAAATTTGTTTTAAAAAATAAGGAATGGAAACACTATAAATATTACTTTTAGGCACTGAAATACCTACCCTTTGTTCATATGAAAACAAACCAAAAAAACGCTTTGCTTTTTATTTTTATTACCATGCTCATTGATTGTACCGGCATAGGTATTATTATACCTGTTACGCCAAAACTGATTGAGGAATTAACCGGTGGTGGCGTAAGTGAGGCAGCTAAGTACGGTGGTTGGTTATCGGTGGCATATGCTGTGATGCAGTTTTTATTTTCGAGTGTATTGGGGGGTTTAAGTGATAAGTACGGACGCCGGCCGGTTTTACTTTTATCGTTATTGGGCCTGGGAATTGATTACCTGTTTTTGGCGGTAGCGCCCAGTATTTTTTGGTTATTTATTGGCAGGATGATTGCCGGGATTTCGGGCGCCAGTTTTACAACGGCTTCTGCCTATATTGCGGACATTAGTGCACCTGAAAAACGGGCACAGAATTTTGGAATGATAGGTGCTGCGTTTGGTGTGGGCTTTATTTTAGGCCCGTTAATTGGAGGGGTGTTCAGCCAGTTTGGAACACGTGTCCCTTTTTTAATTGCTGCAGGTTTATCGTTATTAAATGCCCTTTATGGTTATTTTGTATTACCCGAATCGTTGTTGCCCGACCATAGACGGGACTTTGACTGGAAGCGTGCAAACCCTATAGGTATGCTATTGAACTTAAAACGCTATAAGCCTTTGTTCGGATTAATTACCATTGTTTTTTTGATCAACATTGCCGGGCATGCAGCACAGTCTACCTGGACCTACTACACCATGCTAAAATTTAACTGGACCGAACAAATGGTGGGCTACTCGTTAGCGTTTGTGGGTTTATCTATTGGGATTGTGCAGGGAGGATTGATTAGGGTAATTGTTCCCAAAATTGGCGATACAAACGCCATTTTTTTAGGACTTAGTTTATATTTACTGGGTTTTGTATTGTTTGCCTTTGCTACCCATAGCTGGATGATGTTTGCCTTTATGGTGCCTTATGCTTTGGGAGGCTTGTCGATGCCGGCAGTACAGGGAATTATTTCCAATAAAGTTGCCGCTAACGAACAGGGGGAAATGCAGGGCGTTTTAACAAGCCTTATTAGTATTACCGCTATTATAGGGCCACTCCTGATGACCAATTCTTTTTATCATTTTACGCAAAACAATTCACCGGTGTATTTTCCGGGCATTCCTTTTATGATAGGAGCCCTGTTAACGCTAGTATGTATTATTATTGCGGTTAAAGCCGTTCCAAGAGCTATTAATCATTAGTATATTTTATGAGTTTGGCTAAAGATGCCTGTTTTATTATTACTCAATAAAATGTAAATTTGATTTTTAAACTTATCTGTTGAAAACCCTATCTCTGTTTATCATACTTGGCTTCTCCGCTTTTATGCTCCCGATGTGCAAACCATCGCATGCTTATGATAAATATATTAAAGAGTTGGATAGCCTTAAAATAGTAGTAGAACAGACTATTGATAATTTTAATACGATTGATAGTGCTCTTTGCTATGAAGCTTATTCGAAGCAATACACCTACACTATTTTTATTACAGCCAATTTAAAAGATACCGTTTCAAAGTCTTCTGCGGAAGCCATGCAAACGTTTTTTGCAACCGGGAAACCTATTAATAATTATTTAGCCATGAGGCCTGTATGGTTAGCAGAAGCGCGTACCAGAGTTAAACAACTGAGCACGCTTTCTACCGACCTTAAAAACGGAACTATTGAAACGGCCGAAGCAGTTGAATTTATTAATGAAGAGAAAAAACAGTCGGAAAAGATTATTGAAGAACTCAAAGTAAATACGTCTCTGTTAAGAAAACAGTTGGAGCAATACGCTAAAAATTTACCGGTTATAGAAGGGATGATTAAAGAGCTGAATGGCGGCCAACTACCCGAATGGATTAAACCCGAAATAAAACTCCTTTGAAAAAGATTCTCGCTATAGTGTATTTAATGATCGTAACTGTTTCGGGGATGTATGCCCAGAAAGGGAACGACGACCAGTTGGCTACGTATTATTATGAGCGAAAAGAATATGATAAAGCGGCGGTGTACTATGAGAAAATATACGATAAAAATCCGGATGCTTATTATGCCTATTACTATAAGTGTCTGCTGGAATTAAAAGAGTATACCAAAGCAGAAAAGATTACAAAAAAACAACTTAAGAAAAACAATGAAAATGTTTACCTGTATGTACGCTTAGGGAACATTTACAAGCTGCAGGGTAATGCTGATAAGGAAAAGGAGCAATACAACAAAGCCGTAAAAGAATTAGTGCCCGAACAAAGCGCTATTTTTGCGCTTGCTCACGCGTTTGAAGAAGCAGAGTTGTTTGATTATGCCATTGAGGTGTATAAAAAAGGAAGAAAGGAATTTCCCACGACTTATCCGTTTTATTACGAGGTGGCGGACTTGTATAAAAAGAAAGGTGACCTGAAAGCAATGATCAACGAATACCTTGATGCCGTTGAGTTTAGAGAAAGCGAGTTATATACAGCACAGGCAAATCTTCAACAGTCGTTAGGGTATGATGATAACAACGGAGGATTTAATAATCCGTTGTTGAAACAGGAATTGCAAAGGCGTATTCAAAAAAGTCCGGACAAAACAGTGTTTTCTGAGTTTTTAATTTTCCTGCAAAACCAACAGAAAGATTTTGAAGGTTCTTTTACGCAGAGTAAGGCATTGGATAAACGGCAAAAAGAGGATGGAACACGGATGATGGAATTAGCGAAGCTATGCACCAGCAACGAAAACTATACCGTAGCCGAAAAATGTTATCAGTATGTGATTAGTAAAGGAAAAGGAAATCCTTATTATGATATTGCCATTATAGAAAAATTAAATACGGCCTATGCCAATATCACTTCCCAAAACAACCCACCGATAACGGAGGTTATACCTTTGGAAACCAGTATTGAGGCAACTATTAAGGAGTATGGCGTAACCAATTTAACTTTACCCCTCATCAAAAAATCGGCTCTGCTAAAAGCCTATTATTTAAATAAACCGCAGGAAGCCATTGAAAGCCTGGAGAACACTATTACTCAATATTCTTTTGCAAAAAACACCTTGGCAGATATTAAGCTCGATTTAGGAGATATGAATTTATTGGTTGGCAATATCTGGGATGCGTCTTTACTCTACTCGCAGGTAGAAAAAGATTTTAAATACGAACCCGTTGGGCAGGATGCCAAATTCAGAAATGCCAAACTAAGTTACTACGCGTCGGATTTTAAATGGGCTAAATCGCAATGTGATGTTTTAAAAGGGGCTACCAGTAAAGTGATTGCCAATGACGCGCTTGATCTGTCGTTGATTATTACGGATGCTATTGGGGTTGATACCAATGCAGTTCCATTGAGTATGTTTGCCTCTGCCGACCTGCTAATTCTGCAACATCAGTACGACAGGGCTATTGCACGTTTAGATAGTATTAATTCGTTATTTAGTGAACATACCCTGGGAGATGATATTTATTATAAGAAAGCGGAGATCTACAAGCGCACGAACCGTTATGCCGAGGCAGAAAAAATGTATCAGAATATTGTAGAGTTTTATCCCAACGAATTGTATGGGGATGATGCCTTGTTTAAAGAAGCCGAATTAAATGAACGGTACCTGAACAACAAAGAAAAAGCAAAAGAATTATACCAGGATTTGCTGGTAAAATACCCCGGGAGTATTTATGTGGTGGAAGCCAGGAAACGTTTCCGGGATATGAGAGGCGACGTGATCAATTAGAATTATTAAAAACCAAAGACCTATGTTCATTTACAGCGTAACTGTTAGCATTGATAAAGAAGTAGCCAAAGAGTGGCACCAGTGGATGAAAACCGTGCACATTCCACAAGTGATGGAAACGAATCTTTTTACAGAATATAAAATGTGTAAGGTGTTACATGTGGAAGATGAAGGAGAAACCTATTCTACACAATACACTTTTAGAACTATGGAGGATATGGAAGCGTATCAAAAAGACCATGCACCACGTTTACAGGGCGATATGAAAGCATTGTACGAAGGTAAATATGTTGCCTTTAGAACCGTACTGGAAATAGTTTAAAGTAATGACATGAAAACACTCACAATAATTTTAATTTGTTTTAGTTTCGGTTATTGTGAAGCGCAAAAAAACCTTGTCATAGATGTGTTTACCCTGGGACATTTTAAACGGTTTCATGTTTCTCAGAACAGCGCAATGACTTATAAATTAAAAGGGAGTATGCATAGGGAAACCCACACCATTGTGGATATGCAGGATAGTACTTTATATATTGAAACGGGGGAGGCGATACAGCTACACGAGATCAAAAAGATCATTATCGACCGATCCAATTTCCTGACGAGGAAAGTATCCAGTTTTTTCAGAATTGCCGGAATAGGGTATATAGGATTAGATGCGTTTAATAATTCCATAAACAGAGAAACACCTGTATTTAAAGAGCGGGTATTGGTTGTTGGAGCAGCCTTATTTGTAGTGGGAGAAATCATTCACATTGCCAATAAAAGAAGACTTAAAATTGGGAAGAACAGAACATTAAAAATATTGGATTTAAGTTTAAATTAAAACTATGGCATCACCCGTAAAAGCAAAAAAACATTTAGGTCAGCATTTTTTAACGGATTTAAATATTGCACAAAAAATAGTAAATGCCTTACCGCAGGACGATCTCACGATAGTGGAGATTGGCCCTGGAACGGGAGTTTTAACGCAGTACCTCATTGAAAAAGATAATTTCACTGCGTTTGATATTGATATGGAATCCATTGAGTTTTTAAAACAAAAATATCCTCAACACGAGCATAAAATTCAGTTCCAGGATTTTTTAGAAGCCGACCTTACACCCTTTGCTGCTAAAGGAAAATTTAAAGTAGTAGGAAATTTCCCTTATAATATTTCCACTCAAATTATGTTTAAGGTTTTGGAACATCGCGATAGCATTACGTCTTTGGTAGGAATGTTCCAAAAAGAAGTAGCACAGCGGATAGCCGAAAAACCGGGGACAAAAGCATATGGCATCTTAAGTGTATTGCTACAGGCATTTTATAAAATAGAATATTTATTTACAGTAAGTGAACATGTGTTTAACCCCCCGCCAAAAGTAAAATCAGCGGTAATTCGCCTAACCCGAAATGCAACAGCAGCGCTTGATTGCGATGAGGAATTGTTTTTTAAAGTGGTAAAAGCATCGTTTAACCAGCGACGAAAAACCGTACGGAATTCTGTAAAGGTATTGAGCGGAAACCATGTGGTTGAATCGGTTTACCTTGATAAACGGGCAGAACAATTATCGGTAACGGAATTTGTAGCATTAACCAATGCGATAGAACAGGCCATAAAAAAGTAAGCATTTCGCCTACAAATAGAAGCCGTTTGCCTTGATTGTTTGTTCCCTGCTAGTGCAGGACTTACCTTTATGTAATGAAAATGAACAAGCGTAATATTCTGATCCATGTATTGGGTTGCCTGATTTTTTTATCAGTGCCGGTTTTGTTTTCTCCTGATTTTGGTGAAATCACCCAATTGATTCACATTGATTTTTTTCTCAGAGATTTTTTTGCCACAGTACTGCTGTTGCTATTTTTTTATGCAAACTATTACTATTTCACCCCTGCATTTTATATTCCTAAAAAGTACGCTGTCTTTTTTGGTTTGATTATAATTTGTTATGCGGGCATTGTTTTTTTACCTGAATTAGCTTTGCATCACCGGCCACGGCATATGGGAGTACACAATGGGTTTGGCCCTATCGGCCCACCACGGGGCATCCCGTTTTTATTTTTCTTTAACCATAATTTTTTGCAGTTTATTATCATTCTTATTTTTTCGTTGCTTTTAAAAGTGAGAGAGCAGTTAAAACGAACGGAAACAGAAAAGGCCAATGCCGAATTAAATTATTTAAAAGCGCAGATCAATCCTCATTTTTTGTTTAACACCTTAAATACCGTGTATTCATTATCTATATTAAAAAGCGATAAAACACCCGACGCTATTATAAAGCTTTCAGATATGATGCGTTACGTTTTGAGCGATGGAAATACAAATTTTGTACCGCTGGAAAAAGAACTGAATTACATATCAAATTACATAGAGTTGCAACGGATGCGCTTAACCTCTAATATAAAACTCTCCTATAACTGTGAGGGAAATCGCTTCGATAAAAAAATCGCACCCTTGGTTCTAATCCCCTTTATTGAGAATGCCTTTAAGCATGGTGTTAACTCCGAAGAAAATTCAGAGATTGATATTAAAATTATGATCTCTGAAACGCAGTTGGAATTGTTTGTAAAAAACAAGTGTGTGACCGCTAATAACAACACCCTTAATAAAAGCGGCTTAGGCATAGAGAATACCCGTCAACGTTTAAATTTATTGTATCCCGAAAATCATACACTTAAAATTTCAGAAGAAGACCATTGTTTCACAGTAATCCTTATATTAAATATCCATGATTAAAGCATTAGCCATAGATGATGAGCCTTTAGCACTAAGTGTGATAGAGAACTTTTGCAGTCAGATAGATTACATTGACCTGCAGAAATCATTTACCAAACCCAATGAAGCTTTAAAGCACCTGAAAAAATTTCCGGTCGATCTTCTTTTTCTCGACATTCATATGCCTTCCTTATCCGGCATCGATTTTTATAAGAATATAGAACAAAACACAATGGTTATTTTCTGTACGGCTCATGGAGAGTATGCCGTTGAGGGCTTTAATTTAAATGCGCTTGATTATTTGCTAAAGCCATTTACACTTGAACGGTTTAAACAGGCCACTGAAAAAGCGAGAGATTATTTTGATCAAAAAAGTAATCAGAAAATGAGCGACTATATTTTTGTGAGAGCGGACTATAGTCTTCAAAAAATAAACCTTAAGGATATACTATATATAGAAGCCCTCGACGATTACCTTAAAATTTATATAGATAAACAAAAAACGATTGTGGCCCGGATGACGATGAAGTTGATGCAAGAGAAACTACCGTTAACGGATTTTATAAGAGTTCACCGCTCCTTTATTATACCGGTAAAGAAAATAGAAAGCTTTAAAAATAAAACGTTGCAAATTTCTGATAGAAAGATTCCTGTGGGAAACAGTTATGAAGAGGAGCTACTGAAATATTTTAAATAGATCAGCAGCATCCTCCTGTATTATTCGAACCGATAGATTTTTTCTATATCCTCGGTGCCATCATGGATCACTTTAAGGTCGGTTACCAAACCGCTGTTGATACCATATACCCAGCCATGCAAATGTAATTCACGTGTTTTCCATGCTTCCTGTACAATAAATGTTTTCGCGAGGTTTCTTACCTGTTCAATCACATTTAGCTCGGTTAATCTATCCGTACGTTTGTCAGGATCTTCAATCGCTTCAAGCTCATCCACGTATTTGGTGTAAACATCTTTAATGTTGCGTAACCAGTTATCTACAAAACCATGGCGGTTGTTGCTCATGGCCGCTTTTATACCTCCACAGCCGTAATGTCCGCAAACAATAACATGCTTTACTCCTAAAACCTTTACAGCGTACTCCAATACACTTAATAAGTTCATATCGGTATGCACTACGAGGTTAGCAATATTACGGTGTACAAAGATTTCTCCTGCATCGGTATTGGTTACTTCATTGGCAGGCACCCTGCTATCGCTGCATCCTATCCATAAATAATCGGGACTTTGCCCCAGGGAAAGTTTTTTGAAATATAATGGGTCTTCAAATTTTTTCGACATGGCAAACCTTCGGTTTCCATCTATCAGTTTTTGATATGATTCGTTCATAATAATATATGTGCAATGTGCACGGTTTTATGGATTAAAATTTTATTTAAAGCTAAGGCTATTTATGGTATTTATAAAGTTCTACGTCAACATTATTTTGACTACTGTTTGTTACGAAATCAGAAATTACATCTCTGGAATCCCTATTAACATGCTTGTTAATGCTTCCGTCAATAATAACTTTACTGTTGGATCTTACGGTTTTAAAGAAGCTAATTAAATACCCCTTATTAAAAAAGGTAACATGTTGGGGTAATTTAAGAAAGTAGTATTGTTTACCTTCAATAATTTCATTACTCGATTCAAAAGAAAATTTAATGTTGTCCCGGATGATAAAAATAATAGATACTACTAACCCTGCACATACACCCTTTAACAGGTCTGTTATCAGCATAACTACAATAGTAGTGATAAACGGAAGAAACTGTTCCATGCCATAACGTAACTGCTCTTTAAAAATGGCCAGTTTCGTTAATTTAAGGCCTGTCATAATTAATATGGCAGCCAAACATGCATTGGGAATGAGGGCCAGCAGATCGGGTAATAAAATAACACTTACCAAAAGTAACACGGCGTGTATAATAGCAGACAGTTTTGATTTGGCACCGGCACTAATGTTGGCAGAACTTCGAACGATAACGGAGGTTACAGGCAAGCCGCCAACAAAGCCGCATGCAATATTACCAATACCCTGTGCAATTAATTCCTTATTGGTATTCGATTCATTTTTTTTCGGATCGAGTTTATCAATCGCTTCAATTCCTAACAATGTTTCTAAACTTGCAACAACAGCCAGAGTTGCAACAATCGTCCAGAATGCACTTTGGTTTGTAAAGCTGAAGTCAGGAAAAAAGAGGTTACCTTTTAAATCGGCAACCGATGAAATGGTAGGTAAATTAACCAGGTGCTGAGGTTCAATAGCAAGTAAGGGGTAACCTTTTAAAGCAACTGTAAATAACACACCGAAAATAACCACTAATAAAGGTCCTGGAATATTGGACAGGATTTTATCTTTTTTATAAAATGGTTTATCGGAAATATACAATACAATAAATGAAACGATACATACGATAATTGCTCCGGGTGTCACATAATTAACCATATTGATCAATTCGGAAAAAGAGTTTTGTCCATCGGTTTGAAAAAACTCAAAATCACCTTCAGGGTCTTTATCGTAGCCAAACAAATGGGGTATTTGTTTAATGATTAAAATAATACCTATACCGGCAAGCATGCCTTTAATTACGGCGTTGGGAATATAATTTCCAATACTTCCTGCTTTTAAAACGCCCAGTATCATTTGTAATACACCGGCAAAAACAACCGCTGCTAAAAAGGCCTCATAACTCCCCAGCTGTGCTATGGAAGCTATAACAATAGCTGTTAAGCCGGCGGCAGGGCCCGATACGCTATATTTGGAACCACTTAATACGGTTACCAAAGTACCACCTATCACACCTGCAATAACACCTGCAAATAAAGGAACTCCACAAGCCATAGCAATTCCTAAACATAATGGCAAAGCCACTAAAAACACAACAATGCCCGATTTTAAATCGGCAAATAATTTTTTTTGAAACATAAAATTTTAACTAAATTGTAAATAGAATAATGCTTTTTTAAAAAAGCCACAATCAATCCAGTTAAATTTTTGGAGGGGGGATCAGTATTTCGGAACAGTGAAAATAATAACCGGGCTCTGTTACAGGCCAGCTAAGATGAGTAGTAACTTGTACTTCTGAAAACAAGAGTTGAGTATGATAAAACAATACGTCGCTATGTTCTTTGTGGTGCTCCTCTTCTTCTTCCGTTAACGGATTATTGAGAGAAGATTGAGCTTTAAAAAGTTTACAGGATTTATTAAAACTGACAATTGCCGATTGCATGGTTAATGTAACCAAACAGGTAATGAACAGAAAAATAAATATATGTTTTGCTTTATAAATCAAAATAAACAAACTTAGAACGTTCGGATTGCGAAATTAGGTTTTTTACCTTATTAATCTGCATGGAATGCAAAATTTGACCTGATTTTTATTAAATTTAAGGATTATTTAACATTCTAATTTTTTAGTTTCATGAAAAAAATAAGTGTTGTAGTCGTTGTTTTTCTTTCTCTTATTATTGGCTCCTGTAAAAAACCTGCCGGTACGGGAGGCAATTCCAGTATCAAAGGAAACGTATGGGTTCAGGATTACAATAAAACATTAACTACTATTCAGTATCAATATATTGGGGTTGATGTGGATGTGTACATTATATATGGTAATGAAACATCGTACGGAGATAAAATAAAAACGAATGGAGACGGAGAATTTGAATTCAGATATCTTCGCAAAGGAAATTACCGGGTATATGCGATTAGCAACGAACGGATCGGGATCTCAAACGATAGCAGAGAAGTGGCAGTACCTGTAGATGTAACCATTACCGATAAAAAACAATCAGTAGATGCGGGGCAAATCGTTATTAAAAAATAATCATCTATTCAATTCAACTATGCTTAAATCACTATTTTTTTTATTTTTCCTCTGCTGCTCCGTTTCAGCTTATACGCAAAGTAAAAAAGACATCAAGAAAAACAACATTACCTCGGTAACCGTTACAGAAACCAGTAATGGAAAAACCATTAATGATGAAAAAACGAGTTATGATGATAAAGGTGAGCTAATAGAAAAAGCAGAGTATACTAAAGAAGGCATATTAAAAAAGCTAACCAAAAAAAAACTGAATAACCTTGGAGATGTTGTGGAAGAAGAAGAGTATGATGAAAAAAATAATCTGAAAGAGAAAACCGTTATTAAATATAATGCTTTAGGGGATAAAAAAGAAGAACTGGTTTATGATGCCAATAAAAAATTAGTAAAAAAGCACGTATATCTATACGATACAAAAGGATTAAAAACAGAGCGAAAAACACTTGACCCCGCAGGGAAATTAGTAAGCAGTAAAAAATACACTTATACATTTAAATAGTTATTGAATAGAGTTAACCATATACTTACACAATTTGATCCGATTACTTTAGAGGAAATGGATGGGGTAAAGTTAATGGATCGCAGGGATACAAAATTTGCGTTTCATTTTTCCGAACTTTTATCTGTATTGCAAGAGGTAATACCCTTTTACAGGGTCTTAACTATAGAAAGCAACAGGATTAGCCGTTATAAAACATTGTATTACGATACACATGGTTTTGATTTGTACCACCATCACCATAGCGGAAAATTAAACCGCTATAAGATACGTCATCGAACCTATGTAGAAAGCGAATTAGGATTTTTAGAAGTAAAATTTAAAAACAATAAAGGACGAACGATTAAAACCAGGATCAGAGAACAGGAGACAACTGAATTGAAAGAAGAAAGAGCCTTGTTGTTTTTACAAAAACACCTTCCGTTTAATCCCCTGACCTTAGTTCCGAAGATTCTGGTGAATTACAGCAGAATTACCCTGGTTAACAAAGTATCTGCCGAGCGGCTTACCATAGATCTGAATTTAGAATTTGAAACGGTTTCCAATACACAAACCTTAAACCATATCGTAATTGCTGAAGTAAAACAGGATAGCAAACAGGTATCTCCATTTGTTTCTATGATGAAGCGAAGGCACATCCGGGAAGGATCTATCAGTAAATATTGTTTTGCTATTGCAAGTACATTTACAGAAGTGAAAAAAAATAATTTCAAACAAAAATTATCTTACGTCAATAAATTAATTAACTATGATCGCGTTACAGGCAGTAAATGATGTTGTTCCGGTATTAACGGGATACGAGGAATTATACAAGCTTTCGTCAAAAATATTTTTCAGGTTACTGATTAACCTGGCCTCTGTATTTGTTTTGGTAAGGGTTATTTATTACCCTATCTATAAGCACCGCGAATTGTTTTTTACATATTTTATTTTTAACGTAGTTATCTTTTTAATTTCTTTTCTGTTGAATAAAGTAGATCTTTCTATGGGTGCGGCTTTTGGCTTGTTTGCTGTATTTAGTATGCTGCGGTATAAAACTGAAGAAATTGCCATTAAAGATATGACCTATTTATTTTTGGTGATTGCCATTGGCCTGATCTCTGCGGTCACTAAAATAAAAGATACCAGCGATAGCATTGAATATTTATTTTTAATAGCAGTAAATATTATTGTGTTGGCGATTACTTATTTATTGGAAAGCAATATCCTAATGAAAAAAGAAGTAGTTAAAACCATCTTGTATGAAAATATTGAATTGATAAAAGCCGATAAAAAAGAAGAGCTACTGGCAGACCTGAAATTAAGAACGGGCTTTAATGTGCATCGTTATTCGGTTCATAAAATAGATTTTTTAAAAGATGCGGCTCAAATTAAAATCTATTTTTACGAAACCTAATGACGTATAAAACACTCATCATTGTCTTATGCGCTCTGTGTTGCCTTACCGTAAAGGCTCAGCAGGTTATAAACGATGTGGGATTAAGGTTAAGTATATCTGCAGAAAAGAAATTAAACAACCGGTTTTCGGTAAATGTAAAATGCCTTGCCCGGCAGGAAGAAAACATAACCTTATTAAACCGTGTTTATATAAGGGGCGGACTGAGTGTGAAACTCAATAAGAATTTTAAAACAGAATTACGTCTCTATTATATGCCTACACGTAAAGGCTATAAAGAAATGAAGAATAATTACCGCTACGCTTTTTCGCTTACTTACAAAGCCCGGATAACTAACAGGCTTACCTTTTACGATAAGGTAACGTATCAAACAACAACCAATTATGTGTTTAAATCGCCACTGGCAGAACAAAAACTAACGGGTGTTATCCGAAATAAATATACCCTGGCATTTAAGCAAAACAGGCGCGGAGAGCCATACATCAGCGAAGAGCTCCTGTTTCAGGTAACAGGGAAACAAGAACGGTATTTTGGCAGAAACAGGGTATACCTGGGTTATAAATATTTACTCACTCATAAACTCACACTGGATACTTATTTTATCCTGGAGCGTGGCTTTAATGATAACGATGGCCCACAGCAACGAAATTTTTACTACGGGCTTAACCTGGGCTATAATTTTTAATGGCTATTCGGGCTGTTTTTCTTTGAGTTTAAAAGTACCAGTGGTTTTATCCCATTTATAAATGAGTTTATAAAATAACCCCTTAGTCGTAAATAGTTTTTCATAAGCTTCCAAATCTTCTGGCTCGGGGAATAGCTCATCCCAATCCATGACATTTTTTTCGGTAACATGCACAGTAACATTTGTGCCAGTTTTAGGGAGTTCTATATGTGTTTGAAATTGTTGTAAATGGGCTTTTGGTAAAGTAGCCGGCTTGTAAAAATCTCTGAAGGTGAATTTAAACGGAAACACACTGTCTGTTACATTTGTCCATGTATCATTACGGTAAGTATAAAACAACGTAGTATAATCATCGGATGCGGTGGTGGAAGCCCCTTTTTCGTATGCAAACAATTTATTGCCCGCTTGTGTTTTGAAAAAAGTAAAAGTGATATAGTCTGTACAACAATCGTTAGGCTTGCTTTGAATATGTAAATACGCATTTTTAATATCCACGATGGTGTCGGCATTAGCCATCGATCCCATGGCTTCGCTTTCTTTAAACTGATAAGGAAAGAGCGCATAGTAGTATTTAATAGTGGTTTGCGCGAACAGGCTTGCACAGCCCATAAACAAGAGAAGTGTACTAATGAACGTTTTCGCTTGCATAAACAATATAGGTAACCAATGGTAAGGGATCTAAGCTTCCTTTAAGCTTCGCCACAATTTGCCCACGGTGGTAGGATGAATGATGAACAATGTGGAGGATAGCATCACACACACTGATTCTTTTTTTACTCCCGTCAATTGGAAATATAAAATCAACTATTCTGTTTAATTCTTCCACAGGAGCTTTCCCGATATAGTCTATCCAACGCTTCGTATTCTCTTGTAATAAGGTTTCACATTCCTCTATGGTTCGTTCCTGAAAAAGAGTAGTTGTTATTTCCTGCGCTGTTACTCTGCTTAACCACATATTACCGGCAGAAAGTAAGTGTGAGAAAAGTAATAAAGCTCTGTCATCTAATGGCTTCGCCCGTTTCATAGAAGCCAGCAATTCGGTATTTGCCCAATGTTCAAAATTAATTTGTTTAATCAGTAGTTCTTTCATGTGTGGTTTTTTTAATACGCTCTAATTATTTTTTAAATTGTGGTTGGTTAAGTTATGATGGTGTTCAACGTGATAAATGGCATTATATAACATTTCCCGCAGAGTTAAACTTCCTAATAAGGGGTGTGGTATACATAAACCGTCGAGGTCTTCTTCTGTAAAGTTGTCAATTTTGGAACATAATTCCTTTATCCTGTTTGCCAGTGTTTCAGTTAAAATAATTCTTTGATCCTGTGAAATGGCTTCAGGGACATAACGTTCCGGGGCCTTTCCACCTTCTTGTAATTTCTCTGTGTAATCGGTTAACACTACTTCATACGCACGACCCGGCCTGTTAGCACGTCCAAAATTTTGTTCTATCATTAATGGTTCCATACTAAAAACCTGTACAAGAGGCTTTACACAAAGAACAATATGTTCTAACTGTTGTCCGGCTGTCCATTTTTGATTAGCACTAAATGAATATTCTTCAGGTGTAAGGCCATTTATATAATGAATAAATGCATGATAGTTTTTAGTAAGTGAATCAATAATTGCCGGCTTATTCATACAAGGTATTTTTAAGAGTTTCTGTTTAGTATAATCGCTAATGCTTTTATAATTTGAAAATGATGATCAGGACAATTATTTCTACGAAAAGAGTATTAACAAAGCTAAATATTTAATGAATATATACAAACAGCAAAAATAGTCGGAAGTGGTGGATATTATTTTAATTTTCTTTCGTAAAACACTGTATCAACAGGGTTTAGTGGGAAGTCGACAGGCAACGCCGTTCGAAGGATTTTTTTAAAGGCCTGTTTTTCATAAAATGTGTGTGCTGCTTTAAACTGAGTCATGGTTCCAAGATAAATCCCCGAAACGTTAGTATCCATGGCGTAATGGATCACCGTGTTTAAAAGAGTTTGTGCGATGTGTTGTCCCCTGAAGGCCTCATTTAAAAAGAGTCGTTTCAATACAATCGTATGATTCTTTAACATAGAAAAACCAATAGTTCCAACAACGGTGTTATCTATTAATGCAACCCAGTATTTATCGGTAGGCAAACGTGATACTTCTTGTATCGTTTTGGATTGAGGAGAAAAAATGGGATCTGTAAATTCTCTTGCAGTCAGGACCATAAGCTCATCAATACCTGCCTGATGATGGTCTTGAAAAGGAACAATGGTTGCTGGTGATGCTGTCATGATAAAATAATCGTAATCAAAAGTTCTCATGATAAATATAATAAAAACTAAGGCACCCTATCTTTCGGATAGTCATAAAAAAGCCTCAAAGTTTGCTGAGGCTTTTAACGAACGTTTTAGGGATTAAATGATATTCCAAAAGTTTTGGTACCAAAGAAATTTATACAAATCCTGTGGTAAAACAGTGTATCTGCTTTTGCTATAGTTTAAACATAAAATATTGCTTTGCCTGGTTATATGTGTAAACCTCAGCCAGACAAAGGTAAAAAGTAGATGTCATGCTGATTCCGATAGCTATCGGAATCAGCATCTAATGAGATTCCGAATCAAGTTCGGAATGACAAATGTTTAATTCCATATTATTCCGATACACAGATTTATTTAATAGTTGATAATCCACCATCAACTGCAATTTCTGCTCCGTGAATATAGGAAGCATCATCTGAGGCAAGAAAAAGAGCTGTTTTGGCTATTTCGGTTGGCTCGCCAAAGCGTTTGAAAGGAAGTGTAGGGATTATACCCTGAACTGCTCCATCAATTTGTTCTGAAGTAAGGCCTGTATTATTAAAAATATTTGTTTTGATATAACCCGGACTTATTCCATTTACCCGTATTTTTTTTGCGGTGCATTCAGAAGCAAATGTTTTTATAAAAGATTGAACGGCTGATTTTGCAGCAGAGTAAATGGAAAAATTTTCCATCCCAAATTCTGTTACAACAGAAGTGTTTAAAAGGATAGCACTTCCTGCGTTCATCATTGGTAACATTTGTTGAACGGTAAAGAATGTTCCTTTTACTAACATATTAAACAGTTCGTCATAATGCGCTTCATCCACCATTTCAATGGATGCAAACTTGCCATATCCTGCATTTATAAATAAAACATCCAGGTTAGGAGTGTGAGCTTTTACTTGTTTTTGTAACTCAAGCACATCAGATAATTTCCCTGCATTGGATACAAGCCCAATAGCATTTGAACCTAAACTGTTTACGGCTTTGTCTACCGTTTCCCGGCTACGCCCTGTAATGATTACGGTTGCCCCTTCATTAATAAATTCCTGAGCTGTGGCAAAACCCATTCCATTTGTTCCACCTGTAATTAAGGCTACTTTGTTTTTAAATTTTTGCATTTTTTAATTGTTTTAAATTTGAATGCAAAGATTCGTATAGTTGAGTAGCCATAAAACCCGATACTTGCTGAATTTAAAATTCAGAGTATGTTTTTTTTAGCGGCGATGTGCGGGGAAATAAAAAAGGAGTTGGCGCATATTCTTTTCCGAATTCCGGACTTCCCTTAATGGTAGCTTCATTGCTAACCATTATAGCCGGCATGGGTGCACCAATGCCAAACGTACGACGGTTTAAAGAACTGGTTATTTTTACACCAATAACTGCTTTTTTGTTTCTGCAATTATTTTTAAGTTTTGCATCTGTTTTGAATAATCGTTCTTACAAAATAGGAGAAGGACTATAACACCGTTCTTATAATAAACAATACGGCTTAACTACCCAGGTAAATAAATCCATTCAAAGCCAAATACGGATTTTGGACGGATACAGTAGTACCACTTCCGCCGCTACTTACTGTAGCTGTGTGAAAATGTGATCCTGAGGAAGAGGTAGTTGCTGAGAAAAAATTCCCATCATTATTATTCGCAGGGTATGCCAGGGCACTACAATCAATGCAATCATAGGGTTTAGCATAGGTGTGGGTGTGTGCGCCATCTGTTGATGTTGTTCCAGTGAAATTAACATTAGGTAAATTTCCTTGAGTTAAGGAGACACTGGAATTTCCTCCCGTTGTATTAAGCGTTTTGGTTGCACTTACGCCGGCAATTGTTTTATCCGATATATCAGGTAGGTTTGCGCCAATACCTAATGCTGTTGCCTGTGCTTGCTGTGTTGTCGTTAAAGAACTTTTTGCTCTACCGTCTAATTTTATCCAACCACTATGATCTACCGTTTGGTAGCCATATTTCACATCTCCAGTAACCGGGGTAGTGCCTGCCTGCAGGCGTTGCCATTGTAAACCATCATTATAGTAATAGCCTGGTGTTACAGCAGCTGTACCTGTACCTGCGGTAGCGGTGTTATAAACTGTCATACCTGCTACGTGGCTACTTAAAGGAGAGGCAGTGGAAGCACTGGACAAGGTGACGCGGGGAAGTAATAACCCTTTACTGCTCCCACTAATTTCTAACATAGCGTCCGTATTAGGTGCACTATTTGCTCCAACGTTTACCTGGGCTTTGGTTACAAAGGACGCTGCTGTAAAAAGCAGCACAATTAGTTTCTTTTTAGTTATCATAATCTTCTTTTTTTAATGAATATTTACCCAAGGATCAATTTACCCGAACTATTCTGAAATTCTTCCTTTCACCGTTTGCCATATTTATGACCAAATAATATAATCCTTCCGACTCTTTTTCTAAATGAATTTTAACAAGAGGGCTTTCTATTTTAGAAAATTGTATCATCCTCCCTCTGGAATCGTAGAGTGCATATGATTTTACAGGGGCATTATTCGTTTCAATGTTCACCATATCCGATGTAAGTGTTGGATATACCTGCAATTTTTCTTCACATGAAACGCTTTGAGATACCAAGTGGGAATAAGATACAGAAGCATCTTCATTTACTATTTTTAGGCGGTAGTAAATTAACCCATCTGTATCTGGATTATGGTTAAAAATATATGCCGCGTTATTCCCTTTAGGTTCAATTCTCTCCAGGAAAATAAAATCTAAACCATCAACACTGTATTCCAATTCATAATGATTGAGATCCAATTCTAATTGTACATTCCATACTACTGAAATAGTACAGGAATTGTATAATGCATCAAAGCGGGTGAGCGTTATAGGCAGAGGAGAATTACTGGAAATACTGCCTATTGTAAAAGGACTCCAGGAAGAAAGTGTATTACTGGTTACCGAACCAGAGCTAACTGACCCCGCGCCAAGAATGCCTTCATTTAACCATTGAGCTCCCCGTAAATGAGCAACCCTTAAATCTGTTGGAGAGCCTATTCCCTGATTATTGTAGGCATCCCAAAAAACAGTAACTACTCCTGTAGCAGTTGATACCGGAGCAATGTTCCAGTATTCGAGGTGGTTATAATATTGAAGCGCTACCGGATCGGTACCTGTTGTTACAAAAGGAGCTACACCGGCATCGGCTGGAAAATATTTAACGACCATACCTGTTGTGTTTACGGTTGGGTTCACTTTTACTTGTTGATACATTGCTGCATCTCCAACGGGGTAAGTAAATGCCCCTGTTCCCAATTTGCGAACATATCCGTTTACATGGCTAGTATTGCTGGTTCCGGAGGGTAAAGCAGGTGAGGTAAATTCAAGAGGTTCGGTTGAGCCGGTTGGTGTTGTAACTAAACCGGATGTAAAGAGGGCGGTATTATTTACACTAAGACATTTATTAACAGCTATTCCTGAGGCATTATTAAATGTAACATTGGTCGTATAAAAAACAGCACTTCCTCCTGATGACTGAGCGGAGCTTCCTACAAATAATAAAGTACCGCCATCATACGCTGTAGTTCCGGAGTTGGTAATATTCCCTCCAATATAAAAATTTCCTCCTCCTGCGTTTATAAATGTACCGGCATTATCTAAATCGCCAGAGCAGTAAGCATTTCCATCAGTATAAAAGATACCGGAAATATAAGTCTGCGAAAAACCAACAGAATATAAACTCAGTAGTAGGGTTAGAAAAATAAAGTACAGATACTTATTCATAGTTATGATATCAAATTATGTTTCAGAACTTGGAAAATACATTCGTTTTAAAGTACAAGGTGATTTTTGAGCTGTAAAAAAGGGCTGTAATAGATTAAATAAATAATCTGTAAGGACTAGGAAGGACAATTAAATTTAAGGCCAGAGACTTTTTTAAAATACTACTTGCAAATAGTATTTAGAGAGATACTTATACAAAGGTAAATAATATACTATAAGGTTGAAATGTTTAACAATATTAACACTTTGAGGCTTTTCTCTAGGCACCAAAAAAAAGAATTGTTATAAATAATTAATCTGTTGCTTCTTTGTTAAGTTGAGAGAATTGGAGAATGTCAGCCATTTGTTTTTACGTTAATACGTAGATAATTAATTGATAAGGTCAATTATTTTTTTTCTAAAACAGGATAGTGTATTTGTAATATAATAATGGTGCATGGGTGAAAAAGCTAGACCCTAAACATTCGCATATAGTGTAGAATCTCTTAATTATTAAAGATCACATAAGTTATTTTTATATTTATTAAATAACCTGGTTACAACAAATTCCCCATTTTTACGCTCATTAATATTTTTCAGGGAAAAAAGTGCCACAATAAATTCTTTATTATTTAATTCGTATTTAAGGTTATGTTTACTCAACAGTTTTATTGGAGAAGTCAGATCCTTACTATAAAAATAATCATACTCCACATCAGGGCTGCTACTATTTTCTGTCTGCCGGTATATTACCAGTCCATTAATTTCTACAATTTCAAAATACCCATATGGGTTAAATGGTTTTCCCGAATCAAAATATCTATACTCTTTTCCATTAAGCGCATACCCATAAATTTCCCCTTCGGTATATTTTCGTTTATGTCTGCCTTCTTTCAAAACTATTTGATCAAAGTCATTCTCTTTCATCATATTTTTATGATTACTTACGTTTACGCTGTCGAAGAAATGATAGTTCTCAAAATCCTTGAACGATCTATAAATACCATCCTCAACTTTACTTAACGGCTTTCCATTGTTATGCTGCGCGCTTAATGATGTGGTAATCACTATCATTATTGCCACTAATTTTCCTGCTATTTTCATTATATTTAATTTAATAGTTATTCTTTTAGCGAATGGCAAAGGTCGGAAAATCTAATAGAGCACCTGAAACATATCTAAATTAAGGAGAGACCTCTCTGATTTTTAATAAGGAGCCGTAGGATGTGTTTATGTTTTAGATCATGCAACCACAGAAACCAAAATTTACTTATGACCATTCAACTTTTATGCCTGATCCGGAATCTCTTTTTTCGACGATAATGGGTTGCACAGACTACTACTTACTAACGATATTTTTAAATACCATTTTGGGTTTTTGAAACAATAACCACATAGGTTTTTAAAGGCAGGCTTGGTGCAAATAAAAGAGGGGTTTTAAACTATAAGTGAAAAATCACCTCCGGCATTTTACGTTAGTGTTATTTTTTTTAACGTTAGTGTTATTTTTTGTTTAAGTTATAATAAAATAGCTAACTGCGGTAGTTTAGATAATTGATTTATTTGAAACAGAATTAATATTTAAAGTAAAATTGATTATCAAGTAAAAAAGAATCGCTTTATTTGTTGTTGTGACAAAAAAAGCACTAAAAAATAATTTAATAAGACCCAAAAAATGAAAAAACAGTTACTATGTATGGCTTTTGTAACGAGTCAGTTATTTGTAAACGGACAAATTACTCCAACAGGAAGTTTAACAACAGCCCGAATCGGCCACGAATCACAGGTATTGCCAAATGGTAATGTTATGGCGATGGGAGGAGACAATTATACATTATCTAATTTCGCAACCTATAAAACGTGTGAAATATATAACACTACTTCAGGCACATGGAGTGCAGGTATAAGTATGAAAGATACACGGAGTTATTTCTCGTCAGTTACGCTAAATAATGGGAAAATATTGGTTATGGGTGGTGCAGTAGGCGATTATTATTCGGGAACACCTTATATCAGGAAAAGTTGTGAGTTGTATGACCCCGTTACAAATACCTGGGCATATACAGATAGTATGCAGGCAGGGCACATCGGTCATTTTGCAGTAAAACTTAATAATGGAAAAGTTTTAATTGGAGGCGGAAATTTAGGTTCAACGGCCTGTCAATTATATGATCCGGCTACAGGATTATGGTCTGCTACAGGTAGTTTGGCGATTACTCGTGAACATCAGGATATTGTACTGTTAGCTAATGGTAATGCCCTTATAAGTGGCGGGTATGTTAATACTGCCGAAGTGTACAATGCAAATACAGGTACATGGTCTTCAGGAGGAACGATGAGTACAATTCATAATTTTCATTCTTCAATTTTGTTGAATAATCAGAAAGTACTAATTGCAGGCGGTGGAAGTCCTACATGTGAATTGTATGATCCGAACACAAATACATTTACTACAACTGGAACTATGTCGCATGAAAGAAACCGTTGCCCGGAAGTATTATTATCAAATGGAAATGCACTATCCTTTGGGTTAGCTGATTTTTTCTCACCAACAAATACCAAATGTATTGAAACATACAATCCAACCCTTGGTACATGGTCTACTGCAACATATACCACCGGATCAAATTTCGGTGTTAATGGATATACAATACATAAATTATCTAATGGAAATATCCTTATTATTGGAGGTACTTTTACTTCCGGTAATGGGGCATCTAAAGGCTGTTTTTTAGTAAGTGGCTCAAGTTCTACCGGTATTAATGTGTTACAGTCTTCTTCTTTATTGACATTTTTTCCTAATCCGGCAAAAGACTATATAACAATTGATGTGGCATTAATAGAAAAAGAGTCGGAGTGCGTCATCTACGCAGCTGATGGTTCTGAAAAAATACATACTGTATTACAGAATGATAAATTGATAGATATTAAACAACTTTCATCCGGTATTTATTTTATATGTTTAAAAAATGGCAGTGATATGATGTCTGCAAAATTTATAAAAGAATAGAATATGAGAGAATGTTCAGAATAACACTTTTGAAGGGATTAAATTCAAATAGTGGTGTTAATCAGTAAAATAAACAATAAATTAGTTAAAAAAAGCGAGGGTATTTACCTTCGCTTTTTTATTTAAGATTTAATAAGAGTTGCAGAATTCCATTTTTATCTAATATAAAACTGAAATACCCTTTTAAAACATAATTAACAAAAGTATCAGAAAATTCACTTTGATAATCATACTTTAAATAAGCCCTGAATTTACTGTTTAAATGAGCTTTGGTGATGTCTTCAAAGCCTTTAACATTTGTAGAATTATCAAGGAAGTCAATAAAAGCAGATAGTAGATAGCCATGCTAAACTTGATACTAGAACTATATATAAGAAATGTAGATTAATTTGGCCGGATATACCTTAACAGTATAAAAAATAATAGACTAATGTAACTAAATAAAAATTTCAACGTTATACTAGTCAGAATCGTTACCGATTATTTTTGAGACAGAAACTATCAATTTGAAGATAACTCATACTCGGATACGTAGCCAACGAACATCCACTTCGCGCAAGCAGGGACGGGAAAGAATTTGAGGGAATTATTCCCGCTCCCACTTGGACGGAGACTATTAAAACGCTTAATAGATGGATTATTGGCTTGGTGCACGAAACTTAAAATTATTTCTGTACCACCACTAATAAAAAATGTACATTTCATTTCTGAAAAACTTTAACCCTTGACCTGATTAAAAAGGCTACTCAATTGAGTGGCGTTTTTTGTTATGTTATACTAAAGAAATTCCTAGCTGATTGCAGACAAATGTCCTGAATTTATGCCTGGGTCTGGGAGTAGAAGCATTTTCACACGCTTTTTGGACCGCATTATTAATATTAACCACAGTTAGATTTGGATAATATTTTAATGTTTTGTTCCCTATATAATCTCGTTCCCATTGTTCTTCACATGAAACAAAAAGTCTATCCTCGGTTTTTTTCTTTTTGTTATCATAATCTTCCCAATCTTCTAAAATTATTTTTGACATAGCTTTAATTCTTAATTGATATAAATTGAATTAAGTAAACCTATGCAAACAGTTCAATATAAAGAATACGTAAAACCACGTGTTTTTTAGCTTATACTTCGATCTGCTTTTCAGTCTTTGGTGATAACTATTATGGACCTGATTCCCTTTTGTTCCTGATCCCAATTCTGTGTAAGGCAATAATTGAGCAATAAAAAAGCCTCACATTTCTGTGAGGCTTTGGTGGGCTCTACGGATGAAAAATCGAACCAGTTTTTAGAAGATTTGTCAATTTTATATGGTCTAAGTAATTTAATTTCAATATAATACATTAGAGTTTTATGATTTTGTTTTAGGAGGTTCTAAAAAAGGAAACTCTATAAACTCACATTTATTTTGTAAGTTAATATCTGCTGTTATCAAAAATATTGGTCGATCAGAATTTTTTTTAGTTAAAACTAATATTTCGGCTAAAAGCCTATCATCCTCATTATTTTGATCTAACCAACTTAAATTTTTGGAGAAATCCGGCTCGACTGCAATTGTACGTAAATTGATCTTATCTTTTTTTATTACTACCCCTTCGGTTAATTTTCCTCTTCTTCTATATTCCTTTAATTTATTGATTAATGTAATTGCTTTAGTTCGTATCGAATCGTTTCGATGTTCAATTTTATGTTTATCTAAATCTTTAAGAACGCTAGGCGTTACAATAATTTCAAAGGTGCCAAACTCGGAAAAATTCCAGTTTTCAATATCGGCATTTATGTAAAGAGCATTTGTATCAGGAACAAGTATGGGAGATAAATTAGAGTTTTTAAATAATGTTGATAATAATGTTTGAATACTATTTACCGCCTCAGCTGCTTTATTTGCTGCTTCATTAGTCGTTTTTATCCATGTTAAAGAATTTTGGAGGATAAGGGATAAAATGACTTGCTTATGTTTTTCAAAATCTTTTGCGTGATTTTCTGTAGAGCCTGATAATAGAAATGTTATTATTTCAAATATTTCATTAGATCTTTTAAACAGCTTGTCTTGAATAGGAACGGAATCGGCGCTAATTTCCTCAAATTTGTGATTTCCCGAAGTCGAAAAAAAAGAATCGCCTGGGAAAATAGTCTGTCTTATACTTGTATTTGAACTAAGAAAGTTTTTTAGCTGGACTCCGAGATTTCCTAAATCATTATTCACTTTTTGGACAA
The DNA here is from genome assembly GCA_963422675.2 of Bacteroidia bacterium. Lineage (GTDB taxonomy): Bacteria > Bacteroidota > Bacteroidia > B-17B0 > Aurantibacillaceae > UBA4416. The sequence continues at coordinate 786,882 of CAXVYS010000024.1, forward strand.
AAGTCTCCATGTTTAAGCAGTATTAATGGTTTTGCATAAGTTAAGGTATTAGTCAATATTTTGATTTGTAATATGTTTTAATGTTCTAATAGCTATATCACAGGACATTAAAATTTTCAAATCTTCTTCAAAATTCTCTTTATTTGAAGGCGCTAAAGTAGAATTGTATATGTGACCTTTCACGGAAATAACTTTATTAAGTTCTTTAATTGCAACAGTAATCAACTCTTTGAATTTTTCGCTATTGCTATCGAATTCTGCAACTGTTTTGCCATTTTGATTATAGATGAAATTCAATTTTTCCATTTAAAATTATATTAGAAGTAAGTGTTTCTATTAAAGTTAAGATAATTTATTTGAATACTCATTACTATTAACGCTTATAGAGAACATTTTTTAACTCATCATCAGTTAATGATAGATAGTAAATGCTATTTTCTAACAACAATTTTCCCCTGCCTGTATTGGAGGGCGCCCAAAAATATCATTACCAAGCACGATGCCTGGGTGTGGCTCCATAATTTTAATTTTATCGAATATATGATTTTTTTAATAGCATTAAACATATGTAATTAGCTACAATTATAATCTAAAAATATTATAAACATCTACGTAATTTTACGTGCTTTGATAGTATAAAATGAACAAGCATTGCTCATTTAAATTAATAAGGTTCTCAAAATACCAGCCATTTAAGTGATTAAACTGCTTACTTATTTAATTTATAAACATCACGTAATTTTACGTATATATATAAGAAATAGATAGTCGACTTTTGTGACCGTAATCCACTAAACCTTTAAAAAAATGAAAACACCCTTGTTAGTATTGGCTGTATCGCTTCTGGCATTTACGGCCTGTAAAAAAGACATTAAAACACTTAAAGATTCCTCGGTAACAAACACTACGCAACAGGGAGTAAACAGTACACATGCGCGATCAGGTTCCCCTATCACCCTAAGAGGTGACGTTTTAAATTTTGATACACAACAAACTTTCGATTCACTTATCGGTGAATTGGAAACACAACAGACTGAATTTACCCTTGCAGGTTTCACTCCGCTTTACCATACTTATAATGAAGTAATGGCGGCAGAAGATGCACAGATGACTGCTTTTGTAAATTCTTACAGTTCTGTTGATGATGCTATTGCGCACAAAGATCTATATGTACACTCTACTATATATACTAATAATACTGACATTCTGGATAACGAAGTGTTTTCAGATGGCGAACCTTATGTAACCATTAATTTATTTTCTCTCACGATTGCGAAGCTTACCAACAAATATGGTTTTGTGATCATTGATAACACGCTGTATCATTATACAAAAGATATGATATACTCCACCACGACGTTTGATCCTGCTCAACCTTCCTATAATTTAAGCAATACGCTTAACGCAGGTAAATTACAGGATGCCACATATGTCCTTACTCCCTCCGGAAAACCTGAAAGTACTTGTGAATGCAATAATTCAAATAATCATTGGGTTGAAAAAACGTATACAGGTCAACTTCCTAAACAAAGACACCAATTGCAGGTTGTATTTACTCAACAAAATAAAACAGCAGAAGGACATTGCTATAACGAGTCGAAACTATATGTAACGGGGAAACATTTCAAAAAACATATTTTTGGAAGTTGGGTAAGCGCAAATGTATCAAGTATGTACTTTGAAGGAGCCTTTAATGGGCCACGTACACCTTCTGTAAACTTTGTTTATTATTCGCCTGGCTACATATTGAACTACACTATACCTAACTTTAATTATCCTGATCCGTTTACACAAAGTCAGTGTGTATTTTATAACGTTTCAGGGGTCACATTTACTCATTTTACAGACAAGAATCGCAGTAATAATGGCACTTACCTTCCCTGCTTTTATGTGAACCATGCTACTTACAAAATGGGAACTATGCAAGGACCTATACCTAACAGTTGGACTATTATAAGCTGGTAATCTGAATTTGATGTTTTCATTAAAAGCGTTCAGCAGGCCTGCTGAACGCTTTTGTTTTTTTACTCCTTCTCTTATATTAGGGCATAAGAGTTGTTTTAAATTCATATTTACTAAAACAATATTATTACTATCTTCGCTTTTACATAGTATTATGAAAAGTGATATAAGCCCTCTTTTTAAGACAGCTAATAAATACAAGGAAGATGAGTTGAACGCGATTGTAAAATCAGTTGTTTCAGCATTTTTCGATGTAGAAATGATTATCCTATTTGGTTCTTATGCCACTGGTAAATGGGTAGAAGACATTCAACGAATTGATGGTAATGAGTTTGGGTACAAAAGTGACTTTGATCTTTTGATTATACTACATACTAATGGGAAAGCCAATGATTCTTTATATACAGCCAGTATTGACAAAGTAATGCGTAGCCTTAAATTAACAACCCCCGTTGGAGCTATTTATCATGGAATTGATTTTATTAATCACCAGATCAGTGAAGGATCCTATTTTTTTCACGAGATCATGGAGCAAGGCTATATGCTTTACAATTCTAACAGGCATAAACTTAATCCTATTAAAGAATTAAATATTACTGAACTTAAAGAAAAAGCTGAAAGGGATTTTGACATTTGGTTTAACAGTGCGAATGGTTCATTAGAAATGTATTTATCAGGTGTTGAAAAAATATTATACAAAGAAGCTGTTTTTAATCTCCATCAGGCAACGGAACGTTATTACGCTGCTATTCAATTGGTATTTACAGGCTATAAACCAAAAACGCACGACATTGGCGATTTGGAAGTTTATGTAAATAACTTAGACTTACGCTTTGCAAAAGTGTTTCAGAGAGAAAATGAAAAAGAGGAGGATTATTTCCAGCTTTTAAGGCGTGCCTATGTCGATGCCCGTTATAATGTAAAATATACTATTACAAAGGAAGAACTAGAATATATTTATAATCGGTTACTGCTTTTAAAACTGCTGACACAAGAAATTTGCCAGGCAAAGATTGCAAGCTTTGAAAAAAAAACATAGCCCTTTTGTAAAACCTATTCTTTTTTTTATAATTTTGCCGAACGTTTATTTTTGTTAGTTCTTCTTATTTAAAAATTCGTCATCACACTCGGTTCAAAGGATCATTGTAATTCCAAAGTCCGAAATCATGAACGAATCCAGAAAAAACAATGGTCAGAAAATAACCAATGTTATAACCCCATTTGAAAAGAAGTTAGATATCCTATCCGTTATTTTAGGTTCGCTCATTACGACGTGTCTGCTCATAGCAGTCGAGAATCTTTTGAGCGGAGTTTACTTTTTTCACACAGACGAAATTCTTTTAAATGAAAAGTTATTCGGGAACGCTATTGAAAAATTACCTCCGGTATTTTATGTTAGTGTTATTTTTTTTAACGTTTGCGCTTCTTTTTTAGGTGGAATGCTGCCAATTGTTATTGGTAAAGATCAATTACTCAAGAGTATTTTGGTCGGGGGGATCGTAACAGTATTCATGATTTTTAATATGTACATCATTCCTTTCCCGGTATGGTATAAAATGGTATCTATTGCGATATGTCTGCCTGTATCGTACACAGGAGGGTTAGTCACAAAAAAAATGGTTTCTTAATTAAATAGCGAAGATGAAAAAACACATGGCAAATATTTCCAAAGTATTTTGTTTTACTTCTTTAAGTTTTTGTGAATTCATATTTGGTTACACTTGAAGTGTACTTTTTTCACAGGACTTACGTTATATAAATAATAAATTGTTATTCTTCATATAATCTATTTAGAAATATAAATTATATTTGCGGCGTCCTTAAAAATTTTGGTTCGGGTAATATCCTAGTACGATTTTTTAATTACTCACAAAGCGTACATTTTGAATTAAATCAATAAAAGTAAACTAAAACTATGAAGTCTATCCCTCTACTAGCAGTGGTTCTGCCTGTATTTTGTTTTCAAGTCAATGTCCGGTTTATTTTCCCCGAAGTAATATAAACTGATCTAAAAACTTTACAGATCAATTTCAAATCGCCCCCTCTAAATTAAAACAAATAACACTCATGAAAACATTTTTCTTAATCGTAGCAACCAGTTGCTTAATTCCTTTTTATACGATGGCACAGTCCATTAATCATCCAACTATTGAAAAAGTTCAGGTGCTTTATAAAACAACCCCCACTAATGGAAGTCAGCAACCTACGGGTGGAGCTCCTGAAATCAGAGTTCAGGCGAAAGCAACCATTACTTTAAAAAATAATACGGATGCTGTGAAAGTGTTTCTAAAGATCCGTAATAAACAAACCAATGCGGTAATTTACCAGGTAAACTATCTTATTAATTCTGCCCCTGTAAATGGAACTAATGGATTGGTTTTATATAAAAAAGAAGCTACTAATTTAACCATTACCAATCCGGATAGTTTTGTGTTACAGCCTTATGTATATGAAATATATACCGAAGATGCTCAAAGTACTCAAAGCATTATCTATTCCATAATACAATAATTTATGAGATATTTTAAAACAGTTTTTTTATCGTTAGTGTCTGTTAGTACTATACAGGCGCAAATTTCAGTAATAGGATCGGTGGACCATTTAATACCTGATGGTATTGACAACACAGGAAATATTACCCTTAAGGTGAGCGGTGGCACTGCGCCTTATTCTTATTTATGGAATCCAGGCGGTATTACCACAAAAGATATAAGCAATAAATCAAAACAAAACTATTCGGTAAAAGTAACTGATAGCAATTTGGATACGGCTATATTTAATTATAGAATGGGGTATAAAGTATTATGGGATAAATTACAGGGAGGATATTTTAGGAACGATAGTATTTCAGGAACGGGTTTCGCCTGTAGCAAAAATACACTTTTACCAAATGAGGATGGTTGGTTCGAATATGTGCAGAATAATTTTTACGGAACCCATTACTTTATTGGCTTTACTGATAGTATCTCGCCTGTTAATAATGTAAACGATATAACTTATGGAATCTTTTCGTATATCGGAATTTACATATACTTTTTTGAGAACGGGAATAAAGGTTTAATTAACTATCCTGTAAACGGCGATGTTGTTAGGGTTGAACGTATTGGTGACGTTATCAATTATAAAATAAATGGCATAATTATGCGTTCGGTTACAGCCAATAATATCTCAGAAAAAACATTAAAATTAAAATGTAGTATTAACTCTCCTTTGTCATTAGTAAATGTAGGTTGTAGTTTTATGCATACCGATCATATTATATTTAATAATTATACAGGCCTGTATCCTGTTATTAGGCATAGTAGTGCTCCGGGAATAGCGGATGGGGGAATAAATGTTATTCCACGGGAAGCAGGCCTCAAAACTTATGAATGGGGACCTAAAAGCACAACAAAATCTTCAATTACATCAGTTCCTTTCGGGGCATATAGTGTAGCGGTTAAGGATAGCATGTTTAACCAAAGTAATTATACCTTTCAGGTTGGGTATAAAACTGTCTGGGATAATTTAACCGGCGGTTATTTCAGAAACGATACATTAGCCGGACCGACGTACGCAAACAGCAAAAACGTGTTAATGCCAAATACTGATGGGTGGTTTGAATATGTAGAAGATAATTTTACTGGCAATCATTACCATATTGGCTTTGCGGATAGCACCACTTCAGGATATGACCTAAGCGATATTGATTATGGGTTTTATTCCTACGCGGGCACCTATTTATATTCTTTTGAAAATGGAGTTTATAGCTATTTAGATTATGCTCCACGGGTAGGAGATATTATCAGGATAGAACGAATGGGTAATACAATTAATTATAAACTCAACGGCGTTATAGTTAACTCCGTTACTTATAACGGGCTCTCTGAAAAAAGCCTCAGATTAGTCTCTGTTGTAGGACCTTCTATTAAATTAGTAAACGTAGGTTGTAGTTTTAGTAAAATAGACCCTTATACAGATCTCGTAACCAAAACAATCAGACATGCCAGTACTCTTTATGCAGCTGATGGTTCCATAACATTGGGATCTTTATATCCTAGTTTAAATTATATGTGGGTAAAGAATTGTATAAACATAAATGGTTCTATTATTGATCATTTACCTTATGGACGTTACCAGGTTTCTGCTACAGACCCATCCCATAACATCAATTCCAATTTAAGCTTTGATATCTTATATAAAACATATTGGAACATGATAGGAGGTTGTACTATTTCCAATGATAATATTACTTCGGTGAGTACAGGAACTGCTTATGGCACTGCATATACCAAAAACGACCTCTTACCTAATATGGATGGACAGTTCAGTTGGATATGCAATAATAATCAAGGTACTATGATTATTGGATTTGCAGATATACTCTCAGATATTGCTACAAATACTAATGATATTGACTATGGTATTTATCAGGATCCATTTTCCTTATACCTTTATATGAATGGAGCAAAAACCTTCCTGTGTAATTATAAACAAGGAGCTATGGCAAAATTTTCAAGAAACGGAAACACTTTAAATCTTAGCCTGAACGATATTACTATAAATGTAGGTACTCTCGATGAGGTAACCGTTTCTTGGAAACTAAAAATCGCCTTATCATCCGGAAATAGCTGTGCCAATATAGGTTGTGATTTTGCCTTACCTAGTTTAACGGTTAATTCACGAAAAATCAATACAAACTGTAACGACAATGCAAAAGGAAGTATTAACCTCTATGCCTCTGGCGGTTCTCCTCCCTATACATATGTATGGAGTAATGGTGCTACTGAACCAAGCATTGCCAATTTGGTAAAGGGTACTTACTCAGTAACGGTGACAGATGCAACGAATAATAGTGTAGCCTATACTTATTTTATAGATTCTTGTATAGTAGACAATGGTCAAACACCAGTCATCACTTTTTTAGATACAGATAAAGGTAGCTTATCTGAACATATCAACGACTCTACTGACATCCTGAAATATACCATTTCAAATAAACTAACCGTTTCAGACACCAGTAAGTTTAAAAATATTACCTGTGATTTTATGGAAACGGATGGTCCTAATAAGGACATTTTAATTAGTTCACTGACTATTAATAAGGCACTCTTACGATCAAGTGTCTTCAAAGCTCCTGAAATAACCTACTATATGGAAGGTCAGAGCATCTATTTTTACTTTAATCATATTACTTCTTTTGATAACAAGAAGCTAGTTTTAAAAGTATTTAATTCAGATGGTGTTTTAGTACAAACATTTCAACAATCACTTAACTAATCAATTATGAGCAAAGCACATTATATAACAACAGCCTTCTTCATTATTTTTGCCAGACTTGGAGCTCAAAATAGTTATCTCTCCGATAATAATCATCAGTCAGAGCCTACCTATAAAAACTCTTCTGAAAATATGCAGTTGGCAAATTCAGCAAATGTAGGAGTAGATTACAGTACAGGAACCGCCTTCACAAATATCGCTCTCTATTCGGTTACTACCGGTGGAATTAGTCTCCCGGTGAGTTTAAATTATGCTTCTGGTGGAATAAAGGTAGATGATGAATCCTCCTGGACTGGATTAGGGTGGGTGCTTAGTACCGGAACAATTATTACAAGACAAATCAAAGGGAGGGCAGACGAAGTATTTTATATAAATATTAATACCAGTAACGCTGCATATCAAGCCTGGAAGAACGATGTAGCAGACCCCTATCATACCCTTCAGCCCTGCAACTTGCAAAATTGTACATTTGGATGTGCTAATTGTTATGGAACTTACGAGACTTTTTTCAAAAAAGCGGCTGGCTATATTTCACCCTGTGGCTCAAATACAGGGCCGGTTTGGGATATAGAGTCAGATATTTACACACTTAATATCTTAGGAAAAAAAATACAATTTATTTTTAATAATAATGGGAATGTTGTGATGCTTAACAATGACAATCATTACCAAATCATTTTTAATAACCGCAACTTTACTGTAGTAGATGAAAGTGGCACAAAATATTTTTTCAGTTCAACGGATGCCGAGAAAGTGAAACCGGACTTAAGTGGTACATCCTATTATTACAGCAACACGCCTTTAACCTATTACAACAGACTTTGGGATACTTATGGAAGTGCATATAACATGACAGGGTGCAGTTCACAGTCCGCTTTTGGAGGATCTTCAACTCCCCCCATTATTAAATGGAATTTAACGAGAGTGGAGTCGGCAGACGCAAAATATGCTATTGACATGAGTTATGAAGCGTTTAAAAATTACACCTTCGATCAAAGTTTTGTATATAATGTCAATAAAACTACCTTACAACCTTATGTTTATCAATACAATGATGCTGTTTTGCCATCGGATCCTGCGAACACGGATCACGGTGTATTTTTGACAGAATCTTTTAATACCTATTACAGTAAAAGAATTAAAAAAATTAGCTGGAGTAAAGGCTCTGTAAATTTTGAGTATAATACAGCCCGTCAGGATGTGTTTACAATGCCTAATACACAAACAGACAATAAGAGCCTCGATTATATTAAAATATACGATGAACGTAATATCTTATTAAAACAATATCATTTTAATTATGGCTATTTTGTATCTAATGTAATTACCAATGAGAATACAGGCCTTACTTTTCGAAACAAACGTTTAAAATTAATGTCTCTAAATGAGGCCGGCTCTGATTTAAAGACCTGTAAACCTCCTTATATATTTGAATATGAAGCCACCAATCTTCCGGTAAAATGGTCATTTGAAAAAGATTTTTGGGGATACTACAAAGCCAACGGTGCCACCCATATGCAAGGTACCCAATATTATTATGCCAATTATAGCAATACAGATTTGACGGATTACAAACTCTGGGCTCAGTGCTATATATATCCCATTAATATGCCAGGTTGGGGTACACCTGTAACAATTAATGGTGCAGACAGACTCCCTAATTTAGGGACGACAAAAGCTTGTCTGTTAAAGAAAATTCAGTTACCTACACAAGGAACATACTCCTTTGATTATGAATTACATGATTTTTGTGTAGATAATGATTTGGTAAACAGGAATAGCGGAGGTGTAAGGGTTAAAAGTATTACTAACAGTGATGGAGTAAATTTAACGAAAGACATTGTGAAAAACTTTTATTATACCTATGAAACTGTTTTATTATCGGGAGGAGCTAAACGAAGTTCCGGTGAAATTAACTTTATGCCCTTATTTGGGAGAGATGGTAATGATGTATTTAATGTAAAAAGATATAATTCTTTTAAAATTCACTCTAATAATTATGCACAATCTGTGACCGAAAATACCCCTACTGTATATTACAGAGAGGTGAAGGTAGAAGAATTGGGCAAAGGAAGTACAATATATAAATATGACAATGCCGGAACCTTTGGACATAATCAGGACTATAGTGTAAACGGACAATTCCTGATACAAAAAAACAAAACAGAAATTATACATTATGATGGAAATAATCCAATGGATAGGAATGATATACAAGTAAAGCGTTCCAATTACCCTTATTGTCCTGAACCTAACACAGAATGGGCAAATGGAACGCTGAAAGAAGTTCAGGTGAGGGATATCAATAATAATATAGTTTATAAAAAAGTGTTCAATTATTTGGTGCCATCTTTTAATAAAATAACATTTAATAGTTTTTCTTCTTTTACTGCCAGCAGACCGTCTATTAATGATTTTTATCTTGACAAAACATTCGCTACTTCTCCATACTATTATTTATCTGTTTGGAAAGTGCTGGACAGTGAAACGGAATATGTATATAACAAATCCTTTCCTAATGATATAAGCAAAGCACAAAGCAAAGTGATCAATTATTCATATACAGGAACTAACCATAAATTCTTAAGTTCAAAATCAAGCATAGAGAGTAATGGAATTACCCTTAAAGAGAATTATAAATATGTAGCTGATTATAATCCAACAGGGCAAGTATTTACGATGCCGGATGCACCAAGTATGGCTCTACTCAACATGAAGAAAACCAACCAGCTTAAAACGCTTGTTGAACATATCATTATTGAAACCAAACAGGAAGATGATTTTTTGATTGGAGGGAAATTGTGCTCATTTAAAGATTTAGCCAATTATACCACATCCAACGGTAGTTCCAATAATACACCGGTAGTTCGTCTGGCAGAAGAATATAATCTGGAAATAAGCAACCCGCTTCTTTTATCTTCTTTTAACCCGTCTTCGGTAAACGCTGTTTCTACAAACACTGCCAGTTTTAGCTTTGATGCCAATTATAAAAGAAAGACCAGCAATCAGCTGTTTGATTCTAAAGGAAATATCCTGCAATCCAAAATTGAAAACGGTCCCACGACTTCTATTCTGTATGGATATAATGCTGAAGTGCCAATAGCACAAATATATGGCGCTTATTATAAAGAATGCGCTTATACCTCTTTTGAATCAGACGATGTAAATGCCTGGAGTAACAACCTTAACACAAACAATATTGTGAACTTTAATAAGCACTCGGGAGAGTACAGTTATCTTCTTGCCAATTCCAATTCTTCCAATGCTATCAGCTATAATTTAATCCGTGATTTTCCGGCAAACACGATTCAACAAACCGGTAAATATATCGTGTCCTGTTGGGCTAATACACCTTCCAACCATGTGGCTAATACTACCTATTTGACTATTTGTACTAATAATGGTGTAAATATGGGAACTTTTTACCCTAATATTAATATGGCCTACCAAAGCTTACCCATCACTAATACTAATGGTAGTTGGAAATATTTTTCAGTCATTATTGACTTAAATAAAATTCGGACTCTAGCGTCGTTGCCTCCACCGCCTTATGGCCCTGCTTTAGCCTTAAGAACTTTTATTAATAGTTCAGCTCCTACCAATGAAACCATACTCATTGATGATTTGAGAATTCAGCCTTATGAGTCGTCCATGACCAGTATGACCTATAAACCAAATGTAGGGGTTACTTCTCAGCTCGACGGTAGAAATGAACTTCAGCTATTTGAATACGATGAATTCCAGCGGCTAAAATTAGTGCGTGACCTGAATAATAATATCATTGAAAAAACCTTGTATAATTATAAAAATAATTGTCAGCCATGCCAGTAAAAGCCCCCGAAACCAAAGTCTTAAAGGATATTTTTAAAAGCAGCTTTTTAATTAGTTTCTTTACATTGATATCATGTCTTGTACAGGCTCAAACACCTGGCCAGAATTATATTTCAAAGATTAACCCCTTGATGCCTATCCAAAACGAGGCGGGTATCCCCACAATTTCATCCGGTGTAAAATTAGAAAATACGTCTTATATGGATGGGCTTGGAAGAACAGTACAGGAGGTAAGCTCTAAAATCTCCCCTTCCGGTAATGATGGCGTAATTGTATATGACTATGATAATACAGGGCGGATGACCAAGAAGTATTTACCTTTTACAAGTGCTCCTGATCCTGTGGCGGCATCTTACAAAGCTAATGCCCTTAGCGTTCAGCAATCCTTTTATAATACGGCTCGAACTAAATTTAAAACCAATACTACTGCTTTTGAAGAATTGAAGTATGATGATAGCCCTTTCAGTCTTATCACCGAACAGGCTTCTGCATCGCCCCAATGGGCCTTAAGCTCAGGGAAAACAAACAAGCAATCGTATGGATTTAATACTGTCAATAGTATCATTAATTTTGATGCTACCAGTTATGGAACCACTCCAACCTCTTTTCAAGTAGCATATTACTATCCCGCTAAAGAACTCCTTTCTACAACCGTTACTAACGCAGAAAATCATGCTATTACCACTTATACAGATAAATCCGGAAAAGTAATCTGTGAGGTTGAATTGATTGACGTGGCCAATTCGATCTACTACTATACCTACTATGTCTATAATGATTTTGGAGAGCTCACCGCGATTATCCCTCCGCAAGGCTACAGCAATATGGCACAGAGTGGTAACTTTAACTTCAATACTATTGCTGACCTTATTTTTTTGTATGAATACGATAAACGCGGACGACTCACCAAAGCTAAGATACCTGGTAAAAGCTGGCAATACAGTGTGTACAATGATTTAGACCAGTTGGTTTTTGCTCAAAACCAGAAGATGCAAACTAACAACCAATGGTTTTTTTATAAGTACGATAAATTGGGACGGGCTATTTTATCAGGTATCTATACAAGTAATAGCAGTCCGCAAGCCCTACAAAGTATGGTGGATGCCAGCACCGCTTCTTTATTTGAAGATCGTACAGCGAGTAATTTTAATATACAATTAGGTTATACCAATGCAGCCTTACCCACTGCCAATACCGAAATACATTCTGTGAACTATTACGACGATTATGATTTTAATAACGACGGTACAGACGATGATAGCCCGGACCTGACAGCTCTTAGCTTCATTAAGCCTCCCGGAACTTTTGGATCAACTTCTACGGTACCTGTGCTGGTTAATTTTCAAACCCTGGGCATGATGACCGGCTCCTGGGTAAAAGTGTTAGAAACCAATCCTACAGTACCCTATTTAAAAACGGCAATGTTTTATGATGAAAAGGCACGCCCTGTACAAAGCAAACAGAATAATTATGCCGGAGGTTATGATATCAGCTCTACTTATTATGATTTTTCAGGGAAACAGATTGTTTCTGAAATTAAACACCAGGCCTTTACACATACGCTTAAAACAACTAACCGATACTATTATGACAAAGTAGGCAGGGTACTCATGACCCTGGCTAAAAACAATAATGATCCGGTACTTATCCTTAGTCAAAACGGGTACAATGAAGTAGGACAACTTGTAGAAAAAAACATTCACTCGGCCGGAGGTTCTGCCTATTTGCAGAGCATTGACTATACCTATAATGAATTGGGCATGATTACCCATTTAAACAATGCTGATTTAGTAAGTGGAAATAATTCCAATAACGATGATGCTAATGACCTTTTTGGTTTTGAGGTAAAATACAATAACCCTACCGCAGGTGGTACTGCCAAATATGATGGCAGTGTCTCTGAATTTCACTGGCGAAGCATTTCAGATGCTACTAAAAAAGCCTATACCTGCCAGTATGATTTAAAAAACAGGCTCACCAATGCCACCTACGCAGAGTATAACACTGCCACCGCTCAATGGGCAGCGGCAACAAAGTATAATGAGTTTGGAATTAGTTATGATGCCAACGGAAACATTAAAGCCCTTAAACGCAACGGACTCTTATCTAACAGCAGCTATGGGTTGATGGATGATCTGAGCTACAGTTATAGTGGTAATAATTTGATGAATGTTACAGATGCGGCTCCTTTGCAAGGGTACAATGATTTTAAACCAATGGGCGGCGCCAATTATGTGTACGATATCAATGGCAACCTAACAACCGACCCTTCTAAAAACCTAACCATTACTTACAATCATTTGGATTTGCCGGTTACTATTAACGGTACAGGTGGCACTATGCAATTGGTATATGATGGAGTGGGAGTTTTATTAAAAAGGATATTTACAGCTGCCGGCTCTAGCACTCCCGTTTATACATACTATATTAATGGCTATGTATATAACCAAGCCGGACTGAAATACTTTGGGCAGGCTGAGGGACGGGTAGTGCCGAATTTAAATGGGAATGGCTGGGAATATGTGAACGAATATTATTATACCGATAACCAGGGAAATACACGCCTTTGTTACAGCGATGCTGATTTTAATAATAGCATCAACAGTGCTACTGAGGTTCTTCAGGAAAATAGCTATTACCCTTTTGGTTTGGATATGATGGGGTTGGGGAAAATACAACGTGGGCTGGTAAACAACGAGAAACTGAATGGAGCAGAGTATTACCCTGAGATGAACATTAATCTGCATAATTTTGGCCCCCGTAATTACGATGCGGTATTGGGTCGCTGGTTGAGTGCTGATCCTTTAGCGGAGGCTGCTCCTGGTTGGACACCTTATCGTTTTGGATTTAATAACCCTATTAATTATAATGACCCTAGTGGTATGATCGAAGGTGATGGCGCTATTCAGGATTTTTATGATTTTTCAGGTGGCGGTGGTGATCCTGGTGGTGGAGATGACCCAAAAAAGGGGACCATTTACAACAAAAATGGTCTTGATGGAAGTAAAAATGCTTATACAATAATTGGCTCAGCGGGTGATGCTCCATTTGATTTCCACGGGCTTATGTCCAGTATAATAAAAAAGATGCTAATGTTAAGTAGTTATATGAGCAACCAGCAAAACATGCAATCTATTTCTGTTAATACTATTGGAAGCGAAGTAAATAATATTGATATTACTGCTACCTTACAGGACGTTCCCACAGGAAAAACAAGTACAGGTACCCAAGTTTTAGATGGGGTGCAAACCGGATTAGATGTAGTTGGTTTGGTACCAGGTGTTGGCGAAATAGCTGACGGTATAAATGCTTTGATTTATACAGCGCGGGGTGATTATGTTAATGCGGGGTTAAGCACAGCTGCTATGATTCCATTTGTTGGTTGGGCTGCTACAGGTGGGAAGTTAATTGCAAAAACAACTAAATTTACAAAATCAAATATGAAGCTCGGGCAGGAAATGCATAAGCTTTATAAAGTTGCAGAGCATGCACCAGAATTAGGCAGATTTAAAGAATACGCTAAGATTAAAGGCATTCGACCAGATTTTGTTGATTTTAACACAAAAACAATATTTGAATTAAAACCATTTAATCCAAGAGGAATTAAATCTGGAAATAAACAGTTGGAGAAATATAAATCTATATTTGAAAATACTTTTGGTGGTGAATGGAATACTGTTTTAGAACATTATTAAAATAAAATAAAATGGAAAGAAAAGAGTTAGAAAAAATTTTAAGTAATACACTTGTCCCTATTGGTTTTAAAAAAAAAGGAAACCATTGGATTATAAATGATAATGTAATTATAAAAATGGTTAATCTACAAAAATCAGAATTTAGTAATAGTTTCTATATAAATTATGGTTATAGCTTAAAATCAATTCCTTTAGACAACACTATGATGCATATTTTTAAAGGGCTTGGTTCTGCTAATCAAAATGAAAATATAAGGATTAAGGAACTATTAGATCTTGATAGTGAAATATCAAACAGTAATAGGGAAAAAGAATTAACGAAATTGTTACTTGATAAAGTGGTTTTAAACATGAATAATGTAAATACAGAAGAAGATTTATTGAATGAATTAAAAAATCGACCTCATTTAAATGATATTTCTTTACTAGTCAAAAGACATTTTGGGTTAAGTTAGTATTTTGAGAAGTAGCTTCCAACGTTAGGTGAGAAGTTTTGGGTTGTAGATACGAACACCAACTTGGTTTAAAGCAGGTATGTTCTCAGTTGGGGGACGAGTAATAGATTAAATAAAAGGATTCGGTTATGAGAATAGATTTAAAATATCCCGTCTTTGTTTTTTGGAAAAATGACAATATGGTATATGTGTTTTTTAACGAGCGAGACTTGAAATCAACTAACACACAGATATTCAATACATTTAATTACAAAAATGTTGTTCATATCGATTCTTTAGGCAATGAGTATAAAATAGAGAAAACTTTAAAAGTTAAATACCTTGGTTTATGGGGCTTCAATCCTATATTAAAAGGTCGTCAAATACTTATTGATTTTGAATATTCTCCTGAAATAAAGACAATACAATTGAGCGATTTTAAAAACGAAGTCATTCATCGAATCGATAAAACAAAAAAAATATGGCAGTCAGGGTGGGACATTAATGAGCTAAAAGAATTGATAAAAAGCAGCTCATCTTTCCAGGAAATTGCAAATTTACTGAAATAACGTAGTGGTAACATTGTAAATTAATAATTCTGTGTTAAATATGGTTTATAAAATAAAATATCCAATAATAGCCTTTGCTAAAGGAGGTGTTATTCATTTTGCTAGAAATGACAATGATTTAAAAATCTGTTCGATTAAAAGCTGGAGAAATGGCTTTTGAATTCTGTTTAATAGCTTATTACTTGGATTATATTCACTGATTCATGCTTACTGATCGTAGACTTGTATTTGGTGTCGGAGAACAAGAGTTAGTGTTATTCTATTCTGAGATAAAAGAAGTGAGCGTTGCTATGGATGAAGACATAGAAATGGAGTGCAGGATAAACTTCTTTTTACAAAACTTAAAATTAAAGATGATAAAAATAATGTATTTATTATAGAACTTGAAGCAGGTAAACCTTATTTGGGAGTTTTTCAAGTGTTGCATCGTGTGGCTGGATAGGTTAATTTAAGTTGATACTACCTAAATCGAGTTGGGAGTTTTTGGGTTGAAGTCGCGAGGCTAATGTTACCTGGTTATAAATAAAGGATGATGATAAATACATCAAATCGAATGAAATCAATTTGCAAAAGCGATAGAATTTTTTTAATTTTTGCTTTGAAAATTATATCCTTATTTAAATATTTCGGCAGACGAGTGTTGTAAAACTGCGCAAGTTCTAGCTGTAAAATGATATATGCCATTTTATAAATACCTATGATTAAATACATTTTAATGGTACTTATTTTTACATCTTGTGTAACGTATAAGCCATCCACATTTGAAGGTCGTTTTTCTGGAACAATTATTACTTGTAAAACAGACTCAACATCATTAGCAAATGACACAATTGTGTTGATAAAAAGAGACTCTAATTGTAAGGGTCGAAGCTGTCGTTATTATTATAATCCTAACTGTGACAATAAACCTGATTATATTGATTATGCAATGTTTTGGCCATCTAACATAATACTAGACCTAAAAGAAAAAAGTTATACCACAACAAACACTCCTAGACCGACTAACCCTAATATTAAGTATGGTGAACCTGATTTTACCGTTTCGTACAATTTTGATATAGGAAAACTAAAATATAATAAAAAAACTTCTACCTTAATTTTACAATCTATAAAAAATAATTGGATAAGAACATATAGCGTTGAATATTCTGCACAGGATTCAATTCTTACTTTGAAATGTAAAAACGGTAAATAACAGCTTTTTCTGTAATTCGGACATTTATTTTCATTCTCTCAATGCAGTCTTTTTCTATTCATCAATGCGCTTATAGTTAAGATGGTACCGCCCAATGAAGAAGCAGATTAGAAAAACAGATTATAAACTTAAAACAACAGAAAACAAAACAGCCGGAATCTCAGTATTGTAAATCGTCAGAATAAAGTGGATAAAATGTCGACTAATTTCCCCGGATATTCTTTAATAACATAAAAAATAATAGGCTAATGTAACTAAATAAAAATTTCAACGTTATACTAGTCAGAATCATCACCGATTATTTTTAAGACAGAAACTATCAAATTGAAGATAACTCATAGTCGGATACGTAGCCAACGAACATCCACTTCGCGCAAGCAGGGACGGGAAAGAATTTGAGGGAATCATTCCCGCTCCCACTTGGACGGAGCTATTAAAACGCTTAATAGATGGGTCATTGGCTTGACGAACGAAACTTAAAATTGTTTTTGTATAAGTATATATATAAAATGTATATTTAGTTCTCAAAAACTTTAACCCTTGACCTGATTAAAAGAGCCACTCAATTTGAGTGGCTCTTTTGTTATGTTATACTAAAGAAATTCCTAGCTGATTACGGACAAATGTCCTGAATTTATGCCTGGGTCTAGGAGCAGCAATGTTTTCACATGTTTTTTGGATCGCATTATTAATACTAACCACAGTTAGATTTGGATAGTATTTTAATGTTTTGTTCCCTATATAATCTCGTTCCCATTGTTCTTCACATGAAACAAAAAGTCTATCCTCGGCTTTTTTCTTTTTGTTATCATAATCTTCCCAATCTTCTAAAATTATTTTTGACATAGCTTTAATTCTTAATTGATATAAATTGAATTAAGTAAACCTATGCAAACAGTTCAATATAAAGAATACGTAAAACCACGTGTTTTTTAGCTTATACTTCGATCTGCTTTTCAGTCTTTGTAGATAAATATTCTACTAATGACAGTATTCATCCATTTATCAGCTTAAACGTTCAAGTGTATAAACCAGACCTTTTGTGGTTAATTTCGTGAAAGTGGAATTATCCTCTATTAATCCATCAAGTTCTAATTCGAAAGCAACAGCTGGCATCATTGATAGCTCAGCTTTTATAATATTGAAATCATGTTTCATTTCCTGTGTAGGAATGTAAGAATGATTTTCCATACCATATAAAATAGTTAATATTTTATTCTTTAAATCCTCTTTAGCTTTCACATTATCGTGGATTGTTTTCATTATGATAGAATTTATAATTCTAAGTTATACATTATTCTATGGAGAAAGCCTCAACTTAATAGAATCACGTATTAATCCGTGTTCGGATGCGTATAAATACGTGGGATAAATTATGAATTATAATTACATATATGTAAACTAACAATGTCTAACGGTTAAACCGCTTTTTTATACCAAATCCCGTGCAAGTTAAGTGCAAGGTGTGAATGAAACAGGCTAAAGCCCCTTACAAACCTTATATGTAGAGTACCTACACTAATTAGTTGGATATTGTAAGCTCTATTTTAAAGAAATTCCACGTTATTTTAACTAAAAGTCACGAAAAGTAAGCTATAAGTTAAGTGAAAAGTGCACCTAACTTGCACGACCCTATATACTATAAGGATTTCAGAGCCATTTTTTACACAATTTCCTTATACAGTAAGCCTATTTGAGCCTTTGCAACCTTATTTTTAACGTTTCGTATAATAGTTTTATTACACTATTGTAATTTAACAAATTACTTGTATATTTATAGTATGAAAAAAGAGAAAACCATACAATTAGCCACTTTGGAAAATACCGCCATTAACCTAAATGATTTTTTTGGTCAATCGACATTAGATAAAGCAGGTGAACTGTATGAACAATTAGAACGCCCCATACTAAATGGTAAACAAACAGGAATAGAATCCCGCAATTTAACCCATTGGGTGAACGTATTAAATGATAACCCTACTAAAGTGTGGGGTAAAAAATTCACGTTCGTGGATTTTATATGGATTAAGATCGTAGAGCAGTTAAGAGGAGTAAATGTCGGCTTTGAATTAATCAAAAACTTTAAAAGCTATTTGTTTGAACCCATCAAAGTAAAAGGGCTGTTAACTTCCATGCAACAAGCTAAAAACTATATCGTAGAAAATTTACCAAAAGACCAACAACAAAAATTATTAGAACTGTTATCAACTCCCGAAACAAAAACAGAAGTTAATTTTACCATGCTACATATTATAATAATAGATAGCATTCTTAATAAACTTCCTTTATCTGTCGCCATATTTTCGGACGGCTCTTATCAGATAGTGGATAAAAGTAAAGAACACCTGTATAGTAAAGACGAACAAAACAAATTACTGTTTGATACCTATATAACCGTTTCCATTTCCTCTATCTTAAAAACCTTTTTACGTTCCGAGTTATCGGGTTTTGTCGTTCCAAAATTGGGGCTGTTATCCTATGCCGAAAACAAATTGTTTGAAGTGGTACACAGTGGGGACTATGAAAGCATCCTAATAAACTTTAAAGACAAAAAAATAAAGACATTAGAATTAAAGAAAAGTGAAGATATAAAACAACGCATTATTGATATTTTGGATAAAGGCGCTTATGGAGAAATAGTCGTAAAGAAACACAAAGGCGTTGTAACCAAAATAGAAAACACCATTAGAATAACTTTATAAAGTAAAAGTATACAGGAAATTTGTTTGGCTACATTCCCTGTACCGTTCTTTATGTATTGCACAAAGGTGTAAATCGGATATTCGTTTGGCTACGTTCCGTTTTAACGCCCCTTGCATGGGGATATATACGAACTCCCGGTATCACCTTCAAAAAGGACTACAGGAACTACACAATGTAGCCATGAAAAAAATTAAAGCAAGCGAACGTTTGTCGTTAACGCAATGCAAAAACAGATTAAACAAAAAAGGAATAAATTATACAGATGAGCAAATTTTAGCCATAAGAGATTGGCTGTATCTCATCGGAGAAATTATTGCAGAAGAAATAGAAACAGGTAAAAACCAGTAAAAAAATGAATTATGAAACAAAGGGCAATTTTATATACCCGTGTATCAACAGACGATCAAAATAACGGGTACAGTCCAACAGATCAAAGGGAACGCCTTTTGAAATATTGCGACGATAGAGAACTAGATATAGTAAGTATTCATCACGACGACGAAAGCGCAAAAACGTTTAACCGTCCAGAATGGATAAAAATAATGACTTATATCAAAAAGCATAGAAACGCAGTAGATGTCATTCTATTCGTTAAGTGGGATAGATTTAGCAGGAATGTTACACAATCTTATATTGCCATAGACGAATTAAAACGGTATAACGTTGAACCAAAAGCGATAGAACAACCTTTAGATTTAGAAATACCCGAAAGTAAAATTATACTAGCCATTTATTTATCTACCCCCGAAGCAGATAATTTACGTAGGGGATTAACGGTATCACAAAATTTACGCAGAGCACAATTGGGCGGGCGTTGGTTAGGCACATTAATGAAAGGATATAAAAGAATATTAAGAGATAGCGAACGGGCACCAAAGGACAAACCTTTAATTATTCCCGAAGGAGGCAGAGAACAGGAAATTGTTATAAAAGCATTTGAGTTGTTTGCGACTGGCTTATATTCCCCCAATGAACTTTGCAGGATTATAAATAGGGAAGGACTCAAAGTAAGTGAAAACGCCTTTGCTGAAATGTTACAGAATAAAGGATATATCGGGCAAGTATATGTAAAAGCCTATAAAGACGAACCCGCCCAATGGGTAGCGGGTCAACATGAGCCGATTATCAGCAAAGAATTATTTTATGCCGTACAAGATATTATAGAAGAAAGAGCAAGGAAAGTTCCATCCAAATATATAACCGCCCGTGAAGAATTACCTTTAAGAGGCTATTTAATTTGTCCTAAATGTGGAAAAACCTTAACAGGGTCGGCATCCCGTGGGCGTAAAGGAAACCGCTTTTTTTATTACCATTGTTCCAAAGGCTGTAAAGAGCGTAAAAATGCCGAAGAAGTAAATAACGAATTTTTAAAAGTGTTGCACGCCTTTAAAGCAGCCAACGGAGTAATTGATCTTTACGGAGATATTATGCAACAATTATTTAAAGAGAACGATAGAACTATTAATGTACAACTATCGGAAGTTTCAAAAGAAATAGAAAAACAAAACCAAAGGATTAAAAACAACCGTATGCTAATGTTGGACGGTGAAATCAAACCCGAAGAATACAGAGAAAATAAAGTTGACATTGAAGCCTATTTAGAAAGGTTACTAGCCAAACAATCAGAATTAAAAATAATAGGGAATAACCACGAAAAGAAATTAGCCTATAGTATTAAGCTATTAAATAACATTGATACAGTATATACAACAGCAAGTGTAGAGGTAAAGCAACAATTAATCGGTTCGATCTTCCCTGAAAAGCTAATCTTTGAAAATAACGAATGCCGAACCAACCGAATTAATGAAGTTGTACAAATGATTTGCAGCAATAACGGGCGTTTGAATGGATATAAAAAAAAGAAGCACGCCATATTTGACGTGCTTCATTCTAGAGTGGGAGATACAGGGTTCGAACCTGTGACCCCCTGCTTGTAAGGCAGGTGCTCTGAACCAGCTGAGCTAATCTCCCAAATTGGGAGTGCAAATATAATGTGTTTTTTGAAACTTGCAAAAAAAAGTTTATTTTTTTTATTTTTTTCACCGCAACACTTACTGAATATGAACCCATAAGATTTACACAGCACGCCATTTCAATAAAAGGCATCATCCGTTATTTCTTTCCTATATTTGTATTTTGCAAATCGTTTCACATGAGCATTACTACACTCAAGGAGTTTTATCAGGAAACTTCAGGACTTATTCCTGAAGGTATTAATAAGGAAATAGGCCATTTTAATGTCTTTAAAATTAAAGACATGGTGGCGAAAGTAAAAAAAACCGGAACAATGCCTTATAACCGCCGGGCTTATTATAAGATCAGTTTAATAAGCGGGCATAACGTTGCAGAATATGCCGATAAGGTTATTGATATTGAAAAGAATGCCTTGTTGTTTGCCACTCCTAAGATTCCCTATAATTATGTACCACAGGACGAAAATCAATCGGGAAGCTTCTGCATTTTTACAGAAGAATTTTTAGTAAAAAATAAAAGTGGTGTGGTGCCCGAAGATCTTCCTATTTTTCAACCAAACGGTTATCCGGTGTTTCAATTAACCAATGAGGAAACAGAAGAGATTGCCGCCATCTTCAAAAAAATGCATAAGGAACTATCCTCCGATTATATTTACAAATATGATTTACTCCGCAATTATGTTTTAGAACTAATTCATTACGGGCAAAAACTACAACCTGCTACGGCCATATATCCTATGCATAACGCGTCTGCCAGAGTTTCTTCTTTGTTTATTGAACTCCTTGAAAGACAATTCCCTATCGAATCTCCTCATCAAAAATTATCTTTGCGAACCGCTAAAGATTATGCCGACCGATTATCGGTTCATGTAAATCACCTCAATAAAGTATTAAAAGAAAACACCGGGAAAACCACTACGGATATGATCACCGGCCGGATTGTACAGGAAGCTAAGATCCTGTTAAAACAAACCAACTGGAATGTGTCTGAAATTGCCTATTCTCTTGGGTTTGAAGAAGTCGCTCATTTCTCTAATTTTTTCAGAAAGCAAACCACAATGTCTCCTGCAAATTTCAGGGGCTGAGGTATTGATTGAATTTTACAACAAACGGATTGATGCGTGCAAACGCTGTTTTTGTGATTCCTTTACTTTTGTATCCTATTCTTAAAACAACATACGATGACAACAACACACAAAATAGCCCTGGTTACCGGTGGTAGCAGAGGCTTAGGTAAAAACATGGCTTTAAGCCTTGCAAAAAAAGGGATCCACGTAATTTTAACCTATAACAGTAAAAAGGAAGAAGCACTTGCTGTGGTAAAAGAGATTGAAAACCTTGGACAAAAAGCAGCTGCTATTCAGTTAAATGTGGGCGACTCAAAAAGCTTCGACGGCTTTATAAAAAATGTATCGGCTGCATTAAAGGAAACATTTGGGACAGATAAATTGAATTTTTTGGTGAACAATGCAGGCATTGGCATTCATGCAGGCTTTGCAGATACAACAGAAGAGCAGTTTGATTCGTTATTAAATATCCAGTTTAAAGGTCCTTTCTTTTTAACGCAAAAGGTATTGGCACTGATGGAAGACGGAGGAGGAATCGTAAATATTTCTACCGGGTTGGCGCGTTTTTCTTTTCCGGGATATGCGGCTTACGCATCTATGAAAGGAGCCATGGAAACACTTACAAAATACCAGGCAAAAGAATTAGGCAGTAGAAAAATAAGAGCAAATATAGTCGCTCCGGGAGCTATTGAAACAGACTTTGGTGGTGGTAGTTTGCGCGATAATGCCGAGCTGAATGGATTTATTGCTTCGGTAACCGCTTTGGGTCGTGCAGGCTTACCGGACGATATCGGTGGAGTAGTGGCCTTTTTATGTACGGAAGATGCCAGGTGGATCAATGGACAACGCATAGAGGTGTCGGGAGGAATGATGCTGTAGTAAGATATTTTTTATTGCCTGTAGCTTGATACCTCATAATACCTTAATTTAGCGGGGATGTTAAGTAAGAGCCTTATACTTTTAAGAGGATTGCCCGGTAGCGGGAAAACAACCTTAGCAGGGGTATTAAGCGAAGGGAATACCTATCCTGTTTTTTCTGTCGACGATTATTTTACAAATACTGAAACAGGAGAATACCGGTTTGATTTTAAGAGTAACCATATCGCTTACAGGCAATGTGAAGAACACACTCAACAGGCCATGCAGCAGGGTATTTCAAAGATTATTGTACATAATACCTTTACCATTAACTGGGAGCTTGAACCGTACTTTAAACTGGCCTCAGAGCACCATTACACCTTGTTTGTAGTAACGGTAGAAAATTACCACAACCACAAAAACACACATGCCATAAGTGATGAACAGGTCCAAAAAATGGCAGAGAAATATAAAGTAAAATTGCTTTAAAAAAAAAGCCTTGTAGTAATTACTACAAGGCTTTTTTAATACGTATAACCTGAATTATTTTTTAGGCATTTTATCTTTTGGTATTAAATACACAACCGACAGATCGAAATAGTTCATAGCATTTTGAGGGAAATTACGAACGTTTAATTGCTCAAGGCTATAGTTTTCATCGTAGAAGATTGGCATAAACGGTGCTTCATCCAATACAATTTGTTCAGCATGGGATAGTAAACCATAACGTTTTGCTTTATCGGGCTCTGTAAAGGATGCAGAGAATAATGAATCGAAACGGGCATTTTTAAAACGAAAGTAATTGATGAATGATTTTTCTGTAGTGTTGGTAGGAACGTGTTTCCCGTAAAACAATGTTAAGAACGTTTCAGGATCCGGATAATCGGCGAACCAGGCAAAACGGAAGAAATCGGATTTACCGGATTGTACCTGTTCAATATGTTCTGCAAATGGAACCGTATTGATATCCACATCTATATTCAAATTTTCTTTCAGCATTTTTTGAATCACTTCAGCAATTAAAATATTTCTGTCGCCACCACCACTGTTAATTTGTAAAGTTACTTTTGGGAAACCTTTTCCATCAGGGAAACCTGCTTTTTTCAACAACTCTTTCGCTTTTGCCGGCTCAAAGGTATATCCTTTTAAGCTTTTAAAATCGTAACCGTCTTTTTCGAAAGCCGCAACGTAAGGTACAATACCATAATCAGCAGAAGACCCTTCTCCTTGTATAGTAAAATCAGTGATCTTATGTCTGTCAATAGCATAGTTAAAAGCTAAACGCACTTCTTTTTTATCGAAAGCACCACTGGTACAGTTAAACCCTAAATAATTGGTATTAAAGGCCGGTGAGTTTAAAATCTGGAAATCTGTTTTACGTTCTTTAGCGTGTTCAAGGTCTCCCATAATATCATGGAAAATCTCAACAGGTAAACGGTAAACCATATCTAAGTTACCACTTTTAAATTCAAGGATTTCTGCTTTTTTCTCACGGATAAAAGTATATTTTATACCATCCAGGTAAGGTAATTTATTGCCGTCTTTATCAACCCCATAATAGTTCGGGTTTCTTTTCATAATCAACACTTCACCTTCTTTTACAGTTTCTAAAAGGAAAGGACCTGTTCCAACCGGGTGTACACGAATATCCAAACCGTATTTATCAAGAGCCTCTTTAGGATAGATCCAGCAACCAGGCATAGCTAAAATATTAAGGAATCCAGCAAAAGGAGATTTTAAAGAAATAGTAAGGGTTGTATCATTTAGTACTTTAATTCCTGATACACTAATATTTTTACCGCTTTTAGAGGATGCAAATGCTTCGTTTGCACCAACTACACGGTCCTTTAATGTAACATCGAATTGAGCATTGTTAGGATCGGAAGTACATAATTTATCAAAGCAAAACTTCACATCATTCGCCGTAAGAGCTCTGCTTTTTCCGTCAGGAAAACAAGGATCCGGGTGGAATAAAATGTTTTGACGAATATGAAATGTCCATTCTGTTTGATTTTCATTGCTTTCCCAGGTGGAGGCAATAGCCGGTTTAATAGATAAATCGTTTTGATCAAATTTTACAAGCCCCTCAAACAATTGTGTTCCGATATGAAAGCCTACATTCTCATTAACCGCAATCGGGTTAAGACTTTTAAAAGCTTCCACTTCGTTAAGACGCATTACACCGCCCATAAAAACACCGCCCTTTCCTTCTGCGCCGTTATGATTATCTTTTTTATCTTCTGAACAGGACGTGCACGAAGCCAATCCAAGTGCTAAAACACTCGCAAATAGGGGAATAAATAGTTTTCTCATACTAAAGTACATAAGTTTATAGTAACCACAAATATAATCTTTAAAACTAAAAAACCTAAAATAATTAGCTCAAAATTGTCAAAAGTCAATTTCCAGTAAAACCGGACAATGGTCGCTATGCATAGCGTCGCTTAAAATCACCGATCGGCTAAGGTTTTTTTCGAGGTGTTGAGCCACCAGGTTATAATCGATGCGCCAACCTAGGTTTTTTCCTCTGCTTCCGGCTCTGTAACTCCACCAGCTATATTGATGCGGTTCCTGGTTAAAATGCCTGAACGAATCTATAAAACCGGAGGTTATAAACTGCTCCATCCACTCCCGTTCTTCCGGTAAAAACCCGGAGGTATTTGCATTGGATTTTGGGTTATGGATATCGATGGGTTTATGGCAAATATTGTAATCGCCACACAATACCAAATTAGGGATCTGAAGTTTTAATGCATCAATGTATTTTTGAAAATCGGCCAGCCATTTCATTTTAAATTCCTGCCGCTCATCGCCACTACTGCCACTTGGGTGGTAAACACTCATTACCGAGCAATGCTCAAAATCGGCACGTATCACCCGTCCCTCAAAATCATAAATATCTATTCCGCAGCCATACTCTACATGTTTGGCTTTTTCTTTACTAAAAATGGCCACGCCACTATAGCCCTTTTTTTGAGCAGGATACCAATACAAATGGTAGCCCATGTTTTCAAAAACGGCCGTATCAACCTGGTCGGGACTTGCTTTAATTTCCTGTAAACAAAACACATCAGGGTCAGATGCTTTCACCCAATCTGCCAATCCTTTATTCATCGCGGCTCTTATGCCATTAACGTTATAAGTTATAATTCGCATTTAAATATAGTTTATGCGTTAAAAATACAATTTCTATCTTTATAAATCGTTATATTAACCAGTGGTTTTGAGGATTATTTGCATATTATGTTTTTTGTGTGGAAGTGTGGTTGAGCTGGTGGCTCAAACGAACTTAAAACAAAAACAATACCTTTTAAAATCAGACACTCTGTTTTTAGATAGCTTAAGCCTGATTCCCGGTTCGGTAAAAATCGCTTCTAAAAAATCTCCGCTGGATACAGCTTCCTACAAAATCAATTATAAACTCAAAGCACTCATCTTTAAAAATAAACCTGCTGATACCTTATCGGTAAGCTATAAAACATTTCCCTACAATTTCGAAAAAAACTATTATCATAAAAACAAAGCCATTCTTACCAAAGACCTGTCATTACCTACAAATCCATTTACGATCTCATTCGATCCGCTAAACAATACGAACGAATCTTTTATCACCGATGGCTTAAATAAAAACGGAAGTATTAGCCGTGGAATTAGTTTCGGCAATAACCAGGATGTAGTGGTAAACTCCAATTTGAATTTACAGGTAAGTGGAAAGCTAACACAGGATGTAGATTTGTTATTGGCTGCAACGGATGATAACATTCCGTTTCAGGCCGATGGTACTACTGCACAATTGCAGGAATTTGATAAAGTATTTATCCAACTTTCCAACGAAAACAATAAACTCATTGTGGGTGATTTTCAGCTGCAACGGCCAAACAGCTATTTCATGAATTTTTATAAACGTTCGCAGGGAGCTTATTTTTCTAATAATTACAAGGATACCATCAATAAAGAAATAGTAAACTTTAAAACCCAATTGAGTGGTGCGGTGAGTAAAGGTAAGTTTGCGCGTAATGTTATTCAGGGAACAGAAAACAACCAGGGGCCTTACCGTTTAAAGGGGGCCGATAACGAGCAATTTATTATTGTACTATCCGGCACAGAAAAAATATATATTGACGGGAGGCTTCTGCAACGTGGGCAGGAGAATGACTACATTATCGATTACAATACATCGGAACTTACCTTTACGGCCAGGCAGATTATTACAAAAGATAAAAGGATTATTGCAGAGTTTCAATATGCCGAAAGAAATTATGCCCGCTCCTTGTATTTTTTTAGCGAAGAAGTAGAGGCAAAGAAACTGAAGCTGAGGTTTAATCTGTTTGGTGAACAGGATAATAAAAATAAAACATTGCAGCAAACCCTCTCCGATCCTCAAAAATTAGTGCTCTTTAATGTGGGGGATACACTGAGCAAGGCTGTATCAAGCGGAGCAGCGCTATCCGATTTTAATAAAACCGATATATTTTATTGGAAAAAAGATACAACGGTTAGCAGCCTTGTTTACCGGGGGGTGTATGTCTATTCTACCAATGCCGATAGTGCTAAGTACCGTGTAAAATTTAGTTATGTTGGAGAAAACAACGGGCATTATACTCAGGTGTTAACCACCGCTAACGGAAAAGTATATAAATGGGCTGCCCCCGTAGGAGGAATTTTGCAGGGGAATTATGAACCCATTATACCCCTGGTAACGCCTAAAAAGAAACAAATGGCAACGGCCGGAGCCAATTACGTATTTGACAAAAACCATATCCTCGATGTGGAGGGAGTGTATACTAAAAATGACATTAACACTTTTAGTAAATTCGATTCGAAGGATGATGATGGCTACGGTTTTAAACTCAACAGCAATAACCAAACCGTTATAAAACAGGATACCATAAAAAAAGAATCGTTAAACGCAGTGTACAATGTGGGATACGAGTACATTCAAAAATATTTTAGCCCTATTGAACGTTACAGGGCTGTGGAGTTTGAGCGTGACTGGAACAGGCCTATCGCTGCGCCTATCAACACCGATCAAAATGTAGGCTTTGCCCAGGCAGGAATTCAGAAGGGGAACCGGATGAAGTTATTATATGGTATTAATTTCTTCGATGAAGGTTCTTTTTACCAAGGCTTAAAACATAGTATCCAGAGTTTTTATAATACAAAGAATACCTCCGTAACCTATAATAGCTCTTATCTCACAAGTAATTATTTAGCGCAACGGAGTAACTTTTATCGGCACAAAGGCTCTGTTTCACAGGGTTTGGGGAAACTGAAATTAACGTACCTCGATGAGTTTGAACATAACGAATTTCGTAAAACAACCTCCGACAGCTTGCTCCCGCGCAGTTACCAGTTTTGGGAATGGGAAGGCAATGTTACCAACAGGGATACAAGTGGTAATTTATACAAACTGTTTTATCGTGAACGGAGGGATAAGCAAGCCTATAGTGGTACCTTGAAGGATTCTACACTGGCACAAAACGCAGGCTTTTCGGCGAACATCAACACGATCAGGAATCATCCTTTTTCGGTTATTTTTACCTACAGGGAATTGCATTTAAAACACGCGAACCCTTTATTCTTAAAACCCGACAACACCTTGTTAAGTCGTATAGAATATGCTCCCCGGTTAATGAAAGGCTTTATTACTTCCAGTATATTTTATGAAACAGGCTATGGCCTTGAAAACAAGAAAGAATATTATTACCTGTTAGTTGCTGCAGGGCAGGGAACCTACGCATGGAAAGATTATAACGGGAACGGTATTGCGGAATTAAATGAATTTGAAATAGCACAATTCTCTGACCAGGCACTGTACATCAGGGTTTACACACCAACAAATCAATATGTAAAAGTACTGCACGATCAGTTTAGTTTTTCTTTAAATTTACGCCCCTCCGTTTTTTTAAAAGATACAGCACATAAAGCCATGCGGTTTTTGAGCCGTTTTGCTTCCCAATCGGTATACAGGGTCGATAAAAAATCAAATGATAACGGACAGCTTTTTACCTTTAACCCCTTGGATATTCGCCTGGGAGATTCACTCATTACGGCCATGAATTATTCGTTACGCCAAAGTTTGTTCTTTAACCAGAGTGCGGCTGTTTTTGGTACCGATTATACTTACCAACGAAACTTAAGCAAACAACTTTTAACCAATGGGTTTGAAACACGGGGTACTGAAACCCATGAGTGTCGCTGGCGCTGGAATGTAACACGTGCCTGGAGTATTAACAGCACAAATATTTACGGAAACAAAACAAGTGTGTCGCTTTATTTTTCGAACCGTAATTATGCCATCGAATATTTCGATCTTGAGCAAAAGCTGAGTTATCAGCCAAATACAGCCTTTCGCGTGAGTGTCATCTATAAATACAATATAAAAGAAAATATTATTAAAGAAGGCTTTCAACGGGCAGAACTAAATGATTTTGGTTTGGAATTCAAATATAACCAGGTAGAAAAAGGCAGCTTTACAGGGAAAATCAACTTTATTTCCATTACCTATAACGATCTGGAAAACACCCCCATTGCTTATGAAATGCTCAATGCGTTAAAAACAGGGTATAACTATACCTGGGGATTAAGCTACCAGCGCAACCTTACCAATAATATTCAAATCAGTATTAATTACGACGG
Organism: Bacteroidia bacterium; assembly: GCA_963422675.2. Taxonomy (GTDB): domain Bacteria; phylum Bacteroidota; class Bacteroidia; order B-17B0; family Aurantibacillaceae; genus UBA4416. The sequence goes on from CAXVYS010000024.1 coordinate 817,067, forward strand.
CCGTAAATCGCCCAACTCAAAAATAGTTAATATTGGTGGCGCACAGGTAAGAGCGTTTTTTTAAGTTTAGTATATTTGCAGTACACTATTTTATGTATAAATCACTGGTTATTTTATCAATGCTGTTTGTTTGTTCCTGCGAACAAATGCTCAGGTCTGTTGCCGAAGGTGCCGCGGAGTCCTCGCACAACAGGGATTCGCTTGCCTTTGAATATAACGAAAAACCCATCTCTTCAGAAAAACAGGACGTGGTGGAACGTAAAAAATCAGGAGAAGACAGCCTTTATTTAATACGATCGTATTTTGTAGATGGAAAGGTATATTATAACGCCTGGTATAGGAATGATAAGCCTGATGGAATCACGACCTTTTATTCTTCCAAAGGGAAAGTGCAATACACTATGGAGTATAAAAACGGCAGGATGTATACGCTGGTTAATAGTTTTGATTTGAAAGGAAATAAAAATGACGGAGGCACCTTAAAGAATGGTTCAGGTACCGTGAAAATATACCATCCCATTACCGGAAACCTTATCTATTCCTCAATCTATAAGGATGGTCTTAAGAATGGGCCATACATGACTTTTTATTCCGACGGACGAAAATTTGCTGAAATGGGATTTAAAAATGATACAAACATTGGGGAATATGTTGAGTATTACCACACAGGAAGAATAAAAGAAAATGGGAATGTAGATATGTTTACTGCAACTGGAAATAGCGAAAAATATTATCTAAACGGAAAGTTGCTGTCGCACGATAACTGGAAAAATGGTGTCCAGATAGCCTACAGGGAGTATGATGAGAATAATTTTTTAGTGAAAGAAAAAGCAACCCTCAACGGAAAGCTGATCGGCATCAATTATTTTTATAACAGCGAGGGAATACTGCTATCAAAAGGCCAGATGTTTAATGATAAAAAACACGGTGATTATGAGTACTATTATTCAAGCGGGAAATTAAAAACAAAAGAAACGTATTCCAACGATACTTTAATGACCGAAACCATTTGGTATGAGAATGGCAAACTAAGCGTGGAAAATTTCTTTAAAGATGGCCTGAAGAGCGGGGTTTGTAAAGATTATTACCCAACAGGGAATCTTAAAGCTGAACAAACTTACCTGAAAGGTGTTGAAGAAGGGATGTACAGAAGTTATTTTAATAATGGAAAACTGTACAACGACGGAATGTTTAAGGATGGAGAATTAACAGGAGATTTAAAATTCTATTCCGACAAAGGAGTACTAACAAGAACAAAAAAATACAACTAAATTATGTTTACAGGAATTGTAGAAACGCTCGCCACCTTAGAGCATATTGAAACAGAAAATACAAATGTGCATTTTACATTTAGTTCTTCTTTTACACACGAATTAAAAATTGACCAAAGCCTTGCCCACAATGGGGTGTGCTTAACTGTAGTAAAAATGGATGGACATCGCTACACGGTAACAGCTATTGATGAAACACTTCAAAAAACGAATTTAGGAAACCTGAAGGTTGGTCATATGGTTAACCTTGAGCGTTGTATGCCGGCCAATGGCCGTTTCGATGGACATATTGTTCAGGGCCATGTCGACCAAACGGGAATAGTTACAGATATTATTGATAATAACGGAAGCTGGACCTATCGTATAAACTATAATCCAAACTCAGGGAACGTTACAGTTGAAAAAGGCAGTATTACTATTAACGGCACAAGCCTCACTGTGGTTGATTCTCATGCTGATTCCTTTTCGGTTTGCATTATTCCTTATACCTATGAAAATACTGTTTTTAAAGCCTTAAAAAAAGGAGATACCGTTAACCTGGAGTTTGATATTGTTGGGAAATATGTGGCCCGCCTCTTAAATAAATCCTGATTAAAACGGCTAAACCCTTGAGGCTTTTTAAATTTTAATTATCTTCACACAATAAATTCAATATATGGCACGCGTAAAAATTAAAGAAGTTTTAAAAGGAGATCTGATCGATCAAATTATTAATGTAAAAGGTTGGGTACGTACATTTCGTAATAATTCATTCATCGCCATTAACGATGGTTCATGCATTCATAATATACAGGCTGTTGTTAATTTCGAAACAGCTAATCCTGAAACGTTGAAACGCCTTACACCGGGGGCTTGCGTGGGCGTAACCGGGAAATTAATTAAATCATTGGGTAAAGGACAGTCTGTTGAAATTGTTGTTTCGGAGATTGAGATCTATGGCGATTCAGAATCGGATATCAGCAAACCTAATGCGTTTCCGTTACAACCTAAGCAACATTCATTAGAATATTTAAGAGAGATTGCTCATTTGCGTTTCCGTACCAATGTATTTGGAGCGGTGTTCAGAGTGCGTCATACACTGGCTTATGCGATCCATAAATTTTTTAATGATAAGGGATTTTTGTATTTACATACCCCTATTATTACAAGTAGCGATGCAGAAGGAGCAGGAGAGATGTTTCGTGTTACCACTCTGGATGCAAAGAATCCTCCTTTAACGGAAAGCGGAGAAGTGGATTATAAACAGGATTTTTTCGGCAAAGCAACAAACCTTACTGTTTCTGGTCAACTGGAAGGAGAGTTAGGTGCTATGGCTTTTGGAGACGTCTATACATTTGGGCCAACCTTTCGTGCAGAAAATTCAAATACTACCCGTCACTTAGCGGAGTTTTGGATGATCGAGCCGGAGATGGCATTCTTTGATTTGAAAGACAATATGGCTTTAGCAGAAGAAATGCTGAAATATGTGATTCAATATGCATTGGAAAATAATAAAGATGATATTGATTTCTTATCACAACGTTTATTGGATGAAGAAAAAAATAAACCTCAGGCAGACAGAAGCGAATTGAACTTGTTGGAAAAATTAAATTTCTGTTTAGGAAACGACTTTGCAAAGATCACTTATACAGAAGCCATTGATATTTTACGTGAATCGAATCATAACAAGAAAAAGAAATTTCAATACATCATTGATGGCTGGGGAGCTGACTTGCAAAGCGAACACGAGCGTTATTTAGTGGAAAAACATTTTAAAAAACCGGTTATTTTAACCGACTATCCTAAAGACATTAAATCGTTTTACATGCGGATGAATGAAGATGGAAAAACCGTAGCCGCGATGGACATTTTATTTCCGGGAATAGGAGAAATCATCGGAGGTTCTCAACGGGAAGAACGTTTGGAAAAACTGGAATCACGGATGAAGGATATGCATATCCCTACAGAAGAAATGAGCTGGTATTTAGATACACGTCGTTTCGGGTCATGCCCACACGCAGGATTTGGCCTGGGCTTTGAACGCTTGGTGTTATTTGTAACCGGTATGACAAACATTCGGGATGTGATTGCTTTTCCAAGAACACCAAATAACTGCGAGTTTTAAATACACGTCATTGCGAGCCGACTTTAGGAGGAGAAGCAATCTCATATTTTATAAGATTGTTTCGTGTTCTTCCTGCCACAGGCAGACTCGCAGTGACGAATAAGAACCTGTTAGTCTTTTTTTATTTTTGAATTACACTTAAAACTACATACATGAAAAAAAATCTTGTTGTTCTTTTAACCTCATTAACTACTATAGCTGTGAGCCAGACTAAACCTAACTATCCTCCTACCCAATCTATTCCCAAAGTGGATACGCTTCATCATGTAGTGTTAACCGACAATTACCGTTGGCTTGAAGACGCTAAAGATCCTAAGGTGATGGAGTGGACAAAACAACAACATGATTTTACACATGCATATGTTGCTAAAAATCAGAAAACACACCCTACACTTCAAAAAAGTATTGCCGATTATATTGACATGGATTATGAAGGACCGTTAACCACAGTGAGCAAACGGGTTTTTCAAACGGTAAAACGTAAAGGCGATAAACAATATAAATTGTATACCATCATTAACCATGAAAAAAAACTGATCTGGGATCCTGTTACGGTCGATCCTTCAGGAAATACCTCTACCTCAGGTACGCAATATTCTTATAATGGTGAAGTAGCTGCTATCACTGCTCAAACAGGAGGTGGCGAAATTTCAACCTTATATTTTATCGATACTAAAACAGGAAAAGTAACTTACAAACCTTTGGAAAATGTGTTTGGTTTTTCGTTTACAAAAGACCAACAACATGGTTACGTGACCATAAGAACGAAAGAAGATATTGATAAACAAAAACCTTTGAAAACCTATTTATGGAAAATAGGAGAACCGTTTGCAAAAGCAAAAGAAGTAGGAACAACCAAAGACGCTAAGAACAGTTTTTTTATTTATGACAACCGTTACAGCGACGTTACCTTTTTGGGAGAAAGTGATTTTTATGCTAACACCTTAAAAATAAAAAAAACAGGATCAGCAGGGGATGGCGTACAGATTTATAAAAGTACTGAGTACAATGCCTATCCTTTTGCCAAAGGCGATAAATTATATGTCTTAACAAATGATCATTCACCTAATTACCGTTTAATGGTGGGCTCTGTGGCAGATCCCGATTTTTCCAAATGGAAAGACCTCATTCCCGAAAATAAAAATGTGAAGCAGGATTATGCGGTTACAAATACACATATTATTATTCAGGAGAAAAAAGACATTATCAGCTCTTTGCTTTTATACGACCTTAACGGGAAGTTTGAAAAGAACCTGGAATTGCCGGAAGCCGGAGATGTAGCAGGGTTCAGCTATGATGCAGAAGAGGACTCTGTGTATGTAACCCTAAGCACTTTTACATCTACTGCAAAAACTTATATCGCATCGGCAAAAGATTTTAAATGGCGTTTGTTCTATCAACGTATTCTTCCTATAAACATGGATAATATTGTGGGTGAAATAAAATTTTATAAATCGAAAGACAGTACAAAAATCCCTGTATTTGTGATTCATAAAAAAGACATGAAACTCGATGGAAACAACCCTACATTGTTAACTGCTTACGGAGGCTTTAACATTGGGATTTCTACCCATTACTATGGGTTTTATGCAGAGTTCATTAATAACGGAGGAGTAGTAGTGGAAGCGGGAATCCGTGGTGGCGATGAGTATGGAGAGCAATGGCACAGAGACGGTATGCTGAATAAAAAACAAAATTGTTTCGATGATTTTAATGCCTGTGCCGAATGGTTGATGGAAAGTAAATACACAAACCCGACAAAACTGGTTGCCATGGGCGGCAGTAATGGCGGTTTGTTAATGGGTGCAGTGGCTACACAACGCCCTGATTTATATAAAGCCATCGTTTGTCAGGTTCCATTGTTGGATATGATCCGTTACGATAAATTTTTAATTGCGCGTTACTGGATTCCTGAATATGGCACATCAGATAATGAAGCAGATTTCAGATGGCTGTTAAAATATTCACCATACCATAATATCCGTAAAGGCGTAAATGTGCCAAACATGCTGGTAACAACAGGCGCTAACGAAAGCCGTGTAGATCCTATGAATGCTAAGAAATTTGTAGCAGCCTTACAAAATAACGATGCACAGATTAGCCCGGTGTTATTGTATGTGGATTATAACAGTGGACATGGAAGTGGCCAAAATACCAAGCAAGCCATCGAAAACTGGACGTTTACGTTTGAGTATATCATGAACCAATTGGGGATGTAGTTTATTTGAAACAGATGTGGCTGTCACTCTGAACTTGTTTCAGAGTCTTACGTTCCTTACAAAACACTTTGGTTAAGGATGCTGAATCAAGTTCAGCATGACGATAAACAATAATGTATTTATTTAAAAGAATTCAAATGCTTCGCCAGGGCATAGCCCATGCTAAAGCAGGCTTGTAGCAGGTAACCACCGGTTGGGGCATCCCAGTCAATCATTTCGCCAATACAATAATGCTGAGGTAATTTTTTTAATTCTAAATTTTCAGTCAGTTCTTCCGGGGCAATACCGCCAACCGTTGAAATAGCTTCATCCAGGGGAGCCAGGCCCACCAAGCTAAGTGGCAGGGATTTAATGCGATCGGTTAAAATAACATTGTTTTGATATTCCTCTTTGGTTGTCTGTAATTTGATCAAGGCAATGTGTAATTCGCTGAGGTTTAGTTTTTTCTCCAACACATTTTTGAGGGATAAATTCCCTTTATTTTCTAAACGGGCAAAGATCTCTTCCTTTATGAGGTCAGGCTTTAGATCAACTCTCACAAGGGCTTCGCGTTGAGTACTTAACTGTTGCCTGATCTCTCCGCTTAAAGGATATAAGCCACTGCCTTCGATTCCAAATTGTGTAATCACTGCTTCTCCTTTGTTGGAAACAGTACCGCAGCTAAACACCGCATTTTTTAAAGCCTGTCCTGCATAACGTTCAACAAAAGGTTTATTCCAGCTTATTTCACAGGCACAATTAGAAGGATAAAAGGGAAGGGTGGAAATATGTTTCTCTTCAAAATAGGGCGTCCAGGTTCCATCACTGCCGGTTACTTTCCAGCTGGCACCACCTAAGGCAAAAACGGTAATATCAGCGGGTTGAGTAAGGAGTTGATGTTCTTTTTCAAAAATCAGTTGATTGGTTTCCCAACCTTTCCATGTATGATGGTAAAAAACAGAAACCTGGTTTTGTATAAGTTTGTTTTCAATGGCTTTTAAAACCTCAATGGGTTTTATGCCCTTAACGGGAAACACACGCTTGCTGGTACCAACATAGGTGTCAATGCCAATGGAGCTTAACCAGACTCTAAAATCAGTATTGGAAAATTGGGCTAAAAAAGGCTCGATAAAATTTCGTGGATAATAACGGTTTGCGAACTGCTGTAGATCTTCCGAATGGGTTAAGTTAAATCCACCTTTTCCCGCCACCAAAAGCTTACGACCTAAGGCTGCATTTTTTTCATAAAGCGAAACGGTGTATTTGCCGGAATCAATGCTGCAAGCCAGCATCAAAGCCGCAGGGCCACCTCCAATAATTGCTATATGTTTTTTAGGTATCACAGAGTAACAGAGATAAAATTATAATTCTTGCTGTCATTCTGAACTTGTTTCAGAATCTCCGTCTTAGGGAATTGAGATGCCGGATCAAGTCCGGCATGACTCTGAATCAAAGTTATATTAAAGCTTAAGCTGTAAAATATTTATAAAACAAAGGAATCGTTTCAATTCCCTTATAATAATTAAACAAGCCGTAATGTTCGTTTGGCGAATGTAAAGCATCACTGTCTAAACCAAAACCAAATAAAATACTATCCAACCCTAATTCTTTTTTAAATAAAGCAACAATAGGAATACTGCCTCCACCCCTTGTAGGAATAGGCTTTTTGCCATAGGTTTCTTCCATGGCTTTGCTGGCGGCTATAAATCCTTTAGAGGTGGTAGGAACCACAACAGGCTCTCCGCCATGATGTGCAGTTACTTTTACTTTTACCGATTTCGGTGCAATACTTTCAAAGTGTTTCTTAAATAATTCGCTGATCTCAGCTGAAGTTTGATCAGGCACTAAACGCATCGATATTTTGGCGAATGCTTTTGACGGCAATACCGTTTTTGCACCTTCGCCTGTATAACCGCCCCAAATACCATTTACATCCAATGTCGGGCGAATACCTGTTCTTTCGTTAGTAGTATATCCTTTTTCTCCACGCTCTTCTTCAATGTTTAAATCCTTTTTAAAATCGTTTAAGTTAAAAGGGGCTTTATCCATTTCAGCTCTTTCTTCCTTACTTAATTCCTGCACCTTATCATAAAATCCTGCAACGGTAATGTGGTTATTTTCATCATGGCAGGAAGCAATCATCTTACATAAAATGTTGATAGGATTTGCAACAGCTCCGCCATATACACCACTATGTAAATCTCTGTTAGGGCCTGTTACTTCTACTTCCATATAAGCCAGTCCGCGTAAGCCGGCATCAATACTTGGTGTATCGTTTGCAATAATGGAAGTATCAGAAATTAAAATAATATCACCTTTTAGTTTTTCTTTATTTGCAATGATCCAGGGGCCTAAGCTCGGGGAACCAACTTCCTCTTCACCTTCAATCATAAACTTTACATTACAAGGCAGTGTGTTTGTTTTCATCATACTTTCAAACGCTTTCACATGCATAAACATCTGGCCTTTATCATCACAACTTCCACGTGCAAAAATAGCACCTTCAGGATGAATCTCTGTTTTTTTGATCACTGGTTCAAATGGCGGAGAATCCCATAGATTCAAGGGATCGGCCGGTTGTACATCATAATGCCCGTAAACAACTACAGTTGGTTTTTTAGGATCAATTATTTTTTCGCCATACACTACCGGAAAACCTTTGGTAGGACAAATCTCTACGTTATCGGCACCTGCTTCTATTAAACGTTGCTTTACGGTTTCGGCTGTTTTTTCAACATCCCCTTTATATTTTGGATCAGCACTGATAGAAGGAATCTTTAACAGGTCTAATAATTCATTTAAAAAACGGTCTTTATTGGAGTTGATATAATCCAGAATCTGATTTTTTTCCATAATTTATAAATTTAGAGCCCTAATTTAATCTTTTTTACCTCAAAATAGCCTTTGAATGATTGAAAAAATTGGCAATCTATCTATTTATGAGTATTTTTATTTGTCGAAAAAAATTCATACTCAACAGGTTATGATCTTTTTAAGATTTCAAAAAAAGTAGAAACGCTCTTTAGTAGTAAACGCCATTAATGGTTTAAAAACATATTCGTTGATTTTACTCTTATTGCTCTGCAAATTAGCAGATGCAACGCACATTGTAGGAGGTGAGATCTATTACGATAATTTAGGAGGAGGCAATTACAAAATAACCATGAAGGTTTACAGAGATTGTATTAATGGAGTTCCTCCGTTCGATGATCCTGCTTTCATTACTATTTACAGGGCAAACCAAACGGTATTTACAACATTAAATGTAGCGCTTACGTCCAGTATTACTGTTCCGCCAACCAATAATAGTCCTTGTGCCCCTACAACTGCGGGGTCGGCCTGTGTAGAGGAAGCCATTTATGAGTTTATGATAAACCTTCCACCGCTGGCAGGTGGCTACTATGTAGCTTACCAGAGATGCTGCCGAAATGGAACCATCTTAAATTTAGTAAGCCCCGGATCTGTAGGAGCTACATATTGGGAACATATTCCGGGGCCTGAAGTGGTCATTACAAATAGCAGCCCGCGGTTTAGCAAACGCCCTCCTATCTATATCTGTAAAGGAGTATCCATCAAGTTCGATCATTCAGCAATTGATCCCGATGGAGATTCTTTAGTCTATGATTTATGTACACCTTTTAACGGACTGGATCAGTGTTGCCCTATAATAGGGGCTAATCCCGCAGCGGGTTGCCCTGCGTGCCCTACAGTTAACACACCACCACCTTATATTTCTGTCCCCTTCTCCCCGCCTTATACGTTTAGTTATCCTATGGCCTCAAGTCCTGCCATTAATGTAAATCCCGCTACAGGTTTTTTAAATGGTGCACCAAGTATATTAGGCCAGTGGGTGGTAGGAGTTTGTGTAAGCGAATACAGGCATGGCGTTCTGATAGGAACACATCACCGCGATTTCCAGTTCAATGTTATTTCCTGCCCTTTATTGGGTTCAGCGGGTATTCAAAGTGAAACCACTACAAACAACGGCTCCGGTACAGGCTACTGTAATGGCTTTACGCTTTCATACCACAATGCCAGTCAGGGAAACAATACAAGTTATTTTTGGGATTTCGGAGATCTTACATCCACCACAGATACCTCATACGCCTACAACCCAACGTATACGTTTCATACTGTAGGCATTTATACGGTTACACTGGTTACCAACCCCGGGAACCCCTGTTCGGATACAACGCATGAAGTATTTCATGTGTACCCGTTATTAAATCCCAGTATTATTACTCCCAAAGGACAATGCGTTACCAACAACAGTTACTCGTTTACAGCTAGTGGCGGCTTTTTAGGAACAGGGGCCTTTAACTGGAATTTTGGACCACATGCAACGCCACCAAGTGCCACAACAGGTACTGTAACCAATGTGCATTTCGATGTAGCAGGAACTTATTCAGTAGCATTTACCGTCAGTGAAAACGGTTGTACTGCCACCGATTATGATACCATTAATGTATACCCGGTTACGAAGGCATCTGTAGGTAATTTTACATTGGCAGGCTGCGACCCTTTAAGCATCACATTTCCAAACTTAACCGACGGAGCAAACTTAACCTATTTATGGAGTTTTAGCGATGGAACAACTTCTACTGATGAATTTCCTACACATGTATTTACGCCTCCCGGTGTTTACAGTTTTTCGTTAACGGCTGCAAGTAGCCAGTTTTGTTTGGATACGAGCAGGATTAGCGCAGTAAATAGTATTACTGTTAATCCTACGCCCTTAGCGGGGTTTATAGGCACTCCAACCATCACCACTATTTTTGACGCAGATATTTCGTTCTTTAATACAGCTGCTTCAGAAGGTATTGTGAGTTGGTATTATGAGTTTGGTGACGGAGGAAATTCTTCCGTGATAAATCCCTTTCATACTTATGCTACCTGGGGCGATTATGATGTCACGCAAACAGTCACCAATACTTATGGTTGCCCTAATACAGCCCGCTTACTCATAAGGATCTTACCGGAATTCCGTTTCTGGATTCCCAATGCGTTTACGCCTGGAAATAAAGATGATCTCAACGATATTTTTAAACCCTCTGTTATTGGTGTAGATGAATATACCTTTACCATATTTGACCGTTGGGGAGCTGTTATTTTTCAAACCAATGACCAAACTGTAGGGTGGAATGGCACCTACAAAGGCTCTTCCTGTAAACAGGATGTATACGTATGGAAATGTGATTTTAAAAACATTGTTTCCAAAGAATACGAAAACCATATCGGCCACGTTACTCTTGTAAGGTAAATCAATGAATATCCTCTTGTTCATAATCCTTTTTATAAGCTGCCGTTTTGTTTCAAAAAATACTTTCTTTTGTTAATCATTTAAAATGAATCCGGTATTTACTAAAATAAGAGACAAGCATGCCTTGTGGTATAAGGGAATAGTATTTATCCTGTGTGTTTTATTTTGTGCATACCTCCTGCCCAAGCACAGCCTTTTATTAACGTATCGCCCGGAAGCCGGTGATACCTGGTTAAATGAAGATGTAATTTCTTCCGTTGATTTTTTAGTTAAGAAAACTCCCGAAGAATTGTCTTCCGAAAAAACTGAAGAAACAGATAAAACATCTTATTTTAATAAAATAGAGATCAACACGATTGATCAACTTTCAAAAGCCGAGCTATCTCCAGCGGATAAGGTAAATGCTAAAATATACCTCGATAATTTATACACTACAGGAGTTTATTTTTCGGTGGAACCTATCACATCCCCCGATTCCATGATCAATGTTGTAACCGGGAATGAGGTAAACCAGGTGTCGAAAAACAGTTTGTACAACCGGGAAAGAGCGGCACTGTTTTTAAATAAATATTTGAAAGAAGAACGTGTCGTTAACGAGATTTTAAATTGTATGACACCAAATATTATTTACGATCCTCTACTTTCTAACCAGGTAAATGATACGAAAGATCAGGCAGGGTTTATTTATAAATCAAAAATAGATAAAGGGACTGTGTTGATCCGCAAGAACGATATAGTTACAGAAGAGTTGGCGAATGTGTTGTCGAGTTACACCCACGAACTGGCAGTGCAGGAAAATGCCAAGCCTTTGCTTTCTATTGTATTAGGCCAGTTAATAGCCTGTTTCCTCATCCTGGGTATTATTATGTTGTTCCTCGCCTTTTTTCGTAAGAACATTTTTAGTCAGAACACCCAGGTGACATTTATTTTTTTAATCATCGTGCTTTTTATTGTAGAAAGCAGCATGGTTTATAAATACGATCCAAAATATATTTATGCTGTTCCTTTTTGTTTAGTTCCTATTTTGATCCGCGTTTTTTTTGATAGCCGTACCTCCCTGTTTACATTTTTAAATACGATTTTAATTTGCGCGTTTTTCAGTACAGATAAGTTTGAGTTTGTGTTTGTTCAGCTCATAGCAGGTATTGGCAACATTTTTAGTGTGGCAGATATTGGCAAACGCTCTAAACTATTTATATCTTCCCTGTTAACGTTTGTATTTTATGTTTCGGCATTTGTGGCCTATCATTTAATCAATAGCACATCTGCAGCATTAAGTAACCCTCAAAATTATTACCCGTTTTTAATTAGTAGTTTATGTGTGCTGTTTGCTTTTCCACTCATTTATGTATTTGAAAAATTGTTTGGCTTTATTTCCGATTTCACCTTATTGGAATTGTGTGATTTAAATTCTCCGTTATTAAGGCAGCTCTCACAAAAGATACCTGGCACCTTTCAGCATTCGCTACAGGTAGCAAACCTGGCAGAGGAGGCTTGTTATAAGATAGGTGGAAACGCTTTATTGGTGCGTACCGGAGCGATGTACCACGACATTGGAAAAATGGAGAACCCCCGCTTCTTCACAGAAAACCAGGTAGGAGAGGTGAGCCCCCACGAAGACCTGAGTCCCGAAGAAAGTGCGAAAATAATTATTGCTCACGTGATCAAAGGTGTTGAAAAAGCCAAGGAATATAAACTGCCTGAAACCATTATTGATTTTATCAGAACCCATCACGGAACCACTACTACAAAGTATTTCCTGCATAATTATAAAAAGAAACATGAAGGCGAAGTCATTAATGAAGATCTGTTTCGCTATCCGGGGCCAATACCATTTAGCAAGGAAACTGCTATATTAATGATGGCAGATGGCGTAGAGGCCTCCTCCAGGAGTTTAAAAAAATACGATGCGGTAACAATTGATGAATTGGTAGATAAAATCATTAACCATCAGATCAACGAAAATCAGTTTATAAATGCGGATATAACGTTCAGAGACATTACCCAGATAAAAAAGATCTTTAAAAAACGCCTGATGAATATTTATCATGTAAGGATCGAATACCCAAGATAGATACCCTGAAAGGCAAATAACAGGTAGGTTCCAGCAACTAAAACCTGATTCCGATGATGCAGACATCATCAATTTGATCAAGCTCACCTTTCCATTCGGTAAACACTTTGTCCAGTTCCATTTGTTGTGCATTCATACTTAAAGGAGCTATTTTAAGAAAAGTTTCACTAAGCCGTTTAGTAGTAAATTTTTTGTCTTTTTTGCCACCAAAGAGATCTGCATAGCCATCGGTATAAAAATACAACATATCACCTTTAAGAGCTTTAATCGTGTGTAAGGTGAAGGGATTCATTTTATAACTTATACCAACCGGCATTTTATCTTTAGGCAGTTTATTTAAAACATTGTTTTGAACATGAGATTGAAAGCTGTTGCCCGAAGAATAGGTGATTTTTCCGTCATATTTATGGAACCGTATGATAACGCCATCCATACCATCCTGTGAGCCACTTTTAGAAGTGTTTTCAATAATGCGGGTACGGATGAATTCAAGAATTTTGTCAGGAGAAATAATACTTTTTTCGGCGATAGCCTCGTTTAAAAAACTGGTAATTAAAAGACTCATAAAAGCACCCGGCACCCCATGTCCTGTACAATCACAAATGGCAAGATAAAAATCGCCATTGTATTCTCTGGCCCAATAAAAATCACCACTCACAATATCTTTAGGTTTAAATAAAATAAAATTATTTGGTAAGTGTGCATCTATTAATTCCTGTGGGGCTAAAAGAGAACGTTGTATTTTTTCTGCATAATAAATACTGTCTGTCATTTCTTCATTTTTTTCAGCGAGCTTATTCAGGGCATTTTCTTTGGCTTTTTCAAAAACCATCGTCACAATGTATACAATCAATGCAAGGCCCAGCACGCAGGTAGTGGTAAAAAACCGCAACCATTTTAAATCATAAGCCATCGGATATTTCCAACCACTTAAACTAAACACTCCGGCTGCAGCAATGAGGGCAACGGTAATGCAGAGCCATATAAATGTATTGCGGCTAATACCAAGTAGTAATAGAGAAATGATAGGGATAAGGATAAACCACGGAAGCACGGGAGAAAACAAACCACCCGAAAAAAAACTGGACATTAAAATAGCTACAAATGTGCAGTTTGTAATATAAAAATGTGCCGCCAGGTGGTAAGAAAGAACTTTTTTGCTAAGTAAACGAAGGGTCACGAAAAACAGGATGAAATTTGTAGACATGGCTATAACCCCTGGTATAAATCCAATCAGAAGGCTGATCAAAATATAAAAAACAGAAAACAGAGAGGTGATACGTATAAAGTTAGAGAGGAGCCGGACATTATTTATGTGGCCCCCCTTCTTTTTAAAAGTATGTTTCACATAACTTTTCATATATGTTTTGTTATAGTTATAGTGGATTTTTCCAGCTTAAACCTTTATTAAATCTATGCTGGTCTTTAAGTTTTAAAAGATCAAGCAAAAGCGGACTATCTAATTCCCATAATTCACAAAGCGATGAGGTATCTCCACTGGCATCAATAATATTATTAACGGCTCTTCGGGCAGCTTCATTTGCTCCTTCCATGGTAGCGAGGTCGGTATATGTTTTCACATAATCGGAGGCAATAAATAAATTAGATATTTCGGTATATGAATTAGGCCTTAAGGTCCATGTATTTACCTGGTTAACCAGTAAGGGCTCTTTATTGGAAAGTGCTCTCATTTTATGTAATTCATCAGAGCTCAACAATTCATTCATTAATGAAGACGATTCTTTTTTAACCAGCTCAATATCAGCATCCAGGTACACAAAGCGTTTCATCTCATCCGTTAAAATGGGAGCACCCTGGTAATTTATTTCCTGTTTAAGTTGTGCCCACACTTCATCCTTCACCTGGTCTGGCGTACAATCCTTTGCCGCTTGATTGTTAAAGTTTCCTTTCGTGGTCCAGTCAGAAATGTCTACCGACAAAATTCCTTTCACGGTTCCATCGAAACGGTTTTGAATATCATAATTCCCCCAGAATTGCAACTGAGAAATAGAGGTAAGAGCCCACTTTGAATTAGCATATATGGTATGACCTTTATGCATATCAAAGCGATTATTCAAATAAAACTGAACGCCATTCATCCACTCAACGTTTGGAGCTAGCAATACAATATTTTTCAGGGAAGCATCCACTTTCAGCATATCTTCATTGATGAGCCGGGCGGCTACTTCAACAGGAGTTGCCATCAGGTAATAATCGCCGGTAATAAACCGAATGGTCTGCAGATCATTAACAGGGCTAACGGAGATACCTGATACTTTTTCATTCTCTATTTTAATGTTTACGACTTCCTGCCCCTTATTATATTTTACACCCTTCGATTGAAGGTAAGTAAGCCACGGATTTAGCCATACATCATTTGTAGGGCCGTTAAGTACACGGTCTGTATCTTTCGAGCGGGTATTCAACATCCCGTAAATAAGCTGCAGAAAAATAGTACCAACGGTGCGCGTACTGGCGCTTTGTGCCTTTGCCGCTACAAGCGAACGAGTGAGGCCCTCCACCAATAAGGAACGGTATGCTTCACTAAAATCATCCGCTCCTAAATATTCCCACCAGCCTACCTGCTCATACTCATTCAGGTACCGGTCGTCGCAGGAGGTCATTAATTGCCAGATGCGTTCCGAAAAAAATTCTATTTCCTCTTTGCTGAGCTCGGCGCGCGCTTCCATAAATCCCATAAACATATCAATCACCTCTTTCAGTGAGCTGGGAAAGTTAACCGGTACAATAATGGGAAGCTGACCTATCTGCAGGATTTCTGCATTTTCGGTAGGTACTAAATTATCAAGGCATGTTTTCCCCGGTGAAAAGGGAATACGGCCCATAGTATCAGTAATGTGTTTGTAAAAACCCGGGAAAAACCGAAATCCATGTTCGCCCGGTAAAAAATTCGTATCCTTTAAATTAGTACCGGGCACACTTACACTTCGTGCCTTTCCTCCAACATATTCGCTATTCCGGTCGTATATTTCAACCTCAAAACCTCTTTCAATAAGTTCATGGGCGGCACTCATTCCTGCGACACCGCCACCTAAAATAATTACTTTTGCCATATAAGCTTTTAACGAATTTAACATAAATATAGATCAATTTTGTCAAAAACGGTAACATTTAGAGTTAAATCCCACGAATTTATTTCGTATATACGCTTAACGATTTTATCCCTTGTTCTTTAAAATTCTTTTATAAAACTGTTCTAAACGTTATAATTGTTCTTTTTGATGTAAGAGAAGTTAACCAGCATTAACAATGCCTGCAGCTATAAAAACACCCTTTAATAACACAATATTCATAAACAACCACTACTAAAAACAATAACCACAGTTTACCGGAGGTGAGAAAGCGAATGAAAAGGAAAGGACGAATGGCCATAATAACAAACCATTTCCAGATCCTGCTATTTCAATAAAAATAAATATTTTAAACAATATCTATCGGGTATTGTTGTTCTAAGTTAATCACTGTTTTGAAGTATTTCCCCTCGAAATGCCTGATTACAGGCACTTTAAAACCTATTTGGGAAGAACAGAAAAAGTGAGAAAATGAATTGATTAATCCGTAAATTTGCGCGCAAATGGAAAGTATAAAATTAAATACAATTGAAGAGGCAATAGCCGATATTAAAGCAGGGAAAGTAATTATTGTAGTAGATGATGAAGACCGTGAAAATGAAGGCGATTTTTTAACTGCTGCCCGTAATGTAACTCCCGAAATAATTAATTTTATGGCTACACATGGCCGTGGTTTAATTTGTGCTGCACTTACCGAAGAGCGGGCAAAAGAATTACAACTGCAGTTAATGGTAACTTCCAATACAGCATTGCATGAAACCGCGTTTACGGTTTCGGTTGATTTATTAGGTTATGGTTGTACTACCGGTATTTCTACAGCCGACAGATCAAAAACAGTACAGGCATTAATAGACCCGAATATGAAAGCCGCCGATTTTGGAAGACCCGGACATATATTTCCTTTAATTGCAAAAACAGGCGGTGTACTGCGCAGAACAGGCCATACAGAAGCAACCATTGATTTGGCACGTTTGGCTGGCTTTGAGCCATGTGGCGCTTTGGTAGAAGTATTAAATGAAGATGGTACCATGGCGAGATTGCCTGATCTGGTAAAAATTGCAGAACGTTTTGATATAAAAATTATTACTATAAAAGACCTGATCTCTTACCGCCTTGCTAAGGAAAGTATTGTAAGCAGACAAGTGGAAGTAAACATGCCAACCCAATGGGGCGATTTTAAATTAATTGATTACAAAGTAGATACTAACGGTGAAGAGCATTTGGCTTTGGTAAAAGGCGAGTGGGATAAAGATGAGGCTGTGTTGGTGAGAGTTCATTCTTCGTGTGTAACCGGCGATATCTTTGGATCATGCCGTTGCGATTGTGGCCCACAGTTACATAAAGCGATGGAGATGATCGAAAAAGAAGGCAAAGGCGCTATTGTATACATGAACCAGGAAGGACGTGGTATAGGCTTATTAAACAAATTAAAAGCTTATCAATTACAGGAGCAAGGCAGAGATACCGTTGAAGCTAACCTGGAATTAGGATTTAAAATGGATGAGCGTGATTATGGCGTGGGAGCACAAATATTAAGAGATTTGGGAATCAGTAAAATGAAGCTCATGTCTAACAACCCTGTTAAACGGGTTGGTTTAATGGGTTATGGTCTGGAAGTAACAGAAAATATTCCTATCATCATTCCTACAAATCCGCATAACGAAAAGTATATGCAGACCAAGAAAGATAAAATGGGTCATAGCATTTAATTCATTTCCATGACACCAGATTACCGCAGTGGCGAACTTTTACTGATCAATAAACCCTACACCTGGTCGTCATTTCAGGCGGTTAATAAATTAAAGCATGCCCTTAAAAAGCATCCGTCATTGTTGCTGGAGGATAACTATGTGCATTTAAAAATTGGTCATGCCGGAACCCTGGATCCCTTGGCAACCGGGTTACTCATTATTTGCACAGGAAAAAAAACCAAAGAAATTTCTCAGTTTCAGGATTTACCAAAAGAATATACGGGGACTTTTTTTATAGGAGCCACAACGCCTTGTTACGATAAAGAAAAAGAAGTAAACGAAACATTTCCTACAGATCATATTACCAAAGAATTAGTGCTGGAAACAGCCAAGGCCTTTATTGGTAAACAGGAACAAATTCCTCCCATGTTTAGTGCCGTAAAGGTAGATGGGAAACGCTTATATAAGCTGGCACGGGTAGGGGAGGAAATTGAACTGAAAGCCCGCCCTATCGAAATTCTGGAATTTGAGATAACGTCCTGCGAATTACCTTTGGTTAATTTTCGTATTGCTTGTACTAAAGGTACTTACATAAGAAGCATTGCCCGTGATTTTGGCCTGGCATTAAACAGTGGAGCATACCTTGATACGCTGTGTCGCACCAAAATAGGCCATTTTTCTATAGAAAATGCTAAAACCCCGGAGGAGTTTATTAACCAGATCATTTAAAAAAGCATTGAGTGCTGAAAACTTAAAACTGACAACTTTAGGCAATTGGATTTACAAAAACATAATCAAAAAGCTGCCGCTCTTAAGAAAGAGAACAGGATCTTTTTTGACAAACTCAAGCGTACCAAATCAAAAAATTTAGATCACCGGTTTCACCAATTGCATAATGAGGTCTTTGAAGAGATCGACTGCCTAAGCTGTGCTAATTGCTGTAAAACAACTTCACCCATTTTTTATAACAGAGATATAGAACGCCTGGCAAAACATATTCGGATGAAGCCGGGAGAGTTTATGGATAAATACCTGCGCATTGATGAAGACAAAGATTATGTTTTAAAACAGGCTCCTTGTCCTTTTTTAGGCTCAGATAATTATTGTTCCGTATATGAAGCGAGGCCAAATGCTTGCCGCGAATACCCTCATACTAATAGAAAACGCATGGAACAGATTCTGGATCTCACTTTTAGAAATACCCTGGTTTGCCCAGCTGTACTGGAAATAACAGAACGATTGAAGAAAGTGGGTTGATAATAGCCTTGTCACATCGAGTAAAAAATCCGGCCTCCTTGGATTTTTGTATCGAGATGTTTTAGTAGAATTTACTTTTTTCTAATCACAAATCTTCCTTTACTTTGTACCAGTATGTCCAAAGCCACCGGCTCCACGTTGGGTTTCATCAAGTGAAGTTGTAAGCTCCCAGGAAATTTGTTCGTATTTTGCAATCACCATTTGAGCAACGCGCTCTCCATCGTTAATGATAAAAGGAGTGTTGGATAAATTTACCAGTAACACTTTTATTTCTCCACGGTAATCGGCATCAATCGTGCCCGGTGAATTTAAAACAGTAACCCCGTTTTTAAAAGCTAATCCACTGCGTGGACGAATTTGTGCTTCGTATCCTTTTTGTAATTCTATAAATAAACCTGTTGGCACTAATAGTCTTTCTAATGGTTTTAATTCAACAGGGGCATCCATATTAGCCCTTAGGTCTAAGCCTGCAGATAGCTCTGTAGCATATTGTGGCAACTCGTGTTTCGATTGATTTACTACTCTTATGATCATGCCTCTAAATGTTTTAATTTTTTTAAATTATCGAACTCCAGTTTATAAAATATCCATGCAAATAGCACAAACAATATATTATTTAAACATAGTTTTAAAATAACACTATCCATTTTGCCATAGGTTAATGAAAGAAAATAAAAACCTAAAGCTAAAAAGGTAAATACAAAAATACTTCTGAGGTTATATTTTATAGGATAATATTTTTGTCCAAGCACATACGATATCACCATCATAATACTATAAGAGGCAAACGTAGCCCAGGCACAGGCAATATAGCCATACTTAGGAATACCCACAAAATTAATGACTAATGTAATAAGTGCTCCTATAATGGTAATAATGGCACCAAATTTTGTTTGCCCTGTAAGCTTGAACCAGATAGATAAGTTCCAGTATATGCCCACGCATAAATTCGCTAACAGCAATATAGGCACTACTTCCAGCCCCGCTCTATATCGTTTACTCACTACAGCTTGTATCCACGGTAAATTCATCATGGTTCCTAAAAACAGGAACAGGCAAAATAAAACGTAATATTTCATCACAATGGCATTGAGGGTTTTCGAATTTTTATTGTCTGCATTATTAAAAAAGAAAGGTTCTGCTGCATATTTAAAAGCTGTTGTGAAAATGGTCATGAGCATGGCAATACGATAGCAGGCACCATAAATTCCCAATTCGTTTTTTGCAGTAGCTTCAGGGAGTAAATACTTTAAAATGAACCGGTCAAACGTTTCATTAATCATGCCTGCAAAGCCTAGTATTAGTAATGGCCAGGTATAGGACAACATCCTTTTCCAAAGTTCTTTATCAAACACGTAATGCACATTTTTAAATTCCCGGGCTAAAAAACACAAGCTTAAAAGATTTGCAATGAGGCCAGCCAAAAAGGTATAACCTACTCCAATTTCAGGATTATAAAACGAAGCAAAGAACGATTCAGGATCTTTATGATACGCTGGTTTACAGATATTAAAATAAAAAATACTGATCAGGATAAATAAGGTCACATTCAATATTTTTAATCCGGCAAAGCGTCTCGCCTGGTTTGTTAACCGTAGCCTTGCAAAGGGAATAGCCATTATAGCATCAGTAGCAACAATTAAAATACACCATATCACAAAATTAGCGTGGTTAGGTTCTTTAATAAAATTAGCAATGCTGCCCGAACATAGAATAAAAATTAGAGACAAGACAATTGTACTTACAAAAATAGAAATGAGTGCTGTAGAATAGACTGATTCTTTGTTTTCTACTTTTGTGGAGAAGTTGAAAAAAGCGGTTTCCATTCCGTAGGTAAACAGAATAGCCATAAAACTTATGTAAGAATAAAACTCAGTATTAATAGACAGATCAGAAGGGTTTTCAAATAAGTAAGTTAGTACAAACGAAAAAAGAAAAGTGATCACACGGGGTAATACACTTCCTAAACCATAAATGGCCGTTTGTGAAACTAGGTTTTTGAGTGGGTTGGACAAATTCTTGTGTTAAACCGCAAAAATAAAGTTTATTTAGGTCTTAGTAAATCGCAGTAACAATAAGATATTAACGTAAAGACGTGCCTAATTATTCCGGCAGAAGCTCTTTGATGAGATAAACCCATTTATTCTTAACAATTTATAACAGAGTAACACGGTAATACCTTCTCCTATCAAGGAATCAACAAACAACAGATTCATATAATTAAAAGCTTGTTTAACCCGGTTAAACAAGCTTTTAAATAAACAGATCATTTTTATTTAGCGGAACAAACTCACATATCCTTGTTTTTTTAAATCTTCGCCCACAACACCGCCGGCTTTGATCACGTAAAAATAAGTGCCTTCTTCAGCGTTGGTACCATTAATTTTTCCATCCCAGGAATTTTTTACATCCGAAGAACTAAATACCATTCTTCCCCATCGGTTGTATACCGAACATTCGTAATGGGTAAGGTTTGCAGCTTTTATATCAAAATGATCGTTAACCTTATCTCCGTTTGGAGTAAATACATTTGGTACAACAATTTGTGGAACAACATCTATTACAGTAATCGTAAGAGTATCGTAATCTTTACAGCCTGAGGCATTGGTAACAGTATAAGTAACCACATAAGTTCCACTTGTTACATATTGCGTGCTTGTAGTTTGAGAAGTAGAAAAAACAGTGTTTCCTAAATTCCAGTTAAAAGCTGTACCACCGCTTCCGAGGTCTGCAAAGTTTACAGTAAGGGGGGCATTACCATGTAACGAATCGGCGGCAATATTAGCAATGGGGTTAGCGTTGGTTACCACTGTGAATGAAGCATTGGCATTTGGATTACAACCGTCTAAAACAGTTACTCCATATACGGTGGTTCCTGCCGAAGTTCCTGCAGGAACGGTTAAACTTGCTCCTGTAGAGCCATTGCTCCATATGTACTGGTATGGTTGACCTTTACCAGGGCTTATAAATGTTGGTGTAAGAATAATTGAATTACCGATACAAATAGAATACACAGAAGAAGCCAGTGTTAATGCCGGATTAACCTGAACATCCGTTGTATGGTTTATTAAACAACCATTCGCATCTTTTGCAGTACAGGTATATTGTATGCTTGACCCCGGATTAACAGAAGTATCAGGGCCCGGTAAATTTCCCGGATTCCACGTGTAGCTGTAGGATGGTGTTCCGCCATTGGCTGTTGCCGTTAGTGCCGCAGCATTTCCTGCACATAAAACAATGGTACTGGATGTATTTAAACTAAGAGGAGCCGGTTGGGATATACTTACTGTACCGGAAGTAAAGCAACCATTATTATCTAAAACAAAAACCGAATAAGTGCCTGCGCCAATGCCTGTTATAGTTTGTGTATGTTGTGCAATACCGGGAGTCCAGGTAAAGCTAAAAGGAGTATTACCACTGGCAATAATAGCTGATATGGTTCCTGTGGTTTGCCCATTACATTTTGGAGGATCAACACTAAAGGATGTAATACTTGGCCCGGCATTATTAGTAACCTGGAGGGTTTTAGTGATCACACATCCTCCATTGGATAAAGTGACGGTATACGTTGAATTAAAGGTTAAGCCTGTTGCGGAAGCACCTGTTCCCCCGCTTGGCGACCAGCTATACGTTAAACCGGTTGTAGAAGAGGTTACTGCAACAGTTGCAGATCCCGTTCCGCCGGAAGAAGCACAACCTCCGCCGGATGTTAAGATGGTAGATTGAATACCGGGAGTAACGATAATGGTATTACTAAAAATACTACTACAGACCCCATTCATTGATTGATGGGTGACGACAAATGTTCCTGGATCATCAAATGTGGGATTAAAAAAAGGAGACGTTGAACTGGACGGAGTAACGCTGGTTGTAGGTGTTACAGACCAGGAGTCCATCATGGCAGGATACATGGCCATGAGGTTGAGCGTTGTTCCCGAACAGATGGTAGGTGGTAAAGAGAATAGGGCATTGGTATTAGCAACATATACAGTAATGGTTGGAACAAAAGGCATACCACATCCTACTTTAAGGCTAGGGTTACAGGTATCCCAATACACTGTATAAGTACTGGTGGTCATTGGATTTACCATCACAGTAAGCGTATTAACCGCAATTACAACACCTCCTGGACCTCTCCATACAATGGTATCACACACTGTGCAACCCGGAGGAATAGTCTTTTTAGGAGCACAACCTTGTGGAGGAATGATAGATAATAATACCCCACCACCACAGGATGGATTTGATGGACTTGTTGCAGGATTGGAAACAACCGACCCCGGAATTTCAGGAACAGGAACTCCCGGAACAGTAAAGGAAACAACCGGCCCGAAATTACCAATAGAGCTGGAGCTGGTAACTAATTCCCTTACCGCAAAATAATATACCTTTCCCGGACAAAGATCTGTATAAGGAATAAATATATCATTATAGGCTTCCAAAGCGCACTGATCTGGCCAACCGGAAGCTGCCGTATAATTAGGAACATTTAATAAAGAGCTATACCATGGAAAGGCGTTATAACTAACACCGGGTCCTGCCCAGTTTTGTAAGTTGAGGTGCGCGCAACTCTCGGGTAAGGTGTTTAAAAAACTCGTTGGGTTACAGGAAACTTTTGCCTGCATCCAGTAAGGCCCTGTACCACAGGTTGCAGGATCCGATGATCCGGAAATAGTAACTCCTGTTGTACCAATGGTATAGGTAAGATTTACAAGAGGTAAACCATGGGATGCTTGCAGCGATGTTGTGGCGGCAAGTATAAAACAGGATGAAATAAAAAAGCGTAGTAGTGTTTTCATGATACTGTAGTTTGGTAAACGAAGTTATAACTAAACAGTATGTCGAAACGAATTTTTCAGTAATTGAAATTATAGTTTAACTCATTTATAAATTAAGATCGCAACTTCTCAATTAATTTGGTGGTAGAAAAACCTTCTATTAAAGGAACGGTTAAAATACTTCCGCCTTTTGCAGTAACAAGATCATAACCAACAATATCTTCTGCCTTGTAATCACTGCCTTTTACCAATACATCAGGCTGTATCGCTTTTATTAATTCGTAAGGAGTATCCTCATCAAATAAAATAATAGCATCAATACATTCTAAAGCCGCTAAAATAGTAGCACGTGTTGTTTCCGAATTAATAGGTCGGTCGGGCGACTTTCCTAAACGTTTTACTGAAGCATCAGTATTTAATCCTAAAATAAGTTTATCACCAAAATCCCGGGCGTGACATAAATACTCCACATGTCCGCGATGTAAAATATCAAAACAACCATTTGTGAAAACTATTTTCTGATGATCGTTATTCCATTTTTTTAGAAGAGGTTGCAACCCTTCTTTGGAAATAAATTTTTCGGAGAGTTTTTTATGATACGACATCCTTGTTATTTTTATTAATGAGGGGAAGTATAATAAGACTTAATATACCTAATACAAAAATTAAAACAAATTGCGATGTCCATGCCATCCAGGGGAAAGCAACGGCCGATATTTTTTCAACATGGTAGGTCGAAAGCAGTAGAGCCGTTATAATGGCAGGGTAGGCACCTAAGCCTCCCGGAGAAAATACCACGCCAAAAGTCCCAAACAATAATAACACCAGGCATTCCGAATGACCTAGATGTGCCGTACCGCTAAAAGCAAAAAAGCAGGCATATAAACTATAGAAATAACAGGTCCATATGGCAATGCTTAAAAAAATAAATTGAAAAGGATGATCAATATCTTTTACCGAACTTAAACCTTTTGCAAAACCTTTAATGATAGCCCCGAATTTACCTGTAAATAAGGAAGCTATTTTTTTTCTGATAAGGAACAAACCAATCATTAAAAGTAAGAGTACCGAAATTAAAATAATGAACTGTGTTGGGTGTTGTGCGATACTACTTAACTTTAGGGTTAACGGATCAAAAATATATTTCGTTGCCAAACCCTTCAACTGGGAAAACTGTGCAAACAAAGTCAGCACAAAAATCACAATCAGTAATAAAAAATCCACAATGCGTTCTGTGATCACCGTTCCTAAAGCAACTTCAAAAGGAACATCATCGTATTTTGTAACTAAACTACAGCGTGTAAGTTCACCCATGCGGGGTAAACCATAATTGGCAAAATAGCCTACCAGCACAGCTCCAAGCGCATTACCTTTTGTTACGGAATAACCGGCGGGTTTTAATAAATAATTCCAGCGAAAGGCCCTTAAGAAATGACTTAATAAAGCGATGAGCATGGAAATAACTACCCAAAAATAGTTTGCTTCTTTAAGGGAGCTTAAAATTTTATCGCGCTCTGTCCATACCGATTTAAGCGACAACCAGGTTAATAGAATACCTACACTAAGTAAAACCACAAACTGGATGATTGATTTAGTGCGTTTATTCACGGTATTATTTTAAACGGTTGGTTTTAGTATCCGGAAAAACAACCCAGGGTTTAAACGTTTTAGCTTCTTCAAACTCCATATCCGCATAGGAAATAATAATGACTACATCTCCCAAACTTACTTTTTTTGCAGCCGGCCCGTTCAAACAAATAACACCACTTTTTCTTTCCCCTCTGATAACATAGGTTATAAAACGCTCGCCGTTATCTTTATTAAGAATATGTACCTGTTCATTTTCTATTAAATTGGCAGCATCCATCAAATCTTCATCAATAGTAACGCTGCCTATATAGTCCAGTTCTGCCTGTGTAACGGTTACACAATGTAGTTTAGACTTCATTACTTGAATTTGCATCATGGGCACAAATGTACTAAAAAAGTATAAAACCGCTTAAATCATTGTGTTTTTACTATCATCGCCAAACTCCTGTGCTTTTATAATTAATTGCAACTCATACAGGTCTTTTTTTCTGATCACTAAAGTATTGCTCCATTTGTCGTGCCACCCTAATTCACTGCAACAGGAAAAAGCTTCAAAAGGTACAATACGGCTATAAGAACGGATAAGAATTTGTTTAAATGTTGGTTTTTCGCCATATTCATTCACTACAATTCTTCCCAACACCAATTTACCGGGAGAACTCTGCATAAAGTATTCGAAAAATAAATAATAACCCGGAAATAATATAAAATAAGTAATCATGTTTATGATGAAGTCAGCTAAAGGTGTATCCCAAAAACCAACATTATCTGTTAAGGCCGTAACAGTTCCTGCCATTACTCCTAGTATAATCGCAAATACATAAAAGAAAACCCTGTCAAGCATAAAATGACCAAATCTGGGCCAGCCCTCAACGGTCGTAACCTCTTTATAGCGTATTAAAGTTTTGTTTTCAAACTTAGTCCCGTCTGTGGCTAATCCATCACCCCTTATTCTGCTTTTTACGGTATAGGTTTCCTTTATTTCTGTGATCTTGGTTCTGTTTTCCATCAGGTAATTTTAGTAATTTAATTTAAGGAAAAGCAGGGAAAACAAAATTTAGATATTGACAAAATTTTACTTGCACACCTACCCTAAATGTGGTATCTTTGTACTGCGTTTAGATTTAATCTAAATAAGAATAACATATAAGTAATTAATTATTAGATACTTAAAAACATGATAACAGTTAGCAACGCAGCAAAAGAACATGCTGTTCAATTAATAAAAGAGGAGAATAAACCGGTAGATACATTTATTAGAGTAGGTGTTGATGGTGGTGGTTGCTCCGGTTTAATGTATAACCTGGAGTTTGATAATATCATGAAAGACGGCGATCAGGTTTTTGAAGATAATGGTGTAAAAGTAGTGGTTGACAGAAAAAGTTTTTTATATCTGGTAGGAACCGAATTGGATTACACCGGCGGGTTAAATGGAAAAGGCTTTACATTTAAAAACCCTAACGCATCGCGTACTTGCGGTTGCGGAGAATCATTTTCTGTATAAAAAAGGGATAGAGTTTTGAAAGTTAAAGGGTTGGACAGTTCAACCTCACCAATAACAGGCATACTTTCTAAACTTTTAAACCTTCAAATTTTTTTAACGTAATAAAATGGCAAACGAGATATTAGAAGAACATATACAAAGTGAGTATAAATGGGGCTTTACCACATCTATTGAAGCGGATGAGGCACCAAAAGGATTAAATGAAGACATCATCCGTTTTATTTCAGCGAAAAAAAACGAGCCAGAATGGTTATTGGAGTTTCGCTTAAAAGCATTTCGTAACTGGTTAAATATGGTAGAGCCTGAATGGGCTCATGTATCGTACAAAAAACCCGATTTTCAGGACATTATTTATTATTCAGCACCTAAGCCTAAAAAAGAATTAGGGAGTTTGGATGAAGTAGACCCTGAATTATTAAAAACCTTTGAAAAATTAGGAATTTCTTTAGAGGAACAAAAACGAATTAGTGGCGTACAAAGCACCATTGCGGTAGATGTAGTATTTGACAGTGTTTCTGTAAAAACAACGTTTAAGGAAACGCTTGCCGAAAAAGGCATTATCTTTTGTTCGTTCAGTGAAGCCGTTCAGGATCATCCTGATTTGGTAAAAAAATATATGGGGATGGTAGTGCCACCTACCGATAATTTTTATGCGGCATTAAATTCAGCCGTTTTTACAGATGGTTCGTTTTGCTATATTCCAAAAGGAGTACGTTCACCAATGGAATTGTCAACGTATTTCCGTATCAACGCCAGTGGTACAGGCCAGTTTGAAAGAACATTAATTATAGCGGATGAAGATTCGTATGTATCTTACCTTGAAGGATGTACTGCTCCTCAGCGCGATGAAAATCAATTACACGCGGCGGTAGTAGAAATTATTACACATAAAAATGCAGAAGTAAAATACAGTACCGTACAAAACTGGTACCCCGGTGATAAAGACGGGAAAGGCGGGATCTTTAATTTTGTAACTAAACGCGGAATTTGTTTAGAAGATAATTCTAAGATTAGCTGGACTCAAGTAGAAACCGGTTCTGCAGTTACATGGAAATATCCTTCAGTAATTTTAAAAGGAAATAATTCGGTTGGAGAATTTTATTCTGTAGCCGTAACCAATAATTACCAGCAGGCAGATACCGGAACTAAAATGATCCATATCGGTAAAAACACCCGTTCTACAATTATATCAAAAGGAATTTCGGCAGGCTTTAGTAATAACAGCTACCGTGGTTTGGTGCAAATAAAAAAAGGCGCAAGCAACTCCCGTAATTTTTCGCAATGCGATAGTTTATTAATGGGGGATAAATGCGGTGCACATACATACCCTTACATTGAGATAAAAGATAAAACAGCGGTTGTGGAACATGAAGCCACCACCAGTAAAATTGGGGAAGACCAGTTATTTTATTGTAAGCAAAGAGGTATTGATAACGAAAAAGCCATTGGCCTGATCGTAAACGGATATTGCAAAGAAGTATTAAATAAATTACCAATGGAGTTTGCTGTTGAAGCGCAAAAATTATTGGCGATTAGCTTAGAAGGAAGCGTAGGGTAAATGTTATTCTTAAAATTAATTGTTTGGTTTGAAAAGACTATTTTATAATTCATCATTTTTTGTTTTACTATTTATAGCGGTATCAGGCATTACTTTAATTTTCTGTGATTGGTCAAATCGTTCTTCTTTACAACAAAATTTCACTAAGATCGATGGCGATGGAAAAGATTATTACTCTTACCTAACCTCGGCATTTATTACAAAAGATCTGTCACACCTAAGTCCTGATAATAGTTTTGTAGTAGAAACTCCCACCGGTAATATTAACCTGCACCCTGTTGGTGTGGCAGTTTTACAGCTTCCCTTCTTTGGCCTGGGATATTTAAGTGCCGGCATAAGTGATCAAAAATTAGATGGATTTTCTCTTCCTTTTCAACTGGCCATCAGTTTAGCCGCTTTATTTTACCTGATTGTAGGATTGGTGTTTATTCACAAAACCCTTGTAAATTCAGGCTTTCGAACCACGATTATCTTTGCCTCCATTATTTGTTTAT
The DNA here is from genome assembly GCA_963422675.2 of Bacteroidia bacterium. GTDB lineage: Bacteria > Bacteroidota > Bacteroidia > B-17B0 > Aurantibacillaceae > UBA4416. Next base: position 845,938 of record CAXVYS010000024.1, read on the forward strand.
TTTTTGGAACCACCTTATTAAATTATGTTTTAACGGAGCCATCCATGTCTCATGTGTATTCCTTCGCGCTCATTTCTGCATTTGTGTATTACGGACAAAAATCGGCAACAGGCTTTTCTGCCCGTAACACCTATATCCTGGCATGTATATTCGGATTAATTATTTTGGTAAGACCTGTAAATGCCTTAGTACTTTTCCTGATCCCATTCTTCTATCATTCGTTTAGTGAATGGAAGAGCTCCATCAGCGTTTATTTCCATAACAGAAAAACTCTGATTATTTCTATAGGTATAGTTGCCGCTGTATTCAGCATACAGTCTGTTATCTGGTTCATGCAGACAGGTCAGTTTTTTCAATCAAGCTATAAAGGAAACGGATTCTACTTTTTACATCCACAAGTTTTCCCTATGCTGTTTGGCTTCAATTCAGGAATCTTCGTTTACACACCTTTATTTTTTGTGGTACTGTTTGGCTTATACATCATCTATAAACAGAACAAATTTAAGGCACTCAGTTTATCATTGTTTTTAGTGATATGCCTTTACGTATTTTCATCCTACTGGGGTTGGACCTACTTCGACGGTATTGGTACACGCCCGTTTGTCGATTTTTATAGTCTTGCTGCCATAGGCCTTTGTTATGCCTTTACCGCTTTAAATTCTTTTACCGGGAAAGGAGTTGTGAGTGCAGTAACGGGGCTTTGTGTGTTGTTTAACCTGATCGTTTGTTATCAGTATAAGGAAGGAATTATACAATCTTGTGGCATGAATTACGATAAATTTAAATACACGTTCTTAAAAACATCGTCCGATTATAAAAATGTATTGGGAGGTTGTTATGATCTTCAACCCTATTCGGCGGAACGTAAAGAACCATTTGTTTCTTACCAAACCAAATTCGAAGACCAAAAGAATCATTTCTATCAATACAACAAAAACGAATACGGCGTTGGGTTTGAAAGCAAACCTTTGGCAATCGATTCCCGAAAAATTCATATTAAAATTGGGATCGACCGGTTGGAAACAACACCAAATGCAAGCAAGGATGTAGTGATGACGCTTTCATTAAACGATAATAACAACAACTGTAAATCATGGCAAACATTTAAATTAAATGATGCTCCCTCTGAAGTGAATTACAGTAACTGGAAACATTATGATTACGGAGTTAATGTTGTATCAACTATTACAGAAACAGATAAACTTTCGATATTTGTATGGAACAAAGGCAAAGAACAATTTGGAATAGATAATTTTAAAGTAGAGCTGTATGACTATGGCCACATCAACTAAATAATAATAAACAAATGAACGGAAATATGATATCAATAAAAAACTTACATGCCAGTATTGGTGAAAAGGAAATTTTAAGAGGAATAAATTTAGAAGTAAAAGCTGGTGAAGTACATGCCATCATGGGGCCAAATGGTTCAGGTAAGTCAACCTTATCAAGTGTGCTGGCCGGCCGCGAAGATTATGATGTAACAGAAGGTGAAGTTACGTTTAATGGAAAGAACTTATTAGATCTTTCGACGGAAGACCGCGCCAGAGAGGGACTATTTTTAGCCTTTCAATACCCGATCGAAATTCCGGGTGTAAGTAATATTAATTTTTTACGTACGGCTTTAAATGAGATCAGAGCATACCACGGGCAGGAAGAAATGCCTGCTAAAGATTTTTTAGCACTTGTAAAAGAGAAACAAAAATTGGTGGAGTTGGATGTGAAATTAACCAACCGTAGCGTTAACGAAGGATTTAGCGGTGGAGAGAAAAAAAGAAATGAGATCTTTCAAATGGCGATGCTTAACCCAAAATTAGCGATACTGGATGAAACAGATAGCGGCCTGGATATCGATGCTTTAAGAATCGTTGCACAAGGGGTGAACGCTTTAAAATCAAAAGACAATGCCACTATTTTAATTACACACTACCAACGCTTATTGGATTATATCGTTCCTGATTTTGTACATATTTTATACAATGGCCGTATTGTAAAAAGCGGTGGTAAAGAATTAGCCCTGGAATTAGAAGCTAAGGGATATGATGAAATTAAAGCACAGTTTGAAAGTTTAGAAAGTTAATTGGTTTAGAAACCAGTAAAACAATAAGTGGATTTATTTCTTATTTAAGAACACAAAAGAAACGAGGTTTAGAGGATAAAAAACTTTACTAAACTTTCATAACATAAAAAACTTTCATAACCAAATGGTAGCAGAAAAATCAATAATAACACAGCAGCTGATGGAAAGCCTGCAAAAGCAATCCTCAAAAATTGCGTTTATACCCGATAATGAAATTGTATCGGCTATAAGGCAATTGGAAGAAAAAGGAATTCCAAATAATAAGCACGAAGACTATAAATACTGTAACATTGAATCCTACATTCGCAGAGAATTTAAAGTACTTGGCCAATCGTTTAATTCGTTACAGGCAAAAGATATTGAAGCGTTTAAACTGGATGATGCAATTAATATAGTTGTGTTAAATGGAAATTACAGTGCGGACTTAAGCGAAAAAATTATCGCAAAAGGGATCAGTGTAAAATCACTGAACGAAGTAGATGCCACTGAAAAAGCATTGATCGCGTCGCAGGCAAAATCCTCATCCGACTCTCTTATTGCACTGAATACTATGTTTTGTGGTAATGGATTGTTTTTTAAAGTAGAAAAAAACAACGCGATTCCAATGCCGGTACATATTATCTATTTAAATAATAACAGCGCGCCCTCTTTATCAAATAGCCGTAGTTTTATTCATATGGAAACCAGTGCGGAATTAACCTTGGTGGAAAGCTTTATAAATGTTGGAACAGACAAGTTATTTTCGAATTACGTAAGCGAAAAATTACTGGACGAAAATGCCAAATTAACCTGTTATACATTTCAAAATGAAGGCAGTTTGTCTTACAGTGTTCATACAAATCAGGTAAAAATACATAAGTACGCGAACTATAATAATTCAACATTTACACTAAGTGGCGAATTGGTTCGTAACAATCATAACATTGAGCTGGCGGCTTCTAATTGCGAAGCCCATTTAAATGGTTTGTTCATTACCAAAGGAACCCAACTGGTGGATAATCATACTTTGATTGATCACCAGATGCCAAATTGTGAAAGCAATGAATTATACAAAGGTATTGCAGATGGCAAATCCATAGGTGTTTTTAACGGGAAGATCTTTGTTAGAAAAGATGCTCAAAAAACAAACGCCTATCAGAGTAGTAAAAATATTTTGATGAGTGATGATGCCACGATTAATACTAAACCACAGTTAGAAATTTACGCCGACGATGTTAAATGTTCACACGGAACATCTACCGGTAAGATCGATACAGATGCTTTGTTCTATTTAAAAACGCGTGGCATTGGCGAAGAAAATGCCCGCAAGTTGTTGTTACAGGCCTTTGCACAGGAATTGATAGATAAAATTGAGGTAGACTCTTTAAGAGAAAGAGTACTGCAACTTTTCGAAAAAACCTTATAAACAGGTCTTTATTTCCCTTTGCCAACAATTGGTGGAGGGATTAAGGCCTATGTAAACTAAATCATAATGCTGGACATAACTAAAATACGTAACGATTTCCCTATTCTTTCAAGAACGGTTAACAACAGGCCTTTGGTGTATTTTGATAATGGAGCAACGGCGCAAAAACCACAGGTGGTAATTGATGCCCTTACACATTATTATACCTACCAAAACAGCAATATTCACAGGGGAGTTCATACATTGAGCAGGGAAATTACCATTGCATATGAAGCAGCACGCCAAACAATTGCCTCACACATCAACGCAAAAATTCCAACCGAAATTATTTTCACAAGAGGTACTACGGAATCTATCAACCTGGTGGCCTATTGCATGGGAAAAATTTCGTTGAATGAAGGCGATGAAGTGGTAATAACAGAAATGGAACACCATAGCAATATTATTCCGTGGCAATTGATTTGTGAAGAAAAAAAAGCAGTTTTAAAATACATTCCTATTAATGAAGCAGGAGAATTAGTACTGGAAGGACTTCCGAAATTAATTAATGCTAAAACAAAACTGATTGCCTTTACACACATTTCCAATACACTGGGGACAATTAATCCTGTTAAAGAAATGATCGCTCAGATCCGTTCCTTATCGCAAGCTGCTGTTTTAATTGATGGTGCTCAGGCTGTCCCCCATGTAAAACCGGATGTTCAGGATCTTGATTGTGATTTTTATACATTCAGCGGCCATAAATTATTTGGCCCCACAGGTGTAGGGATTTTATATGCCAAAGAAAGCTGGCTGACAAAGTTCCCTCCATACCAAACCGGTGGTGGAACCATAAAAACCGTTACACTCGAAAAAACCGAATTTGCAGATGCGCCACTAAAATTTGAAGCTGGTACACCTCATATAGAGGGGGGCATTGGCTTAGCTGCCGCTATTGATTATGTGAATGCCATTGGATTTGATGCTATTGAAAAACACGAAACCCTACTTTTGAATTATGCTACCACTAAACTTTTGGAAATCGAAGGCGTAAAAATCTATGGTACATCTAAACACAAAGCGTCTGTTTTATCTTTTAACGTGGCTAATTTACATCCCTTTGATGTGGGGTCATTATTAGATAAATATGGAATCGCTATACGCAGCGGACATCACTGTACACAGCCTATTTGCAAGTTTTATAATATTCCCGGAACCATCAGGGCTTCTTTTGCTTTTTATAATACATGCGAAGAAATTGACCTGATGATAGATGCGCTTAAAAAATCTATTAAACTTTTGAGTTAGATTTTTTATCATTTCCCACACTATCCTTAAAATCTGCTTCTCTGGAGTTTAAACTCCTTTTCAAGTGTTCTATGGTGCTTCTTTCCTGCAGGTTAAAACTAATTATACCAAATAGCGTGTAATTACTACCAGATACAAAGTGGGATAAGCCGGTTTAAAAAAATTTACCTAATTTTGAATCAGCTGAAACGCAAACACCCCAAATATGAAAACACTATTTTCTCTGAGCCTCCTCTCCCTGCTTTTTGTTTCATGCGGTATAAATGATGACATCACAAAAAAAGATTCGCCAACGTCCGGTAAATTAACGTTGTATTACGATGAAGGATTAACACTTCACATCCAAAATCAGGTATACACGTTTCAATCTACCTATAAAAATGCAGATATAAAACCGGTGTCTTCTGATGAAAAAGCCTGTATAGAAGCCTTGTTTAACGATAGTTGTAAAGCCATTGCCATTACCCGTAATTTAAGCGAAGACGAATTAAAAAAATTCAAATCTAAAAATCTTTATCCTCAAACTTCTGTTGTAGCGAAGGATGCGATAGCATTTATTGTCTCTAAAAATTTCCCCGATTCCGCTATTTCTCTCAGCCAGTTAACAGAATTACTGAAAGGAAATGATTCAAATTATGTAAAAGGAACTTCCATAGGAATTGTTTTTGATGATCAGAATTCAGGAAGTACGCGCCAGTTAAAAGATTCATTACTTCCTAAGAGTTCTTTCGGTAAAAACTGTTCTGCTGTAAATTCCACACCGCAATTGGTAGAAGTGGTTGCGGCTAATTCTCATATCATTGGAGTATGTGATTATGCCTGGTTAAGCGATAAGGACGATACAAACACACAAAAATTCCTGAAAACGGTAAAGATACTGGCAGTGTCACGTAAAAGCAATGAAACGGCGTATATGCCTGATCAATCCAACATCGCAACCTTTGATTACCCCTTGTGTCGTAATATTTGTATTATTCGCCGTTCGGCAGAATTCAGCTTGGGGAAAGGAATTGAAACGTTTATCGCCGGTGAAAAAGGACAGTTGATGTTTCTTAAACAAGGTCTTCCGCCAACCAGGCAGGAAGAAAGGGTGATTGAATTTGATATGGCACCCCTTAAATAAACGTTTTTTTTAAGATTAAAATAATGTTAAATTTAGCTTCAAAACAAGGGTATTGTGGCAATTGGCAGGCTAATTGATTTTAAAAACTGTATTTTTAACCACATTAGAATAGTTTAATTCATTGAAGAATTCATTTAAAATAATTGCATTCATTTTAGCGTTTACTACCACTATAAAAAGTCAGGTATCGAGTAACGATTTTTTTGCAGAATCAAGATTAACGATTCAATCGGAAGATAAATTACAGAATTTATTTGAAGCTTCAACAGAGTTTGCCTACATGCTTTTAAACATGACGAACGGTGATTTCGTATTAAATACCGATGCTTCAAAATTGGTTACTGGTAATAAAAGAGTAGATAGTATTTTAGTAAGCAAAGGTTCTCAACCTATTTTATTTAAAGGAAATATCAGCGAGAACCTATTTTTATTTAATCAACAGGTAAACGATGAGAAGCTGTATAATATGCCCGGACAACTTACTATTAACAATATAACTATTGATTGTGTGGCACAGTTCGATCCGGTAAATTATTCCGACAGATCAGATACAAAAAATTACAGAATAGATTTCAGATTAACCGTAGACCCTGCAAAACTGGCGATAACGAGTCTTGAAACAAAGATCAACAAACAATTAATTATTGAAGTAAAAGGCGGAAAATTAAATACAAGACAATAGATCAACAAACAAATACGTACAATGAAAAAAATAACATTAGTAGCTACAGCATTAACCCTTACCCAAATAACATTTGCGCAAACCTTGCAGGATGCTATCATTAAAACAGATAACGAGCGTTATGAATCGGCAGCGACAGACTTTAGAAGTTTAATCGCGAAGGAACCGGCAAAAGGAGAAAATTATTTTTATTATGGAGAAAATTTTTTCAAAGAGGATGATTTGGACTCCGCAAATATTTTTTATCAAAAAGGAGCTGATATCAATGCAACGTATCCTTTAAATAATGTTGGTTTAGGAAAAATCCTTTGGTATAAAGGAAAAACAGCTGATGCTAAAGCTCAGTTCTTTAAAGCAGCAACCCTGGGAGCTAATAAAAATGCTGAGGTAATGCGTAAAACAGCCGAAGTGTATATTAATTCGGATAACAAAAGTTTGGATGAAGCCATTAGCTTATTAAATGCTGCCATTAAACTGGAACCAAAAAATGCTGAAAACCATATTTTAATGGGAGATGCTTTATTGGAAAAAAATCCATCGGATGGAGGCCCTGCGATTAAAGAATATAATAAAGCAACAGAGTTAAATCCAAAATCACCTAAAGGAGTATTACGTTCAGGTAAATTATACCAACGTGCACGTAACTACCAATTAGCCTTGGATCTTTACAAACAGGCAGAAGCCATTGACCCTAACTATGCACCGGCTTACCTTGAGAAAGCGGAGTTATACCATTTAGCAGGGCAGAAAGCCAATGCCGTTGAAAGTGCTAAGAAATATATTGCCTTAAACAATTCGGATGAAGCACGTAAACGTTATGCAGGTTTTTTATTAAATAATAAACAATATGCAGAAGCGGTTACGGAAATTGAAGCGTTGCAAAAAGCCGGAAGTAAAGATATGTACCTGGACAGATACTTAGGACATTCATATGCTGAATTAGGGAATAAAACAGATACGTCAGCGTATACTAAAGGGTTAAAAGCTTTAAACACCTTTTTTGAAAAGGCAGGTAAAGACTTTAAATATTCTCCTTTGGATTACAAATATAAAGGCTTGATGCTTTCAAGAATAGGTAAAGATAGTTTAGGAATTATTGAATTAGAAAAGGCAGCAGCTCTTGATCCAAAATTGGAAGGGGATGTAATTAATGAAATTGCTAAAACCTACATGAAAGCCAAAAAATACAGTAAAGCAATTGAAACGTTTGAAAGAAAAATGGGGAATGACTGGAATAACTTGAGTGGCCAGGATTTATACGACTTTGGACGTTCTTATTACTATGAAGGAGGAAACAAGCAAAGAGAGAAAAAAGAAACAGATGCCTTGAATTTATTTATAAAATCGGATACCTGTTTTTCTAAACTCGCTCAAAAAAGCCCGACTTACGCAACCGCTTTTTTCTGGAGAGGGAAAGCTAACGTACAACAGGATCTTAAAAATGAAAAATGGTTAGCTAAGCCTTACTACGAAAAAGGATTGGCATTGGTTAAACCTGAAGAAAGAGTTCAGGCAGCTAATAAATCGAGTGTTATTGAAGCCTGTGAGTATTTAGGATATAATTCGGTGGTAACAAAAGATTATGCTAAAGCAAAAGAATACTTTGGAATTATCAGAGACCTTGACCCGAATAATAAAAAGGCAATTGATTTTTTCAAAAGCCCTCAGGGAAAATAGAGTTAGAGTTTAAAGCTGTAACGTCCTAAAACAAAAAGACATTCTCCGTTTGAAGAATGTCTTTTTGTTTTTTCAAAGATATATGTGGGGTCTTAAAATAATGTAGGAGTATTCTTCCGTTCAAGTGTTTTTGAAAAATGAAGGGAAGTGCTACCCTAAGCTATCATCTACATTATTCTGCACAGGTTCACGAGTGAGGACTATATATTTTGATAGATAATATATCACGCTATAAGAAAGACCTCCCAGGTCTTTATCGTGTAAATTAAAGCTCGTCGTTATGGGATGTTTTTGAACTATCGTTCTTTTTCAGAACACCATATATCCTGTAGGTTCTGTATACAGCATAGATCAAAAATACCGTTCCTAAAATATAGCGTTTGCTTCCGTACACCCTGTCTGATAGAAGATCGGTAAAGAAGAACACAAAGGTACCTGTAATGGTAAGGAGCACCATTAAGCCGCTAAACGTTAGGTTAATTAATTCTGTTGGAGAACGTTTCATATGATTGAATTTTAATACAGTTAATAATTCTGAACAGGGTTGTTTAGTATGATCGTTAGATTGAGGGTAAAAAAAATCCCTCCGCCAGCTGGCGGAAGGATTTAATTATGGGGGATCAAACTATTTTAATTGGAAGTTGATCGGTAAGTTAAAGAATACAGAAACAGATCTACCGTTTTGTTTCCCTGCTTTCCAGTTTGGCATTGATTTCACAACACGTATAGCTTCTTTATCACATTCCTGGCAACCGGGAACGCCTTTTAAAACCTGTACATCTGTAATATTACCGTTACCGTTAACAACGAATTTCAAGAAACATTTTCCACTTAAACCGGCTTCTTTAGCCATTTGAGGGTATTGAATGTTTTTTTGAATGTATTTCATCATCTCCATAGGTCCGCCCGGAAATTCCGGCATCTCTTCAACTACTGTAAAAATTTCAGGAGCTTTTTCTTCTACCACACCGTTACCATTTCCTTCTGTTGGAACAACTACAGCATCTCCATCGCCTTCCTGTGTTACAGTACTTACGTTGGTATCTGCTAATTTATCCTGTGGTGGTGGTGGATCCGTTTCCACTGCATCATCCTTAATAACGGGAGGTACAAATTTTACCGTTTCCATTACGGGAGGTGGCGGTGGCGGTGGTGGGGGAGGTGGTTCATTTTTGTCGGCCGGTGGCGGTGTTAAATCTATCGTGGTCATATCCAAAACAGGTTCTTTAACAATTTCGTCACCTCTTAAACCTAACACAAATTTCAGGCCCATACCTAAACCTACAAAGCCGATCATACTTAAAAGAATGATCATTACCGTTCTGTCATACTTACGACGTATCTGATACGCGCCGTAAGCCTGATTTCTGTCGGCAAATACAATGTCATTTCTATCTGTAGAAACAACGTTATTCCATTTTTCCAGTATTAATAATACCGAAACAATGGCAATAACAAATGCTAATATTAATATTCCACCCATAGCTATTTAATTTTTTCTTGTAATAGTTGATATTCTGTAGCCATCATTTCAACACCCAATACACGTTTACCTACATTACAGATCTTTAATTCATCCAGCATATCAATAGCATTTTTGTAAGTAGCCTGATCATCGGTTTTAATTAAAACTGTAATGGCTTTTGTATTAGCTGTTACATCAACCGCCATACGCTTATAAGTTGTATCGGCTAGTTCTTTATTCTTATTCTTTTCGGTTAAGCCCTTAATTTCATCAATAGCCCACTTGTTTTGCTCGGATAACAATTTATGCAATCCTTCCTGGCTAAAGTTTGTTTCTTTTAGTTCAGTTGGAGGCATTCCTTTTGGGTTACCGGCAGCATAGAACTGGCCTGCATAATAAAATATTTTATCATCCTTGGTTAATAAAAAGGTAACACCGTTTTTAACCTCCGGAGGAGGAGGGCTACCTGGAGGTGGGTCAGCCGGTAAGCTCAGCTCCATACTTTTTGGTTTGCTAAAGGTTGATGTTAAAACGAAGAACGTTAATAACAAGAACGCTAAATCCACCATTGGAGTCATATCTACACGGGTACTCTGTTTCTTGGCGCGTTTCTTACCGCCTTTACCATGTCCGCCGCCACTGTCTGCTATTTCTGCCATGTTAAATTAGTTTAGTGTGTTTTACTAGGTTCTACTGTTTGTCCACCTTCCATTGATGTAATCAAATTGAAAGTGTAAATTTTCATATCTGTAAAAGTTTTAAATACGTCTTTTACATAAATGTATTTTGCTTTAGCATCTGCTTTTATGGCGTAGCGAGGTTTCTCTCCTTTAAACTCCTGGTTGTTTGATTCGGCTTTATCTTTATTTCTCATATAAATAGCATTCAATTCAGTAGCGGATATTTGAATCCAGTCTCTCAATTGGTTATTTAATGAATCTAAAGGAACGCCTTTTTGCGGTTGGAATTTAAGTCTTTCCGGTTCAGTAGCGTCCAGATACCTTGGTAAGTCTTTTATTTCAACTCCAAAGCTGGATAAACCACCAAATTTTTTAACCTGATCCGCGTTGAACTTCACGTGATACTTTTCACTCATTTTAGTTAAAGTATTTGTTCTGGCCTCTCCGTTACCTACACCAAAAAAAGCGCGTCCGTTATTATCCACTGTAACCAATACAGTGTTTTCAGGTAATGTTTTATCTGAATGTGAGGCCGGTGGGTCAACAACAACCGGTTCTGCCATACGGAACGATGCGGTAAGCATAAAGAATGTAACCAACAGGAAGGCTAAATCCACCATTGGAGTCATATCTATAGACGGAGCATGTGCTGCGACTTTTATCTTTCCCATGTTTTATTTTTTAGTTACTAATTAATAGATGCAATTGTTAGTTCAATTCCATAAAGGAATTAAAATTATTTTCCGGATGTTTGGAATTCCCCGATAATAGAGAAACCCGCTTCATCCATTGCATAAGTTAATTGATCTACACGGTTTGAGAATAAGTTGTAGAAAATAATAGCTAATGCAGAAGATAAGATACCAACTAATGTATTTACCAAAGCTTCAGAGATACCTGTTGCTAAAGCTGCTGTATCAGGAGTACCAGCTGCTGCTAATGCACCGAAGGCACGAATCATACCTACAACCGTTCCGATCAAACCAACTAATGTACCAATAGATGCACAGGTAGAAATTACACTCATGTTTTTAGATAACATTGGTAATTCTAAAGCTGTAGCTTCTTCTAATGCTTTAGAAATAGCAGATACTTTTGCTTCTTTATCCATTGAAGGATCGTTTTGTACAAATTTATATTTCATTAAACCTTCACGAACAACATTTCCTAAAGATCCTTTTTGTTTATCACATTCAGCAATTGCACCGTCTAAATCTCCGGAAGCTACCAACGTTTTAATTTTTGAAACAAATTTATCTGTTTGTCCACGACCATTCGCTTTTTGAATAGTAATGAAACGCTCAAGAGCAAAAGTAATTACGGTAAATAAAGTACCTAATAAAATAGGAACGATAAAACCTCCTTTATACATGATACCGAAGAAATTTAATGGATGTCCTTTTTCTGGTCCTTCAGCATCAAAATTGCCTGGGGCACCTAATACAAATTTGTATACGATTATTCCGATTACTAAACAGATAGCAATTGCTAAAGCTGAAACGATGAACGGAAAGCCGCCTGATGTTTTTTGTTGTTTCATAATTGTGTTGTTTTTAGTTAGTTTCTGATTTTAGAATGACGCCAAACATAGTAAAAAGGTTTTTAAATAACAATAAACTTATACTAACTTTTTGTTAATGTTTAAGAACGTTCTGATTTTGTCAATGGACGTAATTCTACTGCAAATATTGCCTTTTTAGCAATAAAAAATATGATGAATTTATAAGTGGTTGCTTTTGCTTAATAAGTGGTTACATTTTTAGAAACAACCAGTAAAAACAAGCTCTTTCAGAAGATTTAGAATGTACAGAAAATCACTTGCAGGAATTGTTTGAAGAAGAAAACCTTTACTTTACAGGGGAATAGCAACGGTTTAACGTATTTGTTGCAGCGGAGGGTTGTTATTTTAAATAACTGATGGCAATGATCTGGATCTTTCGTTCCGCGGCTGCATAAGGGCTGTAGACGGAATTACGCACATCCTTTACATCATCACTCACCACGCTCACCGGTAATTCGCCTATGTCTTCATTAAAGAATTCAATACGGCCCTGGGCTTGATTTTTATTATTGACGAACCGGGCAAATTTACCGTTGTCATATTGAAGAAAATAATTCCTCAGGCTACTGATACGTCTTTTTGCTAAATTCACATTATAGTCTGTGCTGGCAAGCGGGCTGCAATAGCCTTTCATGGTAATTTTTACTTTTTCGCCTCTCTGTAATACCTGGTCCAACAAGAGTGCAAATTTATCCAAATCCTGCATTCCTGCATCCACGCTGTCTTCAAAGAAATTATCTACCCTGTTTGCCGCATAATCTTTTGGATCTCCCTCCAATCCCTTAGGATATTCCACCAGGTATTTTGGCTTTAAGGCAATATAATCTTCGTAGGTTTTTTTGTAATTTTTTTTAGTGGTAATGGCTTTGGTTCTTGGTTCAGGCTCATCATTGTGGAAATACAAGGTTAATGGTACCAATACTTTCATTTGGTTAATGATTAAAGCCGTTGTATCAATTGGTTTGGGGGGCTCTGTCAAAGGGGTAATGGTAAAGGTGTAGATATCATTGCAACAGTTGGGTTTATCTTCAAAATAAGACCCTATTCTGTTAGAGGAAATATAGGCTCTGTTTTTTTTCGAATTAACACTGTAGTAAATATCATTGTTGCTGCTATTAATAGGGTATCCAAGGTTTTGAGGATCTGTGAAAGCATTGTCTTTAAATGGCGATTGAAAAATATCAAAATTTCCAAGGCCTTTGTGCCAGGTACTACTGAAATAAAGGGTTTGATTTTCTTTTACAAACCAGGGAGTAATATCATCTTCTACCGTGTTTACTTTATTTCCTGCATTTATAGGGTTTTCAAAACTTCCATCGGCATTCATATAGGTATACCATATATCCATGCCTCCCTCACCCGGACTACGGTTGCTGGAAAAAAACAAAACGGGTTTTCCGTTTATTTCGCTTAAGCAAGGTTGGGTTGTATTGCTACCACTGAGATTTATCGGATAGGGCAATTTTTTTAGTTCTGTCCAGTGCCCGTTTACAAAGTCGGATGAATAAATCTCGCAGGAGTATTGAGTTGCATTAACAGCACTGCACCGTGAAACCAGAATTTTAGTATAATCGCTGTTAAAGCTTGTATTGGCGTTATGGATCCCGTTTTTATTAAACAAGCTATCGAGTTCCTCAGCTTTAAGCCACTTATTTTTTTTAACCGGTGATTTGTGAGCGGTATATAATTTGTTATAGCCTATTTCGTTTTCATCCTTTTGTGTTTTATCTCTTAATGAAGAAAAGTACAAGGTACTGTCGTATTCAAATGGGGCGTACTCACTTACTTTGCTGTTTACCATACTATCCAGATGAGCCACTTTTATATCTACCGGATTTTTAATCATCACCTGTGCAATATCACAGGATTCGAATTCCTGTTTGGCTTTCAGAGCCAGGCGCTTTTGATTTTTATCTTTACTGTTACGTTGCTTTTTGTAATACTTATCAAAAAACTTCTTCGCTTCTTTATATCTTCCTAAGGTTTTTAAATGTGTGGCAATATAAAACGAAACTTCTTTATAGGTTCGGCCATTATCTTTTTTGTAAATTTTTTGATACCAGTGTAAGGCTGTAGCTTCATCGTAATTTAAGCGTGAAGCATCTGCAAACAACAATTGGTATTCCATTCTCGAAGAATCCAGTAAAATAACCTGGTTGTAAATTTGTGCAGCAGAAGAATAGTCTTTAATGGAATTTGCCGCTGCACCCTGCTTTAATAATTTTTTAATGCCTTGCCCATAACTGCTAAAGAGGCAAACAAAAAACAAAAAAGTAAAACAGATATTCCTTAATCCCTTCATAGTTTACATATAAATGGGACACACCCGCGTTTTAGGAATAAATACTTTTGCTTTTGCGTAAATGTAAATAAATGAAATTTCAAAAGCTCCCTTACCGTTGGTGGCTTTTTTAAATTGAGAGTAGTTGTAATCGTAAGATCCCTGCAACCTCATATTATTATGCTGCAGACCAAGTGTGGTAATCATGGCATCTCCGGCACGGTTTAAAAAGCCAATGTTAACCGTTGTGCCTGTTTTGGGTTCTATGGTATAATAGTAAGAAAGACCTACTAAATTTTCTCTGAATTTTTGTTGCTGATTGCCGTAATATTCCAACACCACAGAAGAAATATTGGAGAAGCTGTATTTTACCATCAGAGATTCATTGTGTTTTGGTTTAAGAGTGATACCACTTGTATTATAAAAAGAAATGTTTGGTTTGTTAAGGTGGCTGATGCCATAGCCAGCACTGATCATCCAGTGTTGTGTGAATTTTTTTTGGATCACGGTTCCCAATGAAACATCCGTAAATGTTTTACTCAACAAATTAAAATTTTCACCATTTACAAGCCCCTTGTTATAGGCATCTCCATCCCACTGCTTGTCGTAAGATAATTTATTGGGATCTATCTTTACATTGCTTACACCTCCCAGCACGCCAAATGCAATGGTTAAGCCTGAATCTTTTCTGAAAGAAAATTTGTGATTGAAAGGGACTTTAAAATCGGTAATCGTATATTTTCCGTCACCCGATGCATCATGATTAAAGATGAGCCCTATGGCTTCACCGGTTCCTTTAATAAGAGGTTTATTTAAATTGAAATCTCCTCCAAAACTAAAGGTACTGTAAGGAACGGGTACACCTTTCCATTGGTTCCGGTAATTAAAAATTAACCGGCCATCGCCTTCAAACATCCCAGTATTTGCAGGATTCAGGTTTAAGGGAGACATATTCCAGTTCGAAAAATGAATATCCTGGCTCTTTAAAAATGAGGCATTAAAAATGAAGCATGCAAAAAGCACTACCTGGAAAAAATAAGTATGTGATGTTTTGTGTCGCATGCTTTACCTCATCAACGTAATATTTCCTTTTTTAAAGGATTCCTGTCCGTTGTTACATTTAAACGTCATATAATACCCGTAAACTCCCTGATCGAGCGGTTTGCCTTTATAAATACCGTCCCAGCCCTTTTTTACGTCGTTTGTTTCAAATAGTTTCTCGCCCCAGCGATCGTAGATGGTTAAATACACCTCTGTCACAAAATTACTTCTGATGTAAAGGACATCGTTTGCCCCATCACCATTTGGTGTGAAGCCCGTAGGGAGGTATACTGTATTTTCATTACAATCATTGGTGATCATTTCTACAAAAATGGTTTTAAGCCTGTGTCCGCAACCATAAATATCTGTAAAGTATACCAAGTATTCTCCTGTTTTTACAGGGCTTATCACATAGGTTTGGGAATTTATCATTTTCACCGGCACATCAGGCACCAGGGTTATAGTACCGGTGTAAGGAAAGCCGCTGAGTGTTATAGTAGCGGTTTGTCCCACTGTAATGGAGCTTGACGAAATACTTAAAGAAGATGTATTATAGGAAAAAGGATAGACATGAACGGTTGTGGTTAATACCGTTTTACACGTATCATTACCTACAATATTGCCAATGGTTACACTATAAATAGTGGTAGCAGAAGGGAATGCTTTTGGAT
This sequence comes from Bacteroidia bacterium, assembly GCA_963422675.2. Classification (GTDB taxonomy): domain Bacteria; phylum Bacteroidota; class Bacteroidia; order B-17B0; family Aurantibacillaceae; genus UBA4416. Next base: position 861,891 of record CAXVYS010000024.1, read on the forward strand.
TTGAAATGGAAGTGGAGGTTAACCCCTGGCTTGGAACCCAATGATAATAAGTGCCTCCTGTTGCTTTTAACTGAACGGTATCGGGCTGGCATTTGGAGATAGAATCATTAATGGTAATGGCCTGAAACCCTGTTAAATTGATGGGTTGCACAATGGTATCTTTACAACCTGCACTATTTGTAACAATTAACGATACACTATAGGTTTGCGGGCTTGAATAAAAATAAACCGGATTTTGAATAGTGGATCCCCCTGATCCGTTTCCAAAGTCCCACACCCAGCTGATAGGGCTAAGAGTAGAGGCATCGGTAAATTTAAGATCGTTGTGACAGGCACCTATAGTATAGGTAAAAGCAGCATTAATAATCGGGTACACCGTTACAGAAGTGGTTAAGGTTTTAACACATACTTTATTATTTAGTAAACTGTTTCGGGTAATGGTTACAGTATAAATAGTAGTAGTTAAAGCATTGCAAGTAGGATTGGCAACCGACGGATTGGAGAGCCCGGCAGTCGGGAGCCAGCTGTAACTGGTGCCGCCTGTGGCCTGCAAAATAACCGGTTGATTAGAACATTTGGTTTGCGGAGCATTAATGGTAACCGAATCTACAGGCACAACAATGGTTTTGATGATAGAATCCACACACCCAAAAGTGGTTTTAGACACCAATTTAACGGTATAAGTGCCCGCCGTTGTAAAGCAGTAATTAAAATTGTGAGAAGTTGATACCGGGCTCGAATTGATATACCAATAGGCGGGTGTAGCAGTGGGGGTTGTTTGACAGATAAAGCCAACCTTATTGGAGCAGGTATCAATAGTTGTTGTGAAATTAGCCACAGGCACAGGTTGTACAGTAATAACAATAGAGGCCGTATCATATAAAGTGTTACAGATCGATTTTTTGACATACAGGTTTGCCGTATAAGTTCCGGGAGTAGAAAAGGTTTTTACCGGATTTAAAGTAAACGAGGTGGTATCATGGTTCCCAAAATCCCAGAGAAAGGGATGCCCCGATGTGCTTGTATTTTCAAACTGAACGGTAAGTGGTGCACAACCTCCGATAGTACTTGTTGTAATACTGGCAATGGCAGAGTTTAACTGAAAATCTAATTTAAAAACACCATTGTTGCAATTGTAATTATCTGTATTATGATTTGGATTGCCAGGGGTACCCGGCCATGCTCCCGGTGTTACAGGGAAATCGTCGTGTTGCGTAGCAGCACTATTACCTCCACAGCCGGCACACACCGATTGGTAAACGATACCATTCTTATCAAACCGGCTGGTTCCCCCATCCACATGCTCCCAGCTCACAGGCCCGCCAAAATAAGTACCATATAAAATATTGGCCATGTTTGGCGACAATACCAGTAAATAGAAATTAAAGCCATCGGTAGAGGGCTGAATCGCATTACTTGTAATAGCCATTCCGTTGGTTGCATTACCCGTTATAATGTTTCCGCCCCACCCGGAAATGTAAATGTTTCCGGCACAGTCTACCGAAAAAGCGGAGGGAGAAATGTTGATGTTTCCTGTACCATTCCCAAATACTGTAGCCACCAGTAAGCTGCTAAGTTGCGGATTAAATTTCTGAATAAACTGCTTGCTTCCACCATTCGAATAAACCCCCGAAGTAACGGGCATATTTCCTAATGACTGGCCATACAAATACACGTTTTGCTGATTATCTAATTGTACAAAATAGCTTTGATCATAATCCGATGTGCCTACAAAAGTAGAGTGCATAGTATAAGAGCCGTTCTTTTTAATCTTACACACAAAGCCATCAGACTTGCCTCCGGCATAGGGTACCTGGTAAGAGCCGGGAGTAACCGAAAAATCAGAACTGCAGGTGCCCCCTGTGATGTAAATATTTAAACTATCGTCGAGAGCCAAGGCATTGCCACAGTCGTTGCTGCTGCCCCCCACAAATGTGCTGAAATATAAGTTGTTCAACCCTGAATTAAATTTAAACAGTACGGCATCCTGTTTTCCACCCAGGGTATTGTCAATGGCATTTTGAGTAGGAAAATCGGAAGATCTTGTGCTGCTGAATACATAAATATTTCCGGTAGAATCTGTCTGAATTTCGCCACGATATTGGTCACCGTAATTATACTGCAACGAATCAAGGGCATATTCATTAACCCCTATCGAAGGAATAAATGTTAAATGGTTTACATGGTTTACACCATCATTGCCACTACCACCAATATAGGTGGAAGACATTAAAGAGGTACCTGTTGAATTAAATTTGGCCACGTAAATATCCGTTCCATTGGCAAAAGTGGTTCCGTTAAATACAAAACTCAGGTAATTCCCTCCGTTAAATGTGGGGTCATAACAGCCTGCCGTAGTAGGGAAATTACTGGAGCCCGTAGTGCCATATAAACATAAATTGTCGTCTTTATCTACAATTAAGCTGGATACCGTTTCCGCATCATTACCCCCTAAATAAGTGGAGTATTTTAAATAGGTCCCAGCCGAGTCGTATTTGGTAATAACCACATCTGTTTTTCCGTTTGCCACAGGGTTATTAAAGGAAACATCATAAGCTCCCAGGGTTGTAGGATAACCCACATTAAACACAGTGCCCCCTGAATAAAGATTGCCACGGTTATCAAAAGTTGCCGTCATCCCGAAGTTATCGGCTGTACTGCCGCTTGAAGCCGCAAACACCAGTAAAGGATCAATAATGAGTTCTTCGTTTGGATTGTAGGGTTTTAATAACCTAAAAGAAACCGTATTATCTTTTAAAACATATTTAGAAGGGATAATGATCGTGTCACCTGCAATTACCTGGTACACCAGGGGCTTCTCTTCAACGATGTCCTTTACAGAAGTTGTAAAATGCAATTCCCCATTTATAAGTTTTATTTTATCTATCCCTGTGTAGTGTATTTTGATATCATTGGGATCGCCGTTTGGCTTAACTATAAAATTATATTTGATGGATTGGCTCTTCCCTGAATACACTGCATCAATATTAGGATACAGGTTGGAAACCAACACTGTTTTAAAATGCTGAACATGCTTTGCCCAACTATCGGAGTTTTTGCCCAGGTAATAATTTGTATAATCCTCGTAAGCATTTTTTGAACGGATAACGGGAGAACTGTTCGCTCCTGTAAACTCCACAGAATAAGCATGATACTTAAGCGTATTGGAAAGTAGCTTCCCCATGTGCCTTGCACGGTAAACATCTTTATCATAAAAATTAAACGTAAGCTTACCTGTTTTTTCTAAAAACAAGGCCCCCCCATCGAGTTGTGCCCTGTAAGCGATATTAGGATCCCATTGATTTTTATTCTCGGTAAATCTGATAAGTGAACCGCCGGTTGAATTTGGAGTTTTAGCCCTTTGTGCATAACCAAAGAAACTCACCATTAAAAATAATAATATGAATTTTAATGTATCCACAAAAGTAAATATAATAAAAAACCCCCGATTTACAAAATCGGGGGTTTGACTATATATGTAAGATACTTTTATCTTAAAGTGCCATTTTTGTCGGCATCTTTAGTTTGTTTAATGATTTGTAAGGTTTGGTAAACCAATAAGAAAAAGATAATAGTCCATAAAATGATATTAGGAAGGTGCCCTAATTTATTCATTCCTCTGAATATCCATTGAGAAAAATCGCCAATAGCGTAAAAAACATCTGTCATTGTAATCATTAACGAAGTCATATTAATCTAATTTTGTAAGTTTACAGCACAAAAATATAAATTTTATAATACAAAACGCTTTTTTTCGTAAAAAATGATCGTTGGTCCTTTAAAAAACAATATACAACTCTCCATTATTATTCTTACGGTAATATGTTTGGGGCTATGGATAAATACCATTGCCTTTGCGCCTGATTATTTGCCTGATGTTAGCTATCATGAGCACATTTTATATTATTTCCTTTTTAGCGGTAAATTGTCTTTTATGATAACCAAAATCCTTGCATGTATCGTTATTTTAATAGGTGCATTCATGATCAATTTTATAAGTATACAACAGGAAATCATCTCTAAAACAAATTTTTTACCCGCTTTTTTCTATATTTTATTTGCTTTTTCCGCCACCGCAAAAAACTCGCTGGAGCCCATTTTAATTGCTAATTTATTTGTGTTGGCTGCTTTGTACTTTATTATTAATAGTTACAGGGAAGAGCACGCTTTACCCGACTTTTTTAATGCCGGCCTCTGTATGGGATTAGCTTCCTTTTTTTACATCGATTATATTATTATTTTCCCTATCTTATTTGTAGCACTTCCTATCCTGAGAGCCTTTAACTGGAGGGAATGGGTGGTTCTTTTGTTTGGGCTCACTTTGCCCTTATTTATGTATATGTGCATTTGTTATTTGTCGAACAAAAGTATTTTCACTTTTTACGATATGATGAAAGAAGCCATTCATCAAATTCAAATGCCCGTAATATCTGAGTTTTACATTGGATTTTTAACAATAAGCATTTTGTTGTTTGTATTTGCGTTATTTCATTATTTTGGAAAAGGATTTGGCGCTAAAGTAAAAACACAAAAAACAAAATTCATTATGATCTGGCTATTGGGCTTTTGTGTTTTAATGGTGTTTTTTGAGCAATTGCCCGATATGGTGCTGCTTTCAAGCATTATTCCCTTAAGTATTCTTTTAGGAGATTATATATCGGAGATCAGGCAGCTTAAAATTGCCAATACATTCCTGGTTTTATTTATGGGTGCATTTATTATTATTTATTTCCATTCGCTGCAAATTATATAGGAACTATTTAAAAAAAATGAAGGAGATTTACATGGATTTATCTACTTTTGTAGAATATTAGTGTATTAAAATTAAAAAAGAGATATGAAATTCGGAGTTGTTGTTTTCCCTGGTTCTAATTGCGATGAAGATATGGTGTACGTTTTGCGCGACATCATGAAACAGGAAACTGTAAAATTATGGCATAAAAATACTGATCTGGAAGGTTGTACACACATTATATTACCCGGAGGTTTTTCTTATGGCGATTATTTAAGAAGCGGTGCTATTGCCCGGTTTTCCCCGATAATGGATAGCGTAATTGCCCATGCTCAAAAAGGTGGATTTGTATTTGGTGTTTGTAACGGCTTTCAAATTTTATGCGAAAGCGGGTTGTTACCGGGAGCGTTATTACATAATAACAGTCGTAAATTCATTTGCAAAAATGTATTTGTAAAAGTAGATAATACAGATACTACTTTAACGAATTCTGTTCCCGTAAAAGCATTAAAAATTCCTATTGCACATGGCGAAGGGAAATATTTTGCCGATACAGAAACACTAGCTAATCTTAATAAAAACGGACAAATTATTTTCAGATATTGTAATGAAAAAGGTGATATTACATCTGAATCAAATCCTAACGGAGCTACAGAAAACATTGCCGGTATTTGTAATACCACTAAAAATGTATTTGGCATGATGCCACATCCTGAGCGTGCTGCAGACGAACTGTTAGCAAATACAGATGGTAAATTTTTATTCGAAAGCATTTTAAAAGCAGCGTTGGTTAACGCTTAAAAATAAAAGTATAGTATTAAACAGGCACCTGTCAAATTATTGGCAGGTGCCTGTTTTGTTTCAGGCGTAATGGAGGGTTTGTATACCCTTTTTTAGGTATATCCCAGGCCAAAGTAATACAGTACTTTTATTAACCTGTTATGTCAACACTCGATACTTTAAAAGAAGGCCAGATAGCCACCATTAATGCCTTCAAGGACGTTTTTTTGTCGCTGAAGTTAATTGAAATGGGTTGTTTGCCGGGAGAAAAAGTAAAATTATCTTACGTTGCTCCTTTCGGTGATCCTATTGCGATTGAAGTATCCGGTTATACATTAAGCCTGAGAAAACAAGAAGCATCTACAGTAGTCGTAACTGTAAATGCCGAAAATTAAACCTGATTTTTTGTCTAGTACCTTACCTCATATTTCCATTGCATTAGTTGGTAATCCTAACAGTGGCAAATCCACTCTTTTTAACTCGTTAACCGGCCTTAACCAAAAAACAGGGAATTATGCAGGAGTTACGGTTGATAAGCATTCCGGATCATACACACACCATCATACGCGCGTTACCGTAACGGATCTTCCGGGCACCTATAGTTTATATCCCAAATCCATTGATGAAGAAGTAGCCTGTAAAGCATTATTAAGCAATGACGAAACAACAGATGTGATTGTAATCGTAGTTGACGCTTCTAATTTAAGACGCCATTTATTACTGGCCACCCAGGTGATCGATCTCAAAAAACCCTGTGTACTGGCTTTAAACATGATTGATGAGGCCAACAAAAATAAGATCACTATTTATATTTCCGAATTGGAAAAACTCCTGGGAGTGGCAGTAATACCTGTTGATTCAAGAAATAAAAAAGGAATAGAAGAGTTGAAAGAAGCCGTTTTAAAAGCAACTATTTCCAACACGATATTTTATAATTTCGAAAAACAAAAAGAACTCTTACCTCAATGCACGTCTTACGAAAGCATTATCAAATCGCAGTTTGAGACCAACAAATCAAATGCAAAAGCGATAGAAGATTTTGAATTGGCCGATAACATTCACCGTTTTTCCACACTGAGTTATATCGTGGCAAAATGTGTGAAACAACCGCAACAGCTGGATAAGAGTGTTACACAAAAGCTCGATCATTTTTTTACACATAAAATATTCGGCTTTGCTTTTTTCCTGTTGATCCTCTTTATTGTATTTCAGTTTATATTTTTTATTGCAGAATATCCAATGAATTGGATCGAAAACGGTTTTGTGTTTTTAATGAATTTTACCGCAGAAGCCTTACCTAAAGGGCAGTTAAACGATTTGATCGTGAATGGTGTTTTAGCGGGAATTAGTGGCATTGCCGTGTTTATTCCGCAAATAGCGTTACTGTTTTTTTTCATTGCTATTTTAGAAGATACCGGCTACATGGCTCGCGCCAGTTTTATTTTAGATAAATTAATGCGCCGTTTCGGCTTAAATGGTAAATCCGTTATTCCTATGATTAGCAGTGTGGCTTGCGCCGTTCCCTCTATTATGAGTGCGCGCACCATTATGAACTGGAAAGACCGGATGATTACCATTTTGGTAACCCCTTTAATAAGTTGTTCGGCACGCTTACCTGTATATACATTGTTAATAGGCATTATGTTTGCCGGTAAGCAAACCCTTGGCATATTTAGTTACCAGGGCCTTGTATTAATGGGGATGTATTTACTTGGCTTTGCAGCAGCGCTCATTGCCGCTATTGTTTTAAAATATGTTTTAAAAACAAAGGAAAAAAGTTACTTCATTATGGAGCTACCGGTTTACAGGAAGCCACAGATCCAAACCGTTATTATGCTGGTGTATGATAAAGTAAAAGTATTTTTATTCGACGCCGGAAAAATCATTCTTGCTATATCCATTGTTCTTTGGTTTTTAACGAGCCATGCACCCGGGCAGGCATTTGAAAAAATAGATGCGCAGGCAGCTGCCAAACAGGCAACACAGCCCGTAAGTGAGTATGAGGTCAACGCTCAAAAACTGGAAGCATCGTATGCAGGTATTCTTGGAAAAAAGATAGAACCGGCTATTAAACCATTAGGCTTCGATTGGAAAATCGGGATTGCACTAATAACCTCTTTTGCTGCGCGAGAAGTATTTGTAGGAACGATGGCTACGATATACAGTACGGGTGATACAGATAATACAGAAACTTTACGTGAAAAATTAATGGCGGAGAAAAACTTTGAAACAAAACAACCCGTCTATACATCCGCCGTTTGTTGGTCGTTACTGGTGTTTTATGCATTTGCCATGCAATGTATGAGTACCCTTGCCACCACTTACCGCGAAACCAAACACTGGAAATGGCCTGCCATCCAATTGGTGTTTATGAGTGGGCTTGCTTACTTGTCATCCCTTTTAGTATATAGTGTATTGAGCTAGAAGTATAGTGTAATTCCTCAATGCCGGATAAGTTTTACATAAAATAAAACGTATTGAATAAAATACTTTTTATACCTTCAATGTCTTCTTAATATTAATAACTGTGTACCATTCCTTACTCCATCGAACCATTATTGCTGCTGTTTTAGCAGGTAACGAAATTTTGAAAGTATACGATACCGATTTTGATGTAGAGTATAAAGAAGATAAATCGCCTGTTACATTGGCTGATAAAAGAGCGAGCCTACAAATCATTAAGGAGCTCGAACAGTTTGGGATACCGGTATTAAGTGAAGAAGGAGATCCCATCCCCTACAACACCCGAAAAAATTGGGATAAACTATGGATCGTCGATCCACTCGACGGCACAAAAGAATTTGTAAAACGCAACGGCGAATTTACAGTGAACATTGCATTAACAGAAAACAGTACACCTACGTTAGGAGTTATTTATTCTCCTGTTTTTAAAGACCTTTATTTTGCTGCCAAAGGCATAGGTTCTTTTAAAATAGACCGTCACGATTTTATTCCCTTAATAGATGCCATTGAAGAAATTTCTTTGGATACATTAATTGGCATCGCAAAAAAACTACCGCTCATTACGAATAGCGAAAATTATGTAGTGGTAGCAAGCCGCTCCCACATGAGCTCCGAAACATATGACCATATTGAGCAATTAAAGCGGGATCATAAACGGGTAGAGATTGTAAGCACAGGAAGTAGTATTAAAATGTGTTGGGTGGCAGAAGGCATTGCTGACGAATACCCCCGTTTCGGGCCAACGATGGAATGGGATACGGCTGCAGGCCAGGCCATATTACAGGAAGCCAATGCTATTTTAGTAGATTACGAAACCGGGGAGACCATGAAATACAACCGCGAAAAATTATTAAACAACTGGTTTATTGCAAAACGAAATTAGGCTCAGCATTTTTTAAGCTCTTCTTCAATAATTTTATTAATCTCTTCTGCTCTGAAGACGACCATCGCATGAGATCCGTCGGGGATAGCATAATCTGCTTTTACATAACGGTATAATAATAATTTATCGTTTGTGCCATGTATGTGAATAGCATGATGTGGTAGTTCCTTCCCATTCCAGGTAACAATTATGTTGATGCAGTATTTAAAATAATTTTCTGTCATGCTGTTTACCATTCCTAAAAACTCAGGAATATAAGCCTTTCCGAAGCCAACGATCCACCTGCCCCGGTAAGCCATTTTACGGTGTTGCTTTTCACTGATATAATTATACACAGGTATGTATTTAAACACGCGTATAAACCAGGGTAATTCCGATCTGGATTTAGAAGTAGAAATTAAGAATGTTTTTTTTGGAGAAATTATTTTTGAGAGTTCCATGCAAAGCATTCCGCCAAAAGAAACACCTAACAAACAAAATGGTGCTGAGGTATTAATTTGTGGAAGAAATTTTCTGGCATAACTTAACATCGTGTCATGCTTTTCGGGTAAGGGCCAGTCTAAAATCACCAGTTTGGCTCCGTTAATGACGATGTTAGCATATAGTTTTTCCGTAGTTCCAAGGCCGGGTATAGCATAAATAATCATGTATACAAAGATAAGAATGTTATGTTCGTCTAAAGGCTGTAAATGCTAAAACACGTTAATAACTTTTTGGCTTAGTAATTGATATCACGTTATATTTGTTACACTTAAACAGGAGTTAGCATTAACTTTATTAACCGTTAAACACATAACTATGACTACAGAAATGGCCTTAGAAAACATTATAACTGAAATTAAAAATAACGTATTAGTAATTACTATTAACAGACCCGATAAATTAAACGCTCTTAACCGACAAACTATCGAAGAGCTTCATGAATTATTGGTGGATGCTGAAAATGATAAATCTATTCGTGCTTTAATTATTACAGGATCGGGGCAAAAAGCATTTGTTGCAGGAGCTGACATTGCAGAGTTTTCAAAATACTCGGTTGAAGAAGGAAAACAATTAAGCTCTATCGGGCATTTTAAAATATTTAATTTTATAGAAAACTATTCCAAACCGGTTATTGCAGCTGTAAACGGCTTTGCATTGGGTGGTGGTTTAGAATTGGCAATGGCTTGCCACCTTCGTGTAGCAAGTGCAAACGCAAAAATGGGATTACCCGAAGTGAGCTTAGGCGTCATTCCGGGCTATGGTGGAACCCAGCGTTTAGCCCAGTTAGTAGGTAAAGGAAAAGCCTTTGAAATGATTGTAACAGCTTCTATGATCAATGCAGAAGATGCCTACAAATGGGGATTAGCGAACTATGTTACTACCCAGGAAGAGTTACTAAATAAATGTTTTGAGATCACTTCAAAAATCATCTCTAATTCACCTGTTGCCGTTAAAACAGCCATTAAAGTAATTAATGCAGGATACAACAATAAATTAAACGGTTACGAAGTAGAAATTGAAGAATTTGGAAAAAGTTTTTCAACAGGCGACTTCAAAGAAGGAGTTTCTGCCTTTTTAGAAAAAAGAAAAGCAGATTTTTTAGGGAACTAATTTCTGTGTGAGCCGTTATTATAATATACACTACATCTAAACTCAAAGAACATGAGCGTTACAAGACCTTTCAATTTTAAAAAATGGATTGACGAGAACCGTGATCTGTTAAAGCCACCTATTAATAACAAAGTGGTATATAAAGATGCTGAATTTATTGTAATGGTTGTAGGTGGTCCCAATGCCCGTAAAGACTATCATTTTAATGAAAGCGAAGAATTTTTTTATCAACTCGAAGGCGATATTAAAGTACAGATACAGGAAGATGGTAAAGCCGTTGAGGTAAATATTAAAGAAGGCGATATCTTTTTATTGCCTCCAAGAGTTCCGCACAATCCTATCCGTTTTAAAGACACCATTGGTTTGGTGATGGAACGTAAACGACGTAATGGAGAAAAAGACGGATTGTTATGGTTTTGTGAAAAATGTAATACTAAATTGTACGAAGAGTATTTTGAGTTAACAGACATTACATCCCAGTTTCAAACCATATTTCAAAAATTTTATTCATCGGAGAAACTCCGTACCTGCACCTCCTGCGGGCATCAAATGCAAGCACCATTATTGGGTTCCTAACGTTTTTTGGCGTATTATTTAGTAGAACTCCATTTTTAGCGAGTAAATGAGTTAACGTTTGACTGATTTTGCCTTAACTTTGGGGTATAAATTTTTTGTAATGAAAACTATGAATATTAAAAAATACTTGTTTCCCTTTCTTACTCTTTTTACTGCAAATTTTGCAGTTGCACAGTCGTCAGATGGTTTTGATTTTAAAGCTGCTTATATACAGGCAGAACAAAGAGGTATTATTGCCTCAGATCGTGATGGATACGTAAAGTATTTACATAATGACTATTTAAGTCATTCACATAGTGGGAATCACTCACAAAGTAACCCTAATTTAGGAGTTAATAATTTAGGAACCATTTATTTGAATGGAAACTCAACTGCAGGAAGACCAGGTTCTCCTAATCCGGGACCAACTAATCCTACACCTCAAAATGTCTATTGCCCTAATGCAGGTTTCGAACAACTCAACTTTTCAAACTGGATCGGTGGTTATGGCACGGTATCAGCAGGTGCAGTGGGTGCACCTTTCCCTGTATATAATCAAACATCTGCTGGTTTTTCAAATCCAAGTGGTAATAACGCCCCTTTAGGTTCTCTTAATTACCAAACTATTATGACCACACCTGCTACTAATAGTATTTATCCAAATTGTGTTGGTTACGATTCAATGGCTTGTCGAGTTATAGGTACACAAACAGTATCAGAAATACCTGTTGTAAATCCAAATGGAGGGGGAGTGTCAATGCGTTTAAATGGTACTAATGCCAATTATAGAGGATGTATAGCTTCTTATAATATGGCACTAAATCCAAATAATAAAAATTTCTCTGTTTCTTATGCTTTGATTTTTTATGATGGTTCACACCCTCCTAATGAACAGCCTTATTTTTCTGTTAAAATAAAGGATCAGAATGGTAATCCCGTACCAGGTTGTTCTGTTTATACTATTACTTGTGATGCCAATTTAACAAATACTGCTTCGCCAATGTATGATCCAACATGGACGAATTCTGCAATTGGGTTTGGCGTCATGTATAGAAAATGGACAACTTCTTCATTTGATTTCACTAATTATCCAGCGATAACTTCTGTAAATGTTGAGCTTTATATGGGAACCTGTGCTCAGGGAGGTCATTATGCTTACGCTTATGTAGATGCTTCTTGTAGCCAAGGTGGAGCTGTGGCCAGTTTTTGTGCCGGTTCTAACACTTCTGTATTAACAGCCCCTGGAGGTTATTCTACTTACCAATGGACTGGTCCATCAGGCCCAATATCAATAGGTAACGGTGGAAATACCGGAACAGCTACTATTTCGCCGGTTACGGCTGGCCAGGTATTTACCTGCGCAGTTACTGCTCCAAATGGTTGTTCAAGCATATTCACTACAACAGTATCTATTACAACGGTAAGTATTACAGCTGTTGGTTCAACTCCTTCTTGTCCTAATGGTGGTAGTGGAACAGCTAATGTATCAGCTACCGGTAGTAGTTCGGGATATTCTTATCAGTGGACCAATTCGTTAGGAGCGGTTGTCAGTTCTTCACAAACAGCAACGGGGCTGCCACCGGGTAACTATACAATTACGGTTTCGTCGCCCATGTGCGGCTCAACCACTTCCTCGGTTTCAGTGGGTGTTGCGCCTCCAACGTTTTATGGATTAAATGCACCTTATTGCGGGGCTGTAGCATGGATCACCAAACCAGGGGGATCTAACTATCAATGGTATACAGCATCTCCTTTAGCATCAATTCCGGGAGCAACAGCTTCTTCTTTAACAATCAATGCACCTGTAAATGGTGCACAGTATTATTTATCTTATATGACTTCAAGTGGTTGTAAAGATTCTATCAAGTATACTTTAACGCAAACTCCCGGTGGAAGTATTTATGTAAGTAATATAAAAAGTATTTGTCCTGGAAATAACAACTCTTATGCGGTTGTAAATTTACAAACTTCTGCTCCTCCTGCTTATAGCTATACCGTAACAGGGCCTGCCAGTTATTCGTCCATATTAAATAATACACCACTGGTAAAAGACAGTGTTATCAATTTATCTATTGGTACTTACAGCGCTACAGTGTTTGACGGACAATGTATTTATAACACCACTTTCACAGTGAGTCCGTTTGTGTATTCATATACTTTAACACCAACAACATCAACCGTTTGTACAAGCGGTGGAACGCCTCTTACCGTTAATTTTGGTAATACTACTCCAACAACGTGTGGTTTATCTTCGAGCGGTGGATGTACATCTCCAAATCAAATAATTGTTGGTACCGGTGCAACGGCTAATAGTACTACAAGTTATCCTGCTATTTACGGGAATTTCTATCGAAATACACGTCACCAGATTTTATACCTGGCAAGTGAATTATTAGCAGCAGGGATTCAACCGGGTAAAATATCAAGTATCTCTTTTAATATTAATCAGATCAACGGAACAACAACTTACCCTGATTTCTCTATTAAATTGAAATGTACCAGTGTTACGGATTTGAATAGTACTGCTTTTGATCAGGTAGGGTTAACACAAGTATTTTATTCACCTTCTATAAGTATCACTACAGGTTGGAATACATATCCGTTCCCTGTTTCTTATGAATGGGATGGGGTTTCGAATCTTTTAGTAGATGTTTGTAACTCACAAACAATGCCTTCTTATACTCAAAACTCAGAATCTCCTTATACAGTAACTCCTTTCGTTTCTGTAAGATGGTTTAACAGTGATGGAACGGTAGCCTGCCCTATTGCTACAGGGAACTCATACTCTCCAAACAATACTTTCAGACCAAATATCAGATTTGAAAATTGTGGTGGTTCTAATCCTGCGTTATTTACTTATACATGGACTCCATCTACAGGGTTAACATCTACAAATACATACACTACATTTGCTACTCCTGCAGCTACAACTATTTATACTGTTGAGGTTAATCCTATTGGTCAAACAAACTGTATGCAGACGCAAAGCGCAACAGTTACTATTGTTAACCCGGTAACTCCAACACTTACTGCTGTTAACCCAATGTGTACAAATGCTGCTGCTGTCACTTTAACAGCAAATCCGGCAGGTGGTTCATGGACTGGTTCCGGAGTTAGTACAGCGGGTGTTTTAACACCGTCTTTAGCGGTAGCAGGAAACAATACCTATACCTATACGCTTGGTTCAGGAACCTGTTCGGCTATTGGTAACTCTACTATATCGATTGAACAATATATGCCTTCTACGATTACTTCTACGATTGTTCCTCAGTGTCTTAGTAATCCGGCTTTACCATTGCCAACTACGGCAAGTGCGGGTGGAACATGGACAGGAACAGGAATTTCAGGAACAAATTTTGACCCTGCGATCTCAGGAATTGGAACATTTACGTTAACCTACAGTACACAATCTAATCCTACTGCAACGCTTTGTCCTTCACAAAGTAGCATTACAGTAGCGGTAAGTACTATTACACAACCCACAGTTTCTGCAGCAGGGCCTTATTGCGATAATTTTGCAGCTCAAACCATGACAGTTGATCCTGTTGGTGGTGGTACAGGTGTATGGGGAACTTCAACAGTTGGTTCGGCAATTACACCTGCCGGAATTTTCTCTCCTGTATCAAGTATCGTAGGAACAAACACAGTAACGTATACACTTACCAACGGACCTTGTACAGCAACGGCATCTACTAATGTACAGGTAGTTCATTTTATAGACGCTTCTTTTACCGGAGCACTTGGCCCATATTGTATATATAACCCTAGTGTCAACCTACAAACTGTTGCTTTAAACACAGGTGGTGTATGGACAGGAATAGGTGTAAGCGGAACAAACTTTGACCCTGCAACGGCAGGTGCAGGAACACATGTGGTAACTTACAGTACAGATCCAGCTCCATCAGGCTTATGTCCTGATAGTAAAACCATGTCTATTTTGGTTAATCCTGTTCCGGTTGTAGTGCCATTGGCTCAAAAATATGATGGATGTAATTATCCTTTTGTAGCGAATTTCTATACACCAAGCGTAAATACAGGAACTTTAACATGGAGTTATGGAGATAACAGTACTTCGGAATCAGGTTTTGCTCCTAGCCACGTGTATTCAACTCCCGGAAATTATGTTGTAACAACAACGTATACGGATAATGTTGGTTGTACAGTAACTTCTACTGTAGCAACTGTTATTCAGGTATATCAGGTTCCAACTGCAGGATTTGAGCCATCTCCGGATGTAACAACCGTAGTTGACGGTGAAGTAACATTTAACAACCAAACATCTGATCTGGCTAATAATTCTTATGTATGGAATTTTGCAGGATTAGGAGGAAGTTCAAGTGTAAGTCCTGTTTATTTATTTACGAATTCAGGAGAATACTTTGTAACCTTAATAGCGACAAGCGCTCACGGATGCCAGGATACAGCGATTAAAAAAGTAACCGTTAATCCTGATGTGGTATTATATGTGCCAAACTCCTTTACGCCTAACGGAGATGGATTAAATGATGAATTCCAGATTTTCTTACCTCCGACAGGAGTAGATTATTCAACATTCAGCCTTTCAATCTATGACAGATGGGGCACTGTGATCTATAAAACAAATGATGTTTACAAATCATGGAATGGAGGAAGAAATAACTCAGGTGAGGTTGTAAAACAAGACACTTACGTCTATAAAATTTCCTTCCAGGATGAGAAAAAGAAATACTATGAAAAAGTAGGGTATGTAACACTACTTGCCCACGGTGGTAAATAAGTACTGACAAAATGTTTAAAAGCTCTGCAAATTTATTTGCAGAGCTTTTTTATTTTTAAACAAAAAACAAATGGCAGATCAAACAAAGTTTATTCAGGCAATTAGTGAAGGGTATCAAACAGGTGGGGATTATATTCTTATAGGGTCTGCTTTATTGGATGGAGTGCCACAAAAAGAGGCGCAGGTAAAGCTACCTCTTAAAACGCTTAACCGGCACGGGCTCATAGCGGGGGCTACCGGTACAGGAAAAACGGTTACACTACAGGTTATAGCAGAAAACATGTGCGCTAAAAAAATTCCTGTTTTGTTAATGGATCTAAAAGGGGATTTGAGTGGGTTAGCCAGAGCGGGAACCTCTAATCCCAAAATTGAAGAACGCCACGCCGCTATTGGAATTCCTTTCGCGGAAAGTGCTACCACTGTGGAGTTTTTAACGTTATCAAAAGAAAATGGGGTAAAATTAAGAGCCACGGTAAGCGAATTCGGACCGGTATTGTTTTCTAAAATATTGAATTTAAATGATACGCAAAGTGGTATTGTTGCTATTCTGTTTAAATACTCGGACGATAAACAATTGCCCTTGTTGGATCTGAAAGATTTTAAAAGTTTACTGCAATATGTAACCAACGAAGGCAAAGAAGAAATTAAAAAAAATTATGGGAATATATCTTCCGCATCGGCAGGAACTATTTTAAGATCGGTTATCGAACTGGAATCACAGGGAGCAGAGGCGTTTTTTGGAGAAAGATCTTTTGATGTGAATGACCTCGTGAGATTTGATGCTTCCGGAAAAGGAATTGCCTCTATTATGAGGCTGTCAGACATACAGGATAAGCCAAAACTATTTTCAACGTTTATGTTATGCCTGTTGGCTGAAATTTACGCCACCTTCCCTGAAGCAGGTGACCTGGAAAAGCCCAGGTTGTGTATTTTTATAGATGAAGCACATCTTATTTTTAAAGAGGCTTCTGATGCTTTATTAGACCAGATAGAATCTATTATAAAACTCATCAGAAGTAAAGGTGTGGGCGTTTATTTTTGCACTCAAAACCCGTATGATATCCCCGAATCGGTATTGGCGCAGTTAGGATTAAAAGTGCAGCATGCTTTAAGGGCTTTTACCGAAAAGGATAGAAAGGCCATCAAAAAAACGGCAGAGAATTATCCTATTTCGGAATTTTATAAAACGGATGAGTTGCTTACTACCCTTGGGATAGGGCAGGCACTTGTTACAGCGTTAAACGAAAAAGGAATTCCAACACCATTAGCAGCTACTCATTTACGGGCGCCTATGAGCCGATTGGGAATATTAACTCCTGATGAACTACAACAAACGATTTCGGGAAGTACCATTGCTGCTAAGTATAATGAAGTGATAGACAGAGACAGCGCTTTTGAGATACTGGCTAAAAAACTAGCAACTCCTGAAACGGCTGAAGAACCGGAAACTCCCAAAGAGAAAAAAGAACCCAAAGCTGAAAAAACAACTATTGAAAAAATAAGTGAAAACACCATGGTAAGACAGGTTGGTCGTACGGTGATGAAAGAGGTTGCCCGTGGTTTATTGGGTGTTTTAGGTTTAGGCGGAAAGAAAAAAGGTGGTTGGTTTTAAATGATATGTGTCATATGGTATTTATAGGATATTATTTACCTTAGTGTAAGTTAAAAAATTAAGCTGTTATATGGAATTTGTAGATTATTATAAAATACTTGAGCTTAACAAAACGGCCAGTACAGAAGACATTAAGAAGGCTTATCGCAAACTTGCCCGGAAATACCACCCCGATCTGAATCCGAATGACGAATCTGCCAAGAAAAAATTTCAGCAGATTAATGAAGCGAATGAGGTTTTAAGTGATTCTGAAAAAAGAAAAAAATACGACCAGTATGGGGAGAACTGGAAGAATAGTGAGGCTTACGAAAAAGCCGGCCAACAACAACAAAGAACTCATACTTCACAATCAGGATCGCAAAGTTTTTCGCAGGACGATTTTTCGGAATATTTTGAATCGATGTTTGGCGGTGCTGGAAAGCGTTCACAAACCAAGTATCGTGGCCAGGATTATACGTATGAATTGCATTTAAACCTCACAGATAGTTATCAAAGTCATCCGCAAACGTTAACTGTAAATGCTAAAAATATTCGCTTAACTATTCCTGCAGGTGTTGAAAACGGACAAACCATTAAGATTGCAGGTTATGGCGGAGAAGGCACAAACGGAGGGCCGAAAGGAGATTTATATATTACGTTTGTGATAAGTAATAACACCAGGTTTAAACGTGACGGGAATGACCTGTCAACTACGGTAGAGCTTGATTTGTACACAGCCGTATTGGGGGGAGAAATTACCATTGATACGCTTAGTGGGAAGGTGAAATTAAAAGTAGGTGCTGAAACACAAAATAACACTAAGGTGAAGTTAAAAGGAAAAGGATTTCCTGTTTACAAAAAAGAAAATGAGTTTGGTGATTTGTACGTGACTTACCATGTCATGATCCCTAAAAATTTGACGGAGAAACAAAAACAATTATTTACTGAATTATCTAAAACACAGTAGACATGGAACATAATCTGATAGCCATTGAAGAGTTTTGCACCTATTACAAAGTAGATTTTTCTTTTATAGAAGCGTTAAGTGAATTTGGATTAGTAGAAATTATTCCGGTTAACGACACCCGCTTTTTAAATCAGCAACATCTTAAGGAGGTTGAGAAAATGATTCGCCTGCACTATGACCTGGATATAAATATTGCCGGAATCGACGCTATTTCGCATTTATTAAAGCGCATAGATCACCTTCAGCAAGAAATTACCTTGCTTAAAAATAAGTTGTAATCATCATCAGAAAAACAAAAGAGAACTACTAGGCTACCTTTAACTGGGTTAAGCGGGCATTTTTCAATTTATCTAAAGCGTAATCCAATGTAATAGTTAATGTTTTTGGGGCTTTTTCGTCGCTTGGCATATCATACATAAAGTCAACCATAATCGCTTCACAAATACCTCTTAAGCCACGGGCGCCTAATTTAAATTCCAGGGCTTTATTAACGATCAGTTCCAAAACCTCTTCAGTAATTTCCAGCTTTACACCTTCCATTTTAAACAAGTGTTTGTATTGTTTAATTAACGCATTTTTTGGGTCGGTTAAAATAGAACGTAAAGCTTCTTTATCTAAAGGTTTAAGATACGTCAATACAGGAAGCCTTCCAATCAATTCAGGAATTAAGCCAAATGCTTTTAAATCCTGTGGAGAAATATATTGTAAGAGGTTCCCTTTGTCAATATCTTCGTTAGCGATAGAAGCAGAGTAACCAAGAGCCTGTGTATTTAAGCGCTGGGATATTTTTTTATCAATTCCATCAAAGGCACCACCACAAATAAATAAAATATTCTTCGTGTTTACCTGGAGCATTTTGGCATCGGGATGTTTACGACCACCTTGTGGCGGTACATTCACTACAGAGCCTTCCAACAACTTAAGCATGGCCTGTTGAACACCTTCACCACTTACATCACGCGTAATGGAAGGGTTATCACTTTTACGGGCAATTTTATCAATCTCATCAATAAAAACAATTCCTCTTTCCGCAGCGGCTACATCATAATCTGCGGCCTGCAATAAGCGGGTTAATACATTTTCAACATCTTCTCCCACATAACCTGCTTCTGTTAATACAGTAGCATCGGCAATGCAAAAAGGAACATGTAATAATTTAGCAATCGTACGGGCCAGTAATGTTTTTCCGGTTCCGGTTTCTCCCACTAAAATAACATTGGATTTATCAATTTCAATTTCTTCTTTAGCACTTGCAACATGTGCAATACGCTTAAAATGATTGTATACGGCTACGCTTAATATTTTTTTCGCATCGTCCTGGCCAATGATATATTCATCCAAATGTTTTTTAATAGCCTGTGGCTTTAATACATTTAAGGCGTGTTGTACCTGTTGGTTATTTTGCGCACCTGCTTCTTCATTTACTATTTTAAAAGCCTGCGAAATACACACATCACAAATGTGACCTGTAATACCTGCAATAAGAACTTTTACTTCTTTTTTATCTCGTCCGCAAAACGAACATACTATTGGACCTGATTTAGCCATTGTTAAAAATTGGATTGTAAAGATACGTAATTATACTGCCATTGATGCTTGTTATAACACAAAAAGGTACAATTGGTTTATAATTCCATACCATTAAGATAAGGGAATCAAACCTTGTACCAAGGTATTTTAACAGATAATAACTGCCATTACGGGTAATACCGGGGCCATTATTTTAAGAGGTATTTGACTACATCATAGGTAAGCCCAACAATAAATACAGCAATCTCAAAAGTCAGAAATCCCAGGCCATAAGCCAAAACCGCTTTTACATAATTAAAGATTTTTTTCTGATCAAAAAACTGTCCTATACCCCAGCATACATAAATTAATGTCATGATGAACATGACGAGGAAAGCATTTGGAGAATGGAACAGGCCTTCCAGAAATGCGCCGACCGATACCAGCAACATGCCCATACCCATGACGAAACACAGCAGAATGGTGATCTCAAAAATATTATAGCTGTATTTTTTAAAGAAGATGGTTATCCATAATGCAATGAAGCCTCCCATCAGGATATTGGCATATCCATAATGCGTTTGTACCCAATGGAAGATAGGGCCAATGGATGACTTTCCGTACATTTTGTTAAGTGTATTGGAATAATTCTCTTCCGTATGAAAGTAATGGGCAATGAGCGTATAGATTAACGAAGAAAAAATTAAAAACGGAATGGGTTTTATCAACCGGATCCTGTTTTCAGTAATAAATTCTTTAATTGTGTGTCCCGGTCTTAATAAGAGTTCCCTGACAGTAAAGAAAATACCTTTTTCGAAATGTAATAAATGTTGGATCTCATGGCTTATGTAATGACCATCAATTCTTTTAATTTTTGCGGGTTGGCCACAGGTTGAGCAAAAATTTCCGTTAAGAATAGTATTACAATTTTTACAATTCGTCATATGTGTATAATGGTGTTATTGTAAGACCTTAATCTTAAATAATGGCAATAGGAATTTTTAAAAGGAATAAAACAATCAGGATTCCGCCTATGATGATGCGGTACCAGCCAAAGCTCTTAAAGCCGTGTTTATTTAAAAAGCCAATAAAAGATTTGATAGCCAGAAGTGCGACAATGAAAGCGACTATATTTCCAAAAATAAGTAAGTTAATTTCCTCACTGTTCAGTACCGTTCCATCTTTATAAAAATCCAGTAATTTTTTTGCAGTAGCGGCAAACATGGTTGGCACAGCTAAAAAGAAGGAAAATTCGGCAGCCGATTTGCGGGTTAAGCCCTGTGTCATCCCACCAATAATGGTTGAGGCACTTCGGCTCATTCCCGGCCATAAAGCCAGGCATTGAAATAAACCAATTTTTAAGGCTTTTGGATAGGTAATGTCTTTTTCATCATCCATTGAATTGTTTGCAAACCATTTGTCTACAAATAATAAGACTATTCCTCCCACAAACAGGGCAATGGCAACACCCATCAGGTTTTCGAGGGCGGCATCAATATAATCTCCTAATAAAAGACCAAAAATAGCCGCCGGGATAAAAGCTACTATTAACTTGAAGTAAAAGTTAACGGATTTAAAAAAGCGTTT
Organism: Bacteroidia bacterium; assembly: GCA_963422675.2. Taxonomy (GTDB): domain Bacteria; phylum Bacteroidota; class Bacteroidia; order B-17B0; family Aurantibacillaceae; genus UBA4416. The sequence continues at coordinate 883,307 of CAXVYS010000024.1, forward strand.
GAAATAAAGTACTACTACCGATAAAATGGCACCCAATTGTATAGCAACGGTAAATAGTTTAACAAAAGGGGTTGCTTTTATACCCAAAAGGGCTGTGCCAATCATCATATGGCCGGTGGAGGAAATAGGTAAAAACTCTGTTAATCCTTCAATAACGGCAATGATAAATGCTTGTAAATAAGACATAAAGGGAATGAAAATTTAAATTCTGATCTATTGAGAAACCTGGAATTAATTAGTTTTTTGCATTATCTGCGGCCTCATCTTTTGATTTGCGCATAATACCGGCAATAACTGTTATAAAGCCCAGTAAACATACCATTGGAGCAATAGTAATACGTTGTGTATCAAAAATGGCAGGATTAAAAACGTTTGGATCATCGCTACCACCACCAATCATTAACAAATATCCTAAAATGATCAATACAATACCTGCTATAAAAATCTGATAGTTCTGTTTTCCAAAAGTTGTCTTCATTATATTTATTGATTTTAAAGAAAACAAATCTATTAAAAAACTTCATTTTAAACGACTTATGGAGCAAAAAAATCACTCAAAGATTTCGTTAATATTTCGTAATATTGCTATTCTATAAACGAAACATGGGTAAAGTAGCATTAATTACAGGCGTTACAGGACAGGATGGCGCCTATCTCTCTGAATTACTATTAAGTAAAGGTTATGAAGTGCATGGCGTGAAACGCCGTAGTTCATTATTTAATACCGACAGGATCGATCATTTATACCAGGATCAGCACGAAAAGCACGTTAATTTTAAATTGCATTACGGTGATTTAACGGATAGTACCAATTTAATCAGAATTGTACAGGAAGTAAAACCTGACGAAATATACAATTTAGCGGCTATGTCGCATGTAAAAGTAAGCTTTGATACTCCGGAATATACAGCAAATGCTGATGGTATTGGTACTTTGCGTATTTTAGAAGCGATCCGTATTTTAGGTTTAGAGAAGAAGACCCGTTTTTACCAGGCTTCTACTTCTGAATTGTATGGTTTGGTTCAGGAAATTCCTCAAAAAGAAACAACCCCGTTTTATCCACGTAGCCCTTACGGAGTAGCGAAGTTATATGCTTTCTGGATTACTAAAAATTACCGCGAAGCTTATGGTATGTATGCCTGTAACGGAATTTTATTTAATCATGAAAGCCCTTTGCGAGGAGAAACATTTGTTACCCGTAAAATTACACGTGCTGCAGCCAAGATCAGTTTAGGCTTACAGGAAAAATTATTTATGGGAAACATTGATTCTGAAAGGGATTGGGGACATGCAAAAGATTATGTGGAAGGGATGTGGAGAATGCTTCAGCAGGAAGTGGCTGATGATTTTGTATTGGCTACAGGAATAAAAATTACGGTAAGAGAATTTATTAATATGGCTTTTACTGAAGTTGGAATAACCCTTAAATGGGAAGGGAAAGATGAACATGAAAAAGGAATTGATATAACCAACGGTAAAACAGTGGTGGAAATTGATCCTAAATATTACCGTCCGGCTGAGGTTGATTTGTTGGTAGGTGATGCCACAAAAGCCAAAACGAAAATGGGTTGGACTCCAACCTACACCGTAGCCGAATTATGTAAAGAAATGGTAGCGGCTGATGTGGAGTTATTTAAAAGAGATAAATATCTTTTAGATGGCGGGCATAAAATATTAAATTACAAAGAGTAGAAGAGAAGCCGGAGATCAACGTTTATTTTTAAACACTAAAAATAGATGATTGAAACAGGCAAAATTTTAACATGGAACTAACAGCCAAAATATACGTAGCAGGACATCGTGGAATGGTTGGTAGCGCTATTATGCGCAACCTTCAAAAAAAAGGATTCACTAATATTGTAACCCGTACTTCTGCGGAAATAGATTTGCGTAACTCACAACAGGTGAGTGATTTTTTTGCTACGGAAAAACCGGACTATGTATTTTTAGCGGCTGCAAAAGTTGGTGGGATACAGGCAAATAATACTTACCGGGCAGATTTTATTTATGAAAATCTGATGATTCAAAATAATGTGATTCATCAATCTTATCTTAATAAAGTAAAGAAGCTGATGTTTCTTGGTTCTTCCTGCATTTATCCCAAATTAGCGCCGCAGCCACTTAAAGAGGACTATTTATTAACCGGTGTTTTAGAAGACACGAATGAACCTTATGCTATTGCTAAAATTGCAGGGATAAAAATGTGTGAAAGCTATAAAAGACAATACGGGTGTAATTTTATATCGGTGATGCCTACTAATATGTATGGTCCTAATGACAACTACAATTTAACTAACTCTCATGTATTGCCGGCACTTATCCGAAAATTTCATGATGCTAAAGAAAGCAATGCGCCAGTGGTAGAGATGTGGGGAACAGGAACACCTATGCGTGAGTTCTTACATGCCGATGACCTGGGTGATGCTTGTGTGTTTTTAATGAATACCTATGATGGGAAACAATTTGTAAATATTGGTTCGGGAACCGACTTAACCATTAATGACCTTGCTTTATTAATCAAAGAAATTGTTGGATACAAAGGAGAAATCGTACATGATTTAACCAAGCCTGATGGAACACCCCGTAAATTAATGGATGTATCCTATATCCATTCGTTAGGTTGGAAACACAGCATAGAGTTATCGGAAGGCATTAAACAGGTTTACGAAGATTTTAAAAATAAAGAAGGCGTTAAGGTTTGGTAAAAAAGACATAAGACTATTTCACTTAGACTAAAAAAATAGAGAAGATATTGTGACAGAGAAAACATCTCTATATAAATATAAACATGTCTTGATCCTTTTTGTCTTGGCTCTTAGCTCTTTTCCTCTCAAAGCACAATTCTATAATTTACCAAACGATTATTTTTTCAATACGTTTTCTCAGCGTCAGTTAGCGGAAATTGATTCTGAACAAATTCATTCATCTATACAACCTTACATCCCCTTTTTTAATAAGAAGTATGAGTTTGTAGGGGATACACACCGTATTTTTAAATATGTAAAAAATGATCTGCTCCTGGAAAAAGCTTTTTTCGATCATTTAATTCATATCACATCCAAAACAAATAAGTATGAATTTAAAGTGGATCCCCTCTTAAATATAGAATTAGGAAGAGCGTATTCCGATACAACAACGTATAAAAATACGTCTACCAATACTCGTGGGTTTATTGCCAGCGGTAGGATAGGGAAGGATTTTTATTTTGAAACCCTCTTCTCTGAAAACCAAAGCCAGTTTCCATATTATGTTTCTCATTTCAATAATCAAACCGGTGTTGTTCCCGGACAAGGACGCTACAAAGTTTTTAAATCCACAGGGTATGATTATGCGTTTTCGTCGGGCTTTATTTCATACCAACCTTTTAAACGTTTAAATATTCAGCTTGGTCATGGCAAACAAAAAATAGGGAATGGTTATCGTTCCTTATTGTTAAGTGACAATGCATTTAATTATCCTTATATAAGGGTTACTTCAGAATGGTTTAAAGGAAGACTTCAATACACCAATATTTATGCGGTGTTGATGAATCTTGAAACCGGTGGCGCTAAAACCCCTCCGTTTACAGAGCCATTATTTCAAAAGAAAGCGGTGTCGTTTCAATATTTAAGTTTTAATGTTACTAAAAGAATTAATGTAGGCTTGTTCCAGGGAATGGTATGGAATGCGGCAGACAGCATGAATCGACAACACCTGGAATGGCAGTATTTTAACCCTGTTATTTTTTCGAACCTTGGCTTTTATGGGTTGAATAATAAAAACAATATTGTTATCGGGGCAAATTTGAATGTAAAACTAACGGATAGAATAAGTGTATACGGGCAATTTATGGGGGATGATTTTAGCCATACCTTCTCCAATGGAAATGCGTTTGGTTACCAGGCAGGCCTTAAATATTTTAATGCGTTTAAAGTAAAAAACCTGATGTTGCAGGCAGAATATAATGATGTGGCTGAAGGGTCTTATAATAGTCCTTTTGGAACAACCTCTAACCAAAGTTTTTCGCATTACAATCAAAACCTGGCATATACCCCCGGTTATGGAAGAGAATTAGTGCTTTTGGCAGATTACAAAATTCAACGCATTTTTGTAAACGCCAGGCTGAATTTGCAATATATGACCTTAAACAAGTATGCTTTATATAATAATACAATTTCAAGAGTACAATTAGGTTATACGATAAACCATGCATACAATTTTAATGTATCTTTAGGATATAATTATAGGTATCAGAACTTTTTATCTTTCAGCGAATCCAGCAACAAAACATCCTTTTACACATTAAGCTTTAAGTCAAATTTATTTAACACTTATTACGATTTTTAAAAAATGGTTCTATTAATATTAGTATTTATCACAGCGTTTGCGGTAGTTTTGTACTGTACACCGGCACTCATTAAAGTAGCTGTTTTAAAACGGCTCATTGATATGCCAACCGAAGACAGGAAGGTTCATAAACGCGCTGTTCCTACAATTGGCGGTATTATTATTTATGCAGCAACTCTTTTCTCGTTTTCTTTATGGTATAATATTGATGATCTGCATGATTATGGGCAGATCTATGAATCGGTAAAAGAGTTTAAGATTTTGGTGGCAACCAGCCTGGTACTTTTTTTTGTTGGTGTTAAAGACGATATTATTGGTACTTCACCTGTAAAAAAATTGTTTGCCAATATTTTAGTTGGGTTGATATTAGTGTTAATGGGGGATATAAGGATTACCGGCCTGCATGGTATATTTGGTGTAAATGAGATCCCTAACTGGGGAAGTGTATTTTTATCATTGTTTACCTACATTGTGGTGGTTAACGCCATGAATTTAATTGACGGGATTGATGGATTGGCCGCAGGAGTGGGCTTTATCGCCTCATCCGTTTTTGGGACCTGGTTTGTTTTTGCCAACGAATATGCTTTAGCTTCTTTATCTTTTTCTTTATCGGGTGCCTTGTTAGGCTTTTTAATTTTCAATTTTTCGCCTGCTAAAATATTTATGGGAGATAGCGGCTCGCTGATTATAGGAATGTTTATTTGTGTATTGAGTATTAAACTAATCGAATACCCTTTAGTGCGTTTAGACGATTTTTGGGTGCACGTTTCCAAACCCATTGTTGTTATTGCGGCATTATGTTATCCTTTGGCCGATACCCTCAGGATATTTATTATAAGGGCTGCTAAGGGGCAGTCTCCTTTTGCTGCCGATAGAAACCACCTTCATCACCGTTTGTTGGATTGCGGCTACAGCCATGTTAAAACCGTTATTATTATTTATGCGTTTAGTCTTATAACGGTAGCGGTGTCTCTTTTAAGCTATTTTATAAACCCGAGCTTATCGTTGTTTACGGTTGTTGGCTGTTGTGTTTTATTTATATTATTTGTGCATTTTTCGTACAAGACAGCGCAAAAAAAGCAATCTATTTAACGCAATTTTTGAATACAGTTAAACATACTTATTGCAGATTCATTCTTTGTTTTATACTTATGCTCTCCTGTGCCATGTGTTTTTCGCAAAACGATCCACAGGCTCAAAATGTATTTATTAACCAGGAAACCCAGCAAAGTATAGATGCCTGGGATATTAAATATCCTTCACTCGAATTTCATTCAGGATTCAGACCTTATTTAAGTTCAACCCTGGAAAATTTTTCGGATACGGCAGTGGGCTTTTCTCATTATCCTATAAAAAATTTCTTCTTAAGTAAAACATTTAATGAAGGGCCGCAAAAGCACAATCAATATAACGTTCAGGTATTGCCTGTTATTGATTTGCAGGGAGGGTATGATATGGTTTCTTCGAAATTTGTTTCAGAAACATTTGGCGGCGCTCAGGCTAAACTTAACATTAATAATGATTTTACCTTTGCATTAACGGCTATTGGTGGTAGAGTAAGTTATCCGGGCTTTATTGATACCACAGTTCATACAACCCGGTTAATTCCCGGTTTAGGAAGAGCCTATAAAAACAGCGACGGGAGTTATAACTTCTCAAACATTACAGGTTATGTGTCTTATAGCCCTAATAAAGTATTTAATTTTCAATTGGGTAAAGACAAACATTTTATCGGTGATGGATACCGCTCGCTGTTGTTATCTGATTTTTCGAATAGTAATCCTTATTTTGGAATCAATGCCAATATCTGGCGAATACAGTATAATGTATGGTATTCCTGGATGCAGGATTTTTCGAGGTACGACGGTTCGCAGAAAAGTTTGCAAAATAAATACGGAACATTTCATTACCTGAGCTTTAATGCCATGAAAGGATTAAATATTTCTTTTTTTGAAAACGTAGTTTGGCAGGGAACCGATACAAACCGTGTCAGAACATTTGATGTTAATTATTTGAATCCAATTGTGTTTTACCGTCCGCAGGAATATTCGGTTGGTTCGCCCGATAACTCTATGATGGGCCTTAACCTGAGTGCCAAGCTCTTTGGCGGGCTAAAGCTGTACGCCCAGGCAGTAGCCGACGAATTTTATTTTAAGGAGATAAAGGCCCATAAGGGTTGGTGGGCCAATAAACAGGGCTGGCAATTTGGCGCCAAGTATATCAATGCTTTTAAAGTAAAAGGATTAACACTTCAGACAGAATACAACGAAGTTCGTCCTTATACATATTCTCACGGAAGTGTACAGCAAAATTATGCCAATTACGGGCAGGCTCTGGCACATCCATTTGGAGCAAACTTTAAAGAAGGCCTTGCGTTTGTGAGTTACCGGTCGAACCGCTGGATGCTTAGTTTCCAGGGACTTTATGCTATTATCGGAATGGATACATTGGGATCGAACCTCGGACAAAATATTTTTTTAAGTTACACCACGCGTCCCTACGATTACGGACATAAAACCACGCAAGGCAATAAAAGAACCCTGATGCAGAGTGATATTAAGTTTACGTATTATGTGTTACCGCAAATAAATTTAAGGGTTGAGGTAGGATATATTCAACGAAGTATAAAAGACGAATTGGGGTATGAATTACAAGCGCCTTATATTTATTTAGGGATAAAAACCAGTATTCATCAGTTCTACAGAGATTATTAACGGATGCGGAATTTATTTTCCAAACAGATCTTCCACCACTTTGGTACGATAAGTGAAAACTCCTTCTATGCGTTTTTTGATAAATAAGCGATGGGCTATGGTTCCTAAAAAACCAAAAGGTAAAACATAATTTACTTCGTCGTGCATGGTTACGCCCTTTGAGGTGGAGGTAAAGGTATGTTTATGATGCCATAGTTTATAAGGACCAAAGCGTTGTTCGTCAATAAAATAATGCCCTTCTTTTATGTGGGTTATTTCTGTCATCCATTTTACGCGAACACCAAAAACAGGTGTCAGGGTATAAGTAATGATTTGCCCGGCATACATGGATTCTCCGTCTTTTTTATCGGAGGTCACTACAAAATTCATACTGGAAGGTGTTATTTTTTGCAGGTTGTTTGGTGAAGAAAAAAAGTCCCATGCTTCTTTTAAAGAAATTGGCAAATGTTGCGTGCTTTTAATAGAATAAAATCGCATAAGTTATATCTTTACAGTAAAAATAAATAAAGGAGAGCAATGTTCGCGGAATTTATTACGAATTTAAAAATAAAATTAGCTTTACCACTTCCGGGGCCTGATGCCCAGTTTGAAATGGCGCATATTAAGCGTGAGAAAGTTATTGAAACCTCACAGGAAGCTCTTCATTACAGGCCGAGTGCAGTGCTGATCTTATTATATCCAAATGAATTGAATGAAACCATTGTGTTGTTAATTGAACGCGTTACTTACAACGGACATCACAGTGGACAAATAGCTTTACCCGGGGGAAAAGCGGAAGCAAGCGACAGGGATCTTTCTGAGACAGCTTTGCGCGAATTTTTTGAAGAAACAGGCAGTAATGCAACCCCTGAAATTATAGGAAAATTAACCCCTGTATATATTCCTGTAAGTAAATTTATGGTGCAACCCTTTGTGGGCTATTTAAACAGCCGCCCCGATTTTAAGATTGATACACGCGAAGTGCAACAGCTGATAGAATGGCCTTTTGCTAATCTGATGTTGCCTGAAACCATTAAGCAAACTACCGTAGAACCCATGCCGGGTTTCAAGTTGAGCACACCTTATTTTGATATAGAGGAAAAAGTGTTGTGGGGCGCTACGGCAATGATGATGAACGAATTAAAATGGGTCATAAACAGGGAGATTGTTTAAGGGGCTCAAATAGAGTTTATACTTTGCCATCATTTTTAAATTAATATCTTTACACCTCTTTAAAATTACATTTTTGCAAAACATTAAAGCATATTTTGATACACTGGCTTCTCAACGGAAAGGCCGTGGCATTACCAATTATTATTGGAAAGAAATAACCAATTACTGTAACTATTTTTCTCATGAAGATAGCTCTGTTCTTGAAATAGGCTGTGGCAGCGGTGATCTGTTGGCAGGAATTGCGGGAAGTAAAAAAACCGGAATTGATTTCAGTAGCGGACAAATCGAATGGGCTAAGGAAAAATATAAAGACCGGAATATAGAATTCCTGGTAATGGATGCTACTGATATTACGTTAACGCAAACCTATGATTTTATTGTACTAAGCAATGTCATTGGTTTTGCAGATGATATACAGGCTGTATTTGAACAGGCAAAAAAAGTATCGCATGCCAATACAAAGATCATCGTTCAGTATTACAACTCTTTGTGGGAACCTGCCTTAAAGTTTGCAGAAGTATTAGGATTAAAAACAAAAACACCTACACAAAACTGGTTAAACTCGAAAGACGTTAATAATTTATTATTTGTTTCGGGGTTTGATGTATACAGAAATTCGAAACGGTTTATTTTTCCGTTTTATATTCCTTTGCTTTCCAAATTTTTTAATTTGTTTCTTGCTAAATTTCCCTTTTTCAGATTCTTTAGTTTAAATACGTACTCTTTCGCAAAACCTTTACCATCAAGCAAAGAAGAAGATTATAAAACCAAATACTCAACAACCGTTGTGATACCGGCACGTAACGAAAGCGGGAATATTGAAAATGCGATTACCCGTTTACCTAAATTTGGGAAGCATGTAGAAATCATTTTTATTGAAGGAAACAGCACGGACGATACCTGGCAGAAAATTCAGGAGATTCAGAAAAAATATGCCGCAACACACGATATAAAAATCGGTCAGCAAAAAGGAAAAGGAAAAGCAGATGCCGTGCGCGAAGGCTACAAAATAGCTACCGGAGATATTTTAATGATCCTGGATGCTGATTTAACGGTTCCGCCGGAGGACATTCCTAAATTTTACGATGCCATTGCAGGAAGCAAAGGTGATTTTATAAATGGAACACGTCTTGTATATCCGATGGATAAAGAAGCCATGCGCTTTTTAAATTACCTGGGGAATCATTTTTTTAGCTGGGCATTTACCTGGTTGCTTGAACAACGCTTTAAAGACACCTTATGCGGAACGAAAGTGATGTTTAGGGAAGATTATATTAAACTGACCAAGAACAGAAAATATTTTGGAGAGTTTGACCCTTTTGGTGATTTCGACTTATTATTTGGCGCACATAAACTGAATTTAAAAATTGTGGAGGTTCCTATCCGTTACAGAGAACGAACCTATGGAAGCACTAATATTTCGCGCTTTAAACATGGTTTGATCCTGCTACGCATGTGCGCTTTCGCCAGCAGAAAATGTAAGTTTATATAACACATTTGTTAATTTGGTGAATGATTGAATCAGAGATTTTCTTTGTAACTTTGCAGAGAGAAAGTTAATTCTCTATCTCACATACACTCAATAATTCTATCATTCTCATGGAACGCATTTGGATATATACTATCAGTAAACCTTTGTCGGAAGAACAGTTAACCGAATTTAAAAACCGTTGTCAAAATTTTGTAAGTACCTGGACAGCCCACGACGTAAGCCTGGATGCTTCTTTTGAGATATACAGGAACCGCTTGGTTATTTTTAAAGTGGACGAAGCCAATTATAATGCAAGTGGCTGTAGTATTGATAAGCAAGTGCGTTTAGTGAAAGAACTGGAACAGGCTTTTTCCATAGAATTATTAAACCGGTTGCTGGTTGCTTATGAAGCAGCCGATGAAGTGGTGGTAACAAAGCAAGCACAGATTGAGGAGCTTTTAAAAGAAGGAGTAATTAACGAAAACACCTTGGTGTTTGATAATACGATCTCTCAATCTATTGATTTAGCGGGTAACTGGAAGCGACCGTTAAAAGACACCTATCTCTCCAAATACCTGGTTTCAACAAACGTTTCGTAAATGAAGAACCGCATTGCCCTCATCGTTTTTTGTGCTGTAGCAATGCTAAGTGTTTTTTATTCCTGTACAAAAGATAAAGGCAGTAATCCTTTGCTGGCTTATAATGATAAAGCCTTATACGATAGCTGTAAAAATATTCCCGTGTTTTTATATTATAAAAATGATCCGTCGCTCGTTTATTCCGGTGTACATGGGCCACACGGGGCTTTTAAATTAAGATTTAATAAACGGGCTTATGCTGCCTTAACCGATAACGGAAAACTACCGGCTAACCAAACATTCCCGAACGGCTCTATGATCGTAAAAGATATTCAAAGCAGTGGCCGTTATGCGCTCATGTATAAAAAAAGCGGCTCATGGTTATGGGCAGAAATTAATTCAGATGGTACCGTTGCATTTAGTGCTGCCAGTGATCCGGCAGCAGCCTGCATAAGCTGCCACAGCCAAAGCGGGCAAAGAGACCTGGTAGTTAGCTTTAATTTTTATTGATCATATATTCCAGGCCACTGTCTTCTGTATCGCAATGAAACTGTTTTGGTTTTTTTGGTTCAGGTTTCACCACTTTTGCTCCTTTATTTTTTTCAATGATCAGTTTGGCAATAATGCGGGCACGTTCTTTTTTAATATCGTCGCGTAATTTAAGATCTTCATCACTGTCAAAATAAATTTGCCCATCAATAATGTTTTTATTCACCTTCGCATAAATACTTAAAGGATTGTCTGTCCACAGCACAAGATCAGCACTCTTACCTACTTTAATACTTCCTACTTTATCGTCAATGTGTAGCATTTTTGCCGGGTTAAGCGTTACCAGTTTTAGGGCCTGTACTTCTGAGAGGTTACCGTATTTAATAATCTTGGCAGCTTCCTGGTTCAAACGTCTTCCCATTTCGGCATCGTCAGAATTGATGGCCGTATTTACCCCTACTTTAGTTAGAAGAGCAGCATTGTAAGGGATAGCGTCCATTACTTCCAGTTTATACGCCCACCAATCGGCAAAAGTAGACGCATTGGCTCCATGTGCTTTCATTTTATCTGCTACCTTATAACCTTCTAAAATATGTGTAAATGTGTTCACTTTAAATTTCATGCTATCTGCTACATGCAGCAACATATTTACTTCGCTTTGCACATAACTGTGGCAGGTAATAAACCGTTTGCTGTCAAGGATTTCTGCTAAAGCATCCAGTTCAAGGTCTTTGCGCGGCGATGCCGATTTTGATACAGCAACATCAGACATTTGTTTTTTGTATGCCGCTGCGCGGGTAAAAAAATCGTAGTAGCATTGCTCAACACCCATACGTGTTTGTGGGAAGCGGGCCATATCAGGGCTGAAGCCGTTAGAGTGTTTTACGTTTTCACCTAAAGCAAATTTGATAAACTTATCTGCGTTCTCATATTTGAATTCCTCAGGCCCTTTTCCCCAGCGTAATTTTATCAAACAACTTTGTCCGCCAATGGGGTTTGCTGAGCCATGCAGTAACTGTGCAGTAGTAACACCACCGGAAAGTTGCCTGTAAATATTAATATCTTCTACGTTTACCACGTCACCCATTCTTACTTCGGCACTGCTGGCTTCGGCACCTTCATTTACACTAAACAAGGCAATGTGCGAATGCTCATCCACAATACCGGGAGTTAAGTGCATACCTTTGCCATCAATAATTTTAGCAAAGGCTGTTGCAGGTACATCAATGTTGGGAGCAATTCGTACAATTTTTCCTTCAGTAATATATACATCATATTCCTTTAAAATAGAATCGCTTTCGTTGGTCCATACCGTTGCATCCTTAATTAAGATAGCATTGTAACGGGTTTTAAATTTCTTCCAGGTATCTTTTATAATACCTTCGCTTTCTGCCAATGGCTCACCATAAGCAGTAAAAGGATAGTATACTTTTCCATAAGTTGGCTTAGGCTTTGCGGCATCCGGTTTTTTAGTGGATGCGGTATCCGGAGTAGTTATAAAGGCCATTTTAAAATCGGCCCAGCTACCATCAGGGTATTGTGCTTTCCCTGAAAAAGAACGTTGAGGTTCGTTGTAATTTCCGGAGAGCCTTACTGTTGCTGTTGTATCGTAAGGATAACTCAGTGTAATTAAGTTATTTGAAAACGTGTAATTCCCTTTCGATTTAAGGCTATCCGCTAAAGTAATACTGACATTGTTTTGTTTTTCTTTATTTAAAGCAATTTTATATTTAGCAGCTCCAATGGTTAACTGGTAGTTTCCTTCAAGCTGTGGAGCAGCTACATCTTCGTAAGCGTATCGTAAACCGTTACTCCAGGTTTCATAAATAACAGCATCTTCTTCAAAAATGGATTTTGAAGAGATAAAGAAATTAGCAAACATTCCTGCTTTCAGGCTTCCTGCTTTATCCTGGATATTTATAAAGCCGGCGGGATTAGAAGTGAGGGCCTTAAGAGCCATTTTCTCCGACAAGCCATATTTTACTGCTTTGCGAAGGTTTTTCAGGAAGTCGGTTTTACTTTTGAGATCAGCCGTTGTGATACAAAATTCAATGTTGTTTTTTTCGAGCTCTGCCAAATTTATCGGAGCCATTTCCCAGTGTTTTAAATCGGTGAGCGATACCTGTTCAGCATCAAAAGGATCTTCTACATCCAAGGCTTCCGGGAAATTTACAGGAATAATATATTTTGAATTCGTGTTTTGAATTTCGTAAAGTCTTTGGTACTCGTTGCCTCCGCCTTTAATGATGTATTTTACTTTAAACTCGTCGCCAATTGTTTTTGCCCGCAGGTCGTTGTATTTATCATTGCCTTCAAACACAGAAGGAAGTTCCTGCAATTTATTGAAAGCCTCTAAATTAATATTGTATTCGGTTTTAGTTGCATTGTTTTTATACCAATCGGCATCGTAGTAGGTTTGTCTTAATAAAGCAATGGCTCCCATTAAGGAAGAAGGATAATCCTGGGGAGAGCTGCCTTTGTTGAGCGAATAAAAAGCCGCCGCGCGATCTTTCATAATGCTTTCGTTTTCCTTGGTATTGGTAAGCTGTAGTAATGCGCCACTCCCTCTTACAATACCGTCTTTATAATGCGTTAATACCATTGCAAAGCCAAGCTTTCTTAACTCGTCTGCTTTTTGTTGATTATGTAAAAATAATTTGTAAGCATCGGCATCGCTTTTAATAGACTGGTTCCAACCGTAAGCTCCTTTTTTGGGAGCATCGGTTTGTTCTGTCCTTTTTGGTTCAGGCATACCATAGTCGCTATATAGATCTATAAAAGCAGGATAAATATGTTTGCCTTTCAGGTCGATGGTTACTGCTTCGGCAGGAGCTTCTGTTTTTTCAGCAGCTTTTACCACTTTACCATCTTTAACCAACAAGGTCGCATTTGCAATAACGGTTTCCGCATCAACATGCAGGGAGCAATTGGTAAAGGCATACAGGGTGTGTTGTATGTTTGGCGCGCCATTGGTTGGAAAAGTTGTTTGGGCAAATGTAACGGAGCTGAGAAAAGCCACCGCATATATAATTGAAAATAGTTTGCGCATAGTAAAGTTTAAGATTAACAAATATAGCATTATCAACCATTTATAAAAACCGGATAAAAGTCTTTAATTAAGGATAAATTGTTAATTTTGATTTTAATTTTTAATCTTAGATTAATGGCTACAGGCATGTTACACTCGCACTATTTATTTGTAGTGCTGTTCACTTTAATTTATTTAGTAAAAACTATTTTATTGCTGAGCGATAAAGACGAATTACTGGAGAAGTTTAAAAAGAAAACCCGCATCCTGGAAATGATTGTGAGCTTTGGGTTTTTAGCAACGGGCATTTATCTAATGACTCAGCTGCCTTCTATCAATAATATTTTAATTATAAAAATAGCCCTTGTTTTCTTATCCATTCCTTTAGCGGTAATTGGCTTTAAAAAGAAAAACAAAGTGTTGGCTTCCCTGTCATTTTTTTTAATCATTGTTTCTTTTGGTTTAGCTCAAAAAGCCAAATCAGAAAAGGCAGGTCCCAAAACGTTAGTTATAAGTGGTAAGGAGATTTTTGAAGAAAAATGTGTGCTTTGCCATGGAAATGATGGTAAGTTAGGTTTAAACGGAGCCAAAGACCTTTCCATCACGCCGATGAATCATGCAGGAATTGTAGAAATGATTGCCAATGGGAAAAACGGGATGGCTGCTTACAAAGAAGTGCTAAGTGCTGAACAAATAGAGGCGGTAACCCTTTATATTGAGTCAGATTTAAAGTTGAAATAATTCTCTGGTAACGTTATATACTCATTCAACGGCTAGTTTCGCTCATATATCGTAAGTTTTAAGTATTTTTGTCGTATTTTTGGACCAAAATAGTATTCCTATGGGCAAATCAGCATTTTTTCAGCTATTCGCGGTTTTAACATTTTCTGTATCTGCTCAAAATGCTGGTATTGGTACAAACAATCCTTTATCTAAGCTACATGTTGCCGGCTGTATCAGAAGTGATACCTTAATAGGGCCTGGAGTAAGAAGTTTATTTGCTGCACCCAATGGCCGGATCTATGATAGTTTGGTAACACCATCCACTTTAAATTGGGAAATCACAGGAAACTCCAATATTACCCCTCTTAACTTTTTAGGAACCACCAATGCCAACGATGTTATTTTTAAAACAAATAATCTTGAACATGCCCGTATATTATCCGGTGGCGGTGTCGGTATTGAAACAGCTTTATTGGATTTTGCCAGTACAAGACTCCAGGTAAACGGAGGACATATTCTTGCCGGTGATCCCGGAGGGGTTGTTTTTAAAGATCCTGCAGGAGGAGTGGGCTTTAAATACTGGCAATTCAGGCCTTCTAATCTTACCGCGGGAGATTTTGTTATAAAAACATTAAACGATTTGGGCGTTACACAACTGGATGTGATGGCGATGACAAGAGCCGGAAATATAGGCATGGGAACATTACTCCCGGGAAATAAACTAGAGATTACATCAGCCACAGCAAACACATCAGGTTTAAGGTTTACAAATTTAACGTCAGCTTCCCCAACAGTAGTAGCGAATGGCAAAGCCTTATCGGTGAATGCCAGCGGAGATGTTGTATTGATACCATCGGCAGCAGATGCCTGGCAGCTATTAGGAAATGCAGGTACTGTGGCAGGAACCAATTTTTTAGGAACAACAGATGCACAGGACCTGGTATTTAAAACAAATAATATGGAGCGAGGCCGCATGTTAGCAGCAAATGGTTTTTTAGGATTAGGCACTACTACACCCGGCACTAAACTGGAGGTGAGCGCTATAGGTGGTGATGGCATTACGATAAGAGCCACTGCAGGACCAGATGTGGGAGATCTTATTTTTTTAGACGGAGCGGGTGGTGAAAAAGGAAGAGTATATACAAATCCATTAGTAGCTCCCGGGCTTATTTTTTCAGGAAGTACTGTGCCTGCCGCACATATGTTTATAAATAATGTTGGTAATGTTGGCATAGGTAACTCGTCTCCTGCAAACAGGGTGCATATTACATCTGCTGTGGCAAACACTTCCGGTTTAAGATTAGCGAACTTAACATCAGCTTCACCAACGGTAGCAACTAACGGTAAAGCCCTGTCGGTTGATATTAACGGAGATGTTGTTTTAGTGCCATCGGCGGCAGATGCCTGGCAGCTATTAGGAAATACAGGCACTGTGGCAGGAACCAATTTTTTAGGAACAACAGATGCGCAAGATCTGGTATTTAAAACAAATTCTGCTGAGCAGGGACGGTTTTTAGTAAATGGAAATCTTGGGTTAGGTACGGCAATACCTGCCGAACGATTACATATAAATGGAAATGCTCAAATAGGAAATGTTTTAGGAGCAACCGGTACAGGGAATTATTTAACATTTAGTGATCTTACCAATAATACAGATGTTCTTTCAATTTTCAGAAGTAATACAATTATGGATGAATCAAATCTTAATATTTCTATCGGCGATAATTTTTCTCAACCAAGTGGTATTGATCGTTTTAATGTGGGGGCATATGGAGCAGGGTTTAATAATATTTTTACGGTAACCTCCGAAGGACGTGTAGGTATAGGTCAATATAGTCCCGGCTCATTATTCCATATTAAAAGTGCAGCAGTTACGGGTAATCCAATGATGACCTTCGAATCGGGTCCTATGCTTTTTAATGCATATGTGAATACCACTTTAGTAGGATATACAAACCCGGCAGGCGTTCTTTATTGGGAATTAGGCGGTGCAGAAACCTATATGTTTGGTGGTGAAATTATACCGGATGCTGATGGGCAGTGGAACCTGGGAGCTGCTACAAAAAGATGGAATACATTATTTGCAACAAATGGTGTTATCAATACATCGGATGCCAGGTTAAAAAAAGATGTTTCACAAATATCGTTTGGTTTAAACGAAGTGTTGAAGCTACAACCTGTTGAATACAACTGGAAAGATGAAACCTACAAGAATTATTGTAACGGAAAAAAATTAGGATTTCTTGCACAGGATCTTGAAAAAATTATTCCAAATGTGGTATACATCCCAAAAGCAGCAGATGAACAGTATGGTGTTAATTATGAAGCCTTAATTCCAGTACTTACCAGGTCTATCCAGGAGTTAAATGAAAAACTGGAAGCAAAAACAAATGAACTGAAAGCGCAGAATAATTCTTACCAGGCGCAGATAGATGAATTAAAAAAAATGATAGAAGGTTTAAAAAAACAGTAGTATGAAAAAAATAGTTTTGATTTTATGGACGATGTGTTCTTTTCAAATAATCGCTCAAAATGTAGGTATCGGTACAAATAACCCTTTATCTAAGTTACACGTTGCGGGTTGTATCAGAAGTGATACCTTAATTTACATAGGCCCCGGAGTAAGAAGTTTATTTGCTGCGCCCAACGGCCGTATTTATGATAGTTTGGTAACGCCCTCTACACTCAACTGGGAAATTACGGGAAACTCCAACATTACCCCTCCTAATTTTTTAGGAACCACCAACGCGAACGATGTTATTTTTAAAACCAATAATATAGAACGTGCCCGGATCTCATCGGGTGGAAATGTAGGAATCAATACACCCGCACCTTCTGTACTGTTTACCAACAGTGCGTTTCACTCGGGAGACCAATCGGGATTAGGAACACAGGTAGCGATGGGTATGGACTGGAATGCAAATGCAATGGGTTATGTTGCCAGTTTTTATAATTCGGGAACAGTTGTGGGATCAAGTGGT
Source organism: Bacteroidia bacterium (assembly GCA_963422675.2). Classification (GTDB taxonomy): domain Bacteria; phylum Bacteroidota; class Bacteroidia; order B-17B0; family Aurantibacillaceae; genus UBA4416. Next base: position 900,769 of record CAXVYS010000024.1, read on the forward strand.
GTATTGATTAAGATATCAGATAACACAGCAAATACAAAAGCATTAACCGTGAATTCATCTCCCACGATTATAGGAGGCAACGACCTGTTAACCGTATTGGGTAATGGGAATACAGGGATAGGAATAAATGCACCACTTGAAAAATTACATGTGGTGAATCATAAAATTAAATTAGACGGAAATTTTAATACCGTTTCCAATAGTTCATATCTGGAATTTGGTTTAAATAATGGTACCTCCTTAGGTTATGTGGGAGATGGTGCCAGCCTTGACAACAACATGTATCTGTGGTCCTATAATGATGATGTATGGATCGGTACAGGTGCGGCATCTTCCAGTGCAAGAAGCATTTATTTAAATCAATTGGGGAATGTTGGAATTGGGAATATAACACCGGGAAATAAATTAGAAATTACATCAGCTACAGCAAACACATCAGGTTTAAGATTTTCGAATTTAACGTCGGCTTCCCCAACAGTAGCAGCGAATGGCAAAGCCTTATCGGTGGATGTTAACGGAGATGTTGTATTGATGCCATCGGCAGCAGATGCCTGGCAGTTATTAGGAAATACAGGCACTGTGGCAGGAACCAATTTTTTGGGAACAACCGATGCACAGGATCTGGTTTTTAAAACCAATAATGTAGAGCATGTAAGAACCTTGGCAAGTAATGGAAATGTAGGTATTGGAACAGCTGCACCGGGTGCCCAGTTGGAGGTTGCGTTAACCAATAATACAACAGCAAACTCCATTGCCAGGTTTTCAAGAACAGGAACCGGATCTGCCGGTTGGTTTAGTTTATTTTCGGGAGCTTCTGCTGCCGATTGGAATGGCATGACGCAAGCAGGAGATAAATCTTTTATTTTCACGAACGATAACAACCCGTCTCTATCAGCTAATTCAGGATTAATTATTGCACCATGGACCACTGTGGGTAATCCTGCTATTAATTCCGGGATCAAAATCATGGAAAACGGAAATATAGGAATTAGTGTAGGAGCACCTACTAAAAAACTGGAAATAACGTCTGATGTAAATGCCGCTATTTATGGAACACGTAATTTTAATGGGATCGCTAATAGCGATGCCGGTTTTATTGGTGGTATAGATGCTGCATATACAAATACAGGAGTTTACTTTGTACAAAAAGATAATATCAGTTTAGGAAGTATTGGTACTAACTTAATGAATGTTGTATCCAATGGTGTTACAAAAGTACTGGTAAATGGTACAGGTAACATGCGTATCGGATCACAGTATTTTGCTTCGCAATGCGGAGGTGCTGTTACTGCTGCGGACATGACAAATGTTAAACTATCGGTTATGGGAGGTTACTCTGCATTTGGTAGTTTTAATGGTGATCCTGCTGTAAACCCTGCTCCGGGAACATCCTGGATTAATGGGGTTGGGGCTTTGGTTACAGGGATGAACAGAATATCCGGGACCAGTAATGTTGATTTTTGGAATGTGACCGACCCCGGAAACGGCATGGCGGCTATAACCAGCACAGACAGAGGATTTAACTGGAGAAATTTTAATTCAGTAGCAGGAGCCTGTAATGAAAATTCTTTAATGGCATTAAACGGATTGGGAAATCTTACTATTTCAGGAACAAATTATTTTACCTCCGACAGACGATTAAAAACCGATGTAAAATCTTTTGAAAATTCCACTTTGGATAAGATGATGAAATTGCAACCGAGCGTGTATCAAAAACACAGTTCAGGGATTGATGCTTCCGGAAACATTGTAGTGCATCAAACAGATGAGCCGATCGATGATTTTGGGTTTATTGCACAGGACGTCTATACTGTATTTCCGGAGTTAGTATATAAGCCAAAAAATGAAACCAAAGAGTTGTGGGCTGTTGATTACGCGAGGCTTTCGGTGATGTTAACCAAAGCAATGCAGGAACAACAACAGGTAATTCAATCGCAGGAAGAACACATTCAATCGCAGGAAGAGCGCATTCAAAAATTGGAAAAAGCGTTAACGGAATTATTGGAGAAGAAATAACAGGTTGAAACAGATTATAGTTATTGTAGGATTAAAGGATTGATTCACTTAAAATAATTAACATGAAAAAAATAGTTTTATTTTTAGTTCTGTTTACGGCACTTCAAACGTTTTCTCAAAATGTTGGGATAGGTACAAATAATCCCTTATCTAAATTTCATGTGGCAGGAACCATCAGAAGCGATACCTTAATTGGGGCAGGTGTAAGGAATTTATTTGCCGCACCCAATGGTCGTATTTACGATAGTTTGGTAGTACCATCTACCTTAAACTGGGAAGTTACCGGAAACTCTAATATTACACCGGTTAGATTTTTAGGAACAACCAACGCAAGCGATGTTATTTTTAAAACAAATAGCATTGAACGTGCCCGTATTTTAAGTACAGGAAACATTGGGATAGGAACAATAACTCCGTCGGAAGCACTTGAGATAGGAGGCTTTGGCCAGTTTTCATTAGCGGCCCCTGCGGGATCGAGAGATCCGGGAGATATTTTATTTAAGAATGGAAACGGAACAGCTAAAGCAAGGATCTATTCTAATCCTTCTTTTGATAAAGGTTTATTCTTTAATGGCGACGGATCACCCGGGGTGCATATGGCGCTTGATTCTACAGGGCGTTTGGGTGTTGGAACAACCTTCCCAAATAACCGCGTGGAGATTACATCAGCTACCGCAAATACTTCCGGGTTGCGATTCACCAATTTAACGGCCGCATCACCCACTGTTGCATCAAACGGAAAATCTTTGTCGGTAGATGTTAACGGAGATGTGGTATTAATGCCATCGGCCGCCAGTGCATGGTTATTAAACGGAAATGCCGGTACTACGGCAGGAACTGATTTTTTGGGAACTACAGATGCACAGGACCTGGTTATTAAAACAAATAATACAGAAAAAGTAAGGGTTTTAACGACAGGGCAGGTAGGAATAGGAACTAACGCTCCGAGCCCTTCTGCTATTGTTCAAATTGTTTCAACTACCCAGGGAGTAATGTTTCCAAGCATGACAAGCCCACAACGCCTGGCCATTGCTGCTCCTGCAAACGGATTATTGGTATATGATGTTACCGCAAATATTTTAATGAGTTATAATGGAACGCGCTGGCAGGAAGTAGGCGGCGATCCTATAGGAAGTATTGAAGCCTTTCACAAAAGCATGCCCGCAACACCTGTCTTACCATGGGGTTGGGTAGAATGTAACGGCCAGGTACTTGCTGATGCGGAATCACCTTATAACGGGCAAACTATTCCTTTATTAAATGCAGCGGGTAAATTTTTAAGAGGCTCGGCAACAAGTGGGGTAATGCAAACAGAGGATGTAGGAATTCATACGCATACAGGCACTACAGCCGCAGCAGGAACCCATAACCATGGCGGAAGTACAGGCTCTGTAAACTCTACCAACGGAAGGGTGGTGCCCTGGGATGATAATTTTGGAACCGATAAAATGGATGGTGCCAATACGGGACAATTGATTAATACTCCCGCCGGTGGTGGAGGTATTCCATGGGACGGATTAGCAACGGTGGGAAATTTTTTAACAACCATCGATCAATTGGATCATACCCATGCGATTAGTGCGGATGGAAATCATACACACACGTTTACAACGAATGCAAGCACAGGTACCGAAACCCGTCCAACAAATATGTCGGTGGTTTGGATCATGAGGGTGAAATAATAATTACAATAGGTAAGAATCAAAAAATTATAGGACATGAAAACAGGACATCAGAATAGATTTAAACTTACGGTGTTACTCCTGCTACTGGCGGGGGTTCAATGCCTGGTAGCGCAATCCGAATTTTATAATAATGGAAGTGCCGTTACGGTGCAAAGTGGCGCCTTCGTTACTGTTCAGGGAGAAGTAGTAAATAATAACGTGGGAGCAAATGTGGGATTGATCAGCAACTCGGGATTAATTTCTTTTTCAGGGAACTGGACCAACACATCTACATCGGGAGCATTGATGCCTACTACAGGGTTGGTGGAAATGACAGGAGCGAACCAAAGCATTAATGGCAGCCAGCCTACACGCTTTAATAATTTAACCTTGTTGGGTAGTGGAGTAAAAACCTTAAACGTCAATACGTTTGTAAGTGGTGTTACCGGTGTGCTGGCTCTTATGGCCAGGCCCTTAGATCTAAACAGTAATACATTGTTTGTAACGAATCCCCTTACGGGAGCCATTACAAGAACTACAGGATATATTATCAGCGAAACAGCTCCATTTCCCGGTTATGGTATTGTGCAATGGAATATAGGAAATACAGGAGCCGGAAATTATGTATTTCCTTTCGGATCATTAGCAGCGAATTATATTCCGTTGACATTAAACATTACAAGCCCGGGAGCCCAGTCTACGGTTGGCGGAATCAGCGCTTCTACATACCCTACGGTTGCCACTCCGGCTATTAACAACAGACCTTTGCCAACAGGAGTAGCCGATCTTAATAATAATTGTAGTACCGAACATGCTCCAAAAATGTTGGATCGTTTTTGGGTAATCAATACGAATAACTATAATGTGAATCCTGTGGCGGATAAACAATTTACCTATATTGAAAGTGAATGGGATCCAACGGGTGCCAGTACAAATTTAATTGTAGAAAGTGATCTGCAGGCATGGCATTATAACGCCGGCTGGGCGCACCTGGCAAGTACAAATAACAGTGCTACCAACAACCAAAGCATTATTACAAATTCCGACTACGGTGTTTTTACCCTGGGAGATTATAAAAAACTGGATCTGACATTAATAGATGTGGATAGCGTGGTATGTTTTGGACAAAGTAACGGGGTTATTACATTTAGTTCCAATGTAGGATATGGCACACCCACTTACTCATTAAACGGCGCATCCATTACCAACACTGTTGTAGCGACCCTTGCAGCTGGAACGTACACTGTGCTTGGCCAGGATATTATGGGTTGTAAAGATACCATTAGTACTGTAAAAGTATTTGAACCAGCTCAACTGGTATTAGGAATTAGTGCGAGTGATTATTCGATTTGTAAAAATGATCCTATTACTTTAACATCTGCTTTTTCGGGAGGTATTAAACCCTATACGCTTAACTGGAGTACCGGAACTTCTAACACAAGCGTCAATACTAATTCTTTAACACAAACAGCTACCCCGCTTTTATCAACCAGTTATTGGTCGGATTTAAAAGATTACAATAATTGTACAGTACAATCCAATACCATTAATGTGAATGTAAATGCCTTACCAGTGGTTGATTTTTCGGGAGATGATTTAGATGGCTGTCAGCCTCTGGCAGTAAATTTTAAAAACCTTTCGGCTTCTACACCAACTGTAAGCACATGGCTTTGGACATTTGGAACGGGAAGCACTTCAACGGTAGCAGCACCAAGTTATACGTATATAACTCCGGGAACATTTAATGTCAGTTTAAAAGCAACTTCGGATAGTGGTTGTGTTACTACGGTTACAAAGTCCGCTTATGTTGTGGTGCATCCAAGACCTGTGGCTAATTTTTATTATACACCAGGGACTGATATTAGTATTTTAAATCCTGAGGTTGCTTTTCATAATACCTCTTTAGGACAGGATAATTCTTTCTGGAATTTTAACGATGGATCGGTGGTAAATACAGGCCAAAATCCTTACCATACGTATAATGATACCGGGGTTTACAGCGTCAAACTAAAAGTATCTACTATCTATGGTTGCCTGGATTCGATCAATGTTCCTTTGAAGGTTAATGAAGTATCTACGTTATATGTTCCAAACACGTTTACTCCCGATGGCAATGGCCTGAATGATGTATTTGGAGTGGTTGGTTTGGAGTTTTATGATTATACGCTCATGATCTTCGACAGATGGGGAGCGAAAATATTTGAATCACCAAACTCTGGTCAGGGCTGGGATGGTAAGTATAAAGGGGGGTTATGTGAAGAGGGCGTGTATGTTTATAAAATTAATTTTAAACAAACCACCGGAGAAACAAAACGCCAGCTCAAAACATTGGTAGGCCATGTTACACTATTGAGGATGAAATAGCATTTATTTTTATTTAGTACCACGGGTTAATCTTTAAGCAATAAAAACAGTACTTTTGTGACTTAATTTTTTAGTATTAAATGAAGTCTGAAACTACCAGCACCCATACAGAGGTACATACTGCCGTTTTAATAGGGGTTATTAATAAACAACAGAAAGAGGAGTTAGCCTTTGAATACCTGGATGAATTGGCATTTTTGGCGCAAACCTATGGCCTGGAAACAAAAAAAGTATTTACTCAAAAACTGGAACGCCCTGATAAAGCCACGTTTATAGGCAAAGGAAAGCTAAGCGATGTGAAGCAATATGTAACAGAGCATAAAGTTTCTGTGGTTATTTTTGATGATGAGCTATCTCCTTCTCAGCAGCGAAATCTTGAAAAAGAATTGGGTAAAAAAATATTAGACCGTACCACTTTAATTTTAGAAATATTTTCTCAACGGGCACAGACAGCGCATGCTAAAACGCAGGTGCAGTTAGCGCAATATCAATATTTATTACCAAGGCTTACAGGTATGTGGACTCACTTAGAAAGGCAACGTGGAGGCACGGGAACGCGTGGTGGAGCAGGTGAAAAAGAAATTGAAACCGACAGACGAATTGCCCGGGATAGAATTGCACAATTGAAGGACGACCTTAAAATTATTGATAAACAAATGGCTACACAGCGTAAAAACCGTGGAGAGTTTGTTCGGGTAGCATTAGTTGGTTATACAAATGTGGGCAAATCCACGATCATGAATATGATCAGCAAAAGTGAAGTATTTGCCGAAAATAAATTGTTTGCAACCCTTGATACTACTGTTAGAAAAGTAACCATCGATAATTTATTCTTCTTGCTGAGTGATACAGTTGGCTTTATAAGAAAGCTTCCCACGCAATTAGTGGAAAGTTTTAAATCAACGCTGGATGAGTTGCGTGAAGCAGATATCCTGTTACACGTTGTGGATATTTCTCATCCGAATTTTGAAGATCATATTGCTGTAGTAAAGCAAACCTTGATTGATATTGGCGCCGGTGATAAAGAAACAATTCTGGTGTTTAATAAAATAGATGCCTTTAAGTATATCAAAAAAGATGAGGATGATCTTACACCGATGACACGTGAAAATTTATCGCTGGATGAATTGAAAAAAACATGGATGAGTACCCTGGATCAAACGGCTATTTTTATTAGTGCCCGACAAAAAGACAATATCGAGGAATTTAAAAAGACGATTTATGATATCGTTAAAAAGATTCATGTAAAACGGTTTCCTTACAATAATTTATTTTACTAGAAAGTATTGTTTTCCGTGGTTTTAAATTTAAAGCCAATACCATGAATATTCTCAATGGTAATGTGGCTTTCGGAAGCAAGTAACTTTCGTAACCTGGAAATAAATACATCGAGGCTTCGTCCCATAAAATAATCATCATCGCCCCAGAGTTTGCTCAAAATATGTTCTCGTTTTAACACCTTGTTTTTATTATCTAAAAACAACTTTAGTAATTCCGATTCTCGTTGGGTGAGATGGATGTTTTCTGTTTGGTTATATAGTAAATAGTTACCGGTATCAAATTTATAGCTCCCAATCTCATAAATTGCAGGTTGATGAATGACATTTTTTTTAGAACGCATTAAAAAAATCTCAATTTTTAAAACCAGTTCTTCAATGCTGAAAGGCTTTACCAGGTAATCATCAGCACCCAGTTGCAAGCCTTTTATTTTGTCTTCCTTAAGCGTTTTGGCAGAAAGAAACAGGATAGGGATTTCCTGGTTTATTTTCCGGACCCCTACGGCTAATTCAAAGCCATCCATTTTAGGCAGCATAATGTCGAAGATGCAAAGATCAAACGTTTCTTTTTTAAATAATTGCAGGCATTCTTTTCCATCACCACAATGCGTTACCTCATAATTATTTTGTTCTAAGTTGTCCTTAGTTAAATAAGCCAGTGTTTTATCATCCTCGGCATATAATAGTTTAAATGGCCTCATGTATGTTGGGGGATTAATAAGGTAATGGTAATTCCTTTAGTGGCATTATTGGTTGCCGTAACTTTCCAGTGGTGCAGATCACTTATTTTTTTTACATAATAAAGGCCGAGCCCAAAACCATTGACCTCATTGCTTTTACTGCTGGGGATACGGTAAAATTTATCAAAAATAAACGCCAGTTTTTTAGGTGGAATTCCAATACCGTTATCTGTAAATTCTATTTTAAGAGATTTAGGATCCTGCGAGAGTTGAATGAGAATAAAAGGATCTTCTTCGCAATATTTAATAGAGTTGTCAATAAGGTTGTAGAGGATATTATTAAAGTGAAATTCATCGGTAACAATAATGTAATCACTTTTTTCAGAAGTAACCTGAAATTTAGCCTGTGGATATTTTAGGTTAATATTTTCTATTACATCATGGATAGCAGGCAATACTGAAAGAGGTTTCTTTTCCAGGGTTAACGGGGCATTGTCTGATTTGGCTATATTTAATATTTTTTCAATGTGGTTGTTTAATTTATTGCTTTGATTAATAATGATCTCTGTATATTTTTCGAGTTTTTCATCAGAACTTATTTTTTCCTGTTTGATCAAAAAATGAGAAGCAATTAAAATGGAAGAAAGCGGTGTTTTAAATTCGTGGGTCATGTTATTAATGAAATCTTTTTGCAACTCTGAGTATTTACGCTGTTGTATGATGGTAAATATGGAGTAAACATAAATAATCAATATAATAACCAAGATAGCAGATAGTACGAGCCAGAATTTTAGAGAGCTGAATAAATAGTTGTTTTCATTAGGGAAACGGATTGCAAAGTAATAGACCAGATTTTTTTGTTTTGGAAAATAAACAGAACGTTTGGTTTTCGTTTTATTGGTAAAAGAAATGTAGTTTCCATAAACCATTTCATCGCTTTCACATTTATAAATAGCGTATTCGAAATCGGTTATTAAGTTCGATTTTTCAAATTCATTCCTGAGGCAGTATTCCAGTATATTTGCGTCAAAATCATTGTTGACATTTACCACGTAATAATCATTGGAAACCTTGTTAATAGGGTTTTTAAGCGGATACTCGTTATGGCTGTATTCATAGAGTTTGTTTACTACATGTAAAAGGGCAATATGAATTTTTTGACTGAATTTTTTTTCTTCTGAATTAAAAGCCTGCTTTGTCCAAAGGAGTTGCACAACCAGGATACCTGTAATGGCCACTAATCCCAGAACGATAATACTATTTAATTTATTTGTTTTCAAGAAATACGATAGTGAACTATAATATTAATCAAAAATAGGTTTAAGAAAGTAACATTAACAAGTCATTAACAATTATTTGAATCTGCTTAACAGGCCTGCGCTTCTTTGCGGTTTACCTTTGCCTTGTTCAGTACTTGCAAGGAGAACATCTATTTTATTTACTATTAATCTTAAAAATCTGAAATCATGAAATTATTAAAATTATCTATTGTAGCTTTAGCTATTGGCCTGATGTCTTTTAACTCAACGCCTGTTACAACGCATTCACACTTATCCGGTACAACAAACACAGAAACGTCTATTAAGTGGACAAGTGAAGAGCTTGATCTGGGGGAAATTGCGCAGGGAAAACCCGTATCAGTTGATTTTGAATTTAAAAATACAGGAACTTCCCCTGTTATTATTGAAAGTGTTCAGGTAGCATGCGGTTGTACAACAACCAATTATGCAAAAACACCTGTTTTACCGGGTGAAATAACCAAGGTTTCTGCCACATATAATGCTGCAGTTAAAGGAAGTTTCAGAAAAACGGTAACTGTAAAGACGAATGCAGAAGAAATGCCAAGAACCTTAGTAATCAAAGGAACAGTTATTTAAAGATTGTGTCGGAATACTATAAATCCTCTGAAACATAAGGTTCCAGAGGATTTATTGTTTTTGTTTCAACAGATCATTAATCAATTGTTCTGTTTTAAGTGTATATGTTTCATAAGCCTTCCCTGTAGCCGGGCCATTGAAGCCGGTATACACAGAAACTACTTTATGGTTCTTGTCAAGAATCAGCGTTGTAGGAAAGGCCATAATCCCATTAAGGAATGGAAGACTCCCGGAGGCTTTATCTTTGCCCGTAAGGCCAGTGATGAGAATTTCGTATTCCACTCCAAAGCGGTTTTTTAAGCGGGTAATATTGTTCTTTGCCTTTTCCGGATCGCTGGTGCGCTCATACGCAAGGCCTATGATCTCTATAATATGGCGCTCATGTTTTTCAGTAATACTGTCGAAACGGGCAATTCCTTTTTGCGTATATTTTTTGTAAAGCTGTGCGAGGTAAGCCGTTTCGTCCATACAGTTGGGGCACCAACTACCCATAATCTGTACAATCACCACTTTATTTTTATATTTTGAATCACTCAAACTAACGGTTTGATTACTGCTGTTTTTAAAAGAAAAGTCAATTACCTGGGTTGGATCTTTCAGATAGGTTAACTTTTCGGCATCTCTCAGTTCAAATGTTTCGTTTCTTTTTCCTGTCCACGGTTCGTTCCAACTGTTGCCCGAATAAAACATCCCGTTGGTAATAGTGGTACCATTATTCTCTGCAGTAAACAGAAATGCATGGGCTCCATCGAAGCAGGAAAGGTAAAGCTTCCCTTTATTTTCTGTTCCTTCCAGGTAACGATAGTCGCCGGTTTCGGTGCGGAATGTGCCTTCTACAATCGTTGTTCCGGATTTGTGTTTGAATAAGCCAATGGCTTTGCTACTATCGGGTGTATTAGCACTAAAGGTTACTTCCCATTTCCCATCGTAAAAAGCCGTTGGCTTTTCTACAGGCAGGATAAAACGGTTGGCTTTTCCGAATTTTGCCGTAAATGAAATGGTATTGTTTTCTTTTTTGGTATGATTGATCCAAAGACCTTTTAATAGTGTATCGCCGATTATTTTAGTTTTAAATTCTGTATCAAATACCGGCATTTTAAAATTAAATGAATCTTTGGTCAGTACCGTTTCATTAATTACAATACGTTCTTGCGCATTATAAATAACCAATTGCATGTGCTTATTCACCGATTCTATTTCAAAATTAAATGGAAGCTCCAATGCTGTTTCTTTATTCAGGAGTAAAGTACCTCGCCACTGGCCTTGTTTAGGCTGCGCGTACATCTTGAATGTTAGCGGGATGATGAAAAGTAAAAGTAGTTTCGACATGGTTTTAACAATTACAATAGGATATAAAATAAATTACCTCACTTCAATTTCATCAATAAAGATAAAGCTTTCGCCACCTTTTCCCTGGTGCCACTCCGGTAATTTACCAAAACTAACGGCTTTTACTTTTACATAACGGGCATTCATTTTCGTGGGGACATTGGTACTAAATGCTCTTACCTGTAAGGAATAGTCATCGGCAGGAATACCATTTTCCAGTGTGCCAAAAGATTTGTAATTTTTACCATCTTCGGAAACATAATATTCTATTTTTTTAGGAAAAATGATCCAGGCACGGGTATCCTGAAGATAGCCTGATGTAATGGTTTCTACGGGCCTTACTTTTCCCATATCAATAATGCATTCAACATCCTGGCCCTGGTAGCCTTGCCACTCACCGCTGCGCCAGTTAGTAGTGCCATGTTGCCCGTCAACAATTCCATCATCGCCTCCGGCAGTGTATTGTTTATTATATTTACTGATGATGGTAATTTTCCAGTTATTCGGTTTTTTGTACAAGTTACTAACGGTAACCGAACTGCTGTCTTTCCCTTCATATGCAATAGCCATAACGGTAAGAGTGGTATCCACAGTAAAAGCTCCGGTATAGAGTTTAGATCGTTTGTTGGGCCTTTGCCCGTTTAACGTATAATAAACAGCTGATTTAGGCGAACCTTTTTCTATCGTAACTACCACACTGTTATTAAACACAGGTGAGGGTGTTGCAATAGCGGGGGATAGCACTAAAGGACTTACCGTAATATGTGTGTGTGGCCTCTCGTAGGACGCCTTCCCTAAGGTATTTGTGCTATCAGGATGGTCCTCCATTGTAAATTCAATTCTTCCCCCTTCTATCAACTGCTTATGCGAAAAGTATAGCTTTTTATTCTCTTTTCCATTAAACAAATATGATCGTATATACTGAAAACGATCCAGTGGATTTTTTTTCACAATTTCAAAGGAATGCAGGCTATCGGTATGGATCTTTACTTTATCAAATAAAGGATAACCAATAGTATATTCCGGCGATCCCGGACAAACCTGATAAAAGCCCATGGAACTTAATACATACCATGCACTCATTTGTCCGCAATCTTCATTACCAATTAATCCTTCCGGAGCATTTTTGTAAAATTCTGTCAGGATTTTATGAACCTTTTCCTGTGTTTTATAGGGCTTTCCAACATAGTTATACAAGTAAGCCATATGGTGGCTTGGTTCGTTTCCATGAGCATATTGTCCTATAAGGCCTGTTATATCAGCTTGTTCACGACCAACGGTTTGCGAACTGGTTGTAAATAATTCATCCAGTTTCTTTTCCATTCCTTTTTCCCCGCCCATTAAACCCATTAAGCCATCCACATCCTGCGGAGCAAAAAAGGTATATTGCCAGGCGTTAGCTTCGGTGTAATGGTTGTTTACTTCCCTCGGTTCGAACGGAGACAACCAATTGCCATTTTTACGGGGACGCATAAAGCCGGTTTTTTTATCATACAGATTTTTATAGGCTTGTGCTCTTTTAGAATACAGGAGGTAATCGCTTCGTTTTTTTAATCTCAAGGCTACTCTTGCAATACACCAGTCGTTATAAGCATATTCCAAAGTTTTAGAAACACTTTCTGCTTCGTCATCTACCTGCAGGTAATAATTTGAATTAAAGGTAGGGATACCAAAGCCCTGGTAATTGGCCGATGTAAGCATGGCCTCATACATTAACACGGTATCATACCCACCAATGTTTTTTGAAAAGGCATCGGCAATAACAGAAACACTGTGATAACCAATCATACATTCTGTTTCATTAGCCGATAGTTCCCATACAGGGAGACGTCTGCATTCCTCATACTGATGCAAAAAACTATTAATGAAATCACTTGTTTTTTCTTTTTCAATAATACTCAGTAAAGGGTTTAATGCTCTGAAAGTATCCCATAAAGAGAACACAGTATAAGGCACAAAGCCTTTGGCCTGGTGGATTTTTTGATCACGGCCTCTGTACCTGCCATCTACATCGGAGGCCACAGAGGGGTGTATCATACAATGATACAAGGCAGTGTAGAAGATTTTCAGTTTTTCCTGATCAGGACTGACGACTTCAATTTTAGATAACTGTTGTTCCCAGGCGTTTTCCGCCTCTTTTTTGTAAAGATCAAAGTCCCAGTGTGTGGCTTCTTTCTCTAAATTTTTTACTGCACCGGTGGCATCTGTTTGAGATATGGCTACTTTAACTAATAATGGGCTCCCATCACTCAAATCGAATTGAAAAAAGCCTCCCTGTACAAGATCTGTTTTGTTTTTATCTTTTACAATAGTGATTCCTTTAGTTTTAAAAGGCTTGTTAAACTTCATGATAAAATACACGTACTGTTCTTTAGCCCAGGCCTCGCTTACCCTGTAGCCCGCTACGGTTACACTATCAATAATTTTAAGATTCGAACTCAGTGTTTTATCCCGGTGAAACAGATCTAAAATAATATTGGCTTTAGCTGTTTTTGGAAAGGTATAGCGATGGATACCTACTCGTGTAGTGGCAGTTAATTCTGCTTTAATATGATCATCGTCCAGCATCACAGAATAATATCCTGCAGAAGCGGTTTCTTTTGTATGAGAAAATTTTGAAGAGTAACTGCTGTTGGATAAGCTCGGTTCACCAATTGTTGGCATCACTAAAATATCTCCGTAATCACTTACACCGGTTCCGCTTAAATGAGTATGAGAGAAACCATAGATTACCGAATCGGAAAAATGGTATCCACTGCAACCTTCCCAGGATCCGTCAATCCGGGTATCAGGGCTAAGTTGAACCATCCCGAAAGGTAACACGGCACCGGGAAATGTATGTCCTGCGCCACCTGTTCCTATAAAGGGATTAACATAACCCGCATAATGTGTGGTTTGCGATTGTACGGTTGCGCAAATGCACAGAAATACTACTGTGAACCATTTAAAACTCATTCTTTAAAATTTAAATTTCTATTCTTCTTCGTCGCTATATAATTCTAACAACTCTTTTGGGTAATCATCTTTTAAAATATAAACCCCTGTCATAGGATTTACCACATCGCGAATGCTTTTTAAATGAACATAAAATGTAAACCCGTTTTTTGTTTCTGTTTTTTCTGTTTTGTTGATGGCTTTTTTCGAAAAAGGAAGTAATGTCACAGAACCATCGTCCATTGTGCATTCCAATACAGTCATATCAGGAATTTCAAAACAAAATTCGTCATCGTTAGGATATAAACCTTTTAGCAAATAGTTAGTGTTATTGTTTACTTTAAAGTTGGTAACGTTTCCCTGAACTTCAAATTCGTCTTCCCACAAATATTTAATATTGTCTTCGGTTTCTTCCCCTTCGTTTTCTTTATCGGCATAAGCCTGGTTAAATTTTGAATTAACAAGCTTTACGTTAATGGTTACTTTCATTGCAATGGTTAAATTAATTTAATTGATGTGTTAATGTGAAACGGAACTTTTTTTATCAAAATCAATTCCCTGTTTTCTTAATATAATTTTCGATCTGTAACCGTAAAATGCTAAATACAAAAAGCAGCATACGCCTACTAAATAACTTGCTTTAATGCCAATAACTTCGGGGCCAGCCAGCCATCCCTGTAATAGGCTGATAAACCCGCCTCCCATAATCATCATAATTAAATAGCTTGAACCCTGGTTGGTTTTTTTACCTAAGCCAGCAATGGCAAGCGTATAGATACATGGCCATAAAGTAGAACAAAATAAGCCCACACTGATAAAGGCGTATACACTGATAAGACCGTTAGTAGACATCCCAACAATTAAAGCGGTTATACCACAGAGAGAATAAATTAATAACTGGCGTGCAGGATTTCCTTTGCTTAAAAAATCGCCCGCTATCATAATAAGAATAACGTAGGAATACGGATAAAACGGTTGAAGGTCATTTCCGGCAATATAATTAGCAAATAAAAACACTCCAAAAGCCAGGTAAGGAACGGCCACTCGCAAAACATATTTTAAAAGGGAGTTTATTTCAAAAACGCCTACAGAGCTTGCCCAACGGCCAATCATTAAACTTGCCCAGAATAAGGATACATAAGGTGCTGCACTTTCGGTGGGGATATTAAGATGATGTTTCATATACTCCGGCAAATTAGAAGCGGTAGCTACTTCAACGCCTACATATAAAAAAATAGCGATCATGCCCATCCATAATTGCGAATGCTTAAATACACTTTCAGTGTCACTGGCAGCTGTATCCTTTTGCGTTTCAACGGTTACAATTTTATTTGGCAACGAGGAAAATTTGAAGCACAGGGCTACAACTAAAAATGCTGCCCCTAATATTAAATAAGGAACTTTTACTGCTGAAAGATCATCTAAACTTTTGTGCCCTTTTACGGAACCGAAAATGGCAAAACTTACAATTAAAGGGCCAATGGTAGTTCCCACATTATTGATACCCCCTGCTAAACTTAAGCGTTGCGAACCTGTGGAGGGGCTGCCAATAACAATAGCTAAAGGATTAGCGGCAGTTTGTTGCAATGAAAAGCCGAGGGCTACAATAAATAAACCGGAGATCATTAAAGGAAAAGAAACTAATTCGGCCGCAGGATAAAACAATAATGTTCCGCAAGCCGAAATAAATAAACCGAGGGCTATACCGTTTTTATAGCCTAAGCGGTTTAAAATATCACCTCCGTTAATTTTAGAAATAACCACATAAATGATAGAACCAATAGTATAAGCCAGGTAAAAGGCAAAGGAGATCATTTGGCTCTGCCATTGCTCTAAATGTAATTTCTCTTTAAATACGGGAATTAAAATATCATTGCTCGCGGCTACAAAGCCCCAAAAGAAGAACACCGAAATTAACGTAATAAATGCTGAACGGTTTGTTTGCATGAATGGTTTGATAAGTATCTAAAAATAGATAAATTAATGCTGAACAGCGTGTAAAGGCATCTCCTTTTATTAACAACGCTCTTTTTACTATTTAATTGTAACAAACGAGGATACATCCCTCATATTTCTTAATTTCACGGCATGCAATTATTAACTCCAACCCATTGGCAAGACTACGAATTACTGGACTGTGGTGATTTTGAAAAACTCGAACGTTTTGGTAAATACATTACGATACGCCCCGAGCCACAGGCCGTATGGAAAAAAGTGTATTCCAATACCGAATGGGAAAAGCAGGCACATGTAAAATTTGTTCCTAAAAGTAGCTCGAGCGGGGATTGGAAAATGCTGAAAAAAATGCCTGAACAATGGACCATTGAATATGATTTATTGGAGGAAGGAAGTAAAGAAAAAAATACGCTCACGTTTCGTTTGGGCTTGACTTCTTTTAAACATGTTGGCATTTTCCCTGAGCAGGCCTGTAACTGGGACGTAATTTATAATTATTTAAAACCATTATCCAAGCCTAAGTTTCTAAATTTATTTGCTTACACGGGAGGTGCCAGTATTGCTGCAAGAGCAGCAGGAGCAGATGTAACCCATGTGGATAGTATTAAACAAGTTGTAAACTGGGCAAATGAAAACATGCAAAAATCCAATTTGGATAATATACGCTGGATGATTGATGATGCGTTGAAGTTTGCTAAAAAAGAACAACGCCGCGGAAATTTTTACCAGGGAATTATTTTAGATCCTCCTGCATTTGGACATGGGCCTAATGGTGAAAAATGGAAACTGGAAGATAACATCCTGGAAATGATGGATAGCGTGTTACAGATATTAGATCCTGAAAAACATTTATTGATCTTAAATGCGTATTCACTGGGCTTTTCGGCATTGGTGCCCCAAAATTTGTTACAACCTTTTGCCACAAAACACAAGTCGGAATTAAGTATTGGTGAATTATACCTGGATGCGAAGAGCGGAATTAAATTACCGTTAGGAGTTTGGGGTAGATTGACTAAATAAAATTTATTTTTTTTCTTCAGGGTTAGTTGTATTTTTCTCTACTGTAATTACTTGCCCTTTTAGTAGCTGGAGCTTCGATTCGCGGAAAGTATCTCCCCATTTAATCTGGATAGCTTTCTTCTGCATATCACCTGCACCCTTTATTTCAGTAAATACAAATGTAAAATCTTCGGTAACACCTTTTTCTAAAACCATAGCTTTATTTTTTTTGCTGTTGGCATTATCGGTTCCGTTTGGCATCACTGCTACCGCTTTTAAAGGATTAATAACCCCAACACCGTCACCGTTATAAACACATTCGAAACGCGCAACGGTTTTATCAGTTTTAGAATCGCTCTTTTTTAAGTTGCAGGTAAAATTTCCTGTCGCAAAATCGTTTTTTGTGGGAGGCAGCTCAAAGTTTGGTGTTTCGGCAATTTTGCCACCTGCTGATGCTTTATAAATTCCTTTTACATCAAGGCTGTATGTGTTGGGTTGCATATCACCACCTTTAAAATCAATTACTAAATGTGCTTCGTCATTAGGTGGTACTACAAACGTGCGGTCTTTGCTTGAAAAACTTTTGCCATTTGCCATATAAGTAATTTCTGTTGGCCTGATCAGTAAATAATCATTTGTTTTATTGAACACACGCATCTTAAATTTCGATTGCGCAGGAACAGCTACAGCATCTTCAATATAAATTTTATAATCATCTGTTTCCGCGGTAGCATCTTTGTAAATCACTTTTGTTTTGTCAGCCCGTTTATTCTCTTTTTGAGAAAATAAATTTATTCCGGTAAGTAGCATTAGCGTTAAAATGAGTTGCTTCATGAGATTACATTTTATTATAAACAAATATAAGATATAGAAGTGAGAAGCGTTATTTATTTACAAATTATTCCTAATTTTATTGATATTTTCATATGCATATAGATATTATTACTGTTCACCCGCCCTTACTTGAAAGCCCTTTTGGGCATAGCATTCTCAAACGTGCCGTACAAAAAAACCTGGTTTCCGTTAACGTGGTAAACCTACGTGATTACGCATCAGATCCTCATAAAAAGGTAGACGATTATGCTTTTGGTGGTGGAGCAGGAATGGTGATGATGATAGAACCTATAGCGGCTTGTATCAATGATTTAAAAAGTAAGCGCACGTACGACGAAATTATTTACATGACTCCTGATGGAGAAACGTTGAAACAAACCACCTGCAATCATTTGTCCACACTTACTAATTTAATGGTATTATGTGGCCATTATAAAGGAATTGACGAACGCATCCGTGAACATTTTATTACCAAAGAAATTTCTATTGGTGATTATGTATTGAGTGGTGGGGAACTTCCTGCGGCTGTGATGTGTGATGCTATTATCCGTTTAATTCCGGGAGTTTTAAATGATGAAACTTCTGCTTTGTCTGATTCCTTTCAGGATAATTTATTATCTCCGCCGGTGTATACAAGACCTGCAGAATATAATGGATGGACTGTTCCGGATATTTTACTGAGCGGCCACGAAAAAAAAATTGATGAGTGGCGGCACGAACAATCCTTGCAACGCACTAAAATCCGCCGCCCTGACCTTTTATAATTTAAAATTATTTTTTATAATGAAACAATTCAGCCTTATTCTATGTGTAGTGGCCATCTGCTTTTCCTGTTCAAAAAAAGAAGATCCCTATGAGCGCGAACAAAAGGAAATGAAAATTTTCTTTGACGATTCTAAATTATTGGTGCCTTACAAAGGGGTTAAAATTGCTCTGAGAACGGATTATACAGATGAGTCTTCAAAAAATTTAAAGATAGGCAAAACTGGATTAAAAACCCTTTCAACCATTTCTTCTTTTTTAATGCGGGACAGTGTCCCCAAGGGTTTAATAAGCCTGCATGAAACCTACACACAGGTTAAAGCATTGTATGAACTGAAGAAAGAAATTAACGCAATCAATGAAGATGAGCTACCAACTATTTTTCAAAAACTTTCTTCTATAGAGCAGCACATGTCCCATTCTTCGGCCTTATCAAGTTCTATCGGAACATCCGTATTTGGAACATATAACAATAGTACCGAGCATTTTTTATTAGGAAGTATTTGGTTCGTATTACCTTCTGCCCCTGCTGATATTTATATATACGAAGCATCGCAGGTGAATACGGATGAGATCACAAAACCGGATATGCATTTATTTGCCTCCTTGCTGAAAGCCGTGGTGTGCGAACAAAAAGAATGGCATTACACTTCAGAAAAAAGTTCGACAGAATACATCGATTATATTACGGCTCATAAAACAGAGATCTTAAAGAGAACTACTTATTTAGACAGTCTACCCGGAGCGGATTCTGAAAAGAGATTTTACGAATTAAGAAGTGTGGGATATGCACTGCGAGGTTACGCCAGACTAAAGAGTGATCGCGAAAAAGAAGCCAACGAAGATTTCGATCGTTTTACAGATGATTTTGAAAAATCGGATGTGCAAAATAAAGAGCTGTGTTTTTTATCAAGTTACCTTTGTATCCGTAATAATAAACCGGAGAAAGCAGAAGTGTTTCTTTCCAAAATGGAAAAAATGAAAAACTATAATGAACACGATCGGGAAACGGTAACAGATTTGCGTGAATTTATAAAAGATAAAAAAGGAAAAAGCTTCAATAACTATTTCGATACATTTTCTTTATCAAGAATTGCTTTTTCGTATTTCTATCAGTTATCGGTAAATTCCAATATGGCCAAACAGTTAAAAACCAATCAGCAAACCAGGCAATTGGTAAGCATTCCGGAGAAGGTAAACAATGCCATTAATTATTCGGAGAACCTTGTCAATACGGATAGTTTGATAAATAATGCAGGAAATCTGGTAAAAGACTTTTTTAAATAGGCTTTTCTCTACAAACATCAAGCTGTTAATTATTCATTTATAAAACCGGCATCTGTTGATGGATTCCTCTTAATTTAGGAGGCATAAAACAAGAAACGTGTCCAGTAAAAGCCCAGCTCAAAAATTAAGAACATCTTCGGTAACCGTGGTTATTAGCTTAGCTTTGGTATTATTTATGCTTGGTTTGTTAGGGTTGGTGGTTGTTAATGCCAATAAGCTTTCGAACCATATTAAAGAAAACATTGGCTTTCAGGTGGTATTAAAAGATACTACCACACAGGCCGAGTTAGATGTGTTAAGACAGGAATTGAGTTCTTCCACCTACTGCAAACAGGTGGATTATATTAGTAAAGATCAGGCTGCACAGAAGTTACAGAAGGATTTGGGAGAAGATTTTATTGGATTTTTAGGATACAACCCCTTATTATCTTCTTTGGATGTAAAATTAAATTCCGATTATGCCAACATCGATAGTTTGGCAGGATTTGAAAGACAAATCATGCAAAAACATTTTGTGAAAGAAGTGATCTATCATAAAGATATGATCAAACAAGTGAATCAAAATGCAAAAGTGATTGGAATATACATTTTAGTATTCAGCAGTTTATTATTGGTAGTAGCTATCGCCTTAATTAATAACACCATTCGTTTATCCATTTATTCAAAACGGTTTTTAATAAGAACCATGTATTTGGTGGGGGCCACACAGGGCTTTATCCGTAAGCCTTTTATTTTTAAAGGGATTCGTCAGGGAATTATTGCAGGGTTGGTAGCAGGATTTTTATTAGCGGGCTTTTTAGTATTAAGCACGCGTTACATTCCGGATCTGTTGCAATTACAGGATCCTAATTTATTGGCAGTGCTTTTTGGTTGTATTGTTTTATTGGGCATGCTTATCTCTGGCCTCAGTGCAGCTTTATCTGTAACGCGCTACCTGCGTTTAAAAACAGACGATCTGCATTTATAATTTAATTAAGGATTACAGCATACTCACCATTTTTTCCGGCATTCATTAGTTTTTTATTTTTCCCAACAGAGAACCGGATTTTTCATACTTACCTTAAAATAGTTAGGAGAGAAAATTAAACATAAAAAAAGACTGTCTGAAAAGACAGTCTTTTTAGGGTAAATGAAGGGGCTCGAACCCTCGACCCTCGGTACCACAAACCGATGCTCTAACCAACTGAGCTACATCTACCATTTTGGGCTACAAATGTACTAATTTTTTTGTTTTTCAAAGAAAAATTCAGAGAAAAATGTAATTTTTAAGTCAAAATTTATGGAAAATGGATAGAGAGTTTAATAAAAGCTGTCTGTTTCCGGATAAAATAGTAAGAACTCTGCTCTGTGATCCCATTTAGGAGGGCATTAGAGGCTTTTGAAAATAATTGTCGAATCATCAGGATTGTCATTTCGAGTGGCGATTGCTTGTCTTTTGAATGGATGTATCCGCAAGGCTGTTGGTATATTTTTTTGCAGGACACTGGTTTATGAGTATAACGGTTAGAGAGCTTAGGTTATTCTAGAATAAATTGTATTCAATAATTGTTGGCAATAAAAAACCAGTGAATCATCCGGCCATCAATAATTACTAACGAAAATGGCTTGAAAGCCCTTTAAAAACTGGGTAAATGCCTTGTTTGTTAAAAACAATAAATCGATCAATCATTAAAATATATATGTTAATAAGGTTAAATTATCGACGAATGTATTATTTTTTGACAAACCCGTTTTACATTTGATCAAAAAACAATATGAAAAGAGTATTAACTGCCACGGCATTTTATGTTTTGACACTTGTAAATGCTAATGCCCAATCCATTCCAACAACAACCATAACAGGTAATTTAAAAGTAAACGATTCCTTACATGTAATTCATAATATTTCAACGGCAGGTGATGTAAAAGCAACGGGGGAAATAATTGCTAAAGATACAATGCGAGCCGAAAAAGATGTGTTAGTGGATGGCAATGTTGCAATTGATGGATACCTGAAAGTAGGAAGTGATGCCTTTTTTAAAAATTCTTTAAACCTTTCCACAAATTTTGGAATTAAATACACGCCGGCAGTTGGCGCTGTACCGGGCATTGTTTCTTTTAGTCCGTTTTCCGGTCGTTCGGTATTAGCCGTGCAGGGCAAAGTAAGAGGCTGTTCAACGTTTGCTGTAGGAGTTGTAAATACTTTTGCCGATTTGGTGCAGGTTTATAATCCAAATGGTACTACTTTATCTATGGGAGTTTTATTAAATAATAACGAAGGCATTATTTCTTTGGAAGGAACAACAACAGGGAGTGCCGGAACGGAAGAACTATCGATAAACCCAAAGTGTGCCAATAGTGTCAATATGTGTTATGGAGGAGGTTTTGTAACGGTAGCTAAAAACCTGGAGATAGGACAAAAAACACGTAATGCGGCTAATGCGTTAAATATTGTAACGACCATGGGTATTACAAAAGCTATTTCGGTGAATGATGGTAATACAGAAGTATTTTCTCTTTTACAAAATGGAAGTGCTGTTTTTAAAATTGGGGGTACTAATACCAATGCGCTTACGGTATTTAACAGCTCAACGAATGTAAGTGTATTTGATATTTCAAATTCAGGAAAAACCAACATTGCCGGAGAAGTAAAAATCGGTGGACAGTTTGCTACGACCTCGGCCTATATGCTAACAGTAAACGGACGTATTGGTGCCAGGGAAATTAAAGTGAGTATTCAAAATCCATGGCCTGATTATGTGTTCAATGAAACGTACGATTTACAAAGTTTAGAAGACGTAGAAGCATATATTCATACACACAAACATTTGCCTAACATTCCTGCAGCAGGTAAATTAAAAGAAGAGGAATGTGGGTTGGATCTGGCTCAAATGCAGGGGATGCAAATGGAAAAGATAGAGGAAATATACTTACATTTAATAGAGTTAAGTAAACAAATGAAAGACCTTAAACACGAAAATGAATCTTTAAAAAAAGAGTTGAGTAAATAAAACGTTTAAAACGCAGTTAATACCCTTGTAGATAAATGAAAACAGGATTTACATATGCAGTAATTATCATAGTGTTGTTTACTTTAAGTACCTGCAGAAAATACCCTGATGGTGGTTTTGTGAATCAAACCCGTCTGCATTTATTTGGTGGCCATAAGGTTGGTGACAGCAAAACATGGAAGTTGAAATTGTATGAGGTAAATGGGATTGATTCTACTTATTTGATTCCGGGTGCTGCTAGTATCTCTGATTTTTATGAGAAGGTTATCACTTTTACATATACAGGAAAAAACCCTTCTCCAGAATATAAAGCGAATACATTTTTATTTGAATATAAGGGGGAGCTCAATAAATCTGCTAAACAGCTTACCATTGTAATAGGCCATAAACCGTTGACAATTGATGATTCTTTACAGTGTAAAGTGGTTGATGGTATTAAATACTTTGGTAGAAATTTATTGTATCCTGAATCTAATAATTATGGAAAATTATGGGATATAAGAAAGTTGACAAGGCATGAATGTATTCTGGAAAGGAAACCAAGTATAATGTAATTAATTCCTATAAAATTATTTTAACCTCTTAATAGAAATACGATGAAAAAAGTAGAATATTTAATTACAATCATTATAGTGTTGTTTACTTTAAGCACCTGCAAAAAATACCCTGACGGAGGCTTTGTGAATCAAACCCGTCTGCATTTATTTGGTGGCCATAAGGTTGGTGACAGCAAAACCTGGAAGCTGAAATTATATGAAGTAAATGGGATCGATTCTACTTATTTGATTCAGGGAGCAGGGACTATTCCTGATTTTTATGACAAGTTTGTAACTTTTAAATATGTTTCTAAAGGAGACCCTTCTATTGAATACTCAGCAAGTACTTTTTTATGTGACTATGCGGGGATATTCGATTATACTTATAAACAGTTAACTTTAGGTATACCAGTTCCATTAACCAGAGATGATTCTATGCAATGTAAAATAGTTGATGGCACCAGATATTGTAGTAGAAATTTATTATTTCCTGAATTTAATAATTATGGAAAATTATGGAATATTCAAAAATTAACTAAGCATGAATGTGTTTTGAAAACCAATCATAACTTAATTAATTCCTATAAGATTATTTTAACTCATTAAGGTATGAAACGGTTGAAATTTATTGTTTTTATTGAACTACTGTTAGGTTGTAATATGTATGCTCAGCCTTTATCATTTAATGAAAATCAGCAAGCACATAGAAGGTATTGGTATTACCGTACTCGTTTTGTAAACGATTTTATGCATATTGGCGATAAACAAGGAGATTGTATTTGTTTTCCGGAAAGGAATTATAACGATGGGTCTTCTACCTCTGCTAAAGTAGGGCCGGATCAGATCGATATTAACAACCAGTATTTAAGTGCTTTGGCCCTGGAATATAAATTGCTGAGCCGGAGCTATCAAAGTACAGATATTACAATTAAGGAGATTTTTTATATTTTAAAGACGATCAATCGCTTGGACTCAAGAGCCGATTATTTTTGGGCTGCTAGTCCGCCAACAAACGATAATATGAGCTCTTTTCCGGAAAACACCAATTTAAACGGGTTTATGCTAAGAGAGGATATGCCACACAATTATTTTACATCAAGTAATATGAATAGTAATTATAAACATTTTAATTATGCACAAACCGAATACAATAGCACCGCCACTGCTTCTAATTTAAGCTATACGGGTCTAGGTAAGATTGATACCTTGAGCAATGAAAATAAATTTTGTAGATATATAGATTTTCCTGGAAATTATCCGGGAGGCCAACCAAAATCAGATTTAACACTTCCACATGATAAATATTACAGTATGTTTATTGCTTTTATGATGCTCGTAAAATATATACCATCAGGGACAGAATATTACGAACATGGAGTTTTACAAACTTTTCAGGATGGGGAATCGGATATTAAGCAGGAAGTACGGAATATTACTAATCGTTGTCATCCTTACCTTAGGGGGAATTTATTCGGTGGCCCAGGTACTAATTGGATTATGGAGTATCCTGATGGTACTAATTTGCAACACTTAGGACAACCTGCTCCTTACAGTTATCCAATAGCTAAAATGATCTGTTATATTAACGGAGGTTATCCCTGGAGCTGGCCATGTGATAGCAAACAGGATGGATTTTCTTTAACTACTGGTCTTGCTAATTATAATACGCTGCCGTGGAACCCAATTCCTGTAGGATGGACAATAGGTAGTGAAGATGGAGCCGTTTTCATTGGCACAAATATGGCTGGAAGTAATGCTCCGGTTAAGCCTCTGGGTGGTTCACCAATACCAATCCCCACAAATGTAGCTATGCAGTTAAATTCATCAACACATAGTGTTGAATGGACTGATCTTTTAAGACGGGTATTACATCAAAAAGGATTACTAATGAAACAAAAAAGTGTGTATGCTAATCCTATAAATGTAGCGCCTTGTACCGGACCCTATAATTTTGGAGGAGGTGATGATCCTGGTTTTGAATGGAGAAGTCAGGATAGACTCGAGCATCCTCATAGTAGAGTTAGTAATACCCCGCCCCCCGGCAATTATCCGGGGGTGGATTATATGTTACTGCATAATTTATATTACGAATACTTAAATCAGCAAAGCGATGCCGGAAATGCAGAGTTAGGAGCTTATAAAGCAGCTTATAATTTAATGGATAATTACGATACCCAAATATGGCCTATGCAGCATACCATTTCCCCGATAGGAGGTGGAAACGGATTGACCCAGGTTTTTTTAACGGGAGTAGATGCTAATACAAATCAAATCACGAATCCTCCGGGGCCCGGAACACTCTATACTTCTCAACAGCCTGCTTATATTAAAGTATTTCAAAATTTAGAATCTACGGCTAATATATATGCCGCAGCATCTCCTGCGGCCCCTAATAACACCATTCCTGCAAAGATTGAATACAGGGCAGGAAAAGGAATCACTCTGAAAGATGGGTTTGAAGTAAAATACGGGGCTGATTTTTATGCTTATATAAAACGTTATGTATGTGCGGATGCCGACTATGGCAGTGGTATGAGACAAGCACAAACTAATGATGCAAGCAATGATTACATGAACGATTATATGAATGAAATGGTTCCAATCCATTATATTGAGAGCCCCCTATCAGATGCAGATAAGTACCCTTTTGAATCGGAAACGGATTATAATGAAGAGATGAATACTTTTGAAAATGCCGATGCCGGGGAGTTTAAAATTCTTCCAAATCCGAGTACAGGAATTATAAAAATCCAAACCAAAAAACAGGATGAATATGAAACCATAGCCATGCGTATATATGATATGAGAGGGGTGTTGATCCGTTCTTTAGAGGATATTCCTGCCGAACAGGAAATTAACCTGGAAGGCTACAGCGAAGGAATTTACATGATACAAATCATGTCTTCTTATGGAAAAAGTATTACAAAGAAGGTAGAAATCATTAAGTAAAACTAAAAAACTACTTATCATAATTCACCATATAGTGCAAACCTATAGATTCTTTGCGCCTTATAGCGTGTTTGATAATCAGATAACCGATACAAATTAAGTTACGCAGTTCGCCCACTTTTTGGGTTACAGTGGTTTCTTCGTAAAGGGCTTCGTTTTCTTTATAAATAATTTCCAGGCGGTCGAAAGCCCGTTTTAAGCGGAGTTCGGAGCGTACAATGCCTACATAATTACTCATGATCTGTTGTACCTCTCTTTGTGATTGGGTAATCAATACCATTTCTTCTGCATGCTCTGTTCCTTCTGCATTCCAGTTTGGTACTTTCTCTTCAAAACCAATTTCGGTTACCATACTTTTGCCTGTTTCTGCCGCTCTGTGTGCAAATACCACGGCTTCGAGTAATGAATTACTGGCTAAGCGGTTGGCACCATGTAAGCCGGTACAGGCACATTCGCCCACAGCAAATAAATTGGTGATGCTCGAACGGCCTTGTTTATCTGCCAAAATACCACCGCATAAATAATGCATAGCCGGTACCACCGGAATCATTTTTACAAAAGGGTCAATACCCAAACTCATACATTTATTATAGATATTCGGAAAATGTTCAATAAATGCCTTCCTGTCAATATGCCTGCAGTCGAGGTATACAAAATCCTCACCCCGTGTTTTTAATTCGTTATCAATGGCACGTGCTACAATATCGCGGGGGGCTAAGGAAAGGCGCTCATCGTATTTCTGCATAAATTCTTTACCGTCGATGGTTTTTAAAACAGCTCCAAATCCACGAATGGCTTCCGTAATTAAAAAGCTGGGATGCTCGCCGGGGTTATACAAAGAGGTTGGATGAAACTGGACAAATTCCATATCTTTTACTCTTCCTTTGGCCCTGTAAACCATGGCAATTCCATCGCCTGTAGCAATGGTAGGGTTAGTGGTATTGGCATATACATGGCCGGCACCACCGGTAGCCATTAATATGATCTTTGATAAAACGGTATCTATTTTTTGTGTTTTGGTATTTAAAATATAGGCTCCATAACATTTAATCCCTTCTGTATGAGAAGTAACTACCTGGCCTAAATGGTGCTGGGTAATAATATCAATGGCATAGTGATGATCGAGTACCGTAATGTTTTTGTGCTTGCGGATCTGAGCTATCAGGGCGCGTTCTATTTCGTAACCGGTAATATCTTTATAATGCAGAATGCGGTGTTTGGAATGCCCACCTTCTTTTGCCAAATCATAAGTGCCTTGTTGTGTTTTATCAAAATTGGTTCCCAGGTCTATCAGTTCTTTTACGCGGTCTGTTCCCTCTGTTACAACAATCCTCACTGTTTCAGGGTCGCATAAATTAGCTCCTGCAATAAGGGTATCTTCAATATGCTTTTCAATACTATCGGTTTCGTGCCACACCGCTGCAATACCGCCCTGCGCATATTTGGTGTTCGATTCGTCCTCATTACTTTTGGTAACAATATATACACTTCCGTGTTCTGCCACTTTGAGGGCATAACTGAGTCCGGCAATACCGCTCCCGATGATTAAAAAATCTACTTTCTGTTGCATAAACGATAGGGCTTTCAAGCTATTAAAGGACTAATTTATAGTTAATTTGAACTATAAGCAAAACTAATTGTTTACCAATTGGTTTAAGTAATTTCATAGAGTGGAAATGGTGTAAACCATCCATTTTTAGCATTTTTTTAATTCTTTTGATCAGAAAAAAAGAAAATAGTATAAAAAAGGAAGTATCATAAATTAATAATGATTAAGTATCTTTACACATTCAATTAATATAACCACAATGGACACTATTCCTTATACCATATATCTTGAAGCTACTCCAAATCCGGCTTCCATGAAATTTGTTACCAATAAAATACTTATTACAGAAAAAGGGGCGAGTGCCGAATACAAGAATGTCGGCGAAACGCAAACAGCACCCATTGCTGCTAAATTATTTCAATTCCCTTTTGTAAAAACAGTGTTTGTTTCTGGGAGTTATATCACGATCACTAAAACAGATCAAGTTGATTGGGATGATATCAGTATGGAATTGAGGATATTTTTAACAGACTATCTGAATAAAGGAAATTTGATCATCACGGCTTTACCGCAACAAGAGGTGGCAATTGATAATACCTTTACCGAAACCAAAACCATTAGCACACAACATGTGGCGCCTAAAGATGAAGTAGAGGCAAAAATCATTGAAGTGTTGGATCAATACATTCGTCCGGCAGTTGAAAATGATGGTGGCTTAATTACATTTAAGGATTTGAAAGATGGTGTTGTAACCGTGCAGATGCGCGGCGCCTGCAGTGGTTGCCCAAGCAGTACCATGACTTTAAAAGCAGGAATTGAAGCCTTACTAAAACGGTTATTACCGGATGCGGTAAAAGAAGTGGTAAGCGAAGCCATGTAATTACTGGGTTTAAATAGCAGCATACGCAATACTTAATACACTGATTTTAATGCCTTCTATTTGTTTCAAGGCATGGCAACAGGCTTCTATAGTGGCTCCTGTGGTTATAACATCATCTACCAGGATAATGCTTTGATGCTTAAATTCTTCCGTTTCAGTAATTACAAATTTGTCTTCTACATTTTCCCAACGCTCGAATTTGTTTTTAAGCGTTTGAGTAGATGTATAAGCCGAACGGGTTAAAAGTGTTGTATTTAAAGGAATAGACAAGGCTTCCGCTAAACCTCTAGCGAATTCTTCACTTTGATTAAACCCCCGCTGCTTATATTTTTTGGGATGTAAGGGCACAGGAATAATACAGGCCGATTGCTTAATAAATGCAT
Source organism: Bacteroidia bacterium (assembly GCA_963422675.2). Taxonomy (GTDB): domain Bacteria; phylum Bacteroidota; class Bacteroidia; order B-17B0; family Aurantibacillaceae; genus UBA4416. The sequence continues at coordinate 930,035 of CAXVYS010000024.1, forward strand.
CCCGGAGCAAATCTTTCGCATACCAGTTTCCAACCAGTACCGCCAGGTCTTTATTGTTTTTGTATTTAATATCGTGGAGTATTTTTTGGATGCTCCCTTTTTTATGAAAGAGGTAAAAGCTCCCGGCTTGTTCAATATTAACCCTGCCATAAAATAAATTTTTAACAAGGTTATTACTCTGTAAATGAAAATAGGTTTTTGGTAAATTAACATAGCAATAATTGCAAACCTGGTCTTCGTGTTTATACAAGGAATTGCCACACGCTACACAGTTCCTGGGATATATCAATGAAATAAAATCCTGTAGCATCTCTTTATAATTTACCTGCCAGTGTACAACTGAGTTTATATTTATTGACGTTACCCGATACATTAAACAGTTCCACATACACAATATAAATTCCTATAGCTGCCTTTTCGTTATCATCGTTAATGCCGTTCCAGCTAAAGGTTCCATCCTGTGTGAGCTGCTCATTGCGAATGAGGTAACGTACCTGCCTGCCTTTACTATCATAAATGTAAACGTTGGCTGCTTTCCCCGGTTCGTTTAATTTGTAATGGATATTCAGTACATCCTGGTACCCGTCATTATCAGGAGAAAATAACGGCTCCGAAATACTCAGGCCATTTCCACCATCAGCCTGTAAGTATTGTGAATTGCGGTAAGCAGGAGTTCCAAATCCGCAACTCTGGGAAGCACTGTTCCAGTTTGTACGATCATTTGTTGGCCTGTTAAAATCAATGCGTTCGAGCGCTACTCCTTTGGTGTTTGCCAGTAAAGGAAAATGCATATTGGCAGTATAACTAAAATGATCGATCACCGTCCCCGTTCTGTCACTGAGGGTAATAACATCTGCATCACTGTTCATAGCAGGAAGATCATTCAGATCTAAAAAGCCTTTGGGATTGGTAGTTTGATAACAGGTTTTTACAGTGCTACCATTTTCGCTGAGTAGAACATAGTCCTCTGGAAATACTAAATAGCCCTCCGCGGTGATGGCTTTCATATCTTTTAAGTTTCCTGTTTGAAGGTCCATAGAGCCTATTTGCAGATCTTTTAAATTAATGGTTTTATGACTGCGGTTATACAACTCTACATAATCAATACACCCTGTTGTCGGATCAGTTAATAGTTCATTAATAACGATATCGTTTGGGAATGGTGGTTCTGGTAAAGCAAATGCAACAGAGCCGGTTGGGTTAATGCTATTTCCTGCACAATCTTTTATACCGCTTGCTAATGTGCAATGATACACTATACCATGTTGCATAGACGATGCTAATTTTAAAATTACTTTTTTATAATCCATTCCAATAGGTAAAACATAAGTTGGCTGGGTTAACCCATTATCAAACACATAAAGGGAAGGGTTAGTTGTACTTAAACTATCCAGTGCTTCAGAGAAAACAGCCATAATTGTGTCGGCATTCATCACGGTAATTCTTTCCAGTTCGGGCCGATGCTCATCAGGATTGTTTTCGGAAACAGAATTTCTTCTTCCCGGTGTGCCGCCACTGGCATCCTTACTGGCTTTCCAGTTATCCTGTCCGCCACAGGGATTGTTGACATCAACCTGTTCTATGCTCCAGCCGCCGTCGGTTTTATTTGTATTATGATACCATGCGGTCGTATAACTAATGGAATGAATCAATACATGCATACTATCTCTTAACGCGATTTCAGAATGATCGTTTGATAAAGAAGGGAAGCTTGTAACCTCGCAGGCCGTTATACCAAAATTAGCAAAAACAGGACTGTTGCCTGTTCCGGTGAGCACCATAAAACTATCGGGTTTAAGAGTAACATCCGGTAATTTTTTAGAACTGGTAAGTGTTGTAAAACTCCAGTTTTTTAAATTAATAGAAAAGGGAGTTCTGTTTTTTAATTCAACATATTCCTCTAAAGGTAGGTTAATGGCAGGATCCGGATCAGGCATCAATTCATTAATTACCACATCGTAGAGCTTGTGCTGGTAGTAAGAAAAAGTGCCGGTATTAGGATTCGCATTGTTTCCGTTGCAATCGGTCATGCCACTTAGCGTAAGCGTATAATTAGTGGCATTTTGGAGTTTGGAAGAAAGAGATAAACTAACACCGAAATTATCTGTGGAGTTTATGGCAAGTGTTGGCGAGCCAATGGAATGATTAATGGTATAGTTTAAAGGATTTGATAATTGTAAAGCAGAAATCACATCATCAAAGCAAAGGATGATGTGTAGAGAATCTATAACGCTTACCGAGCTAATCTTTGGGCCAATCACATCTGCTGCAGTGGAATATACAGAATTGACAAAGCCGGGGGTTCCTCCGTTTATATTGTTGGAACCTCTCCAGTTAGCAGCTTGTGAGCAGTTCAGGGCTTGGTCCGGATTAATTTGTTCAAGGGTATAACCTCCGTCTTTTTTAATAGCGTCACCATACCAGGTATCTTTATAATTCACACTGTCTATAACCATATTGGAAGCAGTTTTTAAATAGAGCTTATCCGAGGCATTATTCAAAGAAGGAAAAGCGCTTACTCCTAGTTTGTTTGTATAACCTAAAGCGGTAAACTGCGCTGTATCTGTCACCGGACAAATGATAAGGTAACTGTTTGGAGTAAGCGTATAATTTGGTAAGGTGGCAATAGAGGTATTATCGGTAAGCTTTAAACCATTCAAATTAAAAATAGAAGAGCTTCGGTTATAAATTTCTATAAACTCAGCCGTGGTTAAATTTACAAGAGGCAATGGATCTGCATAAATTTCATTGATCACTATATCTTTAAAAGCCACTATTCCAAATACGATATAACTAAAGCTGATCCCCGATGTGGAAAGCGCATTGCCTGCCAGGTCCTGAACATTGTTAACGGTAACCGTATAAGTGTTGCCCGATACCAATGCATTTGCCACTGTTAAATGCACCAGTTTAAAATTAACAGCATCTCTTGTAGCGGTAGTGACAATTCCCGGTCCGGTGTTTATGGTATAATTGCCTGCCGCCTGCGAAGTAGCAGCATCAATAGGTTCATTAAACAAGAGATCAACGGTGGTGGAAGATGTGGCGGTAGCGCTTACCAGGGAGGGGGGAGTTACATCTAAAATGATAGGCCCCACGGTAATATCATCAAAGAGGTGTTTTTGAAAAAAGCCGGCTGTTGATTGTAGGATATAAAACCCGAAGGCAAACGAGTTGGTGAAAGTTGCATCCGTGACGGTTCCTTCGCTGATATAGTTGGCTCCTGTTCCTGTGAGGTCTCTTTCCAAAGAAAACACATTGGCAGAGGTTCTGGTAACTTTAATGCTGAGCGTTGTGTTTGAAGTGTTGGTGGTTCCATCCGTTCCATCAATGATTTTAACGGAAGAGGCTGAGGTTCCTGATCGTTTGTACAGACAAATTTCATCGAGGGTACCACCAATTCTCACAAAGTAGCCATTGATGTTTGTGGCCGTTAAGTTTGCCACATCGCTGGTTAAATACACATCTACGTAATTTGTTCCCGAGGTGTTAAACTGCAGGTTCGTGTAAAATTCCCACTGGCAGTTATTGGCTGAGGTATTAGGTGTGCTGATGTAAAAAGCGGAGTTGCTGTTTGTGTTAGCCGATTTCAATTGCCCTGCTGTAACTGTAAAATCACTTGCTGTATTTAATACCCAGCCCGGGTTAGCCGTAAAATCCCCATCCGAAAATGTTTCCGTTACCTGCGCTGTAAGAGTGGCAAACCCACTAAGAGCCATAAGGCTATAGAAAAGACGATTTATCTTCATAAATTTATAAAAATGGATGCCGGTAAATTTTTTTGATCAGGAATATTTTAGGACTTTTGCTACCTCATTTAAAGAATCGCAAAACGGGATCAAATTAGAAATAAAACATTTTGTGGCAATGTTTAAATCAAGAATTAACATCCTTAACACTTTATAATAAAACATCAAAAACAATAACACATATATATGAAAGTAGTAGTAGTTGGCGCAACGGGCCTGGTAGGAACAAAAATGTTGGAAATTTTAGCAGAAAGAAATTTTCCTTTAACGGAATTAATTCCGGTAGCATCTGAAAAATCGGTTGGTAAGGAAATTATGTATAAGGGAAAAACATATAAGGTACATTCTATGCAAGCCGCTATCGACGCTAAACCGGAGATCGCTTTATTTTCTGCCGGAGGAAGTGCGTCTTTAGAATGGGCGCCAAAATTTGCGGAAGCCGGAACAACGGTCATCGATAATTCTTCGGCATGGCGTATGGATCCTTCTAAGAAATTAGTAGTTCCTGAAATTAATGCACACGAATTAAAAGCAACCGATAAAATTATTGCAAACCCCAATTGCTCTACCATTCAAATGGTGGTAGCATTAAACCCTTTACATAAAAAATATAAAATAAAAAGAGTCGTGGTGTCTACTTACCAATCGGTAACAGGAACCGGTGTAAAAGCAGTAACCCAATTAATGAATGAGCGTTCGGGTGTTGACGGGGAAATGGCTTATAAATACAAAATCGATTTAAATGTAATTCCTCAAATCGATGTCTTTATGGAAAACGGTTACACCAAAGAGGAAATGAAAATGGTAAATGAAACCAAAAAAATTATGGGCGATGAGTCGATTCGTTTAACAGCTACTACGGTTCGTATACCGGTAATGGGAGGCCATAGCGAAAGTGTGAACATCGAATTTGAAAACGAATTTGAGGTAAAGGATATTTTTGAGATCATGAAACATACCAAAGGAATTATTTTGCAGGATGATGTGGCGAACCAGCATTACCCTATGCCTATGAATGCCCATAATAAAGATGAAGTATTTGTAGGAAGGATCCGTAGAGATGAAACGCAAGCTAAAACCTTAAACATGTGGATTGTATCTGATAATTTACGTAAAGGTGCTGCTACCAACGCTATTCAAATTGCCGAATACCTGGTAGAGCATAAATTGGTTTAGGAACTCTTCCGAATAAGGAATAAAAGATAAAGAGCAGGAGTAAAAGGTTTATCATTAACTCTTATAAGAGCTTTTATGTCTTAATATGGTTGGCTGTTCAAACCAAACATTCGGGCACAAAAAAAGGCCGCTGTGCCCATCCCCGTTTAAAGCACCGCAGCCTGATTTTTTTGGTTTAAACTAAACAAAACCTATGATAAAGAACGTATAGTAAAATTAATACATCCACCTGCAGTTTAAAATAGCAACCTAATAAGTGGTATGTTTTACTTTATAAGTGGTCACAAATTTGAAGATACTGGTAATAAAAAACCCTTCTGCTATCAATCAGAAGGGTTTTAAATTGTTTGAATTGGTAAAGTATTTTTCGTTGCTCATACAAAAAAAACAGAACTTAAAAGGAAATTAATTTTACACCAAACGTAAATGGGTATAATTCTGGGCCTTTACCGTTTTCAAACAATGAGGTTAATGCATAATCCGCATATAGGGTGAAGTTCCTGTAACCAACACTTGCATGGGCATTTACACGGAACGGGTTTAAATTGTAATTATCTTTTCTTACCAGTTTTTTATCCTGGCCTTTTTGTTCTAACACCTGGCGGGTACGTGAACCTAACTTATAACCTCCAATAACACCGAAAGCAACGTGAAAAGCTTTATTTGGGTCTTTATTAGTGTTAAATTCAAGTAGAATAGGAACATTTACAAAAGTAGTTTTAAAACGGTTTTTCTTGTAGCCGAATGTATTGGTGGAGTCAATTTTACCAAAGGTAAAGCTGCTATCAGGGTTTAAGGTGGTGCGGTTACTAAATTCGTATTGGCTCCATTCGAAACCTAAACCAATTACCAGGTTTATATAATTTTTATAGATATGGATATCCTTTTCCAAAGGATTTAACTGAAAGTTAAGCGATTTACCATAATCCAATGCCATGTATTGTTGGCTTTTAGGTAGTGTAAAACTTCCACCGGATGTCCATCCGTTTACACCGATACCAAAGCCTGCCCAGTTGTGGAAATCATCGTCGTCAATAGTAGAAATATTACTGTCGGAATCAGAATCCTTGTTGATGATCACCAATTTCTTTCTTTTAAAATTAATGGTGGTTGAATCTTTTTTATTACCGGCTTTTTTAGCAAGATCGTCGTCAATTACTTTTGCAATGGAAGATGAGCTGGAAGCCTCTGCACTTACTTCTTTCGGGTCGCCTTTAAATTTGATACTGCTAGCACCTGTGGCATTTGCATTTATCTTTTGCGTCGCATATATTTTGGCATTTGAAGCACCTGATGCTGTAATGTTGGTGACATTAGAAATTAATTTATAGGCTTTTAAAGCAGAAGCACCACTTACGGTTCCCTGGAGAGTTTCGGTTGATCCATCCAGAATAACGCCTGATGCGCCGCTTACAGTAATATCTGTTACTTTTGTTTTAACACTGGCAATAACATCACTGGCACCTGTGGCATCAATGGATAAGGTATCAGCTTCCAGGATATTTGTCACCGTTACTTTAGAGGCACCGTTGGTAGTAATTTGATTTAAGTGCTTTCCGGTAACGTAAATTTCATACCCGTTTTTAAAGCTTCCTTTCCCTTTAATGATTAACACACCATTTTCTACCTGAGTATACACATTGTTAATTTCCGATTGGTTGGCAACTACTTTTATAGATGTTGAATCGCTTTGTGTGAATTGAACATTGGCAGCACCGGAAACTTCCAGTTTTGTAAAGGGTTTGATGTCTCTTACTTGAGTGGATTGTGCCTTTAGGACTAAGTTGCCAAGCAAAAGGAACGATGAGAGTAATACTGTTTTCATAATATATCTATTTTAATAACTGTTAGTTGATTTCTGCAGATTTTATACATAGGACGCAACCCGTTACAGAAAAGTTACAGAAGAATCAAAAAAAATAATATCATGAGGCTAAATACCAGATAGAGAGGCCATTTCAGGAGTAAAATAATTTTAAAGAATGGCTGTACGCAAAAGTTTAATAAGGGTACGAAGTTGAATTATAACATCAATGTGATTTGATCCATTCGGTAATGTCGAGAATTACTTGTTCGTCAACATTGCCTTGTTTTTCATATTCCGAGGGAATAGATTTTCCTTCACCTTTCATAAATAAATGATTTAAAGCAGGGTAAGAAATAAAGCTGTTTTTTGAATTATTACCAAGGTTTTCTTTCCATAAGGCATAATCAGTCATGGTAACCTGGTAATCTCTTCCACCCTGTAAAACCAAAACGGGTTGTTTTAACTTTTTTGCCATGGCCACCTGGTCGTATTTTTTCAAGGATTGCCAGTAGGCAGAAGACAAGCTAAGCGGAAGCTGACCGGCAGGTGCGGCCTTTAAACGTTTAGGATCTTTTACTGTTTTTATTTCAGACTTTAGCTCTTCTAAAAATTGTTGTTCTTCTTTGGTAATGGTATCTAATGAAAACACATAAGAATATTGCTCCAGGATAAGATCTTCCAGTGGCCGGGCATTTCCGGCCAATAATATAATACCGGCGGGTTTGGCTTTGCTTGCAATTAATGGTGCGCACATGGCTCCAAGGCTGTGCCCAATAACAAATACTTTAGAGTTTTTTGTAGCAGGATTTTTTTTCATCAGTTTAATTGCACTGATACCATCTTCTATCACCTCCTCATTAATTCCAAATCCTTTGGGGTCTCTCACTATCTCTTTGCCATACACAAGAGTTCGTTTATCGTAACGGATAGAGGCAATGCCATTTGATGCCAAACCCAGGGCCAGGTCTTTAAGCATTTTATTAGGGCCAAAGGTTTCGTCCTTATCATTAGGGCCTGAGCCCGCAAGTAATAGTACTACCGGAGGATTTTTTACATTATTGGGGATACAGATTACTGCCGGCAGATCATACTTTCCTGATTTTAAAATCAGCTTTGATTCATAAAACTTGTTTGATTTAGAATACTCGGGGTAATTGTAGGCAAGGTGATTTTTAGGAGGAGTAAAAAAGATGCCGATAATTTTTTGTTGCAGGTTGTAAGATAATTTCAAATCCATTTTAGTTTTAGCGAATGCACAGCGCACGCTTACAGTTTCAATGGAATCTGTTTTTTCGGAAGTTATTTCTGAATAGGATTTATACTCGCCTAAGTATTTAGGAAGGCTTTCCCAAATTTTTTTTAACATGTCGGTATTTATCCGACTGCTTACCGAAGTATCAAACATAACCTGGCAACTGTCGTACTGAGCACGTTGCAGCTTTTGAACTAAGGATACAGAAAGCTGTTGATTCGTTTGCGATCGGGCGATGACAGAAGTAAAAACAAAAAGAATCAGGAAACAGAAAAACTTCATAGACAGAAAATATTTTCAACTAATGTAAAATTAATTGATGAATTAAATACGGTTCTGTCTTTAGTTATTTGTCAGATAGAAGATCTGAAAAAAATTTACCATATAAGATATAAAAGAACATAGCAGGGTTGTTCCGGCTTATGTATTCTTTATGCCTTATATGGTAAAAATAAACCCATGTAAGTTTCTCATAGGGAGAACTACAAAGGCAATTCCATTGGAATGTCCATCAATAAAATCTCTGTTTGATCAGAAGTCATTTTAATATCGAAAGAGCTTGTATCCCAAATTCCGTAACCATCGCGCGTTTTAAGATCCTGACCGTTGATGGTAGCACTTCCACTGATTAAAAAAGCATATACACCATTACCCTGTTTTTTGATGTTGTAGGTTTCGGTTTTGTCTTTATCAAACACACCTAACGAAAACCAGGCATCCTGATGGATCCATACACCTTCGTCGTTTTCATTCGGTGAAAGAATTTGCTGGAACTTATTTTTTCGGTCGGCTACATTCAACGATATTTGTCCGTAACGTGGAGCCACATTGTGTTTATTAGGAAACAGCCAGATCTGTAACAATTTCAAATCTGCTTTGGTGTTATTGTATTCGCTGTGTACAACACCTGTACCGGCGCTCATTACCTGTATATCTCCCGGATTAATCACCGCTCCGTTATTGCCCATATTATCTTTATGTAATAACTGGCCTTCTAAAGGGATGGTAATAATTTCCATATTATCGTGAGGATGTGAGCCAAAACCCATACCTCCTGCAATTTTATCGTCATTTAAAACCCTTAATACACCAAAGTGCATACGGTTTTTATCCTGGTAGCCTGCAAAGCTAAAGGAGTGATGCGCGTCTAACCACCCGTGATTAGCGTGCCCTCTTGTTTCTGCTGAGTGAAAAACACTTTTTGCCATAATCTATAAATTTTATACAACAAATGTAATAACAACTATTGTATATACAAATGTTATTATGAATATTTAACGTCTGATCTTTTTCTCCAAAACAGGGGTGTTTTTAGTCCGGGCATATAAGTAAGCCGTATGAGGTATATTTAGTTCTATCGGGAATATAAATTTTATCATGCTTGCTTATGATTTATACTAACCCCTTAGTTTATCCAAGAGGTCACCAATATCCCGGGCTTCTTTATCTGTAAGATTAGTAAAAAGAGAAGCTTCTGCATGGGTTAATTTCGGATCAATTTGTTCAAGAAGTTCTAACCCTTTTTCGGTGATGGTGATCTCTACTTTTCTTCGGTTATCTTCACAAATAACCCGGTTTACGTACCCTTTTAGTTTTAATTTTTCTACAAGGCGTGTGGCATTACTCATCCGGTGAATCATGCGTTCCTGTATGGTAGATAAATTGGCGGGTTTACCTTTTTGCCCTTTTAAGATCCGTAATACATTATACTGTTCCTGCGAAATACCAAAGGGTTTAAAGCATTCACCGGTTTTTTCAGCGATCCAGGTTGATGTAAATAAAATGTTTAATGTGGCGCGTTGTTGTGCTGTTCTGAACTTTTCCATTCGTAATTCATCCTCTAATCTCATCTTTTATCCTTGATTTAGTAAGTCTTGTATTTTAATATATATTCCAGAAACTATTTAACGTGGTTTCAGGCTAAAATTATAGGGCGATTTTTCCTGATCAATATCTTCATAGCCATTATAATAATCAGGATGTTTTACTGTGAGCCTGTATTGCCATAATATTTTCTTACTTCTTTTAAAATAAAAATTACCATTGGCATCTGTATAAACAGAGTCATATAAATAGGGGTTGCTGTTATCCGAAGCATTCCAGTATTGCAGTATCACAGTGGCATCTTCAATAGCGCTAACAGTGGAAGTATTTGTGACTTTACCGTGAATGCTATGAATAAAGTCCTTTTTGCAGCTGGTAAGTAGTCCAAAAAAATAAATGAATATTATTATTTTAACTGCTTTCGTCAATAGCTTTAATTTATATTACTAACCTCAGTTCATATAACCTTCAATACTGGTATCAAAAGAATGTTTGTAATCGCTTACCGAACCATAATTTGTTCCATCCACTACAACAGACGAGCCTTTTACATTTCCTAATTTAGTAAAGACTACGTTTTGTTTTTTTAATTCAGCTTCCAATGCGGGGGCATTGTTTCCAGAAGTACTTACTACGACGCGACTTTGAGCCTCTCCAAACAAAAAGGCATCCTTGCGTACAGAAGCATCTGAACTGATTTCAAAACCTAAATTATTAACCATAGCACTTTCCAGTAAATTCATAAATAAACCACCATCACTTACATCATGTGCAGACGTAATTAATTTGTTTTTAATGATGCTTATTACAGCAGCCTGCACATTGAATTCTGTTTCCAGGTCAAAGAATGGTGCCGGTGTATTTTTTGTTTTATGGAAGCTATATAAATATTCTGATGAAGAAATATCGTTTTTACTTTCACCAATTAAATAAATGACATCACCTTCAGTTTTAAAATCCAAAGTGGTTTGATGAGATTTATCTTCCAGGATCCCAATCATACCGATTGTTGGAGTAGGGAACACAGGACCTTCGTAACTCGATTGATTGTAGAAACTAACGTTTCCTCCTGTTACAGGTGTTTTAAATTTTAAACAAGCGCTGCTCATTCCTTTAATGGAACCTACAAACTGCCAGTATACTTCGGGGTTGTAAGGATTTCCAAAATTTAAGCAATTGGTTACAGCACTTGGAATACCACCGCTACATACAATGTTACGGGCTGCCTCACTTACTGCTATAGCACATCCTGTTTCAGGATCCGCATTTACGTAACGGGCATTGCAATCAACCGTCATAGCTAATGCTTTTTTAGTTCCTTTTACATTCACGATAGCGGCATCGCTTGGCTTATTGGTGCTCATGTTAATGCCACCTACCATGCTATCGTATTGATTATAGATCCAACGTTTGCTTGCCAGGTTTGGAAGTTTCGCTAAAAACTGCATAACAGGTTTCAGGTCGTTAGGTTCTATAATAGAATTGATGTTGAATTTTTTTGATTCTGCGAAATAGGCAGGTTCTTTATAGTCACGTTTGTAAATAGGAGCTCCGCCACCCAGTACTAACACACCGGCCGGTACATCAGCTACCAGTTCATCATTCATGTAATATTTTAAACGGTTGCCGGCAGTAACTTCGCCAATTTGCGCACAGTTTAAATCCCATTTATCAAATACGGCCTGTACCAAAGCTTCTTTACCTTTTTCAACTACTACCAACATCCGTTCCTGTGATTCGGATAATAATATTTCGAAAGGGTGCATTCCTGCCTGGCGGGTAGGTACTTTATGTAACCAGATATTCATCCCGTGTTCGCCTTTAGCGCTCATTTCAGAGGTTGAACAGGTAATACCTGCTGCACCCATATCCTGCATCCCAATAACGGCACCGGTTTTAATCACTTCTAAAGTCGCTTCCAATAATAATTTTTCCTGGAAAGGATCGCCCACCTGCACTGATGGTAAGTCTTTAGCGGAATCTTCCGTTAAATCTTTACTCGCAAAGGCTGCTCCTGCAATTCCGTCTTTACCGGTAGATGAACCTACAATGAATACAGGGTTTCCTACACCATAAGAAGTAGCACTTACAGTTTCTCCTTCTTTCACAATACCAACACTCATGGCATTTACCAAAGGATTTACGTTATAACACTCATCAAAAAATACTTCGCCACCCACTGTAGGAATACCAAAAGCATTGCCATAATCACCAATTCCTTTTACAACTCCTTTGAGTAACCATTGTGTTTTTTGAGAATTGATATCTCCAAAACGCAAAGAGTTTAATTGGGCAATAGGGCGTGCGCCCATGGTAAAAATATCGCGGTTAATACCGCCAACACCTGTTGCAGCACCCTGGTATGGTTCCAAGGCGCTTGGGTGATTGTGAGATTCTATTTTAAAGCAACATCCCAAACCATCGCCAATATCCACTAAACCGGCATTTTCCTCTCCTGCTTTAGCCAACATGTGTGGGCCGTCTTTAGGTAAAGTTTTTAACCAGGTAATAGAGTTTTTATAAGAACAATGTTCACTCCACATTACCGAAAAAATGGATACTTCGGTAAAGTTAGGCGTACGGCCTAAAATTTCTTTTATTCTGTCAAATTCTTCAGGTAAAAGCCCCAGGCTTTTTGCTGCTTCTACATCTGCTAACTGTTCGGAGTATTTTGGTGTTGCCATAATTTTAATGTTCTGTAAGACGGAGCCTTTTAAAGCCCATGGTTTTAGGCGTCAAAAATAAGAAATTGCTGCTAATATGGGGCGATTTTGTTAATGAGTTTTAATAAAAAATGGGATGTATGGAGAACCCTTCCCGATACACCAATACGAAAGGCGGGCAAGTGGCGCCGGAAGTAACCATAACCCACATTACTGCAAATTATTTTTTAGATAAAGCAATGATATCTTTTACTTCTAAAATTGGTTTAGGATACCCCGATAAAGCGGCATTAATCATGGCCAATCCCACTTCTTTAAGTGTAGAGCCGGCATTAGGGGCAATTAACTTGATGATCGGATAAAGCCAGCCAAGGTATTTGTAATAAGGCAGGGTGTTTTTTAATCCTTTAGTAGGTTTCATCATGCCCGGACGAAAATTATACACCTGCTTAAAGGGTAATTTCATGAGGTCGTTTTCTGTTTTGCCTTTTACCCGCGCCCACATAGAGCGGCCTTTTTCGCTGCTGTCTGTGCTGGCTCCGGATATATATTCAAATGTGAGATTGGGATTAACTTCACTTAGTGTTTTTGCAAAGCCCAGGGTTAAGGTATAGGTCAGTTTATAATACTCTTCTTCTTTCATTCCAACGGATGAAACCCCCAGACAGAAAAAACAGGTATCGTAATGTTTAAGCTGCTCCTTAATAGGGTCGATGTTAGAAAAATCGGCATGAATAATTTCCTTTACTTTTGGGTGGGAAACTCCTGATGGTTTTCTAACGATTACTAAAATAGTTTCGATTTGGGGATGCAGGATACATTCGTGTAATACCCCTTCGCCCACCATTCCTGTTGCTCCGGTTACAATAACATTTAATTTTTTCATGTCATAGGGTTTAGTTTTTGTCTGCAGATAGTATATCTGAAGATATTTAAGAACAGTTGGGACGGAACGCTTATTTATTTTTTTCTTACTACCATTAAACCATCGCGAATAGGAAGCAAGATGTTTTCTACCCGCGAATCGTTTTGTACAAATTTATTGAATTCATGTAAGGCCAGAGTTTCTCTATCCATAGCACTTTCAGGCATGGTAATTTTTCCACTCCATAATACATTATCGGCAATAATTAATCCACCTGCATTTAATTTTTCGATAACTAAATGATAGTAGTTGAGGTAGTTTTTTTTATCGGCATCAATAAATACAAGGTCAATAGGTTCATGTATCGTTTCAATATATTCTTTAGCATCTGCAATAACCAGTTCTATTTTGTCGGCATATTCTGTTTGCTGAATAAATGATTTGGCAAAAGCAGAGGTTTCTTCGTTAACATCGATGCTGATGAGTTTCCCGTTTTTTGTTAAGCCTTCTGCCAGGCAAAGTGCCGAATAACCTGTGTAGGTGCCAATCTCCACAATCAGGTTCGGTTGTTTTAATTTGGAAATAAAACTTAAAAACCGCCCTTGGAGATGTCCGCTCAGCATACGCGGGGACACTACTTTTAAATGTGTTTCACGGTTTAACTTTTTAAGTAAATCTGATTCGCCACTTGTGTAGGCTTCACAGTAATCGCTGAGGTCTTTGCTGATAAATTCCATAGGTATTAATTCAATTTATAAACGTTGTAAGAGTTAGATTAACGTTTCTCATTCGTAAATTCAATGTCTAATTCCAGTTGTGCAGGCAATAGCTGAAAGGTCATGCGGTGCAGAGGTGTGGTGCTGTAATTGCGGATGGCTTCCCGGTGAAGTTTTGTAGGATAGCCCATGTTACGTTCCCATCCATAATGTGGATACTGAAGAGCTGCTGTTTTCATAAAATCATCCCGGTATGTTTTAGCCAAAATACTGGCTGCGGCAATGCTTAAAAATTTACCATCGCCTTGTATAATACAGTGATGTGGGATTGTTTTATAAGATGTAAAGCGGTTTCCATCAATGAGTAATAACTCCGGTTTCTCTGTCAGCTGATCAATTGCGCGATGCATGGCTAAAAAAGACGCTTTTAAAATATTGATTTCATCAATTTCTATATTATCTACAATGCCTACAGCCCATGCCAGTGCTTTTTCTTCTACTTCCGGACGTAGTTCATAACGGTCTTTATCCGTTAATTTTTTACTATCGTCTAACCACTTATTTTTATATTTTTTAGGTAAAATAACTGCCGCGGCATATACAGGGCCGGCCAAACAGCCTCTCCCTGCTTCATCGCAGCCCGCTTCTATTGCATTTTTATCAAAATAAGATTTAAGCATACAGGTATTTTTAAATTAACAGCACACACATAAGATCCCCTTTAGTTGAAGTTCTACCTAATAATAATGTAAAAAACATACTAAATCATAAAGATCGGTATGTTCTGTTAAATCTTTTCTAAAGTCGCTTTAATCTGATCAAAATCAGGTAAATCGGTTACTTTCTCACAAATTTCAGCATATTGAATGATGCCGTTTTTATCCACTACAAACGCAGAGCGTTTAGAAACGCCTTTCATTCCAAACGCAAATTCTTCAATTAATGAATCGTAAGCAGGGCTTGTGGTTTTATTAAAATCTGATAATAAATCAAACTGGTAATTTTGGTCTTTTTTATAAGCTCCCAGTGTAAATAACGAATCTACTGAAATACCAATGACTTCGGCATTTAACGTATGATATAAGGCATAATTATCTCTGATGGAGCATAACTCTGCAGTGCAGGTACCGGTAAATGCCTGTGGAAAAAACAAAATCACTAAATTTTTCCCTTTATAATCTGATAAAGAAATTTCTTTTTTTTCGGTATTAAATAATTTAAAATCCGGAGCGGGTTGTCCTACTGTAATGGCCATATTTTTAAGGTTTTAGCTGATGAAGATCAGCCTGGGTTAATAAATACTTCGTTAAACAATTCGAATTTAGAACTGTTTAAACAAAGTAAATGATAATTTTGCATTAAAATTTAATAAACTTTAAAAAAAATAAATAAGATGGCATTAGTAGGAAAAAAAGCCCCGTCGTTTAAAGCGGCAGCAGTAATAAACGGAGAAGAAATAGTTGAAAATTTCTCATTGGATCAATACCTTGGAAAAAAGCATGTGGTATTTTTCTTTTACCCAAAAGATTTTACATTCGTTTGCCCAACTGAGTTACACGCGTTTCAGGAAAAATTAGCGGAGTTTGAAAGCCGTGGATGTGCTGTAGTAGGTTGTAGTACAGATACTGAACAAAGCCACTGGGGTTGGTTGCAGTTAAATAAAAAAGAAGGTGGAATCAAAGGAGTTACTTACCCTATTGTAGCTGATACCACTAAAATTATTTCAATTAATTTCGATACATTATCTGGAGACTATGATGTGGATGATAATGGGAATTTAATTGCAACAGGAGAAATGATTGCTTTCCGTGGATTATTTTTAATTGATAAAGAAGGTATTGTTCGTCATCAGTTGATCAATGATTTACCTTTAGGTCGTAATGTAGAAGAAGCGATCCGTATGGTGGATGCTTTACAATATTTTGAGCAAAAAGGCGAAGTTTGTCCTGCAAACTGGAGCAAAGGAAAAGAAGCAATGAAAGCCGATCACAAAGGAGTTGCAAGCTATTTAGCTAACAACTAATTTACGAGTTACATATCTAAATTAAAAAAGGAGCAATGAGAGTTGCTCCTTTTTTATGCGTTAATTTTTTATGATGTGGTAGTTTGCGTCCGGCAGTAATGAGAATATTTTCCGATATATTCTGGCATTGCATCTACAAAAGCTCTATTCTTCTTTAAAAGGATTTCTGGGAATCCATTCTGTAGGCTGTAAAAACTGCATGAAAGGTTTTAAAATTAATTTTGAAACTGTATTCTGCGGCTTGATGTAACAAATTAATTCATGAGCTTTGGCACCAACCGTTGTTTTTATTTCGGAAGCGGTACGTCCCAGGTTAATGCTTGCTTTTCCTTTGGCAATGGCCTCTTCGATGTAGCTGTATAAAATCGTTTGGTATAATTCGTATTCTTTATTAATGTCGTAATCAAAACCAACGTAGTGTGCTTCAATTTCTGTAGGCAGATAAAATCCGCTGGCAAAAGAAACCATTTGATTGTCTTTAAACCAGGCATCTACATAAATTAAATTTGCTTCCGCAGTTACAACATCGGCAAAATACGTTTTTGATAAGTGAGCCAGTTTAAATTTGGCCTGCTTAAATACGTTTAAATACAAGCCATACAACACATCATTATAGGCGATGACTTCAGCAACGCTTAATCTTTTTTTAGTGAGAGAAGCGCTCGCCTTTAAAATTCCTTTGGCGCGGTTGCGGTATTTTTTCGAAAAAAGAGCAATGTAATCTGCCAGGTTTGATAACCCTTCCGGCAGATGGATGATCATATTAGGTTCTACATTAAAGTGTATAAATTTACGGCAGTACCAACAATCTTTATCGCCGAAACCTTCTTCATAAAAATCTTTTACTAAAATAGCCGAAATTTTTCCGCGGAGCTTTTCTTCCCTGGCAACCGCATCAATCACGCCTTCTACCAGTTTAAATTTTGTTTTTTTACTTTGAATATCCAGATAAAACCCATGTTCGCCACTCACAAAATTATTACCGCAGGTTACCAAGCGCATAATGGTTTCATTTTCGCTTTGCTCAATGTATTTTCTAAATACAGAAGCCCGCTTGCTTTGCAGCTCGTTAATTTGATGAGCAATTAATTCTCCGAACAGGGAAGCAGAAAAATCATTGATTTGAAAATACACAACACCCATCGGTTTTTTGTGATGGTAAATGATCACGTATCTGAATCTTAAACTATCGCTTTTCAGCTCATGAATAAGGTGCAGGTAGGATAGAGTAAGGAATGTATTTTTATTTTTTACGGCAGAGTCCCATTCTTCTTTCGGAATTAAAGAAATTTCTTCGAAAGCAGAATAAGTATAATTCGCAAACAGTTTCCTGTGAGGCTTTAATTTATTTTTTAAAATTATTTTGTCACAAATAGCAAACATCACAGAGTAATTAAAGGAGAAATATCATCAAAAAAGAGGTCTATACTTTCCTGAATGGGCAGTTCAGATGTATCGATGCTGTATAGCGCATTTACTGGCTCTTCAAAAGGATTTGAAATGCCCGTAAATTGTTTTAATTCGCCTGATCTTGCTTTGGCATAATGGCCTTTTACATCTCTTTTTTCGCATACTGCCAAAGGAGTGGAAATGTGGTATAAAATAAAATGTTGTTCACCTAAAATGCTATCCGCTAAATTTCTTAAAGCATTGGTGGGTGTAATTAAACTACAGATCACTACAATACCGCAACTCGCCAGTTGCTTTGCTAATTCGGCTGTACGGCGAATATTCTCTGTACGGTCTTCCATACTAAAGCCCAGATCTTTGTTAATGCCCTGGCGGAGCACATCGCCATCGAGTACTTTTGTTAAGACACCTCTTTCAAATAATTTTTTTTCAAGGCCATAAGCAAGGGTTGTTTTACCTGAACCCGAATAACCGGTCATCCACACAACTAATCCCCGGTGTGATAACATATTCTCTTTATCGGCTGAACTTACCAGTTCAGTTTGGTTTGGATATATGTTTTGGGAGTTGCTCAAATAAAACAAATTAAGAATTTAAAAATACAATTAATTATCTTAATTTTGAGTGAATAAACCGCTTTTAATTAATATTAACATGCCATACGATTTTAGGAATAGTCCCGTAATTGATCAGGTTGGAATAGAGGAGCGTGTTGCTCGTTTTAATACAAGGAGTATTAAAAAAGGAAGTAAGGTTCAGGCACTAAAACTGGCTCTTAGTATGATCGATTTAACCACTTTAGAGGGAAAAGATACAGAAGGAAAAGTAAAGCAGATGTGTTATAAAGCGATGCATCCGCATGATGCCTTGCCTGGGTTGCCTGGTACTGCTGCAGTGTGTGTATATCCAACACATGTTAAAACTGCTAAAGAAGCCTTAAAAGGAAGCAGCGTAAAAGTAGCTTCTGTATCAACGGCTTTCCCCAGTGGTAATTCTACCATGCAAATTAAACTGGCAGACACAAAGTTTGCCCTGGATAATGGGGCAGATGAGATTGATATGGTGATTAGCCGTGGAGAATTTTTAAAAGGTAATTACGATTTTGTGTTTGACGAAATTGCTTCGATAAAAGAACTTTGTAAAAAATACGATTCCCGTTTAAAGGTTATTTTTGAAACAGGTGAGATTTCAACGCTCGATAATGTGCGTCGTGCAAGCGATATTGCTATTTATGCAGGTGCCGATTTCATCAAAACATCTACCGGAAAAATTGGGGTGGCTGCAACCATGCCGGTTACATTGGTGATGTTGGATGCCATTAAAGATTATTATTTTAGAACCGGAACCATGGTAGGGATGAAACCTGCAGGGGGAATCAGCACAGCTAAAAGTGCTTTGCAATACCTGGTAATGCTGCATGAAACTTTAGGAAATGCCTGGTTGGATAATAAATGGTTTCGCTTTGGTGCCAGCTCTTTGGCAAACGATTTGATTTTACAGTTGGAAAAAGAAGCGAGAGGCGTTTACTTTAGTAAAGATTATATATCAGTAGATTAATAGTTATGTCCCGCTGATTCCGCAAATGAACGCAGATCTTTCAATTCTGCGAAAATCAGCGATGTCTGCGAGAAAACAGAAAATAAAATTATTATGGCAAAAAAAGAAACCAAAAAATTAGAATATTTCACCGATTGGAAATATGCTCCGGCTCCCGAAGCAACCGATCACATTCGCTTACAAAAGCAATATGATTTGTTTATCAATGGTAAATTTGTGAAGCCAAATTCAGGGAAATATTTCGATACAATCAATCCGGCAACGGAAGAAAAAATTTCAAGTATTGCTGAATCTAATGAAAAAGATGTAGATACTGCCGTTAAAGCAGCACGCACCGCCTATGATAAAACATGGAGCAAAATGCCTGCTAAAGAGCGCGCCAAATATATTTACCGTATTGCCCGTTTAATACAGGAACGTGCCCGTGAATTATCGGTTATTGAAACAATGGACGGGGGTAAATCTATTCGTGAAAGCCGTGACATTGATATTCCTTTAGCGGCCAATCATTTCTTTTATTATGCGGGTTGGGCAGATAAATTAGAATATGCTTTCCCTAACCGTAACCCTAAATCATTAGGCGTTGCAGGGCAAGTCATTCCCTGGAATTTCCCTTTATTAATGGCCGCCTGGAAAATTGCACCGGCATTGGCAACAGGAAATACGGTTGTATTAAAACCGGCAGAAACGACTTCACTAACGGCCTTGAAGCTTGCTGAGATTATTCAGGAAAGTGGCTTGCCGGATGGGGTGGTAAATATCATTACAGGTCATGGTCCGGTTGGCGCTTCGATGGTAAACCATAAAGACATCAACAAAATAGCCTTTACCGGAAGTACGAATGTTGGCAAGTGGATTCAGAAAGCAATTGCAGGAACAGATAAAAAGTTAACCCTGGAATTAGGAGGAAAAGCAGCAAACATTATTTTTGAAGATGCTCCTATTAACCAAGCTGTAGAAGGAATTGTAAATGGAATTTTCTTTAACCAGGGGCATGTATGCTGTGCAGGCTCCCGTTTATTTGTGCAGGAAAGTGTAGCAGATGAAGTGATTCGTAAACTAAAAGACAGACTAGAGACCTTAATTGTTGGTGATCCATTAGATAAGAATACCGACATTGGCGCCATCAACTCTAAAATGCAGTTAAATAAAATTAACGAGTATTTGAAGATAGGAATAAATGAAGGTGCCGAAATGTATCAGAGCTCCTGTTCAATTCCTAAAAAAGGATTTTTTGTGAGACCTACCTTATTTTTAAATACCTCGCAATCGCATCGTATTTCACAGGAAGAAATTTTTGGACCTGTATTAGCCATTCAAACCTTCCGTACAGTAGAAGAAGTGATTGAAAAAGCCAATAACATTCCTTATGGCTTAAGTGCAGGAGTATGGACAGATAAAGGTTCCCGCATTTTCAATATGACTTCTAAACTTCGTGCAGGAGTTGTTTGGGCAAACACCTATAATAAATTTGATCCTACTTCTCCGTTTGGTGGCTATAAGGAAAGTGGTTTTGGCAGAGAAGGCGGGTTGCATGGATTGATGCCTTATTTGAAGTTCTAAACTGCCTTAATCCCTCCGCCAGTTGGCGGAGGGATTAAGGGGTGTGGAATAAAATAACATAAAATTGAAAGTAGCATATAATCCATATTTAAAAGAAAAAGCCAGGGAGTTAAGGAACAACTCTACCCTTGGTGAAATTTTATTATGGAAAAGATTGAGAGGTAAACAATTATATGGATTCGATTTTCATCGTCAAAAGCCAATCTTAAATTATATTGTTGATTTTTATTGTTACAAATTGAAATTGATAATAGAAGTGGATGGCTATAGTCATAACATTAAAACAGAAGAAGATAAACAGCGGGATATAGAATTGACAGAATTAGGATTTACTGTTTTAAGATTTCCGGAAGGAGAAATACGACATAATTTAGATTTAGTGCTTAACTCATTATCAATAGTTATAGAAAGTAAATTGGAACAACACACCCCTTAATCCCCTCTTTTTAGAGGGGAAACGGAACAGGTAAAAATAAAAAACAATGGACAGAATAGAAGTTTTAAAAACATACAAAATATTTATTGGCGGACAATTTCCCCGTACCGAAAGCGGCCGCTATTACCCTTTAAAATTAAAGAACAACATGACTGTAAACGTTAGTTTATCTTCCCGTAAAGACTTTAGAAATGCTGTATTAGCTGCCCGCAGTGCCTTTAGTGGATGGAGTTCCCGCGCAGCGTTTAATCGCGGACAAATACTATACCGTATTGCAGAAATGCTGGAAGGGCGTAAAGAGCAGTTTTTGGAAGAATTAAAACAGCTTGGTTATACCGCAGCTAATGCTAAAAAAGAAGTAGAACAAAGTATTGATCGTTTAGTGTATTACGCCGGTTGGTGCGATAAATACCAGCAATTATTCAGTTCTGTAAATCCGGTGGCAACATCGCATTTTAATTTCTCGGTGCCGGAACCAATGGGTGTTGTGGCTATTCTGGCCGATGAATCTACGGCATTATTGGGATTAGTTTCTGTAATTGCCCCTTGCATTGCAGGTGGTAATACCTGTATAGTTTTGGCATCAGAAGCAAAACCAACTTGCGCAATTACTTTTGCTGAGGTGATTGCTACAAGTGATATTCCGGGTGGTGTGGTAAATATTGTAACGGGTAACCATAAAGAATTACACGCGCATTTCTCATCACATATGGATGTTAACGCAATTATTAATTGCAACGCTGAAAAAGAGTTTAATAAAACCATTGGCGAAAATGCTTCCTTAAATGTAAAACGGGTATTTACCTGGGATAAAAACTGGACTGATGAAAAAGAGCAGGGGCCCTATTACATTACGGATTTACAGGAAATAAAAACAACCTGGCATCCTATTGAAAACATTGGTGTTTCAGGGATTAAGTATTAATTTCATTATAGAGGTATAAAGAATCGCAGAAGACATATTCTGCGATTTTTTTATGATCGTTCGTCCCATAGCTATTGTGTGTAGTCGGAACCGGATTATATTCTTCCTGCAAAAAACTCAGGGACTCTGTGGCGAATTCTTTCCTTTTCTCCTACAAAAAAGTATCTTTGTTCCTCGCAAATTCAACGAAAGATGGAATATAACTTTAAAGAGATAGAATCGAACTGGCAACAGTTTTGGAAAGACCATAAAACCTTTGCTGCCAAAGATGGCGGAGATAAACCAAAATATTATGTATTGGATATGTTTCCCTATCCTTCCGGTGCGGGTTTGCACGTGGGACATCCTCTCGGATATATTGCTTCTGATATTGTTACACGTTACAAACGCCACAAAGGATTTAACGTATTGCACCCAATGGGTTATGATAGTTTTGGTTTACCGGCTGAACAATATGCTATTCAAACAGGGCAACATCCAAAAATCACCACAGAGAATAACATTGCCGTATATAGAAGACAATTAGATAAAATAGGTTTTTCGTTTGACTGGGACAGAGAAGTAAGGACGTCTAACCCTGAGTATTACAAATGGACACAGTGGATCTTTATACAGATTTTTAATTCGTGGTATAATCCACGTACTAACAAAGCAGAGAACATTAAAAGCCTTATCGCCATCCTGGAAACAGAAGGCTGCAAAGGGATTGATCATGATATTTTAACCGGAGACATTGAAAAAGAGGTTCCCGCTTTTACAGGTGAAGAATGGAAAGCCTTTGATGAGAAAAAACAAAGTGACATTTTAATGAATTTCCGTCTGGCCTATTTAGGAGAATCATTTGTGAACTGGTGTCCGGCTTTGGGAACAGTTTTAGCCAACGATGAAATTAAAGATGGTGTAAGTGAGCGTGGTGGATATCCTGTAGAACGTAAAATGATGAAACAATGGAGCATGCGTATTACTAAATATGCACAGCGTTTATTGGAAGGCCTTGATACATTGGATTGGACAGAAAGCTTAAAAGAAGCGCAACGCAACTGGATAGGTCGTTCGGAAGGAAGCTCTTTAAGATTTAAAACATCAATACAAAGTAGAAGCAATTCACTTTCTAACAAATCAGTACAAGAGATCACTACTGAATTTTCAGATGTCTATATCGAAGTTTTTACAACCCGTCCTGATACCGTATTTGGTGTATCATTTGTTACCCTTGCGCCTGAGCATGAATTAGTAGCATCCTTAACAACACCTGAACAAAAAGCAGCTGTTGAAGCATACATTATTCAAACGAAAAACAGAAGTGAACGGGAGCGCCAGGCAGAAATTGCAAAGATCACCGGAGTATTTACAGGTTCTTATGTGGAACATCCATTTACAGGAAAACAGGTTCCTATCTGGATCGGTGATTATGTGTTAGTGGGGTATGGTACAGGTGCTGTAATGGCTGTTCCTGCACATGATTCGAGAGATTATGCCTTTGCCAAACATTTTGATTTGCCAATTCTAGAAGTGATTTCAGGCGGTGATCTTTCGAAAGAAGCGTATGATGCCAAAGAAGGAAAATTAATTAATTCTGATTTTTTAAACGGGCTGGATGTAAAAGAAGCTGTGAAAAAAGCTATTGCAGAAATTGAAGCAAAAGGTTTAGGAAAAGGAAAAGTAAATTTCCGTTTGCGTGATGCGGTGTTTGGTCGTCAACGTTATTGGGGAGAGCCCATTCCGGTATATTATAAAAATGATATTCCTTATGTATTGGAAGAAAGTGAATTACCATTGATCTTACCGGAAGTAGATAAATATTTACCAACCGAAGATGGTGAGCCACCATTGGCACGTGCTTCATCTTCCTGGAAAAAAGACGGTAAGTATGAATATGAGTATAGCACCATGCCCGGTTGGGCAGGCAGTAGCTGGTATTTTTTACGGTATATGGACCCTCATAATGGGTCGGAGTTTGCTTCTAAAAAATTAACGGATTACTGGAAACAGGTGGATTTATACATCGGTGGAAGTGAACACGCCACAGGCCATTTATTGTATGTGCGTTTCTGGACAAAATTCTTAAAAGACCTTGGTTATATTGCCATTGACGAACCGGCTAAGAAGTTGATTAATCAGGGAATGATTGGAGGAACCTCTGAATTAATGAAGGAGGTTCGTATAAATAGAGAAGAGATCGAAGAATATAATAGCGTCTCGAAAGAAATTGTTATTAAGAAGGATGGTAGAGAAATAAAAAGACTTGACATTGGAAATGGTTCAGATCATTGCCATGTTTATTTAAGTTATGATTCTAATCTTGGTGTTGAATATTTTGATAAAGAAAATAAGACTTCAATAAATACGGAATTGTTCCAGGAGAATAGAGCTAATGTTAAGTATGTGATGAATTCAGTTTTGAATATTGATAAGTGGATCGCAGACCAAAATTACTATAGAGGTTCTATTTTAATTTCTGACGAAGGATATTGGAATAATGATGTTTATTACGATTTTGAGGGGAATAAAATCCAATCAATTTCCTTTAAAACTAAGCCCGTTGTAGAGAAGATGTCAAAGAGATGGAATAATGTGGTTAATCCTGATGATATTTGCGAAACATTCGGTGCGGATACATTGCGTTTGTACGAAATGTTTTTAGGGCCTTTGGAACAAAGTAAGCCATGGAATACGAATGGTATCACGGGTGTCCACGGCTTCTTAAAAAAACTGTGGAGACTGTTCTTCTCCCCCTCTGGAGGGGGCCAGGGGGAGGTTGTCTTTGCTATTTCTCCCGACGAACCAACCAAAGCAGAACTAAAAACCTTACATAAAACCATCAAAAAAATTACGGAAGACATTGAACGTTTTTCTTTCAATACCTCTATCAGTAATTTTATGATCTGCGTGAACGAATTAACAGAAGTAAAATGTAATAAAAGGGCAGTACTTGAACCATTATTGATCTGTTTATCTCCCTATGCACCACATATTACAGAAGAGCTTTGGAAACAATTAGGCCATACAGAAAGTATTACCCTTGCTCCTTTCCCTGATTTTAACGAAGCATATTTAGTAGATGACAATGTGAACTATCCTGTATCATTTAATGGGAAAGTGAAATTTACATTAGAGCTACCCGCTACGTTAACAGCCCCAGAAGTAGAGGCCATTGTGAGACAAAACGAAAACACTGTTAAATTTTTAGATGGTAAAGAACCTAAGAAAGTCATTGTGGTTCACAAGAAGATTGTGAACATGGTGGTGTAACCAAACCCATTGTAAAAAGCCTTGTAATACATAATTACAAGGCTTTTTTGTGATTTTTATTTTTTATTTGAAAAATACCGTACCTTCAAATGTGTGGTATTTGATTTCATGTCCCGCATGTAATTAGTAATAAAGGAGTGCCTTGAGTCGTTTTATGGAAATAGTAATTCAATGCGTCTATTACCCGAAGCCCTGTTTTGAATAGATATTTTTTCTATAGTTTATGTTGTATCATCTTTAGCAGTTCTGTTAAAGGTCAGGTTGTTTTATTAAATAATCCTTCAAGTCATATTGTAGCGTTTAATCCGGCATTTTCTGCGATCTCCGCTTATCTCAACGGAAACTATATACCAAATCAGGTGTGTGTATCATCAAGAATATCGCATAAACAAAGCGATATCCTGGCATCAGGGCAACATTTTTTCCTGAACAAAAATATAGGAATTTCAGCGCATTACAATTTTGTAAACCAGCAAAAAAGCAGCTTTCAAAAGGGAGGGATAGGCTTATCGTATCAGTTACTTTTTTTTAATGCAATCAGCACAGGCTGGGCAATTGGCCTGAGTTACAATCAGCTCAAAGCAGATAGCGGAGCGGCATTTTCCGTTTACAATGATGTGAGAAAACCCTCTTTACAATCTTCAACGTACGCTTCATTAAATCTGGGATGGCTTATTAATTATGAAAACATAATGGCAGGGATCTCCGTACAGCCAAATAAATGGATCTATTTTACCTCCGGTCAAAAAGGAACAGTTTACACAACAGGTTCTGTGTATGTAAAATACAAACATGTATTAACGAGGACTATCAGCGCTACCATTTGGTATACGGGTAACTGGAATAACATTGCACGGTTACAATTAATAAATGCGGAGATCACCCAGGCCAAATTACAATCGCACGCGTTTAACATTCATGTATTAGGAAGAAAAGGATTGATTGGTGGAGTAGGTTGCAGGGTAACCAATTTTAATTACGCGTCCGTTATAGCAAAGGCCGGTTATAATTTTAAGCGCTGTCAATTGGTATATGGTATGGAGCCCTATTGGCTTCACGCGCGTTATTCAGAAATAATTCACGAACTTAGTTTCACTCTTAAAATTTAAGTATATGCAAAAATCCATCATCTGTTTTCTTTTAGTAAGTGTTATTAAACTAAATGCACAGGAAAATAAATTCAACGCCTCATCAGAAGTAAAAAAGGTTACGGTGTTTTTAACAGGCGCGGAGCTAAACCATGAAGCAAAAATTAAATTAAAAAAAGGAAAAAATATTGTGACCTTTACAGGTTTGTCGCCCCGTTTGGACGAGCGCAGTATCAATTTAACTCCCGGCTCCTCCGAAATTAATGTGTTGTATATTAATTCACACACCAATTACCTGGACGAAAGAAAAGACAATGATAAAGTACAGAACTTAAAAGACAGTGTAGAATTTTATAAGGATAAACTAACCCTATTAAAATATGAGCAGGATGAATTGGAAACTGAAAAATCACTTTTATTTAAAAACCAGTCTATTGGTGGGCAACCTGGCGTAAGTATTGCTGACGTTGAAAAATCGGCAGACTTTTACCGGAAACGCAGTACAGAAATTAATCAACTGATTTTTAAAAATGGTAAAATAAAATCTAAGCTCGAAAAACTGCGTTCTCAATACAGAAAACAACTTACCGAACTGGATGCGGAAGTGAACCCTCCAACAAGCGATATTACAGCCACCTTTGTGGCTAATAAGGATGTAGAAGCAACGATGACGTTTAAATATTTAATTCCAACCGCAGGCTGGACACCTAAATATGATATTCGTACAGAAGGAACGGGAAAAGATGTAACGCTTGTATACAGGGCTATTTTGTTTAATAATTCGGGCTTAGACTGGAAAGACATTAAAATTATTCTATCAACGGCTAACCCTGATATAGGCATTAATATTCCACAGTTGAGCAAATGGTATTTAGGAAATGAACAGGTAGCGCAGGAAAACGACCTGGCAAAATATGTACAGGTACAGTCTGGAGTAGTAAATTCATTAAAGGAAGTACAGAAAATAGAAGGTGTGGAAGTGCAGGGTGAAATGTACGATAGATTATCTGTTAATAATGCACGTGAAGCAAAACAAAACCAGATTCAGTTTAAAAAAATTGAAGTGGATATGTTAAGTACCGAATATTCTATCGAACAACCCTATACTGTGTATTCCGATTCTAAGCCTTATACTGTAGATGTATTGGAAAAAACCGTTACTGCATTTTATGAGTATAAAGCTGTTCCGGCATTAGATAAAGATGTGTTCTTGCAAACGAAACTTGCTTTAAAAGACTTGCCAGATCTGGTAAGCGGCGATGCCAGTGTCTATTTTGGAGGATCATACATCGGAAAAACATTTATTAAGACCATTGATCTCGAAGATTCGTTAACGGTATCATTAGGCCGTGATAAAAAAATTCAAATGGTGCGCAAAGAATCCAAACAGGATTATCAAAGATCCATTGTAGGTAATAACGAAAAGGAAGTAATGAAATACGAAACTACTATTAAAAACACCCGCGATGTCCCTGTTTCTATTATTGTGGAAGACCAGGTACCGGTGGCTTCCAGCTCCGATCAGGAAATCAGTGTCAACGAAATATCAGGAGCAGTTTATGATAAAGCTTCGGGGAAGTTAACCTGGAAGATTCTGCTAAACCCCAATGAAACGAAAGTGATCAAAATGGGCTACACCTCTAAATATCCTAAAGCAGGCAGGCCTAAAAAGAAAAAGTACAGAACGATTTCTACGCCATCGTTTTAATATTTGATAAGTGGTTGTAGAATAATGTAGGTTGCCGGTTTGAGTACTAATAGGTTATCATAACGTTATGAGCATTTTCATGGATGGACACACGTATTTAATGGATTTCAGATGGTATAAGCCCCAGGCCATTTTAAACTATCTGTTAGGTTTTTTTAAAATAAAATGTATCTTCATGGAGTTAAAAAATGACTAATCTGTGATCTTCAGAAAAATAATTGATTTAGGTGTAAATGGAAATTTACCTTTCTATCAACGAAGGGAAATCAGGATGATTAATCTATTTGCCTTAATTATTATGGCAGGCCTGATAGTGGGTGCTACATCTGTTTTTTTTTTAGGAGGGGCTTACCCGGCATTAACAGAGTTTTGTAGTGCATTAATAGCTATAGCCATCATTGTTTTAAATGCTAAAAACCGGTATGATGTAGCTACTTTTTTATTCGTTGTATTCATTAACGGACTTATCTTTTTAATTAATCAGCAGTACGACGATTCTGTACAATGTTACCTGTACTTTTTTCCTGTTATTTTTTGTATAGCCCTTATTCATAATCCGGACAGATCAAACCAACGTACAGCATTGTTTTTATTGATTGTGGTGTGTAGTTTTTTCAGTTCCAAATTATTGAAGATACAGGTGCTTAAAAATACCACGGTTACTGCTGCCGATAATAAAGTGCTGCTCCTTTACAATGCTTATTTAACGGTGATTCTCACCATTTTTTTAGTATACCTGGTAGTTAAGTTAATTAACCGACAGAACGACGAACTGATTCAAAGTTTAAAAAAAGAACAGGAAGGCCAGCTACTGATTAGTAATTCTCTAAAAGAAAAAGAAGTGCTGTTAGCAGAAATACAACACCGGGTGAAAAATAATTTAGCTGTTATATCGGGGCTTTTAAATTTACAGTTAAGCAATGCCTATGGCAATGAAGCGAAGGTGTTATTGCTGGACGCTAAGAATAGGGTTATGAGCATTGCCATGGTGCACGACCGTTTGTATAAAAAACAGGATCTTTCAAAAATAAATTTGGGACAGTATTTAATGGAGTTAACTGATGAAGTGGTTGGAAGCCATCGGTTAAATTCTAAGATCAGAATAATTAAACAAATCATTGATGTGGATATCTCTATTACAAAGGCTATTCCTACTGGCCTCATTATAAATGAAGTGCTCACTAATTCCTTAAAGCACGCCTTTGAGCATGAGTTGGAAGATCCTACCATTCAATTAGAAATGCTCATGTTAAACGGCAGGATTTGGATCAATATATTTGATAACGGGAAAGGCTTCGGAGATTTGAATGTGAGAAAGGAAACATCTTTAGGTGTAAGTCTTATCGAATCACTCGCTCATCAAATTGATGCAGACGTTATTTTTACCAATAAAGGCGGTGCCTTCGTGGAGTTATCTTTTATCCACTAAACTAATTTCATCTGTTTAATTTCACCGAGAGCTTCTTTGTAAGCAGCAAGCGTTCTTAACCTTGCAGCACTATGATCTACAATAGACTGAGGATAATCGGGTGTATTAAACTCCGGAATCCATTGTTTGATATACTTAAATTCGGGATCAAATTTTTTGGTTTGTTCAGTAGGGTTAAACACTCTGAAATAAGGCGCCGCATCGCAGCCACTTCCCGCAGCCCATTGCCAGCCGCCATTATTGGCACTTAAATCAAAGTCCAGTAATTTTTCAGCGAAATAAGCTTCACCCCAACGCCAGTCGATTAGCAAGTCTTTCACCAAAAAGCTCGCAACAATCATCCGCACACGGTTATGCATAAAACCGGTTGCATTTAATTCGCGCATCCCGGCGTCTACAATAGGGAATCCTGTTTTGCCTTCACACCAGGCCGTAAATTCTTTTTCACTTTGTCGCCACGGGATGTTATCATACGGGGGTTTAAAAGAGCCTTTCACCACATGTGGAAAATGATGCAGGATCATCATATAAAAATCTCTCCAGATCAATTCGTTTAACCATGTTTCATTTAAGGCTATGGCTTTTTTTGTTAAAGCCCTGATACTTACAGTTCCAAACCGCAAATGTACACTTAGACGTGTGGTGCCTTTAATGGCCGGGAAATCGCGTTGCTCTTTGTAGTGCATAATAATAGCTGTATCCGGGTTTTCATCAGGAGTTTCCAGATCAGTTTTTTTAAATCCTAATTCTTTTAAAGAGGGAATAGGAAACGGCTTTATTTTAATAAAATTTTTAAAATAGGTTTTAGTGGGATAAGGCTTCACATAAAACTCCTTCATTTTTAATTTCCACTTCCTGCTGTAAGGTGTAAAAATGGTATAGGGTCTGCCATCATCTTTGGTTACTTCCTCTTTCTCAAAAATGCACTGGTCTTTGTACGTTTTAAATTCAATGTTTTTTCCTTGTAAAAAATCTTTGATGCCATGATCTCTTTCATTGGCATCAGGCTCGTAATCATGGTTTGTATAAACAGAAGCCACATCATATGTTTTAACCAATGTTTTAAAGGTATTTTCGGGGGTGGAATAAAATACCTTTAGGGATGATCCCATCTCTTTAAGTTGAGCCTGCAACTTCATAATCGCATGATGAATAAATTCAACCCGTTTATCTTCTTTGTTTTCAAGCTTATCCAGAATAGTTTTATCAAAAATAAAAACCGGGAGTACATAGGCACTATTTTTTAGGGCATAGTACAGGCCTGCATTATCCTCTAAACGGAGATCTCTCCTAAACCAAAAAATAGTAGTTTTTTGCATAATTTTAAAACAAGGATAAGTGGTTAAAGTTTAAACTTTTAGTGTTAAATTCACAC
The DNA here is from genome assembly GCA_963422675.2 of Bacteroidia bacterium. Lineage (GTDB taxonomy): Bacteria > Bacteroidota > Bacteroidia > B-17B0 > Aurantibacillaceae > UBA4416. The sequence goes on from CAXVYS010000024.1 coordinate 960,853, forward strand.
AGTCAAAAACTTATTCATTCACGTATCAGATATATGAATTCACAACAATTTCAACAGCACATATTAGCCGGCATTCCCTCCCAATTGCCTGAAGTAAAACCTTATGAAAGCACCATTAACCATGCGCCCAAACGCAAGGATAGTTTAAATGCCGAAGAAAAAAAACTGGCTGTTCAAAATGCATTACGTTATTTCGAGGCTAAGCACCATGCGGTGTTAGCAAAAGAATTTTTTGAAGAATTAAAAACATACGGGCGTATTTACATGTACCGTTTTCGCCCCGATTATAAATTATACGCGCGCCCTATTTTAGAATATCCTCACCAATCCATACAGGCTGCGGCCATTATGCATATGTTGAGCAATAATTTAGATTATGCTGTAGCACAACACCCACACGAATTAATTACCTACGGAGGTAATGGTTCTGTATTTCAAAACTGGGCACAGTATTTATTAACCATGCAGTACCTGGCAACTATGACAGATGAGCAAACTCTCGTATTGTATAGCGGGCATCCCATGGGTTTATTTCCTTCACATAAAGATGCGCCTCGCGTAGTGGTTACTAACGGGATGATGATTCCTAATTACAGTAAGCCAGATGATTGGGAAAAATTTAATGCTTTAGGAGTAACCCAGTATGGACAAATGACGGCCGGTTCTTTCATGTACATTGGTCCGCAGGGTATTGTACATGGTACAACTATTACAGTAATGAATGCTGCCCGTAAAATTTGCAAAACAGAAGAAGACCGTAAAGGAAAATTATTTGTAACCTGTGGCTTGGGTGGTATGAGCGGGGCACAGCCAAAGGCAGCAAAAATTGCGGACCTGGTTTCTGTAACTGCCGAAATAAATCCTAAAGCAGTAAAAACACGCCACTCACAAGGCTGGGTAGATGAAGTGTTCGATAATTTAGATCAACTGATTCCACGTATTAAAAAAGCACAGTTGGCTAAAGAAGCTATATCATTAGCGTATCAGGGAAATGTAGTGGATTTATGGGAACGTTTAGTGAAAGAAAATATGCCGGTAGATATCGGTTCCGATCAATCGTCTTTGCATAATCCCTGGGCAGGAGGTTATTATCCTGCAGGCCTTTCGTTAGAAGAAAGCAATGAATTAATGGCGTCGAATCCTGATAAATTTAAAGAGGAAGTTCAGAAAACGTTAGTACGTCACGCAAATGCTGTGAATACCTTGCATAGCAAAGGCATGTACTTTTTTGATTATGGCAACGCCTTTTTACTCGAAGCAGGAAGAGCCGGAGCAGATATTTATAAAAACGAAAAAGCGATTAAAGGTGGCCACATTGGTGCAACGTTCAAATACAATTCGTACGTACAGGATATTTTAGGGCCTATGTGTTTTGATTACGGTTTTGGCCCGTTTCGCTGGGTGTGTACAAGTGCCAACGAAAACGACCTTCGTAAAACAGATGAAATTGCGTTACAGGTATTAGAAGAAATTTATAAAACCGCCCCGGAAGAAATTAAACAACAGCTCAGCGATAATATTATCTGGATTCGGGATGCGATGAAAAATAATTTAGTAGTTGGCTCGCAAGCCCGCATTTTATATGCCGATAGCGAAGGTCGTGTAAAAATTGCTGAAGCCATTAATAAAGCAATTGCTGCTAAAGAAATTACAGCACCGGTTGTTTTAGGAAGAGATCACCACGATGTAAGTGGCACAGATTCTCCTTACCGTGAAACCTCTAATATTTATGATGGCTCAAAATACACGGCGGATATGGCAGTACAAAATTTTGTAGGCGATAGTTTTAGAGGAGCTACCTGGATTAGTCTGCACAATGGTGGTGGCGTAGGCTGGGGCGAAGTAATTAACGGAGGCTTTGGTTTAGTGTTGGATGGAAGTGCGGATGCCGACCGACGTTTAAAATCCATGTTGTTTTGGGATGTAAATAACGGAATTGCCCGTCGTTCATGGGCACGTAACAAAGAAGCTAATTTTGCCATCAAACGTGAAATGGAACGTACACCAAACTTAAAAGTAACATTGCCAAATATGGTAGATGAAGCTATTTTGAAAGGCTTGGTATAAATTAACCAGACCGGTTAGGTTTCTAAAACCTGGCGGTCTTCAAGGAAAACGGAATGAAAAAGTTAGTTGTCCTGCTTATTGTATTGCTTTACAACATCAACTGCACGGCGCAATTGAAAGATATTAAAATGATCGTACCTAAAGAAATAGGCTACAGTTATTTTGATTTTGTACAGTTTTTTCCCGACGAAAAATATTTTGCACTTTGCTCAACCGCCCTGTCTATCTATAATACAGAAACTGTCGAAGTAGTAGATGAGTATGATCTGGGTTACGGTGCCAAAAATTTATCGCTCAATAAGGAAGGAGATAAAATCATACTCACACTTAACAATGAGCTATTGGTTTTTTCTTTTAAAGATCAAAAACTCGGGTTACTTTTTAAAATAAATACGGCTGATTTAATTAAAGGCCTCCCCAATAGTGATTACTATGGCGCTTTACCTATTAACGCTGCTTTTTTTACCGGTACCGGTAACGAAGTATATGTGGCCATAGCATCTTTTACGGTGTTGTACGATCTGCAGAAAAAAGCAGTCATCAGCTCACATGTATTTCCGGTAACCGATTATGTTATGAGTACCTCTTTATATTCAAAAAATAAGGAAGTATTAATAGCAAAAACCTCCGGCACCTTAAATGCAGTGTTTAAACAATCGCTCACCGATCTGGCAGAGGTGAAGGAAGTGATAAGTAACACCGGAACGATTATTAAAACACGCGTGCGCGATTCATTGTTGATCTGTTATACAGGCACTAATTATTTTATCATGAACCTCGAAGCCGAAAAAGTAGTACACGAAGTTCGGATGATGAAATACGATTATAATTTTTACGATAAAAAAACATATAAAGAAATCAACAAACGTCCCGCTATTTCTGTACCCGATACCATTAACTTTAGTAGCGACGAATTTATTTATGACATCGATTTTTTATCCGGAACCAACCTCGTTGCCTATTCAACCACCAAAGGCCTGAAGCTCATTGATCTTAAAACAAAAAAGCTATCCAGGAAATATAAAGATGTATTATCCAATATCCGCATTTCTCCGAGTGGAAAAAGGATGGTCTCAAACGGCTATTATCCCTATAAAGCGTTAAGAGTTCATGATCCCGGAACCATGCAATTAATTTCTGAACGGGTTACATTAGGTAATGCGATTAACTCTGCAGATGTGAGCCCAAATAAACGCTGGATGTTTACCAATAGCGGTAATTTAGGTTTTTTCTGGGACTTAAATAGCTTCTCCAAATATGCTGAAATCAGGGATATTTCAGGCTCAGACACCTCCTTTATTTATGGAGTGGTATTTCTAAACGATTCTGAAGTAGTCGTGAATTCAGGAAAATCTTTTAAAAACTTAAATCTTTCTATTTATAATATCCATAAAAAGAAATATACCAAAACCATTAAACGAAACGTATATGCGTTTATGTCGGGTTTTATAAATGACGAATATTATTATTCCGATTATAAAACATTACACATTCTCAATTTAAAAACATTTGCAGAAGAAAAATACGAGGGGATGTTTTCATTAGCCGCTGGCAGCCCTGAAAAAGGCATCAACTTTACAAAAGAGCTTGTATTTATTCCCGACGCATCAAAATATAAAATTGTAAACCGTAAAACTAAAAAAGTAGAATACGAAAGTGAGTCTTGGACCGTTACCTCCAGGGTAATGATTAGTCCTGATAATAAGTTTGTATATACTTCGGGGCAGGTCAAAAAAAAGATGGACATTAACGGGAACCCGATTGAGCTGGATGTAAATGCCATTGTAAGAATAGACATGGCTAAAAAGGCTGTGGTAGCGGATTACGCAGTAACCTATTTTCCTTACGATTTTAAAATTAAGGAAAACGGAAAGGTAATGGCCATTTGGTATTTAAAATATGATGTGAGTGGTGGTAAAGAAAAAGAGATCCTCTATACAGAATATGATATAGAAACCGGGAAGGAATTATACTCCAAAAGTATTTCTAAAACAGCCGATATGATTTCTTCAAATGCTACAAGCGAAAAAGGAAAATACATTGCTTTGTTTAATCCTATTGGGAATTCATTTAAAGTATATGGTGATAAAGGCGAAGAGCTGATAGACCTGGGAGAGATGAAGATCTCTATGCCAAAATGTTTTTTTGTTGAAAACCTCGATCGTTTAATTATCACCAGCGGATTTAATGCCCTGGCAACCTTTGTGGATTTAAAGAACAGAAAAGTGATAGGGCAATTGGCCAATGCCAACAGCGATAATTTTTTCCTTGTAACTTCCGAATTGCATTACCTCGGCTCAAAAGAATTTGTGAAAAACATTCGCTTTAAATACCAGTCGGAAATGTTTAGTTTCGAACAGTTCGATGCTTATCTGAATCAGCCGCACAAAGTATTGCGGGCATTTGGTTGTTCTGATAGCGCGTTAATAAAAGCCTATGAAATGGCCTATCTCAAACGGATGAAAGTATTGGGATTGAAACCCGACAGTAAAATAAATTTCTCCTCGCTGCCCTCTATTCAACAGGTAAAAATGAACCCTGATAAAAACGGCATGGTTAATTTTTCGATAGGCGCTAATAAAGGTCAGGGGAAATTAGTAACATTAAATATTTACAATAACGGCACATTGATTCTAACAGAAGACATCCCGGAAGTACAAAATGCCCGTTTCGAAAAAAATGTATCCTTCGAAACCTCTTCCGGAATTAACCATTTTGAGTTTAGCGTAAAAGACGATCAAAACCTTGAAAGTCCCCGTGTAGTGAGGTTATTTAATAATACAAATAATATAAAGCCCGATCTTTATTTAGTAGTTATAGGAAGCGAAAAATTTAAGGATAAAGATTTTGATTTGGCTTATGCGATAAAGGATGCAAACGATTTGGCCAATACAATGTCTAATTCTAAATCATTTAATAAAATAGAGATCAAAAAAATATTTAATCAATCCTTTAGCCCCGATTCGGTTAAAAATTTAAAACAGTTTTTTTCAAAGGCAGGGATCAATGATGTGGTTATGGTATTCTTTGCAGGTCATGGCTATTTGGATAAAGACCTGAGTTATTATTTCCCGACTTACTATACCGATTTTACTGATCCAAAAATAAACTCGGTAAGTTACAATAGCTTCGAGAAATTATTTAGGGAGATGAAACCCATTCGTAAATTAATGTTTATTGATGCCTGCTTTAGCGGAGAAGTAGATGAAGATGTAAACATTGAAGAAGGAAATAATAAAGAAACAAAAAAGGACAGTACACGAAGTGTAAAAATGGCAGGGAACACCTTCACACAAAATACCGCTATGGAAATGTCGAAAGCTATTTTCTCCGATCTGCGCCAAAATTCAGGTGTTACGGTAATTTCCTCAGCCGGTGGAACAGAAGAGGCTTTTGAGGGAGAGAAATGGAACAACGGCTTGTTCACACACTGTTTAATGGATGGCATGAAAAACTATACTGCCGATTTTAATGCAGATAAAAAAATTACCCTGAGCGAACTTCAAAAATTTGTTTCCGAAGAAGTAAACCGCCTATCCGATGGAAAACAAACCCCTACTTATCGCGTTGAAAATTCTATGTTGGATTATGAGCTTTGGTAGGTTTTTGAAAGTAATAGTTGTATCAGATAAAAAATTTGAATACAGATTTTGTTACTGATCAGGCAGATTGCCGGAGATAAAGGCATAATTTGCGGCTGTTCGTCATTGCGATCCGTCAGCCGGCGGAGAAGCAATCTCAAACACAGTATTTAATTTCTTACATTCGCATCACAACACTCATTTCATGAAAACACTTATTTCATTTTTAGGGCTTACGCTTTTAATGGCCTGCAACAGCGAAACAAAAACAGATCAAAACAAAGCGTTTGATTCTTATAAAGAACGGTTCATCCTCAACCTGTGGGAACTTTATCCGGCTTGGGCCAGTAGCCAGGGCTACCATAAGTATGATAGTGTATTAACGGTACCTAACGATGCGCAGCGTCAAAAAGAAGTAGCATTTTGTAAATCGAATTTAGATTCACTAAAAATCTTTGAACTGGATTCCCTGTCGGATAATAACAAAACAGATTACCATATGATAGAAAATCAGTTAAAATCCACAGAATGGTACGCAAACAGTTTCCGCTCTTATGAGTGGAATCCTTCTGATTATAATGTATGCGGAAGCTTTGCAGAAATGCTGGCAAACAATTACGATTCGTTAGATACCCGCCTGCATCATTTTTATTTGCGCATGAAAAACATTCCGGCATATTACAAAGTTGCAGAACAACAGCTCAAAAACCCCACACTTGAACATACACAACTAGCCGTAGATCAAAACCTTGGAGGAGCGTCTACTTTCGAAGCAGATCTTAAAGATGCCCTTAACAGATCTCACTTAAGTGTCGTAGAAAAAGAAAAAATAAGTGCAAGAGCGGAAGAAGCCACACAGGCAATTCATAAATATGTGGCATTTTTAAAAGCATTGAAAAATGAGACACCCCGCAGTTTTCGGTTAGGTAAAGCATTATACGCTAAAAAGTTTGAGCATGATATCCAGTCTGGCTATACGGCCGAAGAAATCTACCAAAAAGCCCTTGAACATAAAAAAGATCTGCATACTAAAATGTACGAACTCTCTGATAAGCTATGGGATAAATATATAGGGAATCCTGAAAATGCAGAGGTTGGCAAAAAAGGAAGAACACCTAAACCAACAGACAGTTTAGTATTGATTAAACAGGTGATTGATAAAATTTCAGTAAAACATATAGCGGCTGATTCTTTTCAAACAGAAATTCAGCACCAGATTCCACGACTGGTTAATTTTATTAAAGCAAAAGATCTCATCTATATTGATCCTTCTAAACCTTTGGTAGTTCGCAAAGAGCCGGCGTACATGGCTGGTGTGGCAGGGGCTTCTATTTCATCGCCCGGCCCGTATGATAAAAACGGGAATACCTATTATAATGTAGGCAGTTTTGCAGGTTGGGATAAAGCGCGCATCGAAAGCTATTTAAGAGAATACAATTATTATATCCTTCAGATTTTAAATATTCATGAAGCCATTCCAGGCCATTACACACAGTTGGTATATTCCAATCAATCGCCAAGTATTATCAAATCAGTTTTTGGTAACGGAGCCATGATAGAAGGTTGGGCTGTTTACACAGAACGGATGATGCTGGAAAATGGGTATGGCGCCGAAAATGGTTCTGTAGAAGCATCACCGGAGATGTGGCTGATGTATTATAAATGGAATTTACGAAGCACCTGTAATACAATTTTAGATTATGGCGTACACGTTAATAATTTAAGTAAGGAAGAAGCCATTCATTTATTGGTAAATGAAGCTTTTCAACAACAAGCCGAAGCTGAAGGAAAATGGAAGCGGGTATCGGTAACACAGGTTCAGCTATGCTCTTACTTTACAGGGTTCACAGAAATTTATGATTTCAGGGAAGAGCTTAAGAAGCAGCAGGGAGAAGCCTTTAAATTGAAACAATTCCACGAAAAATTCCTAAGCTATGGCAGCGCTCCTGTTAAGTATATTAAGGAGTTGATGGTAAATCAAAATAAATAATAGAATGGCGCGGGGGGCGTGTCAAAACGGGAAGGGGATGAGCTGTGAATTTTAATTTTTTTAGATGAGTTTGAAAGAGCTTTAGTTCTCTTTCAAAAACGAATCTTAAAAATTAAAAGAGAGCGTGGAAATCGTTTTGACTTGATTTTTTTGTTTCTTTTTTCATCAAGGAAAAAAGAAAAGGAGAAGTATATTTTGCTTCAGAAAAAAGTAAAAAATAATATCTAATTTTACCTCATGTTTACAATCGATACCCACACCCACATTATTCCCAAACACATCCCTGATTTTACAAAAAAATTCGGTTATGGAAATTTTATTCAGTTAGATCACCACGAACCGGGAAGAGCCTGGATGATGCAGGGTAATACCCGTTTCCGCGAGATCGTTGAAAACTGCTGGGATCCGGAAGTGCGTATTAAAGAAATGGCGGCACATAAAGCAGACATGCAGGTAATTTGCACCATTCCCGTAATGTTTAGTTATGATGCGAAACCAAAGGATTGTTTGGAAATCGCTCAATTTTTAAACGATGATATTGCGCAAACCGTTAGGAATTACCCTGATAAATTTATTGGTTTGGCAACGGTTCCTATGCAGGATACTGCATTAGCCGTTCAGGAACTGGAACGTTGTATGAGCCTTGGTTTTAAAGGTGTTCAGATAGGAAGTAACATTAACAATATTAATTTAGGAGAACCTCAGTTTCACGAATTTTGGGCAGCCTGCGAAAAAACAGAGGCAGCCATCCTTGTTCATCCATGGCAAATGATGGGCCAGGAGCATATGACTAAGTATTGGTTACCATGGTTGGTAGGTATGCCTGCGGAAATCAGCCGCGCTATTTGCAGTATGATTTTTGGAGGTATTTTCGAGAAATTTCCGAAGCTAAAAGTATGTTTTGCACATGGTGGAGGCTCTTTTTTACCAACGATTAGCCGTATTGAACATGGCTGGGATTGCCGCCCCGATTTAGTGGCAATCGACAATGAATTTAACCCAAAAAAATACCTGGGTAAATTCTGGGTCGATTCACATGTGTGCGATCACAAAATGTTACAATACATTATTGATCTGGTGGGGGCTGACAAGGTTGTTCAGGGCTCTGATTACCCATTCCCCTTAGGAGAAGCAGTTCCCGGAACGTTAGTTCGTGAAGCACCCCTTTCCGATAGCGAAAAAACAATCATTATGGGCACCGCTGCTAAGGCCTGGCTGTCTCTTCAGTAGGCAGTTTTTACTATGCTGGTTGCAGTGGCAGTAAGCAGTATTAGCCCGCCGCACACTGCGAACTGAAGACTGTCTACCGCCAATTGCTCCTGACAACTTTCAAACTTTCTAAACCTTTCAACTTTCTAAACTAATATGCACTTCAACGATCACCAACTAAAACTGCTTACCTCTGCCGAAGGCAAAACACTTAAAAAAGTGTTGATTTATTTTTGGGTAAACAGGCTCAATCCCGATGCGCAAATCGACCTGATTGATAACGTAGAGCTTGTATTTACAGACGATTCATCGTTGGTTGTGACCTGTAACGATGAAAGTACAGGCATTAACGTGCTCAACGATTTTAAGTTTGAAGAAGAAAAAGCTCAGTTAAAGCAAGAGTTTGGCGATAAGATCAAGATTATTCCAATTGATGCATCTACTACTAAAATGTGGACAGATGTGATTGGAGAAACCATTGAAGCCTTCGAATTAAGCAAAGAAGACGAACAATTCCTGAATGATGCACTCATTATAAGCTTCGGAACAGAGAAAAGATCTATCGGAATTAGTCCGGCAGATGGATTAATCATCGATTATTGGGAAGATTAAGGTTAAAAATTGCCTTTGTTCATCGACAGAATTTTGCGGTTAGTTCATGAAATCAAACACTTTATCTAACTGCTGCCAAGTTTTGCAACAAATCCGCTCTACAGAAACAAACTCCAAGTTATTTAGAATCGTTATAAATTAGCGAATGTGTTAAGAAAAACTAAAATTTACTACCACGTTATACAACATTCTGCTATTTTTGTGCGGAAATTTTTGTCATTATAGTGTCATTAAACTGCCATAAAACATCAAAAATCAGATATAATTTTATGCATAACCATATGTCTCATTTCTCTTTAAAATCCCTATTTGGCGCGGTTTTCCTGTTTTTTGCTTTCTCCTTTGGATTGAAAGCTCAAGATGGAGCCAAATTATTTAAGCAAAACTGTGCTGTTTGTCATAATTCTCATACCGACGCCATGTCCACAGGACCGGGTTTAGCAGGTGTGTTCGATCGTGCTCCGAAGGGAGACTGGTTGCATAGCTGGATTTTGAATAACGAAAAATTAAGCAAAAGCGGCGATGCTTATGCCAGACAATTAAAGTCGAAGTATAACAACACAGCGATGACTGTTTTTGAAGGCCAGTTAAGCGATAAAGACGTGGATGCGATTTTGGCATTTATCAAAGCTCCACTTCCTGAAGTTGTTAAAACTACTACAGGCGGACCTACAGAAGGTGCCGGTGCTGGAGAAGAAAAAGGCGGTATCGATCCTTTATATTTATTGTTAGGCGGTATCGTCATCATTGCCATCATCATCGGAGCTTTAAGAAGCGTTCGTCAGTCTTTACAAAACACTTACAACCGTAAAGAAGGAAAAGCTGAAAATGCTGATTTAACTTTCGGACAGGAAGTAAAACAATGGATGAGTGGTCACCGTCGTTTAGTAGGTGTATTTGCAATCATTATCTGCTTTGTAGGAATGAAATCATGCTGGAACGCTTGTTTCGATATTGGCGTATACTACAACTGGGAAACTAAAAACGGTTACAAACCTGAACAACCTATTAAATTCTCTCATAAAATTCACGCAGGCGATAACGAAATTGCTTGTCAGTACTGCCACAACACCGTTGAAAAATCGCGTCATGCGGGTATCCCTTCTGTAAATGTGTGTATGAACTGTCACAAAGGAATTAATAAAACAGCTAACGAAGGTTCTGAAGAGCAAATCGCTAAAATTTACCACGCAGCTGGTTTCAATCCAAAAACAGGGGTGTATGATATGCCTCAAAATCCTTTAAAATGGATTAAAGTTCACAACTTACCTGATCACGTTTACTTTAATCACTCTCAACACGTTGTAGTTGGTAAACAAGAATGTGCTACCTGCCACGGTGATGTTAAGAAAATGACAGTTGCTGAACAACAAGCTCCATTAACCATGAAATGGTGTGTGGAGTGTCACAGAAAAACAGAAGTGGCCATGGAAGGAAATCCTTACTACGACAGATTACACAAAGCTTTAAAAGAAAAATACAAAGGACAATACGACGTTAAGTTTACAGTTGATAAAATTGGTGGACTTGAATGCGCAAAATGTCACTACTAATTTTTAGAAACCGGTAATTAGAAATACAACAGATGACTATGTCAAAAAAATACTGGAAAGGATTGCCTGAACTAACAGAAAGTCCTGAATTTACACAAAGCAAAAAAAATGAATTTGCTGAACCATTACCAATTGGTGAATTCCTTTCAGGTAAGGCAGAGGAAGAAGACAGCAAAGGTACAAGCCGTCGTGATTTCCTTAAAGTTATGGGCTTTTCAACAGCTGCAGTAGCATTAGCTGCCTGTGAAACTCCTGTAAATAAAGCTATTCCTTACGTTGTTAAACCTGAGGAAATTACTCCGGGTGTTGCTAACTGGTACGCTTCAACATTTTATGATGGGCATGATTATGCTTCCGTATTGGTTAAAACACGCGAAGGTCGTCCAATCCTTGTTAAAGGAAACGAGCTTTCTAAAGTAACCAACGGTGCTTCAAGTGCACGTACACAGGCGTCTGTTTTAAGTTTATATGACGGAGCCCGTTTAAACGGACCTTACCTAAAGAAAAACCTTACTACCTGGAAAAATGCGGATGACGTAGTTGCTAAAGGTATTGCAAGCGGTAACACCGTTATTTTAAGTTCTACCATTATCAGTCCATCAACTAAAGCGGTTATCGCTGAGTTTATGGCTAAGCATCCGGGTTCAAAACACGTAACCTACGATGCTATTTCTTATGCGGCTTTATCAAAAGCCAATAGAAATGTATTTGGTAAAGCAGTTATTTCTTCTTACGATTTTTCTAAAGCAAAAACAATTATAGGTGTTGGCTGTGATTTCCTTGGAACATGGTTAAACCCAACTGAATTTGCCGGACAATATGCAAAAGGACGTAAAGTGAACCGTGAAAACGTTAACATGAGCCGTCACTTTCAATTCGAGGCAAACTTAACATTAACGGGAGCTAACGCTGATTACCGTTATATGGTAAAGCCTTCTGAATATGGAAAAGTATTAACTGCTATTTTCAATGAAGTTGCTTCTGCAACAGGAAACGCTTCTGTTTCTGCGGATAGCAAATTATCTATTGCTGAAGCTACTGCGGGTCTTAAAAAAGCAGTAAAAGAATTATTGGATAACAAAGGACATTCTTTGGTAGTATGTGGTTCAAACGACGAACATTGCCAAACAATTGTTGCCGGTATCAATAAAATGTTAAACAACTATGGTAACACAGTTGATAACGATAACTATTTCAAATTAAAACAAGCCGACGATAAAGAATTTATGAACCTGGTAGCTGATATGGCTGCAGGAAAAGTAAATACTTTAATTACCTATAACTGTAACCCGATTTATACTGCTCCGGCGGCTCTTAAATTTGCAGCAGCTTATGCTCAGGTAGGTTTAAAAGTTTCTTTTGCTCAGGCAATGGACGAAACAGCTGCTTTAGCAGATGTAGTTTGTCCTGATCATAACTTCCTGGAATCATGGGGTGATGCTGAACCAAAACGTGGTCATTATTCATTACAACAACCAACCATTCACCCTATATTTTCTGCACCACGTCACGAAGGAACCCGTCAGGTACAGGATTCTTTATTGAAATGGTCAGGAATTAAATCAGATTATTTATCTTATTTACAAGGATTCTGGAATAACCATATTTTCCCTCAACAAGGTAAATATTTGGATTTTGCTACATTCTGGGCACATACTTTACACGATGGTGTATTAAAAGTATCTGTTTATAAAGAAGTTCCGGTGGCTCCAATGCCAATCGATTCTACAGGAAAACCGGTTATGGCAGGTGTAGCAGCTATGATAGCTGAAACTGCGATGATGGATACATTAGCTCATGCACAGGCTCCAAAAGCAATGGCATCCGCTAAAACAATGCCTGCAGTTGAAACCGCTTACCCAACAGCCGATTATAGCAAAGCGGCTTCTATGGCTACTTCAGCTAAAGGAAGCAACTTCGAATTAGTGATCTATGAAAAAATAGGTTTAGGAAATGGTAACCAAAGCAATAACCCTTGGTTACAGGAATTACCTGATCCTATCTCTAAAGTAACCTGGGATAACTATATTACCATGTCTCCTATTGATGTGGCTAAAGCAGAATTACAGCAAATGTTACGTCAGGATATCGACGGATCTGTTGTAGAATTAACGGTAAACGGTACAACGATTAAAGTTCCTGTATACCCTCAACCAGGCCAAACACCGGGTACTATTGGTTTAGCCTTAGGTTATGGCCGTACAGCAGAAATGATGAAAGTGGCCGCTAACGTTGGACAAAATGCTTTCCCTTTCGTTTCTGTTATTAATGATACGTTCCAAAATGTAGTGTATTCTGTATCTTTTGGGAAATCAGTTGGTACACACCGTTTTGCAGCTACTCAGATTCAACACACCATTATGGGTCGTGAAGAACAAATTTTACGTGAAGTTTCTTTAAAAGAATATAAAGACAAACCTAAAGAAGTTTGGAATCCAATTGCAGCATTACCAACACATGGTGGAGGTAAAACACCTGTTGAAGATGTTGATCTTTGGGCGGCTCATCCTCGTATGAACCACAAATGGGCTATGACCATTGATATGACAAGTTGTATCGGTTGTGCAGCATGTGTGGTGGCTTGTCAGGTTGAAAATAATATTGCCGTTGTTGGTAAAGTAGAAGTTTCTAAAACACGAAGCATGGAGTGGTTACGTATTGACCGCTACTATAGCTCAGATGTAACAAAAGAAAATACTCAGGCGGAAGGCTTGTTAGCTACTAAAAAAATGTACATTGATATGGAAAACCCTTCGGCAAACCCGAAAGTAACTTTCCAGCCAATGTTATGTCAGCACTGTAACCATGCTCCTTGTGAAACAGTTTGTCCGGTATTGGCAACTTCTCACAGTACAGAAGGTTTAAACATGATGACGTATAACCGTTGTATCGGTACCCGTTACTGCGCTAACAACTGTCCTTTCAAAGTACGTCGTTTCAACTGGTTTAACTATAACGGAAACACTGATTTCGCAGATATTAACCCTGCACAACAGGATTTAGGCCGTATGGTATTGAACCCAGATGTAGTAGTTCGTAGCCGCGGGGTAATGGAAAAATGCTCTATGTGTGTACAACGTGTACAAGCCGGTAAATTAGTAGCAAAAGTGAACAGAACACCAATCGTTGATGGTTCTATCACTACTGCTTGTCAATCTGCTTGTCCTACAAACGCGATCATGTTTGGTGATGTGAATGATGAAGCATCTCAGGTATCTAAATGGCGCGGGGACGACAAAAACTTCTTCTTATTGGAAGAAATTGGTGTAAAACCTACAGTATCTTACTTATTAAAAGTAAGAAACCAGGATGAAGCTATTCATGAGCATGAAGAACACGCTACAGGCCATGATGAGAAAGAAGCAAAACACACAGAAGAACATCATTCATAGTCAATAAGTAAAAAAACTAAAATTATAAATTCTGAATTAAAATAATATGCACGCAGAATCACAGATAAGGGAACCTTTGATAATTGGTAACAAAACTTACCGAGATATTTCAAACGACATCATTGCGCCCATAGAAGGTAAAGCAAACAGATTATGGTATATTTTATTTACTATTTCTGCATTAGCGTTTACCTGGGGTATCGCTTGTTTATCCTACACTATTGGTGTTGGTATTGGAGCCTGGGGTTCCAATAACGGGGTAGATTGGGCTTGGGATATCACTAACTTCGTATGGTGGATTGGTATTGGTCACGCCGGTACATTAATCTCAGCAGTATTGTTATTGTTCCGTCAAAAATGGCGTATGGCTATTAACCGTTCTGCAGAAGCGATGACAATTTTTGCGGTATTATGTGCGGCTATCTTCGTAACCTTACACACCGGCCGTCCATGGTTAGATTATATGTTATTCCCTTTACCAAATCAATTTGGTTCATTGTGGCCTAACTTTAACTCACCCTTACTTTGGGACGTATTCGCGGTATCTACTTACGCTACGGTATCAATTGTTTTCTGGTACATTGGTTTAATTCCTGATTTTGCGATGATCCGTGACAGAGTAATTAAACCACGTATGAAAAAAGCATACTCTTTATTAAGCTTTGGTTGGGGTGGAAGCGCCCGTCACTGGAGTCGTTTTGAAGAAGTATCTTTAGTATTAGCAGGTTTATCTACGCCCTTAGTATTCTCGGTTCACTCTATTGTATCTTTTGACTTTGCTACTTCGGTAGTTCCGGGTTGGCATACAACTATTTTCCCTCCATACTTCGTATCGGGTGCGGTATTCTCCGGTTTCGCTATGGTATTAACGTTAATGATCATTGTTCGTAAAGTTTACAAATTAGAAGCCTACTTAACCATCAAACACATCGAATACATGAACATCGTAATTATTGTTACAGGTTCTATTGTTGGGGTAGCTTATTTAACGGAATTATTCGTTGCATGGTATTCAGGTGTTGAATGGGAACAATACGCTTTCTTAAACAGAGCAACTGGTCCTATGGCTTGGGCATACTGGATCATGATGACATGTAACGTGATCTCTCCGCAATTGTTCTGGTTCAAAAAATTACGTACAAGTATCGCCTTCACGTTTGTGTTATCTATTGTGGTAAACATCGGTATGTGGTTTGAACGTTTCGTAATTATCGTACCAACGTTATGCCGTACATATTTACCATCAACCTGGAACTCTTATACACCGTCATTTATCGACGTGGGTATCTTTGTTGGAACAATCGGTATGTTCTTTACATTATTCTTATTGTACTCACGTACTTTCCCTGTAATTGCACAGGCCGAATTAAAATCAATATTAAAAGCATCCAGTGAAGAGCACAAAAAAGCAGCAGCTGAGCACGCACATTAAAAAAACTGTACACTGTATTTTGTATCAAGACTAAATACAGTGTACAAAAAACAAAACATAGTATTTTAAAAAGATATGGCAACTAAACAAATTATACATGGAATATATTCTGACGAAGTACCTTTGTTGGAAGGATGCAAGAGCCTACGTGCGTCAGGTATTCGTATTAAAGAAGTATTTACTCCATTCCCTATTCACGGAATAGACCCTATTATCGGAGTACCGCGTACACGTTTGGCAATATGCGCATTTATTTACGGTATCACAGGATTAGGATTAGCTACATTAATGATGTGGTATATGATGGTTCATGATTGGCCGAATGATATCGGTGGTAAACCAAACTGGGGATATTATTTTGCTATTCCTGCCTTTATTCCTATTACGTTTGAGGCAACTGTATTTTGTGCAGCTCATGGTATGGCCTTAACTTACTTATTACGTTGTATGTTAGTACCGGGTGCCCGTCCAAAAAATCCGGATCCTCGTACAACCGACGATAAATTCATGATCTATTTAGAATTGAACGATGAGCAATCTAAAAAAGCAGATGAAATTTTACGCTCTACAGGCGCTGAAGAAGTAAACTACAAAGGAACCATTCACATTGAACCCGCTTATTAATCTGATACAACACACACTTTGCTCGATATGAAATAGCTCTGTTTACCAAAACAAATAAAACAAACCGGCTATAACATATAACAAATAAAAAAACAACGTTATCTACATATGAAACGAAATTATAAAAACATAAAATCTGCATTATTCAGCCTGACAGCTTTAGCATTAATGGTTGGTTTTGCTTCTTGTGGTAAAAAAGAGGCAAATAGTCCCGGTGTTGAATTTATGCCTGATATGTATGTATCACCTTCTGTTGAAGTATATGGTACACGCGTAGTTGATGGAGACACAATTTTCTCTACTGAATTTTTACCGGTAAAAGGAACCATTGCGCGTGGTTACATTCCTTATGTATACCCAAATACACCTGAAGGATACGAACAAGCAGGATTATATTTAAAAAATCCTATTGCATTAACTCCGGCTGTGGATAAAGAAGGCGAAGCATTGTTTGGTAAATATTGTGTTCATTGTCATGGTGCAACAGGAGCAGGAGATGGTAAAGTAGGTTTAAAATTACCTGGTGCCCCTCCGGCATATAACGGCGCATTAAAAAACTTACCTGAAGGTAAAATTTTCCACTCTATTACTTACGGTAAAGGCTTAATGGGAAATCATGCAAGCATTTTAACACAGGAAGAACGTTGGAAATTGGTACACTATGTACAAAAATTACAAGGACCAAAAGAAGTAGCAGTTGATAGTACAAAAGCAACAGCCGCAGTACAACCAAAAATAATTAAATAAACGAATTTTTAAATACGACAGACTCTTTTAATATGAACACTGATAAACTAAATTTCGTAGTACCTTCTAAAGCAAAAATGACATCATATATCTTGATGGCTGTTGGCTTAGTGTCTATCATTTGTATGTTTATGTTTGATAAACAACCGAATGACCATCATTATCACCAAACCCGTGCCTGGGCAAATGTATTTGTAGGCTCTTTCTTTTTTATGGCAATTGCCTTAGGAGCAGCATTTTTCTTGGGCTTACAATATGCTGCAGAAGCAGGTTGGGCTACAACTATTAAAAGAGTTATTGAAGCTGTAACATGGTATTTACCTGTAGGCTTATCTTTTTTACTATTATTATTTATTTTAGGACAGTTTCATGCTCATACTATCTATCCATGGATGGCAGAAGGAATTGCTACTAAGGGATCTGAAAACTATGATGCGGTTATTGCAGCTAAAATCGGTTATTTTGGAGTGTTCTGGTGGATCCGTACTATCCTGTATATGGTAGCATGGGTTTTCTTTACCTGGAAATTACGTAAAAACTCTTTAGATGCGGATCAGTTAGGTGCTGAAGAAGCAAAAGGCTTTCACTGGAAAAATGTAAAGTTAAGTGCCTGGTTCATGGTTGTGTTTGCAGTAACTTCTTCTACATCTGCATGGGATTGGATCATGAGTATTGATACACACTGGTTCTCTACTATGATGGGTTGGTATATCTTCTCAGGAATGTGGGTAAGTGCGATGATTACGGTAACTGTTTTAATTATCTGGTTAAAAAAATTAGGCTACCTGGAATTTGTAACTGAAAGTACCGTACATGATATGGGTAAATGGATGTTCGCGATTTCTTTCTTATGGACGTACTTATACTTCTCTCAATTTATGTTGATATGGTATGCGGATATTCCGGAAGAGGTTACCTATTTCCAAACACGTTGGGAATCATACAAAGCATTAATGTGGACTGTATTATTTGTAAACTTTGCTTTCCCGATGATTATGTTAATGAGCCGCGATAGCAAACGTAATTTCTTCTTCTTAATGTTTGTAGGAACTATTATTTTTATCGGTCACTATTTAGATATCGTTATGGTTGTAATGCCTGGTACTGTTGGTCATGCATGGACAGGTCTTGGCTGGATGGAATTGGGAACATTCTTGTTTTTCTTAGGAGTATTTATTTACGTTGTATTGAACAATCTTTCTAAACGTCCGTTAGCGGTAAAAAATCACCCTTTCATGTCAGAAAGTTTACATCACTCCATCTAATACTAAAACAGAAAACATTAATAACTGAACTATAAATTTTAAGTAATATGAACTAACCCTTTTCGAAGAAACAGTTAGAACATATCACAACTAAAAAACAATAAATATCTGCATATGAAATTATTAATTTTAATCGGACTTGTACTTTTAATCATTGCTGTGCATCAGTTAATGAGGGTTATTGAACTATCGCGTGAGTTTAAGAAAACGAAGGAATGGAATATCACCGAAAGTGATAACAGTTTTAATGGAAAAATGATGCTGACGTTTATGTTCGTATTCTTCGCATTTTTCTTTTGGCAGGTTGAACGTTGGAATGATAACTCTTTACCGGGAGCAGCCTCTGTACATGGTTTAAAAATAGATGCATTATGGG
The DNA here is from genome assembly GCA_963422675.2 of Bacteroidia bacterium. Taxonomy (GTDB): domain Bacteria; phylum Bacteroidota; class Bacteroidia; order B-17B0; family Aurantibacillaceae; genus UBA4416. Next base: position 979,701 of record CAXVYS010000024.1, read on the forward strand.
ATTACAATATGTACCTGGTCATTTTTGTATTCTTAATTACAAACGGGGTGTTATTTTATTTCTCTTACAAATACTCCGGAAAAAAAGATACGAAAGCAACGTTCCTCGCGCATGATAACCGTTTAGAAATGGCCTGGACTATTGTACCGGCTGTTGTATTAGCGTTCATCATCATTTTCGGGTTAAAATACTGGAATGAAATTACAGACAGATCAACAGATCCTAACAAATTAACGATTGAATTATATGCTAAACAATTTGATTGGACAGCACGTTACGCAGGTCAAGATAAAGTATTAGGTTCAACAGATTACCGCCAGATTAATGGTGCAAACTCTGTAGGGATGGATACAACAGATGCTACAGGGAATGATGACGTAATCATCAAAAACGAATTTCATATTCCTGTAAACAGAGAAATTGAATTTAAAATGCGTTCCCGTGATGTGATTCACTCAGCGTATATGCCTCACTTCCGTGCACAAATGAACTGTGTACCGGGTATGGTAACAGAGTTTAAATTTATACCAAATAAAACTACGGCTGAGATGCGTAAAGACCCTTACGTTATTCAGTTAATGGCTGGTATTAACCAGGCACGTGCTTTAAAAGGAGACGAAGCCGTAGAATTTGATTATATTTTATTATGTAATAAAATTTGTGGAGCATCGCATTATAACATGCAAATGACCATTGTTGTAGATACTGAAAAAGACTATAACGCCTGGATAGCAAAACAAAAAGCGGTAAAAACAATTGCAGCTAAAGCACAATAAGAAATTAAATAAGAACACTGTTGTAATATAATAGATATAAAGAATATGGCACACGATCACACAGCAACATTAGAACACGCAGGACATCACGATCACTCTCATGCACACGATGAGCACCACGAGAGTTTTGTAAGCAAGTATGTATTTAGTATGGATCATAAAATGATCTCTCGTCAGTTTTTAATTACGGCTGTTGTAATGGCTGTAATTGCGATGACGATGTCTATCTTATTCCGTATGCAATTAGCATGGCCCGGTGAAAAATTTGGTTTCATCAATGCGATGTTAGGCGATAAATGGGGTAAAGACGGAATCTTAAACCCTAATATGTACCTGGCCTTGGTAACGATACATGGTACCATCATGGTATTCTTTGTATTAACAGGTGGGTTAAGTGGTACCTTTGCCAACTTATTAATTCCTTACCAGGTGGGAGCACGTGATATGGCTTCAGGATTTTTAAATATGTTGTCCTACTGGTTCTTCTTTGCTTCCAGCTGTATCATGTTATCTTCTTTATTTATTGAACATGGTCCTGCATCAGGTGGTTGGACAATTTACCCTCCTTTATCCGCATTACCGGAAGCAATGGATGGTTCTAAATTAGGGATGACTTTATGGTTAATTTCTATGACACTTTTCATCGTATCTTCTTTATTAGGTGGCATTAACTACATCGTTACCATCATTAACTTACGTACAAAAGGAATGAAAATGACCCGTATGCCATTAACCATCTGGGCTTTATTAATCACTGCTATTTTAGGTGTATTATCTTTCCCTGTATTGGTTTCTTGTGTATTGTTATTAATATGCGACAGAGGTTTAGGAACAAGCTTTTACTTATCTGATATTTACATTGGTGGCCGTCCGTTAGATAACGTTGGTGGTAGCCCTGTATTATTCGAACATTTATTCTGGTTCTTAGGTCACCCTGAAGTATACATCGTATTATTACCTGCTTTAGGTATTTCTTCCGAAGTAATTTCTACTAACTCCCGTAAACCGATCTTTGGTTACAGAGCGATGATTGGTTCTATGTTAGCAATTGGGTTCTTATCGTTCATCGTTTGGGGTCACCATATGTTCTTAACAGGTATGAACCCGTTCTTAGGATCTGTGTTCGTATTTACGACCTTATTAATTGCAATTCCTTCTGCGGTTAAAGCCTTCAACTACATTACTACGTTATGGAAAGGTAACATCCAGTACACACCGGCTATGTTATTTTCTATTGGTTTGGTTTCTTCATTTGTAACAGGTGGTGTTACAGGTATTATCTTAGCCGATTCTACTTTAGATATTAACGTACATGATACTTACTTCGTGGTAGCTCACTTCCACATTGTAATGGGTCTGTCTGCTATTTTTGGTATGTTTGCCGGAGTATATCACTGGTTTCCTAAATTGTTTTTACGTATGATGGGTAAAAAATTAGGTTACTTACATTTCTGGTTAACGTTTGTATGTGCTTATGGTGTATTCTTCCCAATGCACTTCTTAGGATTGGCAGGTGTACCCCGTCGTTACTATACAAACTCTAACTTCCCAATGTTTGATAACTTAGTGGATATTAACGAAATCGTTACCATTTTTGCCATCATCGGAGCTTTATCACAATTAGTATTCTTATTCAACTTCTTCTACAGCATGTTCCGTGGAGAAAAAGCACCTCAAAACCCATGGAAATCAAACACATTAGAGTGGACAACTCCTATGGCTCATATTCATGGTAACTGGCCTGGAGCTTTACCGGAAGTTCACCGTTGGCCTTATGATTATAGCAAACCAGGAGCAGAGCATGACTTTATTCCTCAAACCGTTCCGTTAGCCGAAGGCGAGCATGATGGAGGAGAGCACTAATTAATAGTACACATTTTTTAAACCCCCTGAGAATCATCTCGGGGGTTTTTTGTTTGTAGGAATTGAAATTGATTTTTCTGAAAAAGTAATAATAAGAGACATAGCAAGAGATTGCTTCATTCCCGAATCTGGTTCGGGACAAGCTGTACCTCCTCGCAATGACATCGTATTGTTAGATAGAAATAAACGTGAAACAAAGATTCGTCATTGCGAGGAACGAAGCAATCTTATACACTACACTGGCCCAATATTAACAAGCAGTGTTATACTATATGTGAAGTCGTTTCTCCGTCAGCCAGTGGATCACGATGACGAATTGTTAACTCTGCATTATTTTATAAGAGCCGAATTTTACACAGTTTCATCTTTAACAAAAACAGGTTAGAGGGTTATTTTATTAGTTTAGTAGATATGTTCTAATAAAATTTATAGTATCTTAGATTTACATTAAGAGTCATTACAATGAACAAACAACTATTACTATTGGCATTCTTCGCTATCTGTTTCAGTGGATTGAATGCACAGGCTCCCCAGGCGTTTAATTATCAGGGCATCGCCCGTAATGCTGCAGGGCTTCCTTTAAATAACCAGGCTATCACCTTACGTTTAACCATTCATGATCTTACCGCTACAGGTACTCCTGTTTACAAGGAAACGCATGCCGTTACCACCAATCAGTTTGGTTTGTATGTTGTTAATATGGGCCAGGGCTTAGCTGTGAGTGGAACATTTAATGCCATTAACTGGGCTGTTGGCAATAAATACATTGAGCATGAAGTTAATTTAGGTGCGGGCTTTATAAATATGGGTGTTTCACAATTTTTAAGCGTGCCTTATGCTTTATATTCAGGAAACAGTTCTGCCGTGTCTTATACTTCCGGTGCAGGCATTGCTATTGTTTCAGGTTCGGTGATTACGAACGCAGCACCAAACCAAACAGTAACTGTTGCGCCGGGTTTAAACACAGCTGTATCGGGTGTGTATCCTAATTATACGGTAAATGCTACACCTTCTTTATCTCTTTCCGGAGTACAGTTATCCATTAGCAATGGTAATTCAGTAACCTTACCAACAGGAACAACTTATACTCCCGGTTCAGGAATCTCCATTACCTCGGGTTCTGTGATTTCCAATACGGCTCCCGACCAGGTAGTAAGTATATCAGGTCCAGGTGTATCCGGCGTATACCCCAATTTTGTATTTACACCTCCGGCATCGAGCAGTGTGATTGCCGGGTCAAACGTTACGGTTAACCAGGCGGGAAATGCATATACAGTAAATGCAACGGCGCCTGTTATCAGTGGTACAGGTTTAGCAACGGTTAATAACAGTGCCTTGAATTATACCGTAAGTGTGCCAACACCCACCATGAGTTTTAATAATGCTACGGGAACCTACTCCTATACGCAGGGAGCTTACAGTAATACCATTAACCTTTCGCCCAATACGAGTTTTAGTGCAGGAACTTTAACAGTAGGATCCAATACAACTACTATTCCGGGTACGGGTATCTGGGGGCGTTCGGCTCCTTCTGTTACTTTAACCAATAATACCGATAATGTGGGGATAGGAGTTCCTACTCCGGGAGAAAGACTGGTGGTGAATGGAAATACAGCCATTCCTGCAACGAACCAATATAAATACTTAACACCTAAAACACTGCATAGTAGTATCTCCGCGCTGGCGTTTAATACTGAAAGCACCTATAACCGCCAAAACCTTGCCGGTGGCATTTATATTGTGGATGGTGCTGCAGGTGTACAGGGTAATTTGTATGCAGGGGTTGATTTGCCCGATGGAGCGGTTATTACAACGCTCGATGCCTATGTGTTGGATAATGATGGCGCGGCAGGACATGATATTGCTTATGCGCAATTATGGAGACAGGACGGGCTTGTAGGATCGGCATACGGAAATGCAATTATGGTATGTGCAACCGGCGGAACATCCATCACCTCCTCTGTGATTCAAAAAATTACCACCAGTACTATTAGCAGTGGAACGGTAGATAATACCAATTACACCTATTATATAAGGGTGGGAAGTGTACAGGCCGCAACAAATTTAATGTTGTTTAAGGTGGTAATTACGTATACGGTATTGGCTGTAGAATAAAAGCGGTTATACCGTTTATTTTTTTACCCGCGCCAGCTTGATAATATGTAATTTATCGAGCAGTAAAATAATAGGGTAGGTTGGATCAAATTCAAACCATTTAGCAGCAAAATTTGGCTTGGAACCTGCATGGTGGTGATTGTTCTGAAATAACTCGCCCATCATTAAAATATCCAGGAATAAGGTGTTTTTTGATTTATCGCCTTCATTAAAATTACGGTATCCGTATTTGTGTCCGGCCCAGTTAACAATAGCACCATGTATAGGCCCCATTAAATAGTGGATAGGAAGTAATAAAAACATCCACCAATGTGTAGCAAATACAGCATAAAAAGCAGTATAACCAATCCCAAAGGCAATACGAGTATACCAGCTATCGGCCACTCTGTCTATAGCAGGATATTCAGGAAAGTTACGGTCAAATTTTTCATCAATGACTACGCGTTTATTCAACACATCGTTATAGATTTTTTTGGTGTGCATCATCATTGTAAACACTTCCTTGAAAAAATGAGGTGTATGCGGATCCTGTTCCGTATCGCTGTAAGCGTGGTGCATACGGTGTAAGATGGCGTAGGCTCTTGGATTAAGGTAAGAGGAACCTTGTGTAACCCAGGCGAAAATATAAAAGAATTTTTCCCAGAATTTATTCATGGTAAACATTTTATGGGCACCGTAACGGTGTAAGAAAAATGTTTGTCCGAATAAGGAAAGGTACCAGTGTAATATTAAAAAAACGAGAATGATCATTAGTGAGGTGTTATGTAATTAGTTTGTAATATCGGGATTCAAAATTGTAAAAAGCTATTTTAGTTATATTGTATAGTGAACAGGTAATACGGTGTTTAGTTCTTGTGTTACGGTTAATCGGGTACAAGTTTAACATTAATTGGTTTACAGCATATTACTATAATTTAAACAAACTGTAATAAAAAACCCTTTGCAGGCAAAGGGTTTTAAATGGGAATAAATACATGGTTAAAATTATCCGTTTAATGCTTCAGCTCCGGCAACAATTTCCAGGATCTCCGTTGTAATAGCTGTTTGACGTGCTTTGTTATAACTGATCTTAAGATCGCGTAACATATCTTTAGCATTATCCGTTGCTTTGTGCATTGCCGTCATACGTGCTCCATGTTCGGAAGCATATGAATCTAACAAGGCTTTATAAAATTGTGTTTTTAAAGAACGGGGAATCAAGTCGCTAACGATAAATTCTTTACTTGGTTCAAAAATGTAATCGGTAGCAGTAGTAGTGCCTTCGGTTACAGAAGGAACAACAGGTAAAAACTGCTCAGCCTGTACAATTTGAACAGCCGCGTTTTTAAACTGATTGTAAACCAATATCACTTTATCGAATTGCTTGCCAGTAAAGGATTCCATGACTCTTTCAGCAATAGGAGCTACTGTATCGTAAGTTAATTTATCAAATACTTCGTTTAATCCGTGCGGAAGGTCTGTTCCGTGAATGTTATAATCAGTACGTTTAAAGGCGTCGTTTGCTTTTTTACCAATGGTAATAATAGAAACATTTTGTCCGCTGTAATCCTGTTTAATTAAGGTCCACGCTTTTTTAATCACGTTGGCATTAAAACCACCGGCTAAACCTCTGTTGGAAGAAATAACTACCAATAGTATGTTTTTAGCAACACCTGTTCTTGCATAAGCGTTTTCAGATGTATCTAAACTTGAACTTACATTTTGAAGAATTTCCTGAAGTTTATTGGCGTATGGACGCATTTGGGTAATAGCATCCTGGGCGCGTTTCAATTTTGCAGCACTTACCATTTTCATGGCACTGGTGATCTGCATGGTTGAACCCACGGACACTATTCTATTTCGTACTTCTTTTAAATTTGGCATTTTATTTAAGATTTTAGAAATCAGCGTTAAGATGTATAAACCTTAACGCTTACTTCTTAATTCTATTTACTAATTGTATTTCGAAGTTAATTCTTTTGCTGCTGCTTCTAATACACTTGTAATAGAGTCATCAAACTTCCCTGCTTTTAAAGCGTCTAAAGTATCTTTATGTTTGCGTTCGCACACCTCTAAAAAATCTTTTTCAAACTCTTTTACTTTATTTACCGGAACAGCACGTAATAAGTTTTTAGTTCCTAAATAAATAATAGCAATTTGTTGTTCAACACGGAAAGGTGTAGCATTAGCCTGTTTCAAAATTTCCACGTTACGGGCACCTTTATCTAATACTGATTTTGTAGCAGCATCCAGGTCAGAACCGAATTTAGCAAATGCTTCTAATTCACGGTATTGAGCCTGATCTAATTTTAAAGTACCTGCTACTTTTTTCATCGATTTAATTTGTGCATTACCACCTACACGTGATACAGAAATACCTACGTTAATAGCCGGACGAATACCAGAGTTAAACAAGTTAGACTCTAAGAAGATCTGTCCATCAGTAATCGAAATTACGTTGGTTGGAATGTATGCAGAAACGTCACCCGCTTGTGTTTCAATAATTGGTAAAGCTGTTAATGAACCGCCACCTTTTACAATTGGTTTCAATGATTCAGGTAAATCGTTCATGTTACGAGCAATCTCGTCAGATGAATTGATCTTTGCAGCACGTTCTAATAAACGACTGTGAAGATAAAACACGTCACCAGGATATGCCTCACGTCCAGGAGGACGACGTAATAATAAGGATACTTCACGGTAAGCTACTGCTTGTTTTGATAAATCATCATATACGATCAATGCCGGACGACCGGTATCTCTAAAGAATTCACCTACTGCAGCACCTGCAAACGGAGCGTAGAACTGCATTGGAGCAGGATCAGAAGCATTAGCCGCTACAACAACTGTATAAGCCATTGCACCGTTTTCTTCTAAAGTACGAACGATATTAGCAACAGTTGACCCTTTTTGGCCAATAGCTACATATATACAATATACAGGTTTTCCTGCATCATAAAATTCTTTTTGATTAATGATGGTATCCAACGCTACAGTCGTTTTACCGATCTGACGGTCACCAATGATCAACTCACGTTGTCCACGGCCAATTGGAATCATTGAATCCACCGCTTTGATACCTGTTTGTAAAGGCTCATTTACCGGTTGACGGTAAATTACACCCGGAGCTTTACGCTCAATAGGTAACTCATAAGTAGTTCCTGTAATAGGTCCTTTTCCATCAATAGGATTTCCTAAAGTATCAATAACACGGCCTAACATACCTTCTCCTACATTAATAGAAGCAATACGTCCTGTACGTTTTACCGATGAACCTTCACTGATTCCTGTGCTAGGCCCTAATAATACGGCACCAACGTTATCTTCCTCAAGGTTTAATACAATTGCCTGTAATCCGGTTTCAAATTCAATTAATTCACCTGATTGAACTTTTGATAAACCGTAAATACGGGCGATACCATCACCTACCTGTAATACGCTTCCAACTTCTTCTAGTTCAGCCTCTGATTTAAAGCCTGATAATTGTTGTCTTAAAATTGCAGATACTTCTGCTGGTTTTACTTCTGCCATTGTTGATATGGTTAGTTGTTATTAATTTAATGCTTTGTTTGTTAATTCTTTTTTCAGATTGCTTAACTGGCGCGCTACAGATTTATCCAATTGCTTATCGCCAATTTTCAAAATGAATCCGCCGATTAAATTAGCGTCTGTTTTTTCTACTAATTCAATTTCTCCGTTCAATTGTGCTTTCACTAATTCTAACGCTTTTTGTTTTGTAGCAGCATCAAGCCCTCTGGCAGAAGTTACTACAGCAGTTAAAATATTTTTATGTGTTCTGTATTGCTCAATAAAGCTGTCAGCCATTTCAGGAATTACAGATTCACGGCGTTTAGATGTAACAATGGTTAAAAAGCCCAGGGTCATCGCATTTAATTTCCCATCAAATACAGCTTTGATCGTAGAGATCTTTTTATCTGATTTAATGATTGGGCTATTCAGGAACAAGATGAAATCTTTAGAAGAATCGCACACTGCTTTTATCTGTAGCATATCTGTGTATACTACGTCTAACTGACCTTTTTCAATCGCAAGGTCTAATAATGATTTAGCGTATCTTGATGCAACTATCATGATTAGTTAAGGTTTACGTCTTTCATTAAGTTGTTTACCAATGCTTTTTGTTTTTCATCGCTTGATAATTCGCTGCGTAAAATTTTCTCAGCAATTTCAATGGATAAAGTCGCTACCTGATTTTTCAATTCGGCAACAGCAGCATTTTTTTCATTGGTAATTTGTTCGCGGGCAGAAGCCATAATTCTATCTGCTTCAGCCTGTGATTTAACTTTTGCTTCAGCAATAATGGCGTCTTTTGTTTCGCGGGCTTCTTTTAATAAGATCTCACGTGCTGCACGAGCTTCTGCTAATGTTTTTTCGTTGTTTGATTTTAACTCACGCATATCGTTCAACGCGTTTTCGGCACTTGCCAATGCATCTTCAATTCCTTTTTCACGGGTTTTGATAGCAGTTAAAATCGGTTTCCAGGCAAATTTACCCAGTAACACTAATAATAAAACGAATGTAATGGTTGTCCAGAATATTAAACCTACTGAGGGCTCAATTAAACTTGCTAAAATGAATAAATTCATAGTTTTTAATTTTTAATGTATTGTTTGTTAACCTTTGATCTGAATGTGTAATCTTTTAATAAACCAAAGCCGATACCAACCGTAGCAGCTTTGGTTATATTATGTGAAATTACTACGAAATTAAAGCAACTACTACACCGAATAATGCAACACCTTCTACAAGGGCTGCTGCGATGATCATAGCTGTTTGAATTTTCGAGGTAGCTTCCGGTTGACGTGCAATGGCATCCATTGCGTGTCCACCAATTTGTCCGATACCGATGCCTGCGCCTATTACGGCTAAACCTGCTCCGATTGCTGCGATACTTCCTGTCATTTTTCTTGGTTTTTATATTGGTTAAACAAAATTTTAAATTTAGTGGCTTGCGCCTATCAACTTCTCGTCGTCGTCATTATGCATCCCGTCTTCATTATGATCTGCAACAGCAGAACCAATAAATAAAGCAGTAAGCATGGTAAAAATATAAGCCTGTAAAAATGCAACTAGGCACTCTAAAACATCAATAAATAAAGCAAAGGCAACAGAGACCGGTGCAATATAATAAGATTCAAAAATAAAGATCAAACCGATTAATGAAATCACAATAATATGCCCTGCTGCCATGTTAGCGAACAAACGTATCATTAATGCAAATGGCTTGGTTAGGATCCCTACAAATTCGATTGGCATTAAAATAATCCATAAGTAAAGCGGTTTCGGCGCAAAAATGTGTTTCCAGTAATGTGAGTTTCCGTTAAGGTTAACAACCAGTAATGTGAAAGCGGCTAATACTAAGGTAAAGGCGATGTTACCGGTTAAGTTAGCTCCAATAGGAATTAAACCGAACACATTGTTTATTAAGATCAGGAAAAATACCGTTAGGAGGTAAGGCACATATTTATCGGAAGTGCTACCAATGTTTCCTCTGGCGATATCATCTCTTACAAACACAATTAATGGCTCAAAGAAAGATTGTTTCCCTTTAGGGGCAGATTTAACTCCTTGTGTTTTGTATGCTTTGGCAATAGATGTAAAGATCAGGAATAAGATCAAGGCGGATAAAAGCATCTGTGTTACGTTTTTAGTAATGGAAAAATCCAAAACAGATTCATTAACAACGTTAATTTTGTCCTTTTCGCCTTTTACCACGCCCAAATATTGACCATGTTCGTTAGGGCTCACGGATGCATAGTAAATTTTTTCTTCAAAATTCACGAAACGCTCACCGTTTTTCTCTACAACCACTTTTCCATGAACATCATGATCAAATTCAGAAGATAGAAAGCAAACGATCCCGTTATTTGTTTTTAAAATAATAGGTAAAGGGATAGAAACAGCATGTTCGTGCTCTCCCCATAAATGCCAGGAATGCGCATCCAGAATATGCTCAAAGGCTATTTCAGCAATATTGATTTTTTTCTTAGGGCTTTTTGCCAGCGAATCAGGTGATGTAACAACCTGTTCGTGAGCCGGATTGAACGAATCTTCATCAGGTTTTGATGCCGATAAATTGGTAGAAATGGTTAAAAACAGGGCAATTATGCCTAAACACACGCCTGAAACCTTCCTGAATATATTGATTTTACTAGTCATTACGCAAAAATAGAATTGTAAGCTTTAAAATTCGGGTGCAAATGTATGCATAAAATGCCAAAAAAGAAAGTTTTTTTTGAGTTTTAGACGAACTAATAACTAAAAAAATTAGCCCTCTTAAAAATGGCTTTCAATTTAACAGATAAGGGGTTTGGAGATAGGAAAAGAAATTAGACGTAATTTTTGGATACTAAAAATGAGATCGTCCACTGTTTTTAAATCCGGTTGAAAAATGATTTTGTAAAGAGAGCTTAAAAAACCACATAATCCTGAGGATTAAGAGCAAAGCCATTGTACCAGATTTCGAAATGTAAATGAGGTCCGGCGCTGTTTTCGCCGGTATTTCCTATAACGGAAATGGGTTCGCCGGCATGTACAAAATCTCCTGCTTTCTTAGTTACACTGGCATTATGTTTATACACGCTCATGAGGTTGTTGGCATGCTGAATCTGTATTACATAACCATCTTCCGAAGTAAAACCCGAATAAATCACTGTTCCGTCGAGTGTTGCTTTAACCAATTCATCTTCTTTGGCAACAATATCAACCCCAAAGTGCTGATCGTGAATGCTGTAGGAAGCCGTAATAATGCCCTTTACCGGGGTAAAAAAGAAATAGTTACTGATGGCTCCTATTTTGTTGGCGGTTACTTTATTGCTGGTAGAAGCCAATTGGTTGGTTTCAATGTCGTTTCTGAGTTTAAGGTCTTCCTGGCTGGGCTTAATATCAATATTGGTATATTTTCCGGTTGAATCTTTCAGAGGTTTTGGTGTTTTTCCTTCTGTTTGCCCTTCAAATACATGTAGAATATTTTCCATATACCAATCGCGGGAAGCCAGCGTCTTTTCCAGCGAATCGGCTTTGGTACTCAGGTTTAAGATATCTTTACGATCGTTCACATTCCCATAACCCGGAATATATTCACGCAGCGGGGTAAACGCTACAAGGCTAATCACAAAAGTAGTCATCACAATAGTAATGGAGCCTAATAAAATAATGAGGCCCAATGGAGAAAGACGTAAGGAAAATTTTTCAGCAAAAGAATCATCATTCAGTATTACCAGGCGATAGCGGTTACGCAATTGTTCGGTAAAAATTTTCCAACGGCTATTTTTAGATTCAGACATACGTTCTGCACAAAATTATACTAAATTTACGATTTTGACGTTAATAGCTTATTTTTGTATACTTTTTTTTGAAATCAGTTTTTAAATATACCGTTCTGGTGGTTGTTTTTGGTGCACTTTTAGTTGCCTGTAAAACAACCAAAAACACGTTTATGCACAGGGGGTATCATAACCTTACTGCACGGTTTAATGGCTATTACTACGCTACAGAAAGTATTAAGGATGGTGAAGACAAGATCAGAACGGGTTACAAATACGATTACGACCGACTGCTGCCCGTTTACCTGGTTCCTACGAATGAAACGGCCAAATCTACTTTTCCTGAATTCGACAAGGCCATCAAAAAATCGTCTAATTGCATTCAACGGCATACCATTAAGGACAAAAAACAAAATGAAATTCCCAGTGCAGGCCATTGGATCGATAATAACTGGAACGTTATCGGGATTTCCCACTTTTATAAAAGAGAATTTTTTTCGGCGATAGAAGCGTTTGAATACGTGATCAGAACCTATAAATCGCCGGATAGATACAAAGCCATGATTTGGCTGGCGCGTTCATATAACGAAATTGGTGCGGTATCACAGGCAGAGCCTATTATCGGCTTATTAAAAGACGATAAAAAAATATCCAAATACGCAAAAACAGAATTACCAGCCCTGCAAGCCGATTATTATTTGAGAAGAGGGATGGACAAAGAAGCTGAAAAAGCTTTATTGGCGGCTATTAAGGCAAAACCTTCCCGTAAAAAAAGAGCTCGTTACGCATTTATTTTGGGTCAGCTTTATGAAGAGAGGAACGAAAATAAAAAAGCCCGCGAGTATTATCATAAAACGATTACTGCCAAACCCGATTACGATCTTGTATTTCATGCTAAAATGAAAGAAGCCCGGTTAGTGGATCTGAAATACGGGAATACGAATAAGCTGAGAAGTGATTTGCTGAAAATGACCCGCGATGTGAAAAACAGCGAATACCTGGATATTATCTATTACACTTTAGGAGAGATCTCCGAAAGAGAGAAAAATGAGAAGCTGGCCATTACCAATTATAAATTATCGGTTGCCAACAGTACTCAAAACCCAAAACAAAAAGCATTATCGTATTTAAAATTGGGAGAAATAAACTTTGAACAGGCTAACTACGTAGCTTCCGGGGCATACTACGATAGTACGATGATTACCTTGCCTAAAGATTACAAGGATTATGACGCGATTGATAACCGAAAAAAAACACTGGAAACCTTAGTGAGTTATATCAGAACGATTCAGCGGGAAGACAGTTTACAGCGCATTGCCAAAATGAGTGAGAGTGATCGTACACGCTTTATCACCAAAATGATTAAGCAGATAGAGGAAGAAGAAGATCGTAAAAAAGAAGAACAGGAAGCATTGCTCGCACAAAATGCAAATCCAACATTAAATGCCGGAACCCCCGGAATGACAGACCTTGGGATAGGAGCAAAAGGTGATTGGTATTTTTACAACCCAAACCTGATAGCCTTTGGGTTAAATGATTTCATTAAAAAATGGGGGAACCGTAAGCTGGAAGATAACTGGCGCAGGAGTCAGAAAGGAATGACGATTGAAAATCCAGAGGTAATAGCGAACGATAAGGATTCGTTAACAGCAGGAAAAGATAGTGTAGCCATTAGGAAAAAATTAAAAGCGAAAAATAAAAAGAACGTCGAATATTATTTAAAAAACCTACCATTAACCGATACGCTTTTAGCTGTATCTAATGCTAAAATTGTTGATGCTTATTATAACCTGGGAAGTACTTACAAAGATGACTTGAATAATAACAAAAAGGCGATTGCTGCCTTTGAGGATCTGAATAAGCGCTATGATAAGCATAAGTTCAGGGCATCCACTTACTACCAGTTATATAAAATATTTTTATCGGTTAAAAATAACCCACAGGCCGAAATTTATAAAAATAAATTGTTGAATGAATTCCCTAACAGTGAATATGCTCAACTGATCAAAAACCCGAATTACGCGACAGAGAAAAAAACGCAGAAAGGCGAAGTGGAATTATTTTATACGGAAACGTATGAAAGCTATTCTGCCGGTAATTATGATATGGCTTATAGCCGGAGTAAAGAATCGGAATCGAAATTTGGTAAGAACGATTATTCAGGAAAATTTGCTTTTATAAAAGCGATGTGCATAGGGAAAATGAAAGGCGCTGATTCCCTGGAAATGGCGTTGAGAACGCTGCAGGCCTTGTATCCGAAAGACCCTGTATCTACAGAAGCTCAGGATTTGTTAGAGGTATTGTATAACTTAAAACACCCAAGCGAAGCAACAAATTCTACCCAGGGAGTGAATGTAACCGATACATTTACGCTTGATCTTAAATCGAAACATTTTGTAGTGGCTATTTTTCCGGATGACCCAGAAGTAGCGAATACCTTTAAATCTTCTTTGAGCGATTTTAATGTTAATTATTACGGAATCAGCAACCTCACGGTGAGCAGCAGTTTGTTCGGTGCCAGCGACCAGATTGTAAATATTAAAACATTTGATGATTCGGAAACCGCGATGAAATACATCAATAATCTTAAAAAAGATAAAACGGTATTTTCGGGGAAAGTGAAAGTGGAGGCGTTTATTATCATGGCCATTTCAGAAGATAATTTGCCAAGGCTCTACAGAAAAAAGAAAGCGTCGGCATACAAGCCTTTCTTCGATGACCATTACAGGTAAACAGGCCTGAATATGTTATTAAATACTGAAATTTACACTTATAAATATTAAATAAGTTATTTTTTTCTTAAATTCGTAACTCTAAAATTTTAATCATGTTTCAAAAGGTAAATAAATCTTCCGTAACTGATGGTGCATCCATTAACCTTATCGGAAACGGAACAAATATTGTTGGGGATATCACCTCTAATGGTGATGTTCGGATAGACGGAAGTTTAAAAGGAAATATCTCTATTTCAGGAAAACTGGTAATTGGTCCGTCAGGCTTGCTGGAAGGGAATGTTCAATGCCAGAATGCCGACGTATCAGGCGAAATAAGAGGGAAAGTAAATGTCACAGAACTACTTACCTTAAAGGCAACGTCAAAGCTATTAGGAGATATTATAACAGGTAAAATTTCTATTGAACCAAATGCAACCTTTACAGGAACCTGTAATATGGGAGCAGTCGTAAAAAATATTTCCAATGGAAAAGAAGCCAGACAAGAAACCGCAAAAACCGCTTAATTCTTACGCCAAATATAGCAGTATGGGTTTCCAAATGGCTATTATTATTGGTGGCGGCTGCTATGGCGGGCATAAGCTCGACCAGTACTATCAAAATAAAACACCGGTTTTCACTATTATATTAAGTCTTGTATCCATTGCGGTTGCCATGTATATTGTATTAAAAGACCTGATCAAGCCAACTAAATAATTTTACGTATCACAAATGCTTTCTTCTAAAAAATATATCCTGCAGTTCATCACCGTGTGCGTAGGATGTTTGTTGCTATCCTATGGTTTAAGCCAGGTTCAAAATCGCTTTTTAGCCACACATCATTTCTGGATTCCTACGGTTTTCTTTGCATTAACTACCTGGGGAATTCATGCTCTTCTTACTAAAGGAGATAAAAATTCAAAAGAGTTTGTGTTTAAAACACTGGCAATGACGATGGCACGCCTCTTGGTATGCCTCATATTGGTGTTAATTTACTCCCGTATTAATAAGCCGGAAGCTATGGCATTTGCCTGCCATTTTATGATCCAGTACCTCATTTTTACAATTTTCGAAATTTCGGTTTTATTGAAATATGTAAAACAAACCAATTAAATAGGAAACCAACCATCGGTGTTTTCCTTTTATCTGTTATTATTAAAAATACATACATTTAACTAAATAAATACTTACACAGCAAATGAAAAAATACATTTTACCAATACTAACGGTTTGCTCCTTGTCTGCAACGTTACAAGCTCAAACACCGGCAACCAATAAAGCAGATTATAAAGCATCTGTTTCAATCGACCATCCTTTAACGAATATGAAAGGAAGTGATTATAAATTCACTGTGGTTAAAACCCTTGATGCTACGGCTGTTCAAAACCAAAATCAAACCGGCACCTGCTGGTCTTTCTCTTCTATGTCTTTCTTTGAAAGTGAATTAATCAGAATGGGAAAAGGAAAAGAATATAATTTTTCTGAAATGTTTGTGGCTCGTAAAGCATATCCTTTAAAATCCGATAATTATGTGCGGATGCATGGAAAAGCCAATATTGGCGAAGGTGGTGGTTTCTCTGATGTGGTTCATGTGATCCGCCAGTTTGGAATGGTGCCGGAAGATGTGTATACAGGGAAAAAAAATCCAAAAGATGCTCATAACCATTCGGTGCTTGAAGCTACAATCAAAGGAATTGTTGGCGCTGCGGCAAACGACAATAACACAAAAATAGATTTTGAAGCAGTACACAGTACGGTAGAAGCTACCTGCGATGCGTATTTAGGAAAAGTGCCTGAAAAATTTAATTACAAAGGAAAAGAGTATACTCCAAAAACATATGCAGATGCTACAGGAATTAACCCTGATGATTATATCCTGCTAACGTCTTTTACACACCACCCTTTTTACAGCAAATTTGTATTAGAAGTGCCTGATAACTGGAATTGGGATCAAATGTATAATGTTCCTTTAAACGAACTGCAGGAAACAATGCAAAATGCCATTAATACAGGCTTTACTTTTGCATGGGCTGCAGATGTGAGTGAAAAAGGATTTCGTTTTAAAGACGGTTTAGCCATTGTGCCGGAAAAACCTATTTCTGAAATGAATGATGAAGAAAAAGCGGAGATGGTAAAAAAACCACAACCACAATTTAAAGTAACCCAGGAAAACCGCCAGTTAGCGTTTGATAACTATGAAACGCAGGATGACCATGGAATGCATATTGTAGGGATGGTGAAGGACCAGAATGCAACACCATATTACATTGTAAAAAATTCATGGGGAACAGAAAGAAACGAATGTGATGGTTATTTTTACGCGTCTGAAAGTTATGTGTTGTATAAAACAACAAATATTATGGTTCACAAAAAAGCCATTCCTGCTGCTATTGCTAAAAAATTAGGGATAGTGCAATAAGATTTTGTATTAATGTTTTAAGCCTGTCAAGAGTTAATTCGTGACAGGCTTTTTTGTGCTTTGTGCTTCCGGATTTTGTGGAGGGGCTTAACAGGTAGTAAAACCAGTGCTTTGTTAAAATAATGAATGCTTTTTCATGAAACCAACCGTTAAATAAAACTAATTAAGAACCTTAAGTGAAAAACTTTCGACGGGTGGTTTTCTTTTTATAGTAATTTTGAGGAAAATTAACGAAACTAATGGAAGAGAATACATCAAAGGACAATCGCAGGAAATCAGGATTACTATGGATTTTAATTGCACTATTGGCTATCACCAATGGGGTAACTTTTTGGATGTATACGCAGGAGAAAAATAAAGCAGGAACAGAGATCGTTATTAAGGAGCAGGTAATTGTTGAAAGGGATAATGTAAAAAATGAATTGTTACAATTGCAACAGGATTTTGGGAACCTGCAAACCAGCGATAAAACCTTACAGGCAGAGATTGAAGCTAAAAAAGCAGAGATAGCACAGTTACTGGAAGATGCTGAAAAACATAAAGGGGATGCATACATTATTTCGAAACTTAAAAAAGAATCGGAAACATTGCGTCAGATTATGCGCGGGTATGTGAGAACGATAGATTCCTTAGGGACTTTAAATAAAACACTGATCGTTGAAAAAGACAATGTATTAAAAGAACTGGATAATGAAAAAGGAAGATCTACCAATTTAAGTAAAGAAAAAGAAGCACTGAATGCCACGATTCAAAAAGGATCTATCTTAACCTGTTTTAATGTTTCGGCAAAAGGAGTAAAATTTAAAAGCGGTGGTAAAAAAGAAAGTGAAACGAGTAAAGCTTCCCGTACACAAAAAATTAAAGTATCGTTTTCTTTAGGCGAGAATAAAATCGCTAAAGCAGGTGAGAAGACAGTGTTTATACGCATTGTAACACCTGATGGAAAAGAAATGGCTAAAAACTATGACGATAACTACAAATTCACTTTTGATAAATCGAGTGGTTATTTTGCAGGGAAAGAAACGTTGAATTATGCAAACGTTGAAATTAGTGGAGTAACTTATTGCGAAGGCCAGGGAGAATTAGTATCAGGAAATTACATCATTGAAGTGAGCTGTGATGGTGTAATAATTGGCTCAACTACTTTGCGTTTGGATTAATAACCCTTTAAGAATTGTACTTAATATATTTGTAGCGCCGGCCTTTAAGCCGGCGTTATTCGTTTAAGTTATCTTATGAAATTGATATCAAGGGATGTAATAGGATACATCATAGAATAAGAGTGATAGACATACAAACTATCTGCTATACTTTTGTTTTTTTAGTAATACGCATAACGTTTCCAACTCAAAGAGTATTTTCTCAAGTTCTGTTTTAATAAAAGCCATTTGTTCGCCCGATGTAAATACAGCCGCATTAAGGCTTTCTTTGGCAACATTAAAATCGGGTGTACTCTCTGTGGTGATGTTGCCTGATACCGTTTTAATAATCCAGTTGAAGATACCATCGATATGAGCGGCATATATATTTAATTCTTCCACCGGGTTTGGCCTTTCAATTTCATTAATCACGAGGGCAAAGGAAGTAGTTTCTCTCGCCAAACGGATACAGGCACCGACTTCGGCAAAGCTAAGATCTATTTGCCTTTGAATGGATTGAGGTTCTTCATACATCCTTTGTACACAGGCAAATACATCGTTATTAGCGGCTTCTGCCATTCGGCGGCTTTTATACCAGGATTCTCCTGTCGGTAATTGTTTATTGAAATAGAGAATAACCTGTCGCAGATAATTTTTATTTTGTGTGAGGGCAGTTGTCATTAACGAAGGGAAGCGTTGTTTTTCCCATACAGGCCAAAAGGCATAGCTGATGATTAATGCGAGGGCTGCACCAATGAGCGTGGATAACAAGCGCCATCCAATAAGTTCCCATGAACCCTGTTTAGAAATCTGCATCATGACTACCATCATAATGGTTACAAAAAACACACCTACTTTATAATTATTTCTTAAAAAATAGGCCACTAAAAAGGAGATGACCACTAGTAAACCTACAAATGCTTCGTGTGGAAATGGTAACAGCATAACGACTCCACCTAACACAATACCGGCTACCGTACCAACGGTACGCTCAATGCCTTTTTTTCGGGTGGCTCCATAGTAAGGCTGTATTACAATAATCATGGTTAAGGCAATCCAATGTCCGTGATCTATTTTAAAGAACTTAAAGATAAACACCGCTAAACTCAGGCCAATAGCAACGCGCAAGGCATATTTAAACTGCTGGGAATCGATGTTGAACATTTCCCGAATAAACTCTAATAACACGCGTGGTTTTAAGCCCGCTAAAAAATGATTAAAAGACAATTTATAATTTTCGAGGTAATCGCTTTTTTTGAAATTCAGTTTTTTCTCTATCTGTAAAATGGTTTCCTTTAAATAGCCATGTGCTTTGTAAAGGGCATCAATAAAGTGTTTTAGAGCACGTTTTTCCTGCTCATTTAAACTAAGGTCCCGGCAGGATTCCTTTAACAATTCAATGGCAATTTCGCAACGTTTCACCCGTATTTTTGCCATGGTAAGATCCTCAGCCCTTAAGGTGAAAATAACAATGGATAGCCTGGCTGTAGCCTGTGTTAAGGAAGACAATGTTTTATACAGAACGGAATTTTTGATAGGCTTGAGGTCTTCGCTGTTCAATACTTCCAGCTCTTCATGCATTACATTTAATGCGGCACCAAATAACGAAGAGGTTTTCCTGATCTCCATCATCATATCGTAATGTTCTGCTTTTAAACGGGTATTACTTTTTCTTCTGGCAAACAAATCGATAGAATGGTCGATGGCTTTACGGATATCCATTTCTTTTTCAGTAATGGCGAGTGCAGTCATCTCTTTATCTTCCGTGATATACCTGAGAATTAAAGCATCGAGGTACTCGGTATTTTCTTTCCAGATCTTTGCTACCGACCTCCGTAAAGGGTTAGAAGCTGTAAAGGGAAATGAAAGAACCGTGATTAAAATAGCCCACAGGGCTCCGGCAAATACATAGTAGCCAAATACTAAAGAGGTATCAAAATCGACTGGATTAGAAATACCGAAAAGAAAAAAGAACCCTACTGCTACACCAATACTGGAACCATAATCGCTCCAGTTGCGAATAAGCGCGGCAAATATTCCCACCACAAACATAGAAATAACAGAAAGCACCACAGAGCTTCCTACATACATTCCAACTATAGCAGCTATAAAAATTAAAATGGCTTCAATAAACTGAATGATGATTTTACGGTAATGGGAGCCTCTGTAATCAATTAAAGAAAGCATATAAGCCCCAAAGGATGCCCAGATGATTTCATAAGAAAACCCTTTCCATAAGGGCAGTACAATTAAAGGTACATTTAACGCCAGTACAACTCTTATCGCCCAGCTAATAGTAGGCTCAAGGTATTCCTGCTGTATAATGGTGTTAAATTGCTTAATGGGCTGAAACTTCATGTACTCTATTAAAAGCCGCAAAGATACGGAAGGGCATTTTAAAAAAAGCACATGAAGCATTAAAATACCTAAAATAAGGAGAGCTTACTTCCTGGATCTGGGGGCTTTTTTGATCTCAGGATCAATGATAACTTCCCCTTTCTTTATTTCTTTCCGCTCGGTGCGTGGTTTAACGGGCAAAGGCGCTGCTACTTTCCCCATTATTTTTGTGGAGATGGTATCTGGTTTAGTGCAGTGTTTCGTGGTATCTTTTGGCTGAGGTGTAACTGCTACCTGCCCACGAATGGGTTCAATCACCGTTATATCACCTTTTACCCGGTTGTTGCTTTGAGCATGAGCGTTAGAGGCGCCAAACAACCAAAAGCCAAAGGTAAAGAAAACAACCACTGCAACACGTTTGGTGAATTCGAAGCGTTTAAATTCAGTAAAAAAGGCATCGAAAGAAAGGGCAGTTAACTGATGTTGTTCAAACCTGCCGCATACTTTTTCTTCTTGTTTGGCAGTAAAGAAATCCTTTATTTCTTCAAGGGTTTTTGAGCTGAAATCTACCACTGTTTTAACGCATTTATGACAAAATGCACCTTGTTGGTTGGGAGTCATTGCTTCCCAGTTTTCGTGACAAGGTTTTTTAATTGAAATTTCCATACACTTGGTTTTTTAATGGAGATGCTCAAAGAAACAAGATTCCATAAAAGGAGCCAAAAAAATTACGATCATCTTAACCGCATTGATTAGCGGGCACTTTACAACAAGTGTTAACGCTTATTTCACCACGTCTACGTCCAGGGTTACCTGTACATCGTTCGACATCACCCAGCTGCTTTCTCCCACTTTATAATCCAGGCGGTTTATTTTAAAGCTGGCCTGCAATTTTGCTTTTCCACCGGTTTCTGTAAAGCTAAAAATAACAGGAACCGTGTTGGTAGTACCTTTGATAGTTAATGCAAAAAAACCTTTAAATTTTCCATCTGCTTCTTTCGAAAATGTAGAAGCTTTCATGGTGATCTTTGGAAATTTATCGACAGAGAAATATTCTTCTTTTTTTAAGTGTGTATCCCTTGCATTAATGGAAGTATTGATGGTATTGGCATCAATACTTGCGTCTATTTTGTTACCGAATCCTTTTGAAGGATCAAAATTAATAGAAGCCACAAGTCCGCTAAAGCTGCCGTTAACCGTAAGACCGGCGTTTTTTATTTTGAAGGTAATGGCAGAAGAACTTACTTTCCATTCGGCATTTTGGGAACTACTCCATAAGCTTATGAAAGAAAGGAATAAGATATACGTTATTTTTTTCATCGTAACTGGTTTATTAAAGGTAAGATTAATTCATTTAAAATGGCTGACCATGTGTTAAGGAAATAATTTTTTTGGTAATAAATGGTAATTTATTCAGAATGTTTAACGTCATATGCGTAGTTGTTTTTTTACCAAATAAATTCTGTAGATAATATCCTGCTTTGATACGGGTATTGAATGCATTATCCCAGGCTTTTTGATAATTAGCACTCAGTGTGTCTTTTGAATGGTGTGTGTTAAAATAACGGATGATCTCAGCCGCCAGAAGTTTTGATGCCCGCATTCCCATACTCATTCCGTTGCCACATAAGGGGGAAATGGAGCCGGCAGCGTCGCCCAGTAAAAGCAGGGAGTTTGTATGTGTTTGTTTTTTACTGAACTGAATGTTACTGATGATTAAAGGCTGCGTGGATATAAATTCAGATTCTGTAAAATATTTTTTAAGAAAAGGGTTTTTATATAGCACCTGTTCTTCCATCTTTTTAATATTATTGCCGTGAACCTGCAGGTTTTTTGAATTTGAGAGATAACACAGGCAATACCAGTCTTTATCTACTTTAGAGATACCGCAATAGCCATTTTTAAAATTATGAAGTTCAATACGGTTAAGCGCCAGATTCGTTTTAATATGGTATTTTACTCCTATAAAATTGGTCTTGTTTTTATGTAGAGCCCTGTAATCGGCTTGTTCCTGAACAAAGGCGGGGGTGTATTTTCCGTAACTACCGCAAACAAGTGTTGCTGCATAATTTCCTTTATTGGTTTCAATTTCGGTAACAGTGCTGTTTTTTACCCGAACCTGTTGAACTTTGCAATGTGTTAAAACAGTTACTCCTTTTGCGATAGCAAGTTTACAAAGTTCATGATCCAATGTATACCGGCTTATGCCAAAGCCACCCAAATCTAAAGGAGTGTTAAGCATAAAACCGTTTTCTGAACTAATGCCCAATTGTGTAATCAGGGGCAGATTCCATTGGTTGAGAGGTAAGCCCAAATCGATTAAAAAGGAATGGCTTTCCATCGAAATATATTCACCGCATACTTTGTGTGCAGGGTACTCATTTTTTTCGAACAGTATAACGTTTAGCCCCTTGTGAGCTAATTGAATGGCTAAACATAAGCCGGAAAGGCCACCGCCAATGATCGCGCAATCGTATGTTATATTAGTTTCCATACACAATAACCTGGTGCCTGAAAGCCCATTTATTTTTTACCGTGAAACGGGTGGCACCTGCTTTTTTAAGAATGGCCATCCACTCCGCTTTTTTAAATCCCCTTAGTACAGAAAGCGGCGCATCGTTCTTTACAAGGTAAGAGGAAGAAAAGAACCGGGTAAGCCATTTAATAGCATAATAGGCAATAGGGTTTCGCTCAAGATCGTTGACCACCAGAGTTGATTTGTTGGATAGGGTAAACTGAATGAGGTCAATCAATTGTTCTTCCGATAAATGATGGCAAAATAAGCAGGCATGTAAAATATCGATGTGCTTTATGTGATGGAAACTGTTTTTATAATCATCACAAATAAAAGCGATATCATTATCCTGATTGTTTTTTTTTGCGTAGGTAATACAAACTTCCTTTATATCTACTCCAATTAAGTGGAGAGGATAGTTGTGTTTTATTTTCCAGTGATTAATACGTTTTAAGGTGTCGCCGCCACCACAGCCAATATCCACGAGGGTTAACGGCTTATTGGAACGAATGAGGTGCTTTAACGCGGAAAATGTAATATTATAGCCACCTAATAAATGGTTGATGGTATCGAGTTCTTTAAGGTTCAAAAAAAGATCGGCATCAGGAATAGAATCTCCGTCGAGCAATTCTTTTTTATGACTTCTGCTGTTAAACATATTGCAGTTGCATGGTTTCAATACTTAGGCCGGGGCCGAACGCGGCAGCAAATAATTTATCTCCTTGTTTTGCCTGATCCTGTTTATCTAAAATTTGTTTTATAACAAATAGTACAGTGGGCGAAGACATATTACCATAATTTTTAAGCACTTCGTATGAGGGCGATAGTGCCTGTTGATCGAGGTTAAGTGCAGTGGCAAAATCGTCTACTATTTTTTTTCCTCCGGGATGAACAGCCCAATGGGAAATATCTTTTGGATTTAGGTTTATGGAATCAAACAAGGGCTTAATATTTTCTTTAATAATAGAAGATACATAAGAGGTTAAGTTCATCACAAAGCCCGTTTCAGAAAGTTGCCAGGCCATATCTTTATAACCGTTATAAGCAATCATGGCATCGAATCGGGTTATCTGAACCGGAAATGTATGATGTTCAGAAGGTTTTGAGCTTACTAAAACAGCCGCTGAGCCATCACCAAAAATTAAATTAGATAAAATATAATCGTCGTTATATTGTTTTTGAAAATGAATGGTACAGAGTTCGGTACACACAATTAATACAGTTGCTCCAGGATCACTTTTACAAATTGTATCTGCTTGCTTTAATGCAATAATAGCGGCGTTGCAGCCCATAAAATTGACACTGCTCCGGTTAATGGCCAAGTTTAATTGTAATTCGGTGATGAGGTCGATGTCATTACCAGGAGCAAACATACCGGTACAGGTAACTGTAATTAAATGGGTAATGTTTTTTTTAACCGAGTCGAAGTCTTTTATTTTTTTAATGGCTTTTATAGAAAGTGCTACGGCATGTTTCCGATAGAGTTGCATTCTGCTGGTTAAATTGGGTTCCGGAAATAGTGTGGCACTTTTTACAAAAAATTCAAAGTCTTGTGGCTTTACACCAAAATCTTTTATAACGGAATAGCGTTGGCCGATTCCGGATTTTTTAGAGATGATCTTTATTTTACGTTGATCCGTTTCGTGGTCGGTAGAGTTCAAATAAAAATCGGTAAATGTTTCCTGTGAAAAACAGTTATCCGGTAAAGCAGTTTCTATAGCGTTAATGTAGCTCAAGGTCTGTGATTAGTAAAAAATAAAACAATAAAGCAAGTGTTCATACAAATAGCAGCGATCCAATTCATGGCCATTGTATATTTAAAATTAGCGTTTTTTTTATCTTTTAATACCAAATAGAACCAATACATAAAATAGATAACAATGGGTAGAAAAAAGAGCTGTATAATATAAAAATTAAGTTCGTTTTTTATGTTATTAAAGTACAAAAAATAAAACACATTACATAACAGAAACATGGCCATGGTAAACAAAAATGTGCCTTTATAACCTAATTTATAACTTAGTGTAATTACACCCTCCTTAGCATCCTGTTGGTGTTGGTATATTTGTGTGAGGGGATAGGCTCCTGCTATCTGAAACGAGCAGGCTAATAAAATAAAAACACTGGTTTGGGTTATCGTCATGGCATGTCCGCTGATGCCGGCAACAGACATATAAAATGTGAAGGCCCCCTGAAAAATAACCACTGTTAAGAAACCAATAAAAGGGTATT
This sequence comes from Bacteroidia bacterium, assembly GCA_963422675.2. Taxonomy (GTDB): domain Bacteria; phylum Bacteroidota; class Bacteroidia; order B-17B0; family Aurantibacillaceae; genus UBA4416. Next base: position 1,005,073 of record CAXVYS010000024.1, read on the forward strand.
TTTTAAGCCTGACCTGTTTTGAGCTGTAAGCTTTAGAGGCGAGTATGTATACTAAAATACAGAATGCAAAAAAATAATTTACCAGTAAGGCAGACAGGAATAACGCCAGGGTATCTAAAAAAATGGTCAGGTAAAATAATTCTTTTGTGGGTAAGGGGGGATGTTCTAAACCGCCGATGCTGTCGGTATCTTTATCAATATAACTATTGTAGCCGTTGCTGGCAGGGTAAATTAACAGGTGGATAATGAGAAAGGAAAGTAGTGTAGGGATGAGGTTAATGTGCGGTTCCTGGCTCAATGCAAATAAAAACAGTGGCATTAAAAGAAACGAAAACGGAAGGCGTAACAGTTTCAGGGTGTTTCTAAAAGAATGCATAAACAAATTTATAATAATATTACGGTAAAGTAACAGGCAATGGTCATTTAATCTATTTTTATTTCAAAAACGGGCACTCCTTATGTAAAGTTTATGTTTCATCATTATACCAGATGGGTTTTATAGCCAGGATAAAATCTAATTTTTATGGAAAACCCAGATACGTAGTATTACTTACTTAAATCACGTGGTATTACGTATTTCACATCATCATCTTTATTTCTATTTTCAACTAATAAATTTTAGTAAACTCAAAATCGGATTCCTTCTGTTTTTGAATAGATCGTAGTCTCAGAATGTTCTCATGCACAGGGGTAGTTATTGTTGTACTAAAACCAGATTATGTCGCAAAAAGAAATGGTAGAAACCACCAAAGATAGTTGGGATAAACAGGCATTTGATTCAGAAAGAATTGAAAGCCATTCTTTAGATACCTTATATGCTTTGGAAGAAATGAATGATTATGCTGTTTTAAAAAGAAAGATCTTTTTACTGGAAGAGATATCTGTTTTTATAAAAAAATTAAAAATACAATCGGATCTGTACGCTTATAAAACCAACTCTTTAGTAAGAACCCTGTTTAGGGATTCTATCATAGCCTGTTTACTCACCTACATCATTATCTTCACAAATATTTCGGAAATTTTTGCGATTGACCGGGTTAAACTGTTGAGTTTTTTTTGTGATATATTATCTGTTTACTTTATTGTTTCTATTGCCTGTAGGAGTTTTAAGAGTATTATCAATATCATAGAATCGAAGAACGAATTGCTTTACTGGAGAGATTCTGCCAGGCAATTATTAACGAGGATACAATATGTGGTTTATATTGAAAGGTCCTTAAATGGAATGAGAAGAGGTTTATATATTATTTACCCCCTGGTTATTTTAATTTATTTGTCGGTTGCTTTCAGTTTCTATAAGGTCCCTGATTACTGTAAAAACATGAAACCCCTTCAATACAACGATAAAATATATTACCTTACTACAAAGTCATAATATTTATATCTGTACAGATAATGATTATATAAAATTTAATGTATATTTATACCAACTTTAGGGGTGCTTTAAAAAGCTGAGATAATACCCTTTGAACCTGATGTTGTTAGTGCAACCGAAGGGAAAAGTGAGATGACTCTCCTATTATGTCATTCCTAAAGCGTTATTACTATTTAGGAATGGAAGTTTTAATCAACAATCAAACACAAACCGTTAGCGAAAATTCTTCGCTACAATCTCTTGTTAACGCCCAATTAGGCGATAAACAAAAGGGCGTTGCTATAGCGGTTAACGATCTTGTGATCCCAAAATCCAACTGGGAAAATCACATCCTGCAATCAAACGATCATATTTTAATTATTAAAGCCACACAAGGAGGATAAATCATGAGTAAATCAGAAAAAAAAACAGACCAACACACGATTTCTACCGGAGCTATTTCGGGATCGAAAAAAATTTATGTGGAAGGAAAACTTCACAACATTAAAGTAGCCATGCGTGAAATTACGTTGTCTCCAACCAAAATGGCTGATGGAAAAACAGAACACAATGCACCCGTTACGGTATATGATACCGGTGGAGCTTTTACAGACGATACGATAACGGTTGATATTAAAAAGGGGTTACCAAGAATAAGGGAACAATGGATTTTAGACAGGAACGATGTGGAACAATTGGATTCCGTAAGTTCCGATTTTGGTAAAGACAGAAGAGATGATAAGTCATTAGACATGCTGCGTTTTGAGCATATCAAAAAGCCATTAAAGGCAAAAGAAGGATGTAACGTATCGCAACTGTATTACGCAAAAAAAGGCATTATTACTCCTGAGATGGAATATATTGCAATTCGCGAAAACCAAAAGAATGATACTTTAAAAACGCAGTTAAACGGGCAATACGAAAATTTATCCCAACAGCATTCCGGTGAAAGTTTTGGAGCTAATCTTCCTAAAGGCTTTATCACACCTGAGTTTGTACGTGATGAAATTGCAGCAGGACGCGCTATTGTTCCTAATAATATTAACCACCCGGAAAGTGAACCAATGATTATTGGGCGTAATTTTTTAGTAAAAACAAATGCGAACATTGGTAATAGTGCCGTTACATCAAGTATTGAAGAGGAAGTTGAAAAAGCAGTATGGGCTTGCCGTTGGGGAGCTGATACGATCATGGATCTATCTACCGGAAAAAACATACATGAAACGCGTGAGTGGATTATTCGTAATTCACCGGTACCAATTGGGACAGTACCCATTTACCAGGCGCTGGAAAAAGTAAACGGTAAAGCAGAAGATTTAACCTGGGAAATTTTTAGAGATACTTTAATAGAGCAGGCAGAGCAGGGTGTTTCTTACTTTACCATACATGCCGGCGTGCTGTTACGTTATATTCCTTTAACGGCTAAACGTATGACGGGCATTGTATCGCGCGGTGGTTCTATTATGGCCAAGTGGTGTTTATCGCATCATAAAGAAAATTTCCTGTACACACATTTTGAAGATATTTGCGAAATTATGAAAGCATACGATGTAGCATTTTCTTTAGGAGATGGTTTACGTCCGGGGTCAATTGCAGATGCCAATGATGCAGCGCAATTTGCAGAGCTGGAAACTTTAGGAGAGTTAACTAAAATTGCCTGGAAACATGATATCCAGGTAATGATTGAGGGACCCGGCCATGTACCGATGAACCTCATTAAAGAAAACATGGATAAGCAATTAAAAGAGTGCCACGAAGCGCCATTTTATACGCTTGGACCATTAACAACCGATATTGCTCCTGGTTACGATCATATTACTTCAGCCATTGGTGCGGCTATGATAGGTTGGTTTGGGACAGCCATGTTATGTTATGTAACTCCAAAAGAACATTTAGGATTGCCAAACAGAAAAGATGTAAAGGATGGAGTAATTACCTATAAACTGGCGGCACATGCTGCTGATTTAGCAAAAGGACATTACGGAGCACAATACCGTGATAATGCTTTAAGTAAAGCACGTTTTGAATTCAGATGGGAAGATCAGTTTAATTTATCATTGGATCCTGATACGGCCCGAGAATTTCATGACGAAACTTTACCGGCAGACGGAGCTAAAGTGGCACATTTTTGTTCCATGTGTGGGCCTAAATTCTGTTCGATGAAGATTACACAGGAGATCAGAGAATCGGCGGCGAGTGGGATGTTTGAGAAGTCGGAAGAATTTAAACAAAAAGGAAGTCAGATTTATTCGTAATGATCGTTGTTATTTCAAATCCGGAACCTGTTGCAAATGAGGCATCCTCTATCAATCAATTATTTGATGAAGGCTTGTCTGTTTTACATTTGCGTAAACCTGAAGGGACAGAACATGAAATAACAACTCTTTTGCAAGAAATACATCCTACACATTATTCAAAAATTGCGTTGCACAGTTGTCATCATTTAGCAAACCATTTTGGAATACACCGATTACATTTTAATGAACTAAACAGGAAGTCCTTAAACGAAGAGGCATTCAGCGTTTTAACAAAAGAAGGGATTGTACTTTCTACATCCATACATGGGGTGGATGAGTATAATGACATTTCGGATGCTTTCGAATATGCTTTTTTAGGGCCTGTATTTGACAGTATTTCAAAAAAAGACTATAAGGCTTTAGAGGAGAATAAAAGAAGTTTAACTCATCGGAAAAAGCCTGTTAAATTAATTGCTCTAGGTGGCATTAATCCCATTAACTGTACAACCCCTTTTGAATGGGGCTTTGATGGGATTGCTGTTTTAGGAGCTCTATGGAATGAAAGGAATCATATGATCAGGAACTTTAAAACAATTCAAACACTATGCTCTACAGTCGTCCAATAGTTTTAAGCATTGCGGGATTTGATCCTTGCGGTGGCGCAGGCGTTTTAGCTGATATTAAAACGTTTGAACAACATCAATGTCTGGGAATGGCAGTGAATACAGCCATTACGGATCAGGTAGAAGATACTTTTGTTTCGGTGAACTGGATAGATGCCGCTACTATGATTAGCCAAATAGAAACCTTAATGAAGAAGTATTCCATTGATTTTGTGAAAATAGGAATCATCGAAAACTTAAATACGTTGTGTGAAGTCGTTAAATTTTTAAAGCAAGAAAATAAGAATATCACCATTGTGTGGGATACGGTTTTAGCTGCGTCCAGTGGGTTTTCTTTTATGGAAACTGTAGATAAAAACAAACTCGCAGATGTATTAAAACATATTTATTTAATTACCCCGAATATCAATGAGGTAAAAAAATTAAGCGGAATGGATCATGAAATGGAAGCGGCTACTTATTTGGCAAACTACTGTCATGTATTATTAAAAGGCGGCCACAGCACTTCCGAAAAAGGAACTGATTATTTATTTTACAACAACCAACAACTCAAAATACAGGCTGAGCTTATAAAAGCACTATCTCCAAAACATGGTTCAGGTTGTATTCTGTCTGCAGCCATTACAAGCCAATTAGCCTTAAAGAATGATGTAGAAACCGCGTGTAAAAAATCAAAACACTACATAGAAGCCATTTTAAACAGTAACTCAAATTTATTAGCCTATCATGTTGCCTAAATTACAATATATCTCCCAGGGGGATACAGATTCTTTTTCACATATCACCAATATTAAATTGGTATTAGATGCCGGTGTAAAATTGGTTCAATTACGGGTGAAAAATATTTCGGAAGATCACTATGCTGAACTTGGTAATCAAGCGAAAGAATTATGTAGCAAGTTTAATGCTCAACTTATTATTAATGATAATCCCGTGGTAGCAAAATTGTGTAATGCTGATGCCATTCATTTGGGTTTAGATGACATGAGTATTTTGGAAGCGAAAAAAATCACTCCCACTAAAATTATCGGAGGTACAGCCAATACTTTTGAACACATTAAACAACGTTGTGCCGAAGAGGTTGATTACATTGGTCTTGGCCCTTATCATTATACAAATACCAAACAAAATTTGAGCCCCATTTTAGGAATTGATGGCTATGCTGAAATGATTCATAAAATGAAAGGCGAAAATTTGAATACCCCAATTTATGCGATCGGAGGGATTGAATTGAAAGACATGGAAGCAATTGTAAATACCGGAGTTTATGGCATTGCCGTTTCAGGGCTCTTAACACGATCTGCCGACAAAGAAAATTTAGTAAAAGAAATACATAATATTTTATATCATGCTTAAAATAGCCGATAAAGAATTTACGTCCCGCTTATTTTTGGGAAGCGGTAAATATGGTTCCGGTGAGGAAATGTACCAATCTATTTTAGCGTCCGGTGCAGAAATGGTAACTGTGGCATTAAAGCGAATTGATACAGATGCTCCGGCCGATGAGATGTTGGACTCCTTAAAAAAAGCCAGCGTTTTATTATGGCCGAATACATCCGGTGTAAGAAATGCTAAAGAAGCCGTATTTGCTGCTCAATTAGCGAGAGAAGCTTTAGAAACGAATTGGATCAAATTAGAAATTCATCCTGATCCCCGTTACTTAATGCCCGATCCTATTGAAACATTAAAAGCTACGGAAGAATTAGCGAAGCTTGGATTTATTGTATTGCCCTATATCCATGCAGATCCTGTATTATGTAAACGTTTAGAGGATGCAGGAACGGCGGCTGTAATGCCTTTAGGTTCACCTATTGGAAGTAATAAAGGGTTAAAGACAGAAGATTTTTTAGAAATAATTATTGAGCAAAGCAAAGTACCTGTTATTGTGGACGCTGGAATTGGTGCCCCTTCGCACGCGGCCAGGGCGATGGAAATGGGGGCAGACGCTGTTTTGGTAAACACAGCCATTGCATCGTCCCATAACTCTGTTCAAATGGCAACTGCTTTTAAAAATGCAGTCATGGCAGGGCGAATGGCTTATGAAGCAGGGCTTTCAAAAGTAAACAGCAGGGCATCGGCGACGAGCCCTTTAACCGGATTTTTAAATGATTAAAGTGTTTCAGGAAATGCAGGTTTCTCGCAGATACCCGCAGATGAAAACGCGGAGTTTCGCAGAGATAGAACAGAATGTAACATAAATAAAACTCAGCGAGCCTCTGCCTAAAACTCGGCGTAACTCAGCGAGAAAAAAAGATAAAAAAATGAATTTCAAACACTTATTTGATACTCATCATTGGGATGATCATAAAGCATCTATCTACTCCAAAACAGCTATGGATGTTGAGAGGGCTTTGTCATCTAAAAAACGAAGCTTGGAAGATTTTAAAGCGTTGATTTCTCCTCCTGCTGTTCCTTATATAGAACAAATGGCACAACTGAGTCATGAGCTTACCACTAAGCGATTTGGGAAGACTATACAACTATATGCCCCCATGTATTTAAGTAATGAATGCAATAATATTTGTACTTATTGTGGATTTAGTTTAGATAATAAAGTAAAGCGAAAAACATTAACCGATGCGGAAATACTTAAAGAAGTAGAGTACATTAAACAACAAGGATTTAATCATATTCTTTTAGTTACCGGAGAAGCCAATCATACTGTTCACGTTCCTTATTTTAAAAATGCGATTGAATTGATCAAATCGAAATTCGCAAATATTTCTATTGAAGTGCAACCTTTGGAAACAGATGAATATAGAGAATTACATGATGCCGGTGTTTATTCTGTTTTAGTATACCAGGAAACTTATCATAAAGAAGTTTATAAACAGTATCATCCTAAAGGGAAAAAATCAAATTTCGATTACAGGCTCGAAACGCCTGATAGACTGGGAGAATCAGGGATTCATAAAATTGGACTGGGTGTTTTATTAGGCTTGGAAGATTGGCGGGTCGATTCGTTTTTTTGTGCATTGCATCTGGATTATTTACAAAAAACCTATTGGCAAACAAAATATTCTATTTCTTTTCCGCGAATGCGCCCTGCCGAAGGAATTATTGAGCCCAATGTTATTGTTAGCGATAAAGAAATGGTACAGCTACTCTGTGCTTATCGTTTGTTTAATGAAGATGTTGAATTATCGATCTCCACACGCGAATCCGAAAACTTACGGAATCATATTATCCCTTTAGGAGTAACAAGTATGAGCGCAGGCTCTAAAACAAATCCTGGTGGTTATGCTGTAGAACCCGAATCTTTAGAGCAATTTGAGATCAGTGATGAACGTAGTTCAGAAACGATTGCCAACTTAATAAAATCGAAAGGATACGAACCGGTTTGGAAAGATTGGGATAATGCATTAATCACATAAGGATGAATACTTTTTCGAAAAACAGTTTAGCTTTATTTGGCCGTCAAATGATGGTAGATGAAATTGGTTACGAAGGGCAGGAAAAAATAAGTAATGCCAGAGTATTGGTGATTGGTGCCGGAGGACTGGGTTGCCCTATTCTGCAATATCTGTCGGCTTGTGGAATTGGTACGATTGGTATTGTTGATTTCGACAAAATAGAAATACACAATTTACATCGACAGATTCTGTATGGGATAGAGGATGTTGGAAAGCAAAAAGCATGGGTTGCGAAAGAAAAATTAAACAACGCGTATCCTCATATTCACATTACCTCCTTTGATGAATTATTGAACGAACAAAATGCAGAGGCTATTATTTCTCAATTTGATATAGTAGTAGATGGTTCTGATAATTTTCATACACGGTATTTAGTAAATGATAGTTGTGTTACACTAAATAAACCATTAGTATATGGCAGCATCTTAAAGTTTGAAGGGCAATTGTCTGTTTTTAATTTTAAGGGGAGTAAACATTTAAGGGATCTTTTTCCTGAACCGCCCAATACGGAAGATGCCCCTAACTGCAATGAAAATGGAGTATTAGGTGCTTTGCCGGCAACGATAGGTTCTATGATGGCTTTGGAAACACTCAAACTTATACTTGGATTACCTGTGTTAACAAACCAGTTATTAATCGTCAAAACGTTGAATTGGGAAATTTTGAAAATCAGGTTTTAGGTTTACCGGACAATAAAAAAGACTTACCGGTATAGTAAGTCTTTTTACTCTAAAATTAAGTTGTGTTAATGTGTTTGTATCAATAACGATCTCAGAAATGTAAGGTCAATGTTATTAATTACCAAGTTTTACTAAGGAATAAGTACCGTTTACTGCTGCAGTATTAGCTGTTGTCCAATTAACAAGATTACCTTTAACTGTTAAGCTGGTTGTAGTAGTTAAATCTAAAACCATAGAAAGTGTCCCATACATATTTTCATCATTATAAAATGAACCTGCTGTTTTTAATGTAGCACCTTGAAATAATTTCAGCGACATGGCCATACTGGATGAATAAGCTACATTACAAAAAACAGTCACTAAATATTTTCCTGTGCTGGGTACAGTTATAGTAGCAATAGTTGCTTCTGTTTTAGTAAGAGTACCACTATAGGCTGTTTCTGCATTTGATACAGTTACGCTATAACCGGCAGCCCCTGTGGCTCCTGTGGCACCCGTTGCTCCCGTCGCACCTGCTGTTCCTGTCGCACCTGTTAATCCAATAGGTCCTTGAGGCCCTGTAGCTCCGGTAGCACCTGCTGCTCCAGTAGTTCCGGTTGCTCCTGTTAATCCGGTAGGTCCTTGAGGACCGGTTGCGCCCGTTGCTCCTGTTACACCTGCTGCTCCAGTAGTTCCGGTTGCTCCTGTTAATCCGGTAGGTCCTTGAGGACCGGTTGCGCCCGTTGCTCCTGTTACACCTGCTGTTCCTGTAGCGCCGGTTGCTCCTGTTAAGCCAATAGGTCCTTGAGGTCCTGTAGCACCCGTCGCACCTGCTGTTCCTGTAGCACCTGTAGCTCCTGTTAAGCCAATAGGTCCTTGAGGCCCTGTAGCACCCGTTGCACCTGCTGCTCCAGTAGTTCCTGTTGCACCTGTTAAGCCAATAGGTCCTTGAGGCCCTGTAGCACCCGTCGCACCCGATGCTCCAGTAGTTCCTGTTGCACCTGTTAAGCCAATAGGTCCTTGAGGTCCTGTAGCACCCGTCGCACCTGCTGTTCCTGTAGCACCTGTAGCTCCTGTTAAGCCAATAGGTCCTTGAGGCCCTGTAGCACCCGTTGCACCTGCTGCTCCAGTAGTTCCTGTTGCACCTGTTAAGCCAATAGGTCCTTGAGGCCCTGTAGCACCCGCTGCTCCAGTAGTTCCTGTTGCACCTGTTAAGCCAATAGGTCCTTGAGGTCCTGTAGCGCCCGTTGCTCCTGCTACTCCTGTAGCCCCGGTTGTTCCTGTTAATCCAATAGGCCCTTGAGGACCAGTAGCACCAGTTGCTCCTGTCAATCCAATAGGACCCTGAGGGCCTGTGGCTCCCGGATTTCCACTTGCAGAAAACAATGCATAAGGTACACTCATTAATTCTGTTGTTCCCATAATAGAGTAAGTTGTTCCTCCCAATGGATCTGTTTCAGTTTTTATGAAATAAGGTCCGCTGGCCCAGTTAATGGCAGAAAATGTCCCTGTCAAAACTGTTCCTGTGCCAATTTGTAAACTCACTAAACCGTTAGCGTTGGTTGTGGGAGTTTGTGTTTCAACATATACGGGAGTACCCGATGACGAGCCTTGTAAGATACTTGTTTTTATCCCTACTGTGGTTGAAGTAATAAGAGTGTTGCTACTATTACGTATAACTGCCTGGTAGCTCATTTTTTGTGGAGCCTGGCCAAACAGATTTGCTGTCAATAAAACCGCTGCTATAATTGTAAATATTCTTTTCATATGTTTTAGTTTTTAATGATGATAAATGTTTTTACTTCTTTATTATTTTGTTTTACCTGTAAAAAATAGGTTGCAGAAACCAAATGATTCATTGCAATAGATGTTTCATCACCTTCTATTTTTTTTACTTCTACTAATTTCCCATTAATATCAGTAATTTGATATGACAAATTTTCATTATTGAAATTTGAAATACGTAATGTCAAATAATCTGATGTAGGATTTGGATATGCTTTTAAATCCAGGTTTATGCCGGTAGCACCTGCTATACTTGTTACAACCGAAATTTCGTAGGGTTGTTGAACACCTTGCGCTACAGAGCCATTAGTGCTCGTATAGGTAGAATAAACGATTTGCCCCACGGAGTAGGCTACAGAGCCTCCGCTACCCGAAGCATCTCCACCTGAGGCGGTAGTTGCTTCTTGCGCATTAACGGTTGTTAAACTTAAGCTTAACAAAAGTGTAGCGCAAAGTGTTATGTTGTGATGTTTCATTTTAATTTTTGAGCTTTAAAAATACAATTTATTTTAAATCACAGAAGTAAATTAATTCCTATGAATAGACTATTTTTTTGGTTTAAATACTTTCGAAAAATGCACTGTATAGTTTATACCACTTGATATTGAGTTTTCCTTTTTTATATTGATGATCGTTAAAGTCGGGAAGTGCCTCCGAATTCATTTCCATGGAGTTGATTAATTTCATTTCGTTTACACACTCTTTATATTCATTCATGTCTTCAAAAATGTTTATGGTTTCTATCGCTTTCAATGTAATAAAAAACAGTTCTTTATCTAATAGAGGGGAGAACCTTACATGTATCAATCGTTTACTTCTTAAAAAATAGATCAGTTCCTGAAACTCACTGCTCGAAAGAGTTATTTTGGAGCTATTCATTAATAACCAGAAGTCATATTTTATTAAGTCCTCATTTTTTTTAGTGTGCTCCGAATGAAGAATTTTGAGAGTACGATAAGCTTCAGAATAGTTTTTCAAAGTGAACCAAAATTTGATTCAATGATAGCAAATTTATAAGAAGTTACATATACGTAGTTTTACGTGTTTATTGCAAATGGAAAGAAGTGTGATTTTATATATACTATCTTTACAAAATATGAAGTGTAGGCCAATTCTTTATTTGTTCTTAATGTTTAGTGTTATCTCTGGTTTTTCGCAAAAGAATAAAACGCTAAATCCTGATGTTGAAAAAGTAAATACATTATTGATAAACCACAGGTATCTTTTAGCGATCAATCTGATTAATAAAAACATTGAGACTACCGAAAAAGAAAAAAAACCGGAGCAACATTCATGGTTTCTATGTGAAAAGGGAACGGCTTATTTGGATACGCTTAATGCAGATTCTGCTAAAGTTTATTTCGAAAAGGCTCTGAAAGAGGCATTGACCGTGAATTGTAAAAAAAACATTAGTTACAGTTTATTTGGGATTGGTAAATTTTATTATAGAAACAGTAGCTACAAAGAGGCGATTAAGTATTTTCAACTGCTAAATCATTATTCGTTAAATGAAAAAGATACCTATTACCAGTTTCGGTCTAATTACTATTTGGGGGCGTCGTACTATTTTTTAAAATCTTACAATCTTTCTATTATCTATAATAAAAAAGCGGCCGGTTTAGCCCTTGTTGCTAAAGATACATCTGCTTATATTAATTCTATACTTGCCATTGGGAATCAATTTGAAATGTTACATGAAGTAGATTCTACGAACTATTACCATTCAATGGCAAATACCATATACTATAAATGGTCAAATAAAGATCTGAGTGCAGGGTCTTCCATTAATAATTCACTTTTAAAAACACAAATATTAAAAAGGGATTTCCGTAAAGGGATTTACTACGGCAAACTGGCCATTAACAATGCCTTAGAAGATAATAATTTTACTAACCTGAATGTGTATTATGATAACATCGCCATTTGTTACACTGAACTCAAAATGTATGATTCCGCTTTTTTTTATTACGACAAAGCTCTGGAAATAGAATTAAATTACAATTATGTGGACGAATATAAAGAGGATCTTAAAGAACTTATTTATATAAGTAAGATTACCCATAATACAAAAAAAGCTTTTTTTTATGTGGATAAATACGTTAATGCTGATTCGCTTTACCAGAGGCCAAATAGCGAAATAATCGACAGTTTAAGACATAATTTTGAGCTGGAGAAAAACAGAATCACGCTGAAGGCAGAGGAAGAAAAGTTACAGGAAGTATACAAGAAAAAACAAATTATTTATTTATCAGTCGGAGCTATTTTATTACTAGCCATTACTATTGTGTCCTATTTATTCTATTTACGCAAACAATTTAGCAGAGAAAAGGAAAAACAAAATTTACTGTTGAAAGTGAAAGATTCCGAAATTCAGGCATTACAATCGCAGATGAATCCTCATTTCATCTTTAACTCTTTAAATTCTGTGTTAGAATTTATCAGTAATGCTGATACAGCTTCTGCTGTTAAATATTTAACGAAGTTTTCGCGGTTAATACGTTTAGTACTGGAATTCTCGCGACGTAAAAACATTCTTTTATTCGATGAAATAGAATTGTTGACGCTATACATTGAGTTAGAAAATATTAAATCTGAAACCGGGTTTAACTATACATTTTCGATTGACGAAAATTTAGATTTAAAAAATGACGAAATACCTTCCATGTTGATACAACCATTTGTAGAAAATAGCATCATACATGGGATTCAAAATAAAATGAGAATTGCGGAGCAGAAAAAATCCGTTTATAAAGGAGAGTTAACGATTTCTTTTATAAAACAAGGTAGTTTTTTAAAATGCATTATCGCAGATAATGGTGTTGGCCGTGAAAAAGCTCTGGAGATAAAGAACAACAAATTGTTGAATCATTTATCACTGGGAATGCGTATTACAGAAGACAGGTTGAATTTATTTAGTAAAGCACATTGTAAAATAGAGTATTTTGATTTAAAAGATGAAAATAATAACCCTATAGGCACTAAAGCTGAAATTTTGATACCTTTAATTGAAATTTTTTAAGATGATTACAGCAGTTATAATAGATGATGAAATAAAAAAAGCGAATTACTTAAAAGAAATTATAGAAAGAAATATTAATCATATTCTTTTAAAAGGAATTGCTACGAATGCAGAGGACGGAATCAAATTGATATTAAGCGAACAACCAAGCATTGTTTTTTTAGATATTGAACTGCAAACTTCTACAGGGTTTGATCTGCTAAACCAAATTAAAGACATTAATTTTTCTGTGATATTCACCACAGCCCATGAACATTACGCTCTTAAAGCCATCAAGTTTGCTGCGCTTGATTTTTTATTAAAACCTATCGATGAAGATGAGCTAAAAATTGCTGTAAATAAAGCGATAAAGCAACAAAATGAGTCATCGGTGAACAAAAATATTGAAGTCCTGATAAATAATCTGACTAAAAAGAACGATCAAAAAAAGATTGCTATCAGCACAAACACAGGCATCATTGTGATTGAAATAAAAGAGATCGTTTATTGTAAAGCCGACGGACCTTATACCACAATTTATTTCGCTACTGGAGAATTAATAAGTTCCACACATTTAAAGGAATTTGAAAATTTACTGGTGGAGTTTGGCTTTTTCAGGCTTCATAAATCTTACCTCGTTAACCTTTCTGAAATTAAAAAGTATAAAAAATCGGAAGACGCTTATGTAATAGTAAGTAATGGCCACCAGGTAAATGTATCTGATAAAAAGAAAGATGAACTCATTCAAAAGCTTTCTACCCAGGTAATATTTGTACATTAAGACGTACCAAAAAGTATCCTTTAGTTGACCTTATTTTACTACTTGGAAAATCAATAGTGGAGAAATGCCTCCAACCGTAACGCTCGAAGAAATGAAAAAACTCAAAGTGATAAAGCCATAAACACATTCTCCACTACTGAATTAGTATTCGTAAAAGTTTATTCAATCACGATTCTTTTTGTGATAACCATCTTATCCTCATTTTTTAATTTAACGAGGTACATTCCTGTATTCAGGTGTAAATCAGAAAGGGATAATGTAAAGAGGTAGTTTTCAAATTTAAGAGCACTGGAAAATACTTCCCTGCCTGTTATATCACATATTGAAACGTTATAACTACTTCCCGAAGCATTTGTGGTTAATTTAAAATTGATTTGGTCTTTCGCAGGGTTGGGATAGATTGCCATGTTGTCTTTTGAAGCAGACTCATATATACCTGTTGTCAGTGTTGTATGTTTATTGAAAAATTTCCAGATTTCTACCGTGTAAGAAATGTCGTTGGCAGCGGTAAGCCAAACGTGGTCTGCCCCTGTTACTTTAAAAAATTCCACTTCTGTATTGTTTTGTCCACCCACATAGGTATAGTGGTCAACCGTATAACCATCATTTTGCGTATTAGGTAAACTGGTATGCTGTGGTGTTGGATTGCATTGATTGTTACTAACCCAGAATTTTATAAGAGAATCGGCTCCTATACCTGAAGGGTTTCCTGCAAAAGGAACCGTTCCGTCCGACGTTCCATGGAAATGAGCAATGGATATTTTTTTATTAGGATTATAGGAAGTTAAACCAAAACCAAATGTACCTGAAACAGAAGCATAAGCGGTTATCTTACTATTCAGTTCAATCGCTAAACGCTGGGTCATAAATCCACCCATTGAAAAACCACAGGCATATACTCTACCGGGATTAATAGCATAGTTGGCTTTAATCGTATCAATCAATGCACTCATAAAAGCAACATCATTAATAGAAGAATTGGGATAGTATCCCGAAGATCCTGCTCCCGAGTTCCAGGCGGTTCCTGCGAGTGGATCGCTCATCGCTTGTGGTACCACAACAATAATGTTAGCTGTATCCGCTACAACATTCATTCCTATACTACTAAAATTAGTCATATTATCTCCAAGCCCATGAAGCGTTAAAACCAAAGAGGCAGGATGGGAGGCATTGTAATTAGGTGATTTATACACCCTGTATTGCCGGGAGTTTCCCTGATGAGTAAAGCCTTTATTTTGCCATTGGGCGTAACTATTTGCTGATAATGCTAAGAATAGAATAATGTAATTGATCCAGTTTATTTTTTTCATGATTTAGATTTTAAACAAATCTAAATCGATGAGATAATTTTTCACTTGATGTTTATCAAAAAGGGATTTGATATTTGTCAAATTTATTTTTGTGTGCGAATGCGGCTCAATGTTTCCTGTGTAATCCCTAAGAAGGTGGCAATAAAACTCAAAGGTAATCTTGGAATAATTTCTGGAAAACGGGCAATTAATTTTTGATAACGGATCTGAGCCGATTCTGAAACAAGATCTTCTATTCGCTGCTGTTGAGTAATAATAACATAATTATAGAGTAACCTGGCAATACGTTCAGACTCAGGATATGTTTTGTAAAAATTTTCCAGATCAGTATAATTGATAACCCATAATGATGATGGTTCAAACAGCTTTGTGGTTCTCATAGATTCCCGCCTTGTAAGAAAGCTGATAATATCTCCTCCGATTCCTCCCTCTGCATAAAAGCCTGCACCAATCTCTTTTCCATCAATCAACATTAAGGTACAAAGCAATCCTTTTTCAATGATGTACACTTCATCACAAATTTTACCGGGGACACTTAAAACGTACCCTTTAGGAAATTCTTTCCTTTTTAGTATAGAAAGAAATCCCAGTTTCGTTTCTTGCGATAAATTATTAACGGCTTGCGCATTTTCATGGCCGCTCGCTATTTTTATTAAATTATATAAGGATTCAAATACTTTTTCCATGTTAGTTTGATTAAGTGCAAGTACAAACAAAATAAGACTAATATTATTACATTTCATAATTAATTCTAAGCCGGGCAAATTTTAGCTTTTTTTAGAAGTATCACTTTCTGATTTTATATAGATTTGATAAAACAAAACATCGGATATGAAAACCTTATTTATTCTTATAGTTGCCTGCTCAGGGTTATTCAGTAATTATTTTCAGGCACCTACCTGGAAAAAGGAGCAGTTGATGTCTACGAAAGAACTTGCAGATAAAATACAAACCAATGCTAAGGATAAGCCTCTTGTTTTTAATGTAGGACCAATGGAAAACATTAAATCTGCGGTTGCCGTGGGAGTTGCTACAAACATTACTTTTAGCGACCGAATGAAAGCTACGCTGGCTATGGAAAATAAAACCAAAGCCATTGTTGTTTATTGCGGATGCTGTTCTTACTCAAGCTGCCCGAATATTAAACCGGCTTATGACGCCTTATTGGCCCAGGGATTTAAAAATACCAAAGTTTTAGAATTACCCGAAGGTATTAAACCCGACTGGGTTGCCAAAGGTTATCCTATGGAATAAGTATCAATGTTTTTTTCCGGGATCAATTCTATTGTTGAGAACGAATACACTTTTGTTGTGTATAAAACAGAAATCTATCTGGATGAGAAATCCAGACTACACTTTTCTCAGTTGGAGTATGTTAACAGTGATTTTTAGTCTTCGTTATGTTTAGAGGTTGAGTTTAATTTGTACCAGCTTTGATTCAGTACAAAAATGATGGACACTAAAATAAATAGCGTCACCAGTAAATAAGTGAAGAGAGATAGCTGTAAATTTATACCGGTCAGGATCAAAAATATAATGATACCTATCCAAAGAATGTTCTGCACCTTCTTTTTAAAATTAGTAGTATCGGAGGGGTATTCCAGGAAGAATAACATCGTATTTATTCCTAAAAGAAACAAGCTTAATGAGAAACCAAAGGTCATTTTTAAAATATTCAAATGAAGATTTATGTGAGAGAAACTTTCGAATAGCTCACTAAGCGTTACACTCAACAGGCCTAAAGCTATGAGGGTTGGTATGTATAACAGTTCCAGTAAGCTGCTGTTAATCATTCCTCTTTTGCAATTTCTATCGGATATTAAAGTGAAGAATATCCACCATAAGGAGAAAACAATAGAAATGGCCAGTCCGAAATTGAGCCAGATTTTGAAACTTAATTCTTTAAGCCCACTCACACCATTTACAACACCTAATGCAACTTCTCCAAAAATAATAATTGTAAAGAGTCCCAGCCTTTCAGACATACTTGAGGAAAGAGTTAATTCGAGGGATTCTTTTTTTAATAATGTGTGAGTTAAAAATGGTGGGGCATAGTTCAATAAAAGCGTTATATAAAAGATAATCCTAACGTAAGGTTGTTCTAAAAATAAAGTCAAAAACATTAACGCAAAAGATATTAGATAAATGATGGTGTAAGGCCTATTGAGTTTACGGTGATGTTTATCGTAAATACCAACGCTCCACCATAGGTAGGTAATAAAAACCTGCATAAACATAACAGCAATGGTAGCATTGAACAACCTGTTAGGAGGAGCACTATCGAGGGTGATAACCAAAGCGGAAACAATCATCATTTGCCAGAGGGTCATGAGCCGTGTTCTTAAACCGGCAGACCCATGCAGGTCATGGTACAAGCTACCATTGAGCCACCCCCAAAAGATCATGACGAAAAAATAAAGATAATCCAGCATCCCTGAAAAACTAAAATTTGTAGCCAGGTGATGTGTTATTTTTGAAATGGCTATTACATATACGAGATCATAAAATAATTCCAGCCAACTTATTTTACGTTCCTCAAATTGTGTTGTGAATTTTTTAGGTGGCCCCCACCAGGTGTTTGATTTTTTAGTTGCTGCCATACGCACTGCTATTTAGTTGATTTCACGGGGAGCTTAATGCACAAATTTATATTTCCCCGATTAGTTTTTCTAATTCATTATTAAATTTATCCTCTAGTGTATCGTTCCATAACAATAGGGTTTTCATATATAAAGAAAGTTCTATTCTGTGTTTTTTTACAGTTTCAATATCAAAATACAATAAAGCGGTACGACGAATGAAGAAATCACCTGGTGTAGCACACATTTCCTTTTCAATAGCATACCTTAACTGTGCGCGAAGTAAAATCGGTAATCCGTTTTTTTCTTCTTTTAAGGTTTCAATAATAGCGTAAAGTTCATCGGTATTAGATCCGTAAAGATGGATTAACTTCTCCGTTTCGCCAATTGACAAGCCTAAAGCAAGACCCTGTGCAGTTTTACTTTTTACAAATTCAGAAAAAAGAAGTCCCCGGTTTATGTTACCTCCCGAAAGTTGAATGTTATCGGTGGTGCACTCTGCGATCTTTATTTTTTCACTTCCCGCGTATTTTTTCGCAACAATATCTACTACCCGCTGTGCCATTTTACGATAGCCCGTAAGTTTGCCTCCGGCAATGGTAATTAGCCCGGAACCTGAAATAAACACTTCATCTTTTCGTGAAATTTCAGAAGGTCCTTTTCCTGGTTTATGTATTAAAGGTCGTAAACCTGCCCAGCCCGATTCTATGTCTGTTAGCCCAAGTTTGCTTTCAGGAAAATAATCATTCACGCATGTTAAAAGGTACTCTTTATCTTCAATGGTTATTTTAGGACTCACTAAATCTCCTTTATAAAACGTATCGGTTGTGCCAATATAGGTTTTGCCATCGCGTGGAATAACAAATAGCATCCGTTTATCATATGTATCAAAATAAGCAGATTGTTTAACCGGTAATTTTTTTGCGTCAACAACAATGTGAACACCTTTTGTAATATGTAGTTTATGTTCCCCGTGTTTTTTCTCCAAATCATCTATATCATCTACCCATGGGCCTGTTGCATTAATCACATACGTTGCTTTTATTTCATAGGTTTTATCAGAGAGTTGATCTATTACTTTGGCTCCTGCAATTTTATCATTCTCATAAATAAACGCTGTTGCTTTTGTATAGTTAATAGCGAGGGCGCCTCTGTTAACCCCTTCCTTCATTACTTCAATGGTAAGGCGCGCATCATCCGTTCGGTATTCGTAAAAAACAATTCCGCCTAATAATAAATCTTTTCGGAGTAATGGTTCTGCTGCAAGGGTTTCTTCAATGGTTAAAACAGTATGCAGTTCACTTTTTTTAACTCCTGCCAGCCACTCGTAAAACCGCATGGCAACTCTTGCCGAGAATTTCCCCAAAGAACCATTTTTTACAATTGGTAAAAGCATCCGTTCAGGCTTTGTAAGGTGAGGTGCAATGCGGTGAATAATTTCTCTTTCCTTTCCCACTTCAGCAACTAGTTTAAATTCCAATTGCTTTAAATACCTTAAACCACCGTGAATCAATTTTGTAGAACGGCCGGAAGTACCCGAAGCAAAATCCTGCATTTCTATCAAAGCAACCTTTAATCCCCTGGCCGTTGCATCTAAAGCGATTCCTGCTCCGGTAATTCCTCCGCCAATGATTAACACATCAAATGAGGAATTACTCATTTGTTCAATAATAGCGGCTCTGTTTTTTTCTGAGAAAGAATTCAAGGGTTAGGGATTTTTTATTAATTCAATGACTCTATCGGGGTAATCGCTGATAATGCCATCAACGCCCCATGCGATCATTTTTTTGATATCTGTTAGTTCATTTACAGTCCAGGGAATAAGCTTCATATTATAGTCATGAACTTTTTTTATAAGCGCATCGTCTATCAAATAAAAGTCAGGACTATAGGTATCAGGAATAAATCCAAGTCGTTTCAAATTAATTTCCAAACCATCTTCGTTCTCAACTAACAAAGCCATTTGTATGGTAGTATCTTTCTTTTTTATTTCTTGTAATACTCTAACATCAAAGGATTGAAGATTGATTCTCTCAGTAATTGTATGTTTTTCGATTTCAGCGTATACTAACTCAACAAATGGTTTTGGATCGGGGTTAAAGACATTATCTTCTCCTTCTTCACTTTTTATTTCAATATTGTATTTTATTGCCGGTAATTGATGTTCTTTCGTCAATGATTCAACAGTTTTAATGACTTCGGAGAGTAAAGGTTTGTGTTCTGCTATTTTTTTTTGAAAAGGAAATCCTTTGTTACCCCTTATTCCGCAATCGTATTGCGCAATTTCGGCATAAGCCATATTGTAGAGGTTATATTTGTATTTCGAATCCGGTTCTACTTCTTTTCCATTTGGGCAAGTGCAAAAATGGTCATTCATCCAGGCCTCATGCGAAACAACTACCTGCAAATCTTTAGATACGATAACATCCATTTCTATGGTATCAACACCCAATTTTACGGCTTCAATAAAGGAAGTGATCGTGTTTTCCGGAAACAAACCTCTTGCACCACGGTGCCCCTGAATGTCTATTTTTTTGTGATTTTGCATGATCGCAAGAATGATTAAATAAATAGAATGCCTTTATCAAATATAATGATCTTTTATTGCTTTTTAGATTTAAGATGTTCTAAATTTTCTTTTAAAATTTCTAAGAGTTTGTCATTTTGTTCTGTTGCCATCGCTACCGCTTTTTCTTCGTTAAGAATGGCGAGTTCTATTTTATTGTTTTTTTCAAGAGCAGATGCGTAACTATCGTAGGTGTTGCAAGACTTTGGGAAGAGCTCTATATTTAGTTTTAAAACTAATTCGGCATTATCTAATCTGTTTTCGATTAAAAACTGGTAACCAATATCATTTAAAAGGGATTCTTTTTCGGATTCGTTTGTACTATACAGAGTTACTGCTTGTTTGTAATTTTCAATCGCTTCTTTGGGATTATTATTTTTCAATAATATATTTCCACAGGATGCAAAAACAACGGATGATTTTGGAAAGAGTTCTTTGCAGAAGTTTAGAACAGAGATAGCGTCCTCTGTTCTGGCATCGTTTACTAATTTATCTCCCAGGGTAACCATTTCTTCTTCTGAGATATAGTAATTTTGTCTTTCTGTTTCTTTTAATTTTTTAAAATCTGCCAAAGCAGCATTAAATCCTTTAGAGTAAATTTCACAACCAAATTTTTGAACCAATGACATACGCAACGGATTTCTATACTTTTGATGGTTGAGGATTCTGAAACAAGCAATACCTTTTAAATCGCAGGCTGCATAATCATAATTATCGGTGACGATTACTGTTTGTTTTTTATCCGGGTTACGGAGATAAATTGACCTCGAACCTAAACTACGTCCTTTGTGCCAGAGAATGTTTCCGCAGCTTTTATCAATGGAAATTAACCAACCTAACCCATAATAGGAGGGAATAGGAGCGCGCATATCTTTGGCAGTATCTCCATTTGTTAACACAAAAGGGGTGTAAGCAAGGTCTTGCGATGTATTACTTAGGATAATTTTGTTACGCAATGCAACATCAAATTTTTCAAGGTCATAAACCGTTGAATAAACATTGCTTGAACCAACAAAGAAAAAGTTGGATTTTATAGAGTCGATTTTTGTAACCTCGCAGGAAGCAATGCTTTCGAACATGTGTGGGACTAACAACTCTTTTTCGGAAATATTTTTTGGTAGCCACTCTTTCACATTTTTAGTTTCCGGAATAAATGTTCTTTTCATGCCGGCTGGTGTAAAAATATTTTGCTGCATATAAGTCGCAAATTTCATTTTTGCAACCCGTTCAACAATTACAGCTAATACCTCATATCCCAGGTTCGAATATTCCCATTTACTTCCAGGAGAAAACAGGGGTTGAATGTTATACTTAATCAGCAGGCTAATGATACTGTCATTTGTTATAGAATTACTTAGATCAATGCCGTCTATTTGATCAAGGATTGCCGTTAATCCTGATGTATGGGACAAAAGATGCTTAATGCAAATATTTTCGTAGGGGAACTCAGGAATGTATTTATTGACTTTATCGTCGATACTAAGCAGTTTTTTTTCCTGTAATTGTAAAATGGCAACCGATGTAAATGGTTTTGATATGGATCCAATGTTAAATATTGAATTATGGACAAGCTTTTCTTTTGTTTGATGGTTGCGGTAACCAACAGCTCTTTCATAGAATGGTTTGTGATTAACGGTTACAAGTATATCTCCATTAAAACAAGCATTTTTGGCATATAACGTTAGAAGTGAATCCAACAATGTTATTTCAGGAATTTGGGCAATGACGCTATTCATTTTGAAAATGGTCATTAACAGGAATGTGAATTTCCAGCGTTTCATACTATAAGTTTTAAAATAAAATTATTGAATAGAACATTTGTTATTACTCAATAGTAGCTTCAACGAAGTTTTTGATAGTGAGCATATCTCCCACTTTAGCACTTTTGAAAAGCAGAAAAATGTCTACCTGTTTGGTATATTTTGCAACAATTTTTTTAGCTTTTAAATGCGCTCCCAAAAAATTATTATCTGCGCTCACCTTAATCATCAAAGGATATTGCGATTTATGATTATCACTATTCACAAGAACAAAATTTTTGAGTTGATTTTCAATTTGAAAAGTTGAGTTCTCACTCGTTTCAATTGTTAACCAAACAGCAACGACATTATCTGTTTTATTAGCCATTTGACAGTTTACGTAGTCAAATTCAACAACATCACAGTCGAAGGAAGAAGCAAACTTCGCTGTTTTTGGAGTATTACAAAAATCTTCCGAATCCCATATTTTACAACTTTTTACTCTATCAACTTTTGATAATTTTTGAGATTTGATAGTATTGGCTGTTTTTTGAGGACTGATGACTGAATCGATACTTGATTTAGTTTCACCCGTTGGAATTTCTTCATTAACCATTACAGGAGTTTCGACTTTAGTAGTATTGATAGGTATTTTAGAAGAATCAATCTGTAAATTCAATTTTGAAATGGAGATCACGGCAATTTTTTTCTCTTCGATCTTTGTTTGGGTATTCGTATCAACTGGTTTTTTTGTAGGGTTGGTGGGCGAGTCAATAACTGTAATATGTAAAGAGGAAATTGTATTAACTGGCTTTGGTAACTTGTTTTCTGAAGGGGAATGATTAACCTGTTTATAAATAAATATTCCTGAGCTAACAAGAACAATTCCCAGAACACCTTTAATAAGGAGTGATTTTAAAATTGCTTTTTTTGCAATAGAAGCATTTAGTTTAATTTTATTAAAATCCATGCCTTGCACAAGTTGCTCATTAGTGAGTTCCGGGCGATTTTCTAATATTTTGTAGTGTTTCATTTCTAATAGTTTAGATGACGGAATTAATGTTATGAAGCTATTTTAGAATACACTTCTCTTAACTTATCTATGATTCTATAGGTTTTAACTTTCGCATTGTTGCCTGTAATCCCTAAAATTTCTCCAACCTCTAAAAATGACCGTTCTTCAAAATAGCGAAGTTCAATAAGTAAGTATTCTTCTTCTGAGAGGTAATTCAGGGCTTTCTTCAAATTGGACATTATTTCTTTTCTGTCGGTTTCTGTTTCTGTTGCAATATTTTGAATTCCCCTTTCATCAATACTAATTGCCCGCATTTTTTTAGATTCCCTATAAAACTGATTAATTTCATTGATGGCAATCCTGTAAAGCCAGCTGGAAAATGGAAAGCCAAGGTCTTTGTATTTACTGATATTGGTTAACGCCTTTGTGAATACAATGGCTACGATCTCCCGGCAATCATCAAAAGACTCTACCCGTTTATAAACAAATTTTAAGATGAGCTCATAGTATTTTACATACAGAGGTTCAAAACACTGGGGGTCTGTTTTCGATTTCTCTATTTGCTCTTTCTCGTTAACTATAAGCATAAGGCTTAATTGGGTTGGTTTCTGACTATGCAACGGAGCATATATCTTAAAGATACAAAAAACCTAAAATTTATTTTAAATAGTGGTTTTACGGGTTTAATCACTATAAGAAGCGTTACTATATATAATCAGATGAAAGTTTTAGTCCTGATTTAGTTTCATCAGACAACCCTTTTTTGAAAATAGATGGAAAAATCTTACTTTCATTTTTGAATTAATGATTTAACAGAAGGCGCTATGAATGTAGAAAGTGTGATGGCTGAATTACAGGCCAAAGGAAATGAGGGGATTAAAAAAATATTGCTGAAACATGGGATCAAAGAACCATTTTTTGGTGTGAAAGTGGAAGATCTAAAAGTTATTCAGAAAAAAATAAAAAAGGATTATCAGTTAGCAAAAGATCTTTATGATACCGGTAA
The DNA here is from genome assembly GCA_963422675.2 of Bacteroidia bacterium. Classification (GTDB taxonomy): domain Bacteria; phylum Bacteroidota; class Bacteroidia; order B-17B0; family Aurantibacillaceae; genus UBA4416. The sequence goes on from CAXVYS010000024.1 coordinate 1,029,138, forward strand.
TGCAGATGCAATGTACCTTGCAGGGCTTATTGCGGATGAAGATAAAATGACTAAAAAAGATTTATCGGCCTGGGTAAAACAAGCCGTTTCAACTAATATTAGTGAATATACTGTACCCTGGATCACTGCTGAAAGTCATTTTGGGTATGAGTTGGGCATGGAATGGATTGACTCAAAGATAACATTTATTGCTTCCGCAGGTTGGTCAACATTAGCAAGCCTGGTAGCCATTAAACCTGACAATGAACTGGATATTCCATCTTTAAAGGCATTATTGACCAGAGTTGAAAAGGAGATTCATCAGGTGGATGATAGAATACGTTCCAGGATGAATGTCTTTATTATTGCAGTTGGTTCATATATATTACCATTGACAGATGATGCCATTAATACTTCTAAGAAAATAGGGGCAGTAAAAGTTAATAAGGATGGCACAGCCTGTAAGGTTCCTGACGCAGTTGTGTACATTAAAAAAGTAAAAGATAAAGGAACATTGGGTAAAAAGAAAAAAATGGCAAGGTGTTAATGCATTAACTATTAAATTGGCGTAGATGGTGATCAATATGTTTATATGCAAGGTATCCAATCTGTTCTTTTGTTATTTTTCCAAAAAAAACGTGTATAAAATCCGGGTTTGAAAAATGAGCATATTCTTCAATTAAAGAAATCCATTTTAATCTTTCAGATGAAACATTGCCGTTTTCAGTTACTTTAAGCTCAGGAATGGTTGGCGTATTATGCTTTAAAGGACTTGCATCTTTCAAAACATTTTTCAAAACCATTTTACCAAACACGCGGCCTATAAAGGATCGCTTATATTTCTTCTTCCCCTGTGCCATTTCTTCCCACATTGCACAATGTTTCATCATCTGGGAAATAGTCATCTTGCCCCATTGGGCCTTACTATTTTCGTTAAGTGTATTGATTCTATTAATTAATACATCTCTGGTAGTTTTGTCAAATATGGTTTTCATATGGCTAAATAAATTTTAAATAATATCAGGCTGTCACTTTGGGAGTACTAACAGCTTTTCGCATTTGGTGGTGTATCGAGAAACGCTCCAGACAACTTTCAATAGCTATCGGGATTCCGCAGGAGGTACTAAAGGTATGTATTATGTAAGCTGTGCAAGTGAAAACCAGTTGCCTGAATCGTCCTTAAAAATGGCTTCTGTGCCGTAAAACTCTTTCGTGGGGGCTTTGGTAAATTCAACACCTTTTGCTTTTAATTCTTCGTAAGTTGCATAAATATCAGCGCATGTAAATACTGCTACTCCTAAAGTTCCCTTTTGCACAAGTTCTTTCAATGCTTTGCTGGTTTCTTTAGAATACATGCTGCTTGTTACCGGAGATAATATGATTTCAAAGCCCGGTTGTTCCGGTGGAGAAACAGTGAGCCAACGGCCCTCCTTACCTACCATTGGCATATCCATTACAACTTTAAAACCGAGTTTATTAACGTAGAAATCATAAGCACTGTCCTGGTCAAGAACAAGGATGCTGGAATGTGTCATTTTAGTAATCATCTGTTTAGTATATTAAATGGTTAATACAAAGAACAGGTTTAAATTAAACTAATCGTTGTCTAAAATTGCTATTTTTTTAGCCAACCATTTTTTTCGGCAAAACAACCCGGAATAAAAGATAGGGGAGAATGGTTTTTTTGCTCGTTTATTTTTTGTTGCTGAACCATGTACATGGAAGGAGTAATGCCTACCGTATGTTTAAAAAGTTTACTGAATGAACTTAAACTTTCAAAACCAACAGAAAAACAGGTTTCCGAAACAGGAGTATTAGCCTGTAATAACAGCATCGCTTTTTCAATTCTTACAACTGTTAAATATTGGTGAGGTGTTTTGCCGTATATTTTTTTAAACAGCCGGATGAAATGGAATTTTGAAAAATAAGCTTCGTCAGCAATTTTGTTAAGGTCAATATTGCTGGTATAGTTACTATCGATGAAAAGTTTTGCCTGAACAATTCGCCGGTATAAATAAATCTTTGGATATTCTTCAAGTGTCATTATTTCCTTTTCTGTTGATGCGTATTGGGTCTCATTTTACAATGATCACCTTCTTATTCATAGGGACGAACTATTGGTTTTAAATAGTGATTTTTATCGTAAATGTAGAATAACTCCTCGAAATTCAAAAGACCCTAACGTATTATTTAGTTGCCTTCTATTCTGTAGCCCCTTTTTGGAGAATAGATTCAAACATCACTTTACCCTTATTTCAATTCGTTCGTTGGGGATAGTTTGGCTGGGACCATTAATAATTACGAGTGGTTTAGTTACATGAATGATAGATACTGAAATGGATAATTCCTTAAGGTATGTTATTAAAATTTTCATTCTATCAGAATAGCTGGAATCATCCGTCGGGGAAGAATATTCCCGAAGAGTTATTTCAACCGGTGCTTTTTCTTTATGGTTTTTAAAATAACGGCTGAGAAAAATTTTGTCATCTGAATGAATAGAATCTTCTTTTAGAAAATAATGAATACTAATTAGGGTGTCTGATGAGGTATTATTAAAAGTAAAAACCGAATCTGGTTTGTTAACTGTTAAACGTTCGGGATCATGGTTATCATCTTGAGCGCTGGAGCTATTCTTTTTTTGAGGGCTTCTGTTTTTTGAATTCTGTTTCTTTTGCCGTGAACTCATAGTAGCAATGAACCTTTTGTTGGCGGCTTTGATGTCTCGAAGATGCCATTGCTCACGAATGCAGGAACCTTTAAAGCAGATAAACGGGAATGTTTTATGAATAGCACAGGATTCAAAACACATAACCAATATTAAAAGAATAACTGCTTTTTTAATCATTTTTTCATTTGATTTCTCTTATGATTTAGATGTATCAGTGATTAAGCCTTCCTTTTTCTTCTTCATTACTTTCGATGTTACGTTCACTTATTTTTAATTTTCCAAAGTTGTAATTTATACTTATCACCAATCGCCGGCTATCCTGGGTAACCTTATAATTCCAGTTTTGATTATCGAAATTTACGCCGGTACGAAAAAACGCTGAATAGAATACGTCATTTACTCCTATACTACAATCCAGTGTTTCTTTTAAAAATGTTTTTTTGATAGCAAATGAAAACATCCAACGAGGTTTAACCTGAACTAAACCATTATTTTTTGCACTATTGTAAAAAGCACTGATTTCTATTTTAGTATTTTTTGGTGCGGTAAATGTGTTGGTTAAAGAAGGTGTATAATAAAAAGAAGCCGTTTTAAAAGGAACCCCATTAATGTCTCCGGCATATTCAATATAGGAAAGAAGTCCATTAGCGGATATGTCCCACCAGGGTTTTAAACTGTGCTGAATAAAAAAAGAATATGCATAGTAGTTGTTGAACTTCATGTTTTTTATGGTTTCTGTGGTGACTTTGGTGCTGTCATTTTGTTTTGTATAGCCCAGCATTACATTATCAATTCGTGTATAAGTAAACGTATTTGTTAGGAGCTGTTTATAGCTGTGAGTAAATTCAATCGTATTACTATAATGAGGTAAAAGGAAAGGATTTCCTTCGTAATAAGAATATTGATCTCTATAAAACCGGAAAGGGCTTAGGTCATTATATTGAGGCCTGTCAATACGCCTGTTTAAATTTAACTGTATCGTTTGATTTTTTGATACTGCATATTCAATTGAAATATTCGGGAATAAATTATAATAGCTACGTTTCAATTCAAAAGCTTTCTCTGTATTTCTTCCGATTAAATTAGTGTTTTCTGCCCTTACTCCCAGTTGTATATTCACTTTCTTAAACGACCGGATATAATTAAAATAAACCGCATAGGTTTGTTCAGCATAGGTGTAATTATTTGTTAAACCTGTATCCCTGTAGTAAGTTCCTGTAGTATTATTTTTTCTTTCAAATACATAATTATTTGATGTATTAATAAACCCTGTTTTTGCTCCCATTTCAAAAGACGATTCAGGATTAATGATTTTTGTGAAATCGAGTTTAGAGGAAAAAATGCCTGAAGCACTGATATTTTGGCTTCGGTAAATAGTGGGAGGCAATGCTTCAAGATTAGTAGCATTTAAAAAAAGATTTTGGATGGTACTCGAATAATTTTCAGATAGTCTGGTATAATCAGAGGTGAAATTTAAAATAGTTCCTGCAGTGTCAAAATGATGCTCTGCATTCACATTATAGTTGTTAAAGGTCCATTTATCTGGGGTATACACTAAGGCATTCAAATGGTTAAATCCTAAATAATTAGTTTGTGAAATGGTGTTTGTTCCATTACTATTAGAAATGTAAGACCCCGGACCTCCATCTATCTTAAAACCAAGAATGTTTTTTTTATTGACAAACCAATCTGCACCCACTTTATAGTCAAAGCTGTTATCTAAATCCTTGATTGTGTTGAGCGAATTAAATTCCGTTACCGAGGAATCTGTACTGAATTTTTTATTGAATCGTTCTTTGGATTGATAGTAACCATAGTTATAATCCAGGTTTGAGAACAAGGCTATTTTATCCGATTTATAATTGAGCGCAATTCCTGACATTGATCTGGCATAAAATCCCTGTGAACTTGAGGTGTAAAGGCTTCCACTTAATCCCATCAGTTTTGTTTTTTTGGTTTTAATATGTATCATTCCTGAAGTACCTGAAGCATCGTATTTGGTCGGAGGATTTTTCAGGAGTTCAATTTTCTCTACCAACTCTGCATTCATACTTTTTAGCATATTCAATAATTGAATATTTGTGAGTTGTTGAACACGACCATCTAACAGAATAATAACACCGGCCTTCCCGTTTAATTGAACGACATTATTATCTATACTCACTCCCGGTAATTTCGATAACAGGTCATACACTGTATTCCCCTTTGCCAAAGGGCTATTTTCTACATTTACGATGATGTTGCCATTTTTGTATTCAATAGTTCTTTTAATAGCAGATACAGAAATTTCATTAAGATTGATTCCCTGAGAATTTAACGTGATGTAAGACAGATCAACCAAAGATGCCGTGTCAATCTGTATGGAATTGCTGTATTTGGCATTAAATCCGGCAGCCGTAATTTTAAGTAAGTAATATCCCTTGCTTAATGGTTGAATACTAAAATTACCGTATTCATCTGTGATGGTTCCCTTAATGATAGAACTATCCGCTTTATTTAAGAGAGCGATTGTTGCAAATGGAATAGGGGATTGTATGGAATCAATTATTTTTCCCCGGATAGTTTGACTAAAAGTAACGTTACTTAACAGAAGCAGAGAGATTAAAGAATGGAAGACGTTTTTCAATAGACCTCTTTGAGAAACAAAACCTGCTTTCATGATCCGCTGTATATTTGCAAACAGAACAGAATGGGGCAACCCGATTTCAGGCTTAGCTGGTATGGCACTGCTTAGTGGCTCACAGCGAAGGATTATTTTCCGAATAGATCTGATTTTGGCAGGATTATTTTTTTATAATAACAATGGGTCTGAATCCAATAAATGGCGAGCTGGTTTTTCCTTTAAATTCACTTTCACTATTTAATTTGAGGTGCTCAAAATCACTTCCCCAACTTCCTCCAAGAGCTTTAACCGTTTTAGCATCTTCAGAAATTACCCATTCAGCAACATTTCCACTCATACAATATAACCCATAATCATTAGGGTTATAGGCGTTTACCAATACGGTAGCCATTGTATCGGTATTGGTTGCAAGTCCGCCGGATGTATAAGCATTTAAATTTATTTTGTAGCCATAATTTATCGGCTGTTTAAATTTGTCTGTTAATTTTTGCACACAAAAGTTAGCCAGGAACAGGTTTATTGAATTTTGAATGGAGTCTCTTCCCCAGGGATAAACCGCCTGTTTAAACCCACCCATCGCACTATAAATCCATTCACTTTCTTTTGGCAATCTAATGGTTACGTTTTGTTTGGATTCAGTTTTTACATTACTATTGGTGTTAATTAATTCATTAAACCATTCGCAGTATAACTTAGCTCCTTCAACAGAAATAGTTACAACAGGATATTCATTAAATTTTTTGTTAGAAAAGTATTCATCCTTGAAACTATCGAATACATCACTGCCATTACTATTTATCCATAATGCCTGATTCGGCTTTGCTTTTAAAAACGCTCCTTTTTTGTTTTGAATTAACAGATCGAACAGGAAGGTGCGGTATTCTAAATTACTTATTTCATAGTTTTGCATATAGAACGTTTCTAAAATTTTCGATTCGGCTTTATCATTAGCTATTCCTTTAGGGATGAGAGAATACCTGGATTTAGTTAATTTAAGTAATTGTTCAAGCATTTTTTTTCTCTGTTTATTATTTGCTTTAATTTCTTTTTCTGTCAGTTTAGGGAATATATAAGTGCTGTCATCCATTTTTTGAACGTCGATAGAAATAGTGTTGAATACTAACGGCTCAGTATATTTGGGTAGATATGGTTCTTCCGCTTTCGTGACGTTGGTACAATCTTTAATAATTACCATATCCCTTTCTTTTCTGTTTAAGATAGTTTTAACAGGATGTTTATCCGGAATGGAAATGGCTCTCGCTAAAGGGCCCTGATTAACGGGATCGGGAAGTTTAGGGTTTGAATTAAGGTTAGCCGGAGCAGGGGTTGTGCCTGTAACTTTATCATTCACGGTATAGAAGCTGAAAATCCCTATAATGGAAATAATAGCAACAATTGAAAAAATAATGAAAGAGTTTAGATTAATTTTTTGAAATATTTTTTTTAAAGTGTTTGTTTTGTTTGAATGAATAACATTATCCGAATTCAAAATACTATTTGAAATGCCATCCAGGATTCCTGCATTTTTCGGGTCATCGAAATCCAGATTCAACAGTGTCTGCTCCAGTAGGGAGTTAAAGTCAGACTCATTAAACGTATGTCTTGTTCCTTCAGGCATTTTCCTTTTTATTAAGCTTAATTAAACCTTCATTTATCTTTTCCATGAGTTGTTTTTTCAAACGGGCGTAATACGTTTTTAAATGTTCTTCCGGTTTATCAACGTACTTTGCAATTTCGCTATAAGGCGTATCCTGGCTTCGCATGAGTACCAATATTCTTTGCCAGTCTTCGAGGTTATCCAGTTCACTTAAAAGCATGTTCATGGCCATACTTGAATGAGCTGTACTATTATTGTCAGAAGAATAATTATTGATGATCGTGTCATTTAAAGAAACAAGAATTGTATCCTTATGTTTTGACTTAATGCTTCTTAAATAATCACGAATATGATTAATGAAAATTTTAAAAAGAAAAGAGAGGAACTTTTGTTCATTTTCAAATGCATAATTATCTGCAACATCAGCTGTTTTATAAATGGTTTTATAGATTAAGTCCCAGGCAACATCCTCTTCCATGTGCCATTTGTGTATAGCATACGATAATAATTTTTTAGAATAGAGTTCAAACAACAGTTCAATCCCTTTATCTCTATTGGATTTTAGAATTTTATATGTTTCTGTCGGCGAGTTCAAATTCAGGGTAGCTCTTTATATAAAGAACGAAATAAGGTAACAAAAATGATGATCGCAACTCATATTTAAAGCTATCCTATTGATAATCTATGTTTTAGAAAAAATAAAAGAAAAATAGATACACTCATCAATGACGTGTCTATTTCCCAAATCGGGATATATCCCATACATCTTAAGTATTGCTCAAAGTGGGATATATGAATCAAATGTTCTTTTTCCAGTTGAGCAAATCTCGTATAGATATACCAGACACTGAGAAAAAGAGTACCTGTACAATTTTTATTCGATACAAATGGAGGTAAACTATTAGAAAACGACCTAACTATTTTTTGTGGTATAAGATTTCCTAGAATAAACTGAATCATTACTATAATCTTAATCTCATGAAAAATCAATTACTTTTTATTGCGGCGATGGCTGTATTATTTTTACCTCGCATTACTTTTGGTCAGGCCCCTAATTTAGGAACCGCGGCAAATTTTGTTCTTTTTTCTACAAATGGGGCAGTAGGCAATTCCGGTATTTCACAAATTACGGGTAATGTCGGAACTAATAACGGTTCCAGTACTGCTTTTGGAAATGTGAACGGTGGGATGCACGATGGTGATACTGTAAGTGCCCGATGTGCAACGGATTTGCTCATTGCTTATAATCAGCTTAACAGTGTAGTTCCAGCATTCTTTCCTGCACCACTCCTTGGAAATGGCCAAACGCTAACTGCAGGAGTTTATTCCATATCAGGGAATGCAACTTTAAACCTTGATCTTATTTTAAACGGGCAGGGGAATCCTAATGCTGTATTTATATTTCAGATACAGGGAGCCCTTTCAACAAATGCTTCTTCCAAAATAAAATTGATCAACGGCGCTTTGGCATGTAATGTATTCTGGAAGGTAGAAGGATTGGTAAGTATGGCTTCCGGTACTACCATGCGGGGAACAATTATTGCCAATAATGCTGCCATTAATATGAATACAGGAGATACGCTTGAAGGAAGAGCGCTTTCAACAACCGGTGCTGTTACTGTTGACGGTGTATTAGCATACACCCCCATTGGTTGTGGCAGCCCTTTACTTACAGGGCCTGCAGCGCCGTTACTTGGAGCCGCGGGTTGTTATGCCATATTTTCTTCTAACGGAGCAGTTTCAAACTCAGGTATAACTTATGTTACCGGTGATGTTGGGAGCAATAGTGGTGCTCCTACGGGATATAATCCTTCATTTGTAAACGGCACCATTCATTCCATTCCGGATGGTTCTACTGCACAATGCGCAAGCGATTTGTTAATTGCATACACTTATTTAAACACATTACCAACAGATATCGAATTGCTTTATCCTGCACAATTTGGAAATAACCTTGTACTCACACCTCATACTTATCTTTTAAATGCGGCTACTGTATTTACCGATTCAGTATGCCTCAATGCGCAAGGTAATGCCAATGCTATATTTGTAATCAAGGTAAATGGAGCATTTTCAACCAGCACGTACTCTAAAGTAAAATTGATTAATGGAACTCAGGCAAAAAATGTGTATTGGAAAATTGAAGGTGCTGTAAGTATCAACAATTATTCGGTTTTTAAAGGGACAATCATTTGTAACAATGGAGCCCTGGGTGCAATAAACACAGGTGTTACCCTGGAAGGAAGAGCCTTAACCACCAATGGTGCTTTGTCAACTACAGCAATAACAGCTACAGTGATGGATTTGACGTCCAGTTGTTCTGCTACGCTTGTTACCTCTATTCAGGGGATGAAAATAAGTGAAGGTGTGATGATTTATCCTAATCCTTTTTCCGGGGCAATTAATATTACCATGAACTCTACGTCGGATTTAAATAATTTGGAACTAAGAATATATACTACTATGGGAATAGAGGTAATGCATGCAACGATTGATAAACCATTAACCACTATTGAGACAAACAATCTTAATTCAGGAATTTATTTTTATGAAATATCCGATCATCATAAAACGATACAATCAGGCAGGTTGGTGTCAGTCAAATAAAAGTTCCCTTATTTCTAAAATAGAAAAGGTCGAAGTGAAAACTTTGACCTTTTTGTTTTAATCCGTTTTTTCAGGTACGTATTAGCTGTTTTATGTGTTAGATAGTTACATTTATTTTCTCAAATAATTTTTTTGCTAAATTAAAATCAGTTGAGAGGTCTTTTTTTATTGGAAGAAAATAGGTGGTTTGCCAACTCTGGGTTTTTTCGGCTTGTTTATTTGTGGCAGAGTCCCAGGGCGGATAAATCCTGATACCACGTTTCCCTTCTTTATTATTATTTGTTATAATTCCTTTGTCGGCCAATACAGATTTTGGAAAAATAAATTGTCCGAAGTTGTCGCCGCTTCTTGCCGTTATAATGATAAAATCTATACCATCAGAAACATCAAAAGGTTCTGTAACTCCGTTTTTATTTCTTTTCCAAATGGTTACAAACTGTCCTGTTTTTGTTGGTGTAATCTTAGAAACCCTATGTTTAACAGCCATCCCATTGAGTTCAAACGAACAGGCTCCATATTCTATACTTTCAGTATCTGCTTTTAGGTTTGTTAACTCAAAACCACAGCTGTCATAAACTAATTCTTTTGCAAGCAAAAGGTCGTTATGGAATGAGGTTACATGGCTCAATGCGTTTTTGGTAGTCATCTTTTTGTCCTGTTTTGTGTTTCATAATTGTGTTGTACAATAACAACTAATGTTTCCATAGGTGTTGTTTGAATGTACTTCAACGCTTTCCGTTTCTATCCATACAACTATTTAGAATAAAGATACTATGTTTTTAAGCAGAGGCAAAACAAAACGTTCACTGATACCGATGTTTGTTAGAAGCAACCCTTATGTACTCGGTAAGTTAACAGGGCTATGATTATAAAATGAATTTTCATAAAGGTTTTGAGTATTTTCGTTGTTTCAATTAGGTATAAATTAGTATTTACTTAAACTAAAATGAAAAACATACCCATAAGGCATATTCATACAACTCAAAAAGAACCGGGCCTTTCCGGAAGTTTTAGCATAAGAGCTATTGAGGATTTACTTGCCGGGAAAAATATGGTTGAAGAACTTCACCGGCATGATTATTTTTATGTTCTGGCTTTGAAAAAAGGAGCAGGTAGCCATGAAATAGATTTTACATCGTACGAAGTTTGCAACAGTTCTGTTTTCTTTATGCGTCCAGGTCATGTTCACCAGCTTACGTTGAAGGCAGGCAGTAAAGGATACCTGATGCAATTTAAGGCAGATTTCTATTATCCTAATGACAAAGTATCAGGGCAATTATTGCGTAAGGCAAGTAATAAAAACCTTTGCCAGTTGGATGCCAAAAGGTTTAAAAAGTTACTGGCAATATTAACGTATATGTTTCAGGAATTTACCGATAAACAGGAAGGCTATGAGGAAGTCGTAAAAGCGAATCTGGGGATATTCTTAATAGAACTTGTGAGGCACCGGCAGAATCGCGAGAAAGCTCTAAACGTAATAAGCCCCTATATACAGGAACGCTTGGAAGTTTTTTTAGAATTATTGGAACTTCATATTTCCAAACATAAGCAAGTATCTCAATATGCAGATATGATGCACCTTTCCACCTATCAGCTTAATGCAATTACGAAGGCAACACTTGGTAAAACCTGTTCAGAACTCATTAATGAATCTATTATTTTGGAGTCTAAAAGATACCTTCTTGGAACATCCAACCAGGTTACTCAAATAGCTTATCATTTGGGGTATGAAGATGTTTCTTACTTTATCCGATTCTTTAAAACGCATACCGGATATACGCCGGAGGTATTTAGGCATAATTTTAAATAAGTCCTGTTCAACTTCATGTTTGTCCTACCCTGCAGATTATATCTGGAAGTACCTTTGATGAATAAATTAATCACTATTCAAAAAATGAAAACAAAAAAGAAAATTATCATCGTAGGCGCAACAGGAACGATGGGGAAGCACTTGGTAAGTGCATTCGAAGAAGAGCACGAAATCATAAGAGTTGGTTCCAGGAGTGGAGACATCCTGGCAGATACTACCTCGACTGAATCCATAGAAAATTTATTTAAGCAAGTAGGCTCCTTCGATGCGCTTATATGTACTGCCGGACCATCGTATGTTGGTTCCTGGAAAAGTATGACAGACAAGGAGTTCAGGAAAGGTATCGACGGCAAATTAATGGGACAGGTAAATTTAGTGCTCATTGGGCAACACTATATCAATCCTAAAGGATCATTTACGTTAATTACCGGTGCTTTAACGCATGAGCCGGTGTTGAACTTCGCTAATGCATCGGCTGCCAATGGAGCAATTGAAGCATTTGTGAGAGCTGCAGCAATTGAATTGGAAAATGGTGTTCGCATTAATGCAGTGAGTCCTACAGTTATTGAAAACTCTCCTCAATATTTTCCTTTTTTCCCCGGAGATATTCCTGTAACGATGCAACAACTGGAATATGGTTTTCGCAAAAGTGTGTTTGGTGCGAACACAGGACAAATCATAAAGCCCTATTAATTTTTATTCGCGAAAGCAATAACATCCGTAGGTCACTATGCTTACAAATAATGACCTACGGTGAAAAAACCTTTGTAACTAAATAAAATAACTCCCGATAGCTATCGGCATAAAATTAATTTATATGAAAACGAAACTAAAACTCATGGCATCCTTAAAAATATGGATTGTTATTTACCCCTCTATCACACTATTTCTTTATTTGTTTGGTGAAGCATTATCCGTTTTGCCCCTGTACCAAAGAACAGGTATACTAACTCTTTCCTTAGTTCCCTGGATAGTGTTTGCCGGTGTGCCTTTTGTGGATGCAATGATCCGTCTCTTATCACCTAAAACAGAATCGAATGGAAAATCATAAATATTTTGACGTCATTATCATTGGCGGAAGTTATTCCGGACTTGCCGCAGGAATGGCTTTGGGCAGGGCATTGAAGCACGTGTTAATTATGGATAACGGTAAGCCTTGTAACCGGCAAACGCCTTACTCACACAACTTCATCACTCAGGATGGTAAAACACCAAAAGAAATTGCCACACTCGCTAAGCAGCAGGTGGAAAGATACAGCACTGTAACGTTTTTCGATGGGTTGGCAACAAACGGAATTAAAACTGAAAACGGGTTTGAAATTCAAACAGCTACAGGGGAAACGTTTTATGCGAAAAAAATAATTTTCGCGACAGGTATTAAAGATATCCTACCCGCAATAGAAGGATATGCTGAATGTTGGGGTATTTCGGTACTCCATTGCCCTTATTGCCATGGATACGAAGTAAGAGGTGAAAAAACCGGTATTTTAGGGAACGGAGAATACGGCTTTGAATTCTCTACTCTTATTTCAAATTGGACAAAAGACCTTACATTGTTTACCAACGGAACCGCTACTTTAACTGCCGAACAAACCGCTAAGCTTAAAAACCATAGCATAAAAATAGTAGAAACGGAAATTGAAAAACTAGAGCACACAAATGGATACCTTCAGCATATTCATTTCAAAGATGGTACAACAGCTTCCATCAAAGCGTTGTATGCCCATAATTCTTTTGAACAACAGTGTGCTATTCCTAAAACGTTAGGCTGTGAATTGACGGAAGAAGGATATATCAAGACAGATCCTTTACAAAGAACCTCTGTTCCCGGAGTTTTTGCTTGTGGCGATAATACAACACGTATACGCACTGTAGCTAATGCTGTAGCTCTTGGTACAACAGCAGGAATGATGGTAAATAAAGAAATGGTGTTCGAAGAATTTTAAGTCTTACCAATGGAAATAAATCACTCAACGGATTTCAAAAGTATGTTCTATCCTACTTTATTTTATTTCAAATAAATTATTGCCATTTATTTTTTTGAAATAACTATCGAAACTCGTTGGTACTATTATGATCGTATTATTGTTTTGCAGAATATCTAATTTTTTAAGATTAAAAACGCGGGCGTTTATAAAATCCTGATTGTAAGCTGTGTAATGGTCGTTATTTAATTCGCCAAAAATAACAGCATAACCCGCCGGTATTTTTAGTTTAAAACCGGTTAAAGAAGTGTCTGAATCTATTGGAATTTGTTTGGTATACCAGTCTATTCCATTCGAACTGTTTAGTTTGTATAATAAAGGTTGATTCGTAAAAATCGGAAAGCCTTTTTCTACTTCCTTTATATTGTAACTCATAATTACCTCTGATTGACTTGTGTTACTGATGATAAAATATTCTTGCCAGGAACAACTTGTCAGGCACAGGATTATTGTGATTCCGAAAATTAGTTTTATCGCTTTATACATTTTATATGTGTCTGGTAATTTTGTGAATTTTTGTAGACCCCTTCATTGCTATTGCTAATTGAATTTACGACTTTATTTTAGTGATTTTTATATTTTCAATTAATTCTTAAAGGCAATTGCTGAATTCATAGCAGTTTCTTGCAATAACACCCATCTTCTCAATAATCCTGAGAATAATGTATTTAATACATTAGCCATTAACAACTCAATAACACGGTTCTTTCTAAACAAGAGCTAACTTTCGTTATTTTAAAGTGAACATTCACGATGAAGCAAATCTATTCCCTGCTGTTAGTATTAATCTTTATCATTTCCTGTTCGGAACAAAATAAAACGGGTCTGTCGGAAAACACGCGAAGTGAACCAAACATAATCCCTGCCAAACAATCAGAACGGTATAGGCCATCAGTAATTAATAGCTTGGTTGATGACCCTACTTTCGTTGAGACGCGGGACACCATTTCAATATACGGGCCTCATAGTATCACCCGTAATATGTTGCAGGATAAAAACGGTAACTTCTGGTTCGCCACCTGGCAGGGGATTATCCGCTACGATGGTAAACTCTTTACAAATTTTACATTGAAAGAAGGGTTAAGGCATTTTCATGTTTTTTCTGTTCTGGAAGATAGAACCGGGAATCTATGGTTCGGTACTATTCGTGGGGGAATGTACCGCTACGATGGGAAATCGTTTACTTATTTTTCAACAACAGATGGTCTTGCCGGTAACAGCGTTATGTGTATGCTCGAAGATAAGGCCGGAAACATTTGGTTTGGCACGGATGGTGGTGTTAGTTGTTACAATGGAAGAACGTTTACTAATTTTACCAGAAAGGACGGTCTCGTCCATGATTCTGTTTATTCGATGGTACAGGATAACACCGGAAAACTTTGGTTTGGCACCGAGGGAGGGATTAGTAGTTGTTATGATCCATCGGCTTTGCACATAACAGGTGGAAAATCGTTCACTAAATTTACAAAGGAAGAAGCATTCCCCTTTACACATGTTCTTGCGATGATAAAAGATAAAACCGGGAACCTTTGGATTGGTAGTCAGGCAGGACTTAATCGTTACGATGGAAAATCCCTGACTAATATTACAACGAATTTTGTAGGTAACATTTTCGAAGATAGAACAGGTAACATTTGGTTTGGTGGCGACGTGAACCGTTACGATGGAAAGTCTTTGACCCATTTTGCAGTGAAAAAGGGGCAGAACAGTAATAACCTTTTTTGTATTTTCGAAGATAAAAGTGAAAATCTTTGGTTCTGTTCAATGAATGGAGTTCGTCGCTATGATGGAAAACCCTTACCCTCCGGCCAGGGAAGCTTTACTGAGTTTAGGAAGAAAGATGGGGATAAACAATAATATTGCTCCTCTATGCATTACACAAGCATTCTTTCTCCCAATAATCCATCAGTGTTGCAGTGGCAGATAGCTTAAAAGTTTCGGTATCGTTTTTTGTCATCTAAATTGTTGTGGTTTCAGTTTTTGTGCAGCAAGTTCGGCTATTTCGTGTATCCGTTTTTGCCTGGTTTCTGGTCGTTTAGCAAGAACGAGCCATTGCAGAATGCTTTTTCTGACAGATTTACTTAAACTCAAAAAAAAGTCTTTTGAACCTGGTTTTGTTTTGAATTCTTTTTCCAGGTCTTTGGGTATTTTTAATTCCTCTACATCGTCTAAAATTGCCCACGAATTATTTTGTTTTGCCCTTTCAATACTTTCGTAACCGGCTTGCGTCATAAGTCCTTCCGCAATTAATCGCTGAACCTTTTCCTTGTTTATCTTCGACCAAACGCTGGTTGGTTTTCGTTTGCAGAAAAATTGCATAAATGTGTCAGTGTCAAGAGCTCTTTTTGTGCTGTCTATCCAGCCAAAGCAAAGTGCTTCGTCAACAGCGTCGCCATAAGCTACAGTTGGAACATTAGATTTCTTTTTATAATAAACAAGCCAAACAGATTGCTTTAAATTATGGTTTTCTTTTAACCATTGCCTCCAATCCTGTTGGCTCGTTGGACAAAAAGTTTCTAGTTCCTTTTTCTGCATTATTTCTTCACTATTTCATAGCAACTAAAATAATACTTACAATCGAAATACCCACTAAATGATACGCCCCACTAATAATCCCATAGAGGATTGGCCGGGGAATGTTTGGGTTGATGGCAATATTCACCGTATTGGCAAACAAATACCCAATGCCAACAAGTAAAGAAAATTTCAAGGCACCGCCAAAAGATGATATATTCAGGGAATACATCAAAACCGCACTCGCTATTGTAATTACCAGGGAACAAAGTGCAGGGCCAATGATGAAAATAGGTTTGTTTTGCGGTGTTTCGTTTTCGCGCCCTAAAGAAATTTTGTACTGCTTACTGAAAAACAGTGTGAACCATAAAGCTCCGAGTAAAAAATACGCAACAAATGCGAGTAAAACACTCATCCAGTTTAAATTTGCTAATTGACTCATTATATTATTTTTTTAAAGTTTAGATAGCAAATCTAAATCAGTTGAATGACAGCCTTATGTCAGGGGTAAAAATAAATTAATGATAACGGTCAAAATATTCCTGTAAGGTCATTTTGTGAGGGATAAACTTCTCGGTGAGAACATGTAGTTTATTAATTCTGTCGAGTCGGAAAAATCGAAACTCCTTACGTAAACGGCACCAGGCAACTAATAACCAATTCTCTTGCGTGCTTAATAATGCAAAGGGCTCAATCAATCTGCTCGTAGCTTTGTTTGCTTCATTGGTATATTCAATTCTTGTCAGATAAAAATTTGTCAGAGCAAATTGCAATTCAGATAAATTATTACTGTTTCTTTCGTTGTTACTATTTTGACTAAATCGGGTTCGTTCGGCAAGGAGGTTAGCTTTGTCTTTTACACTATGTTTTAATACTGCTTTGATTTTTTCGATGGCTTCTGAATAATTTTTGACAAAAGAAGCGTCTTTGTTTTTTAGCACTAACTGTTCTGCAATGATTAAAGCATTGGCCTGGCTTTCTGTAAACATGATGGGTGGTAATCTGTAACCCTCCATTAAGGTATAACCTTTCCCTTCTTCTGTTAAAACCGGAACGCCCGATTGTTCTAACGCTCTAATGTCCCGATAAATCGTCCTGACACTAACAGAAAATTTGGAAGCAAGTTCTGTCGCGGTTAAAAGTCGTTTCGTTTGCAATTGGGTTAAAATTGCAGTGAGCCGTGAAAGTCGTTTTGTGTCATTGTCATTCATGATGTGCAAAGTGTTGTAATATCCTAAAGCTTGCTTAATTTATGTTCTCGTTGAATTTATTTTAAAATTCTTCAGGAATGAGGAGTTCTGTACTCCTTTAAACTCTTAGCGAGCCACGAAATGCCCTCGCAGCATAGTAAGACTCTGCTCCGTTGTGATACACGAACACGGTATCGTAGCGGCGATCGCTAAAGAGTGCACCACCAAGGTTTCTAATATCAGAAGGTGTTATTATCCAACTCGAGGTTTTCGTATCAAATTTTCCGAGTTTCTGCAACTCCTGGTATTGTTCGGCCGTTAAAAGCTCAATGCCCATGTCAGCAGCCATATCAAGAGCATTATTTTTCGGTTTATGTTCTTTCCTCGACTCCAGTGCTTCATGGTCGTAACACACACTTCGGCGACCTTTAGGACTTTCAGCTGAGCAATCATAAAAAATGTATTCGCCCGTCTTTTTATCATAATCCACAACATCCGGTTCTCCACCGGTCATTTCCATTTCATTGAGCGACCATAGTTTTTCGGGAGTAGCCTCCAGCTTTGCCTGTACTTTAACCCAATCAATACCTTTATGGCGGTTCTTGTTTTTCTCAAAACGGGTTTTCAATATGCTGAGTAGTTCTTCACTTAGTGAAGGGGACAACTGCTTTTTATTATTTTTCATATTTGTATATTATATCTGTTGAAATCGAATGTACTAATCATCTAATCCTTTTCCATCGAAAATTTTCTGTATGTATTTTTCAACCCTCGATTCGCGGGTTTTGGATAGTTTGGGTTGAGAAAAATAAAGAAGGTAAGCCCTTTGCCGCCCCGGTGTCAATGCTTTAAAAGCAGTTTTTAAAGAAGGCATTTCATCTAATTTATTTTGAAATTCCTCGGGAACCACAAATTCTTTAGTCTTTTTCAAAGGCACTTTCAAACCGGCTTTTTCCACTTCAATGGCTTCAAGAATATAAGCTTTGAGGATGCGTTTTCTTTTTACTATTTCCTGAAGGTTGGTGAACCGTATCTGGCGGGCCACCTGTACGTTCTTCGTTTGTTGAATCAGAATACCACTGGGATCCTTTAACAAGACACCTTTGAAAAACAAAAGCGCACAGTATTCTTTAAACACATGTATTAATACGATGTTACTTTCCCCGAATGTATAACAGGGTACACCCCACTTTAATTCTTCGGTTAGCTTACAGTCGAGAACAATCGTTCTCAATGTTTCAATTTCTTTCTGCCACTTTTTGTTTTCAGCGAAGTACCAATCAACCTTTGGATTCATGTGTTTATGTTTTTTATATACTCTGAAATAAAGTTATGAAAGTTATTGATTAACTGAAACGGTTTTTCTATCCGCGGGTCTAAAATACCAGGATACCATCGTTAGAATCAGTAATAATACGGGGCCAAAAAATTCTTTAGCACCATCTCCACAGGCTGCATGAGAAAAAACAGCACCCGACATGGAAAAAAAGAAGCCTGCATAAGCCCATTCCTTTACTAAAGGAAATTTAGGAATAAGGATTGTAACAACACCCGCTATTTTCCAAATACCCAATAGGGTTAAAAAATAAAGAGGGTAACCCAAATGTGTCATCATATCTACGTCTTCTTTCATTTTTACTAATTGTACAATTCCGGTGGATAACATGCCTAATGCAAGCCAGATAGTAGCAATCCAATAGATAATTTTATTTCTTTTTGTCATGGTATATTATTTTAAGTTGTTTACTATTTCCTGTAATCGGTTATGCGCCATATTTATGCCCTGAGCAAAGGGTAGTTGCAGCATTTGGTCTCTGAGTGCGACTGATTTATATACCATATGCATATGGAGTTTGCTGGTGTTGTCGGTAAGTTTTTCAAATTCAAGGAACTCCAATTGAACGGGAAAGGGTGTATTCTCCATTTCAAATGTTCGTGTGATTTTGTGGTTCGGAACAAATTCGTGAATTACTCCATTGAAACCATGTTTATTTCCTTTAGGATCGGTTGTTTCAAATTGGTAACTACCATGCTTTTTACTTTCAAGTTTCAACACTTTCGTTCCCATCCACTGTTCAACAATTTCGGGTTCTACATACGCTTTAAAAAGTAATTCCAATGGCAAATTAAATTCCCTTGTAATTACTAATTCCTGTTTGCCGTCTTCAGCATTAATTTTTGTTTTTTGTTCCATATGATTCTATTTTTTTGGTTTGTATGCATTCATTACAGTTTCTAATTTATTAAATCGGTTATCCCACATTTTGCGGAATGGTTCAATAAAGTCTTCTATTTCTTTCATCTTGTTTGGATTAAAATGGTAATAAATTTCTCTGCCTGTTTGCGTTTGATGTAGCAACTCACATTCACTTAGTATCTGAATATGTTTTGAAATTGTTTGTCTCGATGAGCCAAAATTTTCAGCTATGGCACCTGGTGTCATTGCCTGTAATGCTACTAAGCCCAATATTGCCCTACGGGTGGGGTCGGCTATTGCCTGAAATATATCTCTACGAATTTCCATTTGTGCAGTTATCTGACTGCAAATATAATGAAGTTATTTGACTGCGCAATTTTTTTTAATAATTTTTTATGTTACCTGTTTTTAGAGTGGAAAGAAAATGGAATATTTTCGCTTTTATTCTCGCGCTAAATCGAGTTCATCAGGAATATACAGGGTAAAATTCGACTGAAAAAATTAGATTATTTAATGTTGTTGATAGCCCAAGAAGATAAGGGAGATAAAAAAAGGGAGCAGATTTTGCTCCCTTTCTGGTATCGTACAGTAAACCTATTTTAAAAAGTTCCCGCAAAGAAAAACTCAAAGCGATTGGTTACACCTTTGTTGAAATAGTTATGATTCATCAATATGGAATTCCGGAGACCAAGTGAAACAGGGAGAGCATTTAGCACTTTTAAATCAAAATATAATTCGCCCCCATAAGAACTTTGATCAAAAGTGGTATTTAGTGAGCTCCGCGTTACTTGTGAATAATCCATAAACAGATTTAATTTTATCCGCTGTAAATAAAATATTCCGGCAGCGCCAAAATCAGGATAACACAAAGGTAATTTGTAATTTACACTAGCCATATATTCCTCATCTCCTTGTATTGGTTGATACCCTCGTGCATGTGTAAAATTATCCATAAACCGGTACCCGTTGCTTAGCTTCTCGTTTTTGTAGCCCCCTTTAAAATAAAGACTGTGATTGCGTAACAATCCGGGAAAGTATAACGTAGCATCGGCAGAATATTTCGAAGCTGTTGCACCCGAAAGACCATAACCGATATACAAATTTAATTCCTGTCCAAAACGCGGGTTAATATTCTGATAAGCTCTGGCGCGTACGTTGGTTAGTTTTAATGAACCTTCTGTGACGAATAGATCATTATTTGTATTTGCATTTGTAATATCGTTACCATTCAGTTTATACTTGGAAGTTGCGATATGGCTGGCACCTGCTGTTAAAAGTATGCCTTTCGAGTAAATGCCGTTCACCCATTTAAGAGGAAGGTAAATGGTACCACCATAATTACTTTCGGTAAATGTGATGGTATTGCTTCCCACGGCTCCGGTATCGAATAGGTTACTTGGAGAGATCATACTTCTGTTACTCACTGATCCGATCAGACTTACTGGCAAATAATACCTGGAATAGTCAACCCGTCCACGCAAAATCGGCGCTTTTTCATTCAGGTTATAGCCTCCTGTTATGCTTGCGCTAAAATCATTGAGTATATTGTCAATGGAAAGCCCTAATGATACCTCCGTTTGATTTCCACTTAACGACCATGAATGTAATTTTGCACCTCTGATAAATTGCTTATAGTCTTTTGCTTCGTATACTTTCGATGGAATCCGGGTATAAATACTGTTTTCAAGCCTGGTTGGTTTCATGCGGTAGGTTTCCTGTTGTTCCGGTTCTATAACGGTAACTACCTGGGCATTTGCCAGATCAAAAGATTGCTTTGTGATTTGATCTCCGGTATAATCAAACTCACTCATATAAAGTGTTTTTTCATCGGCAGACACAAATGGCATGCTGGCATTGATCTTCACTGAACTTATTTGTAGTATTTGTTTATTCCCCAAAAGGCTCGTGGCAAAAATATTATTGATGCCGGTATAACTTGCCGTAAAATAAACATGCTCTTTACCCATTGTAAGTGGCCCTACTACCTGTTGAGACCAGGAAGTAAGCTCTATGATAGTTTGAGTGGCAATATCATATTTTAGAATGGCAATTTTAGCACCTCTTTTGGCTTCAAAAACGATGGCTTTATCGTCTTTTGTCCAGGTAGGGTATGCCACAAAATCATTATCCGGATTTGGAATGGCGCCTTTCTCTTCACCGGTTATCGCATCAATAAATACAATCTGGTTTTTAATATGTTCATCCAGTTTTGCAGCTACAAGGAGATCACCTTTGCTCGAAAATTCAGGAGCAAATAATTTGGTTTTTGAAGTGAGTCTGGTTTTCTTTTTAGTAACCATATCATAAGTTCGTATTTCCGAATAGTTTCTGTTCTGCCAACGTTTATCACTCGTGAATTCGCACCAGGCAATTTTGCCGTTGTTATAAGAAAAATAGGTTTCGGCAGGTGTCATGATACCAAACGTGAGGAGTTTTTCTTCTTTACCATTTTTTATATGGATTAACTCTCCCGTTTTTTTATAACTTTCTTTCCGGTATATCATACTGCTGTCTTCCAGAACATGCGCCCAACGGTAGTCTGTAACAGTTCTTTTAGAAACGGGTGTCACTGAACTTGTCAGGGTTAATTTAATATTACTCAGTTCATTTTCCCATTGCACTCTTAAACTGTCATAAGCAATTTGATAAGCCTTTCTGCTGGAATAGCCCACATTGCGTTTCATGGCTTTTGAAAATGGATAAAATATTCCTCTGAACGCACTTCCTTGTCGTAGGATTTTGGCCCACACATCCGGACCATGATCATTGCGAACCCTGTGAAGAATAGCATAACCCAGACGGTAGTGATCCGGTACAAAATGTTTAAAGGAGCCATTTCGTGCCTTCATGTAACGGTAGTTGCGGCTCCCCAGCAATAAGGCTTTCTGACCTTTAAAAAAATCAGGCGTGCGGCCTCTGCCTGCTCCCGAAAAAAGACTTTCTGTTTGAACTGCGTCTCCTTCCATGTACCAGTTCGGAATGCTGGCGAGCTGGGCCAATTGCCAAAAATTCTGTCCCCATACAATGGAAAGGAATTTCGTAAGCCCATGCCGTTGGTTGGCAATTTGTAGGGCGTGTCTGTATTCGTGAAAAGACAAAAGATCGAGCCAGTTAGCTGAGCCAAGTGTATTAAAATCCTGAAGACCGGTGGCATAAAACTCGCTTCTATAAGGAGCCAGGCCAACATATCCGTTTGAAACGACCTGATTCGTTTGAAGCAAAAGATCGAGATGCTTTCTTTTAGGTCCCACAGTGCCACCGAGGCTATCGTAGATGTAGTTAATAATGTTTATTACTCTTGTGGCTTCTTTTTCATTTCCCGCCGGGAAAATAAGCTTCACGGCTTTTGAATCGTAATATTGCCAGTGAATGGAAGCCGGGTTATTACCGGCGGCTTTAGGCTGAGCGTGGTACTTTGATAAAAAACAGATTAACAGAAGCGTTAATGCGAAGTGGTTGGTTTTCATAGTTTATAGAGATTTTAGTACTGTTTTGTTGTATGCAAAAGAAACTATTCTTTTTGATAATGTATCAGAATAATGTGTAAACTTCAGCCAGACAAAGGTAAAAAAGTAGATGTCGTGCTGATTCCGATAGCTATCGGAATCAGCATCTAATGAGATTCCGAATCAAGTTCGGAATGACAAATGTTTAATTCCACATTATTCTGATACACCAATTTCTTTTTTAATTCTTGACAATAAATACCATCTGATTCAAGATGTTCCTTTTCTGTCAAATTGTTTATCGTGTTTTCTATACTATTTAGTTCGTCTTTTGAAAATGATTTTTATCCTATTTGATAAATATATTTAATCCAATTTTAACACACAATACGTATAAATACCTGATTTGATCTATGAAAACAGGTAACGAAATTTCTATCAGAGTACAAATTGAGGGTACAAGTAATTTTGATTTTTTTTCAGTTCTATTTTTTTCAAATTTTTTCATTAGTCTCATTGGAATATATCAAGGTCGCTTGATGTCTTAATCATTGGATATTTGCAAATCGTTTTTCTATGTCGTTCAGCCATTTTTTACGTTTTATGTCTGAAACCATTTTTACCATACTTAAATTTATCCATTTGCGGTTTTTATAACCCAATTTCCAGAATACGCCTCTCATCATGGCTTTCTGTATAGCATTTCCAAAGATACCCCAATATAGAAAACCGGGCGTATTCATAGTTGTTATCATCGTTACACCTTTAATGTTTGTTAAAAGTGGTTTCATTTGAGTGTTACTCTGATTCGTATAATCATATGCCACACCCGGAAAAATAACTTTATCGATAAAACCTTTCGTGAGTGCCGGCATAAGCTCCCACCAAATAGGAAAAATAAAAACTAAATGGTCGGCTTGTTCAAGCCTGTCTTTATATTCCAACACTTTAGGGTCTATGGCTTGTTTGTCTTTAAACGCTTTCAAATCGGCCGCCGTCATAACCGGATTAAAGCCTTCTTTATCAAGATGGATAATGTTTACGTTGTGGTTGGCTTTTTGAAGCCCGGTAACTACAGAATTTAAAATAGCGTTACAATAACTGCCATCATAAGGATGATTAAAAACTATGAGTATTTTCATTTGGTGTGAAGTATAAATTTTGGAATAAAAGTGACGTTAAAACAAATAAGGTTTTGTTCAACCCTTCTGCACATGACTTAATGCCGGGGTATTTCAGCTAGTAACAAAGTAATGTCAATTTTTTACCATAGAGATTGATAATTAAACTAGTTAAAAATCAAAAGTAGAGGGTTAGCTATAAATGGGCGATAACAATTGTTAAGAAATGCAGGAAGCGCATTGTTATCGTCTGTTTCTAATGCGGCTCAATGAAACCGAAGTAATGCCTAAAAAGGAGGCAATGTAATGTTGAGGAACCCGTTGTAATATTTTAGGATTATTTTTTAGAAGTTCGGCGTATCTTTTTTCAGGCTTGTCTTTGATGCGGGAAAGAAACAGGTGTTGATATAAAATCAGTCGTTGAAAAGTATGTTCTTCTATCTGTTGTTTAATGGTTGATGAAGTGCCAATAATTGTCTGAAAATCTTTTTTAGAAATTGAATATACAACACAAGGTTCAATGCTCTCAAGAGTAAATACACTTGGTTTGTTTGTTCTGAAACTTTCGATAGAAGAAACGCTTTCCCCTTCAAAGAAAAACTGAAATGTGATGTCTTTCCCGGTATGATTAAAACATACTCTTATGCATCCTTGTTCGATATAGAATGCTCTTTTAGAAACATCCCCTTCCTTTAAAAGAACAGTTTTTGCAGGAATTTCTTCCCGTTTAAAAAAGTGTTTGAATGTGTCCCATTCTGAATTATCAGTCTTAAAATTTTCTATCATTGATACTTCCGGGGCTTCATGGGGTTGCGGCTAACTTGTGTATAGCGCTTATCCAAAGATATAAATTTCAAAGCATAAAAAAAGCGATACGGATTTTGTATCGCCTTAATACACTCTGTAGGAGTTGAACGAGTAGCTAAATGAAAGTAAACTATTTTGTGTTTTAGCGATTTTTTATAAAACCAAAAACCCCTGATAAATAAGTCTTTATCAGGGGTTGGCGATATGGATCTCCTATTTTTTTTGTTGGGTGAAGTAAGTTATTACTTGGTTGTTTTGTCGTTCTCAACAGGTTCCCATAATTCAATCTTGTTGCCTTCTGTGTCCATAATATGTACAAATTTTCCGAAGTCGTAAGTTACAATACTGTCAAGGATAGTTACTCCATTTTCTTTGAGTTTGTTTACAAGTCCTTCAATATTCTGAACTCGGTAGTTAATCATAAAATCCTTTTTGGATGGGGAAAAATAGTCATCTCCTTTTTTGAAAGGTGTCCATTGAAGAGAGTTTATCTCGTCAGGTTTGTTAAGGTTTCTGGATTCAAAACTCGAAGAACCCCAATCATTCATTTCAATTCCTAAATTTTTGGTGTACCATTCTTTCGTTTCCTTCAGGTTGTCTGAATAAAAGAAAATACCGCCAATTCCCGTCACCTTTGGTGTTGTGTCAACAGATGAAGTTGACTTGTCTGTTTGATTTTTTTGGTTTTCCATATGGTTTGCCTTTTTAGTTGTTGAATCACAGCTTGCAAGAAGTATTACAAGCGAAATTATTGTCAATACTCTTTTCATTCTGTTTTGCTTTTAGTATTGTGATTATTTTTCGAGAATGTTTTTCAAAGTTAACAAACTCATATCCATCCCTTTCGCAATCGATTTTTCTGCCATTGGTATCATTATGTTCAGAGGATATTTCAATGTGCCGGCATTGCTCCAGTATACTTTGGTTTGATTATCGGATAAAGATTCTGTCTCCATGATGATAGAGGCCATGGCTGACATCGGTTTTACAAAACGTATTTCCGTTTCAATTCTTTTTCCTTCAATAATATTTTTAATTTCCTTTTCTCCTTCACCGGCATTTTTATTTCCGCTCCAGGCATAAATATATCCAACTGTTCCATCTGTTCCTTTGAATTCTCTTTTCCTATCCGGGTCTTCCATTGCCCCGGTGTTAAACTCGTCTTGGTTTTTGAGCAGTTTTATATAGTCAAATACTTTTTGTCGAGGCGCATCGATGATGATTTCACGTTTAACATAATGTTCCCTCTTCATGAAAAGCGCAATGATTAACAGCAAGGCGATGATGCCGGCCACTACAAGCAGAATTGTAAGTATGGTATTCATTTTATTGTTTTTTATCCCGATAGCTACCGGAAGTTATTTTATGTTGTAAAGTTAATAATATGTCTGTCACTTGGAAATTATTCTGTTATACAATAACGGCTAACTGGTGGCCTGGCGCAACTTATCCTTTTTTAATGGTTTGTTTTTGGTTACCCCGCCAATAAAGCAATGTTAAAGTTTCGTTATAGTCAATGATCAAATTTAGGTGTAATAACTTTAGTTGATTTTATAGAATTACACTATTAAGCTGAAAAGCCCCATTTACCCGCATTAAATACTAATTATTCATTTAATTTAATTTATATTGATATATCAAGTATATTTGTATCAATTAATATGTATAATCATGGAAAAACTGGAGCAAATAATTTTTTATGCGTTAGAAAAATCGATTAAAACTTACAGGCAATTTGCACAAAAAAGTATTAATAAAAAGGGACTTGACATCACGATAGATCAATGGTTGGTGTTAAAAACAATACAAAGCAATCCCGACATAACTCAGCAACAAATTGCGGTAAATGTGTTTAAAGACTATGCCTCCATTACAAGAATCGTGGAAATTTTGGTAAGTAAGGAAATTTTAAACAGGGACTTCCATGCAGAAGATAGGAGAAGGTTTAATTTAACTATAACAAAAAACGGATTAGAAATTCTAAGTGGGTTGGCTCCCATTGTTCAATCCAATAGAAAGAAAGCCCTTGATGGTATTTCAACTGCAGAAATCGAAATGTTAAAGCGTGTACTTAATAAAATAACTGAAAATTGTAAGTAATATGAAACAGATAATTATCATAGTTTGGGCAATTCTTTTGCAGTTCAGCGTTTCTCAGAGCTTATTAGCCCAGAATAAGCCACAAAACAAAAACATATTTTCAGTTGAAGAGACAAAGCAGGATTTTATGGCATTCAGAACCTCTTTAGAGGAATGTCATCCCGGACTCTATCAATATAGATCTAAAAGGGTAATGGATTCTGTTTTTGATGCGGCTTTCTCTTCCATCAAAGTGGAAATGACTGATAGACAGTTTATGCTATTGATTTGTAAAGTTGCGGACAAAGTTGGCGATGGACATTTAAGAGTTGTTCCGCCCAAAATACAATTAGATTCTTTGGATGAAGGCGCTACAGCTATTCCATTTAATGTTTACTGTTACGAGGATAAATTATTTGTCAGGAAAAATTACTCTCCACTTAATGATAAGGAATTCCTTGGGGCACAAATTATTTCTATAAATGGGCATTCCATAACAGATTTTATCAAAGAGTATCTTTCAATTTTTCCTTCCGACGGAAATAACATGACTCATAAATACAGATTGCTTTCAAGCTCCCGATATTTTACAAGGTATTTCAATATGTTATATGGATATCAGGAACAGTATAAGGTAGAATATATTCCTTTGAACGAAACAACAAGTAAAACCAATCTATTGCAGGGATTAACTTTTGATAACCTTCTTGAAATTACAGGCGAACGATACCCTGATAAAATGGAAGAAAAAAAACCAGCTTACTTTAAAATTAACGAAGATAAATCATACGCCTATTTGAAAATTAAATCCTTTGATAAAGAACAGTACAAAAAAAGTAAAATAGATTTTCAAAAATTTCTAAAAATTTCATTCGAAGCAATTCAGTTAAACAATGTGACTAATTTAATTATTGATCTGCGGGATAATGGGGGAGGAACAGACGAGTATGGCCGGATATTATTTTCATACTTTATAAAACAGGATTTCGACTACTACAAATCTTTACGTATGAACAAAGAAAGTTTCGATTGCTTTAAATATACGAATAGACCTGGTATGAAAGCACCAAAAGGAATGTTAAAGGCAAATAATGAAGGAACATTTGATAATATTCAACATTCAAATGTCGGAAAACAAAAGCCATTATCACCAACCTTTATTGGAAAAATTTATGTTTTAATAAATGGAGGCTGTTTCTCAACAACAAGTGAATTTTTATCTCAATTATATTCAAACACTCAGGCTGTTTTTATTGGAGAAGAAAGTGGTGGAGGTTATTATGGCAATTGTTCCGGCCCGGCTCCTGAATTTACATTACCTAATACTAAAGTAAGACTTGAAATACCATTAATGAACTATAGGATGGCGGTAAAGGATTATAACTATTCAGACAGAGGAATTATACCAAACTACCTGGTGATTCCAACCATACTGGACAAAATAAACCATGTTGATTTGGAATTGGAATTTGCAAAAAAGCAATTAAAAAATAAGGATTAAGCCATCTGTTAAAAGAGACTTGAATTTTTTGTTTATAAGAACTCAATGTTACCTGCTGTTTTTATTAAACACTAACCGTATCATATAAGTAAATTTGTACATCGGCATTGTCAGGGGCTAATATTTTTCTGTCTACTGCACATTTTTTTCCTATTTCTGAACTGAAAGCGTTCCTAATTGAGTCAAGCGATTCGAAATATAAGTTTGCTATGCGATACGTTTCTGAATGTCCTGTCGTTGAAACAATGGAACCTTCATTAATTTCATACTTTATCAAACCAGGTAATTGTTTTGCTAATGGAACATGTATATCAAAATAATGTCGGTCAAAAGATGCTTTATCCTTTGGTGTTTTGTAAATCACAGTCATTTTTGCCATAATAATTCTATTTCTGTTATGATGGAGAATTCTCCTAAATTTATTCTAATTTCTTCTTCAAATTCTCTAAATAACCTGTCCAGGCTCCTGAACAGTTAGTGTAGCATTCAATTTGAGGAGTTAATCCATCGTGTGTAAAAGTTACAATTGTTTTATCTCCCTCTCTGGAAATATCAAAGCAAATCTTTGTATTCGTCCATTCACTTGGATCACTCAAAAAATTAAGCTTGCTATCTGTTACCAACCAAACAATTCTTTTGTTAGGAATAAGTTCAATCAGTTTTTGCTTTGAGTAATGTACCCCGTTGCCAGCTTTAAATGAAAACTCATCATTCAATTTATGACTTTTTCCTTCTATTGTTTCTTCAAATAATCCAGACCACCACTGTTCAATATCTAACAATAATTCAAAAATGGCTTCAGGCGTTTTCGAAGATTTAAAACTATAAGTAAAATTCTCTTTTTTCATATTTATATCTTTTATGTTAATGGATTCTTTTTGAATTTTTCCTTCTGAGGGTTGATTCGTGCTGTTATTACAACCTGCAAGGATAAGTGAAGTCAACGTTGTAAATACTATACTCCCTTTCATTTTGTTTTTATTTGAGTAACACTAATTGTCCTGTATGGTAAGCCAGATGAGTTGTTCTGGTTATCATGATGTTTAGTTTATTACGATGTGGTTCTTTAATGAAATCTTCCGTAGAAACAGCAGTGTGTTTTTCAAACCATTCCTCAGGGGTTAAGCTCTCTGTTTTTTGATTTAACACTTCGCATTGCTTGCTCCAGTAGGCTCTCAATTCTTTTGCAGATGGAATTTGTGCAACAGCTTTATCAGCAGATTTAAGAAAAGGTTCGTGCAACCCGGGATACAATTTATCGCCCATATTTAATAGTAATAACATATCATCGTGCACAGCAATAAGATGTCCCAATAAGTATATTCCTCTGTTCTTACCCGGCGCAATTTCTTTTTGCAATTGTTCATCGGTGATAGAATTAAGCAGTGTATCCCAATTTTTTATGGAAGCATACCATCTGTCAAGTACCATTTTAACTATTAGTTGATTTGAATTCATTTTATTGATTTTTAATTATGATAAATTTTATACTACAAATGTAGGATCTAAATAACATATGACAAGAGTGTAAAATGGACTATATAGTGGGTTGATTTGGACAATTGTAATTTCTATCTTTGCCACTCTCTTCTTTGAAACGATCCGTTTTTGATTAATGATTTAACAAGTAGTGATGTTAATTCATTTTGAAGGGATTGAGTTTTGTCTTGTGAAAAAAGCATAGCTTTAATCCTTTTTTTATTTATCTGTATATCTATTGGAATAAATGAGCGGGTTTTTCGGATATTTGATTTTCAAAATATAAATATATTAAACGAACTTTAAATGGATTCTCTATCACACATAGTTATTGGCGCTGCAATTGGTGAAGCGTTTCTTGGAAAAAAAATAGGGCGATGGGGCATGCTTTTAGGGGCAATTGCGAAAAGTATCCCTGATTTTGATTTGTTTTACACCGGATTGAGTGATCCACGTGCCTACATGTGCGAGCATAGAGCACATACGCATTCCTTATTTATTGAGGCGCTTTACGCTATACCCATAGCCTGGTTGTTAGTTAAATTGTTTAAGCAAAAAGTTTCGTTTAAACGGATGCTATTATTTATGCTGGCTTGTTTATGGGGCCATTCATTGCTTGATTGGTGTACTAACTTTGGCACACAATTATTACTGCCCTTTAGTAATGAAAATTACTCCTTAAATACCCTTGCAATTGTTGATTTATTATTTACGATACCTATGTTAGCGATGGTGTTGATCGCCGTTTTTTACAAAAGAAATGAGGTGAGAAGGAACAAACTTGCTAAAGCTACTTTAATTTATTGTTTTGTTTATTTAGGACTTACTTTTATCAATAAAGCTCAGGCAGAGAACATTGTTCAGGAATCTATTCTAAAGAACGATATTCCGGTAACCACTCATATAACTAATCCAACCATGCTCAATAATATATTATGGTATTCGGTAGGTAGTAATGATAGCAATGTTTTTATAGGAGAATTTAGTTTGTTACATAGGCAAAATTCCATCAAATGGCACATCTACCCACGTAATCAATATTTAATGCGGCAATGCAAAAGTAAAAAAGATGTAGCCATCCTTAAATGGTTTAGCGACCCTTATACAATTGCACAAGCCAATGGTGATACGCTTAATATGTACGCAGTAAAATTTGGCAGGACAAACATGCAGGAAAGTGAATTGAAAAAAACATTTATTTTTCATTACAAACTGTATCAAAAAAACGGTATTGAAATGATGGGTATGGAGCAGGCCAATGAAAAAAACATGAATATGAAAGAAAATATTGTTGATCTGTGGGAAAGGATTTGTGGCAGAAAATATTGAGGATCTTCTATTCAACAGATCATCAACAGCCGGTTCTGCCCATTTTTTTCCTTTGGTGCGCGGTGAAGACAAGGAAGGACTTGACTTTCAGGATGATCTACCGCTAACCTCCATAAGTGACCTAGACCTAAGCTGATAAGGTGTGCCGTAGGTTTAGGCAGATAATGTAGATCAAAGAAATGTTCACTTAAAAATGATTCAAATCCTTCATCTGCTCCATGATATATTTTTTTGAGTTCATCACGTATTTCGGGAACAAGCACTTTTTGTATGGCTTGTGAATTTGGTAATATTTCACTCGACTCGCCATAGTAAGTGCATAAAAAGGTATCGGTTGGTACCGGAGAGCGATCTACATGAAAAGAATAAACATCGGTTGGGAAAAACGGGTAGCTATCATCTCTCTCATAGCATTTGATCAGATTAAGGATTGGAGATGCGCCATGAGCTTTCAACAGCTTCAAGTCATTTAAAAGAATTTCACGGGCAAGCTGGCCCTGTTCTCTCAACTGAAGTTCAAAAAGCTCATCCTGATCAAGTGTCGCTATATTTTCGTTTAACTCTATCTTATTAGCAATCTCAGAAAAATCACCTATTAGGTTACGAGTCCAGCAAATCGCATTAATTTCTCCATGAAAAGGCGTGGCAACAAGGTCTTGAAAATTCGTAACACAGTGAATTTGATTCGTGGTATGAGATAAATCTATCATAATGGGTAATCTGTTTTCCTAGTGTGTATTTCGTTTTTCTTTTGGTCATTTAACGATTGCCGGAATTAAATAATCCTGCATAATCTTGTCAACTTGTTTTTGTCCGTAGGGGGTATTATATGCTGTCGCAGTAATTACAATGACAATAGGCTGGTCTTTGAAAATAAAAATTCTATTGCCACCATTTCCGCTCGAATAGTAAACTTCATAATTCACGCCATTTATTTTGTAAGTTTTATTCCAAAACAGATAACCATAATACTCATCTTCTGATAGTGTCATTTGGTGTGATAAACTTTTTACTATCCAGTCTTGTGACAGAATTTGTTTACCATTCCAAGTCCCTTGATTTTTGTATAACTGCCCAAACTTAGCATAATCCAACGAACGCAATTGTAAACCACCTGCTGTATTGGCTACTTTTTGAGGTGTGAACTGCCATTTGTATGTTGTAATATTTAGAGGGCGAAATAAATTTTTGTCGGCATAGTTCTCTAAACCATTTGGAACAGATTTATGGATGATGTCGCCCAAAACTACAACGCCGGCTGTAAAGTAATCCCACCGCTTGTTTGTTACTTTTGTTTCGTCAATCGGAAGGTTTAACACAAAGTCAATCCAGTTTTTTGTAGGATACATATTTTCTTCGTGACCAGGTGATTCCGAATTAATATCCGAACCTTCAAAAGCTGAACTCATTGTCAGCAAACTTTTTAAAGTAATACTGTCTTTTGATGTGGAATAGTTTTGAAAGGATTTTAGGTTGTAAAATTCTTTTAAAGTTTGTGCTTCGCTTTTTATATAACCGTCTTTAATTGCAATACCTAAAAGAGTCGATGCAAATGATTTTCCAACAGACCGTGTGTCGTGAAGTGCCTTTCTGGTTGCACCGTTAAAGTACTCTTCCATTAAGAGTTTGCTGTCTTTTATGACGACAATACTTGTTATGTTTTTATAGGTTTGTATTGCGATTTTTCGGTTTAGTTCTTCAATTTTAGCCGTATCAATTTTTTCTGTTGAAATTTGCCAGTCTTTAAGAGGTTTTATTGTCTGAACTTTAACGAGTTTTTCATTGATTTTTATTTCCGGAACTTTGATTTTAATTTGCCCCTCGGCAATAATATTGCCCGTCAACACTTCGGTTGTTTTTAAGTAAGGTCTGATTTCAATTTTAAGAAGATGCTCTCCATTTGTAAATGCGTCTTGTCCGCCATTCGTTAAAAATCTATTCCAAAGAAACCTACCCCAGGAATCTTCATTGGTTGAACTTATTAACGGAACTCTAAAAACTGTTCTTTGATTTTTGCTGTCAGGACTTCCGGCACCGGCATTTAGGTTTTCAACATAAATCTTTTTGTCATCTACAAAGAATGTAAATTGATAATTCCCCTTTGTAGTTAGTTCATCAGCGGTTAATTGAGGTGAAAGTAAATGAAGAGAATTTGTTAGAGAATTTCCTAAAAAAACCCGGATGTTAAGGTCAGTTTTCTCTTTTAATTCAAATGATGTTATAAAGTCAGATTGCTTAAAGTTTTCAATAGGAACAGTCTTACCCATATAAGCAATTTTACCAACGTTTGCTTTGTGGGTAGGATAAATGATACTGTCACTTTTTACAAAATCAATTGTCTGCCCAAACAGGCTACATGTTGTCAGAAAAATTGTTATTAAAATGGCATACCGTCTCATCCTATATCTGTTCTTTAATGTTAGTACTGTTGTCTTTTAAAAATGGCGTATAACGTTTTGGAGCTACCAGTAGTGGGGCTCAGGGCACTTTCTACCGAATACTTTTAACAAAGATAACTGTTCCTATGTATTTGCAAAGCGAAAATTATCCGCCAGCCGGCGGACTATTGCTTTTGCAAATGCTTTGTTGCCCGCATCACTGGTAAATGCTGTTAGCGGTTGGTTTTATTATGTCGATTAGTATAATTTTCTATTCTGTAAAAAGAGATCGTAATTTTGATAGGCTTTTTTATTGTCACTATAACCATTATATTGAATTGCAACAAATGGATTACATACAATAAATTTCCCTTTGTTAGCTAATGCTCTATCAATATCTTTATCTTCTGGTAGGTCAAGGAAAAAATTATAAAAACTATTCTTAATTTTATATAACGTTAGGCCTGAAAAGTCTTTAACAGAATTATCTTTATCAATACTTCCGTAACTTATCCCTCCAAGATATAAATCATATTCTTTTGGCTCATTTTTCAAAAAAAAATCAAACGCTCCTTTTGAAGTGAATTTAATGTCATCTTCCGCTATCAATGTATAAGGCAAATTTTGTTTTTGTGCCCAGTGAATAATTTGTTTATGGGCTTTTGCGATCCCTCGTTTTGGGTTTTCTTCATCTAGAAAACCTTCCCAGAGCTTATAATTGATAACATTTTGTTCAGTCAATTGATTATTAAGTAGTTGCAGTCTGTCTTGGCGATGACTAAGATGGATGATATTTAATTCCATAGTTCAAATATATGTATAAATATCAATTTTCTCATTTCGCGATTCGCGAAATGAGAAAATTATTGCTACATTTGCTATATGAGAAAACACAATGGTATGCGTCCCCAAGATGTAGCTATTCTATTAAAAATAATAGCAATGGAAGGTCAGTCATGGCAATTGTCAAAACTCTCGAGTACATTGTTTATTAGTATATCAGAGATTTCTGAATCACTGAACAGAAGTCAATTTGCAAGTTTAATTGACTATAATAAGAAGAATATTAATAGACAAAATTTATTTGAGTTTTTGGAACATGGTGTTCGTTATGTCTTTCCTCAACAACCTGGGTCTATGGTTAGAGGTGTTCCAACAGCTCACTCACATTCTTTCATGAAGAAAAATTTCATGAGTGAAATGAATTATGTATGGCCGGATCATAAAGGTGAAGTAATGGGATTAATGATTGAACCTTTTTATCCAAAACAAGTAGAGGCAATTAAAGAAGATCAATTGTATTATAAGTTGCTGGCGTTGGTTGATGTTATAAGAGTGGGGAGAGTTAGAGAAGTTAAATTTGCAGTTAATGAATTAAAAAAAGAAATTCTGCATGAATCATCATACTAATACAGTTAGAATTAAAGCTGTTGCTAACGCGCTAGAAAATCTAAAAGAAAAAGTGGTCTTTGTAGGAGGCGCTACTATTTCACTTTATCCAGACAGGCAAGTATTTGAGGTGAGACCGACTGATGATGTCGATGTTATAATTGAAATATTAAATTATTTTGATAGAACAGAACTGGAAGTAAAATTACGAGTAATAGGTTTTTCTCATGATATTGAATCCGGTGTAGTGTGTCGATATAAAATAGAAGGAATCATAGTTGATATAATGCCAACAAATGATCCATCAATTGGCTTCACGAATAGATGGTATCCAGATGGGTTTAAGGAAGCAATCAATTATGTAATAGATGAAAGGTGCAGTGTGAAAATACTAAGCGCTCCATATTTTATAGCAACAAAACTTGAAGCGCACAAAGATCGTGGTGAAGGTGATGGTAGAACGAGTCAAGATTTTGAAGATATAGTTTATGTTTTAGAAAACAGAAAAGCTATATGGGAAGAAATGAATAATTCGGAAGAGTCACTTAGAAATTATTTGAGAACTGAGGTTCAAAATTTGTTGAATAATCCTGATATTTTGGAATGGATAGATTGTCATGTAGAAAGAGGATCGCCTCCAGCAACATATTTAATCCTTGAAGAATTAAAAGCTTTTGTCAAGTAATTTTAGATTCTCGAAAACTTACCACTTACGGTTTGCAGCTACCCGAAGGGCTGTTTGAAACGGTGTCTTGCCGAAATTTGTTTAACAAAGATAAATACTTATTGGACTTTTGCAAAGCAAAAATATCCCGATAGCTATCGGGAGTCTTTCGCGGAGCGACCGCTTTTGCAAATGCGTTGACGTCCACCCGCATTAGGCAGGTGCTGTTAGCAGTTGGCTTTATTTTACTCTAATTACTTTTGCGTCAAAGTCCGCCATTAAGTATACTCTATCAAATTCTGATGTAGTTTCATAATTTTGGTTTTCATTTAATTCGTACGACGCCGATGTAAGAGAACCTATTAATAAAACCAACCAATATTCAGAAAGTTCTGTTTCATCTTTCTTGTAAATTTCTAGTCTAGTTTCTTTTTTTCTTATTTCTTGTTCTAAACGCTCTTTTGTTAGAAATCCACTTTGCCAATTTTGTTCTTTGTATGTGAAGCTTATTTGGGAATGTATTGTAGTTCTTACGTTTTCAATATAATACGGTTTCTCGGCAGTGACGTTATTTTTGACACAGTTAACATAATTCGCTATTGCAGTTGCAATCTCTTTCTTTTGATTTTGTTTATATTCAAGATTGTCACCGACAATGGAAATGATTCCGTGAACTTTGTCTTCAGGGAAGAGTTCCTTATAAACGTCTTCAGAGTATTCTATTATAGACTTAGTCCGATTATAATTTTCAGCGTTTTCGGTAAATATTCTTGTATGTT
Organism: Bacteroidia bacterium; assembly: GCA_963422675.2. Classification (GTDB taxonomy): domain Bacteria; phylum Bacteroidota; class Bacteroidia; order B-17B0; family Aurantibacillaceae; genus UBA4416. Next base: position 1,065,280 of record CAXVYS010000024.1, read on the forward strand.
CTAGTCCAACAAGTTTTGATTGATGTTGAATTATAAAGTCAGGTCTTGGTGGATTTGGTTTTTCTACAATACTTATGTCACTGTCAATCTTATAAACAAACTTTCCAATTTGACAAACTTCTAAGATTTCCTTTTTTGGTAAAAAATTATATTTTGAAATTATCGGATTGATAATTTTCCCCAACGCTTCTCTCTCTGTCTTTGCGTTTGAAATGAGGTCTTTTATTATTTGTGTGTTTGTGTCCATTTTCGATAAGCTTACTACTAACTTATATATTGGCACTACTTGTTTAATTATAAGTAATTACAACCACTTGTAATTAAATTTAGCCTATTTATGTAAATGTAAATAAAAATTTGTGATTCGCTTTTTCCCTCAGGGTAAAAAAAGAAAGCCTTGCATAGCAAGGCTTTCAAGACAAGTACCCCTTCCAGACCAAATATGAATGAACTTCATGAAGATACAAGAGACTTTGTACGGATTTTTAATTCCCCTCAATTGAACTCCTTTTTTATTAAATCAAATAGTAAGATCAGCTTATTGCTTCAGGACTTTTCCATTTTTTATGACTTGGTCATTTGTCAGAATTTTAAAGAAGTAAATGCCATTTTCAAGATGATGTATGTTCAAGGTGGTCACATCTTTATCCAACAATTCCTTCATTACCAGTTTACCTAAAGCATCTGTTACTTCAACATGGGTATTGCCGGATAACAATGAAGATGAGATCGCAATGTTTACCAGATCATTTACAGGGTTAGGATAAATGAGAATCTCCTGAGAGCTTATGAGTTCTTTCAAGTTGGTACAGGACATTACATTCTGAGTAATAGTTGCTGTTGCCGTCCCGCAGCTATTTGTAGCTGTTACCGTATAAACGGTGGTGGTTGTCGGTGATACAGAAATACTGGCTGTTGATGCTCCTGTGTTCCATGAATAGCTGATACCTGAATTTCCGCTTGCAGTCAGTATAGCCACATTACCGCTACAGATTAGTGTCGCCGAAGAAGCTGCTGTCACAGAAGGTGTTGTTCCCAAAGAAACAGTTGTAACAGCAGTGGCCGTTCCACAGGTGCCGGTTACTGTAACGGTATAATTCGTTGTAACCGTTGGTGACACAGAGATACTGGTTGTGGTTGCTCCTGTGTTCCAGGTATAGCTAACACCGCTGCTTCCGTTGGCGGTTAAAGTTACGGAACCACTTCCACAAGCAACCGTTGACGATGGTAAAGTAACTGTAGGGATATTAGTTACCGAAACAGTTGCGATAGTTGTAACTGTCCCACAACTGTTGGCGCCTGTTACAGTATAATTTATGGTTACGGTTGGCGATACGGAAACGCTGGCTGTAGTGGCTCCTGTGCTCCAGGTGTAAGTGCTGGCGCTTCCACTCGCCGTTAACGTTGTACTGTTACCGGCGCAAACAGAGGCCGATGTTGCTGATGTTGTTATTGTTGGAGAAGAAATAATACCAATGCTGATCATGCCCGCTACAGGACATCCCGATAGATTTGTTCCCTGTAAGGAATAGGTAGTGGTTACAGTTGGGCTCACTTGAGTAGTAGCAGTAGTAGGGCCATTGCTCCAAGTGTATGTTTGCAGGCTTGATGTGCTTAGGGTAGCCGTTGATCCGCTGCAAATGTTAGGGCTTGAGCTGGTAATAGCAACCGCTGAAGGACCATAAGAGATAATGACAAGGCCTGTTCCATTATTAAAACCCTGGGTATGAATTACTGATGTCGCTGAAGGATCAGTATAGCTGCTTCCGCCACCTCCGCCACCATAGGCTGCACCTCCGCCACCGTAGTATCCGCCACCACCTCCGCCGGAAGCACTTCCTGCCCCACCGGCGTTTCCACCCGTACCAAATGATCCGGCAGTTGCAGGACTTGTACCTGCAGCTCCACCGGCCGACTGAGTACCGCCTTGCCCTACAGCTGTTCCGGTTTGGTTACCGCATTGCCAGCCTGTACTGCCGGTTAATCCTCCGCCGTCACCGCCGGGTTCTGCATTTGTACTGCAGTTATTTCCGCCACCGCCGCCACCGCCGGCCACAATAACACGGTTACTTAAAGCAATGCCACCAATTCTTATATCGGATGTGCCACCGCCATTAGCTTGGGCAACGGAACCTGCACCGTTTCCACCGCCATTATAAGGAATGCCACCAACAAAAATATTCAGGATCTGCCCCGGTGTTACAGGATATACAGTAACCACCCTTCCACCAAGTCCGCCAAGGTCATCAGGTTTGGTACCCGGTTGGTTGTAGATACAATCACCGCCTTTGGATCCTCTGGCATCTACGGTAATGGAAGTGACACAGGTAGGAACGGTAAAGCTTTGCATGGAACCTGTATAAGAATACGTTAAGGATGATTGTGCTTTGGTTATAAATGTGAAGACTGTTAAACACAAGAGTGTACAGCCAAGATGTTTAAAGTAGAGTTTATTCACGTGTCATAGTTTTAAAGGGTTAATAAAATTTTCGCTTAGTAGTAAAGTTAGAAAAAAAAATCATTTTCATTACTACACCATTGATATAAAGTATAAAGAACTTGTAAAAGACGAGTTAATTAATTATTTCGATAAGGCTGTAGACACAAGCGAAGCCAATGTAATCTTTAAATTGTTTTTCAGTTAATTTAATTCTTCTGGTCTTGATAAAAATGTATGGAGTTCTCTTTTAGTTTCAAAACTTCCATACTAGAGATGGCCGTTTGCTTGAGGTTTAAAACACGTAGTTTTACGTGTTTTTATACTTATTCGTTATTCCTACTTTCGTCCCGATTTTGATATTATGAGTGTTTATACTCATAATGTTACAAATAGTATGTTTATCCACTACCACTAAAACCTTATTGTGTATAGGTAACAATATCAGCTCATGAAAAAATCATTTTTATTTATCGTAACTTCCTGCATGCTGGGAACCGGCATGCAAGCCCAGGACACTAAACAATTTTCGGCCGCGTCTGCGCAATCGGTTGTTAATGCTTCTGTCAGCGGACCGGCAAATGTTTGCCCGAACGACCAAAATGTGCTTTACAATTCCGGCACCAATGTCAGCGGCTTAAACTACTGGGTAGAGTTTAAATGCGGCGGAGCAGGCGTTATCGTTGAATCCGGTACGCAAAATTACATCATAAACAATACAGGGAATAATAACAGCTGCCACGTAAACTGGGGGAATTATAACGGTTCATCCTCTTGGGTACAGGCAGTGTATCACTGGAAAATTGCTTTTATCAATTACACAGCCACCGGTACTCAAAATACAGATATTGGGGTGATATCGCCTACAGCGATCTCCGGTCCTTCGGCCATCTGCTCCGATGATCTCAGTAACTTTACTGTGTCCTGCCCCGACGGCATCCCGACGAATGCTTACGCGTACCATTGGACCGCTACAAACGCTGCTTTTGTGAGTGGCACCAGTTCCAGCAGTGCAACCCTGCATGCAGCCGGCTTAGTAAGTTATATGCCCATCACTGTGTCTGTACAATTTACCTCATACTGCGGCGGATACTCAGGCTCTTATTCTTATGTCATCTCAAGACCTCAGGGGAAGCCACTTGGCGCGGGCTATGTGCTGCAGCACATCGAAGCAATGGGCATAGGCGGCAATTTGCTTGTTGACTTTACGTTTCCTTCCAAGCCTTTTAGCTATAACTGGCATGCGATCGTTACCGAGCCAAGCTCATCACCTGTCAATTACACAGGTACCGTACCCGCAAACACAACAGGCTATACACAACTTTCATTGGTATCACAAGGCGCAACCATCTATATGAACGCTAACCAGGGAAATGAAAGCTGTGGAAACTACTGGAATTATTCTTATGGAAAAAGTGGCATTTCAGAAGGAACGCATAACAGGATGGCACATACAGACATAGATGGCACAATTGACGGAAGTGATAACGGTCTGCTGGTGTACCCTAATCCGGCAAATGATCGCCTTACCATCAGCTATTTCAGCGAAAACTCTTCTTCCGTATCTTTGCTGCTCACAAACGTGCTCGGGAAGATTGTTTTAAATGAAGAGAGGACGATCAATGAAGGCGAAAATGAGTTGGATCTCCACGTTTCCAGCCTACCTAACGGAATCTATTTTTTAAACCTTAACAACAAGGGCATTTCACAAAAAAGAAAGATTGTGATTGAGCGATAAGCTGAGTACATATTATATTTGAATTATTAAAAACCCGCTTCGGCGGGTTTTTAAATTTTCACCTTTTCCAGACGGGTTAATAACGATGATGCTTCAATGATTTTATTTACTGGAGGCCTTATTCCTGCGGTAAAGCACGAGAGACTGCACCACCGTTCGGTGGCAAGCTGCGGGCGAAGTTGTACTAACCTTGTTCTACAATTTGTTTTATAATGGATAGTGTGCCGTCCCAATAAAAATCCAAATGTTTAAGAATAATTTCTGTTGGAAAGTTTTCTATTCTAAATGACAGTATAGTTTGCGCATTTTTTGGCGTTAACAGGAATGTGATAATCGAATAATTTTCTATTGTGTCCGGTAACCGCGAAACTGAACTTAAGTGACTGTATTGAAGAATCCGATAAGGATCAAACTGCATAACCACTCCCTTATTTTCAAATTTAGTATTATGAAATCCTTTAATGATAAAATCACTTCCGACCTCCCAATTTGTTAGAATTTCTAAACTCATGTCTGGTTCACCGGCCCATTTGATCATTAATTCGGGCTTTGTCAAATAACTCCATACCTTATGCGGAGATGAATTAATAGTTATGGACTTCTCGATAAGTTGGTTCATTTTACACACTCGTTTACCGAAATGTTTTAAGTAAAGATACAATGTTGTTATGCATTTGCAAAGCGAAAATTATCCGCCAGCCGGCGGACTACCGCTTTTGCAAATGCTTTGTTGTGCGAGGCTGAGCAAGCAGAGTGTTTAATAGGCTAGGTTACCAGCCGTACTTAGTTTTTCCTATACGACTCTGCCGATCTAGTTTTTAAATATGAATAAATATAGAACACTCCAAATGTCAAAATAGAACCTAGAAGCAAGGAAAAGGTTTGGTAGTTTTCAAAAGGCACATTTAGAACAGATTCTGGTATTAATGAAGACAATTTAGGGCCAAAGATGTCTCCAAAGAAATATGAAAAAGCCAATATTAATATTACGCTTATTACAGTTATACTGTTTGTCAACACAATGCGTCGAATAGTTATTTTATCAAACCTTGTATAAAGTGGCATTGTCCACAATGGAATAAAAGCAATAATAATGAGATCTAAAAAATTTATTGAAAATAGTGTAGGATATATTTGAATACTATTCATAAAAATCACAACGTCAGATAGAATATCATAACGTTCAAAGCTTAACAATATCAATATACCGAGAGATATAAAAAGGTTTATGAAGAAGAGTTTTTTCTTATGAGTCATGTCTCTGGCTTGTTCTCTATAACGTTTTCGCAGTTTGCTTCAGCCGTTTTGAAACTGTTGTTTACCGAAATATTACTAACAAAGATACTATGTTTGTTACCATTCGCAAATGCTTTAATTCCCACCCGCATTAGGCAAGGGTACTGTTATAGGTTGCCAGTCACATACAGTTCAATTAATTGTCAACTATTTTTGTTTTTTAGTTCTTCGCTTTCCTTGTCAAAGGTTGTTATGTATGAACCGTCGCTTTGAGGACTAAGTATTTTGTATGGCTCTCTTTGTTCATTTGTGTCTGCACGAACTTTATTAAATGTGTCCAAATTACCTTTTAAAAATTCCGTACCATACGATATTAATTCAGTTTTTGCATGTGCTAGGCTATGTTCTATTCCATCAAATTTAAGTAAAGAATACTCTTTTGCATTTGCTGTTGGGTCGATACGTTTCTTTATATGCCACAATGCAACTGAATTCCAGTCATTGTCTGGCCACCCAGATTTACCGTTACCTAATATTACGTTGTAATATGATGGATAGTCGTGCCAATGAATATTGGCAAATATTTTTATGTAGTTGTCCCCTTTAACATATATAATCGTACAAAAATATTGCTCTACTTTTTTCGATAAAAGTTTGAAGTCATTTTCTTGCATTGTCGGATTAAAAACAAGAAGTGCTTTGTCTGCGAATAACTTTAAGTCTTTCGATGGTTTGTCTTTTTTGAATATGTCGAATAGTCCCAAGTTTGTCTTTTTACATTTATGTCTAGGCTGGTTACCTATAACTTATATATTGGCACTACTTATTTAATTACACCTACTTGTAATTAAATTTAGCTTATGTATGTAAATGTAAATAAAAAACGTGTGGTTCGAGATTCCCCCAAGGGTAAAAAAAGCCTTTTAGTCAGGGCGTTCAGAGTTTGTACCTGCGTTGTGTGTAGTGCTATTTCCTTTTTTATGGTAAAAGTAAAAAGATAATATTGCTAAACCCATTACTAAAATGTAAAAGGTAAAACTGATTTGTTCATGTTTTGCCTCAAATCCCTTTTCTATAAAGTTTTGCCATATTCCAGGCTCGTTTTTAAATCCCGCGCACCATTGACCAAAATTCCATGCAAGATGAATTCCAACCGGCAAAGCAATTCCTTTTGACTTAAGGGCAGCAATACCAAAAAGAATGGCTCCAATTCCTGCTCCGAGAAATGCCTGAAATAAAGTATATCCGCCGGCTAAATGTTCAAGTGAAAAAATTGAAGCGATTATCAATTGCGATTTCCATGAACCAATTGCATAATTGAGGCTTCGTAAGGGAAATCCACGAAACGCCAGCTCTTCTCTTAATGCAAGAATAAAATAAAGAGAAAACATAATCAATATTGGTTTAATGGATAATCCGGGAACAATTATCAATTTGGAATGGCTGACTGCCAATACAAGCATAACTTGTAAAAAAACCAATAATAACCCTATAGAAAAGCCTAGAATAAATTTCCGTAAAGTTTGGCGATTAGGAATTACACCAATGTCTCTTAATTGTATTTTTTCCCAACGAGTAAAAGCAATAGTAAGCCCGAAAACCAATATAGTTGCGATTGTTCCAAGAAGAAATTCCGACCAGGGTTTGGGAAAATTATTGGTTAATGGCGAAATAAAAATGAGAATCAAAGCACAGCAAAAGCAAAATATCAATACACGTAAAAGTGTATATTTCCAAGTTGCTTTTTTTTGATTCTTCATCATATCATCATTTTTAATTCCGATGTTGACTTGCATTACACACAACGTTTTCGGCTTGCACAGTGCGGCTTTGAAACCGTTTTCAATCGAAATGTTTGTTTAAAGATAAATGTTTAGTAGCCATTTTCAAAATGAAAATAATGGTCTGCCTAAACTTTTGCAAATGCTTTGTTATCTGCAAGGTTTTAACTCGTGGCGAATATTTTTTAGGGGCAGTATTTAAAAGCTTTGAAAAACGGTTCATTTTAAACTCATTTTTTTTGCCAAACGCCTGTTAACGGTTCGTTGTTTTATTTCAATGTCTATTGTCACAATTTATTTGAACGTATTTATTTTGTGAATTTACGAATATAATACTTGGACACCCAAACGACACCCATTCAAATCCAAATATAACTTCGGGTTTGTCTTTGAAAAGTTTTCCTATCCATTGTTCTTTCAAGTCAGGATAATTGGCATTGTTTATTCCAAAATTCAATGGTGTTACGCTTGTCCCTTCGCTATTGTTGAACATTGTCTCATTAACCACATTGCCCGATTGCTTATCTATTATAATTAAATGTCGGTCTTGAACCTGAATAAGATTATTTGGCTCTGTATAATCTTGAATGAAAATTTGGTGAGTTTTTGTTTCATATAGATATGCTTGTCCCTTTATTGTATTTTTATGTTTATATTCTTTTTGTCTTTTAGTCAAATTGCTTTTTCCTAATGGAAATTTTTCAGCTTTGATTTTTTGCCAAACAATGGCTTTCATTTGTCCGTGCATAAAAGGATTTTCTTTGCCGATAAAAACCAAGGCTTTACTAAAATATTTTCCTAGCTCTATTAAATAATTTTTTGTCACTTCAAATCCAATCATATAGTCAGATTGACTGCAAGGGCAATCTTTTATGTCCATATAATCATTTAAATAGGCAACTGCATTAAGCTGTTTAACAGGAAAAGAGAGTAGGATATCTGTAGAGTAATCATAAATAAACAGGCTGTCTGTTTCTGAAATATTTGTTTTTAAAAGAAATCTCTTTCTATACGATGCATTTAGTTTAAAATATTGAAGACTGTTTTTATCTGCATTTTCAAGATTTGGAATAGCTAGAGAGTCTGGATGTTCGCTCAATGGATAAATGTCAGACAACGATATAAAACCAACTTTTTTGTTTGCGTTTTCTTCTAAATCGCGTATCCAAAATAAGTCAAGCTCTTTGGTGTATGTCGTTTGGTTATCTAAGTCAGAATATTTATGGAAATTAAGTGTGTCTGAAGTTTCGAGTTTCGCATTTTTGGTTTCAGTTTTATTTTCGTTTTCTATCTCAATAGCATCTGTTTTTGTAGTTCCTGATTTATTCTCGCTACATGATAAAATAGTGAAGATTGTTATCACTAAAATTGTAAATATTCGTTTCATTCCTTTCAATGTTTATCGCTGGTTGTGTCGTTTTACAATGACCGCTAACTTATATATTGGCACTACTTATTCAATGACGATTACTTATAATTAAATTTAGCCTATATATGTAAATGTAAATAAAAAACGTGTGGTTCGAGATTCTCTCTAGGGTGAAAAAGAAAGCCTTGCATAGCAAGGCTTTCAGAGGTCGTACACAGAGAGATACAACTTCCGAACTTTTTAAATAAAATTTTAACAAAAATAGATGAACTAAAACACCTCAAAATAGATTGCATTTAATTGGTATTTAATGCGGTACAATATATAGACATTTGCAAAATGAAAACAACCTTCTCGGAGCGGCTTTGAAATTTGCAAATGCTTTGATTATTTGTTGTTACACTACTGAATAAATTTTTATGTCAGGATTAGCACTTAAAAGCGGTCCCAATTCCTTTACAACATCATTATTAAATAGTTCGCTCTTTAAATAAGCGTTTGCATTTTCAACTGTATCAAAACCATGTAATACTTGCACATCTTCGTCTCTCATCAATAATTCTTTTGAAGAAGTTCCTTGAATATTGTCTAAAAAAGGTTGCTTGTATTTTGTATAAATTGCACCAGCCGCTGCTCTGTTTTCAGCAGTAATGTTTAATGTGATTTCTAAATATGCTTTTGTCATTTTTTTGCTTTTTATTTATTTGTAAATACTTGATAAATTCTCACTTCCGGTGCTGCTTGTAAATAAGGTTTCAATGCAGTAACAACATCATTGTTAAACAAATCTGTTTTTAAGTAGGCTTCTGCATCGGCTTGTGTTTTAAAACCGTGAAGTACTTGTACATCGTCTGTTCTGATTAACAATTCTTTTGAAACAGCTCCAGTTACTTGAATCAAAAATGGTTGCTTATACTTTAAATAAACGCCAGCTGCTGATGCTCTGTCGGCTTCATTTACTTTTAGTGTAATTTCTAAATAAGCTCCAGCAACTTGCTTACTTGTTTTTTGTGCAAATGTTGCCGAAGTAAATGCAGTGGCAATTACAGTTAAGCAAACAATGAGATTTCTTTTGAACTTTGTCATTTTTTATTTTTTTAATTGTTATGTCATTATTGACAATACAAAGGTGCAATGACAATACAAAATCTAAAATGGACAAAGAGGAATTTGAATGGTAAATTTAGGAAGTCACTTTTCTAAAATCGCTTGGGGACTTTTTTGTTTGTCTTTTAAAGAATTTTACAAAGTAGGATGGGTCTTCGTATCCTAATTGAAAACCAATTTCATTAATATTTAAACTCGAATGTGAAAGTAATCGTTTCGCTTCAAGAATTACTCTTTCATTAATTAGCTCTAATGGTGTTTTAAATGCAATTTCTGTAGTATGATTTGTAAGTGTCTTTGAGGAAATGTTTAGAATGTTAGCATATTCTTTTACTGTATGAACTTTTTTGAAATTTATTTCAAGTGCTTGTTTAAATTTTAAAAGCGTAATGTTGTTTTGATTGTTGATTGAAGCGTTTTTGCAATTATTTCTTTTTCCTAATCTTTGTATTGATATTAAAAATAGTTTAAGCAAATGCTTTAAAAAATCTTTGTGAGCAAAGTTATTTGGGCTTGAAATTTCGTCTTTAAGTTTGGATACTAAATGCTTGAAATTTTCTATGGCTACCGATGGAATTGTAAATACAGGTTCACTTTCAAAGTCATTAAAAACGCTGTACTTTAAAAATATGTCAATATCATTTTCGCTGTCAATTAAAAAACTTTCGTTGAAGTGAATAATTACACCTTCATAGCTTGAATAGTTATCAAAATAATGAATTTGATTTTTTGAGATAAAAAACATTTTGTTATCAGATGCTTCAAATTCATTAAAGTCTACAAAATGTTTGCCTTTACCTTTGGTGAACCATATGATTTGGTAGAAGCTATGAATATGTGGCTTCTCTGTGTGCCCTATGTTTTTTGTTAAGTAGTCGTTCAAAGAATAGATTTCAAATTGCAGTTTCTCAGGCTGGTCTTTGTGCAAATGATACTGTTCTATTTTTGTTTTACTTTTTGTCAATTTAGCCATTCGATTGTCACTTGTTTTAATTGTTCTAGCTGGTCTTTCTTCATCTTAAATAATCCTTCATAAAGGTCTAAAATTAATTTACATACATATAAAAATACTAAATCCCCAATAGAACTCGAACATATAACTGATTGAAAACAAACTACTTTGTATTTTGAAGCTACTTTATCGAACCAAAAACCCCTGATAAATAAGGCTTTATCAGGGGTTTTTCGGTTAAGTACCCCTTGCCGACAGAAAACCGAACCAGATTTCAATTTCAATCAAAAAAATAGGAGTATTAAAAGCTAAAATTAAGCTTCCAAATCATTAATAATGATGTTGTCGGCGAGCATAAGTTGTAGGTGCTATTAGCCGTTGTAAGTACAGAATTCATTTTAGCTTAAACGACTATTTTTTGTCGACGATATAGTATGAGGGAATTGGCCAAGGTATAGCCCATGCACCTACAGCCCAAGTAAAACTTCTTTTCTTATGAACCGTGTAGGAAAAAGGAGGGCATTTTCTCTCCGTTGTATTTGAACTGTCAGCAACTAAAATAATATTTGAGAATCTTAATTCTATTTTTTTTACACGTAATTTCTCAATTGTTTTTTTAAAAGTCTTAGGCAAATAATTGTTTTTGAGTTCAAATTCTCCTGACTTCTTTCGACTAGTGTATTCCACTTTACATTTTTTTATTGTCTTGAAGCGATTTGAAAATCCTGATGTTTTTGAATATAGAGCAAAATCCTTAAAATCAAAATAGGCAGAATCCGTTTCAGATTCTTTTTGAACTTTTAGTTTTTCTATGGAACCTTTAGTTTGTCCGACCACTATGATGTGGAGAAAAGCAAGAATTATTATTATCGATATTTCTCTCTGCATATATGTCTATACTTATTACAGCTAACGTTTTCGCGGGTTGCTTCAGTCGTTTTGGAACCGTTTCTAACCGAATGCTTGTTTAAAGATAACGAAATGTTTAATTAAAGATACAATGTTGCTTTGCAAATGCTTTGGTGTCTGAAATAGAAAGTTTATTATATTTAAGGGTGTGTTTGAATTGAATGATATTCAAAGTGCCAATCGAAATACTGTTTGGTTTTCGAATTGTAATAGGTACATTTATTTCCGACTATAGCTTTTAATTTGTTCTCCAGAGTAAGAGTTGTTAGTGTTTTATTTAGTTCTACGACTTTATTATCTTGAACGGAGATGTATCCTCTCTCATATAAATCATCACAGCCAAATTTGCAGGTAGGCATCACTATTCTAAAATCCTTTTTTTCTTCAATTTGGCAAAAGGCTCTTTTTTTAATGTGAGCGGTAGCTAAAAATTGGATTGGATAATCAAAACCGCAAATTGCACAGGTACCTACGGTCTTTCTACCAAACAAGGACTGCCTTAAATATGATTGTTCAATCCTTCTTTTTGCAAGATAACTAGCATCTGTTTCATCAATACCTTCAAGTTGTTGCACAATAATGTTGTTGTACTCTTCATCTGTCACAATGGGTTGAAAAATGTCGCTTTCCAGATCAAAATCACGAATTACCCGCAGGGATTTCCCTTCATCTGGAATTGTAAAGCCTTGTATGATATAATTTGATTTATATCCAATAATTTTATTGAAGTTTGCATAAGGAATATTTAACTCTCGTATTTCTTCTAAGAAATAAATGTATTCCCATGTCTCTCTTTTGGGGTTATATCCCCACAGTTTTTCTGCTAATTCTCGGTTATGAAATTTATATGTTGTAGTGCCTGAAGCAAATATGATTCCACCGCCGGAGAAAAGTGTAACGTCTCCTCTATCAATTTTGTTCCAGTTTAATTGATTGTGACCTCCCGGAGTGATTCCCCATATGCAACAGGTACCATTAGGATAAATCTCTTCTAAATCTTTCCTTTGAATTTCACTTAAAAATGAATTGATGTAAGATAGTGGAACACGTTTTGAAATGGTCTCTTTAAAATGTATTCTGGCATCAGTATTACTTGCAGGTTGGAGTATAACTTTAGGCATCACGTCTATTGTATTTTATAGCATTGTCTTTTGATAATTCAACCGGATATTTTTGTTCGTTTATTGCTATTTTATCAATGGCAATCTGTTCTAAATCAATATTTAATTTATCAGATAATCGAATTAAGTATAGAAATATATCAGCGAGTTCCTCTTTTACTTTTTCCATTGTTTTCTCATCGAGGGCCTTGTAGGTTGACTGTTCTTCGGTAAGCCATTGGAAGATATCCAACAATTCTCCTGCCTCTCCTGCTAAAGCCATAGTTAAATTTTTAGGACTGTGAAATTTATCCCAATTTCTCGCCTTCGCAAATTTTTGTAATACTATTTTTATTTTATCAATATCCATGGTTTCAAATCTTTGTGATTAATTGTTTGAACTTATCCGAATGCTATACTTTTATCAAAGATAGAATATTTTGGAAGATCTTACTAAAGTTCGGGTTTGTCCCATTAGTACTGCATTTTCAATAAATTTCCATCATTGGTCATATGCAAATGCCCAGGATTACTACTGCTTTGAACCTCAAAATAACGTGTAACAGTTTCTATAACATTACTGTTTACCAAAACTTTAACTACTGCTACATTTGAACCCACCTGTTCAGCTGCTATTCTAATTCCGGATGTGTAGTCAGTTGGTTGTTCAACTCATTGGTTATTTTGACTTGTAAAATTACGGTAGTAAAACCCATATCTTACATACGCTCCATTGTTATAGTAGCCGTATTACCGGTTTTTTGACCTATCGCCAAATTTTTAGCTACACAATTACTACTATTGTGCAAAGCTATTTTAGTATAAAACACAAAAGCGTTCCGCAGGTCTTCGGAACGCTTTTAATGAAAACATCAAATTCAGATTACCAGCTTATAATAGTCCAACTGTTAGGTATCGGTCCTTGCATGGTTCCCATTTTGTAAGTAGCATGGTTCACATAAAAGCAGGGAAGGTAAGTGCCATTATTACTGCGATTTTTGTCTGTAAAATGCGTAAACGTCACCCCTGAAACGTTATAAAATACACACTGACTTTGTGTAAACGGATCAGGATAATTAAAGTTAGGTATAGTGTAGTTCAATATGTAGCCAGGCGAATAATAGACAAAGTTTACAGAAGGTGTGCGTGGCCCGTTAAAGGCTCCTTCAAAGTACATACTTGATACATTTGCGCTTACCCAACTTCCAAAAATATGTTTTTTGAAATGTTTACCCGTTACATATAATTTCGACTCGTTATAGCAATGTCCTTCTGATGTTTTATTTTGTTGAGTAAATACAACCTGTAATTGGTGTCTTTGTTTAGGCAGTTGGCCTGTATACGTTTTTTCAACCCAATGATTATTTGAATTATTGCATTCACAAGTACTTTCCGGTTTTCCGGAGGGAGTAAGGACATATGTGGCATCCTGTAATTTACCTGCGTTAAGCGTATTGCTTAAATTATAGGAAGGTTGAGCAGGATCAAACGTTGTGGTGGAGTAGATCATATCTTTTGTATAATGATACAGTGTGTTATCAATGATCACAAAACCATATTTATTGGTCAGTTTCGCAATCGTAAGAGAAAATAAATTAATGGTTACATAAGGTTCGCCATCTGAAAACACTTCGTTATCCAGAATGTCAGTATTATTAGAATATATAGTAGAGTGTACATATAGATCTTTGTGCGCAATGGCGTCATCGACAGAACTATAAGAATTTACAAAAGCAGTCATCTGCGCATCTTCTGCCGCCATTACTTCATTATAAGTATGGTAAAGCGGAGTGAAACCTGCAAAGGTAAATTCAGTCTGTTGTGTTTCCAATTCACCGATAAGTGAATCGAAGGTTTGTTGTGTATCAAAATTTAAAACATCACCTCTTAAAGTAATAGGGGGGCCTGATCGTGCATGTGTACTGTTTACTCCCTGTTGTGTAGTGTTTGTTGCCGAGGGATCTTTAAGTGTTTTAATGTCTTTTTTACAGGCCGTAAATGCCAGGAGCGATGCAGCCAATACTAATAAGGGTGTTTTCATTTTTTTAAAGGTTTAGTGGATTACGGTCACAAAACTCGACTATCTATTTCTTATATGTACACGTAGAATTACGTGATGTTTATAAATTATGAATAAGTAAACAGTTTATCACTTAATCGTCTGGTATTTTGAGAACCATATTCCGCATAGATAAATTCATTTGAAATGTCTTGTGTCCTGTCCTAAAATCAATACTTGTGGGGATTGTTGTCATTGAGCTTTCAAACAAGAAGATGATGATACATATCGTAACTAAAATTACTCCCCCGTTTTTAATTCATATTTCCTAAAACAATATTATTACTATCTTCGTTTTCACATAGTACTATGAAAAGCGACATAAGCCCACTTTTTAAGCCGGCTAATAAATACAAGGAAGATGAGTTGAAAGCGATTGTAAAATCGGTTGTTTCAGCATTTTCGGATGTGGAAATGATTATCCTGTTTGGGTCTTATGCCACTGGTAAATCGGTAGAAGACGTTCAACGCATTGATGGTAATGAGTTTGGATACAAAAGTGACTTTGATCTTTTGATTATACTACATACTAATGGAAAAGCCAATGATTCTTTATATACAGCCAGTATTGACAAAGTAATACGTAACCTTAAATTAACAACCCCCGTTGGAGCTATTTATCATGGAATTGATTTTATCAACCACCAGATCAGTGAGGGCTCCTATTTTTTTCACGAGATCATGGAGCAGGGTTATATGCTTTACAATTCTAACAGGCATAAACTTAATCCGATTAAAGAATTAAATATTATTGAACTTAAAGAAAAAGCCGAACGGGATTTCGAGAATTGGTTTAAAAGCGGTTCGGATTCGTTGACTGTTTTTGAACTAACTTTTAATAAAAGCTTATATAAAGAAGCCGTTTTTAATCTTCATCAGGCAACAGAACGTTATTACGCTGCCATCCAATTGGTGTTTACAGGCTATAAGCCTAAAACTCATGACATTGGCGATTTGGAAGTTTATGTAAATAACTTAGACTTACGCTTTGCAAAAGTGTTTCAGAGAGAAAATGAAAAAGAGGAAGATTATTTCCAGCTCTTAAGGCGTGCCTATGTCGATGCCCGTTATAATGTAAAATATACTATTACAAAGGAAGAACTAGAATATATTTATAATCGGTTACTGCTTTTAAAACTGCTGACACAAGAAATTTGTCAGGCAAAGATTGCAAGCTTTGAAAAAAAAACATAGCCCTTTTGTAAAACCTATTCTTTTTTTTATAATTTTGCCGAACGTTTATTTTTGTTAGTTCTTCTTATTTAAAAATTCGTCATCACACTCGGTTCAAAGGATCATTGTAATTCCAAAGTCCGAAATCATGAACGAATCCAGAAAAAACAATGGTCAGAAAATAACCAATGTTATAACACCATTTGAAAAGAAGTTAGATATCCTATCCATTATTTTAGGCTTAATACTTATAGCAGGTTCTCTAATCCTGTTTGAATATGTATTTGCCTTGTTTTATGTATCACATAGTAAAGAAGAGGGTTTAAATGAAATATTGTCAGAAAAGAATATTTATTTACTACCCTTAACTTATTATATTATTCTCATTTGCTTTAATATATTAACTGCATTCATAGCAGGAATGTTGCCTGTAGTGATTGGAAGTGAACAACTTGAATACAGTACAATCATTGGTGTTTTCGCTACACTATTTTCAATCCTTAATAATTACCTCACTCCGTTTCCTGTATGGTATAATGTCGTTTCTACGTTGATTTTTATACCCTCCTGTTATCTTGGTGGTTTTTTTCTCAAACGAATTTTTATTAGGACGTTGATCGTCGTCAATTTTTTTAGAAAGTTTGCGTCGAAACCAGGATGAATCTTTATACTATGTTTTTGATTCCTGTTAGCTGTATCTTTTTACTTAAATAAGATTATAACAAAAGATGCTCCCGGGCTGTGCTATAAATCCCTTTTACGGTAGTACTGATTTAAAGAAGTAGTTTTATTTTTACCCCGGTATAATAAAATTTAGTTATATGAGTTATTAATATTTAATTATTGTTTTAATAGTGTTGGTTCAATAAAATTTCAGTTTCTTTGCGCAAAATTTAAAAAAAATATGTCAAAAAAAAGTCAGTGGATAATCATAAGTGTTTTGAGTATAGCACTTATAACAATGGTGTGTTATGTGTTGATGAGTAAACAGAAAGTAGCATTTGTGCGCTCAAATGATTTGGTTTATGGATATAATGGGATGAAAGAGGCACAAAAAGAATTATCCGCTAAAAAAGATGCATTTAAGTCAAACATCGATACTTTAAAACTGGACTTGCAAAGAGCCTTAAATAAATATAACCAAGAGTTTAATACATTAAGCAAAGAAGAACGTTTACAAAAAGAAAAAACACTCTACGCGCAACAGCAAAATTTAAAAGATTATACTGAAAACATACAGGAAACAGTCGAAAAAGAAGATGCAGAACTAACACAAGGAGTGCTAAATCAAATCAATATTTTTGTTGAGGATTATGCGAAAAAAAACAATTACACGATGGTATTTGGAACAACAACGTCTGGAAACATTATGTATGGAGAAGACAAGGTTGACATTACTAAGGATGTACTAAAAGGGCTGAATGATCATTACCAACCTCTGCCCTCAAAGTAAGAAATACGTGAAGGGGTTTTTCGTTATAATTATAAGCTGGGTATGCTTAACAGCTTGTTCGACAAGTCATGTCAAAAACTCCACTGAATATTTACAATGGTTGAATGATGAACATAACGAATGTTGTGTAACCAGAGTCGTTAATTTCATGAAGGTTAAAGTTAAGTATTTGCCGAGCCAGTATTTAGCGCTAAAAGAATACGAAGCTTCGGGTAAAAAAT
This sequence comes from Bacteroidia bacterium, assembly GCA_963422675.2. Classification (GTDB taxonomy): domain Bacteria; phylum Bacteroidota; class Bacteroidia; order B-17B0; family Aurantibacillaceae; genus UBA4416. Next base: position 1,082,815 of record CAXVYS010000024.1, read on the forward strand.
TAAATTACGATAGTTTGGTAAATTATTACCAACAATCCGAATCATTTTTAGTTTCATTCGCTCCCAACGATTTGGAAAAAGGAAACGATGTGATGTTTGATGGTATCAGTAATTACCAGGAATATGTAGAGAGAGTATTTACGATGAATTTTGATCTGGAATCCAAATTTAAACTAAAAACAGAAACCGAAGAATATAAACCCGTACTAACATCGTTTGAAAACACCTACGGGTTATCAAAAAGCAGAGATGTTTCCATCGTGTTTGCTTCTAAATCAAAACAGCAACCTTTAAACGCCTCAGCCTATTTGGATGTGAGTTATAACGATGAGATATACGAGCTTGGTATTTTACATTTCGTATTTAATATTAAAGGAATTAAAAAAGCATTACCCATTATTCAATCAGATAAACTATAGTATGACAATCATTAACAAAAAACAAAGAGGCCTGTTGAATCAAAGAGCTGCACTTTTCTTAGCACTTATCATGATATTGGAAACGATAGCCCCCTCCGTATCCATGGCCTTAACAAGTGGACCGTCAGCACCTGAGTTTTCGAGTTTTGAACCTGTTGCTACTACTAATATGGTTAATGAGTTTTCCGGAGACTTAACTTATAATGTGCCGGTATTGGATATTCCCGGAGCTGATGGCGGAGGATATGCTTTATCGTTATCTTATCACTCCGGTGAAAATTTAGAATCAGAAGCATCCTGGGTTGGATATGGTTGGACATTAAATCCGGGAGCGATTAATCGTTCCAAAAGAGGTTTTGCAGATGATACCCGTTCTATACACACCTTTTATAACAACGTACCAAAAAACTGGACAGCTTCTGTAGGACAAAGTTTAGGCGATGTGGAGTTGTTTAGTACCGTTATTCCAATTTCAATAAATGGAGGATTGCGTTATAATAATTACAAAGGTTTTGGTTATAGCGCAGGTATGGGACTTTCGATAAAAGGGATTGTAAACATTGGTTATTCAGTATCTGATGGAACAGGCAGTTTTTCTGCTCAGGTAAATCCGTTAGGATTATTATCAGCGATAAAGGGCAAAAAAAAATCAGAAGACAATAAAAAAGAATTAAAAGGAGCAAAATCCTGGAAAGAAAAAAAAGCCATTCAATTCAAACAAAAAATGGCCAATAGAAAATCCGGGATGAATGCAGGAGGAAGCTTACGTAGCGCGGCTAAAAGTGTTCTTAATGGAATGACCAGTGCCTATGGGATGCATACATTTGGTGATTTACAAATGCCAACATCTATAACACCTTACAAAGGAGAATCGTTTAATGTTGCTATTAATTTAGGCTTAAATGCGCCTCCGGTTCCTGTAGGGTTTTCATTTGGATTAAGTGGGAATTATACTGAGCAGAAAAATATACCTGCAATTGACCGTGTGGGTTATGGTTATTTATATTCATCGGATGCTTTTAACACCGGGCAGGAAGGAAGTATGATGGATTACTATACCGAAAAAGATGCTCCGTTTAATAAGCGCGATCGCTATATGTCTATTCCCTTTAGTAATGCCGATCAGTTTGCTGTAACAGGGGAAGGTGTATCAGGAGGATTTAGATTACATAGTAAAAATGTAGGGAGCTTTAAACCCAATAAAATGGAAAGCAGTATGTTGATTCTTCAGGCAGGTGTAGCTGTTAATGTAGGAATGGATTTGGGTGTGGGGTTAAATGTAGGAGTGGGAAGAGAAGCCATCACCATGTATGGCAACGATTGGGGAACAGCCAGTGTCGCAGCCTTTAACGATTATCAATTTCGACAAAACTTGGATGAATCCTATTTCTTTCGATTTTCCAATGATTTGGGAGGTAATGTACAATATGGTGATGACGCTTTAGCATCGGCTTTCCTGAATAATAAGCAACCAAGTTTTTCGAGTACAGGATCAAATAACCACCAGTCTAATACATTATCATCGTCTATAGATGGTGTGGCGCGAAGTGGACGTTCATCCTATATAGGATATCATACAGTAAATGAATTATCCGAACGGTCTAATACAAAAAGTGTATATGCCAATGATAAAAGTGCCGCAACCAATAATTTAAGACATTTTACACCTGACTACACATCACAAATAGGAGAATTTACAACCACCAATGAAGATGGGAACAGCTACGTATATGGCCTGCCGGTATATGCTAACAACGAAAAAAACATGACCTATGATATGCAGGGAGGTAATGTCCCCAATAATTTTATTGCGTATAAGGATATCAATGGTTCTAATAAAATGCAAATAGGAACAAGTAGTAATGAACCCTATGCGACCGCTCATTTACTCACCCAGATTACTACTCCTGATTATGTGGATCGCTCTATGGACGGGCCTTCCTTAGATGACTTTGGGGGGTATACCCAATTCGTATATAAACGAACCACCACTAATTACCATTGGCGCATGCCTTATTCCGGCTTTAATTATAGTAAAGGAGATAATTCAAATCCGGAAGATGATATGGGGTCTTATACTTCGGGCGATAAAGAAGTGTGTTACCTGGATAAAATTATAACCAAAACGCATATCGCTGTATTTAAAACCAGTAATAGAAATGATGGTGTAGATGCAGCCAATGATAATACGGCCGATGTATCTACCAGTGCACAAGGAGGTAACAGATTACAAAGATTAGATACTATTTGTTTATATACAAACAATCAGGGGAGTATTGGAAAGCTGGTTAAGAAAATTTGTTTTAAATATGATTATAGTTTATGTGATGGTGTACCAAATTATGCCACATCAGCGCCATCGGTAAATGGAAAAGGAAAACTTACTTTAAAGGCTCTTTGGGTAGAGTATGAAGGAGTGGTACAAGCCAAAATCAGCCCTTACCGTTTTGATTACGATTATGCCAATCCTTTAACGGCTTACCCTTTTCCTTATAATTATAATGACCCCTCTAATGGTGCTTACATGAATGAGTACAGTGCCATCATTGCAACTCCCAATTCTCAAAACCCACTCTATAGTAATACAGCCATTGATGCCTGGGGAAACTATCAAAAAAACGGAAATGCACGATACCTTGATATGCAGCATCATGTGGATCAGACACCTGATGCCGATTTTGATCCGGCAGCCTGGCAACTTAAGCGCATTACGCTGCCTTCCGGAGGAGAAATACATATCCAGTACGAACAGGACGACTATCTTTATGTACAGAACAGGAGGGCCATGGCTCTGGTAAGTTTAGACCCCTCCTCCACAAACGGAACAGCAGGTGTATTTACCTTGAATGTAGATGCCGATTTAGGATATACTACCGCTCAAAAACAAGCCTTAGCCAGCCTTATTAACGCACAGTTAAGTGGAGATAAACTGTATTTTAAATTTTTATATTCCTTAATAGGAAATACAGCACCTTCTTTAACATCCTGTAACTCCGAGTTTGTGACGGGTTATGTTAACTTCGGCTCCGCCACTTACAATTCAGGTACCGGCAAAATAGACGTGTCGGTTGGTAACCCTTCATCCCCCGGGTATGATTTGCCTGTAGATGTGTGTAAAGATTTAGTGAAAAAAGAGAAGGGTGGTAAAATTAATCCAACCGGTAACTGCGATCCTTCTGATGGGATTAGCGGTGGCAATTCTCCTAAAGATATTGTGGTGCAATTACTTAATAAATGGGGAACTATTTTTGCTGGCGGTTTGCTTTGTATGCAGGTTGATCCGGCACATTCCTATTTTAAAATCCCTTTATTAAACGCCAAAAAAGGTGGGGGACTTCGTGTGAAACGTTTATTAATGTATGATGCCAATGGAGTAGATGACGGGCAACCGGCGGTATACGGTACTGAATATATTTACCAGACAGAAAACGGAGAAAGTAGCGGAGTAGCCTCAAACGAGCCTGCTACCGTACGCGAAGAAAATGCGTTGGTTACTTCATTGGCCAAACGTTCAGAACAGGATTTTTTCCAAAAAGCCATTTCGGGAGTTGATAAAGACCAATTTGAAGGCCCACTTGGTGAATCTATTTTACCCGGTGCATCCGTTGGCTACTCACGTATAGTTAGTAAAAATATTTTTAATGGAAAAACCAACACAGGCTTTTTAGTCAGTGAATTTTACACCGATAAAGATTTTCCCTTTGATGGCTATTATGATATAGCAGGGGACGGTGTTTCCAATACGCCTATGAATGACCAAACCCTGGATAAATTCTGGTTAAATATTCCTGCTATTTTCGCCAACATTTCTATCAATAATATCTGGGCAACACAAGGTTATCGTTTTGTAAAAACAAGCATGAGCGGGCACCCTAAATCGGTGTCAACCTATGCCGGAAGCTATACTCCCGGAGCCCTTGACATATCCAACAAAAGCAGTTCTACCGAGTATGACTATTTTAAACCGGGAGAATTGGTTAAAGTATTAAATGATGACGGCTCAACCAGTTTACAGGATATTGGAAAGGAAGTAGAAGTGGTAATGGAATCACGTGCTGTAGAAGATATCACAGAAGATATCAGTACCTCTTTTGATATGACCATTGGTATTATACCACCGGTTATATTTACACCTTATTTCACAGGCTCGGGCTCGGTAAGTTATGCCGAACGTAAAATGTATTCGCACGTTACCAGTAAAATTGTAACCTATCCTGTCATACAAAAAAGCATTACAACTAAAGCCGAAGGCATTAGCCATAAAACCGAGAATACTGTATTTAGCAGGCATACCGGCAAGCCGGTTCAAACTATTTCTACTGATGGGTTTGACGGAAAACTCTTAGAACAGGCCCCTACGGCAGCTCAATCGGGAACATATACCAATTACCAGATACCTGGATATACCCAATATAAAGAGCTGGGGCAAAAAGCCATTAACGAACGCAAAAAAATGTTTTCGGATGCTAATTTAACCCTTAATTTAAGTGGATCGGGTACGACCTATACGATGGATATGGCATTAACCAATCCTAGCAATTCCGGATCTTTGTGTAATGCTATGTCGGCAATTACAGTAGGGGATTTAGTAAGAGTGTGTGTAGGGAACTCCGGCTCCAATCAAAGCTTCTTTTTTCATGTAGACGGTATGAGCGGATCAAGCGTCAACTTACTATTAACAGGTAATTACAATACTTCTGTTACGACAACCGGCGCTGTGTATTATTTTGAAATTATTAAATCAGGCCGAACCAATCAGCTCAATACAAACGTTGGTAGTTACACAACTTATGGTACTTCAAACCAAACGGTTGGCTCCGTGGGGAGTTTAGCCGCAAGACAAACCTTGGTTGCCAATTTAAATGCAGCCTTAAATGCCAGTATATTAGGTGGCGGGCAACAAAATGTAGCAGTTCCGTCAGCTATTAGTATCCTCGATTCCAGAGGAGTGTGTATAGCAGAGAACTTTACAATAACCGTCAATAAAATATCCTCCACGCAATTTACATTGGCGGTTAGTGGTGGATACAATTGTTTAAATACATTTTCTTTCAGCGTAGGATCGCAATTTGTATTAGATAATATTACAAGCGCTTTGAAATATCAATATGGAAGTTTGACGTGTGTCTTATATGATGTTCCATGCCTGCAGTTTTGTTATGCAGCAGGAGCAAGCCAGGGCTTTAGTAATGTGGTTGCTTCATCAGCCTCTACCATGGGTCATATCTGGCCATACAGCAATACATTTGATATGGCGAATGTGAATGCCGGTAAAAATGATTATGAAACAGGCGCCAAAGGCAAATGGAGAGTTAAATCAACCTATGGTTATAAAGAAGATATTGTAGGGGGCGCTAAAGAAAATGCAGGTACTCATGAACGGATTTATAAAAATGCAGGTACTTATACCATGCAACAATTTAATTGGAAAGCCAATTCATTAAATGATACCAATAAATGGGTGAGAGCAAGTACAGTTACCCTATATTCACCTAACGGTAGTCCTTTAGAACAAAAAGATGCAGCACACATCTATAGTATGGCAAAATATGGTTACAATCAAACACTTCCTTATTTAGTATCTTCCAATAGTGAGTATGGCTCATGTCAGTTCGAGAGTTTTGAAAATGTGTATGGCCCTTTTGCTACGAAGTATTACCTGGAAGACGGAGCGTTATTATCTTCTCCAACCATGATCTCCAACCTTTATGCACACTCCGGTGTAAACTCCTATAGTTTGGCAGGAGTTAACTCTACCTATTCTCTGTCAACTACCACAGGTACGTTAAGCCAGCAGTTATTTACCCAGGGCGCTTCCTTAAAAGTTTGGGTAAAAGATGCCAGTTACGCCGCTCTACCGGTAAAATGTACCCTCAGAAATGCGTCCAATACATTAGTGTCAACAATTCCTTTTGTAAGAGTAGCACAAACAGGTGAATGGGCTTTATATGAAGTGAAAATAACAGCATGGGGAAGTCTGGTAGTAAGTAATGGGTTTAATATTACCATTGGCAATAACCAATCAACAGCTGTTTACCTGGATGATGTCCGTTTCCAGCCACTCAATTCCAATGCAAACACTTACGTGTATGATAAAGTGACTCTAAAATTACTGACAAGTTTTGACGATCAGCACTTTGGATTATATTATCAATACAACCAGGAAGGAAAACTAGTGAGGAAACTTATTGAAACAGAAAAAGGAATGAAAACCATTACTGAAACACAATATAACGTTCCTAAAGTAGCAAGGCCATAAGTTTATGATAACATTAAACCGTTGCTTTAAAATGAAAACCCTGTTGCCAATCATAGGTATTGCCATTATAGGATGCAGTTTTACCCGCTACCAAAAGCTGGGAGGGAAAGAATGTATGACGCAATTACACGACATTTTTAATAACATGTACACATTAATTCCTAAAAATAAAGATATCCTCTTTGTGAACTATGAAATAACCACCTGCTTTAGAAATGAGACAAACCCTAAGCTGCAGGACATCAAAAAAACGGATATTAAAATGTATTCAACCGCTACTAATTATTGGTTTATCAGCAATGATATTTCGGTGTACCAGGATAAGAAATACACCTTTACAGTTATTCCTATGCGTAAGGTTATTTATTGGGCAGACAGAGCAAATGATGGCATTGATAATGACAAGCGAATGAATGAGGTGAAAAAAATGCAGGATACCTTATTTAAAACCTGTGTGGTGAAAGAATGCGTTTTAAAAAGTACGGAAGAAAAAGTAATAACCATGGTCCCGGAACAAAAATATGCGAACCTGCTTCAAATAGAATCAGTAACCTATTATTTGAATCCGGTAAAACAGCAATTATTGAAACAACATATTGAGTATACCAAATACAAAAAATTAAAGTATGTGGAATATGTGTTTAAGCAAGTAAACGCAACCTATAAGGGCCTTGATATTAATGCCCCGGTGAAAGGCCTGTTTTTAACTGCACATGATAAACTCAATGCAACTTACAGTGGCTACACATTAATTAATGTGAAAAAAGAACAACACAACTAAGCAATACATTTGACCGACATTAAGAAATAATTAAGATGATGACTTTAGATAATTTAAAAAAACAGCTAATGAAATGGAAATCTGCTAAACTGGCGGTTCTGTTAGCCCTTACTATCCATGTTTCATCGGTAGCCCAAATAACCACCTTTTATAAAGTACCTAAGGTGAGTTATTACTACACCAATCTTACCACACCTGTTACGCAAATTTTGTATTTAAAAACCAATTCCCCTACGGGTAACCTTTCTACCTGCACATCCCCCACTCCAAACCTTAGGAAAGCCACGATGAATGTGCTACTTAACTGGAACAACGATTATATACCAACGGCTACCGAAACCCATTCGGTTACATTTAATATTACCGCATACAACGCCTTTACCGGCACATCGGTTATTGTTGCCAGCTATAATCCACAATTAGTTATTTCTAAAGATAAGCCCCAGGCTTATGTATCTATTGATTTTACAGGCTTACACCCCAGTATTGCTCGCTTTGATGTTAACCCTGTATATTCCTGCTCCACCACACCAGTTAATAACAAAATTGCGGCAGATGTGTATTATACAGAAGAATTTGATTACGATGTGACTGTAATGGGTCAGATACCCGTTAACCCGATCACCGTTACAGGCGATAACCTGGTTAAATTTAGCTGGCGTGATGTGAATTGTATTCCGGCTCCTAACTACCAGTTTCAATTACTAAGACTCTATAATACCCGCTATGTAACTGCCTTAGACGAAAGAAACATCACAACGGCCATAGATTGGAGTAAAGCACTCACTGTTGAAACAGGGAGTAGCTTACAGGAACTTTCGCTTACGATAGCAGAAGGTGAAGGTTACTATGCCTGGAGGGTAAGACCCATTGGGAATACCTATGAAGGTGGCATTGCCAATAGCAGAAACTGGGGACAATGGTCTAATTCCCTTACTCAAAATACAACGCCTTCTATCAGCACCGGAACGTCACCTTATTTGTTTTATTTTTCGTACAACATGTATGATTTTTATAACCCTGCAACCAATGGGCCGGGTTATACAGCTACACCCACACACGATGGCACGCGTAACTGGATTTTCAGCAGAGCCTTTATGGAGGGAGATGCGCTAAGCTTAGGACAGGTTAATATGGGCGAATCCATTAGCTATGCGAATAAACTGCAAATGAAAAAGCAAAGCCAGGGTCGTATCATGTCTGAAAACAAAACCATTTTATCTCAAACCATTTATGATTATAGCGGGAGAGCGGCGTTAAATATGATGGCTACACCCATTAACCGCAAAACCCTGGGATATGTGCCCGCTTATATTAAAAACAATTCAGGCCTGCCTTATTCGGCAGTCGATTTTGATTATTCGTTGAATTTTGTTCCTTCCGGTTATGCACTTAATTACAGAACACCCTCTCCTGTTGATTCTGTTTTATCGGTAAACGGTTTAAATTCACCTTCCAACTATTACTCCTCCATTAACCCCATTGAAGATAATGTCCCTACAGCTGCCGGGTACCCTTATTCCCGCACCTTGTTTTCAAAAGACGGAACCAATACCCCGCTCGAAACCAGCATGCCCGGCAAGGATCATCAAATTAATAATACCACCGTTAAACATACCACCCGTGCCATGCACTCGGGTGTAGCAGATATTGAGCTGATCAGGGTATTTGGGGATGAAGCCCCGGATGAAAACAGCGCCTATAAAACTATTTCCATTGATGCTAATAATACCGCTTCGGTTAATTATATCTCTAAAGAAGGAAAAACAATTGCCACCTGTTTATCAAGTCCTTCCACATCCGCTTTACTGCCTATTAATTCGGCTTCTGTAGCAGGTTTTCCGGTAGTGTCAAACATTAACAGTAACAATTCTTCTTATGGCCCTTATGCTTACCGTTCCTTTAAAACACTGGCTTTAACCGAACAAACCAATGTAACATTAAACTATAGTCTTACTACAAATACCTATAGTGTCTGTGCTAACTTTTGTGCCACCTGCGATTATAAAATAACTTTAAAAGTAAGTGATAATAGCGGTGAAACAGCACCATTGACTTTTACAAGTATTGTACAGCCAACCCTTCCCTTTTCCTCCAACTGTTCAGCTGTAAGCGTTAGTACAAACACCACGATTCTGTTACCTGCCGGTGCCTATACAATTGAGCGGATCATCGAAACCAATACCAGCCCTGGCTCTTCTTACAGTTCTTATATCAATACGTTTATACAGGCAGTTCAATCTGCTGAATATACAAGTCTGACATCTGGCACAGGAACTATATTGGGCGGTGGCTCTATTAATATGGCATCACTGTTTCAAAGCATTAAAAATAATGATCTGACTAATGTGTATGCTTTGTTGGGGGTAACCAGCACCGATACTTACAAACTGATTAAAATAGGCTGCGATACCTTAAGAGTGCCTATATGGCCCTGCACGTCTCATAGTTGCACCGATTATGATTTTGAAGGGTATTTATATTCGCAATATGGTTACACGGGAGCTACACCGGTTGCCACTAAAGAGGCTTTATTACAAAACATGTTTAATAATTTAGGGTATACCTATTCTTACGGTGATTTTAATACCGTAATCCAAAATATGCAATGTACTTCCGACTGTTCAAAAATGAGCAAAATGTGGGATTGCTGGATAGGTGTTGTTGGATTATACAAATCGCAAAATAATCCTAATAATATACAACCGGCAGTGGTTGCAACTTTACCGGGTGGAGGATCGGCAACCCTTGCCGGAACAAATTACCTCGAACGGTTTTTATCCTGCGTAGGCTATACCATTACGCAAATAAGTGCTAGTGCCGGAACAGGAGTTTGTAATGGTGGAACAGAAGGGTATAAAACACATCCCTTCAAATATATTAAATATGCCGGGCAGTGCTGCTCCTGCGAATCCGCCTTCTACCAACAAACGGGTACAGCTGTAGCCTCTATTCCTACCTGCCCTATAGCGGCCGCTACGTTTACCAATTATTTTAATACGGTTGTTGCCACCGGAACACTAACCGCCGCTAACATGAGCGATAGTAGAAAGAACTACTACCTCTGTTTCAATAATAATTACTACAGTTCTCCAGGTAATTGCAATCTGGTATCAGCCTCTGCTACCGGTACTTTTGCAGCTAGTTCCGCTACACTGGGAACCAGCCAGTGTAATGAGTATTGCGAAGGACTTTATACTGAATTTGTGAGCAAGGTTAATAACTTATACCATTCCAACAATATGCAGATACAGGGTGATGTGTGGACTCTGCAAAATATTGCCCCTACCGGATCGGTGGCGGTTTATGTACCCGGCACAACCCCTTACACAGCTGATCCGGGAAGAGATATTCCTTTATCAACCATTTATTGCCAGGCTAATAATTTAGTAAATACCTGTAAAAGTAAATGCACCTTAACGCCCCAGCTAAATGGAGTAGGAACGACCACCGCCCTCGGCTCACCGGCAGAAATAGCCGCTATTCAGCAAATTTATACAGGGCAGTTTGTCATTAGTTTACCCGTAAACGGCTCTTGTGGTAGTTTAGCATCCGTATCTTCAGGAAGCTTTTCGTTATTGAGTTCTTTAACCAGGGCACTCAATCAAAAACTTAACCTTGTAAGAGCAACATCGCCTATTGGCGGCATGTGGTGGGATTATAAAACCTTTGTATCACAGGCTTTTTCCCCTACCATTTCAGCACTTTTCGGAAATACTTATGTGTTTGTACATCCTGATATTCCCTCTTTTTTTGATACCAATGCATCGTATGTGGTTTATAATTTTAATAAAAATCAATCGCCTACCAGCATTATACTTCCCAAATACATAGCCAGTATAAATGCAGTAGGTGCAACGCCTAACTTTACCTATACTTCGGTTACTACTGCACCCACATCGGCAATTGTAAGTCCTTCCGTTTATCCAACCTACCTGTTTACCTCCGGCACCTCTACCTTTGTGCCTTATACAAACGCTTATACGGGTTTCAACTTTATGCCGGTAACCGAAGCCTTGCTGGATGCGCAGAACTGCGCACTTACAAACCCTGTAACAACACCTGTGTTTAATATTGATGGTACTACGGTATTAACCAGCTATAATCATGCGGCCACTACTTTTACTAATACTTATGGTTATTGGCAATACAATGTATCCATCGATGTGCCGAGCGGAAGCAATACCTGCCCTGCGTTGTGTTATACCATACAACCTTTTTCCACCCAGGCACCTCCGGGAGAGTTGATCAATGATTTATCGCCCCTCAGTTGCGAAGCAAAAACCCTTAAACAATTGTCGGATGCTTTAAACGCACAGGTTTCTACTTTACTAACTGGCTACTACACACGCCTTACCAACCAGTACAAGCAAAAATGCTATACCAGCCTGGTAGACGTCTTTACAGCGTCCTATGTTCTCAAATACCATCACTATACTCTGTATTATTATGATAGAGCGGGGAACTTAGTAAAAACGGTATCACCGGCAGGGGTAACTACTACTGCAGCCAACAGGCTTACCCATCCGGTTCACACGTTTATTACCGAATATGCCTACAATTCCTTAACGCAACTGGTAAGGCAATACACGCCTGACGGCGGGGAAACCAATTTTTGGTATGATGCCAAAGGCAAACTACGGTTTTCGCAAAATGCCAAGCAGCTCAGCTCTAATTTATTTTCGTACACCAAGTATGATGCATTAACACGTATTATAGAGGTGGGGGAGTTCATATCAACCATACCAATAATTACGGCTAATATTAACACCGTTACTTACCCTACTGTAGGTAACGAAACACAAAAAACCAAAACCGTATACAGTACTCCTGCTGCCGGCATTAGCTATTTTGGAGGGAAACTACAACGCTATTTACAAAACAGGGTGAGTTATTCCTTAACCGATAAAGATGGAAATTTAGCTACTACAGGGGATCAGGTAGCAACGTATTACAGTTACGATCCTCATGGTAACGTAGAGTGGCTTATACAGGATATCCCCGAACTGGGCCGTAATTATATAGCCTACGAGTACGACCTTATTAGTGGCAGTGTTGTAAAGGTAAGATACAACGAAGCATTTTCTGATCAGTTTTTCCACCGTTATTCCTACGATATTGATAAGCGCCTTAAATCGGCGGAAACAAGTACAGATGGAATTTATTGGGAAAAAGATGCTACTTACAACTATTACCTGCACGGGCCTTTAAAACGGACACAGATTGGGCAGGATGCTGTACAGGGCCTCGATTATGCTTACACCATACACGGATGGCTTAAGGCCATGAACGGAATTGGATCGAGCGTTGACCCGGGGGGAGATGGTGGCTTTACCGACATGAACATGTATGTAGCCAAAGATGCGTATTCCATGATATTGAGCTATTATAAAAATGACTACTTCAATAAATCATCAGCCCTTAGCAGTTCTTCTCCTTTAAATATCAATAATACCTATGAATTGTTTAACGGAAATATTAGTGGCTGGACGCAAAGCTTTGATCCTAAAATTTTACCTGCCACGGGCTTTCAGTTTAATACCGCACAAACGGCCCGCTTATTCAGATACGATGAGTTAAACCGGCTTATTACCGCCGATTCCTATACCAATGGTGTTTCGCCGGTGTGGAATGCGGTAGGCGATTATTCCGAAAAATTTAGTTACGATGCCAATGGAAACATCCTAACCCTTGAAAGAAACGGAAATTCAACCAGTGGATTGCCCATGGATAAATTAGATTATTCCTACTATTCACAAACCGCAACAGCCTATGTGCCTAATAAAATGGCACCTCCACCCATTGCCAACCCTACCAACCGTTTGGCGCAGGTAACGGATGTTTACAACACCGCAGGCTATAGTGATGATATTGAAACGCAGGCCGCGAACAACTTTAGTTACGACGCCATAGGTAATTTAACGGCTTCGGTAGCCGATGGCTTAAGCCTGATAAAATGGAATGTGTATGGTAAACTCGATCAGATTCAAAAAACCAATGGTACGGTTATCGACTTCCTGTACGATGCTTCCGGTAACAGGGTTTTAAAACGGGTTTCCACAGCGCCTGTAGCTACCCTTGCCAACCAAACCACGACCTATTATGTAAAAGATGCCAGCGGTAATTCCATGGGAGTTTACGAACGTACCAACACAGGTACAAGCCCTAATTTTACAGCCAATTTTACCCTTAAGGAAGAGCCTATTTATGGCAGCGAACGAATAGGGTTAAGAAATAAAGCCATTGTAAGACCCGTTAATTTTACAGCGGGCACCCCACCGGCTCCGCAAAACCTGCCTACCCTGGTACATACCGGCAGTTACCGAAACATTATGCTGCCATTGTCCAACAACATATCCAAACAGGTATATATGCGTAACATCAATTCCTCTTCCGAATCGGCTACAGCTGTATTAGGCACCAGTGAACATGTGGAAACAGTACCCTCTGAAGCCACGGCTGTAACCTATAACATGGGCCGTGCGCAGGCCATATTACACGATCAATTTGGTAATCCTGTACTAAGTATGTATGCTTACAGTTCCTCTGCCGGGGTTAACACAACAGTGGTGTATTTAAGAGATACCATTAAAATACCGGTACCGCCCGACCTTAACTGTAATCCCAATACACAGGCCATGCTGATGCAAAAAACAGGTTCAACAGACGAGTATTACCTCTTTACCATTGGTAACGACAATAAGCCTTATTACCATACCATTGATGTAACGGCAGCGGCTGTTACTAATTACAATACCGTGTTGGATGATACCAATGCCGATTACGGACAAACCATGGCTCTTTTTGAAGACCTTACAGGGCAGGGAAGTTCAACCCTTTATTTGCGAAGGTTCAACAGCAGCACCAATACAGCTATTTTAAGCCCTTACAGTATTACCACGGCCGGTATTTCACTGGTGTCGCATACAACGTTAGGCAGTGCCATTAACAGCTCGGTAGCCGGCGAAATGGTTATTTCGCCTTCGGGCACCCTTTTGGCAATAGCCAATAACAGTACCAGCGTTGCCAGTGAAATTAAAATATATACCCTTGGGGTCGACCATCAGCCGCTTACCTCGCTGGGTTCCCGAACTTTTGGAGGAATAGGGAAATCGGTTGAATTTACCAATAACGACATTTCGTTATATTATACATCAGCCTCGAGCACGGGTGTAGCCACGGTTTCTTTACTACGGGTACCGGTAGCAAGCTTTGTGGCCGATAAGGCTGTTACTATTCATACCCAAACATCAACTGCTATTTCAGGTTCGGTAAGGAGGGGTGCAAACGGAAACATGTATTACCTTACCAATACCACAACAGATACCAGGAACGCTACGCTGAATATGTTTACCAACCCTGATGCCACAGTAGCTAACGGGCGTGTTATTTTACCGGGAGTTATTATTAACGGCAGCTTACATCCACACCCGCACCAGTGGTGGTATATCAACCTATCGGCATTTGCACCGGCCACCGTATATAACCGCCAGTTAGATAACAAAACCTATGAAATTAAAGATCATTTAGGAAACATACACGCGACGATTAAAGATTATAAAGTACGTTTTGGCACAGTAGCTACAACGGATGTGATATATGAAGAAAACTTTAATGATGGTGGCACAGGAGGCTTTGTAGTAAACCCATCGCCTGGTGGAACCATTATTCAAAATACCATTTATAACCCCAATGTCATGCAGGTATATACCAGTGCAGCCAATGGGCTGATAAGCAAAGCCATTCCTTTGGGAAGTTCGGCAGGGGGGCAATACATCCTGAGTTTTGATTACCAGGCAGGAAGCGCCACCTTTGCTACTTATAATGTACCAATGGGTTTAACTTCTAATATGGGAGATATGTATGGCGCCATGGCCTTTAATGGTAGAAATGACGAGGTAATTAGCGTACCACCGGGAGTAAGTACAATCACCTTATATTTCTCTAACCCTAACAGTACACCAGGTCAGTCGTTTTACATTGATAACATCCTGCTTAAAAAGCTGGATCCCCCATCTACAGTAAGCAGTGGAGTAGTCATAAACGAAAACTTTAGCACCCCCAGTAACTGGATAGGAAATAATGTAACCGTATCTTATGCATCCTCTACCCTTAAATTAGCCTCTACCCCTACCAGTAATACCGGTTGGAATGTAGCCACAAAAACAGTAAATTTGTTAGCAGACCAAATGTATAAAGTATCATTTAGCATACCGGCTTCCAGCATAGGGAGTAATGTGATGAGCTTTGCTTATGATAATGATGAGGCAAGCCCATGGTTGGATTACAGTGCGCAATTTACAACACCAACAGCAGCAACGGGGAGTTATACGTTTTATATTATCCCTAAAACCAATAATGGAACATTCTTTTTTCAAGTGGGTGGTAGTAACTATACCTTTAATGTTGATATTGATGATTTTAAAGTAGAGAATGTCATAGGAGGAGTGAAACCCCTTTACCAGGCAGTGTTAAATACAGCTACTGATTATTATGCTTTTGGAAGTCCAATGCCGGGACGTAGTTTTAATAGTGGAAATTATAAATACGGGTTTAATAAACAGCTAAAGGATGATGATATCCTCAATATACCGGGTTCCTTAAATAGTGCAGAGTATTGGGAATATGATACACGATTAGGAAGACGATGGAATATTGACCCTGTAACGGATGTTTCTAACGGTTCTTATACTTGTTTTAGTGATAATCCAATTTTATTATCTGATCATCATGGAGATACCCCAGGTGAACCGGTCAGCGGAAAGACAAATGCAACAAGCATTCCTAAAGGACAAATTGGAAGCTCTAGCTCTTCTTCTGATGAACCATCATCATTACTCAAACCTAGTCGATCTATAACGCCACAAGATAGAACAGTTGTTGCAGGAGGCATTAAACCCATCAACATCAATAAAGGAATATCATCAGCTCCGATTAACAATATAGTTTCTGGACCTGTTTATGATAATGATGCTCCTGAGGTATGGGTAGGAGGAAGTCCAGATTTATTGTCCGCAGGAAGATCAAACACTCAAAATATGCCCCATGCTGTAAACTTTAAAGAACCCGGATCTAATGCAGGAATGGAATTTCCGGGAGCTCAATTTGGTGCTAGTTATGGTCCTGTTTCTTTAAACTCAGAAGGAGAGTTAGGTTTAACTAAAACTTTTGGCCCTATAGGCGTTGGCACAGGGGGGGTTGATTATAATGGTTATACGGCTGGTAGCAGCAAAGAAGTAAAAGCTCCAACATCTTACTACGTGGCTAGTGGTTCTTCACTAATCAAAAGAGTGGATGTAGTTGATGTGATTACTACAACTAATGCAGGAGTTGCTTCATCCACAAATTATCAAAGATTTAAGAACGAGAATTTTGCGAATGGAACTTCTACTAATTATAAGAAGGTAAAAGATTCTACTCAGATGAATGGAAACTACAATTTTTCCAATGGGGTATTTGGTGGATCAATTTCCGTACCTATTATATATAAAAATAACATGCCAGTAAATAAATCTTCCTTTTTAATAAAAAATTAATAGAGATATAAAAATGAGATTACTTATTATTAATATATTTTTTGGATTATTTATGTTAATTTCCTTCAATAGTTGTGTTGAAGGAAATCAACCAGAAAGACAAGATGTGAGTTCTAAAATTGATAGTTTATCAAAGTTAGCAGCACAAAGGAAGTTTGACAGTATAGGTATGATTGCTGATTTTATTACAAACTCAGGAGGGCGATTAACTACCAAAGAAACACTCGAAATCTACTATGCTGATACTAATATAACGGGTAATTTAGTTAATCTTGGAGGTACATTAATCGATGATGGAAGGATAAAAGAAGGACTACGCTGTTTAAACAAAGCCTTGATAAAAGATAAAGGGTTTTCGCCTGAAATATTTTATTTTAAAGGTATAGCATGGCATACACTAGCTAATAGAGATAGCATGTATTATTATTTTAGTAAAGCTATTTCTTTAGATAGCGAAAATGTAAGATACTATTATAATAGATCATTAGCTTATGCTGAAGATTCCCTTTTCGAACAAGCCATTAATGATATCACAGAATCAATTAAAATTCAACCTAATAACCGAAGCCTTTACGTTGTCAGAGGTGGATTTAAAATAGCAATAGGGGACTTCAAAGGTGCTGTACCTGATATGGAAGAAATTCCTGTTTCAATGAAAAAAAACCATATAGTTTTCCGAGATAGAGGACTCATTTACCTCAAATTAAATGATTTCAAAAGATGTATCAAAGAATGTAACATTAGTATTGGAATAAATCCAACTTATGGTAATGTTTACGGTGTAAGAGCTGCTGCTAAATCACAGTTGGGTGATTATGATGGAGCTTATGAAGATTTGAGGAGAGCAGTAGAATTAGGCGACAAAGAGTCCATTCCTTATTTAAAGCAGTACGAAGAGTTTTATAGAACACATAAAAAAACTTAGGTGGTAATGTCTAGATAATTGATTTATTTGAAACAGAATTAATATTTAAACTAAAATTGATTATCAAGTAAAAAAGAATTGCTTTATTTGCTGTTGTGACAAAAAAAGTACTAAAGAATAATTTAATAAGACCCAAAAAATGAAAAAACAGTTACTATGTATCGCTTTTGTAACAAGCCAGTTATTTGTAAACGGACAAATAACTTCAACAGGAAGTTTAATAACAGCCCGAATTGGCCACGAATCACAGGTATTGCCAAGTGGCAATGTTATTGTGATGGGAGGAGACAATTATACCTTATCTAATTTTGCAACCTATAAAACGTGTGAAATATATAACACTACTTCAGGCACATGGAGTGCAAGTATAAGTATGAAAGATACACGGAGTTATTTCTCGTCAGTGACACTAAATAATGGGAAAATATTGGTTATGGGCGGTGCAGTAGGCGATTATTATTCGGGAACACCTTATATCAGGAAAAGTTGTGAGTTGTATGATCCCGCTACAAATACCTGGGCATATACAGATAGTATGCAGACAGGGCACATCGGTCATTTTGCAGTAAAACTTAATAATGGAAAAGTTTTAATTGGAGGCGGAAATTTAGGTTCAACAGCCTGTCAACTGTATGATCCAGCTACAGGATTATGGTCTGCTACAGGTAGTTTGGCGATTACTCGTGAACATCAGGATATTGTACTGTTAGCTAATGGCAATGCCCTTATAAGTGGCGGGTATGTTAATACTGCCGAAGTGTACAATGCAAATACAGGTACATGGTCTTCAGGAGGAACGATGAGTACAATTCATAATTTTCATTCTTCAATTTTGTTGAATAATCAGAAAGTACTAATTGCAGGCGGTGGAAGTCCTACATGTGAATTGTATGATCCGAACACAAATACATTTACTACAACTGGGACTATGTCGCATGAAAGAAACCGTTGTCCGGAAGTATTATTATCAAATGGAAATGCACTATCCTTTGGGTTAGCTGATTTTTTCTCACCAACAAGTACCAAATGTATTGAAACATACAATCCAGCCCTTGGTGTATGGTCTACTGCAACATATACCACCGGATCATATTTCGGTGTTAATGGATATACAATACATAAATTATCTAATGGAACTATCCTTATTATTGGAGGTACTTTTACTTCCGGTAATGGGGCATCTAAAGGCTGTTTTTTAGTAAGTGGCTCAAGTTCTACAGGTATTAATGCGTTACAGTCTTCTTCTTTATTGACATTTTTTCCTAACCCGGCAAAAGACTATATAACAATTGATGTGGCATTAATAGAAAAAGAGTCGGAGTGTGTCATCTACGCAGCTGATGGGTCTGAAAAAATACATACTATATTACAGAATGATAAATTGATAGATATTAAACAACTTTCATCTGGTATTTATTTTATATGTTTAAAAAATGGTAGTGATATGATGTCTGCAAAATTTATAAAAGAATAGAATATGAGAGAATGTTCAGAATAGCACTTTTGAAGGAATTAAATTCAAATAGTGGTGTTAATCAGTAAAATAAACAATAAATTAGTTAACAAAAGCGAGGGTATTTACCTTCGCTTTTTTATTTAAGATTAAACACAGATTTAATAAGAGTTGTAGAATTCCATATTTATCTGATATAAAACTGAAATGCCCTTTTAAAACATAATTAACAAAAGTATCAGAAAATTCACCTTGATAATCATACTTTAAATAAGCTCTGAATTTACTGTTTAAATGAGCTCTGGTGATGTCTTCAAAGCCTTTAACATTTGTAGAATTATCAAGGAAGCTAATAAAAACAGATAGTAGATAGTCATGCTAAACTTGATGCTAGCACTATATATGCAAACAGTTCAATATAAAGAATACGTAAAACCACGTGTTTTTTAGCTTATACTTCGATCTGCTTTTCAGTCTTTGTAGATAAATATTCTACTAATGACTGTATTCATCCATTTATTAGTTTAAACGTTCAAGTGTATAAACCAGACCTTTTGTGGTTAATTTCGTGAAAATGGAATTATCCTCTATTAATCCATCAAGTTCTAATTCAAAGATAACAATTGGCATTATTAATAGCTCAGCTTTTATAATATTGAAATCATGTTTCATTTCCTGTGTAGGAATGTAAGAATGATTTTTCATACCATATAAAATAGTTAATATTTTATTCTTTAAATCCTCTTTAGCTTTCACATTATCGTGGATTGTTTTCATTATGATAGAATTTATAATTCTAAGTTATACATTATTCTATGGAGAAAGCCTCAACTTAATAGAATCACGTATTAATCCGTGTTCGGATGCGTATAAATACGTAGGATAAATTGTCAATTATGATTACATATATGTAAATTAACAATGTCTAACGGTTTAACCGATTTTTTTATGCCCTATCCCGTGCAAGTTAAGTGCAAGGTGTGAATGAAACAGGCTAAAGTTCTTTATAGTCGCTATATGTAGAGTCCCCCAACTAATTAGTTGGTGACTGTTGGTAATGTTTTAAAGAAATGGTACGTTCTTTTAACTAAAAGTCACGAAAAGTAGGCTATAAGTTAGGTGAAAAGTGTACCTAACTTGCACGACCCCATATAGTATAAGGATTTTAGAACCATTTTTTACACAATTTCCTTATACAGTAAGCCTATTTGAAGCTTTGCAACCTTATTTTTAACGTTTCGTATAACAATTCAATTACACTATTGTAATTTAATAAATTACTTGTATATTTATAGTATGAAAAAAGATAAAACCATACAATTAGCCCCTTTGGAAAATATCACCATTAACCTAAATGATTTTTTTGGTCAATCGACATTAGATAAAGCAGGTGAACTATACGAACAATTAGAACGCCCTATACTGAATGGTAAACAAACAGGAATAGAACCCCGAAATTTAAACCATTGGGTGAAAGTATTAAATGAGAACCCCGCTAAAGTGTGGGGTAAAAAATTCACGTTCGTGGATTTTGTATGGATTAAGATCGTGGAACAGTTAAGGGGGTTGAATGTCGGCTTTGAATTAATCAAAAACTTTAAAAGCTATTTGTTTGAACCGATCAAAGTAAAAGGACTGCTAACGTCCATGCAACAAGCTAAAAACTATATCGTAGAAAATTTACCAAAAGACCAACAACAAAAGTTGTTAGAGTTATTATATACCCCCGAAACCAAAACGGAAGTGAATTTTACCATGCTACATATTGTAATAATAGATAGCATCCTTAACAAACTGCCTTTATCCGTTGCTATATTTTTGGATGGCTCTTATCAAATACTGGATAAAAGTAAAGAACACCTGTATAGTGAAGACGAACAACACAAATTGCTGTTTGACACCTATATAACCGTTTCTATTTCCTCCATCTTAAAAAGCTTTTTACGTTCCGAGTTATCGGGCTTCGTCGTTCCAAAGTTAGGACTGTTGTCTTATGCCGAAAACAAATTGTTTGAAGTCGTACACAGTGGGGACTATGAAAGTATCTTGATTCATTTTAAAGACAAAAAAATGAAGTCGTTGGAATTAAAGAAAAATGAAGATATAAAACAACGCATTGTTGACATTTTAGATAAGGGAGCCTATGGAGAAATAGTCGTTAAGAAACACAAAGGCGTTGTAACCAAAATAGAGAACACCATTAAAATTATTTTATAAAGTAAAAGTAGATACAGGATCATTGTTTGGCTACGTTCCCTGTACCGTTCTTTATGTATTGCACAAAGGTGTAAAATCGGATGTCGTTTGGCTACGTTCCGTTTTAACGCCCCCTACATGGGGATCTATATGAACTCCCTAACTACCTTGCCAAAAGGACAGCAGGAACTACGAAATGTAGCCATGAAAACATTAAACAATAGTGATAAGATTTCACTTACAGAATGCAAAAGGATTTTAAATATAAACGGAAATAATTATTCCGACGAAGAAATTTTAAGAATAAGAAATTGGTTATACCATTATTCTGAAATGACCCTTTTATTTTTAGAGAAAAAAACAGACGAAGAAATAGTAGAACTTAAAAAGCTAATCAGAAAAGTATGAATAAGCGAGCCATATTATATATCAGGGTTAGTACCGATGAACAAACCAACGGTTACAGTCCTGCCGACCAAGAGGAACGTTTGGTAAAATATTGTGAAAAAAACGGTATTGAAATCCTTAAAATCTGCAATGAAGATGAAAGCGCAAAGGATTTTGACAGCCGACCCGAATGGCAAAATATTTTAGGCTTTATTAAAAACAATAAAAACTTAGTTGATATTATTTTATTTACGAAGTGGGATAGATTTAGCAGAAATATAGCGGAAGCCTATATAACTATAAAGCAACTGAAAAAATACAATGTTGAGCCACAAGCAATGGAACAACCTTTGGATTTTGGGATTCCCGAAAGTAAAATTATGTTAGCCTTTTATTTATCTGCTCCCGAAGTGGATAACGACCGTAGAGCTTTAAATACGTTTAACGGGATGCGTAGAGCAAAAAAAGAAGGGCGTTGGATTAGTGCTGCCATAAAAGGCTACAAAATGAAAAGGGATGAACACAATAAACCGATTATGGTTTTTGAGGGCGGTTTAAAAGAGCAACTAACCCGTAAAGCGTTTACAGAATTTGCCACAGGCTTATATACTTTAGAGGATTTAAGAAGACAATTAAATAAAGAGGGTTTTAAATGTGCTAGAAGTTGTTTTCCTGATATGCTTCGTAATAGAGCGTATATAGGTCAAATATTTTTGCCTGCTTATAAAGATGAACCCTCCCAATGGATTAAAGCCTTACATGAGTCTTTAATAGATGAACATACCTTTTATGAAGTACAGGATATTTTAAATGGCAGAAAAAAAGCTTTGCCCACTAAATATACCACCCAAAGAAAGGAATTACCCTTAAGAGGTTATTTAGTTTGCCCTCAATGTGGTAGAAATCTGACGGGTTCTGCCTCAACTGGCAGGAATGGTAAGTTTTACTATTACCATTGCAACAAAGGGTGTAAAGAACGTTTAAAGGCTATTGAACAAAATGATTTTTTTCTGCAAATGTTTAAAAAATTAAGGTTCAATAAAGAGGGCATTGTATTACTTGGCGAAATAATGAAGCAGGAGTTAAAAACGAACTCAAAAACAAGTAAAGCCGAAATACTAAGAGTTAATACAGAAATTGAAAAACAACAAACCCGATTAAAAAATGCAAGGGTTTTGATGTTGGATGGGGAATTTTCAGCAATGGAATACAAGCAAATGAAGATAGAGATTGAGGAACAAATAGAGTCCTTAACACGCCAACAGGTTCAATTTAAAACCAACGAGGTAAATTCAGAGGAACAAATAGATTTTTGTGTGGCTTTGCTCTCAAATATTGACTATTGCTACGATGCAGCGGATATTGAAACCAAACAACAAATAATTGGTTCGGTTTTTCCTGAGAAATTAATTTTTGAAAATAAAAAGTATCGAACCGCTAAAATTGAAGATGCTGTAGAACTTCTTTGCCTGACTGGTAAGGATTGGGGTGTAGGTAAAAAAAATAAGCACCCCATTTATGAGGTGCTTACCGTTGACGTACCCAGCGCCGGACTCGAACCGGCACGGTTTCCCACAGGTGTTTGAGACCAGCGCGTCTACCATTCCGCCAGCTGGGCATTTAGTTTTTTGTGTTGCTTTTCTTTGCAACTTGCCTTCACGTCTTCCTCCCGAACAATCGGGCCAGTAAGGCATTTAATTGCTTTATACTCTGCAATTCTCCTTAATTTTAAACCTAAATACACCTCTTTAGGCTTAAAAGGGGTTGCAAATGTAAGGAGTTTTTTGAGTTATCAAAAAAAGGAACGAAATTATTGTGTAAAGCCACTAAAAATTGGTAAATTTGCCTCCCTAATAAAAAAATGGAAACAGAAGTTCAATTATTTTCAGGTTGTGTTACAAAAACACTTTCAGAGCAGATTGCCAAGTCTTATGGTAAAGATTTAGGAAAAATTTCTCATTACCGTTTCAGTGATGGTGAAATACAAGTGTCTTACGACGAAAGTATCCGTGGACAAAGCGTTTTTGTGATCCAGTCAACCATGCCCCCAACAGATAATCTAATGGAGGTATTATTGATGCTGGATGCTGCAAAAAGAGCCTCTGCGAAGCACATTATTGCTGTATTACCGTATTTTGGTTATGCACGCCAGGATAGAAAAGACCAGCCAAGGGTTGCCATAGGAGCAAAACTGGTAGCGGATATGTTGGCTGTTGCCGGCGCTACACGTGTTATGACCATGGATCTGCATGCCGATCAAATCCAGGGCTTTTTCGATATTCCGGTAGATCATTTATACGCATCCTCTATTTTCTTACCATATATTCAAAACCTTAATTTACCAAACTTAACTATCGCAGCGCCTGATATGGGTGGCAGTAAACGTGCAAACGCTTATGCCAAACATTTAAAAGCTGAGATCGTTATTTGCTACAAACAACGTACAAAAGCAAATGTGGTAGATCATATGACGGCTATCGGAGACATAGAAGGAAGAAACATTGTACTGGTAGATGATTTGGTAGACACAGGTGGAACCTTATGTAAAGCAGCCGATATGATGATGGAACGTGGAGCATTAAGCGTAAGAGCGGTTTGTACACATCCCGTATTATCAGGTAAAGCCTACGAAAATATTCAGAATTCAAAATTAACGGAACTCATCGTAACAGATACAATTCCTTTAAAACAGGAAAGCAGCAAAATAAAAGTAATCAGCGTTGCCGACCTATTTGCTAAAGTAATTCATAGCGTACAAAACTATGAGTCTATTAGCAGCAATTTTATTATGTAATTACACCCGTATAAATATAAATAACCGGTGAAAATAAAATGAACGGGCATTTTAAATTCATCACAAAAACAAATAACAAATGAAATCAGTTACATTGAGCGGTTCGTTACGTGCGAACGTAGGAAAAGTAAACGCTAAAGCAATCAGAGAAAAAGGAAATGTACCATGTGTAATTTACGGTGGAACAGAACAAATTCACTTTGAAGCAGATATCCGTGCTTTCAAACCGGTGATCTTCACTCCAAATGCACACATCGTAGAAATTAATTTAGATGGTAAAGTTTACAAAACTGTATTGCAGGAAGCACAATACCACAAAATTAATGACAAATTAATTCATGCGGATTTTTTAGAAATCATCGAAGGAAAACCGGTAACAGCTAACATTCCAGTAGTGTTAACAGGCCAGTCTGAAGGTGTTAAAAAAGGTGGTAAATTAGTATTAAAATTACGTAAGTTAAAAGCTCGCGGTATTGCAGCTACATTACCTGATTCTATCGAATTAAATATCGATAAATTAGATATCGGTGGAAGTATTTCTGTTGGTGATATCAACCTGGAAGGTGTTACTTTATTAAACGCTAAAAACGTATCAGTAGTTGCAGTTCAAACTACACGTGCGGTTGCTGCAGAAACAAATGCTGCTCCGGCTAAGAAATAATTTTTTATCCCATAAAAAAAGCTCCTTCATGTATATGAAGGAGCTTTTTTGTTTTATACGGTTTCCTGCTCAACAACCACCTGGCGGCCGGCACCGGTTTTTTTAATTTAAAATAAACTTCGATTGTAGTTCAGCTTCCGTTCTAATTAAATGAATAAATAATTTGATTTTGGCTTTTAAAAGACTTTCCTTTTCCGTCAGTGTTTCGGCTTTTAAGAGCTCATATTTTTCTAAAGAGGAAATATCCAGTAAGCGGGCAATGCTATATACATTCGCATTATCAAAAGCATCTTCCTGCACGGTATTTTGTTGCGATAGCCACATGTAATCTTTAATTAAATCCTGTAGTATCGCTGAAGCTTTTACATTAACGTCTTCTTCATAATGAATCATACCTGCGCCATACAGCTTAGGGCTCAATACCGAAGAAAATTCAATCATTTTAAAAACTTTTACCCCTTCAATCATAATATCCAACTCGCCATTATCATATTTTTTAATAATGTGGTTGATTTTTACTTCGATACCATAATCGCCTACTGATTTTTGATGAACAAAAGGGATCCCAAAATGCGCTTCATTTAAAATACAGTCAGATACTAATTGTTTGTAACGCTCCTCATAAATGTGAAGTGTCTTTGTTTCTCCGGGCAATAATACCATATTCAGCGGGAACATGGGTATGGTGAGTTGTTGTTGTGTTGCCATTGTTATTCAGTTTAATGGTTCTAACTCGGGGGATTCTACCTCAAAGTTACAAATATCGTGCATAAAATATACCGCCAATTGATTGAAACTGCTTACTCAATTAGTGAATGTACTCACTCAGCGAAATAACAGGTTTTATTTCGTAAAAAAATATAAACGGTAATTTTTCGACGTTTTTTTAGTGTATTTTTAATCTTGTTTTAAAATTAACTTAATGAAAAAGTACATCATTATTTTT
Organism: Bacteroidia bacterium; assembly: GCA_963422675.2. Lineage (GTDB taxonomy): Bacteria > Bacteroidota > Bacteroidia > B-17B0 > Aurantibacillaceae > UBA4416. The sequence continues at coordinate 1,109,172 of CAXVYS010000024.1, forward strand.
TGTATTTGTGTCAGTGCCGCATTTACATTTAGTTTTTCCCAGGATTATTTTGAGGTTTCTAAAAACCTCGACATATTTAATACATTATACCGTGAATTAAATATCGCTTATGTTGATGAAACAAAGCCGGGATTATTAATGAAAACAGGTATTGAAGCTATGCTCGCATCTTTGGATCCTTACACGAATTACTATACCGAAAATGATATTGAAGATTACAGGTACCTTACCACCGGCGAATATGGAGGCATAGGAGCCCTGATACAGGATGTAAACAATAAAATAACCGTTACCGAACCTTACGAAAATTTTTCTGCCTTTAAAGCAGGCTTACGGGCAGGCGATGAAATAACAGAAGTAAACGGCATCGACGTTTCTAAAAAAAGAACCGATGAGATTACGACCATGCTTAAAGGCCAGGCAGGAACCCCCATTAAATTAAAAATCATTCACCTCGGGCAAACTACTCCTATGGAAGTAAGTTTAATGAGAGAAGAAATAAAAATTAAAGCCGTTCCTTATTCCAATATGCTCAATAGCGAAGTGGGATACATTAAATTAACCAGCTTTACCGATAATTGCTCGGGAGAAGTAAAAGACGCATTCTTAAAATTAAAAGAAAAAAACTGTAAAGCCCTCATTTTCGATTTGAGAGGAAATCCAGGAGGCTTGCTTCAGGAAGCAGTAAACATTGTCAATATTTTTGTAAACAAAGGTAACGAAGTAGTTTTTACCAAAGGGAAAGTGAAAGACTGGGATAAGCAATACCTGTCGGTAAACAATGCACTGGATACTCAAATTCCCTTAGTGGTTTTGGTAGATAATAATTCTGCCTCCGCTTCCGAAATCGTTTCGGGTGCCTTACAGGATTTAGACAGGGCGGTTATTATAGGCCAGCGGTCTTACGGAAAAGGCCTCGTACAGCAAACGCGCGATTTAACTTATAACGCTAAATTAAAAGTAACCGTTGCAAAATATTACATTCCAAGTGGCCGTTGCATCCAGGCGTTGGATTACACGCACAAAGATGAAGAAGGCAGAGTAGAAAAAGTGCCCGATTCATTAATTACAGCCTTTAAAACAAAGAACGGACGTATTGTGTATGATGGCGCAGGAATTTTACCTGATCAAAAAACGGAATCTTTAAAATACAGTAACATTTTGATCACCCTTTTAAATAAGAATCATATTTTTAATTACGTAAATAAATATATTCTTGCACACCCTCAACAGGTAAAAGCAGAAAACTTTAGCTTGCCGGATGCTGATTACAATGAGTTTGTGGCCTTTATGAAAGATAAAGATTACAAATACATTACTCAAAGTGATTTTGCGTTGGAAGAATTAAAAGAAGATGCTACTAAAGAAAAGTATTACGAAAGTATTCAAACAGAATACGAAGCACTACTCAACAAAATGAATTCCAATAAAAAAGATGATTTAATGCGTTTTAAAGCGGAGATCAAACAATTTATTGAAGAAGAGATCGCCTCACGGTTTGAATTCCAGAAAGGAAGAATAGAAACCTCCTTAAAATATGATAAAGATGTGGCCGAAGCTAAAAAGTTGCTTGCTGATCCTAAAAAAATGACATCTATTCTCACAACTATTGAAAAACCTGTTAAACCCTTCAATACGAATAAACGATTCTAGTTATTTTTATTTGAAGATTTGATAAAATAAGCTACTTTTGGGCAAATTAATTTAAAATACATTACTATGGGAAAAGGCGACCAAAAATCAAGACGTGGCAAAATACAAGTAGGTTCATTTGGAAACCTTCGTCCACGTAAAAAAAACAAAGTAGCAACTGCAACTACTGCTACAGAAACAAAAGCAGCACCAAAAAAAGCAGCTACTAAAAAAGCAGCAAAATAATTTAAAAGAACCGCCTTTAAAGCGGTTTTTTTATTTTTATAAAAGATCAAAACGCACCGCTAACTTCTAAATAAATAGTAACTTTGCGCGTGACTTATTTTCAACCCGATAAACTAAAAATTGGCATACTCGGTGGAGGCCAATTGGGGCGCATGATGATCCAAAGCGCCATTAATTATAACCTTTACATCTGTTGTCTCGATCCTGATGCTAACGCACCCTGTAAGGCTATTGCCAACGAATTTACCAAAGGCAGTTTAACCGACTACGATACCGTATATAAATTTGGTAAAGACAAAGACATTATCACGATTGAAATTGAAAACGTGAATGTAGAAGCTTTAAAAGCCTTACAAAAAGAGGGCAAAAAAGTATTTCCTCAGCCCGAAGTGATTGAAATTATAAAAGATAAAGGCTTGCAGAAAATGTTCTATCAACGTAACGATATTCCGAGCCCTGATTTCTTTTTAGTAGAAAATAAAACACAAATAGAAAAATACAGGGATTTTTTCCCTTTCTTTCAAAAGCTCCGTACCGGTGGCTACGATGGTAAAGGCGTTGTAAAGCTCGGGCATCCCAATAAAATTGACCATGCTTTTGAAGCTCCCAGTGTATTGGAGCGCCTGGTAGATTTTGATAAAGAAATATCAGTAATCGTTACACGTAATGAAAGCGGGGAAATAAAATGTTTTCCGGCAGTAGAATGTGAATTTAATCCTGAAGCCAATTTAGTAGAGTTTTTATTTTCTCCGGCCAATATTAAAAAATCAATTGATAAACAGGCTACAGAAATTGCCGTAAAAATAGCAGAGAAATTAAATATTGTTGGGATACTGGCTGTTGAATTATTTGTAACCAAAGATGGTAAAGTGCTGGTAAACGAAGTGGCGCCAAGGCCTCACAACAGTGGGCATCAAACCATTGAAGCCAATATGACCTCCCAGTTCGAACAGCATTTACGCGCTATTTTAAATTTACCTTTAGGTGATACGGCTATTATTAAACCTTCTGTGATGATCAATTTGCTGGGAGAAAAAAACTATGAAGGTCCTGCAAAATATGAAGGTTTATTGGACGCTATAAAATATAAAGGTGTATACGTTCATTTGTACGGTAAAACAACCACAAAGCCATTTCGTAAAATGGGACATATTACCGTTTTAGATGATGATTTAAACCTCGCCAAGAAAAAAGCGGTTACTATAAAAGATATCGTAAAAGTCATTTCTTAATAAAACTCAATACATCAATAACTTTTTAATTTAAACATATGGTAGGTATTATAATGGGAAGCAGTAGTGATTTGAACATCATGAAAGACGCAGCAGATTTTTTAAAAAAACTGAATATTCCACATGAAGTAACGATTGTTTCGGCACACCGCACCCCTGAACGGATGTTTGAGTATGCAAAAAATGCACATGCCAATGGATTAAAAGTAATTATTGCCGGAGCAGGTGGAGCAGCTCACTTACCGGGTATGGTAGCGTCTTTAACGGCATTACCTGTTATTGGAGTTCCTGTAAAATCAAGCAATTCCATTGATGGCTGGGATTCTTTATTATCTATTGTACAAATGCCTAACGGCGTTCCTGTAGCAACTGTAGCTGTAAATGCTGCGCAAAACGCGGGAATTTTAGCGGCACAAATTTTAGGCTGCCAGGATAAAGTGATCTACGATAAACTTATCTTATTTAAAGAAGAGCTCAAAGAAAAAGTGATGAAAAGCTTAACTGAGATTAAATCTTAGTTGTTCTATTCCCCTCTATTAAGAGGGGCTAGGGGTGTGTTGTTCTGTAGGATTAACTATTTGTCAGCTTGTCGCAACATATCCTAACCGTATAACTGCTCATCGCGGTTTATTCTGTTCCCCCCTCCGGAGGAGGGAGAGGAGTAATTCTATCTTGTAAATTATTTCATAAAAGATAGCAAGAACCCTTTTTAATGTTCTTTAATCAGTAGAGATTTAAACCGCTGTATCCCTGATAATATCTACCAGTGAAGGATCCAACAAAGTACTCGTATCTCCCAGGTTTCCGGTATCACCTTCTGCAATTTTACGAAGAATACGACGCATGATTTTGCCTGACCGTGTTTTAGGTAAGCCCGGAACAAATTGTATTTTATCAGGCTTGGCAATAGGCCCTATCACTTTCGAAACCATCTGAATAATTTCCTGTTTCATGTTTTCATCGCCTGTTTTTCCGGCATCACAAATAACATAGGCATAAATTCCCTGTCCTTTAATATCGTGAGGATAGCCTACCACAGCGCTTTCAATAATAGCCTCATGCATATTAATGGCATTTTCTACTTCGGCAGTACCAATACGGTGTCCGCTCACGTTTAACACATCATCCACACGACCTGTAATTTTGTAATTGCCTTCACTATCCCTCAGGCAACCATCACCTGTAAAATACATATTGGCATAAGTAGAAAAATACGTTTGTCGGCAACGGTCGTGATCTCCGTAAGTTGTACGGATAATTCCCGGCCATGGAAATTTAATACACAGGTTCCCGCTTACATCGTTCCCCGTAAGTTCTTTACCTGCCTCATCCACCAGGCAGGGCTGTATTCCCGGTAAAGGGAGCGTAGCAAACGATGGTTTTTGAGGAGTAACATGTGCTATATTAGAGATCATAATTCCTCCCGTTTCTGTTTGCCACCAGGTATCCACTACGGGGCATTTTTCTTTACCAATGTTTGTATGATACCAATGCCAGGCTTCTTCATTAATGGGTTCTCCCACGGAGCCTAATACTTTTAAGCTACTGAGTTTTTTATCTTTAATGGGATCTAATCCAAAACCCATTAAGCTGCGAATAGCTGTTGGGGCAGTATACAGGATGTCAACGTTGTGCTTATCGATGATCTCCCAAAACCTTCCGGCATCAGGCCATGTAGGAACACCTTCAAAAATCAGGGAAGTTGCCCCGGCACTTAAAGGGCCGTAAACAATATAGCTATGCCCTGTGATCCAGCCAATATCAGCCGTACAGAAATGAATCTGTCCCGGTTCGTATTGAAATACATTTACAAAGGTGTAGTTTGTCCACACCATATAACCTCCAACAGTATGCACTACTCCTTTGGGTTTACCTGTAGAGCCGGAAGTATATAAAATAAATAAAGGATCTTCTGCATCCATTATTTCCGCTTTGCAGTCGGTTTGTCCCCGGGCTTCCGCTTTTTTCATTTCCTCTTCCAACCACACATCTCTGTCCTTTACCATAGTAACTGCTACATTGGTACGTTTGGTAACAATTACTTTTTTAACGAAAGGGCAATTCACCAACGCTTCGTCAACAATTGCTTTTAACGGAATGTCTTTGGCAGCACGGTAACCGCCATCGCTCGTCATTATAAATTCTGCCTGTGCATCCTGTAACCGGTCGGTAATAGCTTGTGCAGAAAACCCACCGAATATCACAGAATGGATAGCGCCTATACGTGCACAGGCCAGTGTACTAATGGCCAGCTCGGGAGTCATTCCCATGTAAATGCATACCCGGTCTCCTTTTTTAACGCCATTGTTTTTTAAAACATTGGCCATCAGGCAAACTTTTGAATGTAGTTCTTTATACGTTAAGCGTAAATGTGTTTCTTTGGGATCGTTGGGCTCCCATATAATGGCAGGAGTATCTCCGTTTTTTTCAAGATGCCTGTCTAAGCAGTTTTCTGTAATATTTAGTTTACCACCTTTAAACCATTGTACAGTGGCCGTTTTAAAATCCCACTCCAATACCTTATCCCATTTTTTATGCCATGTAAAATTTTCGGCTATACCGGCCCAAAATAATTCAGGTTGTTCTACACTTTGTTTATAGGCTTCTTTGTAAGCTTCTAATGTTTTAAGTTGATAAGGATAATTCATGGCGCAAAAGTAGTTATCGTTCAGCAAACGCTGTGAGGGTTATTTTGAAACAAATTAAAAATACCTTAATATTGTTTAATAAGCAACAAAATTGAAGGTAAAAAAAATAATCAGTAACCTGGCGGTTCAGGTATTAGCGGCCATTATAGCAGGGATTTTGCTCGGGCATTTTTTTCCGGCAGTGGCCGTGAAAATGGAAATCATCGGTAAAACCTTTATCAATATTATTAAATTATTTATAGGTCCCATTATCTTTTTAACCATAGTGTTGGGTATCGTGGGCATCGATAGCCTTAAAAAAGTGGGAAGAGTGGGCGTGAAGGCATTACTTTATTTTGAAATAGTCTCTACCCTTGCCTTAAGTATTGGAGTCGTCATCGCCTACCTTGTTCAGCCGGGGAGCATTAATATGTCGGGCCTTACCGCTAAAGATCCTTCGCAATATACAAAGCATGCCGGAGAAGCATTTAGCTGGTTAAACTTTTTTCTGTCTAATTTCACCTTACAGGTTTTGGTAGCCGGTATTTTATCAGGCATCATCATCAGTCACCTAAAAAATAAAGCATCCTTTATTAAACCACTCGAAAAAATTTCACATTATGTTTTTACGGCCCTGCGTTTTGTAATGTACCTGGCACCCCTGGGAGCCTTTGGTGGAATGGCTTTTGCGGTTGGTAAATTTGGATTGCAAACCCTGTTACCCTTAGGAAAGTTGATGCTATGTGTGTATCTCACCATGGCCTTGTTTGTGTTTGGGATTCTGGGTTTAATTATGCGTTATTATAAATTAAGTATCTGGACATTCTTAAAAAGTATTAAAGAAGAATTACTGATTGTGTTGGGAACCTCTTCTTCCGAACCCGCTATGCCTTCCTTAATGCGGAAACTGGAAAAAATGGGTTGTAGCAAATCCGTTGTGGGGCTTGTAGTACCAACAGGCTATTCTTTTAATTTAGATGGTACCTCTATTTACTTATCCATGTCGGTTATTTTTATAGCACAATTATATAACGTTCCATTGTCGTTTATGGAAATGTTAAGCATTATCGGTATTTTAATGATCACCTCCAAAGGTGCCGCAGGGGTTACTGGCAGCGGGTTTATAGTACTTGCTTCTACCTTAACCGCTTTACATAAAATACCGGTAGAGGGGCTTGCTTTTTTATTAGGAGTAGATAAATTTATGAGTGAAGCCAGGGCCATTACAAACATTATTGGAAACGGCGTTGCTACGATTGTCATCGCTAAAGCAGAAAACGAATTTGTAGAACCTGAAGAAATAACAGGGGATACGCTGGTTTGAGTTTTACATCCATTGCCTTTAGTAATCCGGAAAGAATAGAATATCCTATCAGGAAAAATCGGATAACCACGGATCATTTAGTTCACTACTACAATCCTGAAAAGGATTGAATATTAATAATTCGGAACAGTAGTACGGCCAACTACAAAGTAGTTGAAGAGTGTTGTTGTTAAAAACAGTAAGAGAAAATACCGTTATCCCGGCAAATTAATCAACTCATTGGTTTTCATGATCAGATCCATAAATAATATTTTAGGATTCGCATTCCGCTCAATGTAGTAGAAAGAAGAATTAAATTCTTCCATTAATTTTTCATAATTCCGTTGATTAATAAAGCGCGAAAATTTAGTAATGAATTCTTTTTCTTCACCTGAAAGCCTTATCAAATCAGCACTTCCAAAATTCAGCATCAGGCAATCCCTGAATATTTCCAATCCGTATTGTAAAAATTGTTTTTGTTTTTCTCTGCCGCTGCGCGCATTTTCATCTACCCAGGCTACTGCTTTTGGCGCATCAAATTTTAAAGCGATTAACATAAACGTCCGGAAATTTTGCAAAAAGTTAGTTCCCGAATCGTTATGCTGAAGCAATAGCTGCGCCTCCCTGTAACTGCCATCACTTAGCAAAGCCGCTTGTTTGGCTGCTTCCGGCGCACATTGGTATTGACGTACCAAAGCCTCTGCTATTTCTGCAGAAGGTAATTTGTAAAAAGGAATTTGTTGTACCCGCGAAATAATAGTGGCCAATAATTGTTCGGGATGATTGCACACCAATAAAAACAAGGTTTTTTCAGGTGGTTCTTCTAATATCTTCAGTAATTTATTAGCAGACTCCGTATTCATTTTTTCAGGTTGCCAGATCATCATCACCTTATAACCGCCTTCGTAGCTGGTGTAAGACAGTTTTTTTAAAATGTCATTCGCTTCATCGGTTGGAATAATAGGTTGCTTATTTTCTGCATTCAGGCTGCTAAACCAGTCGTTTAGCGACATGTAAGGCATTTCTAAAAACGTTTCTCTGAATTCTTTTACCAGGTCATTACTTGTTTTGACATGCTTACTTTTAGAAATTGGAAACACCAGGTGTAAATCGGGATGAATCAGTTTCGCAGTTTTAATACAGGAAGAACATTGTCCGCACGAATCATTATCCTGTTTGTTAGAACAAAATACATATTGTATAAATGCGAATGCTGCCGGTAAATTACCGCTTCCTTCAGGCCCCGAAAACATTAAGGCGTGTGGAACACGGCTATCTTTCAACATATGCAGAAGCCTTTCCTTTACTTCTGCCTGGCCTATAATATCTTTAAAAAACACAGGCTAATTTAAAGTTTTTTTCGGAGAGAGCTTTAAATTTTAATTCCCATAATACAAACATCATCGGTTTGCTCTGTAGTTCCACGCCAGTTCTCAAAATGATTTTCCAAAAAGCTTTTTTGAAGGCGCATCGGAATTTCAGAGGCCTGTAAGAGGATTTCTTTAAACCGTTTGTAGTTCAGTTTTTTATCATTTTTGCCTCCAAATTGATCTGCAAAGCCATCAGTAAATAAATAAATGGTATCCCCTGCAATGACATTAAATGTTTGCAGATCATAGGATTTAACCTGATCAACAGCAAATCCTATTCCTTGTTTAGTAGCCTTTAAGATGGTTAATTCCGGCCCCTGGTCGGTATTACGTACAATGTAAATAGGATTGTTGGCGCCGGAATAATATAATTTGTGCCTCTCGTAATCGATCCCGATTAAAGAGAGGTCCATACCATCCGTTACCCGTACGTTTGATTTGACATTATGGTTGAGCGTCGAGGTAATTTTTTGGTTTAAAAAATCCAGGGCTTCTGCAGGATTATTAATATCTTTTTGGGTTAAAGATTGTTTTAAGAAATTATTGGCCACGATACTCAAAAAAGCTCCCGGAACCCCATGACCTGTACAATCTACAACTGCTGCTAAAGATAAACGGTGAGGATTATCTCCACTGGTAGTAACCGGCGCCGCCCAATAAAAATCACCACTTACAATGTCTTTCGGTTTATAATACACAAAGTAATTCTGATCAAATAGTTTTTCAAGGTCTTCTTCCGAGGGCAGCAGGGAGTCTTGTATCCTTCTGGCATAGCGGATACTGCTTTTTATTTCCTGCGTTTGCTTGTTAAATTGTTCTGTGCGTTCTTCTACTTTTGATTCGAGCTCGGTATTTAATTTAGACTGCATAGAACTTAACTCTTCCGATTTTGTTAAGGCTTCTGTTTTAAACTCATTAAAACGGTCTATCACCGCAAGGGTTAATAGCAATACCTCCAGAGCACTTCCTATTTGTAAGCCAAAATTTGTAACGATATTACTCGGAACAAAACCGGCATTTTTTAGAACAAATAAAATAACCGAAACAATTAAAAACATAAAAGCGGTAGTGAAAAAACGGGCAGGCTTAAATTTCTGATTGCGGATGTATAAAGAGATAGGAATGATTAACGCGATTAAAATAACAGAGAGCACGTTAATGGAGATCACAGAAAATAAATAGAACTCATGTACATTTACCCACGACAATACAATAACTACAAGGAGATAATATTTAATCAACGTGATTGCCTTATTAAATTTAGGCAGGTAGTGCCGGATGTTTAAAAATTGCTGTGAAAACAACAATAAAAAAAACATGGCTAAAGAAGAAAAAATGGGATTACCATGCTTTGCAAGGAAGATAGAATCAGGCCATAAATATTTGAATCCAAAGCCGGTTAAGGAAAGCTGCAGAAATAGTAAACAGAATAGGTAACCGATATAAAGTAAGGATGTGGTATTTTTCAGGATATAATAAAAGAACCCGTTCAGCAGAAGCACAAAAAGAATAAAGCCAAAATAAATACCGTACACTAACTGTTCGGTGCTATTGGTTTCTTCGAAATAAGGAACGGTACCAAGCACAACAGGCACATGAAACTGTTCGCCCGAATTTTGCACATTTAGCACCAGTTGTAAAGTATCCTTAGGTAATAACTGAACATTAAAGTGATAGTACCGGTGAGTATTGCCTCTCATTTTAAAAGGAACAAGGTCGCCCATTATTTTTTTATGCGGGCCAATTTGTTTGCTAAACATATAAAGCCCCACAACATCAATATTAGGGTTGTTAACTTGTAATGCAAGGGTTTTCCATTGGTAGCTGGCATTGATAAGAATCCCCTTAAACCAATAGGAGGAATTACTGAACCCAAAATTTGGCTGGCTTTGCCCAACAGGCTTAAAATTTAATTTAAAGGCGTCTTCCAGCTCTAATATTTTGGATTTGTCTTCGGCTACCAGGAATTCCTTCGATAATTTCGCATGATCGAAGGAATCCTGAATGATTACAGGAATTTGAGCTTGAAAAAGTTGAGATAGGCAGGCCAAAAATATAAGTAGCGAAGATTTCATTATATAGGTCTGGTAGAGTCGAAATGCCCGTTTTTAAGTGCCTAAAGTTAAAATAATAATATAATTACAATATTGAGTTCATCTTATATAAGTTTATTTAACAGAAAAATGATAATTTTGTTAGATGCGTATTGGTTTGTTTTTTGGATCTTTTAATCCTGTTCATATCGGGCATATGGCCCTGGCCAATTATATGGTGTCCTTTACCGATCTTGATCAGGTATGGTTTGTCGTATCTCCGCACAATCCTTTAAAAGAAAAATCATCCCTGCTTGACCAGAACCAACGCCTGCACATGGTTAACCTGGCTATTGGAGATCATCCTAAAATTAAAAGCAGTAACATTGAGTTTAAGCTCACCCAGCCATCTTATACGGTAAATACCTTAGCGCATTTAATCGAAAAATATCCCAAACATTCCTTTTCATTAATTATTGGGGAAGACAATCTGATATCCTTTCCAAAATGGAAGAACTTTGAACATATTCTTCAACATCATAAATTATATGTGTACCCCAGGCCAGGTTGTTCAAAAAGTGAATTGCTCTGGCATTCTCATGTAATCATGACGGAAGCCCCTGTAATGGATATTTCGTCCACTTTTATCAGAAATGCCGTAAAACAGAAAAAAGAAGTGTCCTTTTTTGTGCCAGAAAATGTGTGGCAGTATCTGGATGAGATGAATTTCTACCGGAAATAACCACCTAAAATCTAAACGTTAATTTTTATTAGGAATACTATTTAATCCTAATAAAAATTAGGAATTAAAACACTGCTTCGCTAATATTGTATAAGGAATTATTTAACAATTACATAATATGAGAAAAATTTACCTTTTGTCCTTAGCTTTATTCGCCGGTTTATCACTGGTACAGGCACAATCATCGCTTGTAGTTACTAATGAAAGTACCGGATTACCTGTTGCTAATGGTGGCATAATTTATAGAGGTACTGCTGTTGGAGTAGAGGATTTATTAGAGATCAATATTAAAAATACTTCAGGATCGACCAAATCCTATAAATTCAGAAGATTTGATGATGTTTTAAACTCAGGAGCTGATCCTTATTTTTGTGTGCAGCAATGTTACACGCCGGCAACTATGATTTCTCCGGTAGCTTTATCACTTAATTCTAATCAGGATGCGGTTTCTATGGGGGTACAACCTTCTTTGCACTTGTTGGATAATACTACAGCTGGTCAGTCTGAAATCAGATACCACATTTACGATGTGAATAACGCTACCACAGATCTTTTTGTGTTAACGGTAAAATATAACAATCCTTTATCCGTAAACAATTCATCTTCAGTATTATCAGGGGTGTCTAATGTGTTTCCTAACCCAAGCAGTTCCCGATCTTTTATCAATGTAACTACTTCTACAGAAGCAGCTAATGTGAAAGTAAGTATTATGAATTCACTGGGATCTGTTGTTTCATCAAAAATGGTTGATTTAACTGCAGGAAAAAACACCTTGAGTATCGAGACTGAAAACCTGGTATCCGGAATTTATTTTGTTACGATCAGCAATGGTAATAACACTATAACAAAAAAAATAACCGTTTCTAAATAACAACAAACAAACAACTAAGCCAAAAATAACATGAAAAAACAACTACTAGCTCTGGCCATTTTATCCGCCGGAATAACGAGCGCTCAAACATGGAGCGAAAACTTTACATCATCAACTCCTACAGCATTGCCGGCAAACTGGCTACAAAACAATGTGGATGGTAAAACTGTAGCTGCAGCTATTGCAACTTATAGTTTTGGAACTAATGCATGGGTAACAAGAAACAACGCTACAGCATTTCCTACTTATGGTAATATGGTGGCTAGTACCTCATATTATACTCCTGCAGGAACTTCTAATGACTGGTTAATTACACCTTCATTTACAGTGCCTGCAAACTCTGTAATTGAATGGGAAGCTTTAGCAAGTGATCCTACCTACCCTGATGGTTACCAGGTTAAAATTTCTACAACTGGTACTTTAACAACAGATTTCTCTACAAATTTATTAACTGTTCCTTCTGAAAATTCTACCTGGACAACAAGAGGATTAAGCTTAAATACTTACTCTACACAAACAGTAAGATTAGCTTTTGTAAATAATTCAAGTGACATGTTCTTATTGCTTTTGGATAACATAAAAGTGTTTGTACCAGCTTCAACAGACGGAAACGTAGTTGATATTACAAATTTAACCCGTTATATGGCAGGTGCCGGAAATCAAACAATTACCGGTAACTTTAAATCTAAAGGTTATGCTCCTGCAACAAGTGCAGTATTAAACTATAAAATAAACAACAATGCTGTAGTAACTCAAACAATGAATTTTTCTACGGCATTAAATTATGGTGATGCTACAACTTACACATTTGCAACTCCTGCAAATTTAGGTTTAGGAACAAACAACGTTAAAGTATGGGTTTCTAAAGTAAACAATGCAGCTGAAACTGTATTTACAAATGATACAGCTACTAGCCTTGTATACGTTGCATCTCAAAGTGCAGCAAGAAATGCTTTAATCGAAGAATTCTCTTCTTCTACTTGTGTTCCTTGTGCTAACTTAAACGTTAACTTCGATCCATTGGTAAACGGAAACAACCCAAATACAGGTGGTCGTGTAAACATTATCAAAAATCAGGTAAACTGGCCAAGTCCTGGTACTGACCCAAGTTATAACCCACACAGTGCTGCACGTGTAACTTATTACGGAATTAACGCTGCTCCTACTGCTCTTATAAACGGTACAACTGAAATGATATCTCACGATCAGTCTGAAATTGATGCTGCAAAAGCACAACCTGCTTATGCTGTAATTACTGCAAGTCTTGCTTCTAACGCTGGTGTTGTTACAGGTACTGCTACTATTTTACCTTATGTAACTATTACAAATAACTCTCCTTTAGTAGTTTACCAGGCATTATTACAAAATGCATACACTTACACAGGAACTACAACTCAAAGAAACTTTTTCCACGTAATGCGTAAAATGTATCCAAGTGCTGCAGGTACTACTGTAACAACTACTGATGGAACTCCAATGACTGTAAACTTTACACATACTGTAACAAGTGTAACTACTCCTGCTCAAGGTTCTTATGATTTCTGGAATGCAACAAATGTTGTTTATGAATACGTAGTATTTGTTCAGGATAAAGTAAGTGATGATATCTTACAATCAGGATCTTCAATGGTTGCTGGACCTGTAGGTTTAGTTGAATTAAAAGATAACCAACAAATTGGTATCTACCCTAATCCTGCTAAAGATTTCGCAGTAGTAGGTATTAAATTAAACCAGGCTTCATCTATTGCAATCACAGTTTATGATATCACAGGAAAAGTTGTTTATAACAACGCTGCTTCAAAAATTGAAGCTGGTCAAAATGAGATCAAAATTAATACAACTGAATTCGCATCAGGTACTTACAATGTAGTTGTAACAACTGATTCTGGAATCTTAAAAGATAAATTAATTGTTGTAAAATAATTAATAACATCCTTTATTTTAAAAGCTTCGCAGTTTACTGCGAAGCTTTTTTAGTTTATAGGGTTTGGTTTAAAGGGGAAACTATCTTTTTTACAGAAAGAAGCCTGCCACTGCTCCATTGGCATAAAACACCAAATTAACAGTTATTAAATAATTTTTAATTTAAATATCTTATTTTTGTAGGAGCTTCGCACTTATTGCGGAGCTCTTACTTTTTACCCATGCTAAAAAAAATAGTTTCACTTATTGCTGTACTTTTAAGCATTCATTCTTTCTCTCAGGTTTTGTATAGCGAAAGATTTAATGCATTATCTTTAAATACAGCCACCTACACCTCTAATAGTTCTATACAAACGTATCTGTATGCCGATGTTCCGGCAAATATGTTTACCATCAACAACGGAAATTTAGTGGCTGATACCTTAACAGGGAATTATCCTTTCAGGGCCACCGGCCAAAAATTAAAAGCCTGGTTAAGTTACAAGCCCGCAAATGTGGCTGATACCTTTGCTGTATCCACATCATGGGTTACTCCTGCGGGCACATCAACGGATGCCTGGTTAATTACTCCTACCATTAGCAATATTACCGCTAACACGGTTTTAACCTGGGATGCGCTGGCTCCGGATCTGTCTAATCTGGATGGTTACGAAGTATATGTTACCACTAATATTTCTTCTTCACCGGTTGTAGGTGATTTTTCAGTTGGAAACCGAATCTATAGTACAGGAGCGGAAAATGCTTCATGGACTGCCCATGGTATTTCTCTGGCATCTTACGCCGGGCAAAACATCCGCATTGGTTTCAGGAATAATTCGCAAAATAAATACCAGTTATGGATAGATGACATCCTTGTCACAAATATTCCTAATGCCTATGATATGGCATCTTATTCGGGCGACACTTACAAGTATTCAACAATTAATACAAACAATGTTATTTCGGCATCCTTTAAAAATAACGGTTCTGCGGCTGCTACAAGCCTTGTGTTAAATTACCAGGTGGGCAATAATGCCGTAGTTTCAGAAACTCAAAACCTGGCATCACCAATGAATTACCTGGATACAAAACAGTTTACCTTTTCTACCTTATACATTTCAGGTACTCCGTCGTACGATGTGGTAAAAGTGTGGATAAGCTCTATAAATGGCCAGGCCGATCAGCTAAACGGGAATGATACGGCTAAAAGCAGTTTAACATTATCTACAGCAATTCCAAATAAAAAAGTGTTGGTGGAGCAGTTTACCACAGTAAAAAACGGTGGTTGTGCCGATGCTTATATTAGCATAAGAGATATTGCCTTAGCCAATAATAATGTGATTGTAGCAGCGGTTCATAGTAACGATAATTTGTCGGTTGCTTCAGGTACTGCACTTACAAATAGTATCACCAATCGTTTTCCTTCAGCAGCCATCGACAGATACAATTATCCGGGTGTTGGGCCGGCAGTGAGCCGTGCAGATTGGAATACCTATATCATTCAACGACAAAGTATGAAAGTGCCGGTAGACGTTTCGGTAACAGGAGTAAGTTATAACACGGCTACGAGAGAAATTTCCGCAACCGTATCTGCTAATTTTGTAGGAGATGTAAAAGGGGATTACCGCTTGAATTTATACGTAAAGGAAAATAACATTTATGGCCCTATCATGGATAACACTGATAATTCATGGAACCAATACAGCAGTTCACATAACATCCAGGGATCACCTTATTATCAGGTAGGAATATATCTTAATCCAAATACCTATGTTTTGGGGCCAAATCAATTCAGTCATCAATATGTGGTAAATGAATTTTTAGATGGAGCCTACGGAGCTGCAGGTATTATTCCTGCTAACGGAAGTACAGTGGGGCAAACTTACACAAAGGCATATACATACACGGTCCCCATAGCTGCCGGTGGAGAGTTCAGATTTAATCCTGATAATATTTATTTAATTGGTGTGGTTACGGAAAATAGTACATCAACAGGTACTATTTTAAATGCCAGGGAAGTAAAATTGACGGCGAATGCCGAAATACCGGTAGGGATTAATGAATCAGCTGTAGTGGAAAAGGCTTCTTTAAATGTGTATCCTAATCCCGCTACAGGGACGTTTTATTTGAACTATACATCTACACAAAGCCAATGGATAAGAGTTGATCTGTACAATACGCTCGGTGAAATGGTTCATACACAAACAGAGTTTGTAAACCAGGGAAATGTAACACAGCAATTGGATTGCTCACGTTTTGCAGAAGGAAATTACCACATCGTTGTATCGTTTAAAGATAATGCGATCAATAAAAAATTAACCATCATTAAATAAACCAATGATTATAGTTACAGGCGCTGCGGGCTTTATAGCGAGTTGTTTAATTACCAAATTAAATGACGAAGGACATACCAATTTAATTTTGGTAGATGATTTTTCGCATGAAGCTAAAAAGGAAAATTATCTGGAAAAACAGTATTTGCAATTGATAGAGCGCTCTGAGTTTATAGAGTGGTTTGAGCAAAATGCAAAATCGGTTAATTTTATTTACCACATTGGTGCCCGTACAGATACCACCGAATTTAATGTGGAATTATTTAATGAACTAAATGTAAACTATACAAAAGCTATCTGGGATATTTGCACAAAACATTTTATTCCTTTGGTATACGCTTCATCGGCGGCTACTTACGGATTAGGAGAATTTGGGTATAATGATGATGAAACAAAGATCAATTCATTAAAACCGCTTAACCCATACGGAGACAGTAAAAATGATTTTGATAAATGGGCGATTGCACAAACGCTAACGCCACCAAAGTGGGTAGGCTTTAAATTTTTTAATGTCTATGGTCCAAATGAGTTTCACAAAGGAAGAATGGCTTCTGTTATTTTCCATTCCTTTAACCAGATCAATGAAAAAGGGGGTGTAAAATTATTCCGTTCGCATAACCCGAACTATTCGGATGGCGGGCAATTGCGCGATTTCGTCTATGTAAAAGATGTGGTGGATGTATTATATTTTGCGCATGACACACCTATTAAAAGTGGAATCTATAATTTAGGAAGTGGTAAAGCAAGAACATTTTTGGATCTGGCAAACGCTACCTTTAAAGCCTTACACAAAACACCTCATATCGAATTTATTGATACTCCTATTGATATCAGGGATAAATACCAGTATTTTACGGAAGCTAATATGACCAAACTGATCGATCAGGGTTATGCTAAACCTTTTACTTCGCTGGAAGAGGGCGTGGAAGATTATGTAACGAATTACCTGGTTCCTAAAAACTATTTATAGTTAAAAATACATACAACAAAACAGCTTGCAATACCAGGAGTCCGTCTACCCACAAGTAAAAATAAAAGCGGTGTTTTTTTTCATCTGTTATAAAAACAGTAACAAGTGTTACCCCAAGTAGGATCGCTTCTGCAATACCTGCATTTACACTATGCCTGGCACACATAAAGGATAGTCCCGACGCGATGATCAGCAGAACACTTAATGCCTTTGTACCACGTTCTCCAATAATGTTGGAGTAGGTAGTAATTCCGGTTAAATAATCATCTGTCGTATCTTTCACATCAAACAAAATACTGAGCACCGATATAAACAGGAATTGCGAAAGTAAAAACCAAATACTATTAGCCGTTAATAATTGATTCTCTATTAATGGCACGGCCGCGCAGCTCACCACCCAGATAGCTGAAATGATCATGGGTTTAATGTAGCCGCGTTTCCTTAAATTAAAGGGAGGTAAATAATAGGCAGTGGAAATAAGCTCAGCAACAACCATAATAACAATGGAAGTTTTGCTGAGGCGATTACATAAAAATGAGATCCCGATTAACGCGGCGAGTACTGTGAAGAAAATTATTTTCTGATGTTTTTTAATCCAGGCTGTACTTTCTGTATACAGGTTTATTTTTTGGATAAAATACCCACGTTGTAAATTGTATTGTAAATAAGTAGAAAGAAATACAAACAGTAAAAAAGCATTATTATTAAAGTTAACGGGGATGCCAAACAGCATATAGGTTACAAATACCTGCGCCGAGGCACAAACAGCAATAAACACATTAGCATATACTAATGTTTTAGCAATGGGTGAGGATATAAAGGGGCTAGTTTTCAAAAATCTCCAGAGCATTTTGTGTGGTGACCTTAGCCACCTCTTCAAAAGTTGTGCCTTTCAAAATAGCAATTTTTTCTGCGATCAAAGGAATATAACTGCTTTCATTTCGTTTTCCACGGTAAGGTGCCGGAGCTAAATAGGGTGCATCGGTTTCCAGGATGAGGTGTTTTAAATCCAGTTGCTCTACCACTTTATCCAACCCCGAATTTTTAAAGGTAACCACACCGCCAATACCTAATTTAAAAATACCAAGTCCGAGTACCTGCTCTGCCTGCTCTATCGTTCCGCTAAAACAGTGAAATATACCTTTAGGTAATTTTTGGTAAGATGCTAAGATCGTGTAAATTTCATCAAAAGCATTTCGGCAATGAATGTCGATGGTATAATTATATTCCAATGCCCATTCTATTTGTTGCCTGAAAGCAATTTCCTGTTCTTTAATAAATGTTTTATCCCAATACAAATCAAGGCCTATCTCGCCGATGGCAAGAAATTTACGTTTCCCCAGCCACTCTTTAACGAGTGCTAATTCTTCTTTGTAATTTTCTTTTACCGAACAGGGATGCAGGCCCATCATAGGAAAGCAGTGATCAGGATATTGTAATTCCAGTTCAAGCATACCGTTAATACTTTCGCTGTCAATATTAGGTAAGTAAAACCGGGTAACACCTTTTGAAATGGCATGATCAATCATCTGTGTTCTGTCATCGTTAAACTCTTCCGAATAAAGATGGGTATGTGTGTCAATAAACATCATAGTGTTATACCAAAAATAAGTCCGAGACTTTTATAATAATAGCGTGCTTTATTAAAAGATTCCCCTAATAAATTTGTCTTGTCGGTGGGGTTATTAAAATCGGCAAATTGTTTTTGTGAAAATAATTGTCCAAAACTATAAGAAAGACCTACAATAAAACTTTTTTTATTTCTTTTAACCACACATCCTAAGGTTGCATGATAAATATCGATGTAAGATGTTGCCAAACTGTTATTGTCCCTGGAGGTAGTTTTATTTGTTTGAGTATTAAAATCAGTTCGGAAACTACCTAAAACACTCAGTTTTTTGAACATATTATATTCTACCCCAACAGCGGCATTTAATACTTGCTGAGTAGAATGTTGTACACCCAATAAATCAGCAGAATTATATTCGACCCCCGATTTATTTACATTTAGTGAATCTTTTGGGTTTATCACATCGTACCGCTCAAGCGGTGCAAAATATTCGGCAGTCGCATAAACTTTTACTTTGCCTAAATTAGCTTTAATACCTACGGCAAGGGAGAAGGGCGTATTATACTGTGCATTTAATCCTCTTTGCCTGTCAAATACAGTATAACTGGCATAATTGTTATACACCAGGTTTGAAGCATATATTTTGGTATAGGTTTTACCCCGGCCAAATAAGGTGAGAGAAGGCATCGTAGCTGTAACACCAATATTGATCCTGGAATTTGGTTTATACATCAATCCGATTTTTGATAGAGTACTTACAAGATCATAACGCACATCACGCGAATAATCATATTGTGTTGTAAATCGGCCGATAGAAGTACTATCTTCACTAACCGCTGTTGCGGCAATATGCTGTGAGAAACGCTGAAACCTGTAAGAGAAAAAATGGGTGAAGCCAATAGACAGTTTTTGGTTGAGGGTAAAGGCCATACAAAAGCCAAGCCATTGTTCATTAATGCGGTTCCTATAATCAAAATCGCCAATATAGTCGCGTTGAAATACAGTATCCTGCGGGTATATTTTTTTAGTTGCAGAAAAGGATTGCTGAAAGGTAATATCCACATCATTATGCGTTAAAACAAGAGCGCCAATATCCACATGTTTTGTGAGTCTCCTTGTTCCACTGATAAGCTGGGGTGTTACATCAAAATTATAAGAGGTAATATTAATGCCATTGCCCAACGCATTTTTAACACGCATACGCTCCACTTTATATAAATTTGCAGATACATTAATATTTGCACTGTCCTTAAATTTCAGGGTGCCCGGATTATAGTACATCGATCCGTTATCGGCATAAGCTCCAACAACGGCACCGCCTAATAACGAAGACTTTGCACCAAATTGCATGTTCCAGTAATTATTATCCTGTCCAAAACACACTAAATGAGCTATAAAGAAAATAGCAGCTAAGATCTTATGCATGAAATAGTTTTATTATTTTGGAGATAAAATTAATTTAACCCTGCAAATTTAACAACTATGAAACAATTAGTTGTATTTATTTTAGGTTAAATTATTCCTCATTACTGCATAAACTAATCAATAAAATACATAATTTCGGTACGTGAAAATTTTGATGGTAAGGTTTAGTTCTATTGGGGATATTGTATTAACTACGCCGGTTGTACGATGTGTAAAACTGCAATTAGAAGGTGTTGAACTGCATTTTTTAACCAAGAAAAAGTTCGCCGGAGTCATTGATCAGAATCCCTATATCGATAAGTTAATTACGATGGAAGATGATCTTTCGGAAGTTATTCCTGCACTGAAAGCAGAAAACTACGATTATGTAATCGATCTGCATCATAATATAAGAACTCTGAAATTAAAAAGAGCCTTAGGTAAAAAGTCGTTTTCATTTAATAAATTGAACTGGGAGAAATTTTTGATCGTTCAGTTTAAAATCAATAAGCTACCACATAAACATATTGTTGACCGGTATTTTGATACCGTTGCCTCTCTTGGTATAAAGAATGACGATAAAGGATTGGATTATTTTATTGCAGAAAAAGACAAGGTAAATATTAAGGAGAAATTACCGGCACATTTTCAAAACGGTTATGATGCGTTGGTTGTTGGTGGCTCTTATTACACCAAACAAATTCCATTGAACAAGCTTTTGGAAATAGGGAAACTAAGTCGAAAACCATTGGTGTTATTGGGTGGTAAAGAAGATAAGGTAATTGCTGAGCAGGTGGTACAGGTTTTAAAAGAAAAGGTACTCAACCTTTGTGGTGAATTAAACCTCAATCAATCAGCTTCTGTGATTCAACAGTCTCAAAAAGTAATGACTTCCGATACAGGATTAATGCACATTGCAGCGGCTTATAAAAAAGATATTTTCTCTTTTTGGGGGAATACTATTCCTGAGTTCGGCATGGGGCCTTATAAAGCAGGAGAAAACTCGCAGATTATGGAGGTAAAAGGACTTTCATGCAGACCCTGTTCTAAATTAGGGTACAGAAAATGTCCTAAAGGTCACTTCAAATGCATGAATGATATTGATGTTAGTAGAATTGGATAATCATACTGATGCAGCATATGAGATAGTTCAATAACTATCAAATCAAAAAAACTAATCGTTCATAAACAAGGCTCTTAATTCTGTGGCATCATCCGGTTTCATCCTTCCACCAAGGATCAAAGATAATTGACGCCTTCTTAAAGCCCCTTCGTAGCGTTTTTTCTCAAGTTCGGTCTCGGGAATTACCGGAGGAACAGGTAATGGAGATCCATGCTGATCAATGGCTACGAACGTAAAAATAGCTTCATTACATTTAGTTTTTTCGCCGGTAATACGATCCTCTACATACACATCAATATACACTTCCATGCTACTGTTAAAAGCCCTGGAAACTTTTGCCTCTAAGGTTACCACACTATTCTGTTTAATAGGAATATCAAACGACACGTGATTAATAGAGGCTGTTACCACAACCCGGTTACAATGCCTTCCGGCCGCAATAGCGGAGGTAATATCCATCCATTGCAGCAATTTCCCCCCAAATAAATTCCCAATATGATTGGTGTCATTCGGAAGCACAACTTCTGTATTTACGGTAAGGGAATGCGCCGCTGTTTTGGCTTTTAATGCGTTCATGGCTGTAATTTTGTGGCCCAAAAATACTACCTTTACGGCAAATAAAATAATATGGAGTATAATTATATTAAAGCCTTACACATTATTTTTGTAGTGTGTTGGTTTGCGGGTTTATTTTACATGGTAAGGTTGTTTATTTACACAGCTGAAGCGTACGGTAAAGAAGAGCCTGCTAAAAGTATTCTTACGCAACAATTGCTCCTGATGCAAAAAAAACTGTGGTTTATTATTACCTGGCCATCGGCTATAGGTACGGTTATTTTTGGTACCTGGATGCTTATATTGAATCCCGTATTATTAATGCAACCGTGGATGGTGCTTAAACTGATCTTTGTATTTATTTTAATTATGTATCATTTGCGTTGCCACGCTATTTACAAACATCAGCTGGCAGGGGTGTATAAGCTTTCTTCCTTTAAATTAAGGTTATTTAACGAACTGGCAACAGTTTTGCTTGTTGCTATAGTGTTTCTGGTTGTGGTAAAATCGTCGAGCAGCTTAGTGTGGGGAATGCTTGGTTTATTTGGCTTTGCAGGGACGTTGATGTTGGGCGTTTTTATTTATAGAAAACAACAGAAAGAACATAATACAAAAAAACAGGATGTAGATACTGACAATCCTTAGGTCAATACCGTTTACATCCTAAAGACATTCATTTTAAATGTACTTATATGGAACGTAAAAAAAAGAAAGTAATTTTAGTTGGTGGAGGCTTTGCGGGCTTGCATGTTGCTAAAATTCTTGATAAAGCAGGAGTTGAAGTATTATTGATCGATAAGCAAAATCACCATCAGTTTCAGCCTTTATATTACCAGGTAGCCAGCGCGCGGTTAGAGCCCTCAAACATTTCGTTTCCTTTTCGAAAGATCTTTCAGAAATCCAAACATGTAGAAATCCGTTTAGGGGAAGTCAACAAAATTGTTTCCAACGAACAGAAAATAGAAACATCGATTGGTGATTTTTATTATGACTATTTGATCCTGGCAACAGGTTGTAAAACAAATTTTTTTGGAAATGAACAGATCAGGAAATATGCCCTGTCCATGAAAACTACCCAGGAATCTATTGAAATAAGAAACCGCATTTTACTCAATTTTGAAAAGCTGATGTATGCCGAACAGGAAGAACGAGCGGCCTTGTTAAACATTGTATTGGTTGGTGCAGGCCCCACAGGTGTTGAGCTAGCCGGCGCTTTTTCGGAAATGAAAAAAGATATTTTACCCAGAGATTATCCACATGTTGATTTTTCGGACTTGAATATTATTTTACTGGAAGGCAGTAAGAATACGCTCAACAGCATGAGCGACGAATCAAAAACAGCTTCCCGGAAATATTTGGAAGAACTCAACGTGATGGTAAAAACAGAAACGTTTGTAGTGGATTACGATGGCAAAGTAGCGAAACTAAATACAGGGGAAACTATTCCCACACAAAATCTGATTTGGGCGGCAGGTGTTACCGGAAATATCGTAGAAGGGATTAGCCCCGAATCTATTATTAGAAACCGGTATAAAGTAGACCGTTATAATAAAGTAATTGGTGCAGAACGTATTTATGCCATTGGAGATATTGCTTATATGGAAACACCGAAATACCCCAACGGACATCCACAATTAGCCAACGTTGCTATTAACCAGGGAAAAAACCTGGCAAACAATCTTGTAAAACTATTTAAAGGAAAAGAACAAACCCAGTACGAATATAAAGATTTGGGATCGATGGCCACCATTGGAAAACATAAAGCGGTGGTGGATTTATCTTTCTATAAGTTTCATGGATACATTGCCTGGTTTTTCTGGATGTTTTTACACCTGATGCTTATTTTAAGTGTCAGGAATAAACTACAGATCTTTTTTAACTGGGCATGGAATTACCTCTCAAAAGATTCTTCGTTGAGGTTAATTCTTAAAACTAAAAAAGAGGAGTTGCCTTAAAATTTAGTGTAGATCGCATTCACGCAATTTACCCCATCCATGGCAGCGCTTACAATTCCGCCCGCATAGCCGGCTCCTTCCGCACAGGGATATAAGTTTTTTAATTGCACATGTTGTAAGGTAAATTTATCTCTGGGAATACGAACGGGAGTGGAGGTTCTGGATTCCACACCTACCACAATGGCATCGTTGCTCACATAGCCCCGCATTTTATTGCCAAAGGCTTTAAAACCGAGCTGGAGTTTGGTGCCGATTTTTTTTCCCAGTACATCATTCATTTGTACGGATGCTACACCGGGCACATAGGAACAATCAATTAATTTGGAGCTTACTTTATTATTCACAAAATCCTGTAAATTTTGTGCAGGGGCTGTTTGTGTTTTTCCGCCCATTTCCCAGGCTTTATGCTCCACTTCCTTTTGTAATTGTAACCCTGCTAATGCACCAAATTTTTTATAAGGTTCAAAATCGATCAGCTCCAGGCCAACAACAATGCCACTGTTAGCGTAAGGGTTGTTTCTTTTGGAAGGACTCCAACCGTTAGTTACCACTTCATTTTGAGCAGTAGCGCAAGGTGCAATAATTCCTCCCGGGCACATACAAAAAGAATACACACCATAGCCCTCTATCTGCTGAACAAGGCTGTAAGAAGCTGCCGGCAAATATTCTCTTTTATCTACTACCTCCTGCACACTATTGCAGCTGTATTGAATGGAGTCAATGTAATCCTGCGGATGCTCTACCCTTACACCTAATGCAAAAGGTTTGGCTTCTATTAAAATATGTTTCGAATCCAGTAACTCATAAATATCCCTGGCGGAATGGCCTGTAGCAAGGATTACATTTGAACAGCGGTGTTCTATAATCGTATTGGTAATTAATTTTTTTATTAAAACGGATGAAACCATATCCCCCGTATAATTAAGATCGATCAGCTTGGATTCAAAATAAAATTCACCGCCATGCTTTAAAATAGTTTCCCGCATGTTAGAAATTATTTTCGGTAATTTATTAGTACCAATATGCGGATGTGCTTCTACCAGAATCACATCGTCTGCACCATGGTACACAAATGTTTTAAGAATATGTTCAATATCTCCCCGTTTGCTCGAACGTGTATACAGCTTACCATCGCTATAGGTTCCTGCACCACCTTCTCCAAAACAATAATTACTTTCGGGATTCACAATATGCTCTTTATTAATGGCCGCCAGGTCTCTCCTTCTTGCCTGCACATCTTTTCCTCTTTCAAAAATAACAGGCTTAATACCCAATTCAAGGCAGCGTAAGGCCGCATATAATCCTGCAGGGCCTGCGCCAATAATGGTGATGCTATGTTTAGCCTCCGAAACCTGTTTATAATCAACGCTAATAACTTCATCGGTTGCAGGTTCATTGATCCATACTGCCAGTTTCAGGTTAATTTTAATATTCCTGGAGCGTGCGTCAACACTACGTCTTAAAGGCTTAATAAAAAAAGTGTCAGAACTTTTTAGAGATAATTGCTGAGCAACTTCCTGTTTTAATAAAGCTTCATCAAAAGCAATATGGGGGGCAATGGCTAAATTTAATTCTGTTTTCATGTGAATGGAAGATAGTTATTCTTCAGTTTATGTTCGATACGTGTGTTATAATAGAAAATTCAAAAGTAATTTATCCCTCAAAGGTAATAGAGAAAATAAGCATTCTTGAATTTACCTTTTCAACACTTTTGGTAAAAATGTTATTGAGTGGTTGTATCAAATTTTTAGTACCGCTTAAGATCTTTAATTCCAACCCCAGTTTAAAATACTCTAAATAAAAGTCAACGCCGGCACCTCCGCTATAAAAATAATCGGTCCGCATTAATTGAACGGAGTCGTCCAGCTGATTGGTACCACCCACTTTGGCGCCTTTCTTTTTGGAAACAAGATCCATGGCAATACCACCACCGGCAATGACATATGCCCCGAAATTATCGAGGCGTTTGGATTGCAACTTAAGTTCCAACGGAAAAATCAAAAAACTGGACTCTACTGTTTTGGTATAGATCTTAGAGCTGTCTTTTTTAGCATTTTGAAGCGTATACTCGAGGTTACGCGAAGCAAAACTAATATTGGGAGTAAACCTTAATCGTAAATATTCATGCAGTCTGAAATCGGATATAATGCCTATAGCGAAGCCCGGATCGGCTTTCGTGTAAATGGTTTTGATGCCATAGGTAACTCCACCAATTACAGTATCCGGTAAAGCAGAGTTTTTTACAGTATGGATCCTGAAATCAGTTTTATTATACGCCAGTGAAAATCCGAAATGCAATTTGTTTTTGTAAAACTTGGATAAATGCACACCACTTTCTTCTTTATGCTGAGCAGACATATTACCAAATAACAGGCACAATAAAAGAATATATACACTATTTTTCAATGATTATTAAACGTGGTTTAAGTTCTTTTAGTATGCTACACTACAGGAGTTTTGTCTGTTTCGGGTTCCTGTGTAACAGTAGCTTTTGGTTTCGGTTTAAAAAAACGCTTTTGTGAGATTAAAATGATACCTACTCCAATAGAAATAGCCATATCGGCAATGTTAAAAATGGCACTGAAAAACTCGAAATACTCACCACCCCAAATAGGAACCCATTGAGGAAATTTACCCTGGTATATAGGAAAGTAAAACATATCTACAACATGGCCCTGTAAAAAGCCGGTGTAACCATGCGTGGTAAATTCCGCTACACCTGCATAGCCTTCCCAGTCACCATAAACAGGATTAAATACAGAACCACGGTCAAAAATTAATCCGTAAAAAGCACTGTCTAAAATATTTCCTAAAGCACCGGCGAGGATAAGTGATACACAAATAATAAAGCCTTTATGCTCACCATCATTCACAATTTTTTTAATGTATAAGGCGCCTGCAATTACAGCTACTACACGGAATAAGCTAAGCGCCATTTTTCCATAGCTGCCACCAAACTCCAACCCGAAAGCCATTCCGGGGTTTTCGGTAAACGTAATACGACACCAATCACCAAATACTCTGCAAACCTCTCCGATAGGGTAGTTGGCCTTAATGTATAATTTTATACACTGGTCAATAAACAATACTGCAAAAACAGTGATTAATGGGAGTTTGTATTTCTTAAGCATAAAGCGCTTATAAAAGTAAAAAGGTTACCTTGCAAAGATAACCTTTTATTTTAGTTGATTAATATTACAGTAATACTATTGATTTAATTTAGCGTCAATCCCTAAAGTTGCATGGGGTACAGAACGTAAACGCTCTTTTGGAATTAATTTCCCTGTAACACGGCAAATACCATAGGTTTTGTTTTCAATACGCATTAACGCGTTTTTAAGATTCACAATGTATTTTTCCTGGCGAATCGCTAATTGTGCGGTTTCTTCTTTAGATAATACATCAGATCCGTCTTCTAATAATTTGAAAGAAGGAGATGTATCATCAGTTCCATGATTATCGGCGTTTGACAGGGTTTGTTTCAACAAATCAAAATCCATTTGAGCCTCTTTCAATTTATCAATAATCAGTTCTTTGAATTCAGTTAATTCTTTATCAGAATAACGGGTTCTGTCATCTTTTGTATTAATAAAAGGCTTTGGTTGTGCAGCCTGAGGTTTTTTAATTAACGGTTTGGTGATGTCGATATGTAAAGGTCGGTTTCTGATATAAGATTCTGAACCGGTTGAACGACCTTCGTTTTTCTTTCTACGACCACGTCCACGTTTTTCAGGAATTTCATCATCATCATCATCATCTAACGGAATGCCGCCACCTTCTAAATCCAATACCGGAGCTTCATCTAAATCAACTACCGCATCATCATCATCTTCCGGTTTTTCATAATCATCTTTTACATCCACATCAGAATCATCTTCCTCTTCAGGTTCGATATCATCTTCCTCATCATCATCGTCTTTTTTTCCTTTTTTAGATCCTTTTGCAGGTTTAGCAGGCTTTTTAGCCCCTTTTTTCGCAACAGCATCAATTGGTTTTCCAACAACTTTTGGTTTTACTACTTCTTTAGCAGCTTTTTTTGGTTCAACTTTTTTAGCAGGTTTAGCAACAGCTTTCGGAGCTGGCTTAACCGCTTTTGGAGCAGGTTTTGTAGCTTTTACTACTTTTTTAGCGGGAACTTTAGTCACTTTTTTTTGGGCTTTTTTAGGAGCAGGTTTTTTAACAACAGCTTTTTTAGCTACTGGTTTTTTCGCTGCTGGTTTTGGCGCAGGTTTGGTTGCTTTTTTTGCAGGTTTAGCAGCAGGTTTCACAACTTTTTTAGGAGCAGGTTTACTTACTTTTTTAGCAGTTTTAGCCACTGCTTTTTTAGGGGCAGGCTTGCTTACTTTTTTTGCAGATTTTACAACTTTCTTTGCCATATATTTTTAATTAAAATTAATTTAACTTTTCAATCGAAATAAGGGTAGATACGAGGTCATCTACTTCAACTGAACTTGCTGTGGTGAGGGTCAGGTTTTGTACCACTTGCAAATCATCTGTCAAAGTTTCGGCGCAAATATAGCTCAAATTATTCTGAATGGCGGTATCCAAGGCATCATTTTGTTGAATTTTCACTAAAATCTTGTCAGTTACGTTAAAACCACTGTCTTTTCGCATGTTTTGGATGCGATTCACGATTTCTCTGGCCAATCCTTCTTCTTTTAGGGAATTAGAGATCGTAATATCCAACGCAACGGTTATTTGCCCGCTGTTAGCCACTTTCCAGCCCGGAATGTCAACCGGAATGATCTCCACATCTTCTGTTTCCAAAACAATCTCTTCTCCCTCCACATTCATCTTAAATGTACCGGTTTTTTCAATATCAGAGATAATCAGGGCACCATGATCATTTGCATAAGCCTGAACGGTTTTCATGTGTTTGCCACATTTTTTTCCCAATGTTTTAAAATTGAGTTTTAAATTTTTGACAATATGCGCTTCCTCTTCAGTTACAAACTCCAAATCTTTTACGTTTACTTCCGCTAAAATAATATCCTTTACGGCTTCCACATGTTGTCTGAATTCAGGATCTAAAATGGGGATGCGAATGGTTTGCAGCGGCTGGCGAACTTTTAAATTTTCTTTTTTACGAATAGATAAGATCATGGAAGAAATCTTCTGTGCCATCTCCATCCGTTTCTCCAAATCTGAATTAATAATGCCTTCATTTACTTTTGGATAGTTCGTTAAATGAACCGAATCTACATTCGCCGTAATATCGTTGAGGTTTTGGTACAACCAGTCTGCGAAAAACGGCGCAATCGGGCTCATCAGTTGTGACAAGGTGTTCAGGCATTCGAATAACGTTTCGTAAGCTGCCTTTTTATCATCACTGATATCTCCTTTCCAGAAACGGCGACGTGATAAACGTATATACCAGTTACTTAAATGCTCGTCTACAAATTCTTCAATGTAACGGGCAGCTTTATGCGGTTCAAATGTTTCGTATTGTTCGGTAACATCTTTTACCAATGAATTTAATTTAGATAAGATCCAACGGTCGAGTTCAGAACGGTTACTAACGTTTACCGTATTGCTTAAGTCAACTACAAAACCATCTACATTTGCGTATAAGGCAAAGAAACCATAGGTGTTGTAAAGCGTTCCAAATAATTTACGTTGAACTTCACCAATTCCTTCTGTGTCAAATTTTAAATTATCCCACGGAGCAGCATTAGCAATCATGTACCAACGGGTGGCATCAGCGCCATATTTATCAATGGTTTCAAACGGATCAACAGCATTGCCTAAACGCTTACTCATTTTATTTCCGTTCTTATCCAGCACTAATCCGTTTGACACTACATTTTTGTAGGCAACCGAATCAAAGCAAAGTGCACCAATCACGTGCAAAGTATAAAACCAGCCACGTGTTTGATCAACCCCTTCCGCAATAAAATCAGCCGGATAATATTTTTTATCGTCAATTAATTCTTTATTCTCAAAGGGGTAATGTACCTGAGCATAAGGCATAGAGCCACTATCGAACCACACATCCATTAAATCAGGTTCACGGAATAATTTTTTACCGTTCTTCTCCAGGAAAATAGTATCAGCATAAGGTTTATGCAAATCGAAGGTGTCATAATTCTCTTTACTGAAATTTCCGGGAACAAATTTGCTTAAGGGGTTTTCAGACATGATACCTTTTGAAATTGCATTCTCAATTTCGTTTTTCAATTCTTCGGCACTACCAATTACGAGTTGTTCCACACCATCTTCACTGGTCCAGATAGGAATAGGAATACCCCAGAAACGGGAACGGGAAAGGTTCCAGTCTAAGGCATTTTCCAACCAGTTTCCAAAACGCCCTGTTCCGGTAGCTTCCGGTTTCCAGTTAATTTTTTTATTGAGTTCAACCAGTTTACCCCTGTTATCAGCCACTTTCACAAACCAGCTGTCCATAGGATAATATAACACCGGTTTGTCGGTTCTCCAGCAATGAGGATAACTATGTTCGTAGGTTTCTTTTTTAAAGAGCTTTCCTTCTTCCTGTAATTTTAAAACAATACGTTCGTCAACACTTAAATACGCTTTTAATTCTTTTATTTTTCCTGTAGCTTCTAAAATCTGTTTTTGCTTTTCAAACTCGGTTTTCTTTTCCGCATCGGTATGGTAATCTTCTTTCACATATTCTTCACCGTATAAAAAGGTACCATCTTTTATTTCGGGTAAAAAACGACCGCGTTTGTCAACCAGGGTTAATGAAGCAATACCGTTTTGTTTGGCTACTCTAAAATCGTCTGCCCCAAAGCTTGGTGCAATATGAACAATCCCTGTACCATCGGTTGTAGTTACAAAATCACCTACAATTACTTTAAAGGCATCGCCTTCTGTTGGTTGTACAAACGGTAATAACTGTTCGTAACGGATGCCCGCTAAGTCTGATCCTTTGGCATGTCCAACAATTTTAAACGGAATGTTTTTATCGCCGGGTTTATAATCTTCAAATTTAAGATCGGTATGTTTTTCCGAAAAATATTTATTCACAAGGTCTTTCGCCAGTATAACGGTTTGCGGATGTCCGCTGAAAGGATTAAAACTTTCTACAAACACATATTCAATGTCTTTACCTACCGCTAAGGCCGTGTTTGAAGGCAAGGTCCATGGAGTAGTGGTCCAGGCCAGGAAAAATAAGTCGGCAGTATGTAAATGTACAGTTGGCAGTTTTGCTTTTACATCTGCCCACTGCTGACTGCCAACTTTAAACTGAGCCACAGCCGTTCTGTCTTTTACATCTCTGTAACAACCCGGTTGGTTTAACTCTGCCGATGATAAGCCTGTTCCTGCAGCCGGTGAATAAGGCTGTATGGTGAAGCCTTTATACAATAAATCTTTTTTAGATAAATTTTGTAGCAACCACCAAACGCTTT
This sequence comes from Bacteroidia bacterium, assembly GCA_963422675.2. GTDB lineage: Bacteria > Bacteroidota > Bacteroidia > B-17B0 > Aurantibacillaceae > UBA4416. The sequence continues at coordinate 1,140,410 of CAXVYS010000024.1, forward strand.
CAATGTATTTGTTGTCGTAAGTAATGTAAGGATCGCTCATGTCAACCCAGTAGCCCATTTTGGCTGTAACATCTTCCCACTTATCGGTGTATTTCATTACCTCTTTACGGCAGGCTTTGTTGTAATCCTCTACAGAAATAAATTTTTTACTGTTAGGATTACCAATATCTTCTTTGGTGATACCTAATGTTTTTTCAACGCCTAATTCGATGGGTAAGCCATGTGTATCCCAGCCGGCTTTACGTTTAACCTGAAAGCCTTGTAGCGTTTTATAACGGCAAAAAATATCTTTAATGGTACGTGCCATTACGTGATGGATGCCTGGCATACCATTAGCACTTGGCGGCCCTTCATAAAACACCCAGGGCGTTTTACCTTCACGTGTAGAAATAGATTTTGCGAACGTATCTTTTTCGTTCCAGTATTTTAAAATGTCTTTACTTATTTGTGATAAGTTTAGTTGGTTGTATGTAGGGTACTTTTTCATGTTTATTTTTTTTAAACCACATAGGCACATAGCAGACATAGTTTGGAGCTATGAAAAATAAGGCGTTGGATTTAGGAGAGCGAATTTAAGAAAAAATTACAGGAATTCAATCTGTATTTAACATGGAAATTCTTGGGTTTTCTATGCTTTTTATGTGCCTATGTGGTTAATGAAGCTTCCCCATTTGCTTCAACTTGTTTTCAAACGAGTAACCAATGGTTTTGGCCCTGTTAATGGCCATTTCAGCCTTTTCGCCTTCAAATAAGTGGTGTACGGTACTTTCAAAGGTAGCAAGCCATAAAGCAAAATGAATTTCCTTTAAAGGGAGATTAACATGTTTATCAAATACATTGGTAGTGTAGCCTTCCTTATCCAGCAATACAAACTCCCAAAAGGCAACCATGTGTGGCATATGCTTCTCAACATCAACATGGGCAAAAACAGGTTTTACCTCCTCAATTTGAAGTAGGTTGTTGTAGAATGTTTTTACCAACAGTTCTACATCAGCGGAGTTGGTAATATCGTGTTTCAATTTATTTCTTTTTACACACCTGGACACTGTGGCTTATTCCCACACGATCAATTTGTTCGATAATGACAAAACCTGCTTTATCAATTAGCTTATTAAACACAGCACTGTCGTACATTTGGCTGTTTCCATTAGCAATGTTGGTAAAGTATAAGGACGTCATTTGCAGACTGAAAGCCCCCGGTTCAAATTTTTGTTTATCCCAAAATGTTTCCATAATGTACACATGGCCATCGTCTGAAAGGGCTTCGTGGCAACGTTTTAAAATACTCACAATCTCATCTTCACTAAAGCAGTCTAAAAACTGGCTCATCCAAATGGTGTCAGCGCCTTTAGGGAAGCGGTTTGCATCATCTAAAATATTAATGGGATGGTAATTTACCCGTTTGCTAAAACCGGCTTTGTCAATATTCTCTTTGGCAACGGCTAATTGTATGGGCAGATCCAGTAACGTCACTTTTACGTCAGGATCTTTAGCCATACTTTTTAAAGTGAATTTTCCGGTGTTGGCTCCAATATCTAAAATATGTTTTGGTTTCAGTTTAAATAAATGGTTTAAAGCTATATCAAACGAACCGTCAGAATAGTAATGATCAAAGTTAAACCAGCTGTCTTTGGCAGGTTGAGGTAAAATGGATAAGCCTTCGTAAACCGTTGGCCAATCACCTAAAGCCTTTAATCCGGTTGGTTTTCCTTCTTTAATGCTGTCGGATAAGGTAAACATTCCTTCATAGCACACATCGTTCGAAAAATCCATATTTACGCGGGTCATTTTATCATTTAAAATAAATAAACCTGTTTTGGTAATCGTATATTTTCCTTCATTTTTAATTACCAAACCAATTCCAAGGCCTGCTTCCAGCAATACCCTTACGCCATATTCCGTTAAGGATAATTTGCTATGAACTTCCTGTAGGGTTATTCCTTCTTCGCCACTTTGGTTAACAAGATCTAAAATTCCCAGATCTCTTAACGATTTTGACGCCTGAAAAACAATAGGTGCAAAGGCAATGAATTGAGCCGCAGATATTGCTTCAAAAGCTGTTTTGGTGTCTTTAGTGAAAAAATTCATCCTTTATAGAAAATAGTAGGGTTTAAAAGGCCACAAATTAAGAAAAAGAATACCGAACCAAACCATTTAATCGGTTTTTTTAACTTTTATTGATAAAATAAAAATACCCAACATTACGGATAGCAAAATTGTTCTAATTTTGTAAATTGCACACATATTATGGTAAAAATTGGAGATAAGAAAATTTCGGCGGATGATTTCTACAAGGTTTTAATAAACAATTTAGAGCTTCAGTTAGATGAAGAGGCGTTACGGAAAGTATACCGAAGCCACTATTTTTTAAAAGAGTTTACTCGCGAAAAGCTCATATACGGCATTAATACAGGTTTTGGTCCCATGGCCCAGTACCGTATTAATCATGACGATCAAATGAAACTGCAGTATAATTTGATCCGCAGCCATTGCTCAGGTTCAGGAAATCCTATTCCTGAAATTGATTGTAAAGCTGTTATGCTGGCACGTTTAAATACGTTAATGCAGGGTTTTGCGGGGATTCATCCGGATGCTATGGTTTTAATCAAAGACCTGATCAATAAAAATATTTCTCCCGTGATATACGAACATGGTGGTTTAGGAGCCAGTGGCGATTTGGTTCAGTTAGCGCATTTGGCACTTACGTTAATTGGAGAAGGGGAAGTCTATTATAAAGGAGTAATAACCGATACAGCAGAAGTATTTAAAAAAGAAAAAATTACCCCAATGGAAATTCACATTCGTGAAGGTTTGGCCTTAATGAATGGAACGTCTGCCATGAGTGGTATTGGAATGTTAAATGTGATTTATGCTGAAAACCTGATGAACTGGAGCTTATTGGCTTCGGCAACCATTATGGAATTAGTACAAAGCTTTGACGACCATTATTCAACCCCTTTAAATGAAGTAAAACATCACCATGGCCAAAACGCTGTGGCAAAGGCGTTACAAAATACTTTAAAAGACAGTAAACTGGTAAAAAGCCGCGAAGAGCATCACTACAACCAAAAAGTAGAAGTAGATGTGTTGGTGGAAAAAATGCAGGAATATTATTCTATTCGTTGTGTACCGCAAATTGTAGGGCCAATTGTAGATACAGTGGACTACGCAAAAGAAGTATTGATCAATGAAATCAATTCAGCTAACGATAATCCTATTGTTGATTGGGAACGTAAAAATGTGTACCATGGTGGTAATTTTCATGGCGATTATGTGGCTTTGGAAATGGACAAATTAAAAATAGCCATGACTAAATTGTCGATGCTTGCTGAAAGACAATTAAACTTTTTATTGAACAATAAATTAAACAATATTTTACCACCATTTGTAAATCATGGTGTGTTAGGCTTAAACCTTGGGATGCAGGGTGTTCAGTTTACAGCTACTTCTACCACGGCTGAAAACCAAATGTTGTCTAACCCAATGTATGTACATAGTATCCCAAGTAATAACGATAATCAGGATATTGTAAGTATGGGAGCTAATGCCGCTTTAATTTGCAAAAAAGTAATTTTAAATAGTTACGAAGTGTTAGCGATTGAATGGATGACCATTTTACAGGCCATCGACTACTTAAAAATGCAGGACAAATTATCGTCTAAATCAAAAGACGCTTACGAAAAATTGCGCAAAGTATTCCCGTGTTTTGTAGAAGATTCGGTTAAGTACAAAGATGTGAAAGCCGTAAGGGATTATATATTTTACAACCACATTGAAGTATTATAAAAAATAATTTAAATGGTCTTGCCGTCCTGAGTGGAGTCGAAGGGCAAGATAAACTGTTTACAACTCCGCTCGAATCAACAAAAATTAAATTATGGAATACGCATTAGTAACAGGCGCGAGCCGTGGAATAGGGAAGGCAATTTGTTTACGGTTGGCAGATATGGGTTATAATATCATTATCAACTATACCTCTAACGATGAAGAAGCAAAAAAAACCCAGGAGTTGATTAAAGCAAAAGGAGTAGATGCTGTATTAATGAAGTTTGATGTGAGCATTACCGCGGATGCAGATGAACACGTGGAAAAATGGATTGATAATAACAAAGATAAAACCATTGCTGTATTAGTTAACAACGCCGGTATTCGCAGAGATAATTTAATGGTGTTTATTAATCCTGAAGATTGGGACCGTGTATTGGATATCACTGTAAAAGGTTTTTATAATGTTACCCGCCATGTGGTTAAACACATGTTGGGTAAACGTAAAGGACGTATCGTTAATATCGTTTCTTTATCAGGCTTAAAAGGGATGCCGGGTCAAACCAATTATTCGGCATCCAAAGGCGCTATTATTGCGGCAACAAAAGCATTGGCCCAGGAAGTTGGTAAACGTGGTATTACGGTAAATGCAGTAGCTCCGGGTTTTATCAAAACGGATATGACCCAGGATATTAATGAAGCGGATTACAAAAACATGGTGCCTATGAATCGGTTCGGTGAACCCGAAGAAGTTGCAGGGGTTGTAGCATTTTTAGTGGGGAAAGATTCTTCTTATGTTACAGGGCAGGTGATTTCAGTAAATGGAGGATTGTACAGCTAAGAATAAATAATCTCTCGCTAAGGCACAAAGACGCGGAGAAAAATAAAAATGACAGAAAACGAACTTTCTAAAATAATAGTCAATATAGCCTACCAAATTCACACAAAGTTAGGGCCTGGTCTTTTAGAATCAGTTTATGAAAAAATAATGTATTATGAACTTAAAAATGAAGGACTGTCAACTGAGTTTCAAAAAGGGATACCCGTCATTTGGAATGAAGTAAAAATGGATATAGAATTTAGAGCAGATTTAATAGTTGAAAATTCTGTTATTATTGAATTAAAATCAGTAGAAACGATTTTACCGGTTCATCAAAAACAACTGCTTACCTATTTGAAATTAACAAATTTGAAGTTAGGATTACTCATAAATTTCAATGAAACTTTAATCAAAAATGGAATTACCCGTATCGTTAATAATTTATAAATTTAATCGTCTTTGCGACTTCGCGACTTTGCGAGAAAATAATTGAAAAATGAACAGAGTAGTTATAACCGGAATAGGAACCTGGAGTTGTTTAGGAAAAACTTTAGAAGAAGTTAAAAACTCATTATTTACCGGTAAATCAGGTATTGTATTAGATCAGGCAAGAAAAGAAATGGGCTATAGAAGTGGCTTAACCGGCTATGTAGACAGGCCCCAATTAAAAGGATTGTTGGATAGAAGGCAACGTATTGGTATGGCAGAACCGGCAGAATATGCCTATATGGCTACCATTGAAGCATTAAAAGTTGCCGGAATAGAGCAGGATTTTATGGATAAAAATGAAGTTGGAATTATTTACGGTAACGATAGTGTAGCAGGTGCTACCATTGAAGCCAACGATATTGTAAGAGCTAAAAAAGATACCACTTTATTAGGTTCCGGAGCAATTTTCCAAACCATGAATTGTACCGCTACCATGAACCTGAGCACCATTTTTAAATTAAAAGGGATTAATTACACCTTGGGTGCAGCCTGCGCAAGTGGTTCACACTCTATCGGTATGGGCTATTTAATGATCAAATGGGGCTTACAGCAACAGGTTATTTGTGGTGGAACCCAGGAAACCAACAATTATACCTTTGGTGCATTTGACGGCTTAAGCGCGTTTTCTATAAGAGAAAATGAACCGGCAAAAGCATCGCGTCCTTTTGATAAAGACCGTGATGGTCTGATACCAAGCGGTGGAGCAGCAACGGTTATTTTAGAAAGTTTAGAGTCTGCCCAAAAACGTGGAGCCACTATATTAGCCGAAGTAATAGGCTATGGTTTTTCCAGTAATGGCGATCATATCTCCAATTCCAGTGCCGATGGGCAAATCCGTTCCTTATCCATGGCTATTAAAGAAGCAAATATTAACGCTAAAGACGTCGATTATATTAATGCTCACGCCACATCCACACCGGGTGGCGATAGAGTAGAGGCGCAGGCATTATCACATCTGTTTGCTGAATATAAAACGCCCATCAGTTCTACAAAATCAATGACAGGCCACGAATGTTGGATGGCCGGTGCAAGTGAGATCGTATATTCGACGTTAATGATGCAAAATGACTTTATTGCCCCTAATATAAATTTTGAAACACCGGACGAAGACTCTGAAAAACTAAATATTATTGCAGAAACGAAAGAGGCTAAGCTGGATACGATTCTATCTAATTCTTTTGGTTTTGGCGGCACAAATTCCACTTTGATAATCAAAAAATTTGCCTAATTTTGTATAACACATTTAAAATAGCGTTTTACAAAAGAATAACATGACAGAAGCAGAGATTATAAAAACGGTAAACAGTTTTTTAGTAGAGGAGTTCGAAGTTGATGAGAACAAAATTAAATCAGGAGCCAATTTGAGAGAAACATTGGAATTAGATAGCCTTGATTATGTAGATTTAGTAGTAGTAATTGAGAGTAATTTCGGATTTAAAGTAAAAGGAGAAGATTTTACGACCATTCATACTTTCAGTGATTTTTATAATTACTGTTACGCAAAAGTTAAGGAAAAAGAAATGGCTTAGTTAACGGCCTTATTTTCATACTAAACAAAACACGTTAGTGTTTTGTTTTTTTATTTAAAACAGGCTCTAAACAAGGATTTGTATGGCGGATAATCAAAAATGGGACGGACAATCCAGGGGTAAAGTTTTAGGATTTAAAATCTTCGGATTTATCCTCAATACCTTTGGTTTAAGACCTGCTTATTTTGTGCTGCGTTTCGTTTCATTTTATTATTTCCTGTTTTCCAAACCTAACAAATACATTAAAGCGTATTTTATGAAGGCGCACGGCTATTCGGCTTTTAAAGCACGTATGGCCGTTTACAAAAACAATTTTTTATTGGGCCAAACCATTATGGATAAGGTAGCGGTGATGGCCGGTGCCCAAAACCCATTTACGGTTATTCATAAAAACGGGGAAATGCTGGACGAATTAACGGCTATTCATAAAGGGGGGATTTTGGTAAGCGCACATATCGGTAACTGGGAAGTGGCAGGCCAGGGCTTAAACAGGCTTGGCACGGCGTTCAATGTATTGATGTATACCAATGAGAAAGAAGATGTAAAGGAATATATGGATGGCATCATGAAAGAAAAGAAGATCAACATTATTTCTATTGATGAAGAAAGTAAAAGCCATATTATCGAGTTGCATAAGGCTTTCAGCAATAACGAACTGGTAGTAATGCATGGCGACCGTTACAGGGAAGGCGCTAAAACACTTACCACCAATTTCTTTGGGAGCCCGGCACAGTTTCCTGCAGGGCCATTTATTTTAGCTGCTAAATTTGGTGTACCCTTATGCATTGTGTTCGCTGTAAAAACAGATAAATTTACCTACGAATTTTCTACACTCAAGCCTATTCAGGTGGCAAGGGTAAGAGGAGAAAAAGACCTGGAAGCAGTTTGCCAAAATTTGTTACAACAATACGTAGCTGCCCTGGAAACCACTGTAAAAGCCTATCCACACCAATGGTTCAACTATTATGATTTCTGGAAGTAATCTTTAGTATTCATAAAATTAGCTAAAACACTTTTCGTAGTATTCTGGTAGTATTGCTTTGGTATCAAATTTGAATACGAAGGTTATAACTAACAATATACCATCATGTTTTCAGTTAAATTACCTCTGGCCGTTTTTTCATTATTTATAGGGCTTACTTCTTATGCGCAAACTAAACCTGATTCCTTAGGCTTACCCGGCGATAACTTTGACCTTTACGGGGCATTGGAATTATTTAAAAAAGCCGATACTCCGGAAAATTTTGAAAAAGCAATTAATTCAAATGATAATGAAGTCAACAACCTTGATTTGGATGGCGACGGAAAAGTAGATTATGTAAAAGTAATCGATAAAAAAGACGGCGACGCACATACCCTCATATTACAGGTAGCCGTATCTGAAACCGAAACTCAGGATGTTGCCGTTATTGAAGTGGATAAAACAGGGAACGACAAGGCTCACATTCAAATTGTGGGAGATGAAGAATTATATGGTAAGAACTATATCATCGAACCTAAAGATGAAACGGCTTCAAAACAAAACAGTACTGATAAACAATCAACCACTGACGATGTCTATTCCAATAGTTCTTCAACTACTAATTCATCAAACACCAACAATGGGTCGTATATTAATACACCAAACACAACCGTTGTTGTAAATGTATGGGCATGGCCTTCTGTGCAATACATTTACGGTCCAAGTTACGGCCCGTGGATTTCTCCATGGTACTGGAATAACTATCCTATGTGGTGGCAACCCTGGGGGCCTGTGTATTGGATATACCATTACCGGAGAGCTTACCGTTACCATTATCCTTATTACCACAGAGTATATGATTACCGTTCACCAAGAGTTCATAACTGGTATTATGGAAGAAGAACCAGTTCGTCGATGGTAAGAAAAAATAATGAATCGGGCTTTTACCAGCAAAAACAAGGGGCGTATAAGGATAATGTACAACCCGGAAGAAAGTATAACAATTTGCCTGCTAAACGAAACAATGAGCAAGCTCCAAACATTAAGCAGCAAAACGAACCTATCCGAAATAACCAGGATTTTAATGGACAAAAACAACAAAGTACCAGTCCTGTAAAAGAGCAGATTAATAAACCGGATAGGCAGCCTATCCAAAATCAGGAACCTTTTAAGCAACAGCAACCTGTAAAACAACAACAGCCTATGCAAAACCAAAATCCGCAACCTGTGAAACAACAGCCGGTAAAACAAACGCAGCCTCAACAACAACAGCGACCACGAATGCAATCGGCGCCGCAACAACGTTCACAGCCTTCTAATCAGGGAATGCGGAAACCGAGGTAAATAATTTGTACGTATTCTTCTCACTTTATAAAGAGAAGAATACGTACAAAAATTAGGATTTTAATTTGATATACTTAATGTGTTCCAGTACGTTATCAAAGGCATATGATTTTCCTCCAAACGATTGCTGTGCTCCATTACTTATAACAACAATGATTATTGCATTATTATCCGGACTTAAGGAAGATAAGTCTGCACTTGTAAATGAGCAGGTCATTTGATTTGGGAACATATTTTTAACTACCGTATTATTTCCCGAAATAAGTTGTACTGTAATACCATAGTTAGCCGCATTACTTACACCGCTTAAATTAATAGTGACACCACTCGCTTTTGATATAGAGTCCGGCAATTGGGAATTACCCGTAAATACAGGAAAAGACGGCGTAACAGTATGTGTAAATGCTGGAACATCACTACTGCCACTAACGGTCCATACAGAATTTGCCTGGTGTATGTTAGTAGTATGTGTACTATCCTGATAATGATTAGCTGTATTTTTTAAAGTGATGCCATTAAAGGTGATGTAACCTGCGTTTGCTTGCGAAGGAATAGTATTTGTGATTGGACTTGCAAACAATGAGGCAGTTAGTAGGCTGTCAGAACCAATAAATACATTCCCATCATAGTAATGAATTAAAAGTGTTTGGAGTGTTCCGTAACTATCGTTGGTATTTTGAGTCATACTTCCTGTTGTTGGAGTTGGACTCGTATCCTTTTTTTTACAGGATATAATTGTAATAGATGTAAGTAATAAAATAATGAATGCGTGTTTTATCATACTAATAAAATTAATAGATTTTTATTTAAAACACGAATTTAAAATAGTAAAGTAAAAATATGAGCGCTGTAAAAACAGCTAAGCCCGTAAAATAATTTAACGTAATAATTCATTATCAGAAGAGAGTTACTCTAATGAAAAAAGGTCACCCTAAAGATGACCTTCTAATTAATGAAGGATTATTTTACGAGTGTAACATGCCCCACGTAATCGTGGTTTTTACCAAGGATATCTCTTATTTTTACTTTCCAGATATATACGTCCTGTTGTACCTCTTCCGATTTACCTGTTTTTTTACCATTCCAGCCTTTGGCAATATCATTGCTGTAGTAAATCATTTCTCCCCATCTGTCATAAATCCACATATCGTATTTTTCGATGCCAATACCATTTCCGGTAAATAAATCATTAACATTATCCCCGTTGGCAGGCGTAAAAGCGTTTGGAATATAAAAAATAAATTCGGGAGTAATTTCAATTGGGACATAGGCTCTGTCTATACAACCATACTGGTTCATCACCAATAAACCAGTGTGGTAAGTTGACGCTGTAGCATCATTATAAAAATGCGTTGGGTTTACATTTACTGAGTCGCTGTTAAAAGCTCCGTCGCCAAAGCTCCACCACCATTTGGTATAATCAACCGACTCGTTTACAAAATAGGTTAACGGTGTTACAATATTTACCTCGCTTGGATTGATCGCATAATTTGCAATTGGTGTAGGATATACAGTAATAAAAGATGTTTTTTCTAATGAATCAACACAACCTTTATCAGTAGTTACTACCAATTTTATATCAAACAAATTTACCTGGTTACTTGTGCCGTTTTGGTAACAATGATCCTGGCTGATATTACTACCTGCATTAACAATTGTACCATCACCTAAAATCCATTTCCAGTTTGCGTTTACTGCCGGCCCAGTGACTGGTAAAGTGTTATCAGTAAATTTAACGCAGTGCTCAGGGCAACCACTTGGTTTATCAACGCTGAACAATGGCTTAGGAACATAATCCACATAAATTTGTTTAAACATCGTATCGCGGCACTGGCCAGGATTAGATACCGTTACGAGGTAAACCGTTTGAACTCCTGCAGCAGGAAACACAGTACTTACAACAGCCTGCCCGTTAGCTTCTATCGTATTAATGGAATTATTATAATCCCAAAACCAGTCTGTAATAACGCCACTGTTTGGTAAAGGAGTTGCGGTAAAGGTCATTGCTTTTTTATCACAGGCAGAGCTGTTGGCAATACTCATTAATGGTTTTTGATACACATCTACTGTTTTTACAATATTAGCAACGCATCCTTTAGTTGAGGTAACAGTTAATGTAACATTATAAGCAGACGATGCTGCATAGTTATGGGTTACGTTGCTGCCATTACCGGTAGCGCCATCTCCGTATGCCCATGCATAGTTTGTATTTGTGCCTACCGCAACAGTACTTACGCTTGCATCAAAAGCATTTGGTTGTGTATTAATACATTTATTTACAAATGTAAAATCAGGTACAGGATTTGGATTTACATACACCGTTAAAGTGGAGGTAATATTGGAGCAGGTTAAGCCTGCAACAGGGGTGGTGGATATTGTATAAGATACAAGATTTGTACCAAAGGATGGAAATATATAGTTAGGATTTGAAACTCCGGCGGCATCTACAGTGCCATTACTTAAAAAATCCCAGTTATACATATTCACTATATTACCGTTACCATTACTTGCATCAAGCATATGCGATGGTGTACCGAGGCATACAGAATCAGAAGTAAACGAAGCCGTTGGCACAGCAAATACATTCACCGTTTTTGTAATAAAATCGGTACAGGTATGTGTGGTGGTTGCAGTTAATGTAACATTGTAAACTGCATTTCCATTAGCACCTAAACTATAAGTGTGAGCAGGGTTAATTACAGCGGAATTGGAAGATCCGTCGGCAAAAGCCCAATCGTAAGTTGGTATACCGCCGGTATTAGCGTTGGTAGTGGTATTGGTTAAGTTGGTAAACGTAGTTGCC